>NZ_JAFCXB010000023.1:0-581 GCF_049897865.1 Staphylococcus sp. Y174-1 | reverse complement strand
TAGTAGCCAACGGCTACAGTGATAACATCCTTGTTAAATTGTTTATATCTGAAATAGTTCATACAGAAGACTCCTTTTTGTTAAAATTATACTATAAATTCAACTTTGCAACAGAACCTGAAATATGCTGTAATTCCCTTACTTTCTGCTTTCTTTTTATTAACTTGTCCGCGTATAGATATTAGTCTGCCTCCAGGTTTCAATACATCATAACTACGTTCAAGTGTTTCTCCTGCTTGTGTATCAAGGACGATGTCATAATCATGTACATAATCTTCAAAACGTTCTGTATTGTAGTCAATGGTAACATCTGCCCCAATTGATTTTAAAAATTCATGGTTGTGTGTACTTGCAGTAGTTGCTACATAGGCACCTTTAGCTTTAGCTAATTGAATGCCAAATATACCTACTGCACCTGCGCCACTATGTATTAATACTTTATCGCCGTGTTGCATTTCACCATATTTTATTAACGCTTGATAGACAGTCAAACCATTAATTGGAATTGTCGCACCTTCTTCAAAAGATAATGATTCAGGTTTTTTAACAACTGTGTTTTGATTAATGGCCACAAATTCTGC
>NZ_JAFCXB010000022.1:0-780 GCF_049897865.1 Staphylococcus sp. Y174-1 | reverse complement strand
TAGTAGCCAACGGCTACAGTGATAACATCCTTGTTAAATTGTTTATATCTGAAATAGTTCATACAGAAGACTCCTTTTTGTTAAAATTATACTATAAATTCAACTTTGCAACAGAACCAGTTATAAGCTAGAAGACTCAACATCATTCTTACCTCGTTCACTTGAAAAAAATGACTATTCATTTGATCGAATTTGAAACCATTCTTGGCCTCCTTGATATAGTTCTCCATCGTCCCTCTTTTTTGATACGCACGGACGATATCTTTTGGAGAAAAGGCAACTTCTAAATTGGTCACAAAAAATGTTATGTGATATATTAATGGATGAAGTTTCTAATTTGAGGAGGAGATAGAAAAATGGTTAATGTAGCGCTATTGGTTCGACTTGAAGCAAAACCCGGAAAAGAAGAGGAAGTTGAAAGCTTCCTACGTGGGGCCCTACCTGTGGTTCAGGAGGAGTCAGAAACGATCGCATGGTTTGCGATCCGACTTGGACCTACGACATTCGGCATCTTTGACGCATTCCCGGACGACACAGGTCGTCAAGCACACCTTTCTGGTCAAGTGGCTGCGGCATTGACGGAGAAATCTCCTGAACTTTTCGCAGAGCCACCAGTGATTGAAAATATTGACGTCCTTGCTTCCAAGCTTCCTAAATAAAGTGGTTCTGTTGCAAAGTAAAAAATATAGCTAACCACTAATTTATCATGTCAGTGTTCGCTTAACTTGCTAGCATGATGCTAATTTCGTGGCATGGCGAAAATCCGTAGATCTGAAGAGA
>NZ_JAFCXB010000021.1:0-808 GCF_049897865.1 Staphylococcus sp. Y174-1 | reverse complement strand
TGCATCTTCTGCAACGCCTAAAATTGTTACTATGTCTGCACCAAATTTAACTGCTTGGCTTACTTCGTAATCGGCAGCATCCATAATTTTTAAATCTGCTAATACTTTTACACCATCAATATTATCATTTAAATGTTGTACAGCTGGTAATCCTTCATTTATAACAATTGGTGTTCCAATTTCTACAATATCTACATAATCTTTAACTTTATTTGCTAATTCTGCAGCATCCTCTTTATTTAATAAATCAATTGCTAATTGTAATTCCATATGTTACTACCTCCTATATATTATATTATTCATTATGGTATTATTTGCGACAAATAACAATACTGACATTTTTGTCACTATATAAATTAAAGACGTTGTGTTGTTAATTAAATATAATAATAAAGAATTTTATATACCCCAATATTTAGCTTTTCTATAATTGGTAGAAGATGAAAATCACTTTTATCTTCTATCTTTTGCAAATTAATCGTTTAAGATTAAGTGAATTATAAAATAAACTACTCAGCGTATTTTATTAAAAAACTTCAAAAATTAGAGCAAAACAAAATCATTGAAAGAATTGTCTCCCCAGTAGTCCCCTAAAGTAAAATGTAAATTTAGTGAATTAGGATTACACCTTGATAAAGTAGTTTCTTCAATTTTTAGTTGGGGAGATGATTTTCTAGATACAATTAAAAAGGTTCTGTTGCAAAGTAAAAAATATAGCTAACCACTAATTTATCATGTCAGTGTTCGCTTAACTTGCTAGCATGATGCTAATTTCGTGGCATGGCGAAAATCCGTAGATCTGAAGAGA
>NZ_JAFCXB010000020.1:0-2242 GCF_049897865.1 Staphylococcus sp. Y174-1 | reverse complement strand
ACCCAACGGTAGACCGTTGAATGATGAACGTTTACACCACGTTCCCTTAATATTTCAGATATATCACGATAACTCAATGCATATCTTAGATAGTAGCCAACGGCTACAGTGATAACATCTTTGTTAAATTGTTTATATCTGAAATAGTTCATACAGAAGACTCCTTTTTGTTAAAATTATACTATAAATTCAACTTTGCAACAGAACCAAAACAACTATATACAAAGTATATATTTATTCATATTTTTTCAAATACCCTTTAGCAATTTTTGCGTTCCTATCCAATATAATATTATAACGCAATTAACAAAGATATTGTGCACGTATGCATCAAAAAATCCTCTCACTATGTCAGTAGTGAGAGGATTTTTTAGTATGGCTAGTCGCCTATTTATCATTGCATTTGCGTAGCCAGTTCATAAATAGAACAACGATGTAACCACTAAGAAATAATAATAAGGTTAGAACTTTTTGTAACACATCCATTATATTGTTTTCCCTTATAAGTAACTTTTTAAAATACAGTTTTATTGTTAATTTAAAGTTTTTGTAGATACCACACTAATTTATACTAACATGAATCTTAAAAAATACCCATGTAATTGATAAAAGACAACAATTATTTAATAAAATTAACCAACATATAATAAATAAACAAACCTTAGACGAACTTATATCTAAGGTTTGTTTACGTTTTGAAGCTAGATCATATCAATATTGATATGATCTAGCTTTTTAATGCTCAAATCTTTGCTCTAATAAAAAGATAGAATGCATGTTATTGTTTTTTCTTTCTTCTTCCTAATAATAATATCCCTGCAATAGCTGCTAAAATACTACCTAATAATGTAGCATTATTATTTTCATTTTTACCAGTTTTTGGCAAGGCTTGTTTTTTATTATTTGATGTTTTCTTATCTTGGTTAGATGCATTATCCTGAACATTATGATTACTATTTTCTTCCTGTGTATTAAGATTATGTGATTCGTTTGACGCACCTGACTCACTCGGCATGCCTAGTTTGCCTGAACCTTTCGGTGTCACTGTAATCGTAAATGTTGTTTCTCTCTTATTACCATTCGCATCTGTTGTCACAACTGTTACTGGATACTCACCCACTTCACTTGGACTACCATTGATTGTGTTTGTTTCTGGATCGAAAGTTACACCTTCTGGTAAACCACTTACCTCATTAGTAACAGGTTTGCCACTGTTATCTTCACTTTGAATTGTGATTGAATCAATCGGTGTGTTTACTTCTTTTTCTTGATCTGGAATATTTTCCACCGTTGGTGCTGTTGTATCTGTCACTGTAATCGTAAATGTTGTTTCTGTCTTATTACCATTCACATCCGTTGTCACAACTGTTACTGGATACTCACCCACTTCACTTGGACTACCATTGATTGTGTTTGTTTCTGGATCGAAAGTTACACCTTCTGGTAAACCACTTACCTCATTAGTAACAGGTTTGCCACTGTTATCTTCACTTTGAATTGTGATTGAATCAATCGGTGTGTTTACTTCTTTTTCTTGATCTGGAATATTTTCCACCGTTGGTGCTGTTGTATCTGTCACTGTAATCGTAAATGTTGTTTCTGTCTTATTACCATTCACATCCGTTGTCACAACTGTTACTGGATATTCTCCTACTTCTGTTGGACTTCCACTAATTGTGCTTGTTTCTGGATCATACGTTACACCTTCTGGTAAGCCACTTACCTCATTAGTAACAGGTTTGCCACTGTTATCTTCACTTTGAATTGTGATTGAATCAATCGGTGTGTTTACTTCTTTTTCTTGATCTGGAATTGCTTCCACCGTTGGTGCTGTTTTATCCGTTACTGTAATCGTGAATGTTGTTTCTGTCTTATTACCATTCGCATCCGTTGTCACAACTGTTACTGGATACTCACCCACTTCACTTGGACTACCATTGATTGTGTTTGTTTCTGGATCGAAAGTGACACCTTCTGGTAAACCACTTACCTCATTAGTAACAGGTTTGCCACTGTTATCTTCACTTTGAATTGTGATTGAATCAATCGGTGTGTTTACTTCTTTTTCTTGATCTGGAATATTTTCCACCGTTGGTGCTGTTTTATCCGTTACTGTAATCGTGAATGTTGTTTCTGTCTTATTACCATTCGCATCTGTTGTCACAACTGTTACTGGATATTCTCCTACTTCTGTTGGACTTCCACTAATTGTGCTTGTTTCTGGATCATACGTTACACCTTC
>NZ_JAFCXB010000019.1:0-2634 GCF_049897865.1 Staphylococcus sp. Y174-1 | reverse complement strand
GCTTTATTGACGTTGAGCCTCGGAACCCTTAACAATCCCAAAACTTGTCGAATGGTCGGCTTAATAGCTCACGCTATGCCGACATTCGTCTGCAAGTTTAGTTAAGGGTTCTTCTCAACTTCAATAAATTTTCTCGGCATAAATGCGTGTTCTTTTTTGTCTACTTAGTAGACCTGGTAAACCCAATTGTTATTGCTTTACAAGTCCAAAATTCATCGTTACAATCTAGTTAAATCCCGTAAGGGCGCACTTATACGTCGGATAAATCGACGTGTGCAAAACCATTATCGACCTTCGTCGATTTTTTATCTTAGTTTTAAGTAATCGGTGTTGTAGCACAGATATAAAAATTAATACTGCATTATTAGTAATCGGCGTTGTGGCGCAGATACAAAAATTAATACTGCACGAATTTGAATCGACGTTGTAGCGTAAATATAAAAATTAATACTACATCAAAATTTAACTAAGATTTAAGCTACTAGTTTTTTGCTAGTAGCTTTTTTATTTTTAAAATTTTAAATACCTTTATTTTGAATTTTAAGGGGGCATTTTAAAGATTTAGGGGTAATTCATATAGTTTTATGCCTAAAAACTTATATAAGCTCTTAAAACGCGAATATGAGCCAAATAAATATATGCTATTTCCAAAAGCAAAAATTTGAGCAAATCCAGTGTTGATTTTTTAAGACACTGCCCATTTACATGCAAACTTAAAAGTTGGCATGTAAAGTGGTCAACCATGCCGGTTGAACGCTATAGTTCCCGCAGGGGCAAAAATACATAAAAAAACGCTAGCTTTTAAGCTAACGTTTCAAATTTTTTAAATAATAATTTTGTTTTTCAAAATTCCAAATTGCCGTAATCGAATGTGCTTTTTCTTCTTCGTCTGTTGTTTTATCTTCGTCACTTGTATTAATCAAATTGCCATCTTCGGCATCATCTAAATTTAAAATCTTATGTTTTTGTTTAAGTAATCCACCATAACTCAACATACGCTTTCGGTATAAACCTTTTTCTAAATCATTCACGATTTCTTGATTTCTTTCATCATCATCAGTTAAAAAATCAGATGACTTAACCGAATATTTAGAGGTTTCTTTAATAGCTGCTTGAATATCTTTATCGCCTTTTTGATTTGGTTTGATCGCTTTAATATTTGCTACCGGTCGATAATTTACTTGTAATGCTTTTTGCCATAAATTAACCCATTCTTCTTGAGTTATATAATTAGCTTTATTCTTAAAATAACTATTTTCAACACACAACAAAACATGCATATGTTGATTATAACTGCCATCATTTTTATTAACTGTAACTTCTGTTGAACGCATAAAACCAATTAAATTTTTACTAACTTTTTTATATTTAAATAATCTTCTAAAAGATTCAGTTAAATGCTTTAAACTTCGTTCTAAAGTATCCCCATCTATCGCATTTCGTGTCGATAGAGTAAGAAATAACCACCGAGCTTTAGGCTTTTCTTTTACTACTTCTTCAATCACTTTTTGAGCTTGATAACTATTTTTCATAGCACGCCTCCAATTACAAACTGGGCATAATTTTGACTTACAAAACCATGTCTTATGTAACTTCAAATAACCTTCATCAGTTGGCTTGAATTCTAAGACGTTACCACATTGTTTTACGTTAAAAGCCTTTTTAATTTTTAAAATTTCCAGTATATCTGCGTAACTTACATTATCAATTTTCTTTTCTCTCCATGGGCGTTGCTTCCCACTTTTCGTCATATCTTTTAATGTTTCGTTATCTTGATTTTCGTCAATATATTTAGTAGTATTATATTGCATATAAAAATCCCCCAGTTTTATTTAAGATTCGACACCTTAATAATATAACTGGGGTGTTTTCATGTCAAATTTTCTTTTCAACCACAAAAATACATAAAAACACTGTCACATCAACGATAAATCATATTTTTAAAAAAGAACGTTATTTCTATATAGTATCAAGACAAGAAGAAACTCGTTTTCAACTCGTTTCAAATTCCCAAGTTAGGAGGGATAAAATGAAAAATAATAATGTAACAGAAAAAGAATTATTTTATATTTTAGATTTATTTGAACACATGAAAGTAACTTATTGGTTAGATGGTGGCTGGGGGGTAGATGTATTAACTGGAAAACAACAAAGAGAACACAGAGATATAGATATAGATTTTGACGCTCAACACACTCAAAAAGTTATACAAAAATTAGAAGATATAGGATACAAAATAGAAGTTGATTGGATGCCTTCACGTATGGAACTTAAGCATGAAGAATATGGGTATTTAGATATTCATCCTATAAATCTAAATGATGATGGATCAATTACCCAAGCAAACCCAGAAGGTGGTAATTATGTTTTCCAAAATGACTGGTTTTCAGAAACTAATTACAAAGATCGAAAAATACCATGTATTTCAAAAGAAGCTCAACTTCTTTTTCATTCTGGTTATGATTTAACAGAAACAGACCATTTTGATATAAAAAATTTAAAATCAATAACATAATTGCTTTATTCCAATTGCTTTATTGACGTTGAGCCTCGGAACCCTTAACAATCCCAAAACTTGTCGAATGGTCGGCTTAATAGCTCACGCTATGCCGACATTCGTCTGCAAGTTTAGTT
>NZ_JAFCXB010000018.1:0-3293 GCF_049897865.1 Staphylococcus sp. Y174-1 | reverse complement strand
CACCGTCATATTAAAGTGAGAAAGACGAGATATCAAAGCGTCAATACGGCAAAGAATACACTCAAAGGTATTGAATGTATTTATGGTCTATATAAAAAGAACCGTAGGTCTCTTCAGATTTACGGATTTTCGCCGTGCTACGAAATTAATCACATGTTGGCCAGTTAAGGGAATACTACCATGTTAAAATGATAATTAGTTATATTTTTTCTGACTTTGCAACAGAACCAAATGGATTCGGTTCATTATTGTTAAAGGAATCTGAAAAGTTAGCTGACAAGTTAAACTGTAAAGTAATTACATTGAATAGTGGAATTAGAACAGAAAGAGAAAATGCACATAAGTTTTATAAAGCTAATGGGTTTGAAAGTAAATCTTATGGGTTTTCAAAAAGTATCAACTAATGAAATTTCATATTAGCAATAATAGCTTATTAGCCAATCTTAAAGCGCAGTACTTATATAGTGAGTGTACTGCGCTTTCTCATTTATTGGGTAAAATTATTCTCATATATCGAGTAAAGTAACAAGACTTAATGCAACAATTAAATGTAATCTTTTGACCTTGGTTTAAAGATAACATTTATATTTGATACTTTACTTCTATATAAATGTACAGTAAAATTCGAAAGAGAACGTTCACTATCTTTTTTTGGAGGAGCATATGAAAACAATAAAGAAAAAAGATCAGTTGATTTTGTCAGCGACTGAATTATTCAATAAGCAAGGTTATAATGCGACGGGCATCGATCAAATAGTAGAACATGCTAATGTTGCTACTATGACGCTATATAGAAATTTTAAGTCTAAAGAAAAATTAATTGAATCTGTGTTATTACGAAGAGAGATTTTATATTTTAGCTATCTATTTGATAACGAAGATTTATCAATAGAAAATATTGTTGTAAGACATTTGAATTGGTTAGAGAATTATCATTCAAATGGTTGTCTTTTTTTAAAAGCAAATGAGGAATATCAAAATAAAAATGAAGAAATTACTAAAATTGTAAAACAACATAAGATTAATTTATTAAATAAATTAAATGACATTTTAAAAAATGAGGAAATGTCTTTTAAAATTATGATGGTTTTGGAAGGTAGTACTTCAATGGCTGAATATATTGGAATAGATATAGTCAGAAAAACGACCTTAAAACTAATGAAAGATGTGATTAAAGATGTATAAAAAGATCACAGTAATTGGTTTACTCATGATAGCTTTGACATATGGAATTGCTAGATTTGGATTCGGGTTATTAATACCACCAATTAGTAAAGACTTAAATATAAGTAGTACTACTGTAGGTTTCATTAGTTCTTCTTCATATTTGGCTTATTGTATCGCTATTGTTATATCTTCAATATACGCTAGTAGGATTGATTCTAAAAAATTCCTTACGCTTTCTGGATTAGCAGCAGTCATTGGTATGCTACTGATTGTTATATCAAATAATCCAATTATATTAGCTATTGGTGTTTTTATAGCGGGTACAAGTACAGGATTGGCGTCTCCAGCATTAGGAAATATTGTCAATTTTAATTTAAAGTCTGATGAGAAAAGTAAATCAAACACATGGATTAATGCAGGGACAGGGTTTGGTATTCTAATTTCGGGACCTTTATCATTCTTAATGGGAAATGATTGGAGAAGTATTTATGTAATTTTTATTATTATAGGCATTGGAATACTTATTGCAAATCTTATTTTGATACCAAAATCACAACCAACTATAACGAACACAAAACATTATGAATTATCATCCATTTTTAAACTAGGTTGGAAAATCATTATAAGTTCCTTTATTTTGGGATTAGCTTCATCAATATATTGGACATTTTCAAAATCTTATGTAGATCAATTTAATACACATAATATATCAATAATATTTTGGATGATAGTTGGTATTTCAGGCATTATAGGTGGATTTTCAAGTAGCATAGAAGAAAAACTTGGAATTAAAAAAACATATTTAATAATTGTTATCATGACTACATTATCAATGTTACTCATCACCATACAACCATCTAATATTATTTTAACAGATATATCAGCGATTCTATTTGGAAGTAGCTATGTATTATTGACTGGTATTTATATCTTGTGGGGTATTAAAATATTTTCTAAAGATCATTCTATAGGAATTGGTATACCGTTTTTAGTACTTGCTATAGGACAATTAGTGGGTTCAAGTATATCTGGTTTTTCTATAGATTTAATAGGGTATAAGTTTTCATTCCTTCTTTTTAGTATTTTTAGTCTAAGTTCTTTATTTTTCAAGCCTTACAATAGTAAATGAGAAAATAATATTCAATAGTAATTTCAAATTTAACAAATAAGATGACAGTTATATTAGTTGAAACATACTTATATAGAAATAAATTAAACCAAAAATAAAAAGCCGATGTATCGGCTTTTTTTAGTGTACATGTGAATATTAAAAATGATGGAGGGATTTCACATGAACACATTCGTTTTCGGCGTGATTACAAAGCGATTAGAAGAAAACGGTCTTAATGTACACGAGGTATTTAATATGAGCGATAAACAGGCTAAGAAAGAATTATTTGACGATTTATACCACTATGCCCGCTATACAAAACCATGCGGTGCAGAATTAACGATGGTGGCATTAGATGCTGATGAATTGATGCACTACTTTGTATGCTGTTATATGGAGCGTTATGCTTACAGATTGAACGCTTAACCGTTACGACATTTTCCAAATGTCGTTGAACTCAAAAAAGAGGTGACTGTACATAGTCACCTCTTTTTTTACGTTTAATCTTCAAACTCTAAAGGTTGTGCATGTAATCTTAAATAATATTCCTCAAGATCCCCTAGAACTTTTATAGCACTTAAATAATCATAGCCTTTAACACCTCGTTTTTGTATAGACTTCCATTGCTGTAAACAATCAATACCATACACAACTTGGATTAAATCCACATAATCCTTACGACCAAAGCCAAAATGGAAAAAGAAATTATCATTATCGTATCGACCTTCAAAACATAATAGATAAGTTAAAAACTGACGTATGCGATACTGGTCATATTTACGCTTATAATCAGCAAGTTCGGGTTTTGTTAGTTTATGTTCACGTAATACTTTAAAGGCGGGTAAACCGTATTCTAAAGCGTATTGATAACCTTGATAATCTTCATCAGTTTTAATATGGTTCTGTTGCAAAGTTGAATTTATAGTATAATTTTAACAAAAAGGAGTCTTCTGTATGAACTATTTCAGATATAAACAATTTAACAAGGATGTTATCACTGTAGCCGTTGGCTACT
>NZ_JAFCXB010000017.1:0-3608 GCF_049897865.1 Staphylococcus sp. Y174-1 | reverse complement strand
CTCTTCAGATCTACGGATTTTCGCCATGCCACGAAATTAGCATCATGCTAGCAAGTTAAGCGAACACTGACATGATAAATTAGTGGTTAGCTATATTTTTTTACTTTGCAACAGAACCAAACTACGTGAATCAAAAACAATGGATTCAATTTTGGAAAAAGGCAATGAAATTAGACTATGATCCAAATGTAAAAGTTCAAATGATTCGACCGAAAAATAAATATAAATCGGATATACAATCGGCAATTGACGAAACTGCAAAATATCCTGTAAAGGATACGGATTTTATGACCGATGATGAAGAAAAGAATTTGAAACGTTTGTCTGATTTGGAGGAAGGTTTACACCGTAAAAGGTTAATCTCCTATGGTGGTTTGTTAAAAGAAATACATAAAAAATTAAACCTTGATGACACAGAAGAAGGCGATTTGATTCATACAGATGATGACGAAAAAGCCGATGAAGATGGATTTTCTATTATTGCAATGTGGAATTGGGAACGGAAAAATTATTTTATTAAAGAGTAGTTCAACAAACGGGCCAGTTTGTTGAAGATTAGATGCTATAATTGTTATTAAAAGGATTGAAGGATGCTTAGGAAGACGAGTTATTAATAGCTGAATAAGAACGGTGCTCTCCAAATATTCTTATTTAGAAAAGCAAATCTAAAATTATCTGAAAAGGGAATGAGAATAGTGAATGGACCAATAATAATGACTAGAGAAGAAAGAATGAAGATTGTTCATGAAATTAAGGAACGAATATTGGATAAATATGGGGATGATGTTAAGGCTATTGGTGTTTATGGCTCTCTTGGTCGTCAGACTGATGGGCCCTATTCGGATATTGAGATGATGTGTGTCATGTCAACAGAGGAAGCAGAGTTCAGCCATGAATGGACAACCGGTGAGTGGAAGGTGGAAGTGAATTTTGATAGCGAAGAGATTCTACTAGATTATGCATCTCAGGTGGAATCAGATTGGCCGCTTACACATGGTCAATTTTTCTCTATTTTGCCGATTTATGATTCAGGTGGATACTTAGAGAAAGTGTATCAAACTGCTAAATCGGTAGAAGCCCAAACGTTCCACGATGCGATTTGTGCCCTTATCGTAGAAGAGCTGTTTGAATATGCAGGCAAATGGCGTAATATTCGTGTGCAAGGACCGACAACATTTCTACCATCCTTGACTGTACAGGTAGCAATGGCAGGTGCCATGTTGATTGGTCTGCATCATCGCATCTGTTATACGACGAGCGCTTCGGTCTTAACTGAAGCAGTTAAGCAATCAGATCTTCCTTCAGGTTATGACCATCTGTGCCAGTTCGTAATGTCTGGTCAACTTTCCGACTCTGAGAAACTTCTGGAATCGCTAGAGAATTTCTGGAATGGGATTCAGGAGTGGACAGAACGACACGGATATATAGTGGATGTGTCAAAACGCATACCATTTTGAACGATGACCTCTAATAATTGTTAATCATGTTGGTTACGTATTTATTAACTTCTCCTAGTATTAGTAATTATCATGGCTGTCATGGCGCATTAACGGAATAAAGGGTGTGCTTAAATCGGGCCATTTTGCGTAATAAGAAAAAGGATTAATTATGAGCGAATTGAATTAATAATAAGGTAATAGATTTACATTAGAAAATGAAAGGGGATTTTATGCGTGAGAATGTTACAGTCTATCCCGGCATTGCCAGTCGGGGATATTAAAAAGAGTATAGGTTTTTATTGCGATAAACTAGGTTTCACTTTGGTTCACCATGAAGATGGATTCGCAGTTCTAATGTGTAATGAGGTTCGGATTCATCTATGGGAGGCAAGTGATGAAGGCTGGCGCTCTCGTAGTAATGATTCACCGGTTTGTACAGGTGCGGAGTCGTTTATTGCTGGTACTGCTAGTTGCCGCATTGAAGTAGAGGGAATTGATGAATTATATCAACATATTAAGCCTTTGGGCATTTTGCACCCCAATACATCATTAAAAGATCAGTGGTGGGATGAACGAGACTTTGCAGTAATTGATCCCGACAACAATTTGATTAGCTTTTTTCAACAAATAAAAAGCTAAAATCTATTATTAATCTGTTCAGCAATCGGGCGCGATTGCTGAATAAAAGATACGAGAGACCTCTCTTGTATCTTTTTTATTTTGAGTGGTTTTGTCCGTTACACTAGAAAACCGAAAGACAATAAAAATTTTATTCTTGCTGAGTCTGGCTTTCGGTAAGCTAGACAAAACGGACAAAATAAAAATTGGCAAGGGTTTAAAGGTGGAGATTTTTTGAGTGATCTTCTCAAAAAATACTACCTGTCCCTTGCTGATTTTTAAACGAGCACGAGAGCAAAACCCCCCTTTGCTGAGGTGGCAGAGGGCAGGTTTTTTTGTTTCTTTTTTCTCGTAAAAAAAAGAAAGGTCTTAAAGGTTTTATGGTTTTGGTCGGCACTGCCGACAGCCTCGCAGAGCACACACTTTATGAATATAAAGTATAGTGTGTTATACTTTACTTGGAAGTGGTTGCCGGAAAGAGCGAAAATGCCTCACATTTGTGCCACCTAAAAAGGAGCGATTTACATATGAGTTATGCAGTTTGTAGAATGCAAAAAGTGAAATCAGCTGGACTAAAAGGCATGCAATTTCATAATCAAAGAGAGCGAAAAAGTAGAACGAATGATGATATTGACCATGAGCGAACACGTGAAAATTATGATTTGAAAAATGATAAAAATATTGATTACAACGAACGTGTCAAAGAAATTATTGAATCACAAAAAACAGGTACAAGAAAAACGAGGAAAGATGCTGTTCTTGTAAATGAGTTGCTAGTAACATCTGACCGAGATTTTTTTGAGCAACTGGATCCAGGAGAACAAAAACGATTTTTTGAGGAAAGTTATAAATTATTTTCCGAACGATATGGCAAGCAAAATATTGCTTATGCAACAGTTCATAATGATGAGCAAACCCCTCACATGCATTTAGGTGTTGTGCCTATGCGTGATGGAAAACTGCAAGGAAAAAATGTGTTTAATCGTCAAGAACTGTTATGGCTACAAGATAAATTCCCCGAGCATATGAAAAAACAGGGTTTTGAGTTGAAGCGTGGTGAACGTGGCTCTGACCGTAAACATATTGAGACAGCTAAATTTAAAAAACAAACTTTGGAAAAAGAGATTGATTTTCTAGAAAAAAATTTAGCAGTTAAAAAAGATGAATGGACTGCTTATAGCGATAAAGTTAAATCAGATTTAGAAGTACCAGCGAAACGACACATGAAAAGTGTTGAAGTGCCAACGGGTGAAAAGTCCATGTTTGGTTTGGGAAAAGAAATAATGAAAACAGAAAAGAAACCAACCAAAAATGTTGTTATATCGGAGCGTGATTATAAAAACTTAGTGACTGCTGCGAGAGATAACGATAGGTTAAAACAGCATGTTAGAAATCTCATGAGTACTGATATGGCGAGAGAATATAAAAAATTAGGTTCTGTTGCAAAGTTGAATTTATAGTATAATTTTAACAAAAAGGAGTCTTCTGTATGAACTATTTCAGATATAAACAATTTAACAAGGATGTTATCACTGTAGCCGTTGGCTACTA
>NZ_JAFCXB010000016.1:0-3680 GCF_049897865.1 Staphylococcus sp. Y174-1 | reverse complement strand
TAGTAGCCAACGGCTACAGTGATAACATCCTTGTTAAATTGTTTATATCTGAAATAGTTCATACAGAAGACTCCTTTTTGTTAAAATTATACTATAAATTCAACTTTGCAACAGAACCAAATAAACTATTGAAAGACTTCGGCAATTGAGCCGAGGTCTTTTTATTGTGCCAAAAACCCAAAACCTTTGGGAAAAATGGCACAACCCTTGAGGCTCTAAGTCTCACGCTTTATTTCTTTCAATAAACTACTCGCCACTGAAGACGCTGGAACCTTACTCTCCGTTGACTTGTGCCATTTTTCCCACTTTTTTACCATAAAATTCAAATATTATATAGAGAACTGGTACCAGTGTCAGAGTACAGATGTTGTATCTTATTTATAAATGTTTATATTTATGAATTTAGTTGTATATTTTTATGGTATAAAAATGAAGGATTTTCAAAAAACCTTACTTTTTGGGCACAGCGGGTTTCAACCTTACTCTCCCAAGGGGTCATCTGTGCCATTTTTGTTTTCCAAAATAGGCACAGAAACACCCAAATACATTGGAGCTCTAGGTGTCAAACCTGTGCCATTCAAAATGGGCACAAAAATCAAAATGGGCACAAACCTCTTAATTTTAGTATAAATAATACTATTTAAGATTAATTTTACATCACGTTAGAATATTTAGAAAATTCAAACTATACGTTATATACAAAATTTTATGCATTTTGTTATTCATATTGTATAACGGTATAATGGAATAGGGTGATATTATGGCTGAAACTGAGTTGTCGCGTATTTTTGAGGTTATATCTGATTTATATGATCACTTATATAATCATCGTGATGATGATTATAGTGTATTTTATATTTATTCACATTTACGTAGTGCGGTAAGTGATCTATTAGTTGCATTAAATCACTACGAGATTGAAGAAGATTCTTATGTTAATGATATTTTGAAATCTTTGTACACTTTTTGTGATATTAGAGAACCTTCGTACGAAACTAATCAAATGGCTTTTAACAATGTAAAGTCATTGTATAAACTTTTAATGCACGATGATATTTAATAATTAAACGTAGAAAAAGCACTGGTCTTTAGTACCAGTGCTTGTTTGAGTTCAACGAGCGTGAGCTCGTAACAGGTTTAGTTGAACGATTGTGATGGGCGTGATATTACAATTTATTTGACATATTACTTGATGGTGATGAACAAATGTAGTATAGATAAACCGACATTAAACTATAATGGACATGATTTAAGCTCATTATTTGATGTAGATAACGTTGAAGAATTGTTGAAAATGTTAGATAAGCAATATGTAGACGACACAAAGGGTAATAAACAGCAACGATATTATAACAGTGACGGCAAAATCGAATTACAAACACGTGAAAATGGTTCTAAAATCGAACCTTTCATATACTTCAATGAACTTGCCGATGGGCGGTTGACTTGTTTTAACATCTGCATCTTCTTCTATTCTTTGAATATAATCTTTAGATGAAATATCAATTTGGTCTACATATGATTGTCCGTCGATAGTTAAACTCAAAGGGACAACATGTATATTGTGTTGTGTTAAATAGTCTTGTGATAAATCTGATGTAGAATCAGTCACAATTATTTGTTTAGTCATAACTGCCTCCGCTTAATAATTTATTTTTATTTATTTTCTTACAAGATGTAAAAAGGTGTGTGGAATTTTATTTTTTTCATCTAATTGACCTTCTTCTGATGAAGCAATTTCCCACTCTTCAAATGTATAAGGTGGGAAGAATGTGTCACCTTGATGTTTATCTTCAATAACAGTGATATACATATCATCCACCTTATCCATCATTTCTTCAAAGAGTGTTTGTCCCCCAAATATAAAAATATGACCTTCTAACTCATAAATTTCATCAATTGAATGAATGACATCCACACCTTCTACGTTAAAAGAAGTATCGTGAGTTAAAACGACATTTCTTCTGTTAGGTAGTGGTTTACCAATTGATTCAAAAGTTCTTCTTCCCATCACTAAAGTATTACCGGTAGAAAGTTTTTTTACATGTTTTAAATCGTTTGGTAAGTGCCAAGGTACTGCGTTATTGTAACCAATCACTCGTTGTTGGTCATGTGCTACTAGAATTGATAAAGTCATGATCTTACCTCCAGGTTTTATATTTGAGTATATTTATATAATTAGTAAATTTATCATACTGCTATTGGAGCTTTAATTGATGGATGAGATTCATAATTTACTATTTCTAAATCTTCATAATTAATATCAAAAATAGATGCATCCGAATTAATCTTTAAAGTCGGTGGAGTAAAACCATCTCTAGATAGCTGTGTTTGAATAGCGTCAATATGATTTGAGTAAATATGAGCGTCGCCAAATGTGTGAATAAACTCTCCAACTTCAAGATTGCATTCTTTAGCGATAAGATGAGTTAGAAGTGCATAACTAGCAATATTGAATGGAACGCCTAGAAAAATATCAGCACTACGTTGATAGAGTTGGCAACTTAACTTACCCTCTTGAACATAAAATTGAAACATTGTGTGGCAAGGAGGTAAAGCCATAGTATCAATTTCGGTAGGGTTCCATGCCGATACAATATGTCGACGAGAATTAGGGTTTTCTTTGATTTGTTGAATCACCGTTTTAAGTTGATCAAAGTGATTACCTTCTTTATCTACCCAATCACGCCATTGCTTACCATAAACATTTCCTAAATCACCATATTTTTTCGCAAATTCATCATCATTAAGAATTTGTTGTTTAAACTTTTTCATTTCTTCTTTATAAAGCTCATTAAATGCTTCATCTTGGAGTGCTCTATGTCCAAAATTACTCATATCTGGACCTTTATAATCACTTGATTGAATATACTTTTCAAAAGCCCATTCATTCCAAATATTATTATTGTATTTAAGTAAGTACTGAATATTCGTATCACCTTTTATAAACCACAATAATTCAGTAGCGATTAGTTTAAACGATACTTTTTTAGTAGTTAACAAAGGAAAGCCTTTAGACAAATCGAATCTTAACTGATGACCGAATTTTGATATCGTACCTGTATGTGTTCTATCATCACGTTGTCTGCCAAGCTCTAAAATCTCTTCGCATAAACTATGATACGCTGAATCAAATGGATTTAGCATATTTTCATCTCCTAGAATTATTTATATTAATGTTTATTATACTAGAAAACTGATACTTATAAAATTAAATGTAGGTCAATTTCTCAATTTTAAATATGATAAAAAAACGTCTAACTATAATTTATCGATTAATTTAATAAATTATAATTAGACGTTAAGTGAGATTGGGTCACCGTATATTGGATTCCTAGAGCTCATTTTATTAATGTCTCAGTCTCATTTTAAATAAAGTTACGATTTAGCAATTTTCATCAAAAGCGTCTTTAATATCCATACAAATATCTTGGATGTCACGTCCTTCAATATGTTCGCGAGGGATGGGTCTTCGGAATATATAGTGGAATTAGCATTTTGATAATTCGAAAAAAATAGTGGTTAAATCGGATTGTTTGGTGGAATGCTAAGGAAAAATAAGGTTCTGTTGCAAAGTAAAAAAATATAGCTAACCACTAATTTATCATGTCAGTGTTCGCTTAACTTGCTAGCATGATGCTAATTTCGTGGCATGGCGAAAATCCGTAGATCTGAAGAGA
>NZ_JAFCXB010000015.1:0-3852 GCF_049897865.1 Staphylococcus sp. Y174-1 | reverse complement strand
ATTATGTTATTTGTAATTTTTGTATAATTAGATATTAAACGATATTTGATTATTCTTCAACATTTACATTTGACGATTGGATGGACGACTTCTTAAAAATTAAGGAGTCGATTTTTTATGAGTAAAAAAGCAGAAGAAATTCAGTCAAAACAAAGTTCAGAACACGAAAATTTAAATTTTTCTAAAACCGGCTACTCTAATAGCCGGTTAAACCGACATACTATGTACACCCCGGAACCAAAATTAAGTTTTGACGCTATGACTATTGTTGGAAATCTTAATAAAAATAATGCTCACAAACTATCTGAATTTATGAGTGTCGAGCCACAAATTCGACTTTGGGATATACTACAAACTAAATTTAAAGCTAAAGCTCTACAAGAAAAAGTTTATATCGAATATGACAAAGTAAAAGCAGATACGTGGGATAGACGTAATATGCGTGTTGAATTTAATCCAAATAAACTTACGCATGAAGAAATGCTTTGGTTAAAACAAAACATTATCGACTACATGGAAGACGATGGTTTTACAAGATTAGATTTAGCTTTTGATTTTGAATATGATTTAAGTGATTATTATGCAATGACTGATAAATCAGTTAAGAAAACTATTTTTTATGGTCGTAACGGTAAACCAGAAACGAAATATTTTGGTGTTCGTGACAGTGATAGATTTATTAGAATTTATAATAAAAAACAGGAACGCAAAGATAATGCAGATATTAAAATTATGTCTGAACACTTATGGCGTGTAGAAATTGAATTAAAAAGAGATATGGTTGATTATTGGAACGATTGTTTTAATGATTTACATATATTACAACCAGATTGGAAAACTATCGAACGTACTTCTGATAGAGCAATGGTTTTTATGTTGTTGAATGATGAAGAAGAATGGGGAAAATTAGAAAGACGTACTAAGAATAAATATAAAAAATTAATTAAAGAAATATCTCTAATTGATTTAACTGATTTAATGAAATCGACTTTAAAAGCGAACGAAAAACAATTGCAAAAGCAGATTGATTTTTGGCAACGTGAATTTAGATTTTGGAAGTAAAGTAACTTTGTTTTATACAAAATGTTACTTTAGTATAATTAACGTTTAAGAGGTGACACAATATATGAAAAAATCAGAGGATTATTCCTCCTAAATACAAAGAGATAAGATGAAATTTAGGAGGAAAATTATATATGACTTTTAATATTATTAATTTGGAAACTTGGGATAGAAAAGAATATTTTAATCATTATTTCAATCAACAAACAACTTACAGTGTTACTAAAGAATTTGATATCACTTTACTTAAAAGTATGATAAAAAATAAAGGATATGAACTGTATCCTGCTTTGATTTATACAATTGTAAATATTATAAATCAAAATAAAGTATTTAGAACAGGAATTAATAGTGAGGGAAATTTGGGTTATTGGGATAAATTAAACCCTTTATATACAGTCTTTAATAAAGAAACTGAAAAATTTTCTAACATTTGGACAGAATCAAATGTTAGTTTTAATTCTTTTTATAATAGTTATAAGAGTGACTTACTTGAATATAAAGATAAAAATGAAATGTTTCCTAAAAAACCAATACCTGAAAACACAGTTCCTATTTCGATGATTCCTTGGATTGATTTTAGTTCATTTAATTTAAATATTGGTAATAATAGTAGATTCCTATTGCCAATTATTACAATAGGTAAATTTTATAGTAAGAATAATAAGATCTATTTACCAGTCTCATTGCAAGTTCATCATGCGGTATGTGATGGTTACCATGTTTCATTATTTATGAGTGAATTTCAAAATATAGTTGATAGTGTAAATGAATGGATTTAAATCTAAAATAACTTTCATAAACTTAAGTAATTATGATATTTATAAGTTTATAGCAACCACCATTTTTGGTTGCTGGATTTTGATTTTGAATTTGGTTTTGAACTTATGGACTGACTTGTTCAGTCCATTTTTTGTGCTTGCACAAAAAATGGTTTTAGCCTCGCAGAGCATACGGTTTAACGACTTATTGCAAAATAAGTCTAGTATGTTAGACTTAAACTATTAAATACACATGAAACCTTTGTGCTTAGGAGTGATTTTTATATGTCTTATTCCATTATTAGAGTTTCAAAAGTAAAGTCTGGAACAAATACAACTGGTATTCAAAAACATGTTCAAAGAGAAAATAATAATTATGAAAATGAAGATATAGACCATAGTAAAACTTATTTGAATTATGATTTGGTAAACGAATATAACCAAAATTTTAATAACTTGATTGATGAAAAAATAGAACAAAATTATACAGGTAAAAGAAAAATCAGAACGGATGCAGTTAAACACGTTGACGGTTTAATTACATCAGACAAAGAATTTTTTGATAATCAAACACCAGAAGATACAAAGCAGTTTTTTGAACATGCTAAAGAATTTTTAGAACAAGAATACGGTAAAGATAATTTATTATATGCAACAGTTCATATGGACGAGAAAACACCACATATGCATTATGGTGTAGTTCCAATAACTGATGATGGTCGATTAAGTGCTAAACAAGTTGTAGGGAATAAAAAGGCTTTAACAGAGTTTCAAGATAGGTTTAACGAATATGTTAATCAGCGTGGCTATGATTTAGAACGTGGGCAATCCAGACAAGTTACAAATGCAAAGCATGAGCAAATGAGTCAGTATAAACAGAAAACAGAATATTATAAGCAAGAATATGAGCGTGAGAGCCAAAAAACAGACGAAATAAAGCAAAAGAACGATAAATTGGTGCGAGAGTACCAAAAGTCATTAAATGCTCTTAAAAAGCCTATAAATGTCCCGTATGAGAAAGAAACTAAAACAGTAGGTGGTTTATTTAACAAAGAAACACAAGAAACTGGAAATGTTGTAATAAGACAAGAAGATTTTAATGCCTTTCAGAAGCAAATAGAAGCAGCACAATCAATTACAGATGATTATGAGTATATTAAGTCAGATAAAGCTTTAAATGACCTTAAAAGTGAAAATAATGAGCTTAAACAAGAAAATGAAAATCTTAGAAACGATAAAAGTGAATTAAGAAGGCATTTTAAAAAAGAGCATGCTCAAAATAAACACCTAAAAGACCTTATAAATTATTTAAGAAGATTATTAGAGAAGTTAGAAAAAACTTTAGGTAGAAAAAATTATATTGATTTGATTAACGGTATGACTGAAAACAATGATAAAGATAGAAAAATAGCATTAACGTTTGATAAAGAAATGCACCCAGAAAAATATCAAGAGCAGGAACAACAAGAAGAAGTTAAAAAAGATAGAGGACGTGGAAGATAAAAAACTACTGTTAATAAGCGCCCTAAACGTTATAACAGCAGTTTTAAACCTCATTCAAAGCCTATTTAACTAAATACAATCTTGTATTGGTCGTACTATCGCATATTATAACACGCTATTATGCCGAGAAAACTTATTGTTTGGAATGGGCTATGTGTTAGCTAACTTGATTAGCGTGTTGGGTGGGGTTGATTTGGGATTAATCCCAATGAAACACCAACACAACAACACATAAAGCCCTGTAGGTTCCAAACCATAAGGAAATTGGAATAATGCAATAAACTAAAAAAAGCCTTGATCTAAATAGACCAAGACTTTTGATAGTGTTATATTAATAACAAAATAAAAATAAAGAAGTCGTCCACTCCCCGACCAAAGTTTGTGGAACGACCATACCAAATATACTGATTATGTTATTTGTAATTTTTGTATAATTAGATATTAAACGATATTTGATTATTCTTCAACATTTACATTTGACGATTGGATGGACGACTTCTTAAAAATTAAGGAGTCGATTTTTTAT
>NZ_JAFCXB010000014.1:3262-4918 GCF_049897865.1 Staphylococcus sp. Y174-1 | reverse complement strand
TGCCTGGCAACGTCCTACTCTTGCGGAACGTAAGTCCGACTACCATCGGCGCTAAGGAGCTTAACTTCTGTGTTCGGCATGGGAACAGGTGTGACCTCCTTGCCATTGTCACCAGACAATGAAATGTATGAAATTATACATTCAAAACTAGATAGTAAGTAAAATATGATTCAACCAAACAAAACATTTAAAATTTGATTAAGTCTTCGATCGATTAGTATTCGTCAGCTGCACATATCGCTATGCTTCCACCTCGAACCTATTAACCTCATCATCTTTGAGGGATCTTATAACCGAAGTTGGGAAATCTCATCTTGAGGGGGGCTTCATGCTTAGATGCTTTCAGCACTTATCCCGTCCATACATAGCTACCCAGCGATGCCGTTGGCACGACAACTGGTACACCAGAGGTATGTCCATCCCGGTCCTCTCGTACTAAGGACAGCTCCTCTCAAATTTCCTACGCCCACGACGGATAGGGACCGAACTGTCTCACGACGTTCTGAACCCAGCTCGCGTACCGCTTTAATGGGCGAACAGCCCAACCCTTGGGACCGACTACAGCCCCAGGATGCGATGAGCCGACATCGAGGTGCCAAACCTCCCCGTCGATGTGAACTCTTGGGGGAGATAAGCCTGTTATCCCCGGGGTAGCTTTTATCCGTTGAGCGATGGCCCTTCCATGCGGAACCACCGGATCACTAAGTCCGTCTTTCGACCCTGCTCGACTTGTAAGTCTCGCAG
This sequence comes from Staphylococcus sp. Y174-1, assembly GCF_049897865.1. Taxonomy (NCBI): domain Bacteria; kingdom Bacillati; phylum Bacillota; class Bacilli; order Caryophanales; family Staphylococcaceae; genus Staphylococcus; species Staphylococcus sp. Y174-1. Next base: position 4,174 of record NZ_JAFCXB010000014.1, on the reverse strand, counting down.
TCAAGCTTCCTTATGCCTTTACACTCTATGAATGATTTCCAACCATTCTGAGGAAACCTTTGAGCGCCTCCGTTACTCTTTAGGAGGCGACCGCCCCAGTCAAACTGCCCATCTGACACTGTCTCCCACCATGATAAATGGTGCGGGTTAGAAATCCAACACAGCGAGGGTAGTATCCCACCAACGCCTCCACGTAAGCTAGCGCTCACGTATCTCAGGCTCCTACCTATCCTGTACAAGCTGTGCCGAATTTCAATATCAGACTACAGTAAAGCTCCACGGGGTCTTTCCGTCCTGTCGCGGGTAACCTGCATCTTCACAGGTACTATGATTTCACCGAGTCTCTCGTTGAGACAGTGCCCAAATCGTTACGCCTTTCGTGCGGGTCGGAACTTACCCGACAAGGAATTTCGCTACCTTAGGACCGTTATAGTTACGGCCGCCGTTTACTGGGGCTTCGATTCGTAGCTTCGCAGAAGCTAACCACTCCTCTTAACCTTCCAGCACCGGGCAGGCGTCAGCCCCTATACATCACCTTACGGTTTAGCAGAGACCTGTGTTTTTGATAAACAGTCGCTTGGGCCTATTCACTGCGGCTCTCCTGGGCGTTAACCCTAAAGAGCACCCCTTCTCCCGAAGTTACGGGGTCATTTTGCCGAGTTCCTTAACGAGAGTTCGCTCGCTCACCTTAGAATTCTCATCTTGACTACCTGTGTCGGTTTGCGGTACGGGCACCACAATTCTAGCTAGAGGCTTTTCTTGGCAGTGTGAAATCAACGACTCGAGGAAACAATTTCCTCTCCCCATCACAGCTCAATCTTAAGAGTGCCGGATTTGCCTAACACTCAATCTCACTGCTTGGACGTACAATCCAATCGTACGCTTCGCCTATCCTACTGCGTCCCCCCATCG
>NZ_JAFCXB010000014.1:1515-3166 GCF_049897865.1 Staphylococcus sp. Y174-1 | reverse complement strand
TCGCTTAAAACGAATAATGGTGGTACAGGAATATCAACCTGTTATCCATCGCCTACGCCTATCGGCCTCAGCTTAGGACCCGACTAACCCAGAGCGGACGAGCCTTCCTCTGGAAACCTTAGTCAATCGGTGGACGGGATTCTCACCCGTCTTTCGCTACTCACACCGGCATTCTCACTTCTAAGCGCTCCACATGTCCTTGCGATCATGCTTCAACGCCCTTAGAACGCTCTCCTACCATTGTCCTTACGGACAATCCACAGCTTCGGTAATATGTTTAGCCCCGGTACATTTTCGGCGCAGTGTCACTCGACTAGTGAGCTATTACGCACTCTTTAAATGATGGCTGCTTCTAAGCCAACATCCTAGTTGTCTGGGCAACGCCACATCCTTTTCCACTTAACATATATTTTGGGACCTTAGCTGGTGGTCTGGGCTGTTTCCCTTTCGAACACGGACCTTATCACCCGCGTTCTGACTCCCAAGTTAAATTGATTGGCATTCGGAGTTTGTCTGAATTCGGTAACCCGATAAGGGCCCCTCGTCCAAACAGTGCTCTACCTCCAATAATCATCACTTGAGGCTAGCCCTAAAGCTATTTCGGAGAGAACCAGCTATCTCCAGGTTCGATTGGAATTTCTCCGCTACCCACAACTCATCCGCTCACTTTTCAACGTAAGTCGGTTCGGTCCTCCATTCAGTGTTACCTGAACTTCAACCTGGTCATGGGTAGATCACCTGGTTTCGGGTCTACGACCAAATACTCAACGCCCTATTCAGACTCGCTTTCGCTACGGCTCCACATTCACTGCTTAACCTTGCATCAAATCGTAACTCGCCGGTTCATTCTACAAAAGGCACGCCATCACCCATTAACGGGCTCTGACTACTTGTAAGCACACGGTTTCAAGTTCTATTTCACTCCCCTTCCGGGGTACTTTTCACCTTTCCCTCACGGTACTGGTTCACTATCGGTCACTAGAGAGTATTTAGCCTTGGGAGATGGTCCTCCCAGATTCCGACGGAATTTCTCGTGTTCCGTCGTACTCAGGATCCACTCAAGAGTGAACAAACTTTCGACTACAGGATTATTACCTTCTTTGATTCATCTTTCCAGATGATTCGTCTAGTCTGTTCTTTTGTAACTCCGTATAGAGTGTCCTACAACCCCAACAAGCAAGCTCGTTGGTTTGGGCTCTTCCCGTTTCGCTCGCCGCTACTCAGGGAATCGATTTTTCTTTCTCTTCCTGCGGGTACTAAGATGTTTCAGTTCTCCGCGTCTGCCTTCAGATATGCTATGTATTCACATATCGATAACACGACATAACTCGTGCTGGGTTTCCCCATTCGGAAATCTCTGGATCAAAGCTTACTTACAGCTCCCCAAAGCATATCGTCGTTAGTAACGTCCTTCGTCGGCTTCTAGTGCCAAGGCATCCACCGTGCGCCCTTAATAACTTAATCTTTTTTGACTTTCAACACGAACAAGTCGGTTGAAAACCCAAAATGTTATTAATCTGTGAGTGTTCTTTCGAACACTAGCGATTATTTCTTTTTGAATTCAAAGCTTGTTAAAAAACTCTAATTCACTCGGTTTTGCTTGGTAAAATCATAAATTTTACTTACTTATCTAGTTTTCAATGTACAAAAT
>NZ_JAFCXB010000013.1:0-7980 GCF_049897865.1 Staphylococcus sp. Y174-1 | reverse complement strand
ATAGTAGCCAACGGCTACAGTGATAACATCCTTGTTAAATTGTTTATATCTGAAATAGTTCATACAGAAGACTCCTTTTTGTTAAAATTATACTATAAATTCAACTTTGCAACAGAACCTTTAATAGTATATCAATTTAATGATTTTGCATTCCTAACCACTATGATGTTATAATGCAATTAACAAAGATGTCGTGCATGTATGCACCAAATCCCCTAACTATGCCAGTAGTTAGGGGATTTTTTGGTGTGACTAGTCGCCTATTTATCATTGCGTTTGCGTAGCCAGTTCGCAAATAAAGCAACGATGCAACCACTTGCTGCTGTGGTCATGATGTTTACAAAGATGTCGGTCATTGCGTATGCACCTCCTCTCTACGTCAAATTGACGCCAGAGATAGGCGACTCTATTATTATATCATTTGTAAATACATAAGCATATTCACTTCCGATAAGTGAAATTATGTAAAAGCTAAGTATAATAAGATTAACTGTATTCAATAAAAATAGAGTGTACAGAAAAAGATATACTTCATGTACACTCTACACTTAAACTAATTTAAATATCATAATAAGAAAACTATTTAATTTAAATAAAGATATAAGTTTGTAAATTGCTCTTCGTCATTATATTTATCTACAATATCAAAAATATTTTTATCAGTTATCTCAATTTGCTCTTCTTTCAATACGGCAACAATATTAGTAACACTAAAATCACTAACATTTGATTTTATTTTATTATCGTAATACGTTAGTATACTGAATATTTTAACTTTTTGTGATTCGCTATAATTATAATTATCAAGAATATTTTTCATAATTTATCACTTCCCAATTATAGATTTTGACTACTAGGACGAATTATAAATTCATTTACAGATGATTCTTCGGGTTCGTTAATTGCATAATTAATAGCTCTTGCAATAGCATCTGGTTTAATTGCATCTTTGTATACTTCATCTATTCCTTTTTTCATCTCTTTATCGCTAATATGGTCTGTTAATTCAGTATCAATAGCACCTGGAGAAAGAATTGTTGTTCTAATATTTGAACCCACTGCAGCTTCTTCTTGTCTTAATCCTTCAGTTATCGCTCTTACTGCATATTTAGTCCCACTATAAACAGCGCTACCTGGGAAAACAACATGTCCTGCTACAGAAGCTAAATTAATAATATGACCTGATTTTTGTTCTCTCATATAAGGTAATACTGCACCGATACCATATAATACGCCCTTAATATTAACATCAATCATTTGATTCCATTCATCTTGTTTATTCTTTTCTAAAAATGATTGAGGCATAAGACCAGCATTATTAATTAAAACGTCTACGCGTCCAAATTCATTATACGCTGTTTCTATTAATGCGTTTACTTCATTGGCATTAGTTACGTCTGTCTTTTGGATGCAAATATTATTACCTATATTCTTTTGAATTTCTTCCAAGCGATTTAAACGTCTAGCTCCTAAAACAAGTTTAGCTCCATTTTCAGATAGTAAACTCACTGTTTCCTCACCAATGCCACTAGACGCACCAGTTATCACGACCACTTTATCTTTTACATTATTCATTATTTTGCCTCCTTGTTTAATGAAAATATAAGTTTCCCTATATTATCGTTATCAAAACATAGTTAATATTTTCACTATAAATGTCTACAATTAAAATACTTAAAATAATATTTTCATTTTTAGACTACTTATTTTATATTTTTGAATAAGACTCTCATACATTATAAATGTTTAATTGAAATAGCTACATATTCCTGTTAATGATAAAATACTCATTAAGTTCATGCTTAATAGAGCGAGTATCAATTTTATTTTTTAGAGTACACCTAAATATAAAAAATTTATCCACTTTTATACATTATATGAACTTTTTATATTTAAATTACGTATATTTATTGAAAGCTAATAAAATGCATATCGACTGGGTGTCTCTAATTGTTTCATTTTAAAACAAGGAGGGGACAAAATGGTAGATGAAAATGATTTATATAAAATGATAGTAGAAACAAATGATAGTAAAAGTCTAGAAATACTATATGATCGGTACGAGTCGTTATTATTCAATTTGGCTTATAAAATAACACAAGATGTGCAATCTAGTGAAGAAGTTTTACAGGATGTTTTTATGAAAATATGGAATAAAAAGGCAATTTTCAACCCTGAAAAGGGGAAATTATCAACTTGGCTTATTACGTTATGTCGTAATAGATCTATTGATGCTATAAGAAAGAAAAAAATTATAGAGAGTCAATTTGATGAGGATTTTCAAGGTATACAATCTGATAGTCTACCTGAATATGATTTGTTAAGTAAAGAAGTCTCAGAAGAAATCAATAAAAGGATTTCACTTTTAAATAAAGATCAACAAAAAATTATTTCTCTGTTTTATTATAAAGGATTGAGTCAGCAAGAAATTGCAAGTAATTTAAATATACCTTTAGGGACTGTAAAAAGCCGTATGAGACTTTCAATCCAACATTTGAATAACTACTTTAAAAAAACTTTAAGAAGGGAGGATGAAGAAAATGAGAGATAGCAAAGTTGATGAAATATATGATTATTTCAATGATAAATTGAGCGAAAGCGAAAAAGAGCGCGTTGAAGAAGAATTAGATTTTGCACCTGAAAGCTATAAGACTTTGAAAGATATCGAAATTCTTCATGATACACTTCCTTATAAAAATAAGCAGGTTGAAGCTCCGATAGGAATGAAACAAAGAATTTTAGAATCAGTTTTAAATGAAGACAAAACTTCAGGTAAAGATATAAAAAGTGAAAATCAAGAAGAGGATTTTAATTCTACTAATTCAAAAACCAATAACCAATTCCAACAACATATAAATGTATCAACACAGAATAATAAAAATCATAAAAGTGCTGTTATTAAGCGTTTTTATGTAGGTATTATAGCGGCGATGTTGTTGTTATCTCTTATAGGCAATGGCGTCCAATTTTGGGGGAATAAAGAATCAAAAAATCAATCTACTTCAATGATAAACACCGGCGACGCTAAAGTCATCAACCTAAAATCTATGGGTAATGACAAAACGCAAGGTCAAGCCTACCTTTCGAATACGAATAATAAAACAGATAGAAAATTAATAGTTGAAGCCAAAGATATTGAAACTACAAAAGGCAACCAAGTGTACCAAGTCTGGGTATTAAAAGATAATAAAACTTACCCAGCAGGCGCGTTTTCTAGTGAAAACAATAAAGGGATGGTTGTTTTTGACTTGAGTAATATAGACATTGATAAGAATGATAAAATCGCTCTTACATTGGAACCTTCTCCTAATAATACTGAACCTAAAGGACAAATGGTTATGGCGAGTAGTGAGATTTAATCTTATTATTATGATGTTTTTAAATTTATTGAAAAGGATCACAAATTCATGTGATCCTTTTTTTATATTTATACGTATATTTTGTAATTACTTTTTGATAAGTAAATTGAAGTTTTAACTAATATTACAAAATAACTGAAGATGTTGGGTGAAAATTAATGCAAATTACTATTAAAGATATTCTATTATCAATTGAAAAAAACACAATTACAAATACTAAGTGTATTAATTTTAATATGGATAAAATTTGTCAAAAGATTACATCAATGTATCAAGATATACAACAAAATACTATTTTTATGTTGAAAGACTCAGAAAATGCGGCTTATTATGCTCAATGTGCTAATGAAATGAAACCTTTGGTTATGATTACCAACTCCTCTCCAACTAAACTTAATCACCTAGAATTTAACGTTCCTATTGTATATATAAATGATTTTCCTAGCGTAGCCAACAATCTAGTAAAATTATTCTACAGAACAGCCATTGATGGACTAAACTTTATTGCGGTTACAGGGACCAATGGTAAGACAACGACGAGTCATATGATTGGGAATTTATTAACACGGTTGGGTAAAAAGGTTGCTATTATTGGAACGTTAGGGGTGTTTGACTGTAATTATGAAAAGATGAAATTTAATCACACGACTCAAACCACGCCAATGTATTTTGAAATGGGTGAAATTATAGAATATTTTTATTACAAAAATTATGACTATATTGTATACGAAGCAACATCGATAGCTTTAGACCAACAACGTACAGATTTTATTCCGAATGCTTTAGCAGTATTCACTAATTTTAGTCCTGAACATCTCGAATACCATGGTACTATGAATAATTATTTAAAAGCTAAATTGAGATTAAATGATTTGAGCCAATTAAATTTAGTTAATTTAGACACAACTGAATATAACTCTATTGTGAAAGATAAATGGCATTTTTCGAATAAACAGCAAGCCTATTATCAATATAATATCGGTGATAGTCATATTGATATGACAATTGATAAAGATAGGTTTTGTATTAAGCCTAAATTTAAAGGAGGGCATAACTATATTAATTTAGCTACAAGTATTTTTAGTTTGCATAAATTAGGTTTTGATATTAAAGAAATTATTAAAGCTTCGACTGTTATTGGCTCGCCATTACATCGTTTTCAAATTATTGAAATAGAGGATTATACGATTATATTAGATTTTGCACATACAGCTTTAGCCATTAAAGAGTCGATTAATAATGCTTTGCAGTATACTGAAAGTATAGGTAAAAAGCTAAATACAATGGTCACGGGAATAGGTTTAAGAGGTTTTGACAAAATAGGAATGACTGTAGCCGAGTTACCTCAAGGTGTTCATAAGTTGATGCTTGCTGCTGAGCAAGTGGGTTATGAAGATCCTAAAGAAATAACTGAATTTATGATTGGACATTTACCCCGTAGTTATAAGAAGCATAGTGTTTTAAAGTCTTACTCACGAAAAGAAGGAATAAGAGGACTTCTGAATGCAACTGATAAAAATAATGAAGTGATTTTACTTACGGGTATTAATGAGCCACAAAACTATAAAGGGAAAAAATATGATCACGATGATCAGATCTACATTAAAACATTATTGCAAACAGATAAATCTTGAAACATTATGATTATATAAAAAGATGAGAGACTTGCTTCTATAATATATTTTTAAATTAGCATCGACTTTATTTTAATTATTAAACATCATAAAAAAGGACCTCAGTTGAGGTCCTTTTTTATGATGTTATTGAATATTAACTAATCATTACTTTCATTAAATAACCTTGCTTATCGAAAAAGGCTTTGTACATACCGTTGTTTGTTTCGTAAGTCATATATGATCCGTTTTCTATTTGACCTTCATCAGACATGTGATTAGACATATGCTCTTTCTTGAACATATCTTTACTTACTACATGTTTCTTAGTATCGAAAGTGATATGAACGACTTGTCCATCTTTGTTCATATCCACCATTGTGTCATCCAATTTTTTACTTGTAGCAACGTCTTTATCCGCAGCTGCTGTGTTAACTTTGTATCCATCAATCATAACATTATCGTGTTTTAATGCTCTTACAAAATTATAATCTTGAGTGAAATCACCATCATATGTTGTATAACCCGTATAATTATAATAAGGCATCATTGCTTGTTGGTTCATGTTATCCATATTATGGTTCATAGACATATCTTTTTGGTTCATATTACCATTCATGTTGTCCATATTATGGTTCATAGACATATCTTTTTGGTTCATATTACCATTCATATTGTCCATATTATGATTCATAGACATATCTTTTTGGTTCATATTACCATTCATATTGTCCATATTATGATTCATAGACATATCTTTTTGATTCATATTATTCATGTTGTTATTTATAGTATCGGCATGTGCTGTGTTATATCCACCTGATCCATTACTTGCTCCTAATAGTACACCTGTAGCTAATACTGATGATGAAAATACTAATAATTTGTTATTCATAAATCTTCGCCCCTTTTTAATATTTTTATAAATCATTCGCGTTGCCTGAATTTCGTTAAAGATTAAGCTCAAAACACAATTAGATTCTTTTAATCTTACAAAATACATTTAATATAGATTTGAACAAATCCCCCTTTTTGTTGCTACTCATTAAAACATACGTATTTTTTCATTGTTAAGTTCACTTTTAATAAAAAAAATTAACTTTATACTTTTTAAGTCATCCTATCATTGATATAAAAATATACAGTGATACTTAAAATCTTTAATTTCACAAATACTGTTTTCAGGTCAACTTAAGTTCCCATATAAAAATTGCTTTAAACTAAATTAAAATATTCTTCAAATGTAAGATTTTCATTTACTATTTTCATGGCATCTTCTTTACCTACATATCTTAAATGCCAAGGTTCATACATAAATTTTGTAATGTCTTCTTTACCTTCAGGGTATCGGATAATAAACCCATAGAAATGTGCGTTATCATGAAGCCACTTGCTTTCTTTTGTAAATTGAAACTGTTCTTTTATTGACTCATCTAATCCGGGAGAGGCAACGTCAAAAGCTAAACCGGTTTGATGTTCAGAATATCCTGGCTCAGCGCTATAAGTTTTCGCTTTTTTCAAACCATCACGACGAACGTACATATTGAATAACCGTATTTGTTTTAAATATGATCGAAAACCACTAATAATAATTAGTTGAAACCCTTGTTTTCGTGCGTCTTTAATCATAAATTTCAAAGCGTTTTTTGCCTTTAATTTTGGAAAAGGTATATAAAATGGACAAACTTTATAATCTCTATTTACAATAATATGATTATTCACATAATATGCGCCATTCCTTTTCACAATAGTATTACATTTTTCTTTTTTCTTTTTTTTAAATGAATAGATTGTAGTAAAAATAGCTACAGCTAGAACGAATTTTTTCATATAATCACCCTTTATATAGTCTTTTATTTAATAACCAAAAATATATATTTAAATATATTTCATAGATAATCCAAGATAAATGTATTCCTAAAAGTAAACGGATAAAATTTTTCTTTTTGATGACTGACTTAATACTCACTATCATAACTAGAAATTGAACTATTTTTATTACAAGTGAAAGAAAAAAGGATTGATGTTTGAAAAAGATTAAATACCAAAAGCTCTGTGCTATTAATTGGGCATTATAAGCTAAAAAGAAATTTTTTTATAGTATGAATGTGAAAGTGTAAGAGTAACACTCGAAATCATATTAACTATTATCCATATTAAAGGAAGAAACAGACTATTAATAATATATTTATTTTTTTCTAAACGTTCGTATTTTTCTTCGTTATTTTTTATAGAAAAATTAGAAATTTGGAATATAGCAAACAAAGGGTAGCAAAATTTTAATAATAATAATAGTATTTTCAAATAATCATTCCTTTTTAGTATTTAAAGTATACATTATTAACTTAATAATAGTTTATGAAGTATGTGATTCACATACTAATATTTTGATTATTCAATGTTTTATATTTGTTTAACCAACGATATACATAAACTTCAGATAAGTTGAATTATATTGATTAATAGTAAAGATATAAGTGTTGCAATTAAAATATTGAAAATTCCAGCAATTAAAAAGCCTAAACCTATTAAACTAATAACAGCCTCAATAATTGGGGTGTAGTAAGCAACATATACTAATCCTAAGTTTAAATTTATATATTAATCCACCCAAAAATGGAAAAAAAGAGATTTATAGTTCATTAAATTGGCCACTTCTCTGTCTTTCATTTTATTAAAAAACAATAAAGTTATAGGCGTTAATAGTAATAAAATTTCAAAAAATAAATCTGCTTCTAAATTTAGTCATTATATCCATCATTTCTACATTAATAATGAACTATTAAATGTAGAATATTTCCGTTATAATTACATATTTAAGTGCTAAATATATTTATTTTTTAAACTTCTTACATATCTCATCACTTTAACCTTATCTTTATCATTTTCGGTTCTGTTGCAAAGTTGAATTTATAGTATAATTTTAACAAAAAGGAGTCTTCTGTATGAACTATTTCAGATATAAACAATTTAACAAGGATGTTATCACTGTAGCCGTTGGCTACTAT
>NZ_JAFCXB010000012.1:0-8846 GCF_049897865.1 Staphylococcus sp. Y174-1 | reverse complement strand
CTTACAAGCTGAAGGTCAATCTCCTTTAGAAAGTTTACGTAAAGTTAAATCTGTAATTAGTAATTCTAAAGTAGCAGTTGCAGGTGGTATTAAACCAGATACAATTAAAGATATTGTTGTAGAAAATCCTGATTTAATTATTGTTGGTGGCGGCATTGCAAATGCTGATGACCCTGTAGAAGCTGCTAAACAATGTCGTGATATTGTAGATGCCCATACAAATGCATAATCAGTTACAATTAATATTAAATAAGATTAAACTAAACAGATAAAAATGCACATGTAGTTGGTGAAAAAATTAGAAAACATTTTATGTTTAAATTTCCTTTTTCTAGTGTATATAGTACTTAGGTTTTAAAATATAATTGAAAGGTATGTTGTATTATGACTAAAAAAGTAGCAATCATTTTAGCAGATGAATTTGAAGATATAGAATTGACTAGTCCAAAAGAAGCATTAGAAAATGCTGGATTCGAGACTGAAGTTATTGGAGATACAGCAAAACATGAACTTGTTGGCAAACATGGAGAGAAAGTAACTGTAGATGTTAGCATTGCAGATGCGAAACCAGAAAATTATGATGCATTATTAATTCCTGGCGGATTCTCACCCGATCATTTACGTGGTGATGAAGAAGGTCGCTATGGTACATTTACTAAGTATTTTACTCAAAATGATGTGCCTACATTTGCGATTTGTCATGGTCCACTTTTACTAGTTGATACTGATGATTTAAATGGCCGCACAATAACTGGAGTTATCAATGTACGTAAAGATTTATCTAATGCTGGTGCACACGTTGTTGATGAATCAGTTGTAATAGATAACAATATTGTAACGAGTCGTGTCCCAGATGACTTAGATGATTTCAATAGAGAAATTATTAAAAAATTAAAAGCATAATTTGTAATATCAATCAGTATTTATTATCTAAGAGACTAACAACAAAGTTTATAACTTTGTTGTTAGTCTCTTATTGTTAGGTTTTTATAAAAATAAAATGAACTTAACTTCATTAAGATAACTTATAATCTACGATAAAATATTAGATATTCTACATACTGTTTTGTAATGTAACCTATTTCGAAATTCTACTAATCTTTTAACTTCATCTATATTATTAATTGTTAAAAAGTACAATGGAGGGCAATTTAATTTATGAATGATATTACCATTATAGGAGCTTCACAAAATAATTTGAAAAATATAAATATAACTATACCTAAACATTTAGTTACAGTATTTACAGGTCGTTCTGGTTCAGGTAAGTCATCACTGGTTTTCAGAACAATAGCTGCTGAATCTGAACAACTTTTAAATGAAAGTTATTCTAGCTACATTCAATTTCATTTAAATAAACAGCCTAAACCAAAAGTAAAAGCAATTAAAAATCTTCCTGTAGCAATGACGATTAGTCAAAAAAGATTTAATGGTAATTCTCGCTCTACTGTAGGTACAGTATCTGATATATACGCCTCTGTTAGATTGTTATGGTCAAGGATAGGCGAACCTTTTGTCGGTTATTCAGATGCCTTTTCATTTAACAGTCCCAATGGTATGTGTGAAACATGTGAAGGATTAGGTTACATTGAAGACATTAATTTAAATGCGCTCTTAGATTGGAATAAATCTTTAAATGAAGGTGCTATTAATTTTCCATCTTTTGGACCTGATAAAGAAAGAGGGAAAGCTTATCGTGATAGTGGTCTGTTTGATAATGATAAAAAATTAAAAGCATATACAAAAGAAGAATTAGATTTGTTTTTGTATCAGGAGCCAATAAAATTAAGAAAACCACCTGAAGAATGGCGGAAATCAGCAAAATATGTGGGACTTATACCTAGGTTTAGAAGAATATTCTTGGGAGATAAAGAATTTAATAAAAAACGTTATGCTAAACATCTTAAAAATGTTGTGGAAAATAAAATTTGTCCAACTTGTAACGGTCAACGTTTAAATTCGAAAATTTTGAGTTGTAAAATTATGGGAAAAAATATTTCAGATTTCACACAAATGACTGTAAAAGAAAATTTAGCATTTCTTAATAAATTAAATAATTCAACAGCCCAGTTTATTATTGAACCACTCCGAAAGCAATTAGAAGCACTTGATTATATAGGATTAAGTTATTTAACTCTTAACCGTGTAACCACTTCTTTATCAGGTGGAGAAGCACAACGGCTTAAATTAATACGACATTTAAATAGTTCGCTATCTGATTTGGTTTATATCATTGATGAACCAAGTGTTGGTTTACATCCAGAGGATATTGCAAAAATAAATGAAATTTTGAAATCTTTAAAACATAAAGGTAATACAGTATTAATTGTAGAACATGATCCTGATGTAATTAAAGAAGCAGATTATATTATTGATATGGGGCCAAGTTCAGGGGCGCAAGGTGGAGAGATAACGTTTAAGGGAACATACAAAGAATTATTGTCTTCAGATACATCTACTGGGGAAGCACTACGTATCAAACATCACTTAAAAAATGAGATACGTGAAGCAAAGAGTTTTTATCATCTTGGACCAGTGACCCAAAACAATTTGAATAATGTGACAGTTAATATACCCAAGCATGTTTTGACAGTATTAACTGGAGTAGCAGGTTCTGGGAAAAGTTCACTTGTTAAGGCAGGTTTTGCAAAAAATGATAATGCAGTATTTATGGATCAAAAAGCGATACAAGGTTCCGATCGGTCTAATTTACTAACTTATTTAGGTGTTTTTGATAGAGTCAGAAATTTTTTCAGCAAAGAAACTGGATTAAATAAATCTATGTTTAGTTATAATTCGAAAGGAGCTTGTCTCAATTGTGGTGGTAAAGGTTATATTGAAACAGAACTTGCATTTATGGGTGAATTTTCACAAACATGTGAAGTGTGTCACGGTAAACGTTATAAGCCAGAAGTGTTGAATGCAACTATAGATGGCTATTCTATTGCTGATTTCCTTGAATTGACTGTTGACGAAGGTATAAGATTTTTTGATAAAGAAAATGAAATTCAGTCTAAGTTACAAGCTATAAGTAAAACTGGATTAAATTACGTAACCCTTGGACAACCTCTATCTACATTATCAGGTGGTGAAATTCAACGCGTTAAATTAGGCCAATATTTAAATGATGATGTTACAGATAGTATTTTTATATTTGATGAACCTACGACAGGTTTACATGAAGCTGATATTCCTATATTGATAAACTGTTTTAATGATCTTATTGAACAAAATAACACTGTTATTTTAATTGAACACAATTTATCAATTATGTGTGATGCTGATTGGATTATAGATGTAGGACCAGGTCCTGGTCTAGATGGGGGTGAAGTACAATTTAGTGGCTATCCTATAAACTTTGTTAAAGAGAATAAAACATTAACATCTAAGCATTTGAAACTTTATATAGCAAATGATTAAAATTGTTTCATATTTTCATATAGCATTGTTTAGATTTAGAAATTTTGTAACTTAGCGATTCTGAAAATTATCACATGAAATTAATAAAGAAGTCTATATACTGGTTATAATCTGTATATAGACTTCTTTATATATTTATTATTATGGTTTTAGAACTACTTTAATATTATTATCTTTTTTCTGATCGAAAATATCATACGCTTGTTTTGCATCTTCTAAAGGCATTGTATGAGTTATAATTTCTGTTGGATCAAAAACCTCATTTTTAATCATTTCATACAATTTTGGCATTTGATGAATAACTGGCGCTTGTCCACTTTTTACTTGGACATCTCTATTGAAAATTAAATCTATTGGAAAATTGTCTGCAGGTGTACCGTAAATACCAGTTAATTGAATCGTTCCAAATTTTCTTACTGATTCAGCTGCTGTAATAATGGGACTAATATTACCTCGTTGCGCTGAATTTGAACTTATCTCTAAATCATCTTGAACAACTTGGCCATCCATTCCAACACAATCTATAACGACATCTGCACCACCGCGTGTACTTTCATGAAGTAATTTTCCTATATTATCTTCTTTAGAAAAATTATATACTTCAGCGCCATTGGATTTTTTGGCATGGTTTAATCTATGTTCTACATTGTCAATGGCAATAACACGTTCAGCGCCTTTTAATTTAGCAAATTTTTGTGCCATTAAACCAATTGGGCCACAACCGAGAACAATAACGGTATCTCCAGCTTTTACGCCTGCATGTTCAACACTCCAATAAGCTGTTGGGACCACATCAGATAAAAATAATACTTGTTCGTCTTTCAAATCACTATCTGGAACTTTGAAAGAGGAGAAATCGGCAAATGGGACTCTTAAATACTCTGCTTGACCTCCCCAGTGGTTTCCGTGCATGCCACCAAAACCGAAGAGTCCACCATTATTCATTTTCCAACTTGCCGGTGATGGATTAGAATTATCACACTGAGACTCCATTTCATTATTACAATAGAAACAATCGCCACAACCTATGTTAAAAGGTATAACTACTCTATCTCCCTTTTTTAAGGTTTTAACTTCTTTTCCTACTTCTTCTACAATTCCCATTGGCTCATGTCCAATAACAAAATCAGGATCCATAAATAAATCACCTTGATGGTAAAGATGTAAATCAGAACCACATATACCTGAAGCTGTTATTTTTATAATTGCATCCGTTGATTCTTCTATTATTGGATCATGTACTTCACGCACTTCCATATTTTTATGACCTTGATAAGTAACTGCTTTCATTTGTATCATCCTCCTCTAACGATTTTACCCTTGATATTATAATGTAAACTCAGAGGAATAAATTGATTTATTACTCTTTTCAGAAAATTGTTAGTTCATATGTAGCAAAATGCCAAACATCGTATTTATTTAGCCAAAATTAATTAAAAAGTAATTATAGATAAGTTTAATACACGTAAGCAATATACTATACTAGAATAGAATTAAATATTTACCTAAAAGTAACTATACAGTTTGACCCATTTATAAGTAATTGCTGATTTTAAAGAAGAATTTGTGTGTTTTCTTAAACCGAAATAAAAATCTGAAAAGCGAAGGATTTTAATGTTTATTGCTTTTAAAAGCTGATAATTTAAATGTACATTATGTTATTGCTACTTTTTGGGAAATTAAGTTACTTACAAACTATGGCAAGATTCTCGAAAATATAAAGTACCTCATAAGAAAAGAGAGATAAAAAATGTATAGATCAAGATATATTGGTTAACGAGCATGTTTTGAAATGATTAAGACACTCTTTATAAAGAAGTATCTTTTTTATACTACTTTATAGCTTAAAAATTTTGAAAAAATTTTTTAATTTTCATACTTACTTTTTTTCGGTGTAGTTAAAGCTACGACAGCTATAATAATAAATATTCCGCCTACTAGTTGATAGTATCCAAAGGATTCATTTAACCAAGTAATTGAAATGATGATGGCAACAAGAGGTTCTATACTGGATAAAATGCTTGTTTCAGATGGGGATAAATACTTTAAACTTCCGATATAAAGAAGAAATGAAAGAGTTCCACTTATAATCACACCTAATAACATAACAGTTGTTGTGATTGTTAAGTCTTCAATAAAACTTTGAATACTTAAATTTAAATTTAATAAAAAGGAAAATACACCTGCGATTAACATCCCCCACCCAACTACAAGAATGACGCCCCATTTTTTGATTAAAGAAACCGGTTGTATAGTGTAAAATGTAAAACCTAGCATTGTAAGAATTCCAAAAATAATACCCTGTTTGGTTAGAAGAATGTTTTGATACGAACCATTTGTGATTAAAAAATAGAGACCAATTAAAGCTATAACTATAGAGATAAATTGTCTGGCAGTTGGTAGCTGCTTGATTTGTATGGATACATAAATTGTAATAAGGATTGGAGCAAAAAACTGAAACAACATAGCCGTGACAGCATTGCTTACATTGATTGTCTCGATAAAAAAGTATTGAGCACCGAGCATACCAATAGCTCCAAATAATATGAGTTGAAATTTGTGATCTGGGTACTTCCAAATTTCAAAGATTTGTTTTTTTGAAAAAGAAAGATACAAGAGAAGAAAAATTCCAGCTAATAGTAAGCGAAAAACAAGAAAATCTATGGATGAAATGCTGGAATGTTGGAAAAGCCACTGTATCATCGGACCCGATAGGCCCCAAAGAGTTGCTCCACTAATAATCATAATATATCCTATATGTTGATTTTGCTGATTCATTTTAACCCTCCATTGTTAGTATTTTTATTGCTATGATGTAAAAATTGTACTCTTAAGGTATTATAGTGAATATCTGACTCTTTTATAAGTGCCAGTATTTTATTAGTAGAGGGGACCAGATTTAATGTTACAGTTAACACCGAATTTTGATATTCAAGGCAAAGATCCGATTTATATCCAGTTATATTCGTATATTAAACAAGAGATAAAGAAAAAAGATTATTACCTGAAATGAAGTTGCCTTCAAAACGAAAACTTTCTCAGCATCTTTGCGTTAGTCAAAATACTGTTGAATCTGCCTATGGGCAATTAGTTGCTGAAGGCTACTTAAAAGCACTTCCTAGAAAAGGATATTATGTTTGCGATATTGAAGAAGAGGATTTTAATATAAATTATCAAACTCCCCAGTATGTGGAGGAAAAATTAAATAACAACGATGGTTATACCTATGATTTTGCATACACTGGTGTTGATCCAGAATCTTTTCCTTTTAACCTTTATAGAAAGTTGGTAAATGAAATATTTCAAAGTGATAACAAACAAATATTACAGTTAGGCCATCCTCAAGGAGAGCTATATTTACGAAGAGCGATTGCGGATTATATTTACGAAGCAAGAGGAGTAAAATGTTATCCAAGTCAAATTGTTATCGGATCTGGCACACAAACTTTAATGAAGATACTTTTTCTATTATTACCAAAGAGCAAATTTGCTGTTGAAGACCCTGGATATCATAGGAAAATGATGTTATTTGAAAAAGAAACAAATCAAGTAGAATTCATTCCAATCGATTCAGAAGGTATGCTTGTTTCTCATTTAATTAAATCTGATGCAAATGTAGCGATTGTGACGCCGTCCCATCAGTTTCCTAGTGGTATGATTATGCCGGTTTCAAAACGTTTACAAATATTGAAATGGGCAAAAGAACAAAAAGACCGTTATATTATTGAAGATGATTATGATAGTGAATTTCGATATAGTGGTAAACCAGTACCTGCGCTTCAAGGGTTAGATACCGGAGAAAATGTAATTTATATGGGTACTTTCTCCAAATTACTATTACCTTCTCTGCGTATTAGTTATATGGTTTTACCAATTTCTCTAATCAATATCTACCAAGAAGACTTTTTCTTTTATGCTCAAACAGTCTCTCGCATAGACCAAAATATCTTAAAAGAATTTTTAAATAGAGGACATTGGGAAAAACATATTCAAAAAATGAAAGTGGTTTATCGAAAAAAAAGAGATGTTTTAATTACAGCTATTTCAAAACATTTCCCAGAAAGTGTTGAAGTTATAGGCGAAGACTCTGGTTTGCATTTAACCCTACGTTTAAATAATGGTATGACAGAACAAGAGGCTATTGATCAAGCAGCAAAATTTGGTGTAAAAGTAAATTCTGTTTCTGAATACGGGGAAAATGATGGCCAAACCGTCCTCCTTGGCTTTGCAGTACTATCCATAGAACAAATAAAAGCAGCAGTTAAACTGCTTGAAAAAGCATGGTTCGAAAAAAATGCAAGTAATCATTATTAAGATTTTCTTTTTCAATAATGACTCTAAAGGTAAGTATTATACAAAGTATTGTATATAAGAATGATGCTAAAAGAGACTTTTGTTACTCATACTGTGATATCAATAATAGTTTCGATAGTAAGGTTAGTATTTATACTAATATTCCATTATTTTTAATATTAATTTTATTATAAAGATTAACTTAAAGCGAAGTATAATTATACTTCGCCTTTTTAAATATATAATCTAATGACCCTATATACACTATTAATATCAGGAAAAATATTTTGTATGTTTAGAGCGTACTTATATGTCTCTGAGTCGTTCTCTATTTAATATAAATCTACTAGTCAATATAAAAACATATCAATATTCCTGAAAGAGATTATATAAAGTTCGGTTCAATTTTTCTTTTTTAAAAAAATTAACTAATTTTCATTATTAATTAATTTCAAATATTCATCTCCCCATTCACAAATACCATAGACCACATTGTCGAGAGACAAACCAACACTAGTTAATCGATATTCAACTTTTGGAGGGACTACTGGATATATAGTTCTTTTTATTATCATATCCTTTTCAAGCTCCCTCAATTGTCTAATTAACATTCTTTGATTAATATCTGGTAATTTTTTTTCTAATTCACTCAACCTAAGTACTTCTGATTGTAATAAATGATAAATAATAGGGATTTTCCACCTACCACCAATTACTGATAAAGCTAAATCTTTAGAAGTGTAAAATAATTTATTATTATATTCTATTAACAATTTCTTCTCCTCAGTGACGTATTTGTCAGTATTGTATTTACGAAGTTATTATAGCATAATGAATATATAATATATAGGAGGTAATAACATATGGAATTACAATTAGCGATTGATTTATTAAATAAAGAGGATGCTGCAGAATTAGCAAATAAAGTTAAAGATCATGTAGATATCGTAGAAATTGGAACACCAATTGTTATAAATGAAGGATTACCAGCTGTACAACATTTAAATGATAATGTTGATGGTGTAAAAGTATTAGCAGATTTAAAAATTATGGATGCTGCCGATTACGAAGTAAGCCAAGCAGTTAAATTTGGTGCAGACATAGTAACAATTTTAGGCGTTGCAGAAGATGCA
>NZ_JAFCXB010000011.1:0-9692 GCF_049897865.1 Staphylococcus sp. Y174-1 | reverse complement strand
TAAACTTAAACCTGACTGTCATTGTACATCGAAATATCTGAATAACCTCATTGAGCAAGATCACCGTCATATTAAAGTAAGAAAGACAAGGTATCAAAGTATCAATACAGCAAAGAATACTTTAAAAGGTATTGAATGTATTTACGCTCTATATAAAAAGAACCGCAGGTCTCTTCAGATCTACGGATTTTCGCCATGCCACGAAATTAGCATCATGCTAGCAAGTTAAGCGAACACTGACATGATAAATTAGTGGTTAGCTATATTTTTTACTTTGCAACAGAACCCACATAAGATTGCTAAAAGAAGTTCTGTCCCAGTACTAATTGTTAAATAAACATAAGAAGTAAGAAATTTATTAATTCAAAAAGCCTAAATACTTTCTCACAAATCGAGAGAGTATTTAGGCTTTTTTATTTTTTAATTTTGGTTTGTGATTTTTTAGATTATTTTTTGATTAGTCGTTCTAAAAAAGATTAGACACGCATTTATGCCGAGAAAATTTATTGAAGTTGAGAAGAACCCTTAACTAAACTTGTAGACGAATGTCGGCATAGCGTGAGCTATTAAGCCGACCATTCGACAAGTTTTGGGATTGTTAAGGGTTCCGAGGCTCAACGTCAATAAAGCAATTGGAATAAAGCAACTAATTTTGGTAATTTGATAAAAAAAGAAGGGGTATATTGAGTAAGTTTTTAAAATATTTAATTTCAGCTATTCTTTTCACAATTGGCACATTTATTTTAATTGGGTAATCGGAAAATAGTGTGGAATTTTTTATCTGAACCCCTCTTTTTACTAATCCCCCCGTTAACTTAACAAGGATTTACTTTTTAACGAATAAAAGCTAAGTCATCATTGGCAAGGGCGTCATTTAACCATTGAGGATGCATTTTCAATAAGTCTCTTGGTAAACTTTGTTGTTCAAAAAATTGAATTTCTTGTGACTCAGAAGAATTACATCGTAGTTCACCCCCAGTAATTTCAGCAAGAAAACAAGTTGTTATAAAATGCACTACTCTTCCATTTGGATAAGTAAAAACCTGAGAATCAGGCTCAGAGTACACACCTATAAGCTTTTTAATTCTAATATCTAAATTGGTTTCCTCTTTTATTTCTCTAATAGCTGCTTCAGAAACTGTTTCCCCTATTTCTATATGTCCTGAAGGAATACCCCAAAGTCCTACATCGGACCTTTTTTGCAACAAAACTTGGTTCTCCTCATTCAAAATAATAACTGCAACACCAGCTTTCAAATCATCGATCCTTTTCATACGATAAATACCTCCTAAATAATAAAAAAAGAGCCGAAGAGAAAGATTTCAACGCATAACAACTACGCTGAACCTTCCCCCTCGGACCTTTTATGTCAATAGGTGCCTTTTACATATTGTAAAAGATGTAGCCCTCGGTCACTGACCTACCTAGATAGCGGAACCCTAGCTACAGTTTTCTAGTTCATTTTTATGCTACCACAATTACTTAGAAAATAAAAGATACTCTTCAACTAGCCTGACCTTAGTTTAGCAAAAATCTACCAGCTATAATGTTTTTCCACACGATAATCCGAATACCCTTTTAATTTTTGTTTTTGATTACTTGAAGCTAACTCCCAATGATAGTGGTTTTCTTAGTAATTTAAGTAACTTAGAATTGTTTTCTTTTTTCAATACACCTGAATTTAATGGTCTTTTTGTTTTATGTTTATTTATTTCTGCTTTAATTCTTATTTTTGGTTTATTGAGTGGTTTTAAAAAAGAGAGTGGCTCCTAATTTTTACTCTCTTTTTTAATTTTTAGAAACGAGTTGAAAACGAGTTTCTTCTTGTCTTGATACTATAAAAATAAGCAAAGATATAACATAAAATGACTTATCAGAAGTGAATATGATTACATGTTTACAGATGATATAATAATGGAGTCGCCTTAACTTCCATAGGCGAAATTACTATGGAAGGAGGTGAGACCTATGGCAATTCTCTTTGTTAGTATAGTTGCACCTGTGATTTCAGGATGCATTGTTGCGATTTTCACGTTTTGGCTAAACAATCGTAACAAGTAATAAGGCGACATAGCTGCACCAAAAAATCCCCTCACTATTTCCGGTAGTGAGGGGATTGGTGTACCTATGGAACTCTCTTTGTTAAATACAGTATAGCATCATATAGGGTAGGAATGCAAAATAGTGATTTTGAAATACGTTTATGTAGATATGTTGAGGTTTGTTATGTTATATACATTTTCTACAAATTTTACAAATGATCAAATTTATACTTTTTTAAATGGAAAGAAAAAATAATCAATTATAGGAGAAGTTTAAATGATTATAGGATCACAAGTTACAGAACATAGTTTTTTATACGACCACGGTGTTGAGTTATTTGGAGCAATAGTTACTCTACTAGCATTTTTATTAACGTTTGCCAATATTAAAAGAACTGATGAAAGGTTAGAACAAGATGAGAAAAAAAGGAATATAAAAACTTTAAAAATGATTGATTTAGCTACACATAAAGAGAGAATGAGTATTCAACAATGGGCATCTATATTTAGAAAGGAAGGAAATGTTGCTACTCAAGAAAAATATAATATATTGTTTTCAAATTATAATATGAATTTTGAAACAGAGAATAAAAAAGCATTTATAGTAGGAGAAATAGCTAATAAATACCAAATTTGTGACTTAGAAGTTGAACTAACACATTATTTAGAAATAATTAAAGATAATTTAAACAATAATCATGTGAATTTAAGTTTGCAATCGTTAGAAAGAGTTAATGAGAAAATAAGTTATTTGAACGAGGCAATTAATTATAGCAAATGGTTTGGTGATACAGAAGTAATTTGTAATATAATTATTGCAGACACAGGGCTTCCAATTGAAGCTCAAAGTGAAATAGAAAAAACATATAAGGAATATAAAAACTTTAATAACTTATTAGAAGCTTCAAGTAAAGATTTAATAGATTAAATTAGTGAAATCTACTATTCAAAGATTATAATAAGCTATATATTGAATTGAGATTACAAAAAGGAGTAGGTAAAATGGACATTTTAAGTCGTTACATCGAAGAATTAGATAAAGCAAATGAATATGTGAGCAATAATAAATATAGTTTGAATATGAGTGATACAGAAAAAGTTTATTATAATGCGGAAATTAGAAGTATAAGGGGAGATATAAAACAAACAAATAAATACATGTTACAGAATTTAGATAAGTTATCAAAAGAGGATATTAAGGAGATTTTACAAAAGATAGTTGAAATTGAAAGTAAATTTTCTTAACTGTATGTTATGTACAGTTAAACTATCTATAAAATAGGCATTATGTAAACAAAGGATTGGTTAAAAGTGGAAGATTTATTTTTTAAAGATGAAGATGTAATTAAAGTGATTAATGAAGTAGAGATTTATATTAAAAAAGGTTTAAATAATAGCCAGGACATACAAAAATTCAAAGAAAATCATCTTTTTTTAGCTATTTATGACATAGCACACACTTTCTATCTTAACTATATCGACATAAATAATTGTGTGACTATAAGTAGTGCTAGAACTTTATCTAGGAAACTATATGAGTTATTACTTTATTTAAAATATATATTAGAATCAGACAGTGAATCAAGAAAAAGGGCAGAAAGATATTTTTTGTATAATGAATACGAAAAGGTTAGAGTATTAGTGTCAAATGCAAAAGATGGAGGTTTTAGTCAACAAGATATAATAAATTTAGAAAGCAAGTTGACTAATTTAGAGCAATTGTTCATAAAAACTTTTAGTAATTCAAAAATAAAAGTAAATAAAGTAAACGATATAAAAAAATGGTACATGGAAAAAGGTACAAGTAATAAAAAAATAGGTAATATTGAATTGCTATCAAAGTATTTAAACATGGATTATTATTATCAACATATATATAGAAGTTTTTCATCAGATGTTCATTCTATTGGTAATGAAAAAAATAAAACTATCTATATACTTGCAACAAATCTTTATATTAGTAATAGAGAAATAGAGGAATTTTACCAAGAATCTTCTTTATCTAGCGAAATAGAGTTATCTTCATTTACAAATTATATTGTATCTAAATTCATTGAATTATGCTGTGACTTTACTAATAAAAAGAAATTGTGGTCTGGTTATAAGCAACAGTTTGAAGAATACTATAATAATAAATGGAATCATAAACAAATTACAAATGACTAATTAGAGCACGCTCTAAATAAACAAAAATAGCCCTCTTATTAAAATAAGAGGGCTATTTTTGTTTAAAATTATTCAAGACCATTCGCTTTCTAACATACTCATTTGCCATAAATTATAATATTCTCCATTTAATTTTCTAAAGTCTCTTTTTTCTCCTTCTTTTATAAATCCAATCTTTTTGTAACTTTTTATAGCTGATTTATTAAAGGCAAAAACACCTAATTCAATTCTGTGTAATCCCAAATCTTCAAAAGCCTTTTTCAATAATTTCTTTATTATTTTAGGGCCTAATCCTTGGCCACGCATTTGCGGATCACCTACTAAAACTTTACCTAAAGTGGCGGAACAATTTTTAAAATCTATATTATTTAAAGCAATATGACCTATAATTTTTTTTGAATTATTTTCTTCAATGATAACTTTATAAATTATTTTACTAGCATTTTCTTTATTTGTGTCTATAATATATTCCTTTAATTGTTCTTCATCTAGGGGATAATTAAAATCTGTACCTGCCCATTTGACTAAAAGTTCAGGAGAGTTTATCCAGTTTATTAATAAATCAAAATCTTTCTCCTCAAAATATTCAAACTTAATCAATAAATTACTCCTTAAATAATAGATTATTAACTATAAAAATTCAGTGAATGTTGCAATATAAACAACCACTACAATTTTTTGATACTTTCTTCATCAATTTTCGATTTTTTATAAAGCGTTTTGTATTATCTAAATAACTCTTTACAATTTACTGATTTTTAAGCTTTTGCTAATAGATTTATGCAACTTTAATATTATAAGTAAATCTATGCACTTCATCATTAAATTTAAATTCTGCCCAAATTTTATACATCCCTTTTTTAGGAAAATGAGCATAAAAGGTTGTAGAATCAGGTGATTCTGGGTGAACATGAATATAATCAGTTAATTGCTCATCAAATATAATCACATGTCCTAAAGCTCCTAAATAAGGTTGGGGTGTTAATTCTGTATTGAAAGTTAAAGGGACATGTTCATCTTCTTTAGCATTTATAGAATTTAAAGTTACATGAACTCCTTTGTTAACTTTCACCCAATTTTTATCAGAATTTAAAGATGTTTTAGAGGTTATTTTATCTCCAATTTGCAGTTCAATAGGATGAACGTAATACACATGGTTTTTTGGTGTAACATCAACAAAAGCATGGTAAGTTCCTGGCTCTAATTGTTGGTTAATTATAAATAAACCTTCATGCTTTTTTTGAGGGTGTAGGTGGTAATATTTCTCCATGTCATTAGATACTAAAACGAAATGCATTTCTTTTTCATGCATAGTATCTAATAATGGGGCATTATTAAATTCATCTTCTAACGTAATTTCTATATTACCGTCTCTATATACAACATTTGCTTTAATTTCGGGTTTGTTTGAATGATATTCATGATTATGATTCATATTTTTATCCTCCTTAATTTTTAATAAGGGCATATCATTAAACGATATGCCCAACTATTTAAATTATTTAATTACATCGTAACCTTGATCTTCAATAGCTTCTTTAAAGTCGTTGAAAGCTACTTGATTTTCATCAAATTCAACTTCCACATTCCCATTCGCCAAGCTTACTTCTGAAGATGTTACACCATCTAATCCATTTAATGCTTTTTCAATTGAATGCTTGCAATGGTCACAGCTCATACCTTCTACATTAATAACTTCGTTAGTCAATGTTGTCACCTCCTTTCAAGAAATATAAGATTCTTATAATTTCATACGTTTTAGACGTAAAGCGTTTGTGACAACACTTACAGAACTTAAAGCCATTGCTGCTCCCGCAACCCAAGGTGCTAGCAGACCAATTGCTGCTATAGGGATACCTGCAACATTGTAACCAAACGCCCAAAATAGATTTTGGCGAATATTACGAATTGTAGATTTACTTGCTTTTATTGCTTTTGGAATTAATAAAAGGTCTCCTCCTAAAATAGTTATATCAGCAGCTTCGATTGCAACTTCTGTACCTGTACCAATGGCAATACCAATATCTGCTTTAACTAGTGCTGGAGCATCATTGACACCATCTCCAACCATAGCTACTTTTTTACCTTCAGATTGAATTTCTGCTACTTTAGAAGCTTTTTCTTCTGGTAAAACCTCTGCAATAATCGTGTCTATACCAACTTGTTTTGCTATTGCTTGTGCGGTACGTTTGTTATCACCAGTTAACATAGCAACTTCAATACCTAATTCATGAAGTTTTTGAATAGCTTGTTGGGCAGTATCTTTAACTGTATCGGCTACAGCGACAACCCCTCTCAATTCGTTATCTACGCTTATAAGCATTGCAGTTTTTCCTTCTTTTTCAAATTGAGCGAGATTTGTTTCAGCTTCATTAGTTCGGATTCCTTTTTCACTCATTAGTTTTCGATTTCCAACAAAAAGTTCTTTACCATCAATTGTTGCATTTATACCGCGCCCTGGTATAGCTTCAAAATGATCTACTTCTAAAAATTCTAATGATTTTTCTTTAGCATAACTTACGATAGCTTCAGCTAGTGGGTGTTCAGAACCTTTTTCTGCACTAGCTAATAATTGTAATGTTTGATCATCTCCACTAAAATCAGTGACTTCAGGTGTGCCATTTGTTATAGTGCCAGTTTTATCTAAAACAACTGTATTAATAGCATGTGTACCTTCAATGTGTTCTCCACCTTTAAATAGAATGCCATTTTCAGCAGCTTTTCCGGTACCCACCATTATAGAAGTAGGCGTAGCTAAGCCTAACGCACAAGGACAAGCAATAACTAATACTGCTATTGCAGCAACTAAGGCTGGTTCAAATTGCCCCGGCTGAACTAATGAAATCCATATAATAAATGTGAAAATCGCGATACCTACAACGATAGGTACAAAATATCCAGAAATAATATCTGCTAGTCTTTGTATTGGCGCTTTAGAACCTTGCGCTTCTTCGACAACTTTAACAATGGAGGCAAGAGCTGTATCTTTACCAACTTTTGTTGCTTCAACAGTAATTGCTCCATTTTTATTCATTGTTGATCCTATAACATTATCATTTTGCATTTTTTCAACAGGAATAGATTCACCTGTCAACATTGACTCGTCAATTGAAGTCATACCTTTAATTATTTTGCCATCTACTGGTATTTTTTCTCCTGGTTTGATAACTAAATAGTCTCCTTCTTTTACCTCACTTAAAGGAACCATAGTCTCTTCACCGTTGCGTAATATACGTGCTTCTTTAGCTTGTAAATTCAACAATTTACTTAACGCATTTGTTGTTTGTGTTTTAGCACGTGCTTCTAAATACTTTCCGAAAAGAATTAAAGTAATTAATACAGCACTTGTTTCAAAATATAGGTGTGGCTCATAATTTGTATTAATTAACCACTTAATCGATTCGTAAATACTATAAAAGAAGGCTGCGCTTGTACCTAAAGCGACAAGAACATCCATATTTGCTGACCCATTACGAAGGTTTTTATAAGCGCCTACATAAAATTGCCAACCAATAACAAATTGAACAGGCGTTGCTAATACAAATTGGAACCACGGGTTCATAAATATATGTGGTATTTGAATACCAAATAAATGAACGAACATTGTCATTAACAATGGAGCTGCTAAAACAGCTGAAACAACTAATTTAATTAACTGTCGTTTTAATTGTTTTTCTTTTTGGGAACTTTTTTCTGATGCTTCTTTTTTAGGTTGTGCTTCATATCCTAGATTTTTAATACGTTGTTGAAATTCATCTACAGACGTCATATCAGGGTTGTATTCTACAGTAGCACTTTCTGTGGTTAAATTAACTGTAGCCTTATTTACACCTGAGATTCGATTTAAAACTTTTTCGATTTTATTCGAACAAGCTGCACACGTCATTCCCATTACATCGAGATCCACTTTTTCGGTTAAAACTCCATAACCTGTTTTTTGAATTGTATTTGCAATATCTTCTAATGATGTAACATTGGGGTTATATTCAATTGTAGCTTTCTCTGTAGAAGGATTTACATTAGCGTTAACTTCATCTAATTTATTTAGATTTTTTTCTACTTTATTCGAGCAAGCTGCACATGTCATGCCTGTGATACCTAATGAGGTTTTTTTAATATTTTCACTCAATTATTTCTTTCCTCCTATTTTGAAAATTGTTTTAATACAACCATCAATTCTTTGATACTTTCTTCTCCGTTGCCATTTTTAATACCTTCACTTACACAATTAGATATATGGTCTTCAGTTACTATAAAACCCACTTGTTTTAGGGCTGATTGTATTGCTGTTATTTGTACTAGTACGTCTATACAATATCTATCTTCTGCTATCATTGATTGTAAACCGCGCATTTGTCCTTCTAATCTTTTGAGTCTATTGAGCAATGCGTCATTGTTTTTAACAGTAGTAGTGTTCAATTTCACCCCTCCTCGTATACCCTGCTGGGGTATGTCTTATTGAAACCTATATTATACCCCCGGTAGGTATAAGTCAATACAAAAGTTTCATATAAAAAATTAATATTTAAAGTTTGTTTTAAGAGGTACACTTGTATAAAATGTATGCTAAAACTTATATTAGGAGAGATATATTTGGATAAAAATATACAACTTGAGCTTTACACAAGACCTACGTGCTCTGATTGCCAAGAATCAAAAAGGTATTTAAACTCTCAAGAGATTAGTTATAGTCATAAAGATGTAAGTCAAAATTTGGACTTAGAAGAAGAAATGAAAAAAATATCAGGCAACCGAATTGTTCCCTTATTTGCTTTTTATAAAAAAAATTTTTGGGGTAAAAAAAAGTTATTTAAATATTACGTGGGATTTGAAAATAACAAAAAAGATATATTAAATATATTGAAATAATTAAATAAACAGCCATTATTAAAAAATAATGGCTGTTTATTTAATGATGATGTTGACTGTCTTCTTCTTTCACGATACAAAACAATTTTTCACTATGATTATTGTTAGAAGTTTCAGTCTGTA
This sequence comes from Staphylococcus sp. Y174-1, assembly GCF_049897865.1. Taxonomy (NCBI): domain Bacteria; kingdom Bacillati; phylum Bacillota; class Bacilli; order Caryophanales; family Staphylococcaceae; genus Staphylococcus; species Staphylococcus sp. Y174-1. The sequence continues at coordinate 492 of NZ_JAFCXB010000011.1, read as the reverse complement.
TTGTGACATGTTGAATATTTTGATGATTGAGTTCATGTTCTATACGTTTAAGTAAAAACTCATTTTCAGTAATGGTCATTGTATCTTCTACAACAATATGACAAGATAACGCGTTTAATCCGCTAGTTACTGACCAAACATGAAAGTCATGAATATTTTTAACTTCTTTGAATTTTTTAATAGTTTTAATAAGGTCTTTTGTATTTATATTGCTTGGTGCTCCCTCCATTAATACATGAAGACTTGATTTTGTTACATATAAGCCGCTACGTAGTACTAAAATTGCTACAATCACACTTGCTAAAGGATCCGCCCACCCCCATCTAAAAAATATAATGAGAAGGGCTGCTATAACTGCACCTATAGATCCAAGGGTTCTGTTGCAAAGTAAAAAAATATAGCTAACCACTAATTTATCATGTCAGTGTTCGCTTAACTTGCTAGCATGATGCTAATTTCGTGGCATGGCGAAAATCCGTAGATCTGAAGAGA
>NZ_JAFCXB010000010.1:0-13036 GCF_049897865.1 Staphylococcus sp. Y174-1 | reverse complement strand
GTCTCTTCAGATCTACGGATTTTCGCCATGCCACGAAATTAGCATCATGCTAGCAAGTTAAGCGAACACTGACATGATAAATTAGTGGTTAGCTATATTTTTTACTTTGCAACAGAACCATAAATATTATTAGTTATTTTATAGCACTCCTTTTATAACATTGCTAATTTTAATTGATCTATAACGCCACTTGATGATCCAGGAAAAGCAAAGATCATTTCATTTAAATCTTGAGCCGTTAATTTTTGGTTTACAATGAAAGTTAATAAATTAACTAAATCTGGTGCATCATCAGCATATATAGCAGCTCCTACTAATTGTTTATCATTATTTAATACAATTGTCATTTCAGCTTCAGTTTCATTTTTGTATTCAAACACCATTTGTTTACCAAAAGGAATATCTATCACTTTATAGTCCTCACTAGTATTAGCTTCATCTACAGAAACTCCAATATTAGACAATCTTGGTAGTGTATATAAAACTGAAGGTATTGCAGGATAGTTAATAGGATTTTTATTCATACCCAAAATATGCGCAGCAATATAGTTAGATTCAAATGTTGCAGTAGGTGTTAATTTAGGAATTACTTTATCTAACACATCACCACTAGCATAAATATTAGGGATATTTGTACGTAAATATTCATCTACCTGTATACCTCGAGTAGTGAAATTAACGCCAGCTTCTTCAAGGCCAATACCGTTGACATTTGGTCTACGTCCAGTAGCATCTAACACATAGTTAGTAGTAATCTCTAATCCTGATTCTGTTGATACAGTATAATTGTCACCTTGCTCTTTAATTACAGTAGTATTTTCATTCATATGGAATTGAACTCCTTCTGCTGCCAATTTGTCCATTAATTTAGCAATATGTGCTGAATAAAAACCTTTGAGCGGTTCATCGTCAACATGAATCATATGAGTTTCTACACCAGATTTAATGGTTATGCTAGCAAATTCAATACTAATAATACCTACACCTATAAATGTGATACTATTTGGCATTTGCTTTAAGGATAAGAAGTCTCTACTATCGTGCGTATATTCAGACCCTTCAATATCTAACTTATTGCTGTGTTGACCTGTTGCAATAACTATGTTTTCAACATAATATTGTTCGCCATCTACTAAGAGGTGATGCTCATCTAATAATTTTCCTGCCCCTTCAATAATATCTATACCTTGTTGTTCAAATAAACCTTTCAAAGTATTTGCCATAGGGTCAATGATTTTATGTTTATAAGACATAAGGTTTTCCCAATTCACTGATAATGCTTCAGTATTTATTATGTTGGGATAGTGTGAAGCTTGCTCTAGTACTTCATAAGGGTTTTCCAATAAAATTTTGGCATTGCACCCATAGTTTGTACAAGTACCTGCTATACGATCTTTTTCGACAATAGCAACCGATTTCCCCGCTTTGTTTAAAGTCAGCGCACCATGCCAAGCTGCGTGTCCACTACCTAAAAATACGACATCATATTGTTTCATTTGAATCATCCTTTGTAATAGTTTTCAACGTTTCTTCTAAATTATCCATAATACTTTTGGCTTTCATATATTCATCTACATCAAATTGTGAAGAAACAAATTTAGCAATAGCTTCATGTACTGCTTCTTGCTCATTTAGACCTTTTATCGTTAAAGTTATGATAAGGTTACGTTTATCGCTTTCATCTCTATTTCTTTGAACCCAGCCAGCTTGCTCAAGTCTTTTTAGTAATGGGCTTAGGGTATTACTTGCTAGATTCAACTTTTTACCAATGGATAATAAAGTTTGAGGGTTTTCTTCCCATAAGGTTAATAGCACTAGATATTGAGAAAAAGTTAAACCGAATTGACTTAATTGCTTTTCATAAAATTTGTTGAATAATTTGTTAACATTATAAGCAGAAAAGCATAGCTGATGTGTCAATTTCATTTCATCATCAATCAATTTAATCACTCCTATTCTCATTAAAGAATAATCAATCGCAAACGATTAATCAATTAAAAAACTTGTAATGAACCACATATTTTTGTTTAATTGATTTCGATTTTAAAAATAGTGCGTAAAACTTATGGCTTCAGGGTATTGTTCAAAAGAGGAATGAACAAGTCATTAAAAATATACGTAAAATAATTGAAAAAAGAACTATAATTTAGTTCTTTTTTCATACTTATATATCGTCGTTTAACGATATGATGATTTGAGTGTTTTGTAAATTTTTCCATAATACTAATAAAAAGGAGTTTTAATAGTGAAAGCATGGCAATTAGAAAATTTTGGTTTAGATAACCTTAAACAAGTTGAACTAGAGAAACCCGAAATTACAGAAGATCAAATTTTAATTAAAGTTAACTCTGTATCACTTAATTATCGAGATACTGCAATTGTCGAAGGTATATATACGCCTGAATTATTAAAATTTCCGTTTATTCCTGTTTCAGATGCTTCAGGAATAGTTGTAGAAATCGGCTCAAAAGTTACCAAATTTAAAAAAGGTGACCGTGTTACCTCACATATGTTTACCAAATGGCTAGATGGAAAACCTAAAAGCGATGAACAATCACATGCCTTAGGTGCTACAGTAGATGGTGGACTTTCAGAATACATGGTATTGAATGCAAATGCAGCTGTATTCTCTCCTGAAACACTTACAGATAATCAATCGTCAACTTTGCCGGTAGCAGCATTTGTGAATTGGTTCTCATTAGTTGAGTATGGAAATATTAAAGCAGGTGATAAAGTTCTTGTTCAAGGCACAGGTGGCGTTTCTATATTTGCAATTCAAATAGCATCAGCATTAGGAGCAGAAGTTATTGCAACAAGTAGCAGTGACGAAAAATTAGAAAAAGCCAAAGAACTTGGCGCTTCTAAAGTAATCAACTACAAAACGCACCCTGATTGGGAAAAAGAAGTGCAAAAATTAACAAATGGTAAAGGTGTAGAACATATTGTAGAAGTGGTCGGTGGGTCAAGTATTGCTAAATCTATAGATGCTTTAGCTTTTCAAGGGCATATATATGTTATTGGATTTCTTGAAAATATGGAAGCAAATGTTAATTTATTCGCATTACTTGCTAAACAAGCAAGAATCCAAGGTATCAATCTAGGACACCATAGAGCATTTGAAGATTTCAATAAAGCTTTAGATCAAATAAATATAGATCCTGTAATTGATACGGTTTATTCATTTGACCAAGCAAAAGAAGCATATGAACATCAAATGGAAGGCGCGTTTGGTAAAATTGTTATAGATTTTAATAAATAGCCCCTGTTTTCTATATTAATAATTATTTTATGTAATCCTTCCTTTATATAAAAGAAGGATTTTTTAATATTAAAATTGTCTAATTTATCAGGTAATATAATTCTCATAGAGCAATTAAAATGAGATAATTAATTGAGAAATTGTGTTTATGTATTTTTAAGGTACACCCTAATCGTACAAAGTAAGTTGTTGAAATTATCGCAACTAAAACGTATGATTAGGGTGTATATTAATTATGGAGTGAAAATAAATGATTATAGGTTATGCGAGAGTATCTTCGATAGATCAAAATTTAGAAAGACAGTTGGAAAATTTAAAAACGTTTGGTGCTGAAAAAATATTTACAGAAAAACAGTCTGGGAAATCTATAGAAAACAGACCCGTACTTCAAGAAGTTCTTAATTTTGTAAGAATGGGAGATCGATTCGTTGTGGAGTCAATTGATCGTTTAGGACGTAATTATGATGAAATTATTGAAACTGTGAATTACTTAAAAGAAAAAGACGTTCAGTTAATGATTACAAGTTTACCTATGATGAATGAAGTTATTGGTAATCCATTACTGGATAAGTTTATGAAAGATTTAATCCTTCAAATTTTAGCAATGGTTTCAGAACAAGAAAGAAATGAAAGTAAACGTCGACAAGCACAAGGGATTCAAGTCGCGAAAGACAAAGGAATATATAAAGGCCGACCTTTACTCTATTCGCCGAACGCGAAAGACCCTCAGAAACGTGTTATTTATCATCGCGTGGTGGAAATGTTAGAAGAAGGGCGAGCAATTAGTAAAATTGCCAAAGAAGTTAATATTACAAGACAAACAGTTTATAGAATTAAACATGATAAGGGATTATCTTGATAAATTGATTGTCAATGCAAATGAGGGACTTTCACAGCGTCTCGAAACTCATATTATATGATTGAATTGAAATTTTAATAAAAGAACAAGAAAAAGAGTCGAGTTTCCCTTGATAATAAATTCATCCTTTCAATTGTGCGATGTGAAGCAACTATACATATAATTGAAATATAAAAGATTTGGTGTAAGATAAAGGTGAAAATATACACTTTGCCGATAGCGTATGCTAAATTTGAGGAGTGATAATTACTAACATTTGTCGTAGTCGCATCGTACTTGAGTTACTTGTTTAAAGCTTGATACATCCGGATATGAATTTAAAGCAACTTTAATCAAAGGTGTTCAAAATTTAAGGAGTGATTGGTTATGCGTAAATTTGGGAAAATATTTTCAGCAACAGTTGTTGTATCTACATTGGTTGCAGGATCATTAGCAGCATACATTACGACGAGTGATGCACAAGCAGCAGAACGAGTTCAAAAATGGGGTCATGGTGAAGGTGGGAACGGCGTCAGTACACAAAGTACAAAAGATTCACAATCACAAAAACCATGGTATAACTATGAAGGATATACGACATATGATCCAACATTTACCCTAGATTATAATTTTGTACGCGCAATGAAATATGATAATTTTACGCTCAATGGCTATAAAGCCAATCCAAAAGCTCATCAAACTCATGCTTATACTATAGATTCTTATGGTTCTAAAATAGATTTTAATGAAAACGATGAAGCCATCCAAATGGAATTCAATGCTAAATCCCACACAGTCACTAAAGCACAATTTAAAAAAACGCATGCATCAAATAATAGCACAGAAGAAGGAGAATCGGAGGAAGGTGGTACATTTATACCTTATAGTACTAATGACGGGGCTTACAAAGCTTTCTTTGATAAAGATGGTTATTTAACTCATATACGTATTGGTCAATAAATTGCAGAAATAATCTAATACATGACATTTTACAAAAGTAATCAAGGACACATACATTAGATGTATGTGTCCTTATCTTTAATATATTGTTATATTCATTTGGAGCCCATATATGACTTTTATTCTTTATATATTTCTTCATACATTACGTTTTCAAGTATTTTCACATGCATTATGTATTTTTGACAGAAGTAGGCGCTCAATATGCTTATGATCTTCGTTCACATCATTACATCAATCATAGATAGCTGCACAGTTGCGTATTTTACTTAATATAAAATCATATTATTCAATTGATAATTTTTGATATTACATATCAGGTGTATGGTTAGAATACTTCTAAAAACTTTATACTTAGTTTTTATTTTCCTCATTTGTGGTAAAAAGTAAACGTAAGGCTAAGGAGGAATAAAAATTGAGTAATAAAAAGCAAGAGCAATTAAATGAAGTAAAAAAAGATAATGATGGCAGAGCGATGACGACAAATAACGGGGTAAAAGTGAGTGAAGACGAAAATACGTTAACTGTTGGGGAGCGTGGTCCTAGCTTATTAGAAGATTTTCATTTTAGAGAAAAAATAATGCACTTTGACCATGAACGTATTCCAGAACGTATTGTACATGCTCGGGGCTTTGGTGCACATGGCGAATTCCAAGTATATGAAGACTTATCAGAATACACTTCAGCAGATTTTTTAACTCATCCCGAAAAAACAACTCCCGTATTCGTTAGATTTTCCACTGTTCAAGGTTCAAAAGGTTCTCCTGATACTGTAAGAGATGTACGCGGATTTGCGACTAAATTTTATACAGAGGATGGTATTTTTGATTTAGTAGGTAATGACATTCCAGTATTCTTTATCCAAGATGCGATTAAATTTCCAGATTTAATTCATGCAGTTAAACCAGAACCACATAACGAAATGCCTCAAGGTGGTACAGCACATGATACATTTTGGGACTTTTTCGCACAGAACCCTGAATCTACGCATACAACAGTCTGGGCAATGAGTGATCGAGGTATACCTAAAAACTTCAGACAAATTGAAGGTTTCGGTATTCATACATTCCGTCTAGTAAATAGTGAAGGACAATCATATTTTGTAAAATTCCATTGGAAACCACTTCAAGGCTTAGAAAGCTTAGTATGGGATGAAGCGCAAATATTACATGGTAAAGATATTGACTTCCATCGTAAGGACCTTTATGAATCTATTGAAAAAGGAGACTATCCTGAATGGGAATTAGCTTTACAAATCATTCGACCAGAACAAGAATTTGATTTTGATTTCGACATTTTAGATCCAACTAAAATCTGGCCAGAAGATCAAGTTCCAATTAAAAAAGTTGGTAAAATGACACTTAATCAAAATGTAACCAACGTTTTTGATGAAACCGAACAAGCTGCATTCCACCCAGGACATATTGTGCCTGGTATTGATTTCTCTAATGATCCATTATTACAAGGTCGTTTATTCTCATATACTGATACTCAAATTTCTAGATTAGGTGGTCCAAACTTTAATCAAATTCCAATTAACCGACCTGTAAATGAAGTACACAATAACCAAAGAGATGCGATGCATCAAATGAACGTTAACAAAGGTCAAGTTGCTTATCATAAAAATGGGCTTAATAATAACGAGCCTCATACGACATCGAAAGAAGAAGGCGGTTATGAACATTACCAAGAAAAAGTAGAAGGACGTAAAATTCAAAAACGTAGTGAAAGCTTTAAAGATTATTACAGTCAAGCTAAGCTCTATTTAAATAGTCTAACTCAAGATGAGTTTAATCACACAGTTGATGGGTTTTCATTTGAAATAGGTATGTGTGATTCAATTATGGTTAAACAAAATGCTGTTAACCAGTTAAACAAAGTAGATCGCACATTAGCTGAACGTGTTGCTAAAAACGTGGGTGTAGATGTACCTTCTGAAAATGAAGAAGTATCATCTGAAGCTAAAGATAGTCAATTGACAATGGAAAAATATGATATACCATTACAAGGGCATTCTGTAGCAGTTGTAATAAACGGAAATATTAGTGAGGATACGTTAAAAGCATATGCTGAAACATTTATCGAAAACAAATTAAACTACGCATTTGTGGGGCAACATCCTAAAAAAATATCAGAAGACTTTGGTATAACAGAAACGTATAATACTGCTCATCCAACATTATTTGATAGTTTAATTGTATTGTCAGATGGCACTGATATAAATCCAAATGCCGAGGCTTTCGCGGAACTCAATTACAAGCATGGTAAACCTCTAGTTGTTAATTCAGCTGTTGCAAAAGGCCTATCTGACGCTAAAATAAATTTAGAAGCACCTGGTGTTTTCATTTCAGATAAACCTCAAGTTATTATTCAAGCATTTAAAAAAGTCAGATATTGGGATAGATAATAAATTTTGAATTAACAAAAGTATTAAAAACCCCCAATCTATGGTTGTAGATTGGGGGTTTCGTCATCTCATTTTCACTGTTTATGAAAACCAACTCTTTTAAAAAGAGATGGTTTAAAAATTTTGTCTCAATAATGAACGATTTTTCTAACTAGAATTTTAATTATAGACATAAATTTACACTCTTTGTAATTCTAGGCTAGTTATTTTTTATGAAAAACTTTAATATACTTTTGTATATTTCGTTTTAGTTATTTTATGATTAATAAGCATTTTGTTAAAGAAAGGCCTTACTATTAACTATCTTATTTTTCATTCATTTTATTACTTTAAATAAACTGTAATTCATAAATGTTCTTATCTTCGTAGTTATTGAATGCATCTATATGCCCTTTTAAAATTATTTCTTGTTTTTTTCTACTCACATTATGATAATAGGATAACTTAATATTCATATTGGATTCGTAACCGTTATTTTTTATAGTATCTTCTAATTCATCAAATACTGTCTTATTTATAGGTAACATATAACCTTCTTTACTAGGTAACATATTAACATACTTTTTTTGAATAACTTTATCTTCACCTAATAAAACTTCAATGGTGATTTTTTTTGCTGCACCGCCTCCTAAATTATATAATTTCAAATAATCTTCAGTTTCTTCCACATTGGAAGTGGTGTTTTTTAATTTTAATTTTTGGTCTTTATCTCTAATTAATAAAACCTGATTAAATCCTAATGCAGGAATAAAACTTATTTTCATTTGGTAAAGTTGAACTGATACTGATACAAAATAAAATAACGCCATAATAAATGTTCCAAGCGATCCTATCGCTGATATAATATTAATCATATTTAGCTCCTTTTCTTTTTTAGGAAATAGTAGTAGGAAATTAAAGATAACATAAAACAATTTATATTCAACAATCTATGAATATAAATTTCATATTAACTATATAAAAACGAGCATTGGATACTAATTTTTTAGTATTGGATAAGAACTTCCCTTAGCACTTATAATTAGTCCAGCTCTCAACGTAGTTACTGGCACACCATATGCTCCTAAAATGTCTTTACACTCTAAGCGACTTCTTAAACATGGTGGTAATTCATTCGTATTTGGAATTAGGTCACTCATAAATATGATATGTTTAACTTTATCAAAACCTTGATGCTTTAGCAAAATTATCTGCTAATATTTCATCTATATCTTTAAAACTTGCTTGTGTTAACTTAGCTGAAGGTATGATTGAATGAACAAGATATATAGCGATATCTACGTTTTTCATTACTTCTGTTATCTCATTCTAATAAATTTAAGAGATGGAAAAGTTAAAGTGAAAAAATTGATAATCTCCATTAATTTTACTCTCCCTTGTCTTCTAAATTATTAAGATAACGGTATATTGAGTGATTTGGCTTATCACTTAAATATATTTAGAGACATTTAAAGCATAATAATTATTGATGATTTTCTAATTTATAACTTTATTTTTAAAACCTGAATTACTAAAATGATACCGCAATTATACATCATTTATTTTATATTATTAACAATAGCTTGTATAATCTAGATAGAGTAGAACTAAGTTACTATAAAGAGGAATTTAATGTTAAGTATTTTACAAGCAATTGGTTCAATTGGAACATTTATTATGGCGATTTTATATTTCGTTTCAGTAATGGTATAAGACAAATCAAGATTTCTTTTATACCATTCTTGGCCTTCGATCAGATTGTTATTGAACAAACTGACCGTTTGAAATTGAAGAATATAACTGAATCTGATACTGACTATGTAAATACTGCTTTTAAACTACAAAATTTAGGTGGAGGGACTGCTAAAAATATTGATATAAAAGTTTATTTAGATAAAGATGAAAATAAAGTTTTACAGGAAAAACATATAAATATTTTGCCTAGTAATAAATTTTATTTAATGCCTATTAATAAAAAGGCGTTTGAAGAGTTTGAAGATACAATTAAAAATAATGGCTATACAACTAATATGTATATAAATATAAAATATTTTAGCCAAATCTCTAAAAAGCAAAACAGTATCACATATAGAGTAAATATTGAGGAGTTTGTTAATTTAGATGATAAAGATTTGTATGAAATGACTTTTGATACTTTTAATTCATAAACCATAGTGAATTTCAAACGATAAGTATTTAATGTTTCTGCAAAAACGAGGGTTTTTGGTTTTATGAAAGCTATATCATTCGAATACTATCATTAAGCAATTTTTCTAATAGAAAATACAGAGTGTTTTGGCGAGACACTTGAAGGAACGGGATAAGCTGAAGACTACAGGCTGAATCTGTCCTCTAAGAAAGCGAGCCAACAATACGAAGTATTGTAAATAAAACAGCCAGTAAATGAATTTATAATAAATTCATTTACTGGCTGTTTTTCTAGTAATTATGTCCCTGACTCTTTTTAATTATTAGTTTACCATCTAATATAACTTACAGTTGTATTGTAATATTCTTCAAAACCATGAATACCATCTGCACCACCAAGACCAGATTCTCTCCAACCTGCGTGATAACCATTGATTGCTTCTTCAGCCTCGCAGTTCGCATAAACTTCTCCAAATTTTAAACATTCAGTAGCTGTCATAATTTCTTTTAAGCTTTCAGAGAAAATATAAGATGATAGACCTGCATTAGTATCATTTGCCATATCAATAACGTCATCAAAGTTTGTATATGTGGTTATAGCAAGAACAGGACCGAAAATTTCTTCTTTAAAAGCATTATCAGTTGCTTTTACATGATCTAAAATAGTAGGTGCATAGAAGAATCCTTCACGGTCTAATTTATGACCACCTAACACTAAATCTGCTCCATTCTTAATTGCTTCTTGAACTTTATCATCAATACTATCTAATTGTTTTTGATTCATAATTGCACCATAGTCAGTGTTTTCATCATATGGATCTCCAACTTGAAGAGCATCCATTTTATCTTTAACCTTGTTAATAAAGTCGTCATGTACATCTTCATGAACAAAGATTCGTTCTGGACATGTACATACTTGGCCAGCATTATTAATACGTGCAGTAACGATATAATCAACAGCCTTATCTAAGTCAGCGTGTTGTGTGACAAGAACAGGGGCATTTCCACCTAGTTCTAAGTTGAGTTTTTTTATGCTATCAGCCGCATTTTTAAATACAGCTTTACCTGCTCCCATGCTACCCGTTAGTGAAACAAGCTGAATATCTTTATGTGTCGCCAATTGTGTTCCAACTGTTTCGCCAGTACCTGGGACAATTTGGATGAGTCCAGCAGGAATAGTTGAATCACGGAAAAGTTCAGCAATTTTTAATGTTAATAATGTTGTTTCTTCACTTGGTTTGATAACGACAGAACAGCCAGTTACAATAGCTGGAATCACTTTACGCATAAGCACCAAAATCGGAGCATTCCAAGGTACAATACCAGCAGTAACGCCGATTGGTTTTTTTGTCAGTTGAATGGTTTCGTTTACTATAGTATTTTGTAATACTTCACCTTTGTTACTCATACTTAAACTTGCCATATAATCAATGTATTCTATCGATTTATCAATTTCACCTTTAGCTTGTGCTATTATTTTACCTTGTTCTTTGACGTATAAATGAGCGATATCATCTTTATGTTGTTTAAGTAAAGGAATTAATGATTTTGCACGCTCAGCACGTGTAGGAGCCGGTATTTTTTCCCATTCAAGTTGAGCGCGTTTAGATTTTTCAATTGCGTCGTTTACCTCTTCTTCAGTAGCAAATGTAATCGTATCGATTGTTTCTCCCGTTGCTGGGTTAATCACATCCAATGTTTCTTCAGATGTACTTTCTACAAATTCATTATTAATAAATAGTTGATTCGTCATTAACTACACCTCCTTGGATATAATTCCCGTAAAGTATTAAATTTAAACTATATCTGATAATCAGTAATTATGTTAATATCTTAGCTTCTTATTTTTAAGTGTATCTAGAAATTCATCTCCCCAATTACAAATTGAAAAAACTACTTTATCAAGCTTTAATCCTATTTTGGTCAACTTATATTCTACTTTAGGAGGTACTAGCGGGTAGGCTGTCCTTTCAATGATTTTGTCTTGCTCTAATTCTCTGAGTTGTCTTATTGACATACGTTGATTGATATTAGGAAGTTTGTTTTGTAATTCACTTAATGGTATTTGATAATCTAGAATAAGTTTTATAGACAATTTCATAGTAAATTATTAATTGAGTATAGTGTTTTATTGAAATAAAAATAGATTATGAGCATAACGCTAGCTTATTATATTGAACATTTTATAATAGTATAGAAATATAAATTGATTAATACACAATCCTCTTTTTGTCGTTATACTAGATTGAAATTGAAATATTTTAAAAAAAAGTATTAATGATGTTTCGATAACGATAAAATAGTGAAGTATATAATTATGATAATTTAGGAGGTAAGAAAATGAATAATGTAAAAGATAAAGTAGTTGTGATAACAGGTGCATCTAGTGGTATTGGTGAGGAAACTGTGAATTTGTTATCTGAAAATGGTGCCAAGCTTGTTTTAGGTGCGAGACGTTTAGATAGATTAGAAAAAATACAACAAAAAGTAGGTCGTGATAGTGTAAGTATTAAAAAAACTGATGTAACAAAGGCCGATGAAGTAAATGCATTAATTGAAACAGCTTATAATGATTTTGGCCGTATAGATGTTTTAATTAATAACGCAGGTCTTATGCCTCAATCCTTTTTAGAAAAGAATAAGCAAGATGAATGGAATCAAATGATAGATGTGAATATTAAAGGTGTATTATACGGCATTGGTGCAGTATTACCTTATATGAGAAAACAAAAATCAGGCCATATTATTAATTTGGCTTCTGTGGCGGGACATGTTGTTTTCCCAGGTAGTGCTGTTTATTGTGGTACCAAATATGCAGTGAGAGCGATAACTGAGGGATTAAGACAAGAAGAAGCTATAGTGGGTTCAAATATTAGAACAACAATTCTATCTCCGGGGGCTGTCAGCACCGAATTAACAGATCATATTAGTGACAAAGATATGAAACAAGATATAGATGAATTATATAAAAATGCAATTAAACCAGATGCTATTGCTAGAGCTATTAATTACGCAATTAATGAGCCGGAAGAATCTTCTGTAAATGAATTTATCATTCGTCCTAGTAGCCAAAGTTTATAATTTAGAATCTCTTATTTAGTAACTAATTTTAATAAAAAAGGCATGGCAATTTATTAAAATTGTCATGCCTTTTTTGTTAGACTAATTTCTGATAACGAGCGCTTATGTTAATATCTATGAATATTGTTTTTAATGGTTCTGTTGCAAAGTTGAATTTATAGTATAATTTTAACAAAAAGGAGTCTTCTGTATGAACTATTTCAGATATAAACAATTTAACAAGGATGTTATCACTGTAGCCGTTGGCTACTATCTAAGATATGCATTGAGTTATCGTGATATATCTGAAATATTAAGGGAACGTGGTGTAAACGTTCATCATTCAACGGTCTACCGTTGGGTTCAAGAATATGCCCCAATTTTA
>NZ_JAFCXB010000009.1:0-14950 GCF_049897865.1 Staphylococcus sp. Y174-1 | reverse complement strand
CACCGTCATATTAAAGTGAGAAAGACGAGATATCAAAGCGTCAATACGGCAAAGAATACACTCAAAGGTATTGAATGTATTTATGGTCTATATAAAAAGAACCGTAGGTCTCTTCAGATCTACGGATTTTCGCCGTGCTACGAAATTAATCACATGTTGGCCAGTTAAGGGAATACTACCATGTTAAAATGATAATTAGTTATATTTTTTCTGACTTTGCAACAGAACCAAACTATGGCTATTCCCCCAAAGATCCCCAAATAAAGTGGCTTCCCTTCTCTGAGACATAACCAAATTAGATAACCACCACCAATTTCAGCTAATCCTGCAACAATGAATACTACAATTGTATAAATCATAAAGCACTCCTTGAACATTTAATCAATATAGCAATTATAACGTATCCTTTTTGAACTATGATAATTATTTCAAGCATAGAGTGATTAACAACAGTTTGGAGGGATAGTATTGAACGAGGATTTTATATATGCAAATCAAATACTTAATAGTCGAGGTACCGTCGGAAAAATACGGACGTTAAGGATTTTGAAAGATAAAAAAGCTTAATTCCTCCGTATTTTTAGTGAGAAATTAAGCTTTTGATTTTCAACAATCGCCCTTTTCTGAATAAGCGTGTACAAGAGATAATGGAAAAATCATGCTGGAAAAACATATGATAAAAATTACAACATGTGTGCAATGTCTGAAGCTACTGTTGGATAGGCAAATATCATTTGTTTCAATTCTTTGGTTGAAATCCCAAAACGAATGGCTGTTGCAAAATGATTAATCAGTTCATCGGCTTCATTACTAATCAAATGAGCACCAACAATTTGATCATGATCTTCGTCAATCAGCACTTTAAACGCAGCAAAGTCCTCATTTGTCCGTTTATACGTAAACCAGTCGGAGATGTTTTTCTGCTTTACTTTAATATTCCGGCCAGAGTTTTTGGCTTCCTCCTCGCTCATACCTACCGATGCCATTTTAGGTACGGTAAATACAGCAGATGGAATCACGGGATATTCAATTTTTTTGCTGTTCCCTTTCAATAAATTAGATGCTACGACATGAGAATCTGCACTGGCTACAGGTGTGAGGGGCAAGCCATCCGTTGCTGCAGCATCTCCAGCTGCATAGACATTCGGGTTACTTACACTTTGCAAATACTCATTAACATGGACACCATGTTTTTTCCTTTCTATATTCCCTTTTTCAAGATTCATATCTAAGGCAGGGACCCGTCCAGCACCATGAATAACAATGTCTGCTTCAAACCGCGTTATATCCTCTTTTTTTCGAGCGTACACATGAAACTTTCCTTGTTCTTTTTCAATGGATTCAACGGAATGTTGAAGATGTACCTGTATGCCAATCTCTTTCGACTTTTCTAAAAGGATATCTACAAGATCTATATCAAAATTCTCCAAAGGTCTTTGACCTCGATGGATAATATGAACTTCTGATCCAGCACGTGCCGCGATATGAGCAAATTCAAACGAAATATACCCACCACCAACAAAGACGATTCTTTGTGGTAATTCATCCAACTCCAAAAACTCATCACTATAAGTAAGATGTTCTTCTCCTTCTATGGGTAAAGGGGTAGGTTTCGCACCACTAGCGATCAAGAAATGACTCCCCTCGAGCACTTCTTTATTCACTTCAAGTTTGTCCTCACTCACGAAAGATGCATTGCCATGATACGTATCGATTCCCTGTTTATTCAATGCTTCCTCTTTTTTTTCCGGGACATCATCTGTAAAGGTTCTTTTAAAATTCATAAGATCTTTCCAGTTGATGGAGACTTCAGACGGTACTCCATTCTTAACCATCCGTTTGTTCCAATCAATAAGCTCGGCAGCACCATGTAGAACCTTTTTTGGGTCACATCCACGTAGTGCACACGTGCCTCCAAACGGCCTGTCATCTACCATAGCTACATTCCAGCCGGCTTTATTACATTTTGCTGCTGTGATTGAACCCGCAGAACCTGTACCAATCACAATAAGATCGTATTTCTTTATCATCATTAACCTCCTCGCAGAATTGACTCTATAATACGTTTGCCTTATTTCTATCTAATGAAACCGCGTACCTTGTCCAAGGTTGAAAGAATCCACCGTCTTAACCAAACGGTGGATTCATTGTGTTGTTATCCCGCACAACAAGATAATTTTGAAACATCTTTATCAAACGTCAGGGCAGCTAATTTCAATCCTTCTGCCATTGTTAAATATGGTGCAAGGATTTCTTTTAAATCATCTACGGTTAAACCAAACTTAACGGCTAAAGTCGCTGCATAAATCACTTCACCTGCATTTTCAGATACAACATGAACCCCTAACATTTTCAATGTTTTCGAATCAGCAATAAGCTTAAAAACACCTGTTGTTTCATGATTTACTATCGCTCTTGGAACAGCATCTAAAGGCAATACGGAGGTTTTGACCTCATAGCCTTTTTCTTTTGCTTGTTCTTCTGTTAAGCCTACTGTTGCTACCCCTGGATTTGTAAATGTCACGCCGGGAACCACTGATAAATCTAGTTTTTTATTTAATCCACCGATTGCATTATCGGCAACAATTCCACCTTCATATGCTGCTAGATAGACAAATTGAGGCCCTAATGTAACATCTCCTGCCGCATAAATCTTTTCATTACTTGTTCTAGCATAATCATTTATCAGTATTTCTTTTCGTTTTCCGACTTTAACCCCAGCTGCATTTAAATTCAACGTATCCGTATTTGGTTTTCTTCCTGTTGCAACAAGCAGCTGCTCTGATTCAATCACTTTTTTCTTGCCATCTACTGTAACATGAACCTTCTTTATCTCTCCAGATTGTTCTACACGCTCAAAAGATGCCCCTTTTACAAGGTTTATTCCTTGTTCAATTAAAGCTTTTTCTACTACTTCAGAAATCTCTGGGTCATACTCTTTTAACAGTCGCTCACTTCTTTGCATAAGCGTTACTTCTGAACCTAAGTTATGAAACAATTGGCCAAGCTCCATTCCGATATATCCTGAACCGATCACCGTTAATCGTTTAGGTACCTTTTTTATTTCAAGGAGCGTTGTACTTGTTAAATACTCCACTTCTTCAAGTCCTGAAATCGGCGGGAGAGAAGGAGATGCACCCGTTGCAATTAAAAAGCGTTTTGCGGAAAGTTTCTCCCCATTGACTTCAACCGTCTGTTCATCAGTAAATTTTGCTTCACCTACAATTAAGTCAATTCCATATTCATCAATTAGATCCACATATTTTTGATTGCGAAGCTCACTCACTAATTCATCTTTTTGCTTGATTAAGGGTGCTAATTCCACTTCTCCAGCAGATGTTTGTAATCCCGTAAATGGATTTACTTTTGCTAAATGATTAATTTCTCCAGCCCTAAGAAGTGTTTTTGATGGAACACAGCCAATGTTTACACATGTTCCGCCAACGGTTCCACGCTCAATCATGGCTACTTTTGCCCCGTATTCAATCGCTTTGATCGCAGCTGAAAAAGCCGAACCACCGGAACCAATGATAAGTAAGTCATAATCGCCTTCATTACCTAACACCACATTTTCTTGTGATGATATTTCTTCTATTTCTCCAGGTTGATATTTCGCCTCATCAATAGCCTTTTTTGCACTTTCAATCCCAATATCATCGGGTAATTCAAATAATACTTCACCGTGACGAAAACTAGCTTCTACATTCTTGGCACCAATATTTTCAAGTGCAACTGCTACATGTTCTTCACAACCCATACAAGTCATGCCACTAACTTTCATACTGATTTTCTTAGTCATTTTTTAACACTCCTTTTAATTATCGAAATATGCCACCCGGACCAATCCCCCAATAATAAGAAATATAAATTCCTGAAATTAAAATAACAATGGAGGAAATAAATTGGATCATTGCCATATTTTTAGAAAGTAATTGTTGGACATATCTTTTTGAAATCAAAGAAACAATGGTTATGGAAGTAACGACAACACCCATACCGATTGAGTACACAATAAATTTAAGTATAACCATCAATAACGAATTATCTTGCATAGATTCAGTGAGTACAAATAAAAAGGCTGGCAACGTACAACTTAATGATGTGATTCCATAAGCAATACCATAGAAATAAACTGATCGTTTACCCTGTTTAATATTAACTCTTAAAGGTAGAGAAACTTTTTTTCCAAGCAACATCCCTAGTCCCAAAAGAAAGATAAGTACGCCCATTAGAAATGACCAAATTGGAAAAACATTGATTAAAGCTCTACCTAATAACGATAATAGAAAACCGGCTATCACAAAAATAGTTAGAAATCCCAACGTCATAGACAATCCTAACCATAGCCCCTTTGAGATTGTCCTTATTAAGGAACGCCTTGTTTCAACCTCTCCTTCACCAATTAAATAACTAATATATGAAGGCAACATAACAATCCCGCAAGGATTAAACGCAGCAACTATTCCTGCTGAAAAAATAAATATAAAGGGAAACGTCATGAACTACTCACTCCAATACGTGTTAGTTCCTTTTGTAAATCATCGAAGGAAGGGTTAACCGCGTGATATATAACTTCTTGATTGCTATCTATTAAAAAAACTTCTTCCAATTGTTTTACTTTATACTTTTTAGTGAGTTCATATTCTTTATCGATTAAATGTGTCCATTCTCCACCATATTGACGTTGGAAATCCTTTAAATCTTGTTCTGTATCTTGTAGGGGATCCATATCAACAGTTATAAGTTGAACATTGTTCCCATATTTATTATGAATCTGTTTAAATACCTTTTCCCCTGCTACACAAGTCGGACACCAAGATGCCATGAAATAAATGAGTGTTGGCTTCTCGGAACTTATTGGTTGTGTTTTTTCATTGTTTATCGTGTTGGTTCCATTGGATATTCCACATGCTGAGAGGCTTACAATAATGAGAGCTGATAATAAAATCTTTTAAAGAACAATATTGATTTCAAATCACTCCCCCCCTTTTTCTTCTGTTTCACTGAATTTAGAATGGCAACAATCCGACTGACATGTATTACGACTACCTCTTCTTTTTACCAACATAATCAGTCCGACAATTAACAAAACAGCACCAAATATCCAAACTTGTTTTCCTATTAAGAAAGCACCCATAGAACTCAATCCAATTGCAATTAAAAGGATTGGTAAAGCGCAACATAGAACCAACAATGCTGGTATTCCTAAAAACAATAATTTATCATTATCCTTTACATTTTTTCGCTTTTGTACAGTCAATTTACATCACCTGCTAAAAAGTTGATTTTAACCCTCAAACATTTTCTCAATAATAGGGCAAGAATATAAATATTCTTCATTCGGACAACATTCTTTTAAATCATTCAACATATTCTCAACACGCATTAAATCTCTAATTTGTTGTTGTACTTCATCAACTTTTTGAGAAACGAACTCATATATATCCGAACACCGCACATCATCCTTATCTACAACACCAAGCAACTTGTGGATTTCACTTAAAGAAAAACCAAGCTCTTGCATCCGTTTAATAAACCATACACGCTTAACATCATCATCTGAATATATCCGATAACCAGCTTTCGTTCGGGAAGGTTCTTGTAATAAATTTTTTTGTTCGTAATATCTAATCGTCTCTTTATTTACCCCACATTTTTCTGCAAATGCAGTAATACGATAACTCACATAGTTCACCTCTAAATAATAATAAACCGCGTACCATAGTACGCGGTCAAGTATAATACATTTTTCTTCTTCAAGTGTCTTGCTTGTACTTTAAGGGAGCCTATCAACTCCACTTGGTTATTATTGTGATCTACTCAAACATTATAGTCAAATGACCATTTGATTGTATTTGTTATTCCTTTAAATAGTGACATAAATGGTTATTTTCTGTACACTACAAAATAAAAAAGTCAAATGGTATATACCCCTATACCGTATATGTTATACTCAAATTGTCTTATTACTATCTTTAAAAATATAAAATTAGGAGGTTTAATTTTGTCGAATAACAAAAAACACCAAAATCATGAGCATCATAGTCATCAAGAACATGAAAATCACACTAGTCATGGTAATCATGAGCATCATAGTCATCAAGAACATGAAAATCACACTAGTCATGGTAATCATGAACATCACCATCATGGAAATTTTAAAAGTAAATTCTTTATTTCTTTGATTTTTGCGATACCGATTATTATTTTATCGCCCATGATGGGAGTTAAATTACCGTTTCAAATTTCATTTACAGGGTCAGATTGGATTGTATTAATTCTTGCTACAATTTTATTCTTTTACGGAGGAAAGCCATTTTTATCAGGGGCTAAAGATGAAATTTCAACTAAAAAACCTGGAATGATGACGCTTGTTGCTCTAGGTATTTCAGTAGCTTATATTTATAGTTTATACGCCTTTTATATGAATAACTTCAGTGGTTCATCCACACATACAATGGACTTTTTCTGGGAATTAGCGACTTTAATTTTAATCATGTTATTAGGTCATTGGATTGAAATGAACGCAGTAGGTAATGCAGGCAATGCACTGAAGAAAATGGCAGAACTTTTACCTAATACTGCAGTGAAGCTGATTGATAACAATCAACGAGAAGAAGTTAAAATATCAGATATTCATATTGACGATATTGTGGAAGTCAGAGCAGGCGAAAGTATACCCACAGACGGAATCATTGTTCAAGGAGAAACATCAATTGACGAATCATTAGTTACTGGCGAATCAAAAAAAGTTCATAAAACTCATAATGATGATGTTATTGGAGGTTCAATTAATGGTTCAGGTACAGTACAAGTTAAAGTGACTGCTACGGGTGAAAATGGCTACCTATCTCAAGTTATGGGTCTTGTTAACCAAGCTCAAAACGATAAGTCAAAAGCTGAACTCCTCTCTGATAAAGTCGCAGGTTATTTGTTTTACTTTGCAGTAAGTATTGGCCTGATTTCATTTATCGTATGGATGCTTATTCAAAACAACGTCGATTTCGCACTTGAACGGCTAGTAACCGTATTAGTCATTGCTTGTCCACATGCATTAGGCTTGGCAATACCTTTAGTTACAGCACGTTCTACCTCTATAGGCGCACATAATGGTTTAATCATTAAAAACAGAGAATCTGTAGAAATCGCACAACACATTGATTACATCATGATGGATAAAACTGGGACACTAACTGAAGGTAACTTTTCAGTGAATCACTATGAAAGTTTTACAGACGAGTTAAATAATGAAGAAATATTGAGTCTATTTGCTTCATTAGAAAGTAATTCTAATCATCCACTTGCCACTGGTATTGTTGATTTTGCTAAAGGCAAAAATATTTCATATGCTACTCCTCAAGAAGTTAATAATATTCCAGGTGTAGGCTTAGAAGGCACAGTTGATAATAAAAAACTCAAAATAGTGAATGTTTCTTATCTCGATAAAAGCAATTTTGATTATAATAAAGAACAATTTACGAATCTCGCTCAACAAGGGAATTCTATTAGTTATCTAATTCATGACCGACAAGTTATTGGTATTATCGCACAAGGCGATAAAATTAAAGAAAGTTCAAAACAAATGGTTTCGGATTTATTATCGAGAAACATTACGCCAGTCATGCTTACAGGCGATAATAAAGAAGTGGCACAAACAGTGGCTGAAGAATTAGGTATTAGTGATGTCCACGCGCAATTGATGCCCGAAGATAAAGAAAGTATTATCCAAGATTATCAAAGCAATGGTAGCAAAATCATGATGGTTGGTGATGGTATCAATGATGCGCCAAGCCTTATTAGAGCAGATATTGGTATGGCAATTGGCGCAGGGACAGATGTAGCTATTGAATCGGGGGATGTCATACTCGTTAAAAGTAATCCTTCTGATATTATCAATTTTTTGTCCCTTTCAAAAAATACGATGAAAAAAATGGTTCAAAATTTATGGTGGGGCGCAGGATATAACGTGATTGCAGTTCCTCTTGCAGCTGGTATATTAGCTTCTATTGGTTTAATATTATCACCTGCTGTGGGTGCAATACTTATGTCTTTAAGTACGATCATCGTAGCAATTAATGCATTTACATTAAAATTAAAATAAAAGAGGTAAATATAATGTATAAAAAAATGTTCACAATTTTAATTACGTTATTTTCTATAATGTTTATGGTTCCTAATGATACTTTTGCAGAAGGTAAGCACAACATGATGGACATGAAAGAAAATGATCAAAAGCGAAATGATATGATGGATATGAAAAGTCATGACGAAAGAAAAAATTTGAATTCTTCACAAGGAAAAAATGAAATAACATTTCCCAAAGTTTTAGATCCTAAAAAAGATAACAATGGTTATAAAAGTTATACATTAAAAGCGCAGAAAGGAAAGACAGAATTTTACAAAGGTAATTTCTCTAACACTTTAGGATACAATGGAAATTTACTTGGGCCAACTTTAAAATTAAAAAAAGGAGATAAGGTTAAAATTAAGTTAGTCAACAACTTAGATGAAAATACAACATTTCATTGGCATGGGTTAGAAATAGATGGAAAAGTGGATGGAGGCCCTTCTCAAGTTATAAAACCAGGAAAAGAAAAAACAATAAAATTTGAGGTTAAACAAGAGGCTGCTACATTATGGTATCATCCCCACCCCTCCCCAAATACAGCTAAACAAGTTTATAATGGTTTATCAGGGTTATTATATATAGAGGATGACAAAAAGAATAATTATCCTAGCAATTATGGGAAAAATGATTTGCCTATAATAATCCAAGATAAAACATTTGTATCTAAAAAATTAAATTATACAAAAACGAAAGATGAAGATGGTACTCAAGGTGATACAGTCCTTGTGAATGGGAAAGTAGATCCTAAATTAACAACAAAAGAAGGAAAAATACGTTTGAGACTTTTAAATGGCTCCAATGCTCGGGATTTAAATCTTAAGCTAAGTAATAATCAAAGTTTTGAATATATTGCTTCAGAAGGCGGCCATTTAGAAAAGACTAAAAAGTTAAAAGAAATTAATTTAGCTCCTTCAGCAAGAAAAGAAATAGTAATAGATTTATCTAAAATGAAAGAAGAAAAAGTCAATCTTGTTGATAATGATGAAACAGTAATTTTACCAATTATTAACAAAGAAAAAAGTACTAACAAAGACACTACTCCAAAAGTAGATAAAAAAATCAAATTAGAAGGTATGGACGATAATGTTACTATTAATGGCAAAAAATTCGATCCTAACAGAATAGATTTCACACAAAAGGTAAACCGTAAAGAAACTTGGGAAATTGAAAACGTCAAAGATAAAATGGGTGGTATGAAGCACCCGTTCCATATCCACGGAACGCAATTTAAAGTTTTATCAGTGGATGGGAAGAAACCTTCAGAAGATATGAGAGGCAAAAAAGACGTTATATCTCTGGAACCTGGACAAAAAGCCAAAATAGAAGTGGTTTTTAAAAATACTGGGACATACATGTTCCATTGTCACATACTTGAGCATGAAGATAATGGAATGATGGGACAAATAAAAGTAACAAAATAATTTATAAGGAGAATTCAATATGATGAAAAAATTGAGCTCAATTATAGTAGCTTCAGGATTAGTATTATCAGCTTGTTCAACTGGTAACGAAGAAGAAGAAAATTCTAAAGATCAAAAACAAGAAAAACATATGAATCATAAGAGTGAAAGTAAAGCCCCAGATAATATGAAAAGTACAGATGACAGTAAATATAAAAAGGACGATAAAATAACAATTACAGCTGATCATATGCCTGGTATGAAAAATGCCAAAGGTACTGTGAAAGGTGCTTATAAAACGTATGCTTATGTCGTGAGTTACACACCTACAAATGGTGATGAAAAAGTTAATAATCACAAATGGGTCGTTAATGAGGAAGTTGCAGATGCCCCTGAAAATGGATTCAAGAAAGGTGATACAGTTAAATTAGAAGCTGACCATATGCCTGGTATGAAAGGTGCAGAAGCTCAAATTGATGATGTAGAAAAAACAACCGTTTATATGGTGGATTATAAATCAACAGAAAACGATGAGATGGTTAAAAATCATAAATGGATGACAACTGACGAACTAAAATCTCGTTAATGTCTATCATTTTAAAGCTTTAAAGTATTTAGTTAGTTATTCACAAATGCAATGAGAATCCCCTTTGTTAAATAGACAAGTAAACAAATAAAATTTATGGCCACTCTCATATCCACAATAATGAGAGTGGCCATTTGTTTAGAAAAATTAAATGATTTTAATGAAAATGAGGGGATCTTTTATAATTTATCAATGGAATTTCGAAAAATATAAAAAATGGAATAGTGAATGTATTGAGCTTTATCATTTATCAAGAAAAGTTATTCTAAATTAGCAGGTAAAGTCACAGTTGCGCTAATTTCAACAACTCACTTTGTATGATTAGGGTGTACCTTAAAAACTCAGTCGTTTTCTTCTAAAACATTTCATATATACAGATTTAATGTTGAATTTTTGGAAATATAAAGCTATATAATTTATTAGTATTTTTCTCTTTGAAATTATACAAGACGTCTCATCATTTTTAGTGATGAGACGTCTTGTATAATCGAACTATTTATATTTCTTAATTATCTTCTGATACCACAGTAAAACGTTCATTTTTATGTTGTGGATTTTCTATCTCATCCACTAGTGCAAATGCAAAATCTGCATAACTAACATAACTATTGCCTTTAGAGTTAATTAATAAATTGTCTTTGCCTGCTTGATAGTTTTTAGTTTTAGGACCTTCAGCATCAAAATCTGCAGATGGGCTAAGGAATGTCCAATTAATACCTTTAGAACCTTTTAAATCTTCTAAATTTCTACTTTGTCCTTTTGAAGTTCCTTTTGCAGTTGGCCCAAATAGTTCAGAAAATTCTGGTGTATCCATTAACTTAGTTGTTTGCGCTTCATCAACGTATAAACTACCTGCACCACCAACGATAATTGCTCTTGTATCAGTTTCTTTCAATGCTTCAATAAGTGCACGTCCAGCTTTCACATGTGATTCTTCTTCACCAAGAGGCGCACCAAATGCATTAACAACTACATCTAAATCTTTCAAGTCTTCAGAAGTAATATCATATATTTCTTTTTCTAAAATATTTATATTACTACTTGATAATTTTGAAGCATTTCTAACAATTGCTGTTACTTCATGTCCTCTTTCGATTGATTCTTCTAATACTAGTTTTCCAACTTTTCCACTTGCTCCAATAATTCCAATTTTCATAATAAATTCCTCCTAATTATAGTATATTTAATAAAAAGACTAATAGCGCTAAAAAGCCTATCATTAGTGGTAAATAAACATCTTTAATACGTTCACCTGATTTCATTCTTACTGTTACGGCCCCAGCCATTAACATAGCAATCCAAAAGCCACTAAAAGCTCCCACAAGAACGTGCCATATACCTACTAACATCGTTATGCCACCAATAATTTGAATAGTTCCAGTTAAATACATAAACCAAATTGGCATATTTAGCTTTTTGAATTTTTCTTTTGAATTTCTATTTCCACTAAGATTTGCTAGTGATAAAACAGTAAACGATACTCCAAGTATTAATTGAATAATATTTACTATCATTGTTTAACCTACTTTCTAACAAGAAGTGCCATTAATGCCACACTGCAAACCTTCATTACTATTATCATTTACTTTCTTACTTTCCGATTCTATTGCTTTTTTAAAAGTTTCTTTATCTACAACACCATTAATTCTTTCTTCACCGATAATAAACGTTGGTACACCACTAATATTAGCTTTAGTATTAGCATGTTCTAGTGCTTGTAATCTTATTGTGCTATATTTTCTTGAGAGTAACGCATCTTTAAATTTAACTTCATCTAATTTAACATCTTTAGCAAGTTCAGTAAGTACTTCAATTTCTCTAATATTTTTATCTTCTTGGAAAAATGCTTCATAAACACGATTGTTATATTCATTTGCTTTTCCATGTTCTTTCGCAAAATAGAAGCCCTCGTGCGCTAAATCTGTATAAGGATGGGGAGACACATTTGGTAATTTCATATCTACTCCCCATTCAGTTATTCTTGGATATATCACTTGCTGCCAGAGTGATAGTTTGGATGAGTCATTAACAGGATCTAATTGCTCTAATGGTTTGGGTCTTAGCTCAAATGTTTGCCATTCTATAGATATATCAGCATCTGTTTCTTTTATTGCTTTTTCAAGTTAATCCTTACCTATAAAACAAAAAGGACAAACATAATCAGAATAAACACTTACTTTTAGTGACAAAATAATTTCTCCTTCCAATAATGTTTATTAAGATGGTTAATACAGTTTCATCAAATGTAAGTAAACAACACGCTCGTACTTGTAATAGTTACAGTTACAAACAAGGGGAGACGGATATATTTATCCGTTGTTTACTAGAATTTTATTTACTATATTTTCTAATGTTACACTTTTTAATACTGTCTCCATAGCATCCTGTGCGTTTTCCAAAATAACTTCCAATAGAATTTGTATGTTTGCACCAACTGTACAGTCGATATTGGTATCTTCATGTATTTGGAATAAACGGCCTTGTTCAACAACTTCTACAGCTTTATAAACATCAAATAATGTAATCTCGTCTAATGATTTTAAAAGTTTAACTCCTGAATTGCCATGTGAAGTTTCAATAAAACCAACTTTTTTAAGTTTCCCCATTAATCTTCGAATAACAACAGGATTAGTATTCACACTTTCTGCAATTTGATTCGATGTTAAAGCATAATTTTTTTCGATTTTTATTAAAGCCAATATATGAACAGCGACCGTAAAACGACTACTTATTTTCAAATCAACCACCTCGTTGTAACTATTTTAGTTACAACGAGGAATATTGTCAAATCTTTTTTATCTTATTTATAAAAATGAATGTGATAGCTTTATAAAATCCCTCACTTTCATTATCACTCCGCTATATCATATTTAAAAATTCCATTATGTTTATAATTATTCAACTGTACTTCAGATAGTCTACGTTCAAAAAAGGATTTAAGATTACCCTTCTCATCATATTTACTAGGTAGACTTATTGTTGGTTTAGATTGATTAACAGGATTTGATAGTTGCTTCTTTAATGTATCTATATGTTTAAGATATACATGGGCATCATCTATACACCAATACAAATTTCCTAACTCATAACCACATTGGTCTGCTATTAACCTGTGTAAAACCGCATATTGAAATACATTAAATGGATGACCTAGAGCCATATCTGCCGAACGTTGTTTCACATGTAAATTTAAAGCACCGTAACTCACTTTCCAATTTGTAGCCCAAACACACGGTTCTAATGACATTTCATCTAAATCATCTACATCCCATAAACTTGTCATAATTCTACGTGATGCTGGATTTTGATTTAATTGGTGTAAAATGTACTCAACTTGATTTAATTTTTTATCTTCACCTTTAATAGTAACTTTTCTACAGGCCTTACCAAGTTGATAACCATAGGCTTTACCAATCGTATTATTTTCGTTAGCCCACTCATTCCATACTTTACAATCATTATTTTGAAGCCATGTTACATCGTTCGACATTTCCTGCCAAATCCATTCTAGTTCAATTAAAGCCGTTTTAGAAAATATCTTTTTAGATTTTAATACTGGTATACCATCTGATGGGCTAATTTGGAAATTAACTCCTTGTATAAACTTTGTAGGTGCAGGACTCCCATCTGAGTATTTTGCACGAACTAATGATTCATCTTGAACCTCCCCATTTTCAATGATATCCATTACGATATCTTGATAAATTTGATCAAAGTTTTTATTGTATTCCAAGTTAATCTCTCCTATTTTTATTAATTTTGTTTAATAAGTGTTGATAAATAAGCCTCTCTTTATAATATGACGTTTTCATTAATAAATGCTTGAGCAATTTTAGCAGTATAACTATCTTTTCGCCACGCTATTTTGGTTTGAGAAGTCCAGTAATTATCTTTTATTGCTAAAACTTTCTAAGATCTATAAATATCTTTTGTTATAGCCGATTCAGGTAATATAGTACCTCCAATTCCTTTAGACAGTAATTGAATTAACATTGAAGAATCATGGCATTCGCATAATATGTTGGCATCTAGTTTTTTTTCATTGTATTACATGAATTATTAAATATTTAACATGTATAAAATACAATCATATAAAATTTTAGTTTTGCATTCCTATCTACTATGGTGTTATAATGTAATTAACAAATATGATGCTAAGCATGATAAACACCGAGCCCGATAACTATTCACAGTAGTTATCGGGCTCTTTTGATGTATTGACTATGTCGTCGTTAATTATCTATCACGCTTATTTAGCCAATAAGAAAATAACGTGAGTATAACCCCTACTATTATAGGAGCTATTAAAGATACAAATATGATGCTGAACATGATGTCACCTCCTTCCATGCTAATTACAGCACAGAAGTAAAACGACGACTTTTATATTATACCATCTGTGAATCTACAAGCATATGTACTTCCGATAAGTTGAAATATGTTAAATAGAAATTAAGATACTTAATACCAGTACCTATTACAGTATACTATCGTTAATTTGGTGTTTACAGAAATACCATGTTACTATCACCATCTTCAACACCTATATATTTCATAATATTTATTCAATACATTCTAAAATATGAATATAATTTTTGATAGCTTTTTCAGCTATATTTTGCATTGATTTGCCACTTGAGACAGACTCAATTTGGTTCTGTTGCAAAGTAAAAAAATATAGCTAACCACTAATTTATCATGTCAGTGTTCGCTTAATTTGCTAGCATGATGCTAATTTCGTGGCATGGCGAAAATCCGTAGATCTGAAGAGACCTGCGGTTCTTTTTATATAGAGCGTAAATACATTCAATACCTTTTAAAGTATTCTTTGCTGTA
>NZ_JAFCXB010000008.1:0-20861 GCF_049897865.1 Staphylococcus sp. Y174-1 | reverse complement strand
ATGTATGTCCCTCTGCATCAATGGCACGATATAAATAGCTCCATTTTCCTTTTATTTTGATGTACGTCTCATCAATACGCCATTTGTAATAAGCTTTTTGATGCTTTTTCTTCCAAATTTGATATAAAATTGGGGCATATTCTTGAACCCAACGGTAGACCGTTGAATGATGAACGTTTACACCACGTTCACTTAATATTTCAGATATATCACGATAACTCAATGCATATCTTAGATAGTAGCCAACGGCTACAGTGATAACATCCTTGTTAAATTGTTTATATCTGAAATAGTTCATACAGAAGACTCCTTTTTGTTAAAATCATACTATAAATTCAACTTTGCAACAGAACCTTTTTATCTCTAACTATAAAATTGCTTTTTTCATCTGTACGTTCGCTATATAATGCTTCATCAGAACGATAAGACGCTGACGCAACAATATTTTTTTGTTGCTCGATTAATGTGAGTCACTCTCAACATAAAGTAGCCTAAAAGCATATTTCTTATCATTTGAATGTTACTTTTTTCTTAAAAACTCTTAAATTTATACTTACTTGATTTCACATTTATAAACGATAAATAAAATCATTCTTTGAATAACTTTAGACCATTTTAAAACATCTTTAATGATCTTTTTAAAATTAAATCATTTTGAAAACAAGTTAATTCACGATGCAAAAATATCCTCTATTCGTTCGTTTTTCTTATCGTTTCTTTAACATTTCGGACGTCTAAGGCGTCATGAAAATTGGTATTCCTATGTTTCTTTCATCACATATCATAGCATGTAATGAGGCATAAAACCTCGCTATTCACTCGTTTATCTTCCCACCATATCTCACATTTAGAATCTGAAATTAGATTCTCAGTAAAGAGCATAAGGAATCCCAATACCACTTCGTGTTATCCAGCATAGCTGGAAGGTTTCTTATCACTCACTTCGTTCGTTTGCTCCAACTGCGTTGAATCTCAAACCGTTGTAGTACAACGGTTTGAATAAATTCCAAAATGACATTATCACGTTAAAATGATTTTACCAATTTAAGTCGTTAAAGTGGCATCGTAAAAAAATAGCTCAGATTCTATTAAAGATTATCACATCAGTGGTTGAACTACTTTCAGATCCTGTAAGAATCTGAAATAAATAGTTTTAGGTCCTGTAAAACACACACAATTAATACACCTTTTTTTAATTAATATTGTCAAAATAAGAACATCATTTTTTCCCATTACTAACATATCATTACTTCAAAAAGGCATTAAATTTCTTTTTTTATTGCATCAATCAATGTTCATTTTCCTCTTCGCATTAAGATAAAACAGATGCAAGTTCAAAAGCAATAGAAACAATTGGAAATTGTTTCTTAGGTCAAAATATGACTAATAATAAAGGAGGAAATACTATGTTTTATCGCCTATTTAATGAATTGTTAGCTGACATTAATTACACAAAAGATGATGTCATGCACATGTATCATCGTATTAATAAGGGGACAGATGAACCAGGTAAAACACAACGATTTCAACGTGTTTTTAATTACCTATATACCACTCTCAAATACGAATAGCCACTCAATTGTGAATTAATACTGGTCGACAAAGCTCCAGAAGAATGATCTTATCACTACGTGAATTACAGTTTTTATTATGGCTATTATTTTTAAAGTGGAAAAAAAATATTATTCATTTTAAACACGATCATTGACATGTATCTTACCGATTTCAACTTAAAAAAATGAAGTTTATTTACACTCATATCTCATTTTTAGAACACCTCTGTATACTTTTTAGATGGTATCCATACATGAAAATCACTATAAATTGTTATTTTAATTAAATCATTAATCTTCAATTGGAGAAGATGATGCTTACAAAAACAGAATAAAGTGCACCGATATTTTTTGAATTATGACCATTACTTTGAAACAAAACCGATACTTTTATCACACACACTTATAGAAGAATTACCGACACTTTTTGTCAGTGGTTCTTCTTTTTTAATACACAAAAAAACATAAATGTATAACTGTTTTCACAATAATTAAATCTAAAAACACTCAATCAAACAAACGACATTTTTCTACAAATGGCTTCCATATAATGTGTTTGGGGAGGGCACAATACAGTGGGATACAAAACAAAAAGAATTCTTTATATTTACAAAAGATTATTATCAAATCATCATGTCAACATAAAACATATGGCACAGTTTTTCAATACAAACATACGTACAATACAACGAGATATCCAAGATATTAAGTCATTCTTAAACGAACAAAAGCAAACCGTTTTATATGAGAAAACGACATGTAACTATTACATTGCACATCAAAGTGTACTCGATGATGAACACATACAAACGCATGCTACATTTGAAATGACATATCAAGTATATCGTCAAATAAACAAACAATATGAAACTTATATCGTTCAGAAAAACAGACAGACTCTCAAAGTTATGCTAGCTATCCCTAAAACTGACGCGATTAATATCTGTTTTATGTATCGAAAATCTCTACGTCTGATTTCACCTGAAATATTAGTTAAAGAATTCAGCCAAGAACTATCTCAATTACAAACGAACTATATTTTAAATACAATTTAAAAGGAGTTTAATAAAATGAAAAAAATCTTAATCTTACTGTCAATATTACTTGTTATAGGAACAGCTTGTTCAAGTGGTCCGACTAAACAAGCGCAAGGTAAATGGCAAAGTGATAGTGATCATGGAATGACCTTCACAATTAAAGGAGAGAAATTGAAAGTTAATATCAAAGGAACAACTGCAGAAGGATCCATCAAAGATGATGAAAACCATAAAAATTTATCAAAAATCAATTTTATGGGAGAAAATTTTTATGCCAAAGTCAATGGCGATACATTATCAATCATTGAAGAACCTGGAGAAAATCAAGATAAAGGAGAACAATTTAAAAAAGTAAAATAAATAATAAAGGACTGTTAAAATATGAAAAAATTAATCGTTGGTGTGTTAGGTATAACACTACTATTAACAGCTTGCAATACTAAAGATAACCATCATGAAGCAAATAAAGAACATCAAACCAATACAACGAAGCAACCCCAAAAACATGATCATCATGCAAAACATAAGTTGTATTTACATCAATTTTTAAATGACCATAAAGCTAAATTAGTCATCACACTTAAAAACAGTGTAACTGATAGTGACGTATCAAATAAGGACCTCATCAAAGCACCTAAAGAGCACTTAAAAAAATTTCAAATTTCAAATATTGGCTATATCAAAGACGGGAAAGGATACAATTATAGTGACAAAATTAACAATAACGTCACCTTAAATCAATTAATTAATACCCCTGTTTCAGATGTTAATCGTAAACTAACAAAATTAACAGAATATGAAATGAATCATGGTGTTAATGATGTACAAAACAAAGTGAAAATTAATTATCAGCCCTCTCAATTAAAAACGATTCTATACACGAAAAAACATAAGTCAATGAAAGAAGAAGTTCAACTCGCAAATTTCCAAAGAGAAATGGATATGAGTGGCGATATTGGTGAAGAAAAAACAAATTGGATTTCGGATCATAATAAAATCAATGATGAGGACTTAGCCAACAATTTCCCAAAAACAAAACATATCGACATTGACCCATTTGAATATAAAGGGAAAACGTTAGCAGGTTTTGCGGAGACAGATGGGAACGCTGATGGTTCAACAAATAACAACGTCGCAAATCAAAATATTTTAGAATTAACTTTATTTGCAGTGCCTAAAGATACCAAAATTATAAAAGATAAAAGAAAAGATGCAGATCATATCATAGACTATCAAAATACTGATGATGGCAAACAAGAGAAAGATCAAAAAGAACATTCATTCGACAATTTATAAATATTAATAAGGAGATTTTACATGGAAACCAAACAATACCACATTGTTAATCGTTATATCGACTTTTGGGTTAATACATTTAATTACCAAGGAGAAACCAGTCGACAAGGCTTTTGGATACCAACCATTATCAATACACTGATTTTAATACTTGAATACACTTTTGTAACAATATCGTATGATAATTTTGGTTTATTAGAAGACTTTAGTGTATTCACCAAAATCATATTGATGTTAATCCCGTTTATCATGGGCATTGCACAAACTGCCTTAACACAACGCCGATTTAATAATCTAAATAGCAACAGTATCTGTCCTAAAATATGTGGTGTTGCTTTTGTCATCACATTTTTAGCCTTCGTCATTGATATCAGAATTATTGCGGTATTCACACTCATGATTTATTTAATAACTGCACTGATTAATGTAATCATTGCTTCTCGACCTACAAAATAATAGCTAACTATAACCATAGCTCAATTTTAATTGTTTAATTGTTTACATGTTTTTTTGTATTTATCTACAATTTTTACAATTAAAGAAGCTTGATAAATAAATGTATAAGTATATTAAACAACGACTAAAAAACATTTTCAACCACAGCTGTGATTCAGTTATCTGAATGGTTTGGCTTTGAAAGGTATGATCATGAGACTGCCTAGGAACCTTTTTAGGTTCCTTTTTATTATGTTTTAAAAATAATCATCTTAAATTTATTTCAATTGTTTGATTGCCACTGGGGTTCTACTCATTTAAAAATCCACAAACTGTCGCCTTGTCGATTTCATAGCTTATACTATACTGATATTCGACGAAGCATTTTAGTTAAGGGGCTTCAACAGTGATCAATTTTTTAATTATAAAGCGTATCTTAATTAATAATTAAATAGATTATTTTGAGGTTTATGTTGTCTACGCATATATAAGGCATGAGTTTCTTCTAATTCAGTTTTAACAGATTTCATTAAGTACCCTTGCATTGCTTCAACTGTTTCATTCTTTTGTAGTAGCATCGCTTTAAATCGTTTTAAGACACTGACAAGTTCGAACTCCACGTCTTCTAAACGGTAATATGTATCATGAGCATTATTAAATGATTTTTTTCCTTTAAGTAAAACACTTTTAATAATACGAATTTCTCTAATTTCAAAATTACTTAAGTAATCTTTGATTTGTTGTGGCAATTCTTCAAGCACTTGGAATTTTAAGGCATCATTATTAAATTCAGTTTGTTGATGATTTGTATGATTCGAATGAGCGTTTTCAGAAATATTGTTAGGTGTATCATTCAGATCATTCGTATCATTGTTCTCAGTTTCTATATAATCAGTATTACTAAATTCAGTATCATTAGGGTCTAAGTTTTGGGATTCTGGAGTCCCATCATTTGGGATTCTGGAGTCCCATTGTTTGGGATTCTGGAGTCCCATTATTTGGGAGTCCTTGATATTACTCGATTTGTCATCGTTCGAAGTACTATTTTGTATTTCTTTTTCAATAGTTATATTCGTTTCTATTTCATGAAGATATAGTTTGTTCGGTCGATTAAACCCGGTTTTAACTTGTTCCAGTAAACCAACCTCTTGTAACTCTTTTTTTATTTTAGTTATTGTATTTTTACTTTTATCTAACACTTCTTGAAGATTTTCATTAGTAAAAATAAAGTATATATCTCCATTTTGATCTATCCAATTATTTTTAATAGATAAACTAACTCTATCATTAAGAATTGCATAGGTAACTTTAGCACTATCACTTAGCTTTTTATATTTTTCGTTGATAAATAAAACTTTATGTAGCATATAGAAATTTTGATTGGCTTGATTTTTTATATTTTTTCTAGGCATAATAAAAACCCCTTTCCTATTAAAATTTTGGATAGAGGTAATAAAACATTACAAGAACACATAAATTTTCTGCTTGCACTTTGATGATATAGTTGTATATAATACAGATATCAAAAGATTTATAAACGTGCTGCAACGTTTTATCACCAACCCCCGACTATTACCAGTAGTTGGGGTTTTGTCATGTTAAGGTTATTATATCACTTTGAACAACCTTATAAAAGGGAAAATGCAGGATTGTCAAAGGTTTATAAAGGGTTTATAAAGGGTTTATAAACCTTTGATGAAACGATTGATGGGAACTGTTTTTTAATATTGTAATTACTTTATTATCAAGCTTTATGAGTTTATACTATTTTATAAAAGGTTGATAAACATTTTATAAAGGGTTGATGATATGAGAAGCGTGAAAGCTTTAAGTGAAGAATTAGAAGTTAGTAAGCAAACAATTTTTAATAATATTAAAAGATTGAATATAGAAACAATAAAACAGGAAAACACTTCGTTTATTAAAGAAGATAGCGACATAGAAAAAATAGTTCAAAGAGTAAATGAAAATAAGAAGAAATATGGATTTGAAAATGTTGCTCAAAGTAAACAAAAAAAAGCCCCAGATAATATTGACGTTGAATCTAAAACTGATGCTCAAATAGTGGAGATTCTTAAAAACCAGATTGATACTTTGAATAATCAAATTGAAAAGCAAGAAAGTCGTCATGAAACAACAATTGAATTTTACAGAAAAGAGTTGCAAGAAAGGTCGAAATTGCTTGAAAATCAACAAGTATTAGCTTTAGAAAGTAATAAAAAGATTCAAAAATTAGAGAATCAATTAGAGGAAGAAAGACAGCTTAATTATTCTTTTGATACATCTTCTAATGATAGACAAAACGTTAATGCGCAAGAAGCAACATTTACCGAAGAATCTAAAGATAATAATCAACAACAAGAGGAAAATCAAACAACAGATAAAGATATAGATCCTAAAGTTATATTTGAAGAGAATAGGAATGAAGATATAAATCAATCAACTAATGCGAAGGAAAATGAACGAGTTGAAAAACAAGATCCTAATACTAATGATGAGGTCGAACGACCATCTAAAAAGGGATTTTGGAGTCGCTTGTTTGGTAACTAATTCTATTAAAAAGACACAAGAAGTTTATAAACTTCTTGTGTCTTTTTATGTGGATTGAACTTCTGATAATCATTGGTTATGTAAACAGAGTGAATGAGGCAATCATAGTCCATACAGAACCTTTATTTGGCTCTCATTTGTGTTTTAAGAGCTTATGTAAAAAAACATATAAAATACCCCTTAAAATGCAAAATAAGGATATTAGCTTATCACATATGAGTTTTGGTTTTAGTACGACACTTTTTTAGGTGTGTAAGTGCGCCTTTGGATATAAAAATAAAAGCCAACCCAGACAAAGTGGATTGGCTTTTTCTTTCGTACGGTCTGTTTATTTTTCCTTCGACGCCGTATCGTCGATGTAAATAAAAAAAGTTATGGACTAAAAATCTACATCACTTTTTCAAGAATGTAGTAGCGATATTCGACACAAATTAATTTTTATAACTGCTCGGAATATCTCAAGCCGTTTCTTTGAATTTAAAATTAAAAATCGACGCAGGTCGATGACGGATCTACACTAGCGTTTGGAACAAACGTATAAGTGCGCCCTTACGGGAGTTAAGTAGATTATAACACTGGTTAGTAGAGGAATGCAAAATTATAAAGTGTGTTGAGTTAGATTAGACATTTTTCTTTTTAAAGACAAATACTACGATGATTAAGAAAATAATAATATAAACAATATTACCAATAAATAATTCATGCAGTTCTAATTTTGTGAATTTTTTCATGTTTTTATCAACAATTTGAACCATAATATTCATCATACTAATAGGGTTCCATTTTAACCATTCCCATTTATCTACAACAATTGTTAATATCCCTGACAAAATTGAAGTGGCAAAATACAATACAATACCGACAGCAATAGAGACACCGGGACTTTTCATTGCACATGAAATTAATAAGGTGATACTTAAGACTAACCATGTTCCAACATATGTACCTAGTCCAGTTAATAACATTTTACTTAATAACGATAACGCATCACCCTTACTTTCAAGGAGATTGATATCGTTGAAGAAAATAGCCCATAGAATAATTCCTACAACAATACTAACAATAAAATACAGTAGTGAAAAAAGTATTAATGTAATAATTTTACTAATAATAATGCTTGTTCTCGTATATTTTCGATAGAGAAGATTTTTAATTGTACCATGATAAAACTCCATTGAAATAATGGTGCTGGCTTGAATAATTAATAAAAAGATAAACCATGAAAAACCACTAAATGCTGATTCAATAGATGATTGTGGAGAAAAAACATCATCATAGTTTTTAGATATTATAGCTTGAACAACCATTAATAACATAATGATAATTGGTATAATAAACGTCGATTTCTTTTTAAACAATTTAAAACATTCTTGCTTAATTAAAGTGCCCATTTTACGATTGATCCTCCTTATCAATGATACTTAATAATACATTTTCTAAATCGTTATCTTTATATTGGTTTAATTCTTCTTCGGTAGTTTCAGTAACAATTTTACCTTTGTTAATGATAAGGATAGAATTGGTGATTTTTACTAACTCACTTAATATATGGCTAGAAATTAAAAAGGTAACGCCCTCTTCCGCTTTTTTTACAATGAGTTCTCTAACATCTCTTACAGCCCTAGGATCTAACCCATTCATAGGTTCATCTAAAATAATTAATTGGGGTTGATTTAAGAAAGCTATTGCAATACCTAATTTTTGTTTCATACCCAAGGAATATGTTTTGGCTTTATTATGTATATACTCATCCATTTTAAGTTGAGAGACAATTGTATCAATATCTTGAGTATTTTTAGTTTCATTTAGTAGTTTAAGATTGTCATAGCCTGACATAAAGGGATATACTCCTGGATTTTCGATCAATGCACCAACGTTACTTTTTTTATGCTTATTTTCAATAACTTCAAAGTTACCTTCTTGATAAATCGAGTAGCCTAATATAACTTTCATCAAAGATGTTTTTCCTGCCCCATTTGCTCCAACAAGACCGACAATCTGTCCTCGTTTTAAATTTAAAGAAATATCTTTGAGAATAGTCTTATTACCTATCTTTTTTGTTAAATGTTCTACTGTTAAAACATCCATACAATTATCTCCTTTTTAATTATTTAGATATATTTTAAATCCAAACTTAATGTATCATAAAAAAATAAATTATTTAAATACATGTTGAGATACATAAATATAAATTAAATGAAGTGCTGCATTTTATAAGTACACTCTAAATTAACAAGATGTATAATCAATCTCAAATTGTAATTTTATACTTTTATTATATGATCTTTGTACTTAGAGATATATTGTAAAAAAACCAATAAAATGTTATATTAACATTACTATTTTATCGATGAAGGAGGATTAAAATGACAGCTTCTATGAGACTCAAATAAACCTTTTTGAATACAAAACTAAATTAATTCAAAAAGGCTTGTCCGCAATACACACACTCATAGGATGACTTATGTCATTTTTTATCCTTCGATAGGAATAATAAACGCTTTCAAATACTAAAACATCGTAATAATTCTTTAAGTGTTTGAAAGTGTAATGTGAATGAGACGGGAGTAGCCTGTCTCATTTTTTGCGTACACGTCCTTTAAATATACAAGGAGTGTATAAATATGGAACAATATACAATTAAATTTAACCAAATCAATCATAAATTGACAGATTTACGATCACTTAACATCGATCATCTTTATGCTTACCAATTTGAAAAAATAGCACTTATTGGGGGTAATGGTACTGGCAAAACCACATTACTAAATATGATTGCTCAAAAAACAAAACCAGAATCTGGAACAGTTGAAACGAATGGCGAAATTCAATATTTTGAACAGCTTAACATGGATGTGGAAAATGATTTTAACACGTTAGACGGTAGTTTAATGAGTGAACTCCATATACCTATGCATACAACCGACAGTATGAGTGGTGGTGAAAAAGCAAAATATAAATTAGCTAATGTCATATCAAATTATAGTCCGATATTACTTTTAGATGAACCTACAAATCACTTGGATAAAATTGGTAAAGATTATCTGAATAATATTTTAAAATATTACTATGGTACTTTAATTATAGTAAGTCACGATAGAGCACTTATAGACCAAATTGCTGACACAATTTGGGATATACAAGAAGATGGCACAATAAGAGTGTTTAAAGGTAATTACACACAGTATCAAAATCAATATGAACAAGAACAGTTAGAACAACAACGTAAATATGAACAGTATATAAGTGAAAAACAAAGATTGTCCCAAGCCAGTAAAGCTAAACGAAATCAAGCGCAACAAATGGCACAAGCATCATCAAAACAAAAAAATAAAAGTATAGCACCAGATCGTTTAAGTGCATCAAAACAAAAAGGCACGGTTGAGAAGGCTGCTCAAAAACAAGCTAAGCATATTGAAAAAAGAATGGAACATTTGGAAGAAGTTGAAAAACCACAAAGTTATCATGAATTCAATTTTCCACAAAATAAAATTTATGATATCCATAATAATTATCCAATCATTGCACAAAATCTAACATTGGTTAAAGGAAGTCAAAAACTGCTAACACAAGTACGATTCCAAATACCATATGGCAAAAATATAGCGCTCGTAGGTGCAAATGGTGTAGGTAAGACAACTTTACTTGAAGCTATTTACCACCAAATAGAGGGAATTGATTGTTCTCCTAAAGTGCAAATGGCATACTATCGTCAACTTGCTTATGAAGACATGCGTGACGTTTCATTATTGCAATATTTAATGGATGAAACGGATTCATCAGAATCATTCAGTAGAGCTATTTTAAATAACTTGGGTTTAAATGAAGCACTTGAGCGTTCTTGTAATGTTTTGAGTGGTGGGGAAAGAACGAAATTATCGTTAGCAGTATTATTTTCAACGAAAGCGAATATGTTAATTTTGGATGAACCAACTAATTTTTTAGATATTAAAACATTAGAAGCATTAGAAATGTTTATGAATAAATATCCTGGAATCATTTTGTTTACATCACATGATACAAGGTTTGTTAAACATGTATCAGATAAAAAATGGGAATTAACAGGACAATCTATTCATGATATAACTTAAAAACTATACACTAATTTATATTGAATATTTCTTTAAAGTATTATAATAAAGTAAATAACAATAGTACCATAACCGATCATTTTTGAGAAAAAGAATATAGAAGAAAAGAGAGGGAGTTTTTACCCTCTCTTTTCTTGTTTTATTATTAAAATCTCATAATAGATGATTAATATGCGTTTTAGAACGCTGTGAGAAACGCTCATTTGCATTGACAACCTATTTATCAAGATAATCCCTTATCGTGTTTAATTCTATAAACAGTCTGCCTTGTTATATTTACTTCTTTTGCAATTTTACTAATTGCTTGGCCTTCTTCTAACATTTCGACAACTCGATGATAGATAACACGCTTTTGAGGATCTTTCGCGTTTGGCGAATAAAGTAAAGGTCGTCCTTTATAAACGCCTTTTTCTTTTGCAACTTGAATTCCTTGTGCTTGTCGACGTTTACTTTCGTTTCTCTCTTGTTCTGAAACCATTGCTAAAATTTGAACAATTAAATCTTTCATAAATTTACCCAGTAATGGATTACTAATAACTTCATTCATCATAGGTAAACTTGTAATCATTAACTGAACGTCTTTTTCTTTTAAGTAATTCACAGTTTCAATAATTTCATCATAATTACGTCCTAAACGATCAATAGATTCCACAACGAATCGATCTCCCGTTCTTACAAAGTTAAGTGCTTCTTGAAATACTGGTCTATTTTCAATAGATTTCCCAGACTGTTTTTCTGTAAATATTTTTTCAGCCCCAAACGTCTTTAAATTTTCAAGTTGTCTTTCTAAATTTTGATCGATCGATGATACTCACGCATAGCCAACAATCATTGATTTTCACTTCATAATTAATATACACCCTAACCATACATTTTAGTTGCTATAAATTCAACAATTATACATGTATGATTAGGGTGTATCCTGTCTAATTTTTATCTTTCTTAAAATTTAGTAATATTATTTATCTTTATTTTCTTGGTTATTTAACTTATTGAGATAACGATAGATTGTGGTACGTGAAACTTTCCATTGTTCTGCAATAGTTTTAATTGGTGTTCCATTATCATAAAGTGTTTTGAGTAATTTTAAATCTTGTTTATTTAATTTTTCGGGTCGACCTCCATAGCGTCCTCTAGCACGAGCTGCAATTCGCCCAGCTGAAGAACGTTCTAAAATTAAATTACGTTCAAACTCTGCAAATGCTGCGAATAAATGAAATAACAATTGTCCTGTAGAACTTGATTTATCCATTGTTATATTTTCTTCTAAACTATGAAAACTCACGCCTCGATTATTAAGTTCATTAACTAATGTGATTAAATCTTCCATGTTACGTCCTAATCTATCTAGTCTCCAAACAACAATCGTATCTCCTGACCTCGCAAATTCAATAGCTTTATCTAAACCAGGACGTTTACTTTTTGATCCACTTATATGATCGCTAAATATCTTTTCACAACCATATTGATTTAATCGATCTTCCTGCAAATTCAAATTTTGTAAACCAGTTGAGACTCTTGCATAACCTATTTTCAAAATACAAACCTCCTATGTACATTTTCATTGTACCATAACTTAATTCTAACCCTATTTATGAACATAGATTTTCTGT
This sequence comes from Staphylococcus sp. Y174-1, assembly GCF_049897865.1. Taxonomy (NCBI): domain Bacteria; kingdom Bacillati; phylum Bacillota; class Bacilli; order Caryophanales; family Staphylococcaceae; genus Staphylococcus; species Staphylococcus sp. Y174-1. The sequence continues at coordinate 8,286 of NZ_JAFCXB010000008.1, read as the reverse complement.
TGGGTTATTGAACACTAAAATATGTATACTAGTTATATATCTAGATATAAAAAGAGAGTGTACAGAAAATGGTTATTTTCTGTACACTCTTGTATACAAATTTTGGTTCTGTTGCAAAGTTAGATTTATAGTATAATTTTAACAAAAAGGAGTCTTCTGTATGAACTATTTCAGATATAAACAATTCGATAAAGATGTTATAACTGTAGCCGTTGGCTACTACTTAAGATACGCATTAAGTTATCGTGATATATCTGAAATATTAAGGGAACGTGGTTTTGATGTCCATCATTCAACCATTTATCGATGGGTTCAAGAGTATGCACCTATTTTCTATCAACTTTGGAAGAGAAAACATAAAAAAACGTATTATAAGTGGCGTATTGATGAGACATATATCAAAATTAAAGGACAGTGGTGTTATCTGTATCGCGCGATTGATGCAGATGGACATACATTAGATATTTGGTTACGCAAAAAACGAGATCATCAATCAGCATATGCGTTTATTAAGCGCCTTATTAAACAATTCGGTAAACCTCAAATGATAATTACAGATCAAGCACCTTCAACGAAGGTAGCCATGGCTAAAATAATTAAAGTGTTTAAGCTGAAACCTAACTGTCATTGCACATCTAAATATCTCAATAACCTCATTGAACAAGATCATCGTCACATTAAGGTGAGAAAGACAAGATATCAAAGTGTCAATACGGCAAAAAATACACTCAAAGGCATTGAATGTATTTACGGATTATATAAAAAGAACCGTAGGTCTCTTCAGATCTACGGATTTTCACCATGCCACGAAATTAGTTATATGTTAGCTGGTTAGGCGAAGACTGACACAATAAAATGGTGATTAGCTATATTTTTCTAACTTTGCAACAGAACCCTTAATTTCATAGAACGGCGAAATTAATACATGTTAGTCAGCTAATTGAATACTTACATTATAAGAGAGTAGTTAACTTTATTTTTAATTTGCACCAGAACTTTTTAATGTATTATTTCATCCTTGAATAAATCACCCCATTCGCATATTGCATAAACCACCTTATCTAGCTTGTAGCCTATAGATGTCAGCTTATACTCCACTTTTGGGGGAACTACAGAATAAATATGTCTTTCAATAATTTGGTCCTCTTCTAATTCTCTAAGTTGTCTTATTAGCATCCTTTGATTGACATGCGGCAACTTTTTTTGTAGCTCACTTAATCTCAATACTTTGTCTTGAAGTAAATGAAAAATTATAGGGATCTTCCACTTTCCTCCGATAACACATAAAGCTAAATCTTTAGAAGTGAAAAATTCTTTTCCTTTATAATACAATTTTCATCCTTCTTTCTTCTATAATATTAGAATTTACATTGTTAATGCGGAAGATTATATAATCTTCCGCATTAACTGCTTATTTATATCTATTCTAAATTGGCATGATTATTTTGCATAGTTGTTTCATCAACATCTAATTGTGTCATTAGTCCAATGACTACACTATCTAAAAAGATTTGTGATGATTGTTCAAACAAACTACCTAACGGTTGATCAGACCCAGTAGCATCGTGTTTTGTACCTGCTGGTAATTCAACTACTGTGTCTGCAATTTCACCAATTGCAGAATCTAGTTTAGTTGTTAGTAATACCACTTCTGCTTCAACTGATTTCGCTTTATCTGCTAATAAGCGAAGGTGTTCTGTTGAACCCGAACCAGAAATCACAATAAATAAATCACCTTTTTGAATTGATGGTGTTGTTGATTCGCCAATAACAAATGCTTGCTTGCCTAATTGATTGAGTCTCATTGCAAAACTATTTGCAACGAATCCAGAACGACCCTTACCTGCAACAAATATGCGTGATGCTTCAGTTACTTCTGATGCAAATCCATCAAACTCTTCATCTTTAACATGAGATAAAGTACCCTTTAACTCATCTAAAATTAATTGATAATGATTAAAAGTTGCCATCATTATTTACCTTCAATAGCGTCACGACATTGTTTAGCTGCTTCTACAGGGTCATCAGCATTTGCGATACCGCCACCAACAATTACTAAGTCAGGTTCTTCTGCAACAATTTCTTTAATTGTATCTGGTTTAATACCACCAGCAACTGCGACTTTAGAATTTTTAATTACTGATTTAACTTTACGTAAGCTATCTAATGGAGATTGTCCTTCAGCTTGTAAATCATAACCAGTGTGCACTGCAATATAGTCAGCACCCATTTCATCTAATTCTTTCGCACGTTTTTCTAAATCTTGTACAGCAATCATATCTACTAATAATTGTTTGTCATTTTTATGTGCTTCTTCAACTGCTGCTTTAATTGACGCATCTTCTGCTACACCTAAAATTGTTACAACATCAGCGCCGAATTTAACAGCTTGGCTTACTTCATAGTCTGCTGCATCCATGATTTTTAAGTCTGCTAATACTTTAGCATTGCTTATATTTTCATTTAAATGTTGAACGGCAGGTAAACCTTCATTAATCACAATTGGTGTACCAATTTCAACAATATCGACATATTCTTCTACTTTTTTCGCTAATTCTGCTGCTTCTTCTTTATTTAATAAATCAATAGCTAATTGTAATTCCACTATAATTCATCCTTTCATTAATTTATACCTTTATTTTGACATAATTATCAATAAATCAATACTGACAAAATTGGCATATAGGGAATGTCAGCTTATCTAAAGGGGGTGACTATTTTTTCAGTATGAATAATATTACACTGTAGTGTACAGTTGGAATTGTAAATATAAGACTAATAATTACAAATTTGGAGGCTTTTTAGATGACTCATATTCAATTAGATTATGGTAAGACTTTAGAATTTTTTGGAGAACATGAATTAGAACAACAAAAAGATATCGTGAAGACATTACACAAAACGATACATGAAGGAACTGGTGCAGGAAATAATTTCTTGGGTTGGGTAGACCTTCCAATTGATTACGATAAAGAAGAGTTTTCAAGAATTGTAGAAGCTTCTAAACGTATTAAAGTAAATTCTGACGTGTTAGTTGTTATTGGTATTGGTGGCTCATACCTTGGTGCACGTGCTGCTATTGAAATGCTAACATCTTCATTTAGAACAAATAATGACTATCCTGAAATTGTTTTTGTAGGTAATCATTTATCATCAAATTATACAAAAGAATTAGTAGATTATTTAGCTGACAAAGATTTCTCTGTAAACGTCATTTCTAAATCTGGTACAACTACAGAACCAGCAGTTGCATTCCGTTTATTCAAACAATTAGTTGAGAATAAATATGGCAAAGAAGAAGCTAAAAAACGTATCTTTGCTACAACAGATAAACAAAAAGGTGCATTAAAACAATTAGCTACAAATGAAGGTTATGAAACATTTGTAGTCCCTGATGATGTAGGTGGCCGTTATTCAGTGTTAACTGCTGTAGGTTTATTACCAATCGCAGCTGCAGGTATTAATATTGAAGCGATGATGATTGGTGCAGCAAAAGCACGTAAAGAATTATCTTCTGACAAATTAGAAGAAAATATTGCTTATCAATATGCAACAATCCGTAACCTTCTATATAGCAAAGGTTATACAACTGAAATGCTTATCAACTATGAACCGTCAATGCAATATTTCAACGAATGGTGGAAACAATTATTTGGTGAATCAGAAGGTAAAGACTTTAAAGGTATTTATCCTTCAAGTGCTAACTACACTACTGATTTACATTCATTAGGACAATACGTTCAAGAAGGTCGTCGTTTCTTATTTGAAACAGTTGTAAAAGTGAATCATCCAAAACATGATCTTACTATTGAAGAAGATAGTGACGATTTAGATGGATTAAATTATCTTGCTGGTAAAACAATTGATGAAGTTAATACAAAAGCATTTGAAGGTACATTATTAGCACATACAGATGGTGGCGTACCTAATATCGTTGTTAATATTCCACAATTAGATGAAGAAACATTTGGCTATGTCGTGTACTTCTTCGAACTTGCATGTGCTATGAGTGGTTATCAATTAGGCGTAAATCCATTCAATCAACCTGGTGTAGAAGCGTATAAACAAAATATGTTTGCTTTACTTGGTAAACCAGGATTTGAAGATATGAAAAAAGATCTTGAAGCAAGATTGTAGGTTATAAACTATAAAGAAATGAGAGGATACAATGTCTAGTAATATTGGAATTTTAGGTTTAGGTGTTATGGGGAAAAATCTTGCGTGGAACATCGAGGATAAGAAATATTCTGTGAGTATTCATAGTAGAGATAATAATGAAATTAATGATACTATTCAAAAGTCTCATTATCAAAAGATATATCCTGCGTATAACTTGAAAGAATTTGTAGATTCATTAGAAAAACCCCGTAAAATTTTGTTGATGATTAAGGCTGGTAGTCCTACGGATAACATGATAAATGCCTTACTTCCATTATTAGACGATGAAGATATTTTAATTGATGGTGGTAATACAAACTATCAAGATACAATTCGTCGAAATAAAACATTAGCTGAAAGTGGCGTTAATTTCATTGGTATGGGCGTATCAGGTGGTGAAGTAGGCGCTTTAACTGGTCCTTCATTAATGCCTGGTGGTCAAGAAGCCGCTTATAATAAAGTCAGTGATATCTTAGATGCCATTGCAGCTAAAGCGCAAGATGGTGCATCTTGCGTAACATACATTGGCCCAAATGGTGCAGGTCATTATGTGAAAATGGTTCATAACGGTATTGAATATGCAGATATGCAATTAATCGCTGAAAGTTATACAATGATGAAAGACTTATTAGGTATGAGTCATACTGAAATTTCTCAAACATTCAAAGATTGGAATGCTGGAGAACTCGAAAGTTACTTAATAGAAATTACTGGTGATATTTTCACTAAATTAGATGAAAATAATGAACCATTAGTAGAAAAAATATTAGATACTGCTGGTCAAAAAGGTACAGGTAAATGGACTTCTATTAATGCATTAGAATTAGGAATTCCATTAACAATTATCACTGAATCGGTATTTGCTCGTTTCATTTCATCCATTAAAGAAGAACGTGTTAATGCGTCTAAATCATTAAATGGACCACAAGCTTCATTTGATGGTAATAAAGAAGAATTCTTAGAAAAAATCAGAAAAGCATTATATATGAGTAAGATTTGTTCTTACGCTCAAGGCTTTGCGCAAATGAGAAAATCGAGCGAAGATCACGAATGGAACTTAAAATTAGGTGAACTGGCAATGATTTGGCGTGAAGGTTGTATCATTCGTGCACAATTCTTACAAAAAATTAAAGATGCTTACGATAATAATCCAGAACTTGAAAACTTATTATTAGATCCATACTTCAAAAATATTGTTACAGATTACCAAGATGCATTAAGAGACGTCGTAGCAACAGGCGTTAAAAACGGTGTACCGACACCAGGATTCTCTGCAAGTGTGAACTACTATGATAGTTATCGTTCTGAAGATTTGTCAGCTAATCTTATCCAAGCACAACGTGACTATTTTGGTGCACATACTTATGAACGTAAAGACCGTGAAGGTGTGTTCCACACACAATGGGATGAAGAGTAATATAATTACTGTTACGGAATGAAAACCAGAAACTAGCTAATCAAGTAAAAGGGGGGAACTGCTTTGGATAAAAATTTATCATCATTAATAACAATATTTGGCGGAACAGGAGATTTAAGTTACAGGAAATTGCTACCTTCTATTTTTAATCTTTATAAAAAGGGTCACTTTAAGAAATTAGTTATCATTTCTACGGGTTTAGAGGATATAAGTGATGAAGAATATAGAAGTAAAGTAAAACAAATTTTATTAAGCCAAGAAAATTTTGAAATGGTGAACTTATTTTTAGATAACATATTTTACTTTCAACAAAATGTTGAAGATAAAACAAGTTGGAATAAATTAAAGGAACTTTCCAATGATATTGATAAAAAATATTGTTTGGATGGCAATAGATTATTTTACTTAGCAATGAATCCTCAATTTTTTAAAATTATAACTCAAAGCATAAGCCAATCAGGTCTTTCTGATACAAATGGATTTTCAAGATTAATAATAGAAAAACCATTTGGAAAAGATTTGAAATCTGCCGAAGACTTAAATAAACACATAAGACAGTATTTTAAAGAAGAAGAAATATTTAGAATAGATCATTATCTAGGTAAAGAGATGGTGCAAAATATTGAATCTTTACGTTTTGGTAATACAATATTTGAACCATTGTGGAACAACAAGTATATATCAAATGTTCAAATAACTCTATCGGAAACTTTAGGCATTGAAGATAGAGGCCAATACTATGATTCTACAGGAGCGCTTAAAGATATGGTGCAAAATCATGCACTACAAATACTTACTCTTATTGCTATGGAGAAACCCGAAAGCAGAAATAGTAAAGATATTAGACTAAAAAAAATCGAACTTTTAAACAATATAAAATTTTTGAAAGGGGCTGATGTACACAAATATTTTGTTAGAGGACAATATATTAATGGTATTATTAATGAAACTCCGATAATGTCATATCATGAAGAAAAAGGTGTTAATAGTGATTCAACAACAGAAACATTTGTAGCAGGGAAATTACTCATTAATAATGATAGATGGAAAGGGACACCGTTTTATATTCGTACAGGAAAGCGTTTAAATAAAAAAGCAATAGAAGTTGTTATAGAATTTAAAAAATTAAATAGTAAATTAATCTATGAAAATGATAATGAAGATGTTGATTGTAATTTAATGGTAATAAATATAGAACCTAATGCCCAAATATCACTATATATTTATGAAAATAAATCAACTAGAAATAATAGAAACCATAATATACAAATCTATAACTTAATAGATAAAAAACAAGTAGTGGATGCTTATGAATCACTTATATGTGATGCTTTAATAGGAAATCAAACTAATTTTGTACATTGGGAAGAACTTAAACATTCATGGGAATTTATAGATTATATAAGTACTGAATGGAAAAAATCTAACGTAACAATACCACAGTATAAACCAGGAAGTTTTGGACCTAAAGAAAGTGATCAATTACTTAAACAAGATAACTTTGAATGGTGGAATAATCTATAAAACGTAAATATTGCAAAACACTATATAGGAGAAGTTAAATGAATATTCTAATAGTATATGCGCACCCTGAACCTCAATCTTTTAATAGTAAACTTAAAGATATTGCACAAACAGTATTGAAGGAGAATGGTAATAATTGTCGTTGTATCTGATTTGTATAAAATGAATTTTAACCCTGTTGCTCAAAAATCTGATTTTAAATATTTAAAAAATAATAACTTTTTTAAATATCCTATAGAACAAGAGCATTCTTACAAAAATAATATATTAAGTAAGGAAATTAAATCTGAATTAAGCAAACTATTGTGGGCGGATATTATTATTTTTCAATTCCCTTTATGGTGGTCGAGTGTTCCTGCAATATTAAAAGGATGGTTTGATAAAGTTTTAATATATGGAGGGATTTATGGAGGGGCATATGGGAAGTTTAAGAACGCCAGATTATCTAATAAAAAAGCTATTATAAGTACAACAACTGGTTCATCAGGAGATATACACAAACAAGTACTATTTCACATTAGTCATGGAATAGTTGAATATACTGGAATGCAATGTTTAGATACATTAATCGCATATGAAATTGATAAAGATCAAAATAGTAGAGATGAGTATATAGAATTTTTTAAAAACAAAATAAAGTATATTTAACCAAATTGAAATACGGAGTAGAGAAATAAAAAAGCTAAGTCATTGATTTATTAAAGCATAAAACACTTGTATGGGCTATTATAGGGAAGTATTCTCAGAATGTGTTAAAAATATTATTAAACCAGAAGACACAGTAATTAATTTAAAATGTGGTTTTTCAAAATAATTTGGAAAGGAGTTTTTGTTTGTGATAATAGAGCAATTAAAACAAGAATTAGAATTAAATACAGTAAATAGTATAGAAGTTTATTTTCATTCTGGAGATTCAGTAATTGCAAGAAAAATAGACTATTCACAAAGTTCTGAAAAAATTATTAAAGTACTTAATCCAGTGCCTATGTATATTAATTTAGAAAATGTAACATACATTCAGTTAAGAGAAATGTAATAATGTAGATAGCATGGTTCTGTTGCAAAGTAAAAAAATATAGCTAACCACTAATTTATCATGTCAGTGTTCGCTTAACTTGCTAGCATGATGCTAATTTCGTGGCATGGCGAAAATCCGTAGATCTGAAGAGACCTGCGGTTCTTTTTAT
>NZ_JAFCXB010000007.1:0-38596 GCF_049897865.1 Staphylococcus sp. Y174-1 | reverse complement strand
GCTCATAAAATACTAATTTGTGTTATCTCTAACACTTGTTTTGAACCAACAATTTAATGTTGCGTTCGGAATTAACGTTGACATATTGCAATTCAGTTTTCAATGTTCATTTCTTCAATAATAATCAATATGGTGGAGACTAGCGGGATCGAACCGCTGACCTCCTGCGTGCAAAGCAGGCGCTCTCCCATCTGAGCTAAGCCCCCATACTATTTTCAAAAAGAGTCGGGAAGACAGGATTCGAACCTGCGACCCCTTGGTCCCAAACCAAGTGCTCTACCAAGCTGAGCTACTTCCCGTATATATAATTAACATGCATTTTAAAATGGTGCGCCCGACAGGGGTCGAACCTGTAACCTCTTGATTCGTAGTCAAGTACTCTATCCAGTTGAGCTACGGGCGCTATATTAAAATGATGGTGCCGAGGACCGGAATCGAACCGGTACGATAATCACTTATCGCAGGATTTTAAGTCCTGTGCGTCTGCCAGTTCCGCCACCCCGGCAAAAATAATGGAGCAGAAGACGGGATTCGAACCCGCGACCCCGACCTTGGCAAGGTCGTATTCTACCGCTGAACTACTTCTGCAAAATGAAACTGGATGAGCCATAGTGGGCTCGAACCACTGACCCTCTGATTAAAAGTCAGATGCTCTACCAACTGAGCTAATGGCTCATGAAATGGTGCCGGCCAGAGGACTTGAACCCCCAACCTACTGATTACAAGTCAGTTGCTCTACCAGTTGAGCTAGGCCGGCTATTCATTTGAAATGGTGGAGGATGACGGGTTCGAACCGCCGACCCTCTGCTTGTAAGGCAGATGCTCTCCCAGCTGAGCTAATCCTCCACATAAAATCAATTCGATTACTAAGCCTGGCAACGTCCTACTCTTGCGGAACGTAAGTCCGACTACCATCGGCGCTAAAGAGCTTAACTTCTGTGTTCGGCATGGGAACAGGTGTGACCTCTTTGCTATTGCCACCAGACAAAATAACTTACTCAATTAATGATACATTGTTTAACGATTATTTGCAATAGTCAATTTTACACTATCTTTAAATTTTCTTTACAAGATCTTCACTTGAATATTTGTTATGTAATAACTCGTTTTTGACGACTTTTATATATTACAACGTTTTAACATTTAAGTCAATAGCTTTTCAAACATTTACTTAAATTATTTTGTTGCATTTGTTAAGCCGTATCTCGTTTCTTTAACTCGACTTGAACTATCTTACCATATAGAAACTGACTTTTCCATCCTTTTTTCAGTTTATTTTTATATTTTTATAGCAGAATCTTACTTAAATGTATCTTATTACTTTAAAGAATTAAATTCATGTACTGATTTTCTTTTAAGTTATATTATATTCGCGATAAACACGCCTTGTAAATAGCATAAAAAAAGATCAATCTTCACACATCAATTACATGATGTATAAAGATTGATCCAGTTCTATTATATTTATCGCTATTATTTTTGTCTCATATAAGGGAACAGTAATACGTCTCTAATAGAGGCAGAATCTGTAAGTAACATAACCAATCTGTCAATTCCGATTCCTAATCCACCTGTAGGAGGCATACCATATTCTAACGCCTCGATAAAGTCTTCATCCATTTCATGTGCTTCATCGTTGCCTTGTTCTTTTTCTACTAATTGCGCTTCAAATCTTGCTCTTTGATCGATTGGATCATTTAATTCAGTAAATGCATTACCGTGTTCTCTTCCAACAATAAACAACTCAAAGCGATCTGTAAATCTTGGATCTTCCGCATTTTTCTTAGCTAATGGAGAGATTTCAATTGGGTGACCATATATAAATGTTGGTTGAATGAGTGTTTCTTCAACTTTTTGTTCAAAGAACTCATTTAATATATGACCATATTTCATATTATCTGTAATTTCTATGCCGTGTTCTTTAGCAGCTATTTTCGCATCTTCGTCACTTTGAATGTTGAAGAAGTCGACACCCGTTTCTTCTTTAACGGCATCGGCCATATGGATTCGTTTCCATTTAGATTCTAAATCTATTGTTTCTTCTCCATACGTTACTTTCGCAGTACCTAATACTTTTTCAGATATATGTCTAATCATATTTTCTGTAATATCCATAATATCATGATAATCAGCGTAAGCTTCATATAATTCAATCATAGTAAATTCCGGATTATGTCTTGTAGACACACCTTCATTTCTAAATACACGACCTATTTCATAAACTTTTTCTAATCCACCAACAATTAAACGTTTCAAATGTAATTCAATCGCAATTCTCATATATAAGGTAGCGTCTAACGCATTATGATGTGTAACGAAAGGACGTGCAGCTGCTCCACCTGCGATTTGGTGCATCATAGGTGTTTCTACTTCTAAAAATCCTTGTTGATTTAAATAGTTACGCATCTCTTGCAATATTTTACTACGTTTAATGAATGTTTGTGTACTATCTTGGTTAGTAATTAAGTCTAAATAACGCTGACGATAACGTTGTTCTATATCTTGTAAGCCATGGAACTTATCTGGGAGTGGACGTAAGGCTTTTGTTAATAAAGTGAATGACTGTGCTTTAACTGATAGTTCACCAGTGTTAGTTTTAAACATTACGCCTTCCACGCCTACTATATCTCCAAGATCTGCAGAATTCCAAATAGCAAATTGATCTTCACCTACTTGGTCTTTTCTTACATAAATCTGTATTTGACCACTTAAATCTTGAACGTGTGCAAAGCCCGCTTTACCTTTTCCGCGTTTCGTCATTAAACGTCCAGCAATACTTACATGACTTTCTTCTTCTTTTTCATGTAATTCTTCTTTGCTAAATTGATCCCAGTCTTCATGTAATGGGGTTGCCATTGAAGTACGATCAAATTTTTGACCAAATGGATCTATTCCTAAATCATATAGTTCTTGTAATTTTTGGCGACGGACCTGCATTTGGTCATTCATTTCTTCTGACATAACTTTCTCTCCTTTATGCTTCTTGTTCTACTTTCACTTTCTATTGCTTGGACTTCTAATTGAAATATTTAAATAAAAATGATCATTTATTACCGAATTTCAACTTAACAAAACATTTTCTGCTTTGTTTATTCTTAGAAGTGAGTATCCTTAAGGATAGCTAAACACATTCATATGTACTTCTCACATTCCAACTTTCTCACTCTTCAATTCTACTAGACGATGCAAACGGAATAAAGTTATTTAAACTTTTTTCTGGATTTTATTGATTCACTTATAAATACTTAATTTCAAATAGATAATCGTGCAACTGACACGCGGCCAGTGATTAAATACTGATAGTTACATATGCAGTTCTTCATAAAAAGCACTAAGTTATACACGTCAATGGGTGCATGCATATATTTTATATGCCTAAATCGCTCCACATGTACTCACACGACTGACAGTAACTCATTAAATTCAATCCATATAATGTACGTGCACATAACCGCTTCAAAAATACGCATTTACGCACATTTATTAAAATTCATATTTTCTAACTGACTCATCTGGTATCACTAAATGCCCTATTTCCTTATTTGAATTAGGTTCAATGACATTCGTTGCAATGTCATTCAATGGAATAAGTACAAACGAACGTTCCAACATACGTGGATGTGGCACTATTAACTCAGATTCATTAATAATTTGATCTCCATATAATAAGATATCAACATCTAAGGTTCTTGGCCCCCAACGTATATCTCTCACTCGATGTAGTTGTTGCTCAGTATCCAAACAGGCTTTCAATAATTCGTTAGGCTCCAATGTGGTTTGAACTTCAATACATTGATTCAAAAATTGCGGTTGATCTACATAACCTACTGGGTCCGTCTCATAAATCGGTGACTTCTGTGTAACTGTAATGCCCTCTTTATCATTTAAAATCGATATGGCCGCTTCAAGCTGAGTCAACCGCTCCCCAACATTACTTCCTAAACCTAAATATGCGTATGTCATGCGCGACTCTCCCTCACTATTTCTACACCTACACCATCATAATGACCTGGTATGGGTGGATTCTCTTTAGTGATTCTGACTTTCGTTTCCACTACACGATTATAGTGTGAATTTATACGTTTTGCAATACGTTCCGCTAGATGCTCCAATAAATTTACCGGCTCACCTTCCATAATTGCTTTAACATCTTCAAATACTTCACCATAGTGTACCGTATCCTTAACATCATCTGACTGACCTGCTGTGCTCAAATCAACATTCATCGTAATATCAACGATAAATATTTGGCCAATTTCATTTTCAGCTGGTAGCGCACCATGATAACTATAAAATCTCATACCATTAAGAAATATTGTGTCGCTCATTATCATTCTCCTTTAAATAATCCATGCTTTGTCCTAAACGAACATTCAGCGCGACATTATGTACTCTAACCGCTTTTACGCCTTCCATTATACCATAGGCTGTAGTAGCAGCTGTTGCTTCATCTCGTTCAACAGGTGTGGTCTCTTGCTCAATCATTTCTTTAATAAATCTTTTTCTACTTGTTGCCAACAGTACTGGGTAACCTGTAGCTACAAGTTCGTCTAATCGTGCCATGACTTCTTTTTCTTCCTCTCTAGTTTTTGCAAACCCAATACCTGGATCGAGCCAAACTTTATGTTGAGGAATGCCAGCCATTTCAGCTTTATTTGCTTGTTTAAGCAAGTACACTAACATTTCATCAACAACTGGTTCTGATCTTTGACCATCGCCATTGTGCATTAACACAATTTCTCCCTCGTATTTTGCAACAATATCAAATATACGTGCATCATTTAGTCCAGCCCATTGATCATTTATCATTGTTGCACCTAATTTCATCGCTGCTTCTGCTACTTCACTTCTATATGTATCGATTGATAGTTGAACGTCTAAGTGACTCAATGCCTTCACTACCGGTAATACACGGTCCAATTCCTCTTCTACAGTAATTTCTTCGAATCCTGGTCTTGTAGATATACCACCAACATCTATAATATCCACACCCTCTTCTACCATTTCCTCTGCCCTTTTCACTGCACGATCGACTGTATTATATTTACCGCCGTCTGAAAATGAATCCGGTGTAACGTTTAATATGCCCATAATTTTTGTATGTGTCATAATCATTTTGCTTCCTTTCACTTATAAAATGATTTTATCTTTAAGTTGTTATCTTATTTCTATAATAACGTTATTTGCTATATTTTTCAGTAATCAGCGCTTAATCCATACATATACCAACCTAAAATTTAACATTATCCTTGAACATATTAAAAGGCACAGCAAAACAAAAAGCCGGTGCACATTTATATGTGCCCGGCTCAATTTCACGTTATATTGGATTAGTCATCAAATGCGAATAAAGGAGTAGAAAGGTAACGTTCACCATTACTTGGCAATACAGTCACTACTGTTTTACCTTTTCCTAATTGTTTCGCTTTTTCAATAGCCGCATAAATAGCAGCACCTGAAGAAATACCACATAAGATACCTTCTTCTTTAGCAACTTTACGCGCCATGTCCATTGCAGTTTCATTACCTACTTGAACTACTTCGTCATAGATATTTTCATCTAAAGTGTCTGGAATAAATCCTGCACCTAAACCTTGTAGTTTATGTGGACCAGGTTCGCCACCACTTAATACAGGTGAATCTTCTGGTTCAATCGCAACTAAGTTAATGTCTGGGTAGTTTTCTTTCAATACTTTACCAGCACCACTTAATGTACCACCAGTACCAACACCAGCTAAGAATGAATCAATTGTTTTACCTTCAAATTGCTGAACTAATTCTGGACCTGTTGTTAATTCGTGAACACGAGGATTAGCAGGGTTCTCAAATTGTTGAGGTTCATAATAACCATGTTCTTCTTTTAATTCTTTTGCTTTTTTAATCGCGCCTTTCATAGCTTCTGAACCAGGCGTTAATACTAATTCTGCGCCATATGCTTTTAATAAATTACGACGCTCTTGACTCATTGTTTCAGGCATAGTGAAAACGGCTTTATAACCTTTAGCAGCACAAACAAATGCTAAACCAATACCAGTGTTACCACTTGTTGGTTCAACAATCGTATCACCTGGTTTGATTTTGCCTGCTTTTTCAGCTTCTTCAATCATCGCTAATGCAATACGATCTTTTACAGAACCACCTGGATTTTGATATTCAAGTTTAACATATACGTCTGCAATGTCTTCGTCTACTACCTTATTTAATTTAACTACTGGTGTGTTACCAATTACTTCTACAATGTTATCTACTGGTTTATTTGTCATAAGTATTGCTCCTTTTCGTTAAAAAGTTTAAAACCTACTTTTTCAATCGGATATACATTCTATTTTATCAGATTTTTCTGTAAATACAACTGCAAAAACTTATTCTTCCAATTTTAACCTAACATACTTATCTGTCTAGTTTCATTCTAGCGGGTTTATTTAATATTATCTAATAATTGCTGTAACTCTTCTTCAGAAAATTGATATTTATTTCTGCAGAAATGACATTCCGCCTCAGCACCATGATCCTCATTTATCATATTTTGAATTTCAGCTTCTCCCAAACCTTTAATCGCATTTAAAAATTTGTCATGTCCACAATTACATTCAAAGTGTGCTGGAACATTTTCTAATATTTGTACATTTTCTTCACCTAATATTTCAAAAAGTAATTCTTCAGGTGTTAAACCCTGATCAATGAGTTTAGAAACAGGTGTCATATGATTAATCGCATCTTCTAGTTTATTAATCGTTTCGTCTTCTGCGCCTGGCATAACTTGTATTAAAAATCCTCCAGAAGCTTTAATTGAATTATCTGGATTAACCAATACACCCAATCCTACTGATGAAGGAACTTGTTCACTTTTTGCAAAATAGTATGTGAAATCATCGCCGAGTTCACCTGAAACAAGTGGACTAGAACCAGAAAAATAATCTTTCAATCCTACATCTTTAACAACTGTTAATGAACCATTCGTTCCTACTGCACGGCTAACATCTAACTTGCCATGATCATTTAAAGGAAAATGGGTTTGTGGGTTTGTGACATAACCTCGTACATTTCCTTTAGCGTCTGCATCAGCAATAACTTTGCCAATTGGTCCTTGGCCATCTACTGTAACTGTTAACTTCTGATTTCCTTTTAGCATTGCGCCCATCATTAATGTCGCAGTCATTGTGCGCCCAAGTGCTGCAGAAGCAGTCGGCCAAGTATAATGTCTTGTTTGTGCTTCTTGCACACTCTCAGTTGTCAAGGCACTGTAAGCACGAATCTGTCCTCCAAAAGCTAAAGCTTTAACTATATAATCATTTGTCATTTTTAAAATTTCTCCTTTAATATTAACTGTGTTTATTATAAAACATTTCATTTTCATGTCTATTTTGGGTTACTTTTTAATAACGCAATTTATTTTAAACTTTCGCACCAAAAATTGCGAAACATCTGTTTGCAATTATATGAACCATAAAAAAACTTCTTTCTACTATTCGTATCATAGCAGAAAGAAGTTTAAAATTCAGTCTTTAGTTTCGACGATCAGGGTCGTTTGAATTACCTGGTCTGTCAATGTCAGGTGCTTGTTCATGGCCAGTTGGCTCTGAATTTTCACCGTCTTTTTCATTGTCACCAGATTCTTCATCTTCATGATCGTCTTTTTGATCATCGTCACTACGATTTAATTGTTCTTTACGCACATCTTCATATGATTTACCGTATTTACCATCTTCGAAGTCATTTTTGTCTTCTTCTACGACTTTAGCTCCGTCATAGTCAACTTCTGGCAACACACCATCATGGAATAATGATTGTATTTGTTCAGCAACTAATGTTTCTTCTGTTAGTAATGATTCAGCAATTAAGATTAATTGTGATTTATGTTCTAACAGAATGTCTTTACAACGCTCATATTGTTCTTTAATAATGCGTTGTACTTCTTTATCAATTTCATAAGCAATTTGTCCAGAGTATTCAGGATCACCTTGCATATCTTTACCTAAGAACACTTGGCCATTGCTACTGCTTGAGAATTGAATAGGTCCAAGTTTCTTACTCATACCGTATTCTGTAACCATTTGACGCGCAATTTGCGTTGCACGTTCAAAGTCATTAGAAGCACCCGTAGAAACTTCATTAAAGTTGATATCTTCTGAAACACGTCCACCAAGTAAGCCACAAATTTTATCTAGCAACTCTGGTTCGGTCATTAAGAAGCGATCTTGTTTAGGTAACATCATTGCATAACCGCCCGCTTGTCCACGTGGAACAATCGTTACTTTATGAACAACTTCGGCTTCATCAAGCACCATGCCAATAATTGTATGACCAGCTTCATGGTGGGCAACAATATTACGTTCTTTTTCTGAAATAACACGAGATTTTTTAGCTGGACCTGCAATAACACGGTCAGTAGCTTCTTCTATATCACGCATATCGATTTTTTTCTTACCTTCACGAACAGCAACTAAAGATGCTTCGTTAAGTAAGTTTTCTAAATCTGCACCAGAGAAGCCTGGTGTTCTTTGAGAAACTGCTTTTAAGTCTACTGTTTCATCAAGTGGCTTGTTCTTAGCGTGAACATGTAAAATCGCTTCACGTCCTTTAACATCTGGACGACCAACTTGAATTTGTCTATCAAAACGACCCGGACGTAATAATGCTGGGTCTAAAATATCAGGGCGGTTCGTAGCGGCAATCATAATGATACCTTCATTTTCGCCAAATCCGTCCATTTCAACTAGTAATTGGTTAAGCGTTTGTTCACGTTCATCGTGTCCGCCACCAACACCAGCGCCACGCTGACGACCCACTGCATCAATTTCATCGATGAAAATAATACATGGTGCATTTTTCTTAGCATTTTCAAATAAATCACGCACACGACTTGCACCGACACCAACAAACATCTCAACGAAGTCAGAACCACTAATTGAGAAGAATGGTGTGCCTGCTTCACCAGCAACCGCACGTGCAAGTAAAGTCTTACCTGTACCTGGAGGTCCTACTAATAAAACACCTTTTGGAATTCTTGATCCCATTTGTTTAAATTGTTTATTGTCTTTTAAGAAATCGACAATTTCAATCAATTCTTGTTTCTCTTCATCCGCGCCTGCTACATCAGAGAAGCGAACACGTTTCTTCTGGCTATCGTACATTTTAGCTTTGGACTTACCAAAGTTCATCATACGACCGCCACCGCCGCCGCCACCTTGAGCTTGGCTTAGGAAGAAAATAAATAATAATGCAATAATTAATACAGGAATTAGTGTAGTTAGAATACTTACAAATACACTTTGTTTTTCTTCTTCTTTAACTGTAAATTTCAATCCGTCTTGGTTTTGTGCTTTATCAGTTATTTTTTCTAATTCTTTATCGTTGTTATATAAAATAGTTGAAGAATATTCTTTATCATCTTTGGTTTTACCGCTTACCATATATACATTTTGTTCAGGCTGTATCTCAAGTGATTTTAAATCACCTTTATCTAGCTGTTTCACAAATTGGTTATATGTAAGTTGTTTTGGCATATTACCATTTCCATTTAAAAATGAAAATAAACCAAATATTATAACGCCAATAATTGCGATAACAAGCACATTACGAAAGGCTTTCTGCATGCGTCGTTTCCTCCTACTTCAATAATAAAACTAACAAAAATTGTAACACAATACATGAGTTTACTGCTAGTATTTCAACTTTTGTACTATGTTTACAATTTTCAATGCTCTATTTTAAATTTAAATTGTCCCTAGTGCACATAAGTTACAAAATTCAATATTTTACAATTTAAGTCACGTTCGTTTTATGTATGAAAAATACTTTTTAAAGCGAACACATAGACATACTGATTAATATATTTACGCTTAGACTTACATTATATAATAATTTTCAGTTTCATAAAATTGTATTGCTTACTTTGAATAAATTTCTGATTTAAGTGTCCCTATATACGGTAAGTTACGATAGTGTTCAGCATAATCTAAACCGTATCCAACCACAAATTCATCCGGAATCTTTTTACCAACGTACTTAGCTTCAATATCAGCTTTACGACGATTTGGTTTATCAAGTAATGTTACAATTTCAAGTGAATTAACACGACGTGACTCCAATAACTCAGTGATTGATTTTAATGTTGTTCCAGTTTCTAAAATATCTTCAATAATTAACACATCTTTATTTTCAATTGACGAACTCAAATCTTTTAAAATTTGAACTTCTCCAGTAGATTCTGTGCCACCGTGATAACTTGAAACATCCATAAAATCAATAGCTAAATGCGTATCAATATATTTTATTAAGTCTGCCATAAACATGACCGAACCTTTTAATATGCCGATACATACAAGCGGTTTCCCATTATAAGCTCGTGTAATCTCTTCACCTAAATCTTTACAAATCTGATGAATATCTTCCTCTGATAATAATATTTCTTTTAAATCATCTCGCATGTTTTTATTCCTCTCCCATATCTCGTATAAAAATTGATTGTTCGTATTTATTTTTTAAATATAATGTGCCAACAGCAATAATCTCATTTTGGGCATTAACCATGACTGGTAATTGATTGCGTTCGGATTGAACGATTTTATGATCAATAAGCAACCTACTTATTTTTTTATGTCCTTCCATACCATTCAACTCGAATTTATCTCCATCTCTTCGTGTACGAATAACTAACGGAAAGTCCCCAACAGGAAAGTCATGTTTAACGTCAATTTGATAATGACTATAGTTGTATATACCAGGGTGAGTAATCTGAATCGGAAAATGTTTCACATCATAATTTGCCATTATTATAAATTTATCATAAGCGATATGAATTATCCATTTATCTGTCGTGTATAATGTGCATTGCGTCAAATTTCCTTCTAATTTTTGAAACCACTCATTATAAGTTTTTTCAGTTATTGAGCGAGTGATTTGAAGTTGTTCAAACAGGTTATCTAACACTGCCATCTTGACACTATGCCTTAAATTTAAAAATTGTGATCTTGCTATCGTATACTTCTGTGTTTTAACACTTTTACGTATATCCTGTTTTATAAATGCGACGGCTTCTTTATTTATCACTTCAAGTTGTTCATCATGCCACTCTTTTAGTTTGATTAATTGATCTGTAGCAAGTTGTGCATTTTCATTTATTTCAGGCAAAATACGATTACGAATGTCATTTCTCACATAATGATTTTGTGTATTTGTTTCATCTTCATAATAAGGTACACGATGCATAACCTGATAATCACGAATTTCATTTTTTGTTGTCGATAATAATGGTTTACATATCTGATAAGATGCGCGTGCAGTTTGATAAGCCATACCTAAACTACTTCTTGTGGAACGTCCAGTCATTACTCGATAAAAAATAGTTTCTATCTGATCATCTTGATGATGGGCGGTCAGTAAGATATCTGCCTTTAATTCATACATCATCTCATCAAACCATTGGTAACGTGCTACTCTTGCGTCATTTTCAATACTATTCCCTTTTTCAATAACATCTGATAAATCTAAGTGCTTAACGTAAAGCTCAACATGATGTGCTTTACAAAATTGTTTGAGAAAATATTCTTCTTCCTTCGCTATCGGGCGGATGTTGTGATTTACATGTAAGCAGGTTAATTTTGTGTATGAATCTTTCAATCTTGTGATTAACTCATGTAATAACACCATGCTATCAACACCTGTAGAAACCGCCAATACAATGTGCTTATCTTTCGTCCAACCCTCAGTATTAACGTTCAGCTTCATCTACCTCCACTCACTCTAAATCTTCCAACAATTAGCCTAATCACTTTGGAATCATCCCATATTACAATAAAAAGAGACTGTTTCCTCAATTAAGAAAACAGTCTTAGATTGTTACGCTCAAACTTAATATTGGAATCATTGATTGTACGTTGTTCTCAATAAATCAGTTAGTTATATATAAAACAGTTGTATTATCTATTATTAGCGTCTAGCGCCTTTGCCACCGCGTCTTGATTCAGTTTGACGTTTGATGGAAGTTAATTTATCTTCGCTATCTTTTAAGAAGTTTGTTAATTTCTTTTCAAAGTCTTCACCTTTGGGTTGTGGTTGTTTATGACTAGGTTTACTTTGAGGTCTACGCGGACGATCTTTTGCTTTTTTAATAGATAGACTAATTTTACCGTCATCAGCAATAGATAGCACTTTAACTTCAACTTCATCTCCAACAGATAAATGATCTTCTACGTTTTCAACGTAATTATCTGCAACTTCACTTATGTGAACTAAGCCACTTTTTCCTTCTGGAAGTTCGACGAAAGCGCCAAACTTTTTAATACCAGTGACTTTACCTTTAAGCTTGTTTCCTACTTCGATTGACATATTGTAAATAAATCCTCCCGATTTGTTTCGATTTTAACCTTATTATATGCCTGTTTGCATAAATTAACAATGGTATTATGATGCAAAAAAATAATTTTCGCTATTTATCTTCTTTAGAAGATTTTGAACCTGCATCCGATTTATCACTCGGTAACTTAAATATAACTTCTCCATCATTACTTAAATAGTAATCATCTCTTGCTACTTTTTCTATATAGCTCTTATCATTTAAGTTGTTAAGTTGTTCTTTTAATGCTAATTCCTCATCTTGTTGCTTTTGATATTTTTCTTCTTTTTGTTGTCGTTCTACAGCATCGTCATTATTACTTTGCTTTTGAGTGACAAGCATGATACACAAAATAATAATAATCGCGAGCAGTATCCCACCAAACAAAGTGATACGTCTGCGTATCACACGTCTTCTCATTTTTTGCTTTTGTTTCTTTTTATTTTCAGAAGAGGTGAACGTATTTCCGATATTTTCAACTTTTTTACTCAATGCTTGCCACCTCCTCTATTATTCTCCGCCAACTTTTTCTTCTTTAACAATCTCATACATGCCTTTTGCGTTTTCTTTAGTTGCATGTTCACTTAACCCTGTTACATTTATTGTTACAATTTTTTGTCCAAAACGAATGACAAGTTCGTCCGTTACTTTAACATCTGTTCCAGCTTTAGCAACTGAACCATTTACAGTGATACGACCTTGGTCACTAATTTCTTTCGCTAATGTACGACGTTTTACCAGTCTTGATACTTTTAAATATTTATCCAGTCTCATGATTTATCTCCTCCTTGCTCTAAATAATCTTTTAAAGCAGCTTCATCTAGCGACATATTTTTTGTTTTATCATACAACTTCATGAAATGCTCTGCAAACACTTTTTCGAATTTCACGCGTTGGACTTTTCCTTCTTTTGCTTTGGCGTCTGCCCAAATGTGTTTTAAATCTTCTTCAGTTTCTGCATGCGCCTCTCCAAAAATGTGTGGATGTCTGCGTATCATTTTTTCGGATAAACTTTGTACTACTTCATTTATATCAAAATAGCCTTCTTTTTTACCAATACTTGCATGTAATAACACTTGTAATAATATGTCACCAAGTTCTTCAATCATATGCCAATCATCTTCATTATCTATCGCTTCAAACAATTCAAACGTTTCTTCCAGTAAATAACGTTTTAACGTTTGGTGTGTTTGAATTTTATCCCAAGGACATCCAATTTCATCATCTACAAGTCTGTCGATAATTCCTGTCGCATAGTCAAAATCACTCATATATGTGGCATCATTTTCAACGCGCTTAATAAATACACTGGTTAAGTTGCTGAAAATGTCTGGATGGTGATCTAATTCGTATAAGGGTGTTTCAATGACATTGGCACCGTTAGCATGCGCACCATCAATAATGAATACAATTTGTTCATCATCGTAACGCGACATCAATGTGACTTTTAAATCTCCAGCAGTCATGGAACTAAACACTTGAGTAATCAGTGTGTGCGTTCGAATATTCAACTGTTCGCTGCTTAAAGAAGTAGCATCAAGTAATGTAAAGCCATCATTAGGGTCAACTTTAACCGCTTCAAAGATATCATCAATGAAACTTTTGCCCCCTAAGACTTTAATTTCAATATCATCATCTTGTTGCGCATAGGCCTCTAACTTAACAGTGGTTGTCTCAGCAACGCGAGGGTGCCCCGGAACTGTATAGACGATATCTGTGTCTGAATTTCGTGCTTTAGTCATAAGTTGAGATACAATGTCTTCATAAACCTCATTAAACCCGCTATTTGATTCATAAACTTCATCAAAACTTTGAAATACGACACCCTCAGAAGTCAATATTTCTATAACCGGATGATCTAACGTACGCGTATAAACGAAGGGGTGATGCTTCAAAAATTTATATACTCCAAAGGGTAATTCATCAATGCCATAATTACCCAATCCAACAATTATAATTTTTCCAGTCATTATCGTTTCCCTCTTTTCATATGGATGAGTTTATCACCCAATGGTAAATGCTTTAACTCTTTAAAACTTAATAGCTCAGTACGAACAATTGCAATGATGATGACGATAACGCCTACACCTGCAGCAACGACCAATTCAACAATACCTGCGACGCGTCCCTGTGTAGGAAGTAACCACATTGTTAGTTGAACGGCAACGGATAATATCAGCATTGTAAAAATTAATTTTGCGACATATTTTTTCATATTACGGAATTGATAATGTTTCAATACGTGATAATGCAAAATGGCAGCAAATAAGATTAATGATAACACTGTGCTTAAACTACCACCTAACATGAAAAATGGCGGTATCAATACTACATTTAAAATCGCTTTACTCACTACACCAGTAATAAACGCTTGAAATATAGGTCGCACTTGATTCTTCACTTGTAACAATGCAATATCCATCATAATTAAAGACACAAATATAACAGTTAGCATATACACTGCTAAAGTTCCGGTTTGGCTATCATTTTTAAAAAATACATGGTTCATGATAGGTAGTAAATTAATCAAACCGATACCCGCAGCAATGCTAAATAGCATAGTAATTTTAATAGAAGCATTCGCATATCTATTGATAAGTACATGATTCTTAACTTTAATCGCATCTGTCAGCAATGGAATAAGGACAAAACAAAATGTGGTAGTGACGATTAACCCCATTTGAATAAAAGATGCACCACGATCATAAATGCCTTTTTGCGTTGTAGATTCTTGAAAACTCAATCCTGTATTCCGCAAAGCATGGATAACGGTAAAGCTATCCACAACTTGCCATACAATCACAATAAGTTGACTTACAGCAAAAATCACAATGGCTAATGCCAATTGTCGCCATGCAACAACCTTATTATGTTCAATATTTAGCGCTTTAAATGCGGTTAATTTGAAAGGTCGTTTCAACACAAGATATATACTAGATGCTAAAAATCCAAAAGCTGAACCAATAATCGCCAATGTCCCAGCCGCATACAGTGACCATTGTTGTGTCATAAATAGAACAATGGCGATAATGATAATGCCAACACGAACAAACTGTTCTATAACCTGGGAAATTGCAGGTATATTCATATTTTGATGCGCTTGATAGTAGCCTCTATAAATACCCAATATACTAACAAATAAGAAACTAAAACTCGATGCGCTTAACATTGGTGCGAGGTTAACATCACCCATTAAGGTAGCAATCCATTTTGCACAGATTAACAAAACTAAGAAAAAACCAGTACTGACAATCTGCAATCCGACTAAAACCTTCATATATTGGCGAGGATGACCGTCTGCTCCAAACATTTGAGTAACAGCACTCGGTATGGCATTCATTGTCAAAATAACACCTAAAGCAACAATTGGATAAACTTGTTGATACGCATACAGTCCTTCGTCACCTAAGATATTTTGATAAGGTACTCGATAGATTGCACTTAATATTTTAACTATGATGAGTGCTAATGTAAGCACAACTACTCCGTTAAAAGCAGATGACTTATCCGTTTTAGATTTCATCAGTTATAACCATACTTTCTTCTAAACTTTTCGTTAGGAATTTTAGACTGTCTAACCAGTTACCTGTTTTATTTAACGTTACTTTCATTTTGCCTTCTTGAACTCCGACTTTCATCGTACGACCAAGTGGCTGTGTCTGTTTAAATAATGTTTCACCATTGATATCTGTTGTACCTTTTTCTGACAGGTAGACTTCTACTTGCTTACCAATATCTTTGATTAACGTCACACCTGCGTGTAACGCATGAACTTTAATTTCCATCATTTCTAATAATCTTTCTACTTCTATTGGATAGTCATTGAAGCGATCGATCAATTCATCTTTAACATCCATTAATTGTGTTTCACTTTCAATTTTACGCAATTTTTTATAGATTTCAATTTTAGATTGTTCATTTGGTATATATTCAGCTGGTAAATAAGCATCGATATTAAGTTCTATTTCAATCTCAGGTGCATCTTGTTTTTCTGCTTTTACGCCACGTTTTTCATTAACTGCTTCTTCCAACATTTGAGAATATAAATCGAAACCAACAGAGTCAATGAAACCGTGTTGTTGTTTACCTAATAAATTACCTGCACCACGAATATTTAAATCTCGCATGGCAATTTTAAAACCTGAACCTAGTTCAGTGAATTCTTTTATCGCTTGTAAGCGGTCCTCAGCAGTTTCAGACAACACTTTATTGGTAGGATGTAAGAAATAAGCATAACCTATACGACTTGAACGTCCTACACGTCCTCTTAATTGATACAATTGGCTGAGTCCGAAACGATCAGCGTCTTCAATAATCAGCGTGTTAGCATTTGGTACATCGACGCCTGTTTCTATAATTGTTGTAGTAACAATGATGTCATATTCATGGTTAATAAAGCTGAGCATCGTTTCCTCTAAATCACGTTCATTCATTTGACCATGTGCTACACCGATATTCGCGTCAGGCATAAGCATTTGCAGCTGTTCTCTTTTCTCGTAAATAGATTGCACTTTATTGTATAGGTAAAATACTTGGCCATCTCTTGATAGTTCCCGTTCCAATGCCTCTTTTATAAAATTCGTATTTTGCTCTAAAACATAAGTTTGTACTGGGAAGCGGTTCTCTGGTGGTGTTTCTATAACGGATAAATCTCTCACACCTAGCATACTCATATGCAATGTACGTGGAATAGGTGTCGCTGTTAATGTGAGTACATCTACATTGTTCTTCAGTGATTTAATACGCTCTTTGTGACGTACACCAAAACGTTGTTCCTCATCTACTATAAGCAAGCCTAAATCTTTATACTGAATATCTTTACCTAACAATTTATGTGTTCCTACAACGATATCAACGAATCCTGACTTTAGTCCTTCTTTCGTTTCTTTAACTTCTTTTGTAGTTCTAAATCTACTTATGAGTTGTACTTCTATCGGAAAGTCTTGCATACGCTCTATCAACGTTTCATAGTGTTGTTGTGCAAGTATCGTCGTCGGCACAAGAAATGCTACTTGTTTACCTTCCATAACTGCTTTAAATGCTGCACGTACAGCAACCTCTGTCTTACCGTAACCTACATCACCACATAGTAATCTATCCATAGGACGCTCAATTTCCATATCCTGTTTGATTTCTTCTATCGATTTACTTTGGTCGGGTGTAAGTTCGTATGGAAAATCAATTTCAAAATCATTTTGTTCTGCTGTATCAGGTCCAAATTTATATCCCACAGACATTTCACGTGCTTTATATAGCTCTATCAATTCATCAGCCATATCTTCAACACTTTGTTGTACTTTGGCTTTTGTTTTTTTCCATTCTGTTCCGCCAAGCTTATTCAACTTAGGAGATTTGTCTTCTGACGCAACATATTTTTGCACTTGATCCATCTGATCAACGGGAACAAA
The DNA here is from genome assembly GCF_049897865.1 of Staphylococcus sp. Y174-1. NCBI lineage: Bacteria > Bacillati > Bacillota > Bacilli > Caryophanales > Staphylococcaceae > Staphylococcus > Staphylococcus sp. Y174-1. Next base: position 20,851 of record NZ_JAFCXB010000007.1, on the reverse strand, counting down.
TAACTGGTCGGTGCCTTTATATTGTAATTTAATATAATCTTTATGCACGCCACCTACTTCAAGTGTTTCAACACCTAAATATCTACCAACACCATGATGGACATGAACGACATAATCGCCAACTTTCAAGTCTTGGTAAGATTTGATTTTTTCAGCGTTCGTTAACGTTTTATGCTGTTTTGGTTTTTTCTTTTGTTTTGATTTAAATAATTCTCTCTCTGTGACAACAACTAATTGCATGTAAGGTAGCTCAAAACCTTCTGACAAACTACCTTCTGTAATAATGGCACTGCCACCTTCATTTCGACGACTTGGTGTATCAATAAAGGTAGGTATATGCATTTCATTTAGCATAGATTGAATGCGTTCTTTTTTCGTTTCCGTTTCTGCAAGTACAACAATCGTGTAATCATTTTGAATAAATCTTTGGAATTCAGAACGCATAATATCATACTGTCCATAAAACTGTTGTACTAGTTTACATGAAAATTTAATGATTTCATTTAATTGAACAGGCATCGTTGCTGTAAACAATGTAAAGTAGGTAACCGCAAACGGTTTTAATAAATTTTCAAAACCTTCATATTGTAGAAAACTTTGATCAATAAAACCTTTTCCACTTTCAATTAAATTTTGCATAAATTCATCTATTTCAGTTACAAGAGTTGTTTCAGTTTCTTTAATTCTATTATATTCATCTACAGCAATAATGGCATCCTCTTTAAAGTAATCCATAATCGTTGCTGGCTGTTCATACATAAATGCTACTAGTCTACGAAGCACTTGATGATCAAACATTTCTGCTTCGAATAATTGAAAACTTTCATAAGTTTCTTTTAATTCATTTCGCACAGACTTTTCAATTTTTGGACGTGTGTCTTCATATGCTTGCTTTAGTTTATGCTTTGTATGTTTAAGCACATCTTCGGTAATGATATAGTCACTAGCAGTTGTGATATCAACATGTTCGATATTGCCTTCAGAACGTTGAGATTCTACATCAAAATCACGTATAGAGTCTACTTCAGTATCGAAAAATTCAATACGTACTGGCTTACCAATTAATGGGTAGATATCTACAATCCCACCACGTAATGAAAATTCTCCTATATGTGAAACGACACTTTCTCTACGATATCCCATATTTACAAGCTTATTTAAAAATTCGTCAATGTCGATATCGTCGCCTACATTTAGCGTTAATTGATGCGATTTCCACATATCTACCGGCGTGAGCCATTTTTTCAATCCGTTTAAAGGTACGATAAATAACCCTCTCTCTTCTTGAGCAAGTGCCGTTAATGTTCGCACGCGTTCACTCATAAATTGAGGGCTTTGTGTTGAAAATTCTTCTGTCATAATATCCTGCATCGGATATTTATATATTTCACTATCTTCTACAAATTGCAGTAAGTCACTTTCTAACTTATCTGCTTGATAAAGATTGTTTGTAACAACAAGTAGTTGCTGCTCACTCTTCAAATATTTTTCAGCTATAATCGTTGCTTTTGCGGCACCAGATAGTCCGGTTACTAAAACATTTTCTTTACCAAATACTTCGTTTAACTCTTGGTATCGTTTGTCTTCATTTATATATTCTGTAATTATTGATTTCACTTAATCTCACCATTATATTCATTCATTACACGGTCAAATCGATTACTTTCTATATAAGCTTCGATCGCTCGTGCAGAATGTTCTATTACTTTATTCATCGTTTCCATTTCTTGATTTGAAAATTTTTGCAAGACATAGTCTACGATGGCCATGCCATTTGAAGGTCGATCAACGCCGATTCTAATTCGTTTGAACTGGTCTGTTCCTAACATTTGAATAATGGATTTCATGCCATTGTGTCCACCAGCACTACCTTTTTGTCTGAGTCTAATTTCACCCTGAGGTAAATCTAAATCATCATATAAGACAATTAAATCCTCTATATCAATGTCATAGTATTTCATCAAAGGTGCCACTGCCTCACCTGACAAATTCATCATTGTCATAGGTTCTATGAACATTACTTTTTCTCCAGCTAAACGCTCTATTGTGTACGCACCTTTAAACTTTTGTTTATCTAAAGAAAATCTATTTTGCTCTAACATAAAATCTATGACTTCAAAGCCAATATTATGCCTTGTTTGTTCGAAGCGTTTACCTATGTTGCCTAGGCCTACAATACATTTCATTACGTTACCTCCACTCTCTGTATGCTCATTATCTAATATTTATATAAATTATATGCTTTACAAGTTATGTATTTTGTATCATTCACTATAATAACATAAAAAAGCACCCGCTTAACGTATTAAGCATGGTGCTTTTTATAAGATAATATTGCGTTGATACATCAACACATGACATCAACTCAAAAAGAAAGATTATTCTTCTTCTTTTTGGTCTTCGTCACTTTCATCTTCTTTTTCTTCGCCTACAACTTCTGGCTCTTCAGTAGCTGCTTCGCCTTCCATTGCTTCGATTTCTTCTTCAGTAGGTTCTTCAGTTGGAGGAACTACTGTTACGATTGAATCACTAGCTTCGTTTTCAATAGTGAAATCACCAGAAATTTTGATATCTTCAACAGAAAGACTATCATTTATTTCTAATTCACTGATATCAACTTCGATTGATTCAGGGATGTTATCTGGAGTAGCTGTAACTTCAAGGTTGAATAATGGTTGTTCAACAACGCCGCCCTCTTTAGTTCCTACAGCTTCACCAACTAATTGAACTGGTACTTCTACAGTACGTTCTTCAGTCATATTGATTGCTAAGAAGTCAATATGAGTGATTTGGTTTTTAAGTGGGTCGAATTGGTAGTCTGAAACCATTACTTTAATTGTTTTAGAACCTACGCCTAATTCGATTACACCGTTACGTCCAACTTCACGGATAACTTTGATAAATTCTACTTCGTCTACTTTAACTGAAGTATTTTTTGTACCGTAACCATAAACGATTGCTGGTACTTTACCAGTGTTTCTTAGTGTTTTAAGGTCTGAACGCGTTTGTTTACCTTGACGAATAATTGACTTTAATGAAGCCATATTCAGTTTCCACCTTTCATAAATGCTCTATCTAAGAGCTCCTCATTTGCCCATCAACAATCTGTTGCTTGCAAATGTTTATTTATCGTGATATTTCACGAACGAAATTATTATACATTGTTAAAGGCTATTAGTCAAATAGCACACTAACTGATTCGCGTTCATATACACGTATAATTGCTTGAGCCAATAACCCTGCTACTGATAATTCTTTAGTATTCTCTGGTTTACGTTTTTCATCTAATTGAATGGAGTTTGTAACTACAAGTTCTTTAATCGCTGAGTTTTCAATACGTTCTTTTGCAGGACCTGATAGTACAGGATGCGTACAACAAGCATAAACATCTTTCGCACCTTTGTCTTTTAACGCTTGGGCAGCCAAAGTAATCGTACCAGCCGTATCTATAATATCGTCAATAATAATTGCTGTTCGACCTTCAATTTCACCAACAATATTCATCACTTCTGCAACATTTGGTTTCGGACGACGTTTATCTATAATCGCGATTGGTGTTTTAAGTATATCTGCAAGTTTACGAGCTCTTGTCACCCCACCGTGGTCTGGTGATACAACAACACACTCTTCAGGGTCGATATCTGTCTCATTTTTAAAGTATTGCGCTAAAATCGGCACACCCATTAAATGGTCAATTGGCATATCGAAGAAACCTTGTATTTGAGGTGCATGTAAATCCAATGCAATCATGCGGTCTGCGCCAGCAGTTTCAATTAAGTTTGCAACAAGTTTTGCTGTGATTGGTTCACGACTGCGCGCTTTTCTGTCTTGGCGTGCATAGCCATAATATGGAACAACGATATTAATGTTCGCTGCTGAAGCACGTCTACAAGCATCTATCATGATTAACAATTCCATTAAATGTAAATTTACTGGATTTGATGTTGGTTGAATAATAAAAACATCACAACCACGAATACTTTCTTCAATATTGATTTGAATTTCTCCATCACTGAAACGTTTTACAGAACATTTCCCTAATTCAATTCCAACATGATCTGCCACTTCTTGGGCTAACGGTTCATTACCCTTCAAAGAAAATATTTTCAAAGCAGAATTCTTATACTCATTGTTTAACATTTATAGTCCTCCAATTAATTCTTTCAATTCGTTTTGGTTTGTAGACAAGGCAAAACTTATATCGCTCAGCAACATAAATAATTGTTATGATTATCTTTAACTATATTGATTTTAACAGTTTAAGTAAGCTTGTCTAAACATTTGTGTTTATTTTTTCAAATAACCTTCTTTAGTCGTTTGTCTAGCTCTCGCTAACGCTAAACTGTCTTCTGGTACATTATCAGTGATTGTTGATCCTGCGGCTATAAATGAACGATTACCTAAAGTAATTGGTGCAACGAGATTCGTATTACATCCGATAAAGGAATCATCACCAATGACCGTCTTAAATTTATTAATCCCATCATAGTTAACTGTGATAGAACCACATCCAACATTCGTTCTTTCACCTATTTCAGCATCACCAATATAACTTAAGTGAGGTAATTTGGCTCCTGCTTTCACCACTGATTTTTTAACTTCAACAAAGTTACCAACTTTTACTTTTTTACCTATATCTGCACCTGGACGAAGTTGTGCAAACGGACCAATCGTAGCATAATCATCCACTATCGCTTCATTAATGACAGATTGTTTAATTGTGACATTTGAACCTATTTTACTATTCGTAATTTCCGTATATTGTCCAATAACAGTATCTTCACCAATCACGCTATTGCCAGAGAGTTTCACACCAGGCTCAACTACTGTATCTTCACCAATTCTAACATCAGCTCCGATATAAGTCGTCGCAGGGTCAATAATTGTTACACCGTTCTTCATATGCTGTTCGTTAATGCGTTTTCTAAAAGCTTTTTCAGCTTCGCTAAGCATTACTCTATCATTCACGCCCATGATTTCCTCAAAATCATTCGTATGGAAAACTTCAACAATACCACGATCTTCTAAAATTAAAGAAAGTACATCAGGCAAGTAATATTCGCTCTGTGCGTTGTCATTTTTGACTAATTCTAGTTTTTCGAATAGGACTTGATTATCAAACGCAAAAATACCTGAACTAATTTCATTAATTTGTTGCTCTGCATCTGTTGCATCTTTTTGCTCAACAATACTCACCAAACGTCCTTCTGAGTCATGTAAAATACGTCCATAACCGAATGGATTTTCTGCTGTCGCTGATAAAACTGTTGCATGTGCTTGATTGTTCTCGTGATGTTCAACCAATGATTTCAATGTTGCTGTCGTAATCAATGGCGTGTCTCCACAAACCACTAACGTCGTCCCTTGACTTTCACTTAAATGCTCACTTGCCATTTTAACAGCATGTGCTGTACCTAATTGTTCTTCTTGAAAACTATAAAGCGATGTGTCTCCAAGTGTCTCTTTGACACTATCTGCACCGTGTCCAACAATGGTAACAAGCTGATCTATTCCAGATTGCTTCACATTATCTGCAACATGTTCGATCATCGTTTTACCTGCTACATCATGAAGTACTTTGTATTTCTTTGATTTCATACGTGTACCTTTGCCTGCTGCAAGTACTATTGCATGTCTTTGCATGTATGTTAACCCTCCATTAAAATATACACTTCCTACCTATTATAATTTAACGCTAGTCACACTTTCAAGGCTCAAAGCACCAATGTTATATAATAGAAATATTTTTATTACTAATATTAAAAAATTGCATAACCCTATTTGTCATCATTGAATACCTATGGAAACGCTTCAAAATTTATGCGAAATCTATAATATCTCTAATATAATATAATTTTTTATTTACGAAAATATCAACATAGTCACACTTGTATTTCTTATTTTTATATTATTTAAAATTAACCAATATTCATTTTATTCCCATTTATTTTCCATTCCCTAAAACAAATCATTTCTGTCACCTTTTTAAAATCAACACTTTTTATTTTTAAAGCGATAAGTATGCAAAAAACCAGACCGAACATGTATGTTTCGGTCTGGTTTATATCAATTAGACGTTAAATGACTATATCGAAATTATAAAATAACTTTTCCATAAACTACTGCATATTCACATAAAAAATCAGTCACACTTATGCATCACTTTAGCTAAGTTATCCATTTAAATAGTCACATCTACTAAAATAGAGCAAAAAAATCATTTTGAAAATAAATTTTCCGCCCTATTCGGTCGTGTATATAACAACTATTTTCCCTCAAATAGCTGAACGTATTTTATTTAAGCTTCTTCAGAATCGTCTGATGATTGCGCATTTCTGTCAGGGATGACTTCATCAGTCTCTTCATATACTTTCATTACTGCATCCTGTATTTCTTGTCTCATTTCTGAGTTAATTGGATGAGCAATGTCTCGGAATTCACCATCTGGTGTACGTTTACTCGGCATTGCGACGAATAGACCTGTGTTGCCTTCAATTACGCGTAAGTCATGTACAACAAATGACTCGTCTAACGTAATTGAAACAAGCGCTTTCATTCTTCCATCTGTTTGTATCTTTCTAAGTCTTACATCTGTCACTTTCATGTAGTGAGCCCCCCTAGTATCTCTTTGTTAGAAGCTTAACAATTTTATTAAAAATTATAAATCCTTATTTCACTTTTGCAATTAACTCTATTTCAACTTTAACATCTTTCGGCAATCTTGCCACTTCAACACAACTTCTCGCTGGTTGATGATTACTAAAGTATTTGCCATAAATTTCATTTATATTTTGAAATTCATTCATATCAGCAATGAAAATAGTAGCTTTAATTACTGAATCTAAATCTGATCCAGCTTGGTCTAACACAACTTTTAAATTTTCTAAGACTTGTTTCGTTTGCTCTTTTACATCATCGCTAACAATTTGTCCTTCTAAATTTAGAGGAATTTGTCCTGATGTGAACACAAGTCCATTAATTTCTGTTGCATGCGAATATGGCCCTAATGCTTCAGGTGCCTTTTCAGTATTAATAACTTTCATGATGTCGAAATCGCTCCTTTTAAGAAAATTTAGTTAAACTGTTGCCTTGTTCCACCTTAAACTCCTGATTGTATTCATCTACATCAGATAGTTTAACTAAGGATGTATAATCTTCAATTAATCTTTGCTTAACTTCTTTTGATTCTACTAGTACCGATACCCCTTTAACATGAGCTTTAAACTCATTCATCAAATTCATAACACCATTGATTGAACCTCCAGCACGCATAAAATCGTCAACCACGAGCACGTTAGAATTTTCTGGTAATGTTCTCTTAGAAAGCACCATCGTTTCAATTTTTCTAGATGAGCCTGAGACATAGTTAATAGAAACTGTTGATCCCTCAGTAACCTTATTATCTTTTCTAATAACAACTACTGGCAAGTTCAATACATTCGCTACTGCATTGGCTAATGAGATCCCCTTAGTTGCAATCGTTACAATGGCATCTATCTCTTCATCCATATACAGTGTTGCAATTAATTTACCAACACGATTAAGTAAAGTAGGATTCCCCATTAAATCGGATAAGAATAAATATCCACCTGGTAATAAACGATCTTTCTCCTGAAGTTGAGCAATAACATCATCAATCACTTCCGTCGCTTCCGCTTTACTCATTTCTGGTTTATAGGTCACACCACCGCTAGCACCTGCCGTAGTAATAACCGTGCCAAGCTTTTCTTTTTGAAAAGTTGTTTTAATAATTTGTACATCTTCACTAATTGAAGATTTAGCTTGTTTAAACTTTTGTACAAAATATGTTAGTGGTATTAATTTGTTTGGATTATTCATTAAGTATTGTGTCATATACACAATACGTTCACTTCTTTTATAGCGCATTCATTTCATCCCTTCTTTTTCAGCCTAACAATCTTACAATATGTACTTCATTACAGCAACCATTAACCGCGTTATATATGTGTCTTGCTTGTCTCTCTTTCCTAGCTAACGCATAAACTGTCGGGCCACTACCACTCATAACAGCACCATCCGCACCATTTGCTAACATATTGGCTTTTATTTTTAATATTTCATCATGCATCTTTCCCGAAACAGGTTCCAAGCGATTTGAAAGACTTTTACATAATTGTTCGTAATCTCCAGAAATTAAAGCATTTTCACATGCTTCAGTATGCACTGTATGCGGTTGTGTTAAATCTAATTTCTTAAATATATATGGTGACGATATACCTAAATCAGGTTTAGCAACCACAACCCAAGCAGAAGGCGGTTTATCCAAATATTCGATTATTTCGCCCTTGCCCTTACACAAAGCAGTCTTACCTAATATACAAAAAGGAATATCCGTTCCAATTTGTATTCCTAATGCACATAGTTCCTCTAACGGTCTATTTAACTTATATAAACGATTCATGCCTCTCATCGTAGCTGCAGCATCTGTCGATCCACCTGCTAACCCTGCTGACACGGGTATGTTTTTATCAATCGTAATGGTCAGACCTTGTTGTAAATTATAGGTCTTTTTCATTAGTTCTGCAGCTTTATATGCCAAATTTTTATTATCGGAGGGAACATAAGTCTGTTCTACGTCAACAACTATTTTTTTGTCTTTACGCAGTTCAAATGATAAGCGATCGTTTAAATCTATCGTTGTCATTATCATTTCAACTTCATGAAAACCATCATCTCGTTTAAAGAGTGTGTCCAACGTTAAGTTAATTTTAGCTGGCGCAGTTTCATAAATCATATTCCCACCCTCTTTCAATTTCGATATGGTAATAAAATGATTTTAACATATTGTTATCATTGTGTTGTCGGTTTTTTCAAAAGTTAATATATTGCGCCAAAATACAAATAAATAAAAATTTAAAAATAAACTTTCAACTATGTCGAAAAATCAAATCATTTCTTAATTCACTATTTTACAATAACGTGTTTACTAGATAAAATAATTTTCTTTTATATGTATAAAAATCAAAAAAAGGTATGTCGGCGCTATACACCAACATACCTTTTTATATCAATCGTTCGAATATTAAAGTCTATTGTGAAAGTAAGATTCTGACAATCAAACATGACTTTAATTACTTTTATTTAGTGTGCAATTGCTTCTTGATGATTATCATCTTCAAAAGAAACTTGTACGTTTTCAGTTAAAACGTCAGTGTATGTATAAGACACACGTTCAAAATTATAAATATCTTGATCTAGTTCCACAATAAAAACAGAAGGGTAAGTTTCTTTTAACACACCACTACGTTCAATTGTTTTTTTACGTCCACCGTTCGCTTTAAGTACAATTCTGTTTCCTAATTGACAATCAAGTGAATTTTTGATGTCTCCAATAGATTTTGGCATATTGCTCCACCTCGCTACAAGTTGTATAATAACACAAAATGGAGGTTTTTGTCAAATAAAATATCAATTTTAGCAATGTCGGACGCGCTTGTCAATAATTTAAAATTCTAATTCTGTGAAATTTTGCAATTCATTGTATAAATTTGCAAATTCTTTTATTGAAAGTGTCTCTCCACGTCTTCGAGGATCGATGCCAGCCGCTTCTAACCATTCCAATATTTTTTCTTTATTCACTTTACCGTTTACAAATAAGCTTTGGTAATTATTATTGATTGTTTTACGTCTTTGACTAAATGCCGCTTTTGTCATTTTGAAAAATTTATTTTCGTCGTCAATATCAACGATAGGTGTTGGACGTTTCATCAATTTTACAACAATGGAATCTACATTAGGTGGCGGAAGAAAAACTGATTTAGGCACCGTTAATACTTTACTTGTTTCTGTATAATATTGTGCAACGATTGAGAGTGAGCCATAGGCTTTTGTACCAACTTGTGCATTAAGTCGTTCTCCAACTTCTTTTTGCATCATGACTACATAGCCATCAATTGGTAATTTCTGCTGCATTAAATTTAATAATATTGGCGTCGTAATATAATACGGTAAGTTTGCGACAACCATAATCTTTTCACAATCAGCCAGGTGTTCTGTTACATAATGTGCGATATCTGCTTTAAGTATATCTTCGTTGATCACGGTTACATTATCGTAAGGTCCCATCGTATCTTTTAATACAGGTATTAAACGTTGGTCTATTTCAAATGCCATAACCTTTTTAGCACTTTTTGCTAATTGTTCTGTCAATGACCCCATACCAGGACCCACTTCTATTATACCTGTCTGTTCATCAATATCACTTGCGTCAATAATATTATGAATAATATTCACATCAATTAAAAAGTTTTGACCGAGACTTTTTTTAAAATTAAAGCCATATTGATTAAGTAAAGCTTTCGTACGTGTTGGTGTGGCAATATCTTTATAATCCATTTACGATTCACTTCCTTCTTCATCACTTAAAGCAGACCTAACATCTTCTTCTGTATAGCCAAATGCATTCAACTTATTGATTAACTGTTTACCATTAGAATGGCCTATATGCAGTTTGCGACCTAACTTTTCTCTTTTATGACGTGCGTCCTTACCAACGATTAATCCTAAATCGATTAAAACATCTTTACTTATTGATTCATGACCTTCTTCAAAAGGTGTACTCACATTCATTAAAGCTTCTTTAATATCACTTAATTGTGCATGCTCTACGCCAATTTTTCCACGTTTATTTTTAGCTTTTTCTTTATCAATATATGCATGTTTCACACCGGGAATCTGTTTTTGTATCGTGTTGCGGATTTTATCACCCGGGAAATCAGGGTCAGTTAATACGATAACACCTCTTGTTTCATAGGCTTGTGCAATTACCTTTAACGTTGATTCGTTAATGGCGCTACCATTTGTTTCAATCGTATCACATTGAACAGCTCTTTTTACGCGTTCAGTGTCATCTCTACCTTCAACTACAATAAATTCATTTATTTTCATTTATTGCTTCACCTTTCGTTACTTTAATTCATTTTAGATAAAAATAAAAAAGGTATCGGTTTTAATTGTGATTACCACTTAGTATGCCTTATATCAACTAAGCTCTATCTCAGACCGATACCTTTTTGAAATATGATTATGCTTTTAATTTAAACAATCGTTCTGCGTTTTCAGTTGTTTGTTTACACACTTCTTCGTAACTCACACCACGTAATTCAGCAATTTGTTCCGCAACTAATGTTACGCGGACAGGTTCGTTTCTTTTGCCTCTATAGGGATGTGGCGATAGGAATGGTGCATCCGTTTCAACTAACAGTCTATCAAAAGGCACATGCTTTGCAACTTCTTTTGGTTGTTTTGCATTTTTAAATGTAACAGGACCACCTAATGATACGTAAAAATTCAATTTATTGATAACATCGTTAGCAATTTCAGGTGACGCGCTAAAGCTGTGCATAATGCCACCAATCTCTTCAGCGTGTTCTTCTTTAAGAATATTTACACAATCTTGTGTCGCTTCTCTATTATGAATGATAATTGGTAAATTTACGCGTTTTGCTAATGCAATTTGCTTTCTAAACAATGCTTGTTGAACATCTTTGGGCGACTTATCCCAATGATAGTCTAATCCGGTTTCACCAATGCCAATCACTTTAGGGTGTGCTGCAAGTTTTTCAATCCATTCTAAACGCTCTTCAGTACAATCAATCGCATCTACAGGGTGCCAACCAATAATGCCATAGATAAATTCATATTGGTCAATGAGCTCCATCGTACGTTCTACTGTCGGCGTATCAAAACCAACAACAAACATACGATCCACACCATTCTCTCTTGCGCGTTCAATGACTTCCTCTAAATCTTCATCATATTGATCTGCATTTAAATGAACATGTGTATCGATTAGCATATTAATTCCACTCCCTCAATTTGTGATTATTTAATTATTGCACCATTTGGAATTGCACTAGGCAAGCTTACAAGTGTAAGTACACCATCTTTTTCAGCAGAAAGTATCATACCTTCTGATTTTCTACCCATTAATTTAGCTGGTTTTAAATTAGTGACAACTGCTACCTTTTTGCCAATAATATCTTCAGGTTGATAGAATTTTGCAATACCTGAAACGATTTGACGTTGTTCACTATCCAAATCAACTTGAATTTTTAATAACTTATCAGATTTTTTCACTTGCTCGGCGTCAATAATTGTTGCAGCCTTGATTTCTACTTTATCAAAATCTTTGATATCAATTTGCGCTTTGCTAGGCAACTCTTCCTCAACTTCTTCTTCAATCTTGTCTGGTTGCATTGATTCCTTGATATAGCTAATTTCAACCTCGCTATCCAAACGTGGGAAGATTGGTTCGGGTTTACCACTCACCATAATCGGTTCAGTTAATGCGCCATACTGTTCAATACTTTCTAATTCAAAAAGTTCTGGTGCATTAATATTTAATTGGCTGAAGATTTGTTTTGGTCCATGTGTAAGGAATGGTCTTAATAATACCGCAATAATACGAATATTTTCTACTAAGTGTGCCATTACGTTACCAAGCATTTCTTTTTGATCCTCATCTTTAGCTAAAACCCATGGTGACGTTTCATCGATATATTTATTAGTACGACTAATGAATTTCCATATAGTTGAAAGTGCTACTGAGAATTGTAAGTCGTCCATATTTTCATGGAAAGTTTTGACAGTATCTAGTGCCATTTGTTCCATATCTTTATCTAATTCGTGTTTAGGACCTTGATATGCTGGTAGTTCACCATCAAAATATTTGTTCACCATTGAAATTGTTCGATTAACTAAGTTACCCAAGTCATTTGCTAAGTCATAATTTGTACGTTCTACAAATCCTTCTGGTGTAAATACACCGTCAGAGCCAAATGGTAATTCACGCATTAAGTAGTAACGTGTTGCGTCCAAACCGTAACGATTAATCAATACGTTAGGATCTACAACATTACCTTTAGATTTACTCATTTTCCCATCTTTCATAAGTATCCAACCATGTGCGAAAACTTTTTTAGGTAATGGAATGTCTAGTGCCATTAATAAAATCGGCCATATAATAGAGTGGAATCGTACAATTTCCTTAGCCATAATATGAATGTCTGCAGGCCAATATTTCTTGAATAGACTATCATCATCTGATAGATAACCTAATGAAGAAATATAATTTACAAGCGCATCTATCCAAACATAAACAACATGCTTAGGATTTGATTGAACACGAATACCCCAATCAAATGATGTTCTTGATACTGCCAAATCTTCAAGTCCTGGTTTAATGAAATTATTAATCATTTCATTTTTACGTGAAGGCGGTTGAATAAATTCAGGATTTTCATCATAAAATTCTAATAAACGGTCTGTATATTTAGATAAATTGAAGAAATAACTTTCCTCTTTTACTAATTCTACTTCATGACCAGAATCAGGACTCTTACCTCCAACAATCACTCCGTTTTCCATAATTGGATCGACTAATTGTGTTTCAGTATAATACGTTTCATCCGGAACAGAATACCAACCTTCATATTCACCAAGATAAATATCTCCCTGAGCCAATAAACGTTCAAATATTTGTTGTACAACTTCTTTATGTCTAATTTCTGTTGTACGTATAAAATCGTCGTTTGAAATCTCTAGTTTTCCCCATAAATCTTTAATACCAGCAATCATTTCATCAAGGTACTCGATTTCTGATTTCCCAGCTTTTTGTGCTTTTTCTTGAATTTTTTGTCCATGTTCATCCGTTCCCGTTAAATAACGAACATCATAGCCTTGCATTCTTTTATAACGTGCGATTACATCACCAGCTGTTGTCGTATAAGCATGACCGATATGTAAATTCCCACTTGGATAATATATTGGTGTAGTGATATAAAATGTTTCTTTCGCCATCAATGTTCCTCCTCGTTTCTTACATCATAAATATATCTAAATTTAATATTGTTTTCAATAAAGTAGACGTATGCTTCTGTACTGTTTTTATATGCATTTCATATTAATGAATTATATGGATAGTGTACGATTCATATGCGTTTTTTCCACTTTTTTACTGATATGATTTAATAATGGTTAATAATCTCTATCTTATCTACATTACCATAAATCACGCATGTTATGGGAGTTTTTCAACACTTTTTTATTGTTTATATATGATTTTATATTAAGTCACTTTCACGTCTCTTTTGAAGACTTATAAAATGATTAATTAACCTCATGATAAATGTCGTATACTTCGCTCGTTTTCATATGACGTGCTTCCGCAACAACTTTTATAGCTGCTTTAGGTTTCATATTTTGATTTATATGATACGTTACATGTTCTTTAATAGACATATCCTCAAACCACGAAGTATCCTCTACATGTTCATCACCTTCAACAAGGACAACGAACTCACCTTTCAACGGAATATTTCCATCTTCAAGTTGCTCAATCACTTCGCTTACATAGCCTGTGACAATTTGCTCAAACTTCTTAGTAAGTTCTCTTCCAACTGATACTTTACGCGCTTCATCTATGTTTAGAATTGTTTTTAAGGTATCTTTCACACGATGCGGTGATTCATAAATAATCAACGTGCTATCTTCATACATACGCTGTTCTAATATCGAATGTTTTTGCTTTTCTTTTCTAGGTAAAAATCCTAAAAATGTATAAGTAAAAGAAGGCAACCCACTTGCCATCAGTGCAGTTAAACCCGCATTAGGTCCAGGTACTGTTTCTACTCTAATTTGTTTTTCTCTTGCAGTTACAACAAGTTCATATCCCGGGTCACTAATAAGTGGTAAGCCTGCATCTGATACGAGTGCAATATCCACACCTTCTTGTAATTGTTCAATTAAATAATCTGTTTGTTGTTCTTTGTTGTGATCATGATAGGACTTGAGTGGTGCTTGTATCTCATAATGCGCACATAATTTTTTTGTCACCCTCGTATCTTCACAAGCTATCAAATCTACATTCCGTAATATATCTACTGCACGATAAGTAATATCTGCTAAGTTACCGATGGGCGTTCCTACTAAATATAACGTTGACATAAGCTATCCCTCACTTATTAATTTAAGTTTTTTTTGACGTGAAAATGTCTTGATTTCATATTCACGTTTCAATGCTTCAGATTTGGTATCAAACATTTCTTGGTAAACTAATTGTACAGGACGTCTTATTTTTGTATATTTGGCACCTTGACCATTATTATGTTTGATAATTCTTTTTTCTATATCTTTTGCATATCCTGTATATAGACTGCCATCTTTACACTTAACAATATATATATAATGTTTATCCATAATATATTTCTCTCATTTCTTCGGTATAAGTGCCATCTTTGTTATATATGTAGAATGGTGGTTGAATTTCTAAGCCCTGATTCCCGCCTTTTCTACCTTCAACAACAATCGTTTGAGCCGCTTTATCCAGTTTACTGTATATAAAATAAATTTTTTTAGGTTCAATTTGATAAGTTCTCATATGACTTAAGACATCCATTAGACGTTCCGCCCTATGAACCATGATAAATCGACCACCTTGCTTTAACAAATGCCTTGCAGCATAACAACAATCTGCTAATGTACACATTATCTCATGTCTCGCTATCTTATGCGCATCTATTTGATGTTGGTGTTGCTGATTTGTTTTAAAATAAGGAGGATTACAAGTGACTAAATCATATTGAGATGGCTTGAAATATCTATGTGCTTCTTTCAAGTCCATTTGATACATATGGATTCTCTCTTCTAGTTGGTTATATGTAATACTTCTTCTAGCCATGTCTACTAATTGCTCTTGAATTTCGACAGCATCTATCATTTGTTGCCCTTTATTCGATATTACTAAAGGAATTACGCCGTTACCAGAGCACAAATCCATTATATTATCGCGCTTTTTCACATTGGTAAAGTGACCAAGTAATAACGCATCCGTCGAAAAAGAAAATACATTATCATTTTGTATAATTCTAAGGTTTTCTTTTAATAAATAGTCTAACCTCTCATTCTCTAACAACATTTCCCTTTCCTCCCTAAAAAAAGAGGACGAGATAACGATGCTTAATAATCAAGCCTATCGCTACACCTCATCCTCAATCACATGTCATCATTATACATTAACCATTTAAATCAGTTCGATTATTCACTTAATACTTCAAGACAAAATAAACAATCGTCACCTTTTCTGTGTTTACCGAATAATTCTCCATTACAAATATGAAAACCTTCTTTATAAAGCATTGCTAAATTATCTTTGCTACGTAGCGGTTGTTTCTTTGGTAGCTTTTTCCCATTTTCAACCGCTTTAGGTTTTTCTTCTTTGTCTATTAAAGTTTTTAAATTTTCATTCTCTATTTGTAAGGCGACATTTTCTTCAATCACTTCAACGGTAAGTTTTTTTAAATTTCCCATATCACTGTTGATTTGGTTTATATTGGCTTCTAGATTTGCTAATTTTTCAAATATGTCGTTACGATTCAATGTTGTATTAGCCTCCTAATTTAATGTTTCTAATTCTTCCATTTTATATTCAAGTGGCTGCTCTAGGCCCTCGACTTTAACTTGCATAGAAATATCTAAAATATTCAAACCTATGACTTTTCCATTACCTTCAGGCGTTTCAATAGCGTCTCCGACATCTGGTAATTGCGCGCGTGCTTCTTCATAATAATCATTTTCATATTTAAGACAGCACATTAGGCGACCACAGGCTCCAGATATTTTAGTGGGGTTGAGAGATAGATTTTGATCTTTTGCCATTTTAATAGAAACTGGTTCAAAATCACCTAAAAACGTAGAACAACACAGTGAACGGCCACATGGCCCTATACCACCTAGTAATTTAGCTTCGTCTCTGACACCAATCTGTCTTAACTCAATACGTGTTTTTAACTTCTGCGCCAATACTTTAACTAACTTTCGAAAATCGACACGTTCATCAGAAGTGAAATTGAAGATAACTTTTGATTTATCTAGTGTGTATTCACAATTTACCAATCTCATTTCTAACTCGTGTTGTTGTATCGTCTCTTTACATAATGCCATTGCCTCATCCGCATCATACTCATTTTTTTCATATTGTAACAAATCATCTTCTGTAGCGAGACGAACAATTTCTTTTAATGGCAATGTGACATCTTGATCCGCAACATCTAATGGTGCATATTTCACGCGTCCCATTTCTAATCCTCTTTTTGATTCTACGACTACCCAGTCGCCAACGTCTAAATCAAAACCCTTTGGTGAATAATATTCCATTTTACCTGATTTTTGAAAATCTATTCCGACTACATTTTGCATTATTAATTCACCCCTTTTATTACAATTTGTTCAAATACTAACATCGGGTTAACATTTTGATTCAATTTTTTATGTGCTTCTGTTATTTGATCATACATCAAAATAATTTGATTGTATGTTAGTTTTTTCGAAAATGCTTTGATATCTTCCTTTAAATCATGATATATCATATCTTGATCCATACCTACTTTAGCATGCATGACATCTTCAAAGAAACCATTAACTGCTGCTAATGTCACTAACTGCAATTTTCTATTTTTAGCTTGTTTTAATAAATCCACAATAGCTATCAAAGCCATTGAACGATTGGTTAACAATAATTGGCACCATTTAACAACACTCTTGCGTAGAGCCATTAAATCGGTTTCTTCATTAAGCGTAACAGCGACTTCAATTTGCGTTGTATATGTACTTAACAATTCAGCTACTGGTTTAGCAATTTCTCGCTCAACTAATCGATTAATAAACTTGGTTTTATCAATTGGTTTAAAATAAACATGTTGGCATCTAGAATGTATCGTATCTAGAATTTGTTCTGGTTTTGTAGTTAATAAGATGGCTATTGTGTTTTCTGGAGGCTCTTCTAAAAACTTTAAAATGCTATTTTCGCCTTGAACTGTTAGTTTCTCAAAAGATTCAATAATGTACACTTTATAATCGCCTTCGATTGGAAGTTGATTCATGTGATGTACTAATTGTTCAACTTGATCCTTTTTTATTGTTGTTTCTTCAGATGATACATACATAAAATCAGGATGATTAAATGTTTCTACCTTTAACTGACATTGATAATCTCCATTACATAAAATAAGTTTCGTAAAATCAATAGCGACTTGCTGCATTGTTTGGCCATCATCGCCTTCAAATAAGTAAGCATGCGACAATTTGTTTGATTGATACGCTTTCGTCAGTCTTTCTTGTTCATCCATCATAAAGTTACTCCTTTATATAAAAAGGCTGCTCATACACAGTTACCTTACAAAGCACATTTCTTAAGACCATCTTATATGTGTCCTAAACAAAAATGTAATTTGAAAGGTTACCATATATAGCAACCATAATTCTAGAATTGATGGAAAGCTTCAACAGGCATTACAAATACCGTTGCTCCTCCAACCTCTACTTCAACTGGGTAAGGTATATAAGAATCTGCACTTCCACCCATTGGTGTTATAGGTGATACAAGTTGTTCTCTATTACCGCAAGTGTCATTAATCACTTTCAACATTTCGTCTACACGGTCATCTTCGACACCTGATAGGAATGTTGTATTACCCGCTCTTAAAAATCCACCGGTTGTTGCAAGTTTCGTTGCTCTAAAGTTATGTTTAACAAGTTTGTCTGAAAGCTCTTGACTATCTTGATCTTGTACAATTGCTATAATCATTTTCATACTAAACACCTCTTCCCAGTATTATATCATAATTTTTCTAAGTATTTGCTTATAGATTCATATGTTGCGTTCACAACTTCATCTATGCTTCTATCTGCATCTATCACGATAAAGCGTTCAGACTCATTATGAATAATTTTTTTATATCCTTCAACTACTTTTTCATGAAATTTTACGTCTTCTTGATCAAGACGATTTTGATTTCGTTGATTTTTCAAAATACGTTCCCGACCTACAGCTACACTCACATCTAAATAAATTGTAATATCAGGATATAAACCATTTATTGCAAATTCATTAATAGACTTTACTTCTTCTATTCCTATACCCCGTGCATAGCCCTGATATGCTAAAGAACTATCTATATATCGATCACACAATACTAATTTCCCATTTTCTAAAGATGGAATGACTTTACCCACAAGATGTTCTCGTCTTGAAGCTGCAAATAATAATGCTTCTGTACGATCATCCATGTCGTCACCCTCAAGTAATACCTCACGAATTTGCTCTCCCGTCTTTACGCCACCGGGCTCTCTTGTGAGCACAACACTGTATTGATTTTCTAATTTTTGTGCTACTTGTTGTATCACAGTAGTTTTTCCTGAACCTTCCGGCCCTTCAAAAGTTATAAATGCAGACATCTTATTCATCCTTAATTTCTATTTTATTATCTTTCATACCTTCAACTCTAATTTGATGATTACACCAATAATTCATTAATTTTATCATATTTTTAGTGATAATTTCTCCTCTTAGCATGATTGGAATACCCGGAGGATAAGGAGTTAAATGCGTCGCCAATATTTTATTATATGCTTTATCTATATCTATCTTCTTAACCTTATCTATTTCTCTATAATCATACGTACCTTCTTCATTGTAAAAGGGTACATCCGTTACTTCAAACGCAACTCTTGTTTCTATATTTATTGCGCTTATTCTTGCTAACAAATCATCAAATGGAAATTGATCCCCTTTATGCCATAAAGGTAGGACTAGTAAAACTTGATAGTCATCCGCAAGCTCTACATAAATCTCTTGGTTTTCAAAAAGTGTTTGAAGTTCGATCCCTGTATAACCATTACACTGAATATTCAATTTGAGTGGATCTTCTACATCAATAATACGCATACCTTTATCTTTTAACACTTTAATTAACTGTGATCTTTTTTCAAAAAACAGACTACTATCATAGCTTTTATAAAAGTCATGTGCTAATTCTAAACTACTCATCAAAAGATAGGATGGACTTGAAGATTGAAAGTAAGTTAAATATTTCAATATATCTTCACGTAACGGCGCCTTTTTATGTATAAAAATAATAGAACTCATCGTGAGTGATGGCAACGTTTTATGATAAGACTGCACAACATAATCCGCTCCCATATTCAATGTAGAATTTGGAAAACCCATTAAATTGAAATGCGCACCATGAGCTTCATCTATTAATGTAGGAATTTGACATGCTTTCATATACTTAATCGTAGACGCTACATCAAAGCACTCGCCATAATAATTAGGATAAGTGAAAACTGCTAATTTCGCTTTATCTACCTGAGTTTTTAGTGACACTTCGTCTGGACCAACATACTGTTTTGTCTTACTACTTATGCTCGTTTTTAATAATTTACTAGAAGCACGCGCTAAATCCAAAGCATGAAAAACAGATTTATGTACATTTCTTGCGATGATATACTCTCCCTTTACTTTAGCAAAGCTTTGTATCACTGCTAATATACCGGATGTCGTTCCATTGACTAAAAAGTAAGCATCATAATCAGGATGCTTGTTGATATGTTGCATACTTTGCCCAATAACATCTTCAGCTTGATGCAAATCATCCAATCCTGTAATTTCTGTCATATCCATTTCCATTTTCAACTCATTTAAATAGCCTATCGTCATATTTTTATGGCCAGGTACATGCATGGAAATTGGTTGCTTATTCAATAAATGATTGAGCCGATCTGTTAATGGTAATGTCATTAAATCCCCTACTTTTTAAACTGAAATTCTATTTTATATGTCCCTATATTTTAACATGTCCCTAGCGACTTCTCTATAGTCATTATATTCAACTAAATATTCTTACATACGAGTTTTGACTCGTATGTTCATTAGCTTCAAACGCTTTCTCATAATAGCTTATTTTAGGTTTTTCAGTTCTTCGAACTGGAAGTTAAGCTTTTTTAACATAAAAAAAGAGACCCGCTTGGGTCTCTGATTGCCTGGCAACGT
>NZ_JAFCXB010000006.1:0-49839 GCF_049897865.1 Staphylococcus sp. Y174-1 | reverse complement strand
CTCGTTTCTTACGTAACCAAATATCCAATGTATGACCATCTGCATCAATGGCACGATATAAATAGCACCATTTTCCTTTTATTTTAATGTATGTCTCATCAACGCGCCATTTATAATAAACTTTTTTATGCTTTTTCTTCCAAATTTGATACAAAATAGGAGCATATTCTTGAACCCAACGGTAGATCGTTGAATGATGAACGTTAACGCCGCGTTCTCTTAGTATTTCAGATATATCACGATAACTAAGCGCGTATCTTAAGTAATAGCCAACGGCTACAGTTATTACATCTTTATTAAATTGCTTATATCTAAAATAATTCATAGAGAACGCTCCTTTTTTGTTAAAATTATACTATAAAATTAACTTTGCAACAGAACCTATTTATCTCTAGGAATATGGGATAGCATATCATTTAATCTATCGTACTGTACCTTTATAAATGAATGGACAGAAGCATCTCTATCAAGCAATGTTCCGTCTAAATCAAACAAGACTGCTTTAATCATTTTTACCCTCCTAACTATATCATTGTCTTAAAAAATAGTTTTATGCTGAGTCTCCACTTGCATTTGCCTTTCTCCGAAGTAATAGAACGTGTATCCTTTAGCATTAAGCCTTCTGTTCAACCAAGAAATTTCTCTATGCACTCTTCTTCTAAAAGACAGATCTGTGTCATGTCTCCTCTCGAATATTCAATATTAATTACGTGTTCATTTCAACACATGTAATTATTTGGTATAGTACGAGTATAACAAAAAATCTTAATTTTTAGATATTTTATGTAACTAGTTTGTTAGGTATTCATCTCTTTAATAACTCCGAAATAAAATCACATTTCATAAAATTATTGAATTATTATCTACCAATGGAAGCCTTTTGAGTTATATGGCGGATGTATAACTGTTTAGTTTAAACTAATAAAAATGAAATTAGATTTAGAAATTAATTTTAGAAGGAGATATCATTATGAGTGTAGGTGATTGGTTTAGAACATTTCATAATAATGTTTATATGGATTCTAGTACAGTAGATACAGTTGCAAGAAGATACAGGACGATTACAAGGAAAGTAAATTCTGAGTATTGGTTTAGCGAATCTGAGACGAATAATTCATTATATGTCGGGTCATATGGAAGAGCAACCGAAATATATACAAGTGATATTGACATTATTGTTAGTTTACCATGGTCTGTAAAAGAGAGATTCGATAAAAGGATTGGAAATATACAATCACAATTGTTAACAGAAATTAAGGATAAGCTATCACAAACTTACCCAAGTTCCGATCTTTCTTCAGATGGCCAAGTTATAGTTATTTCATTTTCTGATGGAGTAAGATATGAGATAGTTCCTGCATTTAAATATTCTGACGGAAGATTTTGCTATCCTGATACTCATAATGATGGTTCTTGGAAAGTGATGAATCCTAAAGAAGAAATGAATTCTTTCAATTTAAGACATCGTGTCCATAACTATACAATGAAAAAATTTTGTAGAATGATTAGATCTTGGAGAGAGGCTAATAATATTACAATTTCAGGTGAATTGATCGACTCTATTGTATATGATTTCTATTCAAATAACTCTTATACAAACAAGGACCCATTCATATATTTTGATTGGTTAACAAGAGATTTTTTTAAATATCTATCAGTTAATACACATAAAAAATGGTATACGCCCGGAACTTATAGAACTTTAGAAATTAAATATCCCCATATCACAGAAGACAAAGCAGAGGAAGCTTACAATAAATCTTTAGAAGCAATTAAAGATGAAGTTCAATATCCTAATTTGGCAAAAAAAACATGGCGAGAAATATATGGAAATAAATTCTCAAGACGATAAAGAAATCTTAAGATCTTAGATTTAAATATAAGGGAGTCTCAATTGAAATCATAATTTATAAGGAAAATAATAATAGTTCATAAGAATTTACTTCATTTAGCTAATCACCATTACCACTTGAAAATAAGATCAATTAAAATTAAAGTGAAAATTTTATACTTTGGAGGTATGAGTTGAATAAAAATAGTTTATTAAAGTCTATTGCCATAAAGGGATACGATGTAGGATTTGGCGCAAAAAAACACTTCGCTACTTTTGATTTAGTTTCTAAGCTTCCAAATTCAATTGCATTAACTACATTGACAATTGGCGTAATTCAATTGGCTTTCCCTATTCCTGACTTAGCCAATAGAATAATTTCTGTAGGTTTAATATTTATAGGGATAGTAGCTTTATTAATTCATAAATATTTAAGGGATAAAGAGGAGTATAAAGAAGCTGGAATCGAAATTAATAAGATTTATCAAGGTTTGCGTGATCTTTATTTTAAAGTTAAAGGAACCGATGAGAATTCAACTGACGAGATGAAGGAATTAGAAAAGGAATATAAATCACTAATCGAGAGTTTCTATAATACCGGTATTACTGATCAAATAATGTTTAGCGACTGGTACGCTCACTATAAATTCTTTGTTCAATTAGAGACAGACTGGATTGAAGAGCAGAGGAGGTTTACTCGCAAAGATAAAATACCTTTATCTCTAGTATCTCTAATAGCGTGCGGTTTTATACTCATATTAATTATAGTTATTATTTTAATTTTAAATTGTTCATAAAGATTTAGGAGGAAGTATGGGAATCGAGAATGCCTTTGCAGAATTTATTGATGATTTACAAGACATAGACATGGAAGATAAGGATAAGCGCATGAAAAGAATCACTAAAAAGCTTAATAAAGTCTATTACAACGGGAATGAAAGCGAAGAAGAGAACTTCATACTAGTAGGATCATTAGGTCGGCATACAGCTATTAAAGGTGTAAGTGATGTGGATATAGCTTTTGTTTTACCCAATTCAATATATAAGAAGTATAATGATCGTAAAAACAACGGCCAATCTGAATTATTACAAGATATTAAAAAAACACTTTCAGAACTCGCATCTAGAACGATTGTTCGCGGAGATGGGCAAGTTGTTGTTTTAGAGTTCTCAAATTATACGGTTGAATTATGTCCTTACTTTTATAAGGATGAAAATACTTATATTTATCCCAATTCAAATAATGGAGGTAGTTGGAAAACTACTCAACCTATCTTAGAAATAACTGAAAGTGAAAAGATGATGGATGAAACTCACAATAATTATCAAGCAGTATGTAACTTAACAAGAGCATGGAAGAACAAAGTAGGTTTTAAATTTGGAGGACTATTGATTGATACATTAGTGTGTAATTTCTTTAACTCGCATAGTGATTACAAAAATAGTGAATATTATGACTATCCCCAATTATTGAAAGACTTCTTCTATTACTTGAAAAATTTGAATAAAGATCAGAGTTACTGGTTAGCTCTAGGAAGTAATCAAAAAGTATATAATAAGGACGGTCAGTTTGTTTCTAAAGCTAAAAAAGCTTATGACAAAATTATAGACGTTGAAAATAACAGTATAGAGATGCACGAAAAGATGAAAGAATTACTAGGA
Organism: Staphylococcus sp. Y174-1; assembly: GCF_049897865.1. Taxonomy (NCBI): domain Bacteria; kingdom Bacillati; phylum Bacillota; class Bacilli; order Caryophanales; family Staphylococcaceae; genus Staphylococcus; species Staphylococcus sp. Y174-1. Next base: position 46,346 of record NZ_JAFCXB010000006.1, on the reverse strand, counting down.
AGTAAATTTCCCAACCAAATTGAAGAAAGGGTACATAAAAGTTTGTCAGAAGACTACAATTTCGATGACACTGAAGAATACATTGAGGGGCAATATCCTGTCGATATTAGATATAACATGGAAATAAAGTGTGATGTAGATCAAGACGGTTGGAGAAAGACTCCACTAAGAAAATTGAAATTTTTACATGCCAATAAAAAACTTGAGTTTAGTATCGAAGTTCCAGAAGAAGTTAAGGAGCCTTACGAAGTAAAATGGAAAGTTAAAAATATAGGCAGCTTAGCTCGTGAGAAAAATATGATTAGAGGACAAATCATTGATGGAAATAGAGATAAACACACTCATACTGAAACAACTCAGTTCAAGGGACCCCATTTTGTAGAAGCTTATATAATCCTGAACAATACAGTAGTAGCTAAAGATAGAATAAGTGTGCCTATAAATATTTCCAGAAACTAGCATAATCTCATTTATGGTATAGAACTTTAAAGTTCTAGAAGTGACACCTTTAAAAGCAGAAAGATGTGAAAATTACACACTATGACTGCCCTTTTTGGGTAGACCCTAATCATACAAAATGATTTGTTGAAATTATAGCAACTTGTCAATTTACTTGCTATATGAGAATTTTTTAACTTTATAAATAAGAAAGAGAAGTACAAATATTAGTTGTACTTCTCTTTCTTATTTATAAAACAATTTGAATAATCGCAATAATAATTAAAATACTGATGATCCACTTTTGTACAAAACTAGGGACTTTTTTACCTAATTTTAAACCTAACGGAGCGAAAATAATACTCCCTATTATTAAAAATAACGCATCTTCTAAAGGAATGTAACCTTGTATAAGTTTAATGATAAAGGCGCCAATTGAAGATATAAAAGCAATTACTATACTATTAGCAACCACCGTATTCATTGGTAATTTGAATAAAACTAATAATATAGGAATAATAATAAAGGCGCCGCCTGCTCCAACTATACCCGAAATGATGCCAACGAAAAGACCCACAATAACCAATAAAGGCTTATTAAAGGAAGATTGGTCTGAACTAGGTTTTACGTTAATAAACATTAATATTAATGCAAGTAAAGCAATGATAATATACACCATATTTACAAATGTAGCATCAAATAAATTTGCTAGCAAAGCCCCTAACATGCTCCCTGTAATCATACCTCCACTCATATAAATAACTAATGGTGGGGAGAATTCGGTTTTTTTTCGCGCTTTTAATGACCCACTTAAAGTACTGAAAAAGACTTGACTGGAAGTAAGTCCTGATGCGATGTATGCACTGTATGCAGGAACGCCAAATAGTGGTGGTAATAATAAAATGGCCGGATAAATAATGATAGCACCACCTATACCTACTAGGCCCGAAATAAAGCCCCCGAACACCCCAATAAGTAACATCATAATAACAGTTGAAATATCCATTATTTACTTTTTACCAATAAGTTAACGGCTTCATTAATCAATTCTTCAGAATTTTCACCATTATCCTCTGCTGCTTTTACACATTCTATTAAATTTTCACTAATGATAATTCCCATCAAACGTTGGATTGAACTTTTTGATGCACTGATTTGAGTAATGACATCTTTACAATCTTTTTCTTCTTCCATCATTTTAATAACGCCATTGAGTTGTCCTTGTATTCTATTAATACGATTAATCATTTTTTTATCATAATTCATAGTTATTTCCTCCACTTTTAATTGAATAAAGTCATAATAAGGGATAAAAGCAAAAATGTCAAATACCCCCTATGGTATTTGACATAATATAAATGATTAGTTAAGATACCCCTATAGGTATTTATTAGGAGGTTACTATGAATCAATATAACGAAAAGCATATCAATAATTTCAGTAAACAAGAATTAGAAAAATTAGGCGCACAAGGTCAACTGATTGACGTTAGAACACAAGAAGAATTTGAGCTTGCACACATAAATGGTGCGACATTACATCCTGTAGATAAGATTGAATCGTTCAATAAAGATAAAAACACAACCTATTTTGTACACTGTAAAAGTGGTACCAGAAGTGCTAAAGCGAGCGAATATTTAGCTGAACAAGGCTACGACATTGTTAATTTAGACGGTGGCTATAAAGCTTATGAAGCAAAAAACGACGATGATAATACATTCGAAGAAAATACTAATGTAGCAATTAAAGCAGAGCGTAAACAATTTAACTATAGTGGTCTTCAATGTCCAGGTCCAATTGTAAACATCAGTAAAGAAGTGAAAAATATTGAAGTAGGCGAGCAAATAGAGGTTACAGTCACAGATCCTGGATTCCTTAGTGACATTAAAAGCTGGGTCAAACAAACAGGACATACGTTAGTTAAACTGGATGAAGGTAATAATGGAATTAATGCCATTATTCAAAAAGAAAAACCAAAAGACTTGGAAGTGAACCATACTGCCAAAGGTACTACAATTGTGCTATTTAGTGGTGAGTTAGATAAAGCAGTGGCAGCAATGATTATTGCGAATGGTGCTAAAGCTGCAGGAAGAGATGTAACCATCTTCTTTACTTTCTGGGGACTTAACGCGTTGAAAAAAGCGCAAACAGTTAACGTTAAAAAGAAAAGTATCGCAAAAATGTTTGATTTTATGTTGCCAAAAACACCTTTGAAAATGCCACTCTCTAAAATGAATATGTTCGGTTTAGGTAATATCATGATGCGCTACGTAATGAAAAAGAAAAACGTTGATTCATTACCATCACTCATTAATCAAGCGATAGCTCAAGATATTAAATTAATCGCATGTACCATGAGCATGGATGTCATGGGCATTACAAAAGAAGAATTAAGAGATGAAGTTGAGTACGGCGGTGTAGGCACTTATATAGGTGATACTGAAAACGCGAGTCATAATTTATTTATTTAATTAAATCTATCAAAATAAGGAGTTCTTTATATGTTTTTTAAACAATTTTACGATAACAATTTATCTCAAGCATCTTATTTAGTTGGCTGTCAACGCACAGGAGAGGCAATAATAATTGACCCTGTACGTGACTTAACAAAATATATGGAAGTTGCAGATAGCGAAGGTTTTACAATTACACAAGCTGCAGAAACCCATATCCACGCTGATTTTGCTTCAGGCATTAGAGATGTGGCAGAACAATTAAATGCAAACGTATATGTATCTGGCGAAGGTGACGATGAATTAAGTTATCGTAATATGCCAGAACAAACACATTTTGTTAAACATCAAGATATTTTTCATGTAGGTAACATTAAATTAGAAGTATTGCATACACCTGGTCATACCCCAGAGAGTATTAGTTTCTTACTCACGGATGAAGGTGGCGGCTCAAGTGTTCCAATGGGTTTATTTAGTGGTGACTTTATTTTTGTTGGTGATATCGGTAGACCCGATTTACTAGAAAAATCAGTTCAAGTCGAAGGTTCTACAGAAGTTAGTGCGAAACAAATGTATCAATCTATAGAAAGTGTTAAAGATTTACCAGATTATATTCAAATTTGGCCAGGCCACGGTGCTGGAAGTCCTTGTGGTAAAGCATTAGGCGCCGTACCAATGTCTACGCTAGGTTATGAAAAAATAAATAACTGGGCATTTAGTGAAACTGATGAAATTAAATTCATTGAAACATTAACATCAAATCAACCAGCGCCACCACATCATTTTACACAAATGAAAAAAATTAACCAATTTGGTATGGAATTATATCAACCATACAATGTTTATCCTAGTTTAAGCAATGAAAGAATAGCATTTGATCTTCGTAGCAAAGAAGCCTTTCACGGTGGTCATACACAAGGAACGATCAATATTCCTTACAACAAAAACTTTATTAACCAAATCGGTTGGTATTTAGACTATGAAAATAGTATAGATTTAATTGGTGATAAATCTACCGTTGAACAAGCAGCGCATACTTTACAATTAATTGGATTTGATAATGTAGCAGGTTATCGTTTACCAAAATCAGAAATTTTAACCCAATCCATCCATAGCGTTGATATGACTGGTAAAGAAGAATATATACTTGACGTACGTAATGAAGAAGAGTGGAATAATGGGCACTTAGATCAAGCAGTCAATATTCCGCATGGTAAATTATTAAATGAAAATATTCCATTTAATAAAGAGGATAAAATATACGTACATTGTCAGTCAGGTGTTAGAAGTTCAATCGCCGTGGGTATCTTAGAAAACAAAGGATTTGAAAATGTCGTAAATATTAGAGAAGGCTATCAAGATTTTCCAGAATCATTAAAATAATTTAAGAGTGTACAGAAAATAACCATTTTCTGTACACTCTTTTTTTGTGTCTATATATATAGCTAGTATACATATTTTAGTGTTCAATAACCCAACACAAAATCTATGTTCATAAATATGGTTAGAATTAAGTTATGTTACAATGAAAATACATATAGGAGGTTGCTATTTTGAAAATAGGTTATGCAAGAGTTTCAACTGGTTTGCAAAATTTGAATTTGCAGGAAGATCGATTAAATCAATATGGTTGTGAAAAAATATTTAGCGATCACATAAGTGGAGCAAAAAGTAAACGTCCTGGTTTAGATAGAGCCATTGAATTTGCGAGGTCAGGAGATACGATTGTTGTTTGGAGACTAGATAGACTAGGACGTAACATGGCAGATTTAATCACATTAGTTAATGAACTTAATAATCGAGGCGTGAGTTTTCATAGTTTAGAAGAAAATATAACAATGGATAAATCAAGTTCTACAGGACAATTATTATTTCATTTATTCGCAGCATTTGCAGAGTTTGAACGTAATTTAATTTTAGAGCGATCTTCAGCCGGTCGAATTGCAGCACGTGCTAGAGGCCGATATGGAGGTAGACCTGAAAAATTAAATAAACAAGATTTAAACTTACTTAAGACACTTTATGATAATGGTACACCAATTAAAACAATTGCAGAGCAGTGGCAAGTTTCACGTACAACTATTTATCGTTATCTCAATAAATTAGAGGCAAAAGAGAATAAAAACAAGTAGAGCAAATAATCTAGCTTACTATAATGAATCTACTAAATAATTTTATATATCATTAACATACAAAGACTTTGATTCAATGTCACTCGATGTAAAAGAGACGTTCTGACAGCGTCTAAAATCTCATAATATTTGCCTGTTATGAGATTTTAATAATAACACAAGAAAAAAGCGTACAAATTCGTACGCTTTTTTAATATAATACCTGTTTCACTAATGAACATTTTTAGTACTCTAATCATACATACAGAAATACTGTTTTGCTAGCATCGATAATGGTTCGATTAGGGTAGACCCTAAATAGACATTATATATGTATTGATATGCTTAGCTTGTCACTTTAGGAGTTATTTTGCACCTATTTTAATCGTTATTTTGCATTACAAGTTAATAAGGTTAGAGTCAGGAGGTATATAGAAGTCCAATTTCTCAGTTCTAAAATTAAGAAATTGGACTTCTATCGTGACTCCCAAAAGGCGGTCTTATATGTCAAACGAGCGCTGATTCTTATTAGAGAAAGCGTTCCGATTGTTAAAGAAATGAGAATAAAGCGTTAAATGTACCATTTTCAAACAATATATAAATCCCTAACCCAATGAATACAATAGGTACAATCCAACGTTCATATTTCTCAATTTTTTCTGATACAAAATCTAAGGAAGCTAAGCGATAGCTGACATAACATAAAACAGCAACCGTAATCATAAAGACAATAACAGCAATAAAGATTTCAGACATATTTAAGGTCGTGAAGTACGGTATATAAATCGAAAAGTCATCCGCACTGGAAGCTAATACGATGAAAGTCATCGTCAAAAATAACTGATTAAATTTTCCAGAGGAGAATAAAGATAAAATACTACTTTCATCTTCATCCTCTTCTCCTTTAATCCACATTTTCACACCTAAGTAAAGTGGTAAAAGCCCAAGTAGTCCGATAACCCATTGCTGAGGAATTAAATTTACAACCCCCTGTGCAACTAAAAGACTTGCTCCTATAACAATTGCAGTCCCTATATATTGTCCTATCCAAATATGTTTCACCTGACCTTTTTTTACTTGCGAAAACAAAAGAATTAATATAACGAGATAATCAATTCCTGTTGCTACATATACCGCAGCTGCTGTAAGTATCGTTGCGATCATTTTTCCATCTCCAATATTTTATATTTTAGGGGTAGGACTTTTCTTCAAATTGAAAAGCCCCCCTTGAATTGCGCACAGCGTGACCTTACTATTCTGTTTTCTACCTATTTATCCTTCACTCTCATCAGTCGTAAACTATTTAATGCTACCAAAATAGTAGCTCCCATATCGGAAAGAATCGCTATCCAAAGGGTTAACCATCCCGGGATAACTAATAGTAAGGCAATTATTTTAATTCCGATAGCAAAAGTGATGTTAGCTTTAATGATATTTAAAGTTTTTCGACTGAGTCTTACTGCAAATGGAAGCTTACTTAAATCATCTCCCATTAATGCAATATCAGCTGTTTCAATTGCAGTATCCGTTCCAGCACCGCCCATTGCAATTCCAACAGTAGATGCAGCAAGTGCTGGAGCATCATTAACGCCATCGCCAATCATAGCTACATTATCATACTCCGATTGCATTTTTTTAATATAATCTAATTTATCCTGTGGCATCAATTCAGACTGAATATCAGAAACGCCTACATGTGTACCGATTGCATTTGCAGTACCTTGATTATCACCTGTCAGCATAATTGTTTGCTTGATACCTAACTGATGAAGTTTTTGAATCACATTTTTACTTGTTTCACGAACCTCATCTGCAACGGCAATTACGCCGAGAATTGTTTTTTCCGTTCCAATAATCATGGCTGTTTTTCCTTGGTTTTGTAGGATTTTCACATTGTTTTCAAACCCAAGGCTAAAATCGGAAACATTTAATTCCTTGAAAAGTTTTGGGCTTCCAATATAGTAAGTAGTTCCGTTTACAATCCCTTTTATACCTCGCCCAGTAATCGAAGTGAATTCTTCCACTTGTACATTAGAATAAGGGATATTATCTTGCTCTGCCTTTTTCATTATTGCTGAAGCAAGTGGATGTTGTGAACGATATTCTAAAGCTGTAATGGTAGAGAATAGCTCTTTTTCTTCCACTTGGTCATTTAATACTTCAAAATCTGTTACCATTGGTACACCTTTTGTCAGTGTTCCTGTTTTATCAAATGCGACTGTCTTAATGGCTCCTAATTTCTCGAGATAGACACCACCTTTAACCAACACACCTTTTTTCGCTGCATTTCCAATTGCCGAGACAATCGAGATTGGAGTAGAAATAACTAATGCACAAGGACATCCAACTACAAGAACTGCTAATCCTTGATAAACCCATGTATCCCAACTGCCACCAAAGAATAGGGGTGGAACGACTGCAACCAAGGCTGCAATAACCATAATGATCGGAGTGTAGTATTTCGCAAATTTATCAACGAATGCTTGGGCTGGAGCACGCTCCCCTTGTGCTTCTTCAACAAGATGAATAATCTTGGCAATGGTTGTATCTTCTACGTATTTGGTGATTTTTACTTCAATTAGTCCCTCTTCGTTAAGCGTACCTGCAAATACTTCGTCATCTACCGCTTTGGAGACGGGAACAGATTCTCCTGTTATAGCTGCCTGATTGACAGCCGACAAGCCATTCACAATGATTCCATCCATGGCAATTTTCTCCCCTGGTTTGACAATCATGATATCACCCACAGCGATATCGTCCACATGGATTATTATTTCCTGACCATTTCGTCTAACTAGTGCTTCTTTTGGGGCGATATCCATCAATGAACGTATGGATTGTCTTGCTCTGTCCATAGAGAAGCGTTCAAGTGCTTCACTGATTGCAAAGAGAATAACAACAATAGATGCCTCTGCCCATTCACCAATAATGGTAGCTCCAATAACGGCAACGGTCATCAGGGTTTTCATGTCGAAATAAAAGCGTATCAAATTTTGAAAACCGACTTTAAATAATGAATATCCGCCAATTACAATAGAACCTACAAATAACATGGAAGTTACGAGGTTATCTTCTCCATTTACAAAGTGAGAAAGGTAACCAAAAGCAATTAGTAGTGTGGCAAACAGCAATGTACTATGTTTTTTATAAAATGGTGTTTTCTCTTCTTTATGAGCCTTAGTGTCATCTTTAACCCTTTGTATCGTTTGATTCGCTAGTTTTTCAGGAGATACTTTTAGATTCTCAAAAGCACCTGCTTTTTCAAGTTCTTCAACCGATGCATTTCCATATACATCAATTTTAGAAGCGCCAAAGTTTACTTTTGCATCCTCAACTCCAGCTATTTGTTTTACATTTTTTTCAAACTTCCCCGCACAATTTGCGCAGGAAAATCCTTCCACACGGTAAACGTTTTTATCTTTAATTACCACAGGTTCTACCCGTCTTTTAGGTTTCTCTGGTGCCACTTTAAGATTTTCAAAAGCACCAGCCTTTTCTAGTTCTTCAACAGTTGCACTGCCGAAGACATCAATTTTTGAAGCTCCAAAATTTACTTTTGCGTCCTGAACGCCTGGAATCTTTTTAACATTTTTCTCAAACTTTCCTGCACAATTTGCACATGAAAATCCTTGGACCCGATAGACGTTCATTTCTTCTTCCATTAGTTTAACCTTTTGTTCAGACATTGACCTTCACTTCTTTCTTATGTGCTAGGGCGATCATCATTATCTGCCTGATATGTTCATCATCTAAAGAATAGAAAGCTAGTTTTCCTTCTTTTCTAAAGTTGACCACCCCTTGCTTATAAAGCGTACGTAAATGATGAGATGCATTTGCTATCGTAACACCTAAGATATTTGCTATATCACAAACACACAACTCTTCATCCTGACACAGAGCGTAAGTAATTTTTGCTCTATTTTCATCGGCAATAGCCTTTAACATTTGGCTAACACCAGAAATATCAACTGTTTGTAAATCCCCTTGTATTCGATTAACCTTTTCTTCGTCATAACAAAAAATTTCACAAGTATCTTTCTTTTTCATATTATCATCCCATCTTCATTCAAATATTTATTTGAATATATTATGACCATTTTCGACTCATCATGCAAGCAAATATTTGAATGAAAATAAAAGAAGTAAGTAGGGCATAAAATTCTAGTCTCAAAAACGAACCTTTCCAAGACAAAGATGTTATTGTGGATGCTGGTAAAATTTCAAGTAAAAGCTATACAGCAAAATAAAAATAAAGCAAAACTGCTAAGATAATATCTATTGAACCCTTAAAGTTGAACTTCAAACTTCAATTTCAAGGGTTTTTTAAATGGTATGAATAAAGTTGTAGAGTTTAAGCGTGTTAGAAAAGTTAATTTATATAACTTAGACAGTAAAATTACTTATCAAATAATAATATAACGTAGATTTAAAATATATTTATTTCAAAAAATTTTAAGAGAAATTAATTTAATATTTGAAACGCTTACATAATAGGGATATACTGTAATTAATCTTAAAGGGGATGTTAAATTTGAATGTAAATAAGAGTTTGATTTTCATATTAGGGGCACTTGGTGGTTTGTTATATGGTTATGACAATGGGGTTATTTCAGGGGCATTGCTTTTTATCAATGATGATATTCCATTGAATAGTTTTACAGAAGGCTTGGTTGTAGCATCCATGCTTGTTGGTGCTATTATTGGTTCAGGTGGGAGTGGACCGCTGTCTGATAGGATTGGTAGAAGACGTTTAGTATTAATTATAGCCATTGTTTATATTGTCGGTTCATTAATATTGGCCGTTGCACAAAATATGCCGATGCTTGTAGTCGGTAGATTGATTATAGGTTTAGCAGTCGGTGGCTCCATGGCAACTGTTCCGGTTTACTTATCCGAAATGGCACCTACGGCTTATCGTGGCTCGCTAGGGTCATTGAACCAATTAATGATTACAATAGGTATTTTAGCAGCATATTTAGTGAATTATGCTTTTGCAGATATGGAAGGATGGCGTTGGATGCTCGGATTAGCTGTCGTACCATCCGTTATTCTATTAATTGGTATTGCATTTATGCCTGAGAGTCCTAGATGGTTGCTAGAGCATAAAAGTGAAAAAGCTGCGCGAGACGTTATGAAAATTACGTTTAATGACGACAAAGAAATAAATACAGAAATTAAAGAAATGAAAGAAATTGCAGCCATTTCAGAATCAACGTGGTCTATCTTAAAATCACCTTGGTTAAGACCTACGTTAGTGATTGGTTGTGTATTTGCACTGTTCCAACAAATCATCGGCATTAATGCGATTATATTTTATGCGCCAACTATTTTTAGTAAAGCGGGTCTAGGTGAAGCGACATCTATTCTAGGTACTGTGGGTATAGGTACGATTAATGTACTTGTGACGATTGTCGCAGTATTTATTGCAGATAAAATTGATCGTAAAAAGCTACTTATCACAGGGAACATCGGTATGGTCGTGTCACTCCTTGTAATGGCTATCCTGATTTGGACGATAGGTATTGAATCTTCGGCCGTTATTATTATCGTATGTTTATCACTATTTATTGTGTTCTTTGGCTTAACATGGGGACCTATTCTTTGGGTTATGTTACCAGAAATGTTCCCAATGCGTGCACGTGGTGCTGCTACTGGTTTAGCAACACTCGTATTGAATTTTGGAACGCTGATTGTGGCGCAATTATTCCCAGTATTGAATAGTGCCCTAAGTACAGAATGGGTATTCTTAATATTTGCATTTATCGGCATCTTGGCAATGTATTTTGTAATTAAATACTTACCAGAAACACGAGGTCGTAGTTTAGAAGAGATTGAATATGACTTAAGAGAAAGAACCACGGGTGTGGATCCAGCAAAAATTAAATAAGTATCATGAAACAAGCCCAACAACACGCAATCGTTGCTGGGCTTATTTGTTGGAACATTATTTGTCTATAGATTAGATATGGCTCAAGACAACTAGCTAATAGCTACGGTATAAGAAATAAATTTAAAAAATAAACGAGATAAGTGCTAGTATAGGGAGACCGCCTTGCTTAAGCAGGATGGTTTTTTGACTTGTGATTGCACCATATAATGCTACAAGGATCATATAAATCAATATGCTAATAATAAGCTCTCTAGGGTGGTCAGAAAAAAACAAACCATATAACAATAATATTCCTAAAAGACCATTATAAACACCTTGGTTTTTCATAAGCGTTTTTAATTTGTCTTGTTGAAGCACTTGCTGTTCGATTTTGAAAAGTTGACTCGTTTTTTTCGAAGTTGTTAAAAAGGTTTGCAAAACGAGAATGTATAAAAATTCTATAGCAACGAATAAAGTTAATATGAAAGACAAGGTACTCATATGGATAACTCCTTTGTGTATTAAATTGAAAATGCACTGTCTTCATGATTATATAGAAAGCGTTAAATAAAAGAAACACAGAAAAGAATAAAGTTATACTAAATAAAAGCAATGCTCCCATTTAAAGTAAACATTTAAAAATGACAACTTGAACGGGAGTATTTTTATAGCTTTTAATAACTAAAAATTAGACGGATAATAATGTAATTTAAATAATTAATAAAAGTTTTCGATTTTTACCATAGCTTAATAAATCATTAGCTAGGACGAGGAATATCTACAAAGTCTTGTTGATTTAAAGTAACGGATTCGCCTTGCTTATACATTTTTTCTACATGAAATTCTCCCCAATAGCAAAGTGATGAAAGAATTTTACCCAGTGTTTGACCGTATTCTGAAAGTTCGTATTCAACTTTTGGAGGCACTTGATCGTAAACGATGCGATTAATAATGCCATCTTTTTCTAGTTCTCGTAATTGTTGTGTGAGCATCTTTTGAGTGATTGTTGGTATGGCACGTTTTAATGCAGACGTACGCATGCGGCCATTATTTTGTAAATGGCAGAGCATGACCGGTTTCCATTTGCCTCCAATAACATCTATGGTCGCTTCGACACCAATATTATATGTTTTACTCATTTCATTAACTCCTTTATAGACACTAAAAAGTACCTATAGTACTTTAAAGTGCGTACTTCCTATTTTTATATGTGTGGATTATAGTAACACAATCAACAAAAAATAAGGAGCGAAAAAATTATGAGAAAAAATAAATTTGCCATCTTGGCATTAGCCATGTCTGCATTTGCTATAGGCATGACTGAATTTATAAGTGTAGGTTTATTACCATTAATCAAAGATTCATTTAATACGACCATTTCACTAGCGGGATTAACGGTTTCACTTTATGCCGTTGGTGTAACGATTGGTGCGCCGTTGTTAACGCCACTAACAAATAAAATAAAACGTAAGCATTTGCTTATAGGGATCATGCTGATTTTTATTATCGCTAATACATTAGCAGCATTTTCAACGACATTCAGTATGTTACTGGCTATGCGTGTCCTTTCGGCATTAATGCATGGTGTCTTTATGTCTATCGCTACAGCCATTGCTAGTGATCTAGTGTCACCTGATAAACGTTCAAGTGCCATTGCCATGATGTTTACAGGTTTAACAGTTGCGACAATCACAGGTGTGCCACTTGGAACTTGGATAGGTCAACAATTTGGTTGGGAAGCTTCATTTATAACAATTGCGATTATTGGCTTTTTAAGTTTAGTAATTAATATCATATCTGTACCGAACGATTTAAATGAATACGAACAAGCATCTATGTTAGAACAGTTAACCGTTTTTAAAAATAAATCATTGATGATGGTATATTTAATCACTGCACTTGGTTATGGTGGCACTTTTGTTGTGTACACTTACTTAACAACACTACTGACTGATACTTTACATTATAGTGATGATGCAGTTGTTATATTGTTAGTGATTTATGGTGTGATGGTAGCCATTGGTAATACGCTTGGTGGTAAATTAACGAATAACCGTCCAATGCAAGTGTTAATCGGTATATTTTTAATTCAAGCCATTGTATTGTTAATTGTTGGTGTGACGGTATCACATCAAATTTTAGGTACAATCGCTATTTTAATTATGGGACTGTTTGCTTTTATGAATGTACCAGGTCTGCAGTTAATCGTTGTACTTTTTGCAGAACGTAAAAATAAAGCGACTACGAATTTTGCGTCTAGTTTAAATATTGCATCATTTAATATAGGTATTACTTTGGGTTCTGTCATTGGTGGTTACGTACTTAATCATTTTTCAATTACTATGACGCCTTATTTTGGTTTCGCGATGGTATTGATTGCGAGTGCAATGATGTATATGGTTTATAAAAATGAAAAATCAACAGAATTGAATATAGCGTAATGCTAAGATGCATTGATAATTCATTTTGAAAAATATTCATAAAAAATGTAAAGTTTTTAAAATTTCAATTTATATTTGAATTAATTTACTATTAAATTTAAAATTGTTGTAGAGTGATATGTTTTAAATTTAATTGAGAGAAGTGAATGTTTATGAATGTAAAAGAAAGTTTATTTGAAAAATTAGAAGCAAAAAAAGAGGAAATGGTGCAGCATCGTCGTTATTTACATCAACATCCAGAATTATCTTTTCAAGAAACGGAAACCGCTGCTTATATTCAAGATTTTTACAAAAATAAAGATGTCACAATAACACAACCCGTTGAGGGTAGTAATGCAATTATTGTTGAGATAACAGGCCAATATCTGGGTAAGACAATTGGGTTGCGTGCTGATTTTGATGCGTTACCAATTGAAGAAGAAGCGGACGTCCCATTCAAATCGTTAAACCAAGGCGTGATGCACGCATGTGGACATGACGCACATACTGCCTATTTATTAGGATTAGCGGATGCGCTGATTGACATCAAAGACCAACTTTCAGGCACAATCAAAATCATTCACCAACATGCAGAGGAAATGCCTCCAGGAGGGGCGCAACAAATCATGGCATCTGGTGCACTCAATGATGTGGATGAAATTTATGGTATTCATGTTGTGCCCGTGGCAGGACCAGAAGTGATTGGTTTCAATAAAGGCAATGCATTTGCGGGTAGTTCCACTTTCACACTAACAATCAAAGGATTGGGTGGTCATGCTGCTAGCCCTCACAAGACACATGATGCATTAGTTGCGGGGACAAACTTTGTAAATACGCTACAAACAATCGTATCAAGACGTATAGATCCATCAGAAATGGGAGTCATAACGGTAGGAGCTTTTGAAGCGCCAGGTGGTGCGAACGTCATTCAAGATAAAGTTACAATTAAAGGGACTGCACGTTATCTAAATGATGATTTAGAACAATTTATGTATGAAGAAATTGAGAAAGTTGCTCAAAGTGTCGCTATCGGATTTGATATCACATATGATTTGGATTACCAATTTGGATATCCTGTACTTTATAATCATCCAACACAAACCAATCATGTTGTTGATATATTATCTGCAAGTAAAGGTGATTATTTTGAACAGCTTGTAGAAATTCCTGCTGTATCGGGATCAGAGGACTTTGCATATTATTTAAAAGAGATTCCGGGTACCTTCTATATAGTTGGTTGTAAACCAGAACAGGTGACGTCACCATATATGAATCATCATCCGAAATTTAAAGTGAATGAGGATGCATTAATTGTAGCAGCCAAATCGCTTGGGGAAATAGCAATTAATAGACTGACAGCTACTGATTGATTTTAATAAATAAGCAGTGATTAAGAATTGTGATAAATAAAAAAGCACTTACGAAATGCATGAATGAATGCATCGTAAGTGCTTTTTTTAATTTTTTATTAACCTTTAATTGAACACATAGACTACATTGTTCTGCGTGAAGGTTTGCTATCATCGGATAATTTGGCTGATAATATCAATGCTACAAATGAAATTGCTGCTGCAACCATAAATGTAACGTTAACACCATGGATGATACCTTCAATACCATCACTAGGGTTTGATGAAACAGACATTAATGTAATAAATAATGCTGTACCAATTGCCCCAGCCATTTGTCTAAATGTATTGTTCATTGCAGTACCATGTGCGATAAGGTGATTTGGCAATTGATTGATTGCTAAAGTTGTCATCGGCATCATTACCATAGCGAGCGACACCATACGAACGGCATTCGATGTAGCAAGATAAGTAAACGACGTGTGCGCCGTTAATACTGTAAATGGTAATGTGGATAGAACTAAAATGAGTAGTCCAATACGTGCAAGCCATTTACCTCCGAACTTATCGAATAAATAACCTGTAATTGGGTTCATGATACCCATAATAATAGCGCCAGGCAATAATACGAGACCAGACTCTAAAGCAGAGAACTGTAACATATTCTGCATATATAACGGCAAGATAATGTTAGATGCGATTAATACACCAAAGACAAACATACTTAATGCTGTACCTAAAGTGTAAATATTATAACTAAAGACTCTAAACTCAAGCATAGGTTCTTTTAGTTTCAATTGACGACGAATGAAAACAACTAATGAAACAATGCCAATGATGAGTGGTGCAATGAATTGAACACTGCCCCATCCAGCTTCGCCGACTGAACTAAAGCTGTAAAGGAGTCCACCGAAACCTAATGTAGATAGAATTACAGATGTGATATCCAGTTTTGGATGTGATGTTTCGGTAACGTTCTTCAATAGGAATAATGAAGCAATAATTATAATTATTGCGATAGGGAACACAACGTAGAAGACACTTCTCCAAGTAAGGTGTTCAACTAAAACACCTGATAATGTTGGTCCAATTGCTGGCGCAAATGCGATGACGAGTCCGAAGAGACCCATAGCAGTCCCACGTTTTTCTTTAGGGAAAGTTAGGAATAAGATTGTTTGCATAAGTGGCATCATAATACCAGCACCTGCTGCTTGTAGGACACGACCAATCAGAAGCATTGAAAAATCTACGCCCACTGCACAAAGCAATGTACCTAAAGCAAAAATACTCATTGCAGTTAAGAATAACTGCCTCGATGTATAACGTTCAATTAAAAATGCTGTAATAGGAATCATTATTCCGTTTACTAACATAAATATGGATTGTAACCATTGTACGGTACTTTCAGATACTTGAAGATCTTTCATAATTGGCGGTAAAGCCGTACCAAGTAAGGTTTGGTTTAAAATAGTAATAAAGGCCCCTGATAGTAGTACGATAAATAAGGGGATTCTTTTTTCGACATGGAAAGTATCGTTTGCACTCAATTAACTCACTTCTTTCATAAAAATTACACAGTTTTATATTATAGCACTATACATAATTTAAATCTAAAAGTTAAACTGGAAAAATTAAATTTGTAGTCAAACAGAACGAGACAGCAATGAAATAGTTTTTAAAAAGGCGGTTTAAAAGATAGTTCTTTAGGTAAGTAATGATTGATATTTGTGTGAATAATGATTAGAAAATGCACAATAACATTTTACAACTATATGT
This sequence comes from Staphylococcus sp. Y174-1, assembly GCF_049897865.1. NCBI lineage: Bacteria > Bacillati > Bacillota > Bacilli > Caryophanales > Staphylococcaceae > Staphylococcus > Staphylococcus sp. Y174-1. The sequence goes on along the minus strand of NZ_JAFCXB010000006.1, from coordinate 29,930 downwards.
TAAAAATACTACATGAGATGTGAGGCAAATGTCAAAGTTATCATTCAGAGATTTTAGTTGGCACATCAGGCATGACATTACTTTTAAAATTCAGAATATTTTCAAAATGCGTTGTAGTTGTATTATAATAGGAAAGTATTCATTACTGAGTAGCCGTAATCATATTTTTTTACATGCAAAGATAATAAAATTATGATGACAATGGACTAGAATATTTAAATGAAATATTAGGAGTTTTTAATCAATATAGATATAGAACTGAGGGAGAGTTAATAGACAATGGATAAAAAAGATTTAATCGCCCCTGAGCAATATAATATTGTCAGCGAAATTGAAAAATTTGCGACTGATGCAATGAAGAAAGCAGTGATTTTTGAAGACGCGAGTGGCGAAACAAAAGAAATCACATATAAACAATTAATTAAGCACGCTAATAAAGTCGGAAATATGTTTTTAAAACATGGACTACAAAAAGGCGACAAAGTCTTAGTGATGATGCCGCGTTGCATTGAAACATATGAAATTTATCTCGCAGCATTGAAATTAGGCCTCGTTATTATTCCTAGTTCAGAAATGTTACGTACTAAAGACTTACAATATAGAATTACGCATGGCGAAGTGAAGGCCATCGTCGTAACTTCAGATAGTATAGATGAATTTAAAGCGGTAAAAGAATACGCATCGCTTACGAAATTTATTGTCGGTGGTCAAGAAGCGGATTGGTATGCTGTTGAAGATGAAAAGACAGCAGTTTCAGATCAATTAAACACTGTTGAGACGTCTAGAGATGATATCGCGTTACTGTCATATACTTCTGGAACTACAGGTAATCCTAAAGCGGTTGTTCATTCACACGGTTGGGGCTATGCACATATGCAAATGGCGCCGAAACATTGGTTAAGTATTAAAGAAGATGATGTGGTTTGGGCAACTGCTGCACCAGGCTGGCAAAAATGGGTATGGAGTCCTTTCTTATCTATTATGGGTTCAGGTGCAACGGCTTTTGTTTATAACGGCAAGTTTAATGCAGAAAAATATTTAGAATTACTGCAAAATTATCAAATTAATGTACTTTGCTGTACACCAACAGAATATCGCTTGATGGCGAAGTTACCTAATCTGACTGATTATAATTTAGAACATTTGCATAGCGCAGTGTCAGCAGGAGAACCACTTAATAGAGAAGTCGTTGAAAAATTCCAAAATCATTTCAACCTTACAGTGAGAGATGGTTATGGACAAACAGAAAGTACATTATTAATTGGGTTCTTAAAAGATACAGAAAGTCGTCCTGGTTCTATGGGCAAAGCAATTCCTGGCAGTCATGTTACAGTAATCAATGATGAAGGTGAACTTGCCGAAGTAGGTGAAGTAGGTAATATTGCAGTGCCGTTAGACTTACCTGCACTGTTCAAAGGTTACTATAAAGATCCGGAACGTACAGCGGAACCTAGAAAAGGTGAATATTATATTACAGGTGACTTAGCTAAATTAGATGCAGATGGTTACTTCTGGTTTGAGGGACGTAAAGATGATATTATCATCAGTTCTGGTTATATGATTGGGCCATTCGAAGTGGAAGATTCTCTGACAAAACACGAATATGTGAAAGAATGCGCAGTCGTTGCGAGTCCACATGAAATCAGAGGTAATATCGTCAAAGCATTCGTGATTTTACAAGATGATGTGCCAGCAACGGATGAAACGGTTAAGACATTACAAAATTATGTGAAACAAGATGTAGCACCTTATAAATATCCACGTGCTATCGAATTTGTTGAAGACTTACCTAAGACAAACTCAGGTAAAATTAGACGTATTGAATTAAGAGAAGCAGAACAAAATAAATAATCTATGATACTAAAAAATTCCTTCACTACAATGGTAGTGAGGGGATTATTGTTTTTCTGATTAAAAATTATTGAAAGGCAGCACCTATTAATCCGAAACCAACAACTACGACAAGGTAAGCAATAGACCAAATAATGGCTGACTTCTTAGAGAAGCGACTTGTCGCAAATAACAAGATACCAAATACATAAGCACTAATAAGCGTTTGTAAGTCAAACACACGAAGTATAGGATTCCCCTTATCAAAGATATTAAGACTTGTAATCGAATAATCTGTGACTGATAGTCCTGCAATCCATTGGATAAGGACAACAATGAGTGCGATGGTACTGGTAATAATCGTATAACTTAAAGTTGCAGAAAAAATAGATTTAGCACTAGCATCTGATTTCATGATTTTAGAGATAATTAAAATGATTATAAAAGTAACACCAATCGTAAGGATAGAGCCAATCACACCACTAACAACACCGATAATTTTTGCGAATTCAAGTGATTGGTCAAGCTGTTGTCCACTTAATCCAGCATCTTCAAAATTTTGTTTGAAGTCCGTAGTTAATGCAACAATCGTAGCTGATAACGCGATGATAACGATTGCAATAATAAGTTTTAAACCCCATGTTGGTTTTTCACGTAAACTAGAAAAATGTTGCGCTAAAGGTAAATTAGATGGTTCCATATGTATAGTGCCTCCTATTTATAGCGTTTTCAAAAGCATAACATGTGTCACAATATTTTAAAATACTAGAATAAGTATTTTTGAATAATTAATATATAATAATAAAGATGAAAAAGAAAATATAGGACTATAGTAAAAGCGGCTTGTCATATGTAATTATAATAAATTAATTAATAAAAACATGAGATTAATTATGTTTTTTATTGTGTTATCATGTTATGGTTTAAGTGAAGCAAGTAGTCAGTTTATTTATTCAAATCATAATTAAGGGAGCAATGGGATGATACATTATTACAAATTATTTTGGATCAATGCACTTAATATCAAAGGTAGAGCGAGGCGTAAGGAATTTTGGTATCCTTTTTTAATGAATATCCTAATTAATATAATGCTTGAAATCATTTTTTTCTTATTACCAATTCCAGCAATAATAGAAGATACTGTTGGTTGGATTGTGTATATATTAATCCTAGTCGCTATGTTCACTGTTACAGTTAGAAGGTTTCACGATGTTGGTATGACGATGCTAATACCCATTATCATTTTTCTAATTGCGGTTATTAATGATTTTAGTGAATTTATAAATTCAGATATTCCAACACTCGATAATTCTGCATTAACAGTTATTGCTGTTATTTTTGGAGTCGTGTACATTGTGATTTTAATTATTTCATTAGCAGTTTGTTGTACAAGCGGTCAAAAAGAAACAAATAAATATGGTGTAAACCCTAAAGCAGTTGAATAGCATTTTATGATGTCGTTTGTTTCACGTAAGCATTGAAAGTGATACGAAGCATGAAACGTTAGTATCACAAAATTCAATTACTGAAAGAGGTTTTTATGATGTTCAACAACAAGAAAAAGCGTAAATGCGATAAAGAAAGTAAAGAGAGCATATTTTCTATTATAATGGATATATTTTTAAATATTGTAGTCGGGCTCATTAAACTCTTTAAAAACATCATGTCGTAATATAAAAGATACTTGGAAGTCTTCTAGATCAAAATAATTTTACGTATTAGGTAAGCAAATCCTAATGCGTAATTTTTATATTGTTTGTAATTAAATGGAATAAAATATCTTTTTGTTTATACGCCGTATTGTTGGCTCGCAAATCACATGCTGTACATACGAAGCAAGTTATTAAAGGCGCACCATGGAATATCGTGTTATTTTCTATTGGTATGTATTTAGTAGTATTTGGATTGAAGAATGTGGGTATTACAACCATTTTAGCTGATACTTTATCTAATATTTCAAACTATGGCCTGTTTAGTAGCGTTCTAGGCATGGGCTTTATAGCCGCAGTTCTATCATCAGTCATGAATAATTTACCGACCGTACTTATTGATGCTATTGCGATTGGCCAGTCCAATGTAACAGGGATAATTAAAGAAGGTATGATCTACGCCAATGTGATTGGGTCAGATTTAGGTCCTAAAATCACACCAATCGGTTCGTTGGCAACATTGCTTTGGTTGCATGTATTGACTCAAAAAGGGGTCAAAATTTCATGGGGAACGTATTTTAAAACAGGTATTATAATTACGATTCCAGTATTATTTGTAACACTTGTCGGTTTATACCTTACGCTCATATTATTTTAAACTTTATTGCGATCTGCATTGATAGCCAGGTTTAGAATAATCAGGATTTAAAAATACATATGATAGTCAGAACGAATAGTATAACTTGAATTTTTAACTAAATATAGAAAAATTACAATGCAACATTATCAATTATACCGTCATACGTTTTGCCCCTTGCTATTTCAAATAGCAAGGGGATTTTTCACGTATTATAAACGATTACGTTTTACTTTCCAGTATTTTTTAATATTCAATGTTTTTGATAATTGATCAGACAGCAGTAAGCCTAAGGCGATGGACCCTGCGATAAGGATAGTTCTAATAAACGTATTGTTAGCTTCAGTAAAGTTTAATGTTACCAATTGTTGCATCGCTTTATAGGCTAAACTACCAGGAACTAAAGGGATGATACCGGGAATCATAAAAATGACCACAGGAGATTTAAGGATTCGACTCATGATATGACTCATCACACCTAAAGTTAAACTGCCAAGCAAACTAGAATAGATACTATCAATTTGTAATAGGTCATTTAATATAAAACTAATAAGATATCCTGATGCACCTGCTAATCCAGCAGCAAAGAATAATTTTTTAGGTGCATCGTATATTACTGCAAAAAAGTAAGAGGCAGTAAAGCTAAACAAGAATGCATAGATTAAGGTCATGATATACGCCTCCTAAAATAGTAAATAAGCAATAGAAATGCCAGATCCTATAGCGAATGCGATAACGAGCGCTTCTAAAAATTTGGCTGTAAATATTAACATGTGTCTGCTAAATAAGTCTTGAATGGCTGTGGTAATTAAGACACCTGGCACAATCGGCATAATAGAAGCAATCAAGGATGGTCCTATCGTTTGATGAATGTTGAATATTTGACTACCTAGTAGGACAATGACGCCAATAACGAAAGATGCAACGAATTCTGGTATGAACATGGTCGTAGACTTACTTTGCATACATTCAACGATTAGAAAACCAAGTAACCCAGCAATAAATGTAATCACAATATTTTGAAAATTCCCGCCCTGTAAATATAAAAAACTGAGTGATATCACACCTGCAGCTAAACACTTCTTCCAAAATTTAATACTAAGCGTCGCTTGTTCAATATGATTTAGACGATCGAAGGCCTGGGTAATTGAAATTTGATTACTGGCTAACTGACGAGAAATAGAATTGACTTGAAATATTTTTAACAAGTTTGTGGTATTTTTGTTGATCCTGATAATGCGTGTATCATGATTTTCACTTAGGGAAAAATTGATGAAAATATTAATCACATAACCCTGACTATTATGGTAGCCCATACATTGTGCGATTCGTTTCATTGTATCTTCTATACGAGAAATCTCCGCGCCTGAAGATAATAATATTTTCCCTGCAAGTAAAATCACACGCATAGTGATTTTATCTTGAGCATGCTCCATGTTTACACCTCCAAATGCGTCATAGGTAAAGTTATCATTCGTAATACAAGAATAGTCGATAATAATAATCGGATAAATATATATTGATTATATTAAAAAAAGTTATTTGTTTCTATTATTTTATGTATTTTCCACTTATTATCAGTATGAATGAATATAGCTATTCTTGACAATGACGAATAATGATTATATAGTAGTAATATTAAATAAAAATAAATATAGTCGTTGAAGGACGCGCTTTAATTGATATTACGGCTTTAGCAAGATGTTAATAGAAATATTGGCAAATTGAAAAGGTGGACGAATAAGAGTTAAAAGTTCAAATCATACGACATATTGCGTGAAGTAAAACTTTTATAGTTAAAATTAAAAAATGGAATTATATATTAGGTAGCAAAACAAATCACTATAGATTTAAAAGAAGTGCGTTGTTATGAAGCCGACAATGGTAATGAATCGTTCAGGGTTTATTATATATTGTCGGCTTTTTTGTGGTGTACTACGCAACCTATCATGTAATTAAGTAGTCTGCACTATATTATATCTTACAAAGGAGAATCTGAAATGCTTACATCGTTTAATGCATCTATACTGTTAACTATCTTTTTCATCACTATTATTATTGCTGCACTGAGCGGAATTATATTTTTAAATAAACGTATTCCAGTTGCTTATGTGCGCATACATATTTGTATCGTTGCTTTACCACCGTTGCTAGCATTTATCGGACTCCTATTTGCTTCAAATCAGGTTGAAGCTGGTTTATGGTATTTAGATATTTTAGCGTGGTTAATGGCGTTTTTTGTTTTATTTATCGGATTAATTATTCAACGCTATTGTATACGATATTTAGCTGGAGATAGAAGCTATCGAAAATATTTCATGTTATTTACATTGACGACAAGTTTTGCGGCAATGGCATGGTTAACTGGTGACATCCGCATAATGGTTATAAGCTGGGGTTGTACTTTAATAGGGCTAACACTTTTAATTAGTTTGACGAGTGCTTGGAGAGTTACAAGAGCCGCAGCAATTGTGACAGGTAAGTTGTTCTTCTTAGGTTGGATAGCTTTAGCAATCGCTGTTGTTTGGATCGGCTTAGTAACAGGAGAATGGCATTACACTGCTATATCTACAGAGAGTAATTTAGCGCAGATCAATGCTTGGTCAAAATTTGGAATCAATATATTAATTATATTAGCGGTTATGGTACCAGCTGCACAGTGGCCATTCCAAAGATGGTTGATTGAATCTGTAGCAGCACCTACACCAGTATCAGCAATCATGCATGCGGGGATTGTTAATGCGGGTGGTATTATGCTGACACGTTTTTCACCATTATTTAATGGTGACATCGCAACGATGGTCTTACTTGTGTTTGCAAGTGTATCTGTTTTAATTGGTGCGGGTATTAGTTTAGTGCATGTTGATTATAAACGATTACTTGTTGGATCAACGATTGGTCAAATGGGCTTTATGTTAATTCAGTGTGCATTAGGTGCCTACATTCCTGCAATCATTCACTTAATATTGCACGGTTTGTTTAAAGCGACGTTATTCTTACGTTCTGGTTCAGCCGTGCATCATTTTAACGTTCCAAGCCGAGTTAATGAACGCATGTCTTATCTATGGATTCTAATTGGTCGAGGTCTTGCAATCGCAATCGGGTTAGGCTTTTGGTTATCAGCGCCAGAACAGGGTTATCGACTAGTAAGTGGTTTGATTTTAGCATGGTCGTTATCAGTATCATGGACACAACTTGTTGCGTTTGGAGAAGGTCGATTTGGTCGTATGATGGGCTTGTTTGTACTCATTGTGGTTGGTGCAGTCTATTATATTGTACATCACTTTTTCAGTGGCGCTTTACATACAATCACATTCCATAGCGCACAACCACCAATGTTTGCAGTAGTGATAGTTGCAGTATTATTGCTATTTGGTAGTTTGATGAGTACTTGGGTAGCACGTAATCGTTCGTCAAAAGCATTCTCGATATTATACATGTGGATTGTACGATTAGGTGATGCGAAACTTGAATCGGTAGAACGACACCCTAACTATTTGAAATCATATTTATCTAAAGGAGGGCATTAAAATGGGCGTATCAAAGATAGAATCAACGCAAGCGTCGACATATATTGATGATATACATGATAAAGTTACACGTGCGAGTAACGTAATCGTACCATTGTCACCTATTTCAGTGTTCGCTGCTAGAAGTCCGTGGGCAAGGCTAGAACATAAATCATTTGATGAAATTGCCCATTGGCTAAAAGAAACGCGCAAAGTAGATATGTATCCTGCACGAATGACCATTTTGGAAGCCAATCAAAAAGGCGAAATTGATGATGCGTATGTAGAACAATTTTTTCAACAATGGTTAAATGATACCGCATTAAAGATTCCAAGAGAAAATGCAGCACAATATGGCCGTAACGCATTGAAATTGGAGACGTTGGAAACACCTACGGATATTAAATCGCAGCTAGAAGCGTTAGCTAGTGATTTAAATGAACAGGTCAAATTTGAATCTGAAAATACTGTACCGTTAAAGAGTACATACATTTTAGATGAAAAAAATGAACGACTGATTGATACGGTGGATTACCATACGATTAAGTGGTGTAAATTATATATTGATGATGCACAATCTGGATGGACAATGCCAAATCGTGACAAGGGATTATTCTATGCTTGGCGTAGATTAGTAGCGTATGATCCTGCGTTAACCAAAGATCAACGCGCACGTTTAAAATCATTACCTAATGAGGCAGAGGATTTAATGCAACAAGCATTAAGCTATTTAAATATCTCAGAGGCAGACGCGCAAACATATTTAGAAAATCACTTACTATCTTTACCTGGTTGGGCTGGCATGATGCTATGGCAAGATGAACATAGTCACAAAGTGCATGACTTACTTTTTTCTTATCTTGCTATCCGTATTGCTATGGAATGGGCAATTGTTGAGCCATATTTGCCTGTATCACAGCCTGAAGATTTAAATGATATGAATAAAGAAGAGCTGATTGCATCATGGATCCAGTGGGGCAATTTTTCAATGCAATCTTGGAAAGCTCTATCTATCGAAGCACAACAAGCACATATTCAATTTGCGTATCGATTCAATGAACAATTTTGTAGAAAATTATGGTTAGACGCTTGGGAAGCGACTTATAATCAACAATTGAAAGCAATGATCGGACCGAAATCAAGCGTTGAGGCTGAACAACAATCACAAACATTAGTACAAATGGCATTTTGTATTGATGTGCGTTCTGAACCGTTTAGGAAGCACATTGAAGCTAATGGTCCATTTGAAACTATTGGTATAGCTGGATTTTTCGGTTTACCAATCGAAAAAGCGGAACTGGGTAAAAAGTATAGTCATCCATCATTACCTGTAATGAACCAGCCACAGCATAAAATTAAAGAATATACTCATGAGCACGAGCCTAATGCATTCCAACAACGTAAACATGCATTAGAATCAGTGACGTATACATTTAAAAAAATGAAACAAAATGTCTTGCCTAGCTTACTATTACCAGAATTAAGTGGTCCGTGGTTATCGCTACAAATGTTTACACGTAGTTTTATACCGAAAAGTGTTGGCAGTGTTATTCGAAAATTTTATACAAGTTGGTTAAAGAAACCCAATGATACTGCATTGACTTTAAATTATGAACCACAACATCAGCACAATCATCGCCACATACATTTGGAAGATGATTTGCCGGTTGGTTTTACAGATGAAGAAAAAGTGAACTACGCTCTACAAGCGCTCAAGTTGATGGACTTAACAGACGATTTCGCACCGTTAGTTGTCATGTGTGGACATGGAAGTCAGAGTGCCAATAATCCCTATGCAGCGTCATTAGATTGTGGTGCATGTGGTGGTGCGGCGAGTGGTTTTAATGCAAAAGTATTGGCGCAGTTATGTAATTTGCCAGAAGTGAGACAAGGTTTGTTGCAAGAAGGTGTAGCTATTCCTGAGACGACAATCTTCGCTGCTGCAGAACATCAAACTTCTATTGATACATTGACATGGATTTACGTACCTGAACTTACAGAAGCGGCACGTAATGCATATGAAAATATTGAAGCGGCAATGCCTAAAATTAGTTATCAAGCAAATAAAAAACGCCTCTCTCAATTGCCGAATAATAATTTAACTGATCGCAATCCGAATCATGAAGTGTATCGATTAACGAATGATTGGAGTGAAATTAGACCTGAATGGGGTCTAGCTAAAAATGCAGCGTTTATCATTGGTCAGCGTGAATTAACTAAACAGAGTGATTTAGCAGGAAGAGCATTTTTGCATAATTATAATTGGAAAAACGATGAAAATGGCACTATTTTAGAAAATATTATTGCGGGTCCAGCACTTGTAGCGCAATGGATTAACTTACAATATTACGCATCTACGGTTGCGCCGCACTATTACGGAAGTGGTAGTAAAACAACGCAATCAGTGACTGCAGGTATCGGCGTGATGCAAGGTAATGCAAGTGATTTATTGACCGGTTTACCATGGCAATCCGTGATGTCAGCAGATAATAAGATGTATCATTCACCGATTAGATTAGTTGTTGTAATCCAAGCACCACAAGCCTTTATTAGTCGGTTATTAGAAAATGATGAAACATTTAAGCAGAAAGTCATGCATGGTTGGGTTCGTTTAGCAAGTGTTGACGAAGACAATCACTGGCATGAATGGTCAAACGCGGTTAAAAAAGCTTAGTTAAAGCAAATTGAACATGATGGATCATAGCATTTGTTAACGTATGACAACCAATGTTATTTCCTAGGGAATATGACAGAACTATGGAGAAAGTGATTAAAAAATGGTACTGTTATCTTTGTTAAAATGAATTTCTAATTTTAGTTCTACAGGAGATGCATATTTTATGAAAATGACCAAAGGTCGCTATGAGTCTGAAATCAGCAAAGCAATTACCCAATGGGAAAAAGACTTCCTTGGCCGGGGCTCTCTGTCAGTTAAAACGGATATATTACGTGACATGATTATTGTGAGTTTACATGGCGTATTGACTCAAGCAGAGTACAAAGTGTGTGAAACGAATGAAGGTTTGTTAACTATAAAAAAAACACGTTCTAAACTGGTTGAATCTGGTATTGAAGCGCTTGATGAAATCGTGCTGTCTATAACAGGCGAAAAAGTGAAAAGTTTTCATACAGATTTAAGTTCTAGAACAGGTGAAAGAATTATCATTTTTAAATTGCATAACGATTTAGAAAAACAAATTATTGAATAATGGAAACAAACATGAAACCGAAAATACACATGTCATTTATTGAAATATGAGGATAAATGATGTGTGTTTTTTACATGGAATGCGCATGGCGTCGGGTAATCAGCAAAGGCATTTGTATTATCAGTAGTTTTAATTTTAAAGGGCTGCAGAGACAGTATAAGTAATATAAGATACAAAACACGCACATACCGTTGTAAGGGACAGTATGTGCGCTTGGTTCATTACTCATAAATGTTAGAAAGTGCAATACATTAAAGTAATAACTTATCATATAAATTTGGGTGTTAAAGCTTCATAATCTTTAATTAAGATTCTTTTATTAAGATATAACAATCGTGCTCAAATCGTGCTCAAAATCAATTATTAGATTGTAAACTAAATACAGTTTGAGTTTGTGTTCTTAACATGCGTAAAGGACGCTCATCATGTATGTAGTTTGGGTTTGGTGCACAACAACGACAACGAAAGGATTCATGTAAAGCAGTGCTCAAATTATTTTAAAAGCGACTTGAAAATGAGTTCAATAATGTTTTCAATCATTCAAACCCCTTCTTCATAAATTGTACGTAACAACTTGTGCGTTATTCAATTTGGTCTAGGATTAAAAAAAGAATTTGTTCTACTAAGTTAGCTAGTATACGACCCACCTCCTTTATTTGAATATTATAACAATTTAATATTTTTTTGTAGCAAAATGCCTAGATGTATAAAAATAATGTTAGAATGTTAATATTATATATTTATTAAAATCCAATTATATTTAATTTGATTATTTAAGTTCATGAGTGTGGGTCATTAAATATAATAAAATTAATATAGTCCTCAGGATATTTGAATGAATGCGTTTAAATCTTATAGGAGTTATAAATTAATTAAAAAGACTTGAATTATATAGGTTTAATATAGTAATATCACTAATTGGGTGTTAAAGAATCATAATTTTTAATTATGGTTCTTTTTCTTTTGTCTTTTTTTAAGTATAAATATTAAAAAATGTATCTAGCATTGCTAAAATACTTTGCTAAAGCCTATATTTTTAATAAACTAGAAAAGGTTAAACTTTATATATGCATAAGCAATGCGTCCACTTGTTCATTTTTGTAAACTAAAGCGCAAGTTGGATTTGTTTCATTGCTAAAATGAGTATAATACAGTGATAAAGAGACTTATATTAGGAGGGAATATGGTTGGGTCAAATTAAAAGTATCCTATATTCAATTATAGAACCTTTAACAAAGCCGGAAACGTATCAAGCTTTATTATCTAATCTGATTATGATTATTATATACGTTGTCGCGGCATGGATTATTTTGCGCTTTGTGAATAAAGCGATTGCGCAGTTCTTTAAAATTCAAAATAAAGGCAAAAGTGGGAATAAAAAGCGTTCGAAAACTTTGATATCATTAGTTCAAAATGTAGTATCTTATGTGGTATGGTTTATAGTACTGACGACCATTTTAAGTAAATTCGGTATAAGCGTAGGTGGCATTATTGCCAGCGCGGGTGTCGTTGGTCTTGCAGTAGGTTTTGGTGCTCAAACTGTTGTTAAAGATATTATTACAGGTTTCTTCATTATTTTCGAAAATCAGTTTGATGTTGGGGATTATGTTAAAATTAGTAATAGTGGTTCTCCCGTGGCAGAAGGTACAGTGAAATCGATTGGATTAAGATCAATGCGCATTAATACCATTACAGGTGAATTAACAACGCTACCGAATGGGAGTGTTGGGGAAATTACCAATTACTCGGTTATAAATGGTGAGGCAATTGTTGAAATTCCAGTATCTATTTCAGAAGACATTGATTATGTGGAAGAAGTACTGACGACATATTTTGAATCTATTAGATCTAAATATTACTTATTTATCTCGACACCAGAAGTAGTAGGTGTTAATTCGATTACAAATAACGAAATCGTATTGAGGGTGTCTGCAGAGACAATTCCAGGCGAAGGTGCGTCAGGTGCGCGTATTTTAAGAAAAGAAATCTTGAAATTATTTAAACTTAAAGAAATTAAAACACCACAGCCAACGATGGTACAGTACGATGCGAACCAGCAAAAATAATGATTAAGACGGTCGGAGGTGTTACAGAATGACATCCAATTACGGTTTAAATGATATTGTAGAAATGAAAAAACAACACGCATGTGGCACGAATCGTTTTAAAATCATTCGTGTAGGTGCTGACATCCGAATAAAATGTGAAAATTGTCAAAGAAGTATCATGATTCCAAGACAAACTTTTAATAAAAAAATAAAAAAAATACTAGTATCCCAACAAGATACTGATAATAAGGAGAATGAATAATGGCTTTAACAGCAGGTATTGTTGGATTGCCCAACGTAGGTAAATCGACACTTTTCAATGCAATTACAAAAGCAGGTGCTTTAGCAGCAAACTATCCGTTCGCTACCATAGATCCGAACGTAGGGATTGTCGAAGTACCAGATAGCAGATTAGATGTTTTAACGAAGATGGTACAACCTAAAAAGACAATTCCAACTACATTTGAATTTACGGATATTGCAGGTATTGTTAAAGGCGCTTCAAAAGGTGAAGGACTAGGTAACAAATTCTTATCTCACATTCGTGAAGTAGATGCGATTTGCCAAGTCGTTCGTGCATTTGATGATGATAATGTAACGCATGTTTCAGGTCGTGTAGATCCAATTGATGACATTGAAGTCATTAACATGGAATTGGTGTTAGCGGATTTAGAATCTGTAGACAAACGTTTACCAAAAGTGGAGAAAATGGCACGCCAAAAAGATAAAGATGCGGTTAATGAAACACGTATTTTATCAAGAATTAAAGAAGCTTTAGAAGAAGGCAATCCAGTAAGAAGTCTGGAATTCACAGAAGAAGATCAAAAATTTATCGACCAAGCACAGTTGTTAACATCTAAAAAAATGCTTTATATTGCTAACGTAGGTGAAGATGAAATCGGCGATGACGATAATGAAAAAGTAAAACTCATTCGTGAATATGCAGCAAAAGAAGATTCAGAAGTGATTGTCATTAGCGCAAAAATTGAAGAAGAGATTGCTGTCTTAGAAGATGAAGATCGCGAAATGTTCTTAGAAGACTTAGGCATTGAAGAGCCAGGTTTAGATCGTTTAATTCGTACAACTTATGACTTGCTAGGTTTAGCAACATACTTTACAGCCGGTATACAAGAAGTGCGCGCTTGGACGTTTATTAAAGGAATGACAGCACCACAATGTGCGGGTATTATTCATACAGACTTTGAGCGAGGTTTTATTCGTGCCGAAGTAACGAGCTATGACGATTACGTGGCATTCGATGGTGAAAATGGCGCTAAAGAAGCGGGAAAACAACGTCTAGAAGGTAAAGAATATATTATGAAAGATGGAGACATTGTACACTTTAGATTTAATGTATAAGATACAAAGCAACCCCTCATTACAACGAGTAATGAGGGGTTTTTGCTAATCTGTATATTTATGTGAGTGACATGCGGTGTGCTTCAATTTGAGGTGTTAAAATTAGAAGTACAGCGTTGATAAAGAAAACGCACTTTTAAAATAACATCAAGGTTAAAATTTTTACGAAGTGAACCAAGATGTTTCGACACCAGGTCCTACATAATTTGCATCAACATCTTGATTTAATTCAGGAGATGCATAGCTATCTGTATATTGCCAGAGGACGTGTTCACGTGTAGGTTGACCTGGATTATAATTTGCCAACCAGTAACCATCATATTGACCTACAGAATTAGAAGCATTTTCTACCATGAAATTTTCATAAGAATAAAATAATACTTTTTTATCGCCAGCTAATCCTTTCATTTCATTATACCAAGCGTCTGTGCTTTCTTCAGGCGTACCAGAAGTTACAGTATTTTCTTCAAAATCGTTGATATAGAAACTCGCTTTTGGAGCACGATTGTAAAGTGTCTGCGCCTCGTATCTTGCGTCGTCAGGATTTTCATACATACTATAGGAATATACACCAAAGTCTAAACCGTTTTTATCTAATAAAGCAGAATTGTGCTCTAATGCAGCATCCACTTTTTCTGAACCATATTGTGCTCTTATAATAATGAAATCGTAATTTTCTTTTAAGTCTTTGACTTCTTGTGTCGTTAACTCACCTTGCCATTCAGAAATATCCAACACACGTTCACCAGATTGCGTTGTTCCAGATTCGGCTTGCATGGATTTAGAGCCACTTTCTTGTTTTTGTTGAGACGCTTTATCTGGATGCTTTTCTAAATATTGTTGATAGCCATAACCCATTGTACCTTTTTGGTTAGAAGGATTATCGGACGCATAAGTTGTATTGATAATAACCGTTGATGCAAAAAATACACTTCCTGCAAGTAAACCTTTTTTGAATTTTGAAAACATAAGCATCCCCTTTATCTATGTAGATTATTGAAATTTATTTTGAAAAATAGTAAATATGACATCAAAAAATAATATAGATGATATGCTATTAGAATTAAATATACTTTTCAACCTTACCTTAAAAGATATTTAAATTTTATTGATATTAATTAGTATTTGAATAATGATTTAATTTGAAAAATATTATCGTAAAAGATGTCATGTTTATTTAACTTGAATGCTTTGATAGATATCGTGAATGATTAAATTTCATAATGTTTCATATGAAACAACTATGAAATTTAACGTGCTATAACGTGGTAAACCCATTGTAAAATGTAAAGGCGTGTGCTATAATTCTTGATTGTGAGTAATGAAAATTATTCCTTGCTTATCACATTTGATGATGAGCCGCATAGACCACAAGGAGGTGCAATTATACAATGAGAACATATGAAGTTATGTACATCGTTCGTCCGAATATCGAAGAAGATGCTAAAAAAGCAGTCGTTGAACGTTTCAACGGAATTTTAGCTTCTCACGGTTCAGAAGTTTTAGAAGCTAAAGACTGGGGCAAACGCCGTTTAGCTTATGAAATTAACGATTTCAGTGAAGGTTACTACAATATCGTACGTATCCAAACAGCTGATAACGAAGCTACTGACGAATTCCAACGTTTAGCTAAAATTTCTGACGATGTAATCCGTTATATCGTAATTCGTGAAGACGAAGATAAAACTAGAAAATAATAGATGGGGGTCGCTTAAATGATAAATAGAGTTGTTTTAGTCGGTCGTTTAACTAAAGATCCAGAATATAGAACAACACCCTCAGGCGTGAGTGTTGCGACTTTTACTCTAGCAGTAAATCGTACGTTTACAAATGCGCAAGGGGAACGCGAAGCGGATTTCATTAACTGTGTCGTTTTTAGAAAACAAGCAGAGAATGTTAACAACTACTTATTTAAAGGTAGTTTAGCTGGCGTTGACGGTCGCATTCAATCACGTAGCTATGAAAACCAAGAAGGTCGTCGTATATTTGTGACTGAAGTGGTTTGTGATAGTGTTCAATTCCTTGAACCTAAAAATCAAAACCAACGTCATGGTCAAGAAGGAAATAACAATAATTTCCAAAACTTTGGCGGACAACAATCAGGACAAAATACGTCATCTTATCAAAGTAATAACAACAATAACTCATCAAACAATAATCAATCTGATAACCCATTTGCAAATGCAAACGGACCAATTGATATTAGTGATGATGACTTACCATTCTAATTATATAGAACATATAAAAATGAAAATTTCTTAAAAGGAGGCAGTTACCATGGCAGGTGGACCAAGAAGAGGCGGACGTCGTCGTAAAAAAGTTTGTTATTTCACAGCAAACGGAATTACACACATCGACTATAAAGATACAGAATTATTAAAACGTTTTATCTCAGAACGTGGTAAAATTTTACCACGTCGTGTAACAGGTACTTCAGCTAAATATCAACGTATGTTGACATTAGCTATTAAACGTTCTCGTCATATGGCATTATTACCATATGTTAAAGAAGAACAATAATAGATATTGTATCTGAAAACCCCGTAGGCATATACCTACGGGGTTATTTTTGTGGTGTGAGAATTGGGAAAGGTATGAAAAATATGATGCAAAGAATTTAAATGAAAACAATTTTTAACTATTAATCTTCTTCTTTCTCTAACCCAATAATAACCATTATGACTACTGAAATTAGCATGAATGGTACAAAAATAGGAGTTACTAAAAATCCACCAATCATGATTAGATAAAACTCATCAATTTTGTAACTACCAACCTTCATGTGATTTCTTCAATCTAATTATTTTGTCTTTTGTAGTTTATATATGCATTAATTGTAAGTGTTAACATAGAAGTGAAAATGATTAAACTAAATATAGAGAGCGATATAGCGATTGTACTATCTTTAATGAATATATTATAAATCGATAGAACAATGAAGAATAAATGTAATAAAACGGTAATTGGGAATGTAGTTGTCATCAATTTAGAATTCGGCATAGTACTTTTATGTTTCATGATATCTCTCCAATCTAAGTTATATTATTTTTTCTTATAGTTATCTATAGTAACGCCATCATTTTCAATTTTCTTTCTGTTTGCTCTGATTAATAAAGCGGCATTAATTGTAATTGAAATGGCTAGTATAATTGAAACTGGTAAGCTTAAAACATTAAAATGATTTACTATTATTAGAATGATCATTAATAAAATATTAAGCGTGTGATGGGCAATCATTGCTTTATTCATTTTAAACCCTTCTTAAATTTTACCCCTTTGTCTTATCTTTACTTTTAGACAATTTACTCAATAGCTTTGCTGTTTTTCGTTCGAAAATGCTAACTATGCTCACAATGATATCTATTATTTTAATAAGTAATCCGATGAGTATATCCACATTAAAACTCCTTTTTATGTATGTCATTTTAATTTAACTAAAATAACTTATATAAATTGCAGAAATCACCATAAGAATAGCGGATACTGCATGAACTAACAAAAGAACATAGAATGATTTCTTAGTCATTGGTTCGAAATTGTTACGTTTAACTCTTCTGTTATTTTCCCATCGGAATATAAACGCCCAAAAACAAGCATAGATAGGTACAAACATGATACCTAGGACAATAGCGACTGGTAAACTCATAGCAAAGCTCCTTTTTTGTAAGCGTAGCATAAAAACTATTTATTGTGAACGAGATGAAAAGTAATACTTTTTATCTATATAGCAATATCTCAAAGAATATAATTATGTTTTTAAAATCTATTATGTAAATATGATTATATTGTGGATAATATGGTATTTATATAGTAAGGGAGCGTGCTATATGGATATCATTGGAAAAATAATAACCTTTATTATGAGCGTCATATCTAATTTAATCGGTAGCAGATCATTGATTGAGGATATTAAAAAAGCTTTTGTAGAAAATTTCAAAAAAGACAAATAGTATAAATATGACCCATTAACTCTAAGTGTTGATGGGTGTTTTTATACACAATACATGTTCAATAGAATTTATGCTAACATATAATTAAGTTGTTAACTATGTTTTTAAGGGGAGATAGTATGACTAAAGATAATGAACAGGAACGATATAAAACATTAGCATCTATTGCCAATACAGCAGGGATAGTAGCTTTAGTCTTAACATTAGGTTCATTAGTACTAGCTATCATATTTGATTGGCAGTTCTTAGATTATATCGTTAAATTTTCTGGCGTACTCATTGTACTGAGTTTGATAATAGATTCGGTACTATATATCTTAGAAAAAAATATTAAGAAAATCATATATAACATTCTTTTTATCATAGTACTGGTATACATCTTTTTTGGATAATTTTTTAATTCAATAATAGATGGGTTAATTTGAATAATAAATTCAAGCAAAGGGGATTTCATATGAGAATTATTAGGAAAATATTTGCGACGATTACATCATTTATTGTAGATGTCATTGGTGGTAGTTTTTTAAGTTATCTAGCAGACATTACATTTTTAAATAAAATTTTTTATAAAAAAGATGAAGATAAAGATGTGAAAAAAGGCAATTGATTTTATGATTATAATTTGGCTTTCGATAATAGACATGTAGTTTTGTATAGAAATTGCTTTTTCAACTTTGTATTTAAACAATAAAAATGTAAACAAGTAAACGTGAATAACTAAAATTTGCTATATGAGGTGGTACTATGCCTAAGAGCCAACAAATATTATTAGGCATATTATTAATATTTATTGTGTTCGATTTTTTCATACCTATTATCGGCGAAGGATTTAATATTGAAATATTAAAGTTTAGTTCGATATATGTGAAAATATTCGATATGATCACTTTGATTTTAAGCACTATATTTGTCTATAGACAGGTTAAGCGTAAGGGTTTTTAGATATAATTCTGCTGACATTTTCTTAAAATATGTATCTTCAAATAAATATTTAGGCAGTTGATAAAATCTTTCAGTTTTTACTTGTGATAAATTGTATTTCTCAAAATTGGGCATAATAAAAACCTCATTTCCACTTTTTTGGATTGAGGTAATAAAACAATTTTTACGTAAGTTATATGTTTTGTGCTTGCACTTAGATGATTAGATATATATAATACAAGTATCAAAAAAATATATAAACAAACGAATGCGAATCGTTTTATTACCGAGAGCCGATGCTACGCCAATAGCATCGGCTCTGTTAATATTCATAAAGTAATATTAACACTTTTAGGATCGTATATAAAGCGTTTTTAGTGTAGTTAAAATCACATTACAACTTCAAAATAGTAAAATTTACTAATTTAGTGCCTAATTAGGTACTAAAAACCTTAGGTAGGTAGATAATTAGGTATTTAGGTAGTAAAATAGGTGGTAAAATTTAGGTGCTAAATTAGGTACCTAAGGGTGGATGCTATAAAAACTATTAAAATGGTTGCAGATGAATTGAATGTAACTAAACAAACTATTGTTAATAATGCTAAAAGCTTAAATATATCTTTTGAAAAAGAAAATGGAATTAATTATATTAATGATAATGATTGTTTGAAAATTATAGAAAAAATCACTAAGAAAGAAAGTACAACGCCAAATAAAGAATCAATAAAAAAAGAAAGATTTGATGAAAATACTGCAGAGGTTGAAAAGCATATATATAATAATTCAAATAGTTTTGAGACATTAAAAACAAAAGCGAATGAATTAGAAAAGCAAATAGAAATCTTTGAAATTAGAGCTAAAAATGATGAAAAATATATTGAGAATTTAACTAAACAACTAGATCAACAAAATAGCAATGTTAATACATTAAATAAACTGTTGGAAAATCAACAAATATTAGCTTTAGAAAGTAATAAAAAGATTCAAAAACTAGAAAACCAATTAGAAGAAGAAAGACATCTTAATTATTCTTTTGATACAGCGACTAATGATAGACAAAGCGTTAATCCGCAAGAAGCAACTTTTACTGAAGAATCTCAAAATATCAACCAACAACAAAAGAAAACCCAACCAATAGAAGCAGAAGTAAATCATGAGGATATAACTGAAGAGAAAAAGGATGACAGTCCAAACGAAGACTTATTAGCGAAAGATGATAAACCATCTGAAGAAATAGGGAATGGGCCTGAGGATAGGGAAGTAGAACCACCTAAAAAGGGGTTTTGGAGTCGTTTGTTTGGTAGCTAATATAATTAATTAGGCACTAAAAGTTATAAACTTTTAGTGCCTTTTATATAGTGAGAACTTCTGAGAATCATCGGTTATGTTAATTTAAATAATAAATCATATATTATGATTTATTATTTATTACAATTTTCCCTCTAGAATGACCATTTTCACTTAATTTATGAGCCTCTCGAACAAAAGATAGTGGGAAAATAGCTTCAAAGTAAGCTTTGACAACACCATATCCATATAAATTAACAACTTCTATTAAATCTTGACGATTTAATTCTGTCCATGTGAAATATGCTGTAATTCCTTTACTTTCTGCTTTCTTTTTATTAACTTGCCCGCGTATAGATATTAGTCGGCCTCCAGGTTTCAATACATCATAACTACGTTCAAGTGTGTCTCCTGCTTGTGTATCAAGGACGATGTCATAATCATGTACATAATCTTCAAAACGTTCTGTATTGTAGTCAATGGCAACATCTGCCCCAATTGATTTTAAAAATTCATGGTTGTGTGTACTTGCAGTAGTTGCTACATAGGCACCTTTAGCTTTAGCTAATTGAATGCCAAATATACCTACTGCACCTGCGCCACCATGTATTAATACTTTATCGCCGTGTTGCATTTCACCGTATTTTATTAACGCTTGATAGACAGTCAAACCATTAATTGGAATTGTCGCACCTTCTTCAAAAGATAATGATTCAGGTTTTTTAACAACTGTGTTTTGATTAATGGCCACAAATTCTGCATAACCACCGTTTTTATCAAGTTGTTGTGTTGCAATAACTGGTGTACCTACTGTTAAATCTGTTACTTTTGAGCCGACTTTACGTATAACGCCTGATATATCCCATCCTAAAATGAGCGGTATAGGGTAATCAATTTTCCCTTCTTGTTCACCTCGTCTAACATGCCAATCGTATGGGCTAACACCTGTATTTTCAACTTCAATTAATACTTCTTCATCTGTTATCTCAGGTAGTGGTAAATTAAATTCTTGTAATACATTAGCTTCTCCATATGATTCTATTGCAAATGCTCTCATCAATATAACCTCCTAATTAGTTCACTTTGTGTGTTGGAAAATATGGAACAATGTCTTCGACAGGTATTCTAGCAAAATAAGCAACAAAAGCTAAATGATTTACTTCAATTTCTTTATACTGATACAACAATTCTCTTAAACGATTTTTCCCTAATCTAAATTCAAGTGGTATGGGTTCAGGTAATTGATTAGGGTCTTCGTTTAAATCAACGTAAAGCATTTGGGTAAAGGGTTTAAATTGTTCATTATTTTTTGTAATTAAATTTCTATAATCATTAATTAGCTGTGCTTGGTCTTGAGGCGGTTTTGGATATTGAACCCAACCATCACCATGTTGGGCTATCCAAGAAATTGAACTTTGCGCAAAACCCGTAGGAAATACGGGAATTCTTTTATCTGTTTGTGGCATCATTTGTACTTTATTACCGTCAACAAACGAAATTTCATTATTTATTGACGGTGTATCTTGTGCTAATAGGTGTTCTAAAATTTCATAAGACTGTTCAAAACGAGGACTCTTTAGAGTCTTT
Organism: Staphylococcus sp. Y174-1; assembly: GCF_049897865.1. NCBI lineage: Bacteria > Bacillati > Bacillota > Bacilli > Caryophanales > Staphylococcaceae > Staphylococcus > Staphylococcus sp. Y174-1. The sequence goes on along the minus strand of NZ_JAFCXB010000006.1, from coordinate 7,944 downwards.
ATAGACTCCCTAAAGGAGTCTGTTATGTATTTTATTTAAATTCACACCTGTTTATAAAATGCTTAACATGTAATATTTATATAATTTATTCGTCTTAAATTAACCTTTGAAATCATTTTTATGTAGTAACTTATGTTTATATATTAATGGTACCAGAATAAAAAAGTGTTTATCTAATGTTTAAATAAATGTATTTACTTCTTTATTTATTTGTTTTCTTTATCTAATATAAAGAAAGTTTTACTTATTTTTTAAAGGGAATATTAACACTAATTATATATTTAACAAAGGGGAGTTTTTTTATGATTAATAGCATAGATGAAATAAAAGTTCCAGATAGTAAAATTGTTCAAGATGCCCAAAAAATCGTACAAGAATACGGAAATGAATTAATATGGAATCACTCAAACAGAGTTTATTTATTTGGCGAAGTCAAAGGCATGCAAGATAAATTACAATACGATAAAGAATTACTTTATATCACTTCTTTATTCCATGATTTAGGTTTAACCCAAACATACAGTAGCGATGATTTAAGATTCGAAGTAGATGGCGCTAATGCAGTTAGACAATTTTTAAAAAATTATAATTATAACGAACGCGATTTACAACTTGCCTGGGACTCTATTGCGTTACATACAACACTAGGTGTAGCTGAACACAAAGAAAACAATGTAGCCTTATTATTTCATGGTGTAGGAACAGACGTAATGGGCGATAATTGGGATCAATATTCTGATGAAATCAGAAAAGCAATCGTTACTAAATTCCCAAGAGGCAATTTTAAACATGATGTAATTAAATCTTTTTATGACGGTTTTAAGCATAAACCCGAAACGACTTTTGGAAATATAAAATCAGATGTAATTAAATATTTCGAACCAGAATACCCACAAAATAACTTTTGCTCATGTATTTTACGTTCCAAATGGGATAGTTAAAAATAACTAATTGCTTTATTGACGTTGAGCCTTGGAACCCTTAACTAAAATTGTAAATCCGGTAGACCCAATTATTATTGCATTATAGGTCTAAAATTCATCGTTATAATTTAGTTAAATCCCGCAAGGGGGCGTTTACACGTTTGTTCCAAACGGTGCAAAAACCATAATCGACCTTCGTCGATTTTTTTTATTTTAAAGTTAAAGAAACTGCTCGTGATATTCCGAGCAGTTATAAAAATTAATTTGCCTTGAATATTGCTATTACATTTTTAAAAAGTGTTGTAGATTTACAACCATAATTTTTGGATTTACATTGACGATACTGCATCGAAAGAAAAATCCAATCTACTTTTTCTAGGTTGATTTTTATTTTTATACCTAAAGGCATACTTACACACCTAAAAAACGTCGTGCTAAAAACAAATTTACATGTGGTAATCCAATATCCTTATTATACATTTTAACAGTTGGTTTAAAGCAAACTTTAAAAATATATAATTTCCAACCTATTTAATTACATTTATTTCTTAAAACGCATATATGAGCCAGAATAGAAAATAGTTCCAGGAAAGATAAAAATTGCTTGAAAATGCTAAGTTTTGACATTATACTTTTTAATCACTTAATAAAACTATTATTTAAAAATACTATTTTAATAACAGGTGCTACAGGTGGTATGGGGAATTATGCTCTTGAATTTTTGAAAAAATTAGTTCCCCAAGATGAAGTTTTCACTTTAGTAAGAAATAAAGAAAAAGCAAGTCAATTGGAAGAAAAAGGATTTAATATAAGGTTTGGAAATTATGATGATTTTGAAGCGTTATCAAAAGCTTTTAAAGATATAGATCGTCTTTTATTTATCTCAGGGAATAAAGTTGGGCAACGTCAAAAGCAACATAAAAATGTTGTAGAAGCAGCTAAAGCAAATAGTGTTTCTTATATTGCTTATACAAGCTTTGGAAATGCTAATATTTCTAGTAGTCCGTTAGCAGAGGATCATAAATATACCGAAAAATTTATTTTAGATTCTGGTATAAATTATACATTTTTGCGTAATAACTGGTATTTAGAAAATGAATACGGGTTAATTACAGCTGCTTTAAAAAGCGGAAAATTTGTTCATTCAGGTGGAGACGGCAAAGTCGGTTGGGCATTGAAAGAAGAATATGCTCAAATAGCTGCTTATGCAGTATCAGGGGAATATGAATTTCCTAATATTATTGAAATTGGTGGAAATTTGATCACATATCGTCAATAGCAGAAGAGTTAGAAAAAATTTCAGGTAAAAGTCTTGAGATTATTGATACAGATGTTAACACGGCTTCAAAATTCTTACAGGAAAGCGCAGAATATCCTAAAGATTTAGCTGATTTTCTTGCTTCAGCACAAGAAATTATAAAAAGTGGAAGTTTAGATATTGAATCTGATGATTTAAAAAAATATATAGGAAACTCGTTACTACCGATTCAACAATCACTAAATAGATTATTAAAATAGTATAATCGCTTTAGGCTTCGATTTTGAACTGTTCTTATTAGAGTGCTAGCGATAAAGATGAAACTGTTAGTCTCTTAGATAATAAATACTGATTGATATTACAAATTATGCTTTTAATTTTTTAATAATTTCTCTATTGAAATCATCTAAATCATCTGGGACACGACTCGTTACAATATTGTTATCTATTACAACTGATTCATCAACAACGTGTGCACCAGCATTAGATAAATCTTTACGTACATTGATAACTCCAGTTATTGTGCGGCCATTTAAATCATCAGTATCAACTAGTAAAAGTGGACCATGACAAATCGCAAATGTAGGCACATCATTTTGAGTAAAATACTTAGTAAATGTACCATAGCGACCTTCTTCATCACCACGTAAATGATCGGGTGAGAATCCGCCAGGAATTAATAATGCATCATAATTTTCTGGTTTCGCATCTGCAATGCTAACATCTACAGTTACTTTCTCCCCATGTTTGCCAACAAGTTCATGTTTTGCTGTATCTCCAATAACTTCAGTCTCAAATCCAGCATTTTCTAATGCTTCCTTTCGACTAGTCAATTCTATATCTTCAAATTCATCTGCTAAAATGATTGCTACTTTTTTAGTCATAATACAACATACCTTTCAATTATATTTTAAAACCTAAGTATTATATATAATCAACAGTAAGTAATTTTGTGACTTTATACTATGATAAATGAACGTTATGCTCATAATCTCTTTACTTAAGTACCCCTTTCTTAATTAGTAATTTACTATGAAATAGTCTTTAAAACTTATTCCAGGTTATCAAATACTATTAAATGTATTAACGAATATAGATTGTATTGTTGAGATAGAGTAGAATTAAATTATTACTTATTTCAAAACGAGAATTGGTTGAGAAATATTTACAAGCAATTGGTTGAATTGGAATATTTATTATGACAATTTTATATATCATTTCAGTAATTATACAAATCAGACAAATTAAAATTTCTTTTATTCCATTCTTAGCCTTCGATTAAGTTATTATCGAACAAGGAAGAAAAGGTTTAAAATTAAAAAATCTAACTGAAACTTATTCTGACTATGTAACTACTGCTTTTTAACTACAAAATTTAGGCGGTGGAACTGTTAAAAATATAGATATAAAAGCTTATTTAAATGGAAACGAAGTTATATAAGAAAAACACACTAATGTTTTACCTAATGAGAATTATTATTTAATGCCAATTAATAAAAAACGTTTGAAGAATTTAAAGACACAATCAAAGTAATAGTTATACAACCAATATACATATTAATATAAACTATTATAATCAAATCTCTAAGAAACAAAATAAATAACCGGTATCGAGTGAATATTGGGGAAGTTCATTAATTTAGATGATAAAGATTTATATGAACTGACGTTTGAAACTATTAATAATTAAATATGGAGAATTTTTAATAACTTGGTTTTTAGGACGCTAAGAGACGTTTTTATTTGCATCGAGAATTAGATTTCATTAATAGTTTTACCCGAAAAAGTTTAAAAGAGGCGGTATTCAAATGGCAAAAATTGGTTATTCACGTGTGTCAATAAAAAATCAAAGTCTTGATGCATAAATTGATACACTTGAGAAATATGGTTGTGAATGTATTTTTAGCAAGAAAGCAAGTAATCGTAAAATGAAAAGATTGGAACTTGATAAGTTTTTTTATTTACGAGGAGGCAATATTATAGTTCTCTATAAATTAGATTGTTTTGGACGTACAACGGAAGAATTAATTGAGTTATCTTAATGATTCGCTAAAAACAGCATTTATTTACATATTATATATATGAATGTATTAACGAAAGATGCGATGGGCAAGATATTATTTACTACGATGAGCGCATTTGTTGAATTCGAAGCTAATTTACTAAGTGAAAGTATTAAAAAAGGATTAGAAGCTTCATTACCTGAGCACAAGAAAAGAGAAATCAAAATTCTATATGATTAACAAAGATTACAGGCGAAGAGATTTGCCGAACAGACAGGTGTTAGTCGTTCATCGTTATATAGAATAATAAAAAGGAGGAAATTTATTGGAACTTAAACATATGCAGTATTTTGTAGAAGTTGTAAAACAAAAAAGTATGACCAAAGCAGCAGCTAGTCTTTTTATTACACAACCTACAATTAGTAATACAATTAAATTATTAGAAGAAGAATTAGAAGTAATCTTATTTAATAGATATAAAAATCAAATATACTTAACTGACGCAGGAGAAGCTTTCTTTTCTCAATGTAAAGAAATGCTTAAAATGTATGATAATATCCCTAATGAATTAAGTAATTTATTAGAATTAAAAACTGGACGTTTAAAAATTGGAATACCTACTATTATTAATATAAGAATATTAATTAAATTAATTTCGCAATTTCATGAAATGTATCCTAATATAACTTTTCAACTTTTTGAAAATGGTAGTAAAAAAATTGAAAACGATATATATTATGGTGATTTAGACATGGGAATTACCGTGCTGCCTACAAATAATAAAAACTTTAATACATTCTCTTTTTTAGAAGAAAAATTAAAATTGGTTGTTCATAAAAATCATAAATTATCTAAGAGAAAAACGATTAATATTGACGATTTAAAAGAACAAGAATTTATTTTATTTAATTCTGACTTCTATTTAAACGATAAAATCAAAAATACGTGTAGAAATTATGGCTTTAATCCTAATATGATTTTTGAAACCACCCAATGGAGTTTCATAGAAGAAATGTTATTAAATAATCTGGGAGTATGTATATTACCCGAAGGAATACTAGAATTATTAGATAATAATTTAAAAGCCATCGATATTAATGAACCTTCTATGAAATGGGAACTTGCCATTGTTTGGAGAAAAGATATTATAGTTGATTCTTTAACAAAAAATTGGATTAAATTTCTTCAAGAAAACTTCTTAATTAACTATTAAATATAAAGGCATTTGAGAAATTTATGGCTGTATAAAAAAAAGATATTTTATACTTATATACTCTCGCTCTATAATTAGAAGGTAAAAAATTATAGAAACGGGAGTTTTTTATGGAAAATTATAAATTTCCTAGTGATAGTAAAATTGTCAGTACGGATCAAGTATTAATTAATGATTTAAACAATTATAATACCCTATTTGGAGGGGTGTTGATGAAAAAAATTGATAATAACGCAACGCTATCAGCTAGAAGACATGCAAGAGTTAAAGAATGTGTTACAGCTTCTACCGATTCAGTAGAATTTTTATATCCAATCACGCAATCTGATTCAGTTTGTATAGAATCTTATGTAGTTTATACAGGAGAAAAATCTATGGAAGTATTTTGTAAAGTCATTTCAGAAGATATGATTACTGCAGAAAGAAAAATTGCTGCTTTAGCTTTTCTTACTTTTGTAGCTTTAGATGAAAAGAAAAAACCAATTAAAATACCCAAAATCTCTCCTCAGTCCAAAGAAGAAAAATTATTATTTATGGACGGCGAAGAAAGAGCTAAAATGAGAAAAATTAAAAGATCGCGAAGTAAAAATATAATTGAGTCTCTTGATATCAATAAGCCATGGGAATTGGAGTAGTGATAAAATGTTTACTGAAATGGAAGAATTAAACCAAGCTAAGTTAGATTTGAAAAAACTAAGAAACGAGTTTCCTAGTATGTATGAAAAGTTAGAATATATAGCTAGTTTGACACGACAATTAAGTATCCACTATAAATATTTAGGATTACTCATGTTTTCAGATAACCCTAAAACTATTCAAAATGAGAGACCAACTTTAATAAGAGAATCTGTTTTAAAATTATATGAACAAGAAGTTGAAAAAGTTAAAAATGATAGAGATTTTATATTTTTTAAAGATATGATGTTAAAATTCCAAAATGTGAAGTATTCACAAATATTTCTTATTATTTTAGGTGCCGAACCTAGTTTTGTATTTAACAATACAATCATTAAATAATTGTATTGTTAAATATCCTTAGATTAACGAATTGTAAAAACTCACAAATACTTGACTAAATGAAACTATGTTTTAGTTAATAAAAGAGCCCCCTATATTAGGGAGGCTCTTTTATAACTTAACGAGAATTTTTGCTTGTGATTTATCATTTAGGAGTTGTTCAAATCCTGACTCCACAATATCATCTAGCTCTATCTCATCAGTGATAACATCTTTAACTTTTAAATTACCTTCATTAATTAAATCTATTGTTTGTTGAAATGTAGTAGGTGTATCAAAGGAATAATTAAGCAGCCTCTTTTCCTCTAATTGATTTTTGAATATTTTTTATTACTCTCTAACGTCAAAACTTGCTGATTCTTAAGCAATCTTTGATCTTTAATGCAACTATTTTCTATTCTGGCTCATATATGCGTTTTAAGAAACAAATGTAATTAAATAGGTTGGAAATTATATATTTTTAAAGTTTGCTTTAAACCAACTGTTAAAATGTATAATAAGGATGTTGGATTACCACATGTAAATTTGTTTTTAGCACGACGTTTTTTAGGTGTGTAAGTGTGCCTTTCGATGCAGTATCGTCAATGTAAATCTAAAAATTATGGCTATAAATCTGCATCACTTTTTAAAAATGTAGTAGTGATATTCAATACTAATTAATTTTTATAACTACTATGAAATATCTCAGGGCGTTTCTTTAAATTAAAAATACCCCACAAATAAATGTGGGGTATTAAAGTGAATTATCTTTTGTAGGTTTTATTCCAGATTAGCATGATTTTGCTGCATTGTTTCTTCATCAACGTTTATCTCAGTCATTAAATCTAAAACAATACTATCTAAAAACACCTGTGATGCTTGTTCAAATAAGCTACCTAGAGGTTGTGCTGAACCTTCAACATCATATTTCGTTCCTGCCGGTAATTCAATCACTGCATTTGCAAGTTCACCAATCTTTGACGTTGGATTTGTTGACAATAATACAACTTCTGAACCTACAGCTTTAGCTTTATCTGCTAATAATCTTAAATGCTCTGTCGAACCTGAGCCAGAAAGGATAACAAACAAATCTTTTTCGGTAATGGAAGGTGTAGTTGACTCACCAACTACATGTGCACCTTTCCCAAGCTGATTCAATCTCATCGCAAAACTATTTGCTACAAAACCCGAACGTCCTTTTCCAGATACAAAAACGTGCTCTGCTTTAATAATTTGCTTTAAAAACGTTTCGGCTTCACTGTCTTTCACATGTGATAATGTGTTGTCTATTTCATCTAGTATTAAACGATAATTTGTGATTTCTGTCATCATTATTTTCCTTCAATCGCAGCTCTACATTGTTTAGCAGCTTCTACAGGGTCATCAGCATTTGCAATGCCGCCACCAACAATAATTAAATCAGGATTTTCTGCAACAATATCTTTAATTGTATCTGGTTTAATACCACCTGCAACTGCTACTTTAGAATTACTAATTACAGATTTAACTTTACGTAAACTTTCTAAAGGAGATTGACCTTCAGCTTGTAAG
>NZ_JAFCXB010000005.1:0-93071 GCF_049897865.1 Staphylococcus sp. Y174-1 | reverse complement strand
TTGATTAGCTCATAAAATACTAATTTGTGTTATCTCTAACACTTGTTTTGAACCAACAATTTAATGTTGCGTTCGGAATTAACGTTGACATATTGCAATTCAGTTTTCAATGTTCATTTCTTCAATCACAAGAATTAATTTTACTCGCTTTGACTCAGAAAGTCAAGAACTTTTAAAAATTATTTTTCGTTGTGTTTTTCATTTCGTTTTTGTGTTTGTCGTTTTGTTTCGTCCGACAAGATAATACTATACACGCTTAATTTACTTTTAACAACGGTAAAATTTACACTATAACTCCGTGGTTTCATTACGTTTTCATCAAAAAGCAAACCTCCTTATACATATATTTGTTAAAGTACGGTTTTAGACAATTTAAAGATTGTAACACTACACTTATCATAGATTTACTGCTCAATAACCATACTTTGATTTCTTTTACATTTTTTTAATTTTATTTACAAAAAAATAAAGCTATCTGTTTAAGATAGCTTTATCGCTTACTTCATATTGTATTTTAACCATATTACATCTCTGTTCTGCCCATGATAGCCTTAGATAATGTAACTTCATCAGCATATTCTAAATCGCCACCAACAGACAAACCTTGAGCTAATCTAGTGACAGTAATTCCAATAGGTTTTACTAATCTAGATATATACATCGCTGTCGATTCACCTTCTAAATTAGGGTTCATCGCTAATATAAGTTCTTTAACTTCTTCATCTTTGAGTCGGTTAATCAAACTAGGGATATTGATGTCTTCTGGTCCAATACCATCCATCGGCGAAATAGATCCATGCAAGACATGATATAAACCTTTATATTCTCTCATCTTTTCCATTGCAATAACATCTTTATCATCTTCGACTACACAAATAACCGAGCGATCTCGTTGTTTATCCTGACATATATAGCAAGGATCCTGTTCTGTAATATGCCCACACTCACTACAATAAGTAAGTTCTCGTTTCACATCTACTAATGCCTTAGCAAATTGTACAACGTCATCTTCTTTCATATCTAATACATGAAACGCCAGACGTTGAGCTGTTTTTGGCCCAATGCCTGGCAGTTTCATGAAACTGTCAATTAGTTTCGAAATTGGTTCAGGATAGTGCATATGATCACATTCCAGGGATGTTTAAGCCTTGCGTATGCTTACCTAAACGTTCTTGTGTAAGTTCATCAGCTTTATTCATTGCTTCATTCGTTGCAGCAATTACTAAGTCTTGTAACATTTCAATATCATCAGGGTCTACCGCTTCTTCTTTAATTTCCACGTCAAGCACCTCTTTATGACCAGAAACTGTTACAGTAACCATACCGCCACCAGCTGTACCTTGTACTTTTTCTTCTTTAAGCTTTTCTTGCTCTTCGCCCATTTTCTTTTGCATTTTTTGCATTTGTTTCATCATTTGTTGCATATTTCCGCCACCGCGCATAAATATATCCTCCTTAAAACTTATATATTATATTGAATATCATTCATCTTTCGTTTCATTATACATGCCTTTTTAATCATTGTCATGTATCACTCTTCATCTATGATATTTACCGTACTTTCACCAAATAGGTCTTTCGCTTTCTGAACTACGTCTACTTCTTCAGGTTCTGTTGTATCCGTACCATTGTTATGTGTATCTTCTGATGTACCTTGCTTCCTATTTTGAAGGTATTCTGATCTCACACGCATCCACTGGTCTGCAGGTACGCCAACCACTTTAACGGTTTTATCTATAATATTACAAACAACATTTTCGATATTTTCACGTTTTTCATCGTCTTTATTCACGATTTCACAATGAATTTCTTCTTCTAATTTAATTAGTACATGTGTTTCACTTGCAGCCACCGGTTCAGAATTTTGTAAAAGACTGACCAATGACTTCATATCATTACTTTTAGCATGATCAACCACTTCTTGCCAGTGATCTTTAAGCTGCTTGATATCATCTTTATTAGCTTTATCTAATACTTTAGCAATTTGCTGCATAGAAAATGCATTTTTAGACTGACTACTTTTAGTTGTAGAACGTTTTGATTGTTGTGGTTGCGCACTCGTTGTTACACCATTCGCTTTAAGTGTTTTTAATTCACTTTCTAATTGTTCCATTCTTTGCAGTAACACATCATTGTTTGGTTCTGTTGCTACACTTGTAGTCGTTAATGTTTGAACACTTTCTGGTTTTTCTTTTATCATTTCTGCGATTTTTACTAACAAGACTTCAAAATGCACACTTTGGTTTACGCTAAATCTAATAGAAACGAGTGTATCATTAATGATATCAATCATTTTGTAAAGTACTTCTAAATCAAAATGCATCAGCGCATCATATTCAGTTTCTTCATTAGATGTCTTATTCATGATTGTATCTCTGACAAAGTAGATCATATCGTTAATCAAACGATTTACTTCTTTACCTTGTGAGATGAATTGATGATACGTAGAGAAGGCGTTTCTCACATCACCTTCTACAACTTCCTTAAATAATTCATTTAAAGCTTTCGCATCTACACTACCAGTAACATTCAATGCATCTTCTAACGTTAAATGTTCATCTCCAAAAGCAATTGCTTGGTCCATGATACTCAATGCATCACGCATACCACCTTCGGATGCTTTGGCGATAAAGTTTAATGCCGCTTCATCATATTCAACGGCTTGCGATTCCGCTACAAACTTTAATCTTTCCACAATTTCTTCCTGGCTTATCGCTTTAAAATCAAATCTTTGAGCTCTTGATATTATTGTCGGAGGTATTTTATGTGGTTCTGTCGTTGCTAAGATAAATATAGCGTGTGCTGGTGGTTCTTCCAATGTTTTAAGCAATGCATTGAAAGCACCTGTAGTTAGCATATGCACTTCATCAATAATATAAACTTTAAACTTTGATTCGCTCGGCGCATATTTTACTTTATCTCTAATATTTCTAATCTCATCTACACCATTATTACTCGCAGCGTCAATTTCAATCACATCTGAGTTAGTCCCTCGTGTAATCCCTTTACAAATTGCGCATTCATTACACGGTTCGCCATCTGAACGTTCAAGACAGTTAATTGCTTTCGCAAACACTTTCGCAATACTTGTCTTACCTGTCCCTCTTGGACCACTGAAAATGTATGCATGGGATTGTTTCTCTTTTGAAATTGCATTGCGTAGTGTTTTAGTTACATGTTCTTGACCTACAACATCTTCGAAACTCTGCGGTCGGAACATTCTATATAAAGCTTGATAATTCACTTTCGCACCTCCAATTGCATTCACAAACTATTATAGCATTGAACTTCGTACTTTGAATATCAATTAAAAGCTTCTGAGTACACGACATCACCTTGAGGCTGTTCTAATAGTTGATCCCACAGGAATTTTACCATGAAATATTCTGAAGGCACGTCAAATGGACATGTTATGTCATAATCTGCTGCTGGTTCGTATCCAAACTGATTATAATATTTTGGGTCACCTAGCACTATAATGGTTGTATAGTCTTGTGTTTTCGCACGTTCTTCTACAGCTTGTATCAACGCCTTACCCAAGCCTTTATTTCTATATTCCGGCAATACTGATAGTGGGGCTAATGCCAGAACAGTATATCGCTTCGTTCCATTAATGACTGTTATTTCAGATAGCATAATGTGACCGACCACATCACCGTCATTATTTTTAGCTACCACTTCAAGCTCATAATTATACTCAGGTGCGTTCCTCAGTTTAGCTACCAAATTTTGTTCATCATGATTCGACTCTGTAACATCTGCAAATGCTGCTTCGATTGCTTTCAAGCTTGTGTCATAATCATTTTCAGTTAGCGTACTTAAATATATTTGCATTGGTTTCCCCCCAAACGTTCAGTTCAAGACTTTAATGTCATAACATCGATTTCCAACAAGTTTTAAGACGGTTCCAATATGCCATCAAAGTATTGTTTATATTTTAATATAAAAAAAGAGTGACCGCTATCAAAAGATAAGTCACTCTTTATATATGTATATGATTTCATTAGTTTTAAAAATTAAAACCGTGCACCTTCGCTTCGAATGCGTATCACAAACGTTACCAAAGTCGACAGCTAAATCTCGGCAACCCTACGGCACATACGATGATCCACTTAATGCTGCTTCCGTCAGGACCTGACATGATTCATGGGTTCATATTGCATAGGACCGAGATCTTCAGACACTACGTGCTTTGGGCAGACTTCACAAAAACGCACCCTTAGCAAAGGAATTAAGTCTCGCATAAAGCGGATTTCGAGTACAGGGAACCGCTACCTCCCCACCTAGCACGGCAAGATATATCATACTATAATCTCATATTAGAATGCAAGTATTACCTTTTGCATGGCTAGTAAAACCTTTAAAAATCCTTCACACATCAGTCTTATCATTGTACATTTATAGTTTATGACGTCTAGAAAAATCATTGAATTTAAATTCGGTCGCTAAATGTTTAGAAATATTATACTGAAATATCGTAGTGTCTTTTAAATGAACAATGCCACGTACCGTCGCTGTATAGGCTGGATTGATTTCACCAAACACTTCATACTCCATCTCTCCAAACGGTTCAAATGTTATGGATTTGTTTGAATAACTAATTTCCAACCCTAATGTTTCCTCAATGTATTGATATAAAGAGTTTGTAGCAATTTCCGCTGTAACATTCGGCACAATTTCTTCTATTAGATAGTCTTCATCAATGATTTTTACTCTATCATCTATTTTTCTAGTACGTACCACATGACATAAGACAGTATTCATACTAATATTTAAAGCTTCTTTGACTCTCGGAACATCGCCCGCAGTAATGCTTTCGATCATCTTCACTTCTGTGTCATGCTGTAAACCTAGTCCGCGTTGCACTTCTCTAAAACTGGTTAAGTCAGCAAAAGGAAATTCTGTTACACCTTGATAAATAACAATAGAACCTTTCCCTCGAATCTTTTGTATCATGCCTTCTCTAACGAGTAAATTTAGCGCTTTACGTACAGTTTCACGTGATGCCTGATAAGATTCTACCAATTCATGTTCCGATGGCAATTGAGCACCATACGATATACGTGATTCAATAATATCTTTCCGCAATGTTTCATATATCGTAATAAATTTCTTCTGTGTCATCGTTTCGCTCACTGCCTTTTATAGATTAATGTGCAACTACTATGACGCCAAATCCATCAATCTTTCCATCTATCAACTGGCCATATTGCACTATGACTTCGCCATCTAACTTTAATCCTTCTGGTATTTCTATGCGTTCTTTTGAAAAGTTTGCAAGCACTATCCAAGTTTCACCTTTATAATGACGTTTATATATAAACAATTCATTGTGATCCATGTATAGTGGTTCAATACTTCCATAAGTAATAATGTCATGCTCATGGCGTAATTGAATTAAATGTCGATATGTCTGAAGTATGGATTGTTCATCTTCAACAGCTGCTTCAACGTTTATTTTATCAAAATTATTAGGGATATCAATCCATGTTGTACCTGAAGTGAAACCAGCATGTTCACCTGCTGTCCATTGAACAGGCGTTCTAGAATTATCACGTGATTTTTGTCCAAGAATAGTTAAAATTTCTTGCTCCTCATATCCTGCTGCTTTCATTTTGTCATAAGCATTTAAAGATTCAACATCACGATACTGTTTAATGTCATTAAAGCCTGGATCTGTCATACCAATTTCTTCGCCTTGGTAAATATATGGCGTCCCTTGCAACATATGCAGTACAGTCGCTAGCATCTTAGCACTTTGTTTACGTAGTGGTTCAGATGTGTCATCACCAAAACGCGTAACGACACGAGGCTGATCGTGATTACACCAAAATATCGCGTTCCAACCGCCACCTTCATAAATACCAAGTTGCCACTCCATTAGAATGTCTTTCAACTTATGAAAATCTAATTTAGCATTCGACCATTTTTCTCCGTCTACATAATCTACTTTAAGATGATGAAAATTAAACACACTACTTAATTCTTGTCGTTCAGGCGAAGTATATTTCACACAATGATCTATGGTTGTCGAAGACATTTCGCCAACAGTCATTAATTGTTTATCACCAAATGTTTGCTGATTCATTTCGTGTAAATAGTCATGAACACGTGGACCATCTGTATAGAATTCTTTGCCGATTTTTTCGGAGTTTTTAAATTCACCTTTTGAAATGAGGTTAATGACATCGAATCGAAAACCATCTATTCCAAAATCAATCCAGTGATTAATGATGTCGTATAGCACACGTCTGACTTCAAGATTATCCCAGTTCAAATCTGCTTGTGTCACATCAAATAAATGTAAATAATATTCATCCGTTTTTTCATCATATTTCCAGGCATTTCCACCAAATTTGGATTCCCAATTCGTAGGTGGTTCTTCATTTGCCGATCTTCTAAAGAAATAATAATCTCTATAAGGACTATTTTTATCAGCATATGCTTGCTTAAACCATTCATGCTCTGTTGACGTATGGTTGATCACGATGTCCATCATAACCTTGATATCTCTTTTATGCGCTTCAGCCACTAGCATTTCTAAATCTTCAATTGTCCCAAACTTCTCATTCACTTTATAATAGTTGCTAATATCATAACCATTATCATTCATAGGCGATTCATATACCGGTGTTAGCCAAATATAGTCCACACCGAGATATTGTATATAATCTAATTTTTCAATAATTCCTTGTAAGTCACCTTCACCACTACCTGTCGTATCATTAAATGACTTCGGATAAATTTGATAAACGACTGATTTTCTCCAATCATTTTGTTGCATATTATTGCCACCTCTACTTTTAATATTTTAAAAAAGAAACCCGCTAAGTAATTTTAGCGAGTTTAATTGTACTTCTCTGTCGTTGACGCCTATTCTTCAACCATTTCTTTCGCTTCTTCTTTACTAAATCTTGATAGGAATACTGTTAATATGGCAGGAACTACAAATGCTATAGCTGTCACTACTAAATATACTCCCCAGTATTCACTTTTTATTGAAATAAATGCTGGAAGACCACCAACACCAACACTACCTAGCACACGCGTCGCACCTAATACTGCACCTAAGATACAAGAAGTTGAAATCGCGGCGATAAATGGATATTTCAGTGGTAAATTCACCCCAAATAGTGCAGGTTCTGTGACACCTAAGAAACCTGAAACGCCTGAAGTCATTGCTAAACCTTGTTCTTTGACCATTTTACGTCTTCTATAAACGAACCAAGCACCAAATGCTGCAGAACCTTGGCAGATATTAGAAATTGCAAGAATTGGCCACAGATATGTGCCACCAAGCTGACTACCCATTAATTGGAAATCAACTGCTAAGAACATATGGTGTAAACCAGTAATAACTAATGGTGCATAGAACAAACCATAGATGGCACCACCTAACCAACCAGCATGTTCAAACACAAATGTTACGCCATTTGTGATGCCAGTACCTAGCCATAACGCAACAGGACCAATAACAATAAATGCTAAGAACCCTGTAATCAATAGTGCTACAGGTCCAACGACCAACATTTTAATTGAATCATGCACAAATTTATTTAAGAATTTTTCAATCTGCGCTAATACATATGCAGCAAGCAAGATCGGTAATACCTGTCCTTGATAGTTTAATTGCTTAATTTCTAAACCAAGTATATCCCAGGTTGGAATATGACCTTTTGCTATATCGTACTGTGATACAAGCTGTGGATTCATTAAAATCAAGCCTAAAACCAAACCGAGAATTTGACTCCCACCAAACACACGCATACTACTCCAACCGATTAACGCGGGTAAGAATATGAACGCTGTACTTGCAATGACATTAATAATATTCGAAATATCACCTAGCTGCGGAAATTGTTCTACCAGTGGCTTTGGACCAAATAACCCTTCCATCGTCAGTAAGTTATTAATCCCCATCAGTAAACCAGCAGTTACGATTGCAGGTAAAATCGGTATAAAGATATCTCCCAATAACTTAATCAACCTTTGAATCGGATTTCCTTTCTTCGCCGCTGCCGCTTTTGCATCATCCTTAGATGCTTCACTGACACCTATTTCTTGGATGAATTGCTTGTAAACTTCATCTACTGTGCCAGGTCCAATAACGATTTGGTATTGGTTGTCTGCTTTAAATTGTCCTTTCACTAAATCATTATTGCTCAATCTATCTTTATCTACTTTATCATCATCTTTCAAGACCAGTCTTAGACGTGTCACACAATGTGTTGCTGTGTCCAAGTTGTCTTTGCCCCCAATAGCTTCGACGATATCTTGTACATCTTTCTTTTTAACAGCCATGATGATTCACTCCCTTATAATTAAACTTTAGATATTACTAGAAGTATAACTTGTCTATACAAGTTTTGTAAAGGTTTTCATAAAAGGGTGTTTTGCTCGTCGACTACAGGGCTACAATCCAAATATTTAAAACCAAAACCACCTATAACAATGAGTTGGCGTTATTAGGGGGGCTCAAATTATAGATGGTTACGTCATAATCATGTACTTCTTTGATAAATTTACGGAAATGACCTTACATCTTTTTTTCTATATAAAAGTACTTAGCCTAACTTAAATTTCGAATATGTAGAAAAGCGCATTAAAAAAGCAAGCATCCAAATTTTTCATTGAATACTTGCTTTATCTATATCATTAGTCTTGGTATTTTAAATATAATGGCGGAGGAAGAGGGATTCGAACCCCCGCGGGCCGTTAAGCCCCTGTTGGTTTTCAAGACCAATCCCTTCAGCCGGACTTGGGTATTCCTCCAAACACAATATTTATAATATTATAGCCCATGACAAAAGTCAATTAAAATCATTACCTTATACTAATGTTTTTTCTTTTAAATATTCATCCACTGCATTTGCGACAGCTCTTCCTTCTTGAATAGCCCATACCACAAGACTTTGACCTCTTCTAGCATCTCCAGCAGCAAAAATGTTCGGTTGATTGGTTCTAAAATCTTTGTTGTCAGCTACAATTTTGTTTCTTTCTGTTTGAATATTAAAAGCATGCGGTACTGTTGTTTCTGTACCTATGAAACCAATCGATAACAATACTAGATCTGCAGGCCAATGGCGTTCTGTTCCATCTACGACCACCATGCCTTCGTCTGTTTCTTCCAGAATTTGAGTATAAACACCTTTCACATTACCAATACGGTCAACATCATAACGCATCGTTTGCACACCATAAGCACGCGGCTCAAATCCAAAGCGCTGTTCATATTCTTTATGCGCGTAATCCATTTTGAATACTGGCATTGCTAATGGCCAATAGGTATTTTCATCAAATTCAATCGCTTCAGGTTGTTTCGTATACTTATTAAATTGGACGATAGACTTACAGTTTTCACGAAGTGCTGTTGCAACACAATCGGCTCCCGTGTCTCCCGCTCCAATAACGACCACATTTTTACCTTCTGCAGAAATCGTTGGTTCCTTGATTTCACCATTCAAATACTGACCTTGCTCCGTCAAATAATCCATCGCAAAATGTATGCCGAATCCCATACGCCCTTCTAATGGTAAATCTCTCGCATTTTGAGATCCTGTACATAAGATGATTGCGTCATGTTTCTCTTCTAATGCTTCTCTACTCACGTCGACACCAATCTCTGTATCTGTTTCAAATCGGATGCCCGAAGCTTCCATAATAGATATTCTACGACGCACGACATCTTTATCTAATTTCATATTAGGTATGCCATACATCAGTAGACCGCCCGCTTCATGCGCACGTTCATATACCGTTACATGATAACCTAATTTATTAAGTTCTTCTGCTGCCGTTAATCCTGCTGGGCCACTACCAACGATGGCTACAGACTCATCTTTACGTTGTTCTGGCACAATTGGTTTAACCCAACCGTTTTCATATGCTTCATCAATAATCGTTCTTTCAATACCTTTAATAGCTACTGATTCACGATTTATTTTCATAACACATGATTGTTCACATGGCGCTGGGCATACTCTACCTGTAAATTCTGGAAAATTATTCGTTTCACTTAATCGCTCATATGCCGTCTTAAAATCTTGTCTATAAACTAAATCATTCCATTCAGGTATATAGTTACCAATAGGACAACCAATCGTTTCTCTGCCAAATGGTTCACCTGTCTGACAAAATGGCGTACCACAATCCATACAACGTGCACCTTGTTGTGCAGCTTCGTCTTTTGTAAACCTTTGCTGGAATGCGTCATGATTTTTCAAACGATCAACTAAAGATAATTCGTGTAATTGTTGTTTGTCATAATTCATAAATCCTTTAAATTCACCCATGACAATCCCTCCTTTACGATTTAATATACGGCTGTTTTTTGTTGTTCTGACATTAAGTGCGTACGCTTATCATTAAAGGCATTTAATAAAGCTTCATCCAAAGCATCCGTCTGTTGTTTTTGCAAATCTATCTTTTGCATCATTAATTTATAATCTTTTGGTATCACTTTTACTACCTTATCTGCAATATGATTAAAATCTGCTAATATCTCTTTCGCTTTAGTACTGTCGGTATATTTAACGTGTGCTTCTAACATATCTTTGACGACGTTGCGTTCTTCATCTACTGTTATCGCATCAAAGTCTAAACTCTCAAGTTGATTCTGCGCTTTAAATTGCGCTACATCAGATGGAAAAACATAACTAACGCCACCACTCATACCTTGACCAAAGTTTTTACCTACGTCTCCTAATATAATGATTCTGCCTCCAGTCATGTATTCAAGACCGTGATCTCCGATACCTTCCACGACGGCTTGGACACCACTATTACGAATACAGAAACGCTCGCCAGCTTTACCATTAATAAAAGCTTTACCGTGAGATGCGCCATAAAAACAAACATTACCTACGATAATTTCATTTTCACGTTGTTGATTAGGTGCTTTAACAATTACTTTTCCGCCCGATAAGCCTTTTCCAACATAGTCATTAGCATCACCTGTATGATGAATTGTCAGTCCGCTTGGTGTATACGCAGCTAAACTTTGACCTGCATGACCCGTCGTTTGTGCATATATCGTATCTTCACTCAATCCTTCTGCTCCATGCGCTCTTGTAATCATACTGCCAGTAATAACACCCACATCACGCTGTTCATTGTTTAAGCGATATTGACCTTCGAATGATTGGCCAGATCTTATCGCTGTTTGTGCATCAGGATACAATTCAGTTAAGTCAAATCCTATATCTAAATGATGATTTTGTTCAATCTTCTTATATCTATCTCCATCATGTTGATACAATAATGCTTCAACATTCATAGATGCAGCTTTAGGTTGACGCGTTGCAAGATTGGTTTTACGCGTTAACAAATCCGTTCTACCTACTAATTCATCCACTGTTCTCAATCCTAGTTCCGCAAGAATCTCTCTCAATTCTTCAGCAACAAAATGCATGAAATTCACAACATGATCCGCTCTACCATTAAATAGTGCGCGTAGGTCTTTATTTTGTGTTGCAATACCAACCGGACATGTATCTTTATGACAAACACGCATCATGATGCATCCTAAAACAACCAATGGTGCAGTCGCAAAGCCAAATTCTTCAGCGCCTAACGCACAAGCGTAGGCTACGTCTTTGCCGGTGAGTAACTTACCATCTGTTTCTACCTTCACACGTGATCTCAAGTTATTCATCATCAATGTTTGATGCGTTTCAGCTAATCCAATCTCCCATGGCACGCCTGCATGTTGAATACTCGTCTTCGGTGATGCCCCTGTACCACCATCGTAACCACTAATAACAATTTTATCGGCATAGGCTTTTGCTACGCCCGCTGCAATGGTACCAACACCTGTTTTAGATACGAGCTTAACTGTTATATTGGCATCTTTATTGGCATTTTTTAAATCGTGTATTAACTGTGCTAAGTCTTCTATCGAATAAATATCATGATGCGGCGGTGGTGATATCAAGCCAATACCTGGTGTTGAGCCCCTTACTTCAGCTATCCATGGATATACTTTGGTTCCTGGTAATTGTCCGCCTTCCCCTGGTTTAGCGCCTTGCGCAACTTTAATTTGTATTTCTTTTGCGTGTTGCAAGTAGTCACTTGTCACACCAAAACGACCGGATGCCACTTGTTTAATCGCACTTGAACGATTACGTCCTTCTTCATCAACTATAAAGCGCTCTGGATTTTCTCCGCCTTCACCGCTATTGCTTTTACCACCCATTTGATTCATTGCTTCTGCTAATGTTTGGTGGGCTTCTTCAGAAATAGAACCATAGCTCATTGCACCTGTATTAAAACGTTGAACAATTGCACTTGCAGGTTCTACTTCACTGATATCGATTGGTGTTTGCGATGATTTAAATGTCATCAAGTGACGAATATGATCCGTACGCTTATGGTTAACTTCGTTTGAAAATGCTTTGAATTTTTCATAATCATTCAATCGACACGCATGTTGCAATAAATGAATAGATGTAGGGTTAAAAGCATGGCGTTGACCTTGCTTACGCCATTGGAATGTACTCCCCGATTCAATGTACTCACTTTTTGGTGTCTGTCTAGATTTATTCTCTTTATCAATCATCTCAAGTGATATGCCAGATAATTTTGTTTGCGTTCCAGTGAAATATCTTTCAACAACCTCATCTGATAATCCAACTGCTTCAAAGATTTGTGCCCCTTGATAACTTTGAACTGTTGAAATACCCATTTTAGCCATTACTTTAATTACACCTTCAGACAATGTATCTGTATAAGTTTGAACATTTTCAGAAGTATCCCCTTCTAAACGTTCATTTTGCACTAATTCTTCAATTGTTCGTTGCGCTAAATATGGCACAACCGCATTAGCACCATAACCTAGCAAACAAGCAATGTGATGAACCTCTCTTGATTCGCCAGACAAAGCAACAATACTTGTTCGCATACGCAATCCTTCTTTGATCAACAATTGGTGAACATGGCTAACAGCTAATAATATCGGCATCGCGTAACCTTTTTCTGAAACTAAAACACTATCATCGAGAACTAAAATTTCTTCTCCACGTTTTACTGCTTGAATAGCTTTATTACCAAGTACATCTAGCGCGTCTTCTAAATCATCATGATATACCGTTGATAAACGCGCGACATTAAATCGGCTTTCTTCAATGACATTTAACTGTGCTTCCGTCATGACAGGGCGTTTTAATTGAATACGATTTAACGCATCTTCACTCGGTTGTAACAAATTCCCCTCGCTACCTAAATAAGACAACTCACTCGTAACAATCTTTTCACGATAAGCATCAATAGGAGGATTAGTAACTTGTGCAAATAATTGTTTGAAATAATTAAAGAGTGATTCATCCTGTTCATTTAATGCTGCTATCGGCACATCATAACCCATCGCACCAATAGGATCTTTCTTACTTTCAACCAATTCTGTAAGATATTTATCTATTTCTTCTTTGGTATAGACAAATTGTTTTTGCATACGTGTTAATGTTGCTTCATTCCAAGAAGATGGTTGATAAGACACATGCTCTAAATTCAAATCAACTTTAAATTGACTCAACCAACTCTCATATGGATGTTCATCTGCAATACGTGCTTTTAATTCATTATTTTCAACCACTTTATGTGCATTAAAATCAACTAATAGTAATTTTCCTGGGTTTAATTGGCCTTTAAATGCAACATTGTCTTCTGGTACATCTACTACACCTACTTCTGATGAAAAGACAATATAATTATCTTTAGTAATGGTATAGCGACCTGGTCTCAAACCATTTCTATCTGTTAGCGCACCAATCTTATCGCCGTTACAGAATGAAATCATTGTCGGTCCATCCCATGGTTCCATCAAATAACTATAGAATTCATAAAACGCACGTACATTAGCGTTGTTTGCTTTATTGTATAACCAAGGTTCTGGAATCATCAGCATTGCCGCTCGCTCTGGTTCCATAGCTAAAGATAAAAATTCTAATGCATTATCAACAATTGCAGAATCACTACCATCTTCATCTACAATATCTTTGACTTTATCCTTATCTTCACCAAAAATGGTAGCTATAAGCTCATTCTGTCTTGCACGCATCCAGTTTACATTACCTTTAATTGTATTAATTTCACCGTTATGCATTAACAATCGATTAGGATGTGCACGTTTCCAACTCGGGAAAGTATTTGTACTAAAACGAGAATGAACCAGACCTAGTTTTGACACGAAATCTTCATGATTCAAATCTTCATATAATGCGTTAATTTGATCCGAGCGCAACCAACCTTTATATACAATTGTTCTATGCGATAAACTCGTGAAATACAAATCCAATTGTTGTTGATTTGCATAATTTTCAATTTGTTTTCTCGCTAAAAATAATGTGCGCTCTATATGTGAAGTATCATTTAACGCAACAAATACTTGCTGAATATACGGCATTGTTTCTGCTACATGTGCTGCAATCGCGTTAATATCTACAGGCACTTCTCTATAGCCAAGCACAGTTAGACCTTCCGCTTCAAAATGCGCGTTAAACTGCGCTTCATGTTGAGAACCTTTAATTTTTTCGTTTGTAAAAAACATACCTACTGCATATTGACCTTCTTCAGGTATATCAAAATCAAGGTGTCGTGAAAAATATGCATATGGTACTTCGGTCATGATGCCTGCACCATCACCTGTGACACCATCTGCACCTATACCACCACGATGATCTAATCTACGTAACATTTCTAATGATTTTTCCACGATATCATGACTTCTTTTATTATCCATATTGGCGTAAAATCCTATACCACAAGCGTCATGTTCCTCGCGACTATCATATAACCCCAATTTCTCTTTATACTCGACCATGATCTTCACCTCTTTTACGAAAATTCTGAAAATTAAATAAGTAAGTAAACTATATAGCAGTTGATTAATCTGTTCAATATATAAAATAGATGATATCATTCTAATTATTAGAACAATTGTTGAAAAGAGGGTTATACATGGAAATTAAACAATTGAAATATTTTATAGAAGTTGCAAAAAGAGAACATTTATCAGAAGCAGCATTAGAATTAAATATTGCACAATCAGCAATCAGTCGCCAAATTGCTCATCTTGAAAATGAACTCCAAGTTACCTTATTCAAAAGAGAAGGTCGAAATATTTATTTAACAGATGAAGGAAGACAGTTTTTCTCTGAAGCAACCAAAATTATCGACCAACTTGATGAAACAATCCGTTTGTTCCACAATCAATCAGAGTCAAACCACTTCATTATACGAATCGGCTATGTTGAATGTTATATTTCTCAAGTACTCACTTTATTGATACAAGCATTTGAAAATAACAGTGATTCTATTATTGAACCTATTCTAATGAAAGAAAGCGAAATATTAAACGCTCTCATTACAAACCAAATCGATATCGCCTTTATGGATTTAACACAAAAAATCAAACAAAATACATCATTAAAAATAAATCCGTTATTTGAAGAAAATTTTCATATCTACGTCCCTAAAGATGATCCAATTACCATGGCAACGAACCCACCTTTAATACAATTTTCAAACAAATCGATTTATGAACTCTATGCTTTACCACCACACATCAAACAAACATTAGCCAATGTCGTAGAAACGCCTATTCGCACAGTAACTAGTACACAGTTAGCTCAATACTTATTAAATAAAGGTCGAGGCTATATCATCGCACCATCTTATCAACTCTTAGATAAAAATCCCCAAAAATGGATAGATATCTCATTAGAACACACAGAGTTAAAACGGACCATATGTAGCATCATTCGTCGTGATAATAGAAAAAATGATATTCAACTCATGTTATCTACGATTGACCAGTTACTAAGTCGTAGCGCCACATATCATTAAATACTTTTTCATAAATCTTTGAGTTAAGTTCTCGATGCGCGTATAATCGCATTGTCTATAAAGAGAGGACTGAATATATTTTGAAGTTTGTTAAAACATTATTAACACGCCCCTTCAATTGGGTTGTACTTACCTTTTGCATTATTTTTGTTGGATTATTCATATTCACTTTTTTTAATGCTAAATTCTATGACACACCGATTGGGCAAATTACACAAATAAACAATACTCAATCAACACAAGTGTCAGATGAACATCACAACAAAGATACTAAGCATAAAGAAACATTACATATTCATATTTTAAATGGTAAATTCGAAGGTAAAACAACTACAATCACACATGAATATACCGAGTCACAAGCAGACAGTGAAGCATTTTCAAAAAATGATAAAGTCTTATTGCACGTTGACAAAAATCTCAGCACCGCCTATATAACGGAAAAGAAACGCGATAGTTTAGTCGTTGCGATAACTGGTATATTTTTATTAACCGTGTTACTAGTAGGTAAAAAAATAGGTTTACAATCGATTCTATCTCTTGCGCTCAATACATGTATTGTATTATTAGCGATTTATATTCATAATCAATCGCCAAATATCAGTCTGTTCGGCCTAATGAGCATCGGCATCTTCATTTCTACGACATTAACGCTAGTCCTCGTCACAGGCTGGCAATGGCGGACACTCATCACCATTATCAGCACTTTACTTGGCACATTCTTATGCGTAGGTATTACGCAATGCATCATTCAAATAACTGATGGCTCTGGTTTAAAATTCGAAACTATGAGTTTTCTAACCTTGCCACCAAAGGAAGTATTCTTAGCTTCTGTCATGATTGGTTCACTAGGCGCTGTCATGGATGTTGCTATTACAATTGCCAGTGGTATGGCTGAAATTCTACGTCGTACACCTGATATCAGTATGAGACGTTGGGCACTTGCAGGACGTAACATCGGACAAGACATTATGGGAACAATGACAAATATATTACTATTTTCATATTTATCCGGAAGTTTGCCTATGCTCCTAATTTACTTAAAAAATGCAAACACCATTACGTATACAATTTCTATGAATTGGTCATTGGAAATTTCCCGGGCAATCACGGGTGGTATTGGCATTGTCTTAACAATTCCCATCACCATTCTATTGATGCAAGTTTGGTTTAAATTGCGAGGTGTTAAATCATGAGTGCGATAACATTATTAGGTCTCATATTATTTATATTAATGTCGATCTTTGGTGGGAAAAAGGGATTGATTTCTTATCTGACACTGTTTTTAAATTTTGTCATTTTATTTATTTCAATTATACTCATCATATTCGGTGTACCTATTTATCTAGTTACACTTATATTCTGCATTGTTATTGCAGCCTGTAATTTGTTTGTACTAAATAGCTATAATACAAAAACAAAAGCTGCATTTTACGCTACAATCGTTACGACAGTCATATTAATCGCAGCTATATATTTATCCGTTTCAATCGGACATTTACAAGGGTTTACAACCGAACAACAGGACGAAACTTATATCTTTTCTATGAATATCGGTATAGATATGG
Source organism: Staphylococcus sp. Y174-1 (assembly GCF_049897865.1). Lineage (NCBI taxonomy): Bacteria > Bacillati > Bacillota > Bacilli > Caryophanales > Staphylococcaceae > Staphylococcus > Staphylococcus sp. Y174-1. The sequence goes on along the minus strand of NZ_JAFCXB010000005.1, from coordinate 75,663 downwards.
TGAAATTTATGGTATTTACCATCGTACTTGCTGTGATCGCCGCTGTTATTGATTTAGCTATTACAATCAGTTCTCCAATGTATGAATTAAGCGAAACAAATCCTAATTTAACACAAAAAGAATTATTTCATTCAGGTATGCGGGTCGGTCGTGAAATATTAGCAACATCAGCCAATACGATATATCTCGCTTATTTCGGTGGTCAATTGACATTGTTTTTCTGGTTTTTCAAGCTTAACTATTCCTTTGGGCACATTATAAATTCTAAAATTTTCGCACAAGAATTCATTTCTATTATTCTTGGCGGTATCGCAGTTGCTATAAGCATCCCAATTACTGCATGGTTAACAGCATTATTAATCAAAAATCAAAAAGCACCAGACACCCATCGTTAATTTTAAGGACAGCGTATCCAAAGTTCTTCTTTGTATTGTTTCAAAGCATCATCCTACCTCATATTATGTTGCACTGTGGATGTAATCATAGACGTCATAAATTGTATGTTCAGTGCTGCCATCTCATAACTAACTAAAAACCAGTCTGAAACATCAACGATTGTTTCAGACTGGTTTTTTATATTTATTTACGTCTATTTAATTTATTTAATTCGCCACTAAAATAAGCGCGCTCCCCATGTACAACATAATCCAAGCCTTGTGCCTCTTCTTCTGTATCTGTCCCTAGTTCACTAAATTGGGCAATCACTTTCGCAATAATAAAAGTCATGATCCCACTAAATACAATGGTAATAGCTACAGCTATCAACTGATTGATTACGGGCATCATACCTCCGCCTAATAAAAGCCCATTTACCACATCGCCATTAATATGATGTGACTGAAATACACCAGTTAAAAGTGCACCGACCACACCCCCTACACCGTGTATGCCAAATGCATCTAAAGCATCATTATAATGTAATTTCCCTTTAATGTAATTAATGACGAAGTAACAACACACACCGCCTATAAGCGCAATCACCACAGCACTCATATATCCTACGAAACCGGCAGCCGGTGTAATAGCAACTAATCCTGCAAGCATGCCCGACAACATACCTATCAAACTCGTCGTTTTCTTCATGCAATACTCTATCATTGACCAACCTAAGGCACCTGCACTCGCTGCGAGCACCGTATTCACAAATGAAATCATCGCTATTTTATTAAACGACAATGCGCTCCCTACATTAAATCCATACCACCCAATCCAAACGAAAATTGCGCCAATAAGTGTAATAATAAGGTTATGTGGCGGTCTTTTATCAAAGTTTTTCCCTGCACCAATCATAATTGCTAAGACCAAACCAGATATACCAGACGTTATATGCACAACTGTTCCACCTGCATAATCAATCGCACCTAATTGATCAATCCAACCTCCACCCCATACCCAATGTGCAACAGGACTGTATACACAGATAACCCATAAAAACACAAAAATTAAATAAGGTATAAACTTCATTTTTTCAGCTATTGATCCTGATAAAATTGAAACTGCAATGGTACAGAACATCAACTGAAATAGCATAAACAGCGCTAAAGGTATATGCGGTGAAATTGCTGATTGTGTACTAAAACCAACATGAGCTAAACCTATATATGTAAAATCTCCAAAAAATGAATTCCCAGATCCAAAACTAAAGCTAAATCCAAATAACATCCATGCAAACGTTACTATAACAATTGCCGACATACTTTGCATGACTGTATTCAATACGTTTTTAGATTGAACCAATCCCCCATAAAACAAACTTAACCCCGGTGTCATTAACCACACTAGTAACGTACAAAGAAACAAAAATAATGTATCATTCATATTCATAGCACTCACTCCTTTATACCGGAGCATAAACCCATTCCATATAAATAGCAAAAATGCGTCAGGAAAAATAACACTTTATGTTACCTTTTCTAACGCATTCCATATCATAACTATTTAATTGTCCGCCTTAAAATATAAACAGATCGACCTTCTAAAGTAGATGTTCCCGCATTTTCATAATTGGCCTGTTTATACAATGCTTGTGCTACGATATTGTCATTATTAACAGTGAGATAAATTTCATCTATATCTGGAAATTGTTTACTCAAGTAGGCTGGTAATGCATCCATGACTTTTTTGGCGTAACCTTTCCCACGTTGGTTTTTATCAATGCTAAATGACCTAAAAAATATTGCGGCTTTATTTGTAGTATATGGCGCCACGCCTTGCCCCTCATGTAAAGTAAAAAAGCCAACACATTGTTGCTTATGGTTATAAATGAGCGTAGGATGCCTTTCGCTATCATCCGCAGCGAGTTTGATATTTTCAACAGGTGTTTTAGTAAATTGACGATCAGAAATGTCTAACGCTATATGTTTCACATCACTTATCAATTTCTCAGTATAGGGAACAAGCTCAACGAAAGGTATCTCTCGTTCTATATTTTCAAAATGTTGCCGTTCTTCTATCCATGTAATAACAGCAGGCGCAATTTTATGTTCATCCTTTTTATCTATCCATTGTAAATCAGTGATTTCTTGACTTGGTACCAAGGTAGACCAATCTATATCTGCCGTCGTATAAAAACAATTGAGTTCTGTTTTCATATTTTTTTGTGGGTAGGCTTCGCCAACAACGGTATGCATATAAATTAAAGATGACTCAGGTATATCTAATTGTAGTTCTTCATTTAATTCTCTTTGTAACGCTTGTTTATACGTCTCTCCTATATCAATCTTGCCGCCTGGAAAATAATACTTTTCTCTATTCCTTGACTGAACAAGCAATAATTTCTCTTGTTCTTCAATTACTAAACACACACATTTAATCATTACTCAACACCCCACAGCATCAATTTCCGTTCCATACTAACTTTATATTAATGAATCAAACTGGTTTTATACTATCAACGCTTATGTTATCATATTTTATTATCCATACACATCAAATTTCAGACAATCTTAATTGAATGTATATTAATGGTATAATACGAAACAAGATAACTATTTTCAAAAATGGAGGCTTTACGATAAATGGCTAAAAAAACTAAAATAAATCGCATTTCCAACACACTTAATTTTGTAGGCATTGCTGTAGAAGGCTTTAATTGGTATGCCTATCAATCAAGAAATAAAAAATTAATTTACGCAAGCATTGCCATAACTAGTGTTGGGGCTGTATTAGACTTTTATACAGCTTTAAAATCACCACGTAAATTCGCAAAAGTATTTTCAACTTTCACACTTGCGAGCACACTATTTTCAACAGTAAAACGTTTAAAATCTGTTCGTAAAGGTGAAGTAAGTATCTAGTCACCAACAAACCAACCCAAGTTCTATTTAAAAAAACTCGAATCACAATATGGACATCCATACCATGATTCGAGTCTTTTTTTTAATTTATTATTAATGAATATATACATAAGAACTTACTTGTGAAGCAGGAATTGTTCTATAAGTCACAATACCTGGTGATGCACTATAGTTCATTTCAGAAATCGTTATACTACCGTTAGCATTTACAGATTCTACAAATGCTACATGACCATAATATGCCATATCAGATTGTAAGATAGAACCAACAGTCGCTTTGCGGTCTATTGTATAACCATCCGCTGCTGCAGCTGTATCCCAGTTATTGGCATTCCACCAATATGTACTAATTCCTTTACCAATTTGGGCACGTTTATTGAATACATGCCACGTACATTGACCCCAGTCATATAAATTTGAATGATTAAAGACAGGTGTCTTATACCCAGCAGATCCAGTAGAACTTGATCCTGAACCACCTGTAGATGCTTTACCTGATACTTTTAATTTTTGACCTGGATAAATATTAAAGTTAGTTAAACCATTTAAACTCATGATTTTTTGATACGTTGTGCCATATTTTGCAGCAATCGCTGATAATGAGTCACCCGATTTAACTGTATAGGTTGTTGTGCTGCCACTACTTGTGTTCCCTGAAGTATTTGAGCTACTTGAAGACGCTGTACCTGATACTTTTAATTTTTGTCCCGGGTAAATATTAAAATTTGATAAACCATTTAGGCTCATAATTTTTTGATACGTTGTGCCATATTTTGCAGCAATCCCTGATAAAGTGTCACCCGATTTAACCGTGTATGTTGATCCTGTAGATGTATTTGACGATGTACTAGAACTTGTTGAACCAGATACTTTTAACGATTGATTCGGAAAAATAACGTTTGACGTTAAATTATTAAGCGACTTTAACTTAGCCACTGACATATTATATTTATTCGCTATAGACCATAATGAATCGCCGCTCTTAACTTTATAAGTTGTTACAGCATCTGCGTTTGTCGAAGTAACTGCAGCTAATGCGCTTGTCCCGATTACAGTTGCAATAATTTTTTTACGCAATTTATGTAAACCTCCCAAATATTCTCTTTTTTCGCTTCATCTCTATACTCACCTGTTCATTATACACCCTCGACCTGTAAATGAGTATATTAATTATATGACATTATCATTACAAAAGAGAACAACTCGGTTGCGTTCAAATTAAACCGCAAACAACTAAGATTTATTCAAAAGGTCGTAATTTTATATTTTCTATACCAAAATATGCTTTTAATAGTGTCTGATAATTACTTTGTGTTACAGGAATTTTTTCTTTTTCACCATGATCCGTAATCGTTAAATAATTATTAGATAATGTTACGCGTCCATACAACTTTGCTTTACTAACAATTAATTTTTTTACAAATATAGAATGCGCATCATACTGATTAAAATGAATCGCTTCATCGAAATCCATGATTGCTTGCGCTTTGTCAATCGCGCGATATTGAATTTCCCAAGCCTCATCTTTATATTTACTCATATCAATCGTTTGCGTATCAATCCACGACGCTTGAAAATATCCATTCACATCCTCAATCACTTCCGGTTCATTTTTTAATGGCATCGCTTGTTTAGGTACATCGGCATAACCCACATCCACTAAATATTTTTCTTGATTTATTTGTACAATTAATGCCATATGAGAACCGGCCATGGCCCACCCATTACCCGTATTGATTGTTGCTGATATCATATAAGCATCAAACCCTTTGGACGTTATCCAACTATGGAACAAACGATTCTGTTCGTAACAATAACCACCTCTGTGTTCTGAAACAATTTTATGAATCATCGTCTCATCATCTAAAGCAATCGGTTGCTTATTTTGCACATTGATATTTTCAAAAGGTACATTAATAACATATTGATATATATAATGATTTAGTGTTGTTAAATCATTGTCACGATACTTTTCTGTATTAATATTTAAGTAATCTTCTAATGATTTAAAATCCGTCATTGTCTTCACCCTTTTTAAATTTAAAATACTCCCTAATACAATTCATTTTAATAAATTTTGCTAGACTAATACAATTTATATACATTACACATTTATCGATTTTTTCAATTTTTATTATTTGCAAATAACAAAAACGGGTAAGACAATACATATATGTATTGATAGATTTGACACTAGACTAATAAATAGATACGGTGTATATTCGATGTTTTTAAAGTTGTTATAGGTTATCAATTCAATTTTTCTGATTTTTCAAACTTTTAAATTCATATTTCAATATCTATCAAACTATTTTAATGGGGGTAATTATTTGACTAAAGAACACAGCGAACAACCAAAAGATTTACGTATTCGCAGCAAAGTAATTAGTGAGGGTGTCAGTCGTACACCCAATCGAGCTTATTTACGGGCACTCGGCTTTGAAGATGAAGATTTTCAAAAACCAATGATTGGTGTTGCAAGTACTTGGAGTGAAGTCACGCCATGTAATATGCATATTGATGGTTTAGCTCGTGCTTCAAAACAAGGCATTAGTGAGGCAGGGGCTTCGCCACTTATTTTCAATACCATTACAGTATCAGATGGTATTTCAATGGGAACAGACGGTATGCGCTTCTCTTTACCAAGTCGTGAAATTATCGCGGATTCTATAGAATCAGTTGTCAGTGCTGAAAATTTAGATGCACTTGTCGCTATTGGTGGTTGTGACAAAAACATGCCGGGATGTATGATTGGTATCGCTCGTCTTAATTTACCAGCCGTCTTTGTTTATGGCGGCACAATATTGCCTGGGAAATTGGATGGTAAAGATTTAGATGCTGTTTCTGCCTTTGAAGGCGTCGGACAGTATAATAATGGCGAAATAGATAAAGAGGCACTTCACAAAGTAGAATGTGCCGCTTGTCCAGGTGCAGGTGCTTGTGGCGGTATGTTCACTGCCAATACGATGTCATCTGCTATTGAGGCCATGGGCATGAGTTTACCAGGAAGTGCTTCGCATCCAGCAGTTTCTACAAATAAATCCAAAGACAGCAGAGCAGCAGGTAAAGCCGTTTATAAACTATTAGAAAAAGGCATCTATCCAAAAGATATTATGACTAAAGAAGCATTTGAAAATGCAATTACTGTAGTCATGGCACTTGGAGGATCTACCAATGCGATTTTACATTTACTTGCTATTGCACATACAATCGAAGTCGATTTAACACTTGATGATTTCGAAAAAATTCGTAAGCGTGTCCCACATATCGCTGACTTGAGACCAAGTGGTAAATACGTCATGGCACATCTTGATGAAGTCGGTGGTATTCCAGCAGTTATGAAATTATTACATGACAAAGGCTTAATCCATGGAGATTGCTTGACCGTAACTGGCAAGACTGTTGCTGAAAACCTTGAACAACAACCTGACCTAACCGATAATAAATCTATCATTGATTTTGACAATCCAAAACACGCTACTGGACCGCTTGTCATCTTGAAAGGGAACCTTGCTCCAGAAGGCGCCGTTGCAAAAATCTCAGGTCTAAGCGTAACTTATATCAAAGGACCCGCACGCGTATTTGATTCCGAGTCCAAGGCTACCAAAGCCATCTTAAATGACGAAATCAAACCAGGTGACGTGGTCGTTATTCGATATGCTGGCCCTAAAGGTGCACCTGGCATGCCTGAAATGCTATCTGCATCATCCATTCTTGTTGGTAAGGGATTAGGTGAATCTGTAGCGTTACTCACAGATGGCCGTTTCTCTGGCGGTTCTCATGGTCTTGTTATCGGACACGCAGCGCCAGAATCACAAGTTGGCGGTCCGATGGCATTATTAGAAGAAAACGACACGATTACCATTGACGCAGAAAAACTTGAAATTAGTTTTGATGTATCAGATGAAGAACTTGAGCGTCGTAACAAACAATGGCAAGCACCACCTTTAAAAGCCAATCGAGGTACGCTAGCTAAGTATGCTAAACTTGTTTCCTCCGCTTCAAAAGGAGCTATCACAGACTAAATTTTCTTTATAGGCAAGTAGCAGCGTAATGTCGCTTGTTATTAATAGTTATTTCTAGCATTAGAACCACATTTGAAACATGACTAAACGATTTTAATGTCATGTTCTAGTTATACTAGCAATCTATTTCGTGAACTTGTCTTTTACATTTAAAAAAACAGCTAACTACTGTGTATATGATTGAATAGGCCGAAACTCCAAATGAAGTTTCGGCCTATTCATTTTGCTCAAAAATAAAACAATTCCATTCAAGACACTTTAGCATGCGCAATTGTTTTTATTTTTCCTCGCTATACCATTTGCGAATGCTTTTTCACTACTTAGGGATTACTCAACACAATTGAGCACAATTATATTAAAGAAAGGGTAACAAAACAAAGCGAGGTGAGTTACATGACCTTTTTCATTGATATCATCAAAAAATTCGTTGGTTTATTCACAGGTAAATAATTTTCAAAAATTATTTGATGGGTTTGGGACATAAATAGTTGTCTCAAACCCCTTTTTTATTAGAGCATAGGTGCAAGCGCTCACTCCTTTTTAACCTTTTTCATGTTAATCATTTAAGTATGTCCATTCATCTCGCAGTATGCCCATTTTAATCGCATCATATAATTGGCCTTCTACAATTCTTGCTTGACGAATACAAGCTTCTTCTTTCATACCTACCCTCATTGCAAGTTTTATCATCCGTTTATTACCAGATCAAGTGGAAATACCAAGTCGATGTACAAAGTTCTGTTCAAATAAATAATCTACCCACAATTTAAATACTTCAGAACCAATACCACTTTCCCAAAACTTTGTATCATAGATGACAATACCTATTTCTAACCAATTTGTATTTTTATCCACCCAGTACGATCCAACTGTACCTATAAATTGACCATCAGCCATAATAGCTAACGTACTTTCTACATTTGGATAAATGTAACGCCCTTGTTTCGTTCGCTCAAAAAATGTAGATTTATCTATTTTGGGTTCATTAATATACGGTCCATTCCATTTTTTAGCTGCTTGTTGCTTTTCTTCATACTTCCAATAATAAATTTCATCAATTATAGCATCGTCTATGGCTACTAATTCACCTTTTGAAAATGGAATCATTGAAACGCCTCCCAACTATTAGTACGTATTATACGCATGATTATTTAATAAATATACTTTCATCCATAAAAAAGCTCTTCCTAAAAAGTTTACACATATTGCGTGCCTACTTTAAGAAAGAGCTTGTGATATATAGCTTATAAAAGCAATTTTACTTAATAAATCTCTCATAAATAACTAACTTACGCTTAGATGTTCAAATCATCTTAGCGAACTGATATCATATTTTACTATTTTATTAAAAGAATAAAGATTTTATTACTCTGAAGAAAGAACCTAATAAATCGAATAAGTCACCTGACATCATCATAACCTCCTTCGCAAAATTTATCGCACAAATTATGCATCAAATTGTTCGTTACGTACTAAATCATCGGCTAAACCATGCCAAAACTGTTGTAGTTCTTCTGTTGGATGGCTATAATCCGATGCATCTTGACCAACGAAATCTACATGATCCCAACATGTTTGATAGGTGTTACTTGCCATATACCTTTTTGAATTTGATCTGTTGCTTCTGTATATGGCTGATTAAATGGATGTTGTGCTGAAATTGTAGAAATCAGACCATCATTTTCACGCCATTCTTTTTCTGCTGCTTTCCCACTCACATTACCTGTAACAGTGAATGGGAAGAACATGCCGATATCAGATTTTTGCTTACCTAATAATGTCGGTCTTGTAGATTCACCAGTATAGGTTTTATATACAATATTAGGATTTAGGGACGTTTTTTTATTTAACTTTTCTGCGCCTTCACGTGTTAAATCATAGAAACCATTATCTTGCGTTGTCCAAAGTGCACTATTTTGTACACGTTGTACATATTTAACATATGATTCCCCTTCTCTTTGTTTAAGTCCCCATTGTCCAAATCCAAAATCTACTTTAGAGTTTTTATTACCTTTGAATTTCGCATAATCAAAGGCCAACTGTCTTACAAAGGCTTCATTACCCAATTTATCTGCGGCAATTGTACCATTATGTGGCGTACCTAAAGTCGTAATAGAATTAATCATATTGTCATTCGTACCTTGATATAATGGTGAAATTTCACCACCATGCGCTTTTTGATATTCTATTTCTTCTTTGTTGCCGTTACGCAACAGTTCTTCTAATTGTCTTACCGTTTGTCCACCCATACTATGCGCTACTAGATGTACTTTTTGTCCTGGCTGCCAATCTTTATACACACCTTCATATGTTTTTCCGTATCGGTTATGTCCATATTTTTCAGCATGTGCTGCACCATAGTCCACAGTACCACCTTTTATGTAGTAATAAAGTTCAACGGCACGGTCATAGTTACTGCTTAATGCACCTATACTTGCTTCATATGTTTCATATCCATTACTTTCTAAGTCTTGGCGAATATCTAATTTGTCGCCACCCCAGTAATGCGATAAAACAGATGGATTGATATCATCTGTGAAACCATTAAAGCCATGAACCAAAATGATTGGGTCTTGGTTTTTATACTGTCCTTGTTTAGCAGTTTTATTTGGTAGTTCAGCTGTTTTGTTAACAGCTTGCTGAGTTTGATTTTTCGGTGTTGCTACCGCGCTTTCTTTTAATGCTTTTAGTGATTTATCTTGATTATCTTTACGTTCGTCATCTGAATTGGTATTTGCCGCTTTTTCACCATTTAATTTATCAAACGATAGTCCTGACTTATCTGTAGTAACAGCCGCTTCTTTGTTAGGAGATGGGCGCTCAGTTGATAACGTATCCGTATTTTCCGTCAGCTTATTTTTGTCTGCTTGGTTATATTGCGGGTCTACTTCGTCTGCTTGCTCTTGTTGTACTTTATCTTTTGCGTTGTATTCCGGATCTACTGTATTTTTATTATCAATTGCTTTTGTTTGATCGGATTGTTGTTCAGTATGTAAGCTTGTATTATTCGTATTTTTTCATCATTCGCTTGTGTATGATCATTTTCAACCGGTATTGCTGATGTTTCATTCACTAATTTTTCTTATTTATCATTCCCCAATTGATTCCCACTCAATTGTTGTACCTTTGTTTCAGTATGATGGTCTTCTTCAGTAGCCTGAGCTGTCCCTACACCTAAAAATAGTAATGAACCTATTAAAATTGAAGAAGCGCCGAAAGTAAATTTACGTATACTGTACTTGTTTTGTCTTTTATCCATGTTCAACACCTCTTGGTTAATGATTTTATACACATTCAAATAAAACTATATGAAAAGATTAACGATAAAACGTGGTATCAGTTCAAAAAACTTACCAATTAAAGCTTTCATACGACTCAACCCCTTCAAAAGAAAACGCTTACATCGTTTTCGAAAATTTTTATTTATCAAAAGAATAATTTAAGACATTAAGTCCATACATCGTATCTAAAAAATTAAAACTTTTAATAAATAATTTAATTAGATTTTACTAAATAACTGCTCTCAAGTCAATGATAGAGTGCAATTTAATTTTGCGCAATCAAAAAAGCACTCGCCAAATAACGACGAGTACATTTTAGATAAATTGAGCAATAAATATTAGTACGATGATGACCGGTAAAATAAATTTCACTAGATAATACCACGGCATAAATAATTTAAATTTATCTTTTCCAAAATGGGCTTTTAAATCATCTTTGTTTAGCAATTGGCCTACCACTAACGTTGTCCCTAATGCACCTAAAGGCATTAATATGTTAATAACTAAAAAATCCATATTATCAAATATTGAACCTGCGCCAAATTGAATACCACTTAAACTACTAAATGACAATGTAGCAGGTATACTAATCATAAACACTAATAAACTAGCATAAAAAGCAACAGGTTTACGTTTTGAATTATCATTTTTAGTAAAGTTTGAGACGTTTAATTCAAGTAATGATATAGAAGAAGTCAGTGCTGCAAACAAGAATAAAATTAGAAAAATTAAATAGAATCCTTGTCCAAAAGCCATTTGATCAAATACTTTTGGTAATACTTTGAATAATAAGCCAGGACCTTCAGTTGGACTGTAACCAAATGCAGCGATTGCTGGGAATATCGCCATTCCTGCTAATACCGACACCAAAATATTCATAGCAACAATTGAAACTGCAGAAGTCTTAATAGTCATTTCTTTCGAAGCATAACTAGCATAAGTAATCATGCCCGTTGTTCCTAAAGATAAAGTGAAGAATGATTGTCCAAGTGCAAATAAGACACCTTCCATGGATATATCTTCTAAACGTGGTTCTAAGATAAACTTCAAGCCTTCCATTGAACCCTCTAAAGAAAGTGATTTAATCACAATCACAATTAAAAAGATAAACAGTAATGGCATCATAAATTTAGATGCTTTCTCTAAGCCTTTTTCGACACCCATCATAACAATAATCATTGTTAATAAAATAAAGATACCTTGACCCGTAATGGTTAACCAAGGATTTCCTATAATCGTCTCAAATGCTATACTTCCTAATTGATCATTACTAAAAGTTAATATTTGAAACGCTACATTGATGATATATATAACGATCCAGCCACCAATGACACTATAAAAACCAAATAATATAAATACTGCTAAATTACCGTTCCAGCCAATGACATTAAGCCAACGCTTTTTCGTTAATTTTTCATATATTTTAGTTGTGTAGGTTCTCCCCATTTTACCTACAGTAAATTCCATTATAAGTAGTGGCAATCCTACAAATATCGTAAATACTAGAAACATTAGTAAAAACGCACCACCACCATATATGCCAGCCATATATGGGAATTTCCACATAGCTCCTAGTCCGATAGCAGAGCCAGCACTTGCTAAAATAAATCCTGTCGAGGATTTCCATTGTGATTGTTTATTCATTATTTTTACATCCTTTATATTTTACAAAGCTTTATTGCGTTAAAGCGTTCGCGTGACATAGCATCTACTATAACATTTTTTTATGACTGACTCAATATATTTTTACACATGATTTCCTTATTAAAACCATGACACCAGTCATAGCAAGCTATAATAACATATGAATGTTTCATGAACTTTCATATAAAAAATACTTTAAATATTATAAATTATCTGACATTTCATTGAATATATATTCAATTTATGATAAAGTAGCATGTGTTTTGTACAAGACAATCTCCTTGAAATCGAGGTATTAAGAATGAATAAACTCATACTAATTTCTGGTCTTATGTTATTTTCATTTTTCTTCGGGGCCGGAAATTTAATATTTCCACCTATGTTAGGTTATACAGCTCAAGAAAATATGTGGGTTTCTATGACTGGATTCGCTATTACAGGTATTTTACTCCCTTATATAACTGTGATCGTTGTGGCATATATGAACGGTGGCGTTGAAAGTATTGGGAATAAAGTACACCCAATCTTTGGTACTGTTTTTGCTATCTGTATTTATTTATCTATCGGAGCACTTTATGGTATTCCAAGGGCTGCTAACGTTGCCTATGAAATCGGAACCAACCATGTTTTGCCGGTACATAATCATTTCACTTTAATTATATTCTCGCTTATCTTTTTCTTAGTTGTTTATCTAATTGCGCTTTATCCAAATCGCATTATTGATAACCTTGGAAAATATTTAACGCCGATATTAATTATTATTATTGCAGTCTTATGTATATTAGTAATCATTAATCCTGAAGGTTCAATCGGACAAGCGAGTGGCAAATATGCTCAAACACCCATCGTGTCAGGTATTTTAGAAGGTTACTTCACTATGGATTTAGTAGCAGCATTAGCCTTTTCTGTAGTCATCGTTCAAATGTTTAAAATGAGCGGTGTAAACGATCATAAGACGCTTGTAAAAAATGTAATTAAATCCGGACTGATTTCAGCCATATTATTATTAATTATCTATTTTGCACTAGCGTATGTGGGCGCGACTACAAGTCATGAAGGCTTTAAAGATGGAACTGGTATATTAACATTCAATTCGTTACGCGTATTTGGTTCAATCGGAAACTTATTGTTTGGCATTATTGTTATCTTGGCATGTTTAACAACATGTATTGGTTTAGTTAATGCTTGCGCAGCTTTTGCTATGAAGAAATTACCAAAAATATCCTATAAGATGTTTGTTTTTATCTTTTCTTTATTAGGTTTTTTAGTTTCAACATTAGGCTTAGAATTGATTTTACAAATCGCTGTACCACTCTTAACATTTATTTATCCAACATCGATTGTATTAGTCCTTATATCATTGGTAAGTATTTTCATCCCATTTGAGATGAAATATGCATTTATATTACCAACACTTATAACACTATTCATTTCGTTGTTACAAATATTTAATGATTTTAACCTGTTCCAGCCATTAATTTCATTATATAAAGTACTACCATTATCAGATATACAATTAAGCTGGTTGCTTCCATTCATTATTTTATTATTTATTGGATTAATCATTGATTATTTCTTAAAAAATAAAACCGTCAGGACATCTAAATAGCCTGACATGCCACACTTAAATATATGATTTGAAATTCATTGAGTATTCGTTACCTAGATTAAATGAGGTAGACGAATACTCTTTTTTAGCTACAAGAAGATATATATTATTGTCATTTGTTATAATCAGTATAAGCAAATACATACAATTGTCATATGATTAATAAAACATATAGAATGGAGCATTGTCATGGATACATTCAATACATTTTTAGAAACAATTGATAACGACAAACACAGAACAACATTGTCTGAAGTTTTGAACTGGATTGCAGATACATTTCCTAACTTGGAAACAACGATAAAATGGAATCAGCCTATGTTTACGGATCACGGCACGTTTATCATTGGATTTAGCGTTGCGAAACAACATTTTTCAATCGCTCCTGAAACTAAAGCCTTAAGTGAACATGCACAACAAATTGAGGCAGCTAGTTATTCGCAGACCAATAACCTTTTTCGAATAAAATGGAGCCAAGACATAGATTACGCATTACTAAAAGCTATAATTCAATACAATATAGAGGATAAATCCAATTGTGATACATTCTGGAGACCATAATTTGAAAAATACATCTTTCTTTTTTGTACTGATTCACTAAAAATGAAAACCACATACAAGACCCCCTCAGCTAGTTTTCCAGTGAGGGGGGGTTCTATGATTCTATTTATTCAGTGAAATCACTTCATATCAGTTATTTAAATGTTTCACTATCATTTTAATAATAAATTGGAAATATTTTTTGAATGGCTAAAGCAAATGTTTATAGGTTCTATTTTTATATAAAAGCCATAATTCCAGATATTAAAAATAAAATAGCGCAGATTAGATACAAGTATCCTAGTTTTTTCGATTGTTTCTTAACTATGACATAATATAGTACTATCATGGATAGTGCTAAAACAAGTGACGAGACGCCTCTATGAACAGATATGATATTAAACATGAACACCCCGTTCACGATAAAAAGTATTACCGATATCACAAGTGCAATTTTATCGAACTTATCAAGTCTTCTTTCTACTTGTTTCATTGACACATACCATCCTTTTGAATATTTTATCTAATAATCTTCAAAAAATGCGATGATGTCTTGTTCTACTTCCAGATGACCCTCACCATAAGTCATCAAATGTTTAGACGGGCCATAGCCTTTCATTTCTTTGTCTTCATGTTGGATGCGCTCATAAATATAATGTGCACTCGTTTCATAAGCATCATCATCTTGCTCGCCATATTTAATTGCAATCGGTGCAGTAATATCCTTTAAATGCGCCATGACATTTTCTACCAATAATTGAAACTTATATAGCTGAGGACTATAATTTTCAATTTCAGCCAACTGTTGGTCAATATCTGCTTGTTCAAGACCAACTAAACTCCCCATACGCTGTCCATAAACTTCAAGTCTACCGGAAAGACCCGCATCACTTTTTCTATAAGGTGTAGACATAATCGCTATTGAACTTATCTCTTTGCTTTCTGCCAATTTCAATGACAAGATACCACCTAGCGAAATACCGCACACACTAATTTCTGAATATCCTTTATCTTTTAAAAATTGGCAACCGGCCGTTGCATCTGCTAACCAATCATCAACATCAAATGCCATTAATTCATCAAGCATTAAACCATGTCCTTTGTATGCCGGTATATAACAGGTAAATCCCGCTTCATGTAATTTTGTTGCTAATAGTTTTACATCTCGTACGGTTCCTGTAAAAGAATGAAGCAATAATATCGCCTTTTCAGACGCTTCATGTTCCAAAAATATTGGATTCGGTGCCTTCACATTTATCATTATTTGTCACTCCAAATTTTAGTTTCCTTATGTATTGTAATTGAACAGAACTTGTCCAACAAAATCTTTCATTTTAATCATACAATTAAAAAACTTCCTTTCAAAATGATAGACACAACATATCACTTTAAAAGGAAGTACTACAAATTCAATTTCCTATGCTTAATTCTTACTGAAAAACTGTAATTCATAAATAGATTCATCATTATAAACATTAAAGCTATCAATAATAGCATTTAAATACAGTACTTGTGTTTTTCGACTTACATTATGTTGATATGATATTTTTACATTTAAATCTGATTCATAGCCATTATTTTTGATTGTCTTTTCAATTTCACTAAAAACATCTATACATTCTCCTCTTAAATTATATAAATATTTTATTTTTATCATTATAAATTTATAATATTATATTTATATAATTTTTATTAATATCTATAGGAGCAATATATGTCTTTTCAAAATAATAAATTACGCTTATTCATCAAAATTTACAATTTCCGTCTCTCTGTTATAACTATCTTGTTAATGTTGCTTTTAATTATTTTCTCTCCAGATTTAAGAGCTGAAGATACTTATCAGTCTATGACTGACTTAATGGATAATACAAACGAAGGTACAGATTGGGAACTCAGTTATAACGATAATAATAGTGACACACTTATCGGTGCTATTCACGGTGGTAACATTGAAGCTGGAACTTCTGAAGCCGCAAAATTAACTGCGAATAAAGGCGCATATCGCTACTATGCGTTTGAAGGTATTCGACCATCAGACAATTCTGATCTCCATGTAACTTCCACAAATTTTGATGAACCTATCATTGAATCAATGCAACAAAAGGTTTCCAGTTCTGTAATGATTCACGGGGCAGATGGTAATGATGCCACAATATACATTGGGGGCAAAGATGAAACACTTAAAGATTCAATTGAAAATGAACTAACTGAAAATGGCTTTAATGTAGAGGTATCTCCTAGTCATCTAGAAGGGGAATCCAGCCAAAACATTGCTAATAAGAACGCTGAAAATGCAGGTGTACAGTTAGAATTGACTACAGGTTTACGTCAATCTTTCTTTAATAACCAAGATTTATCATTTAATTCGCGTTCTGATCAAAGTAATTGGAGTATGACCCTATATGATTTTGCTCAGGCCCTTAAGGACACGATTGAAGCAAAATAAATATGAATCAATCACAGTCACTGTTCATATCATCACTGTGTTCGATTCATATCTTTTTAAAAGTATTAAGTTTCTTCTTCCACGACTCTATTTTTAGCGGCTGCGAACCCAAAAATGAAAACTAAAATAGACATCATAATAAATGCAATAATGACAATGTCCCAGCTGTTTGTAAGGTCATGAAGCAATCCAATCAAAAATGGACCAAATGCAGCTATGAAATAACCAACAGACTGTCCAAAGCCAGACAACGAAATACTACCATTGCTAGTACGAGCACGTATTGAAAAGAAAGTCATACATAAGCTAAAACATGCCCCCATTGCTAAACCTACAATAACCATACCCATAATAAGTACTGGTAAGGATTGTGCAAAAAATAATCCAAATCCTATTAAAAAAAGCAATGTGACAATAATCACTAAAATACGTTGATTTTTTAATTTCGCAGCTATTACTGGAAATATAAATGTCATTGGTACTTGTGCAAATTGATTCAACATCAATAAATAACCTGCAGTATTAGGATCTATACCTCTGTCCATCAAAATAGAGGGCACCCATGCGACTATCGTATAAAAAATCATTGACTGAAATCCCATCGTTAAAGCAACCATCCATGCGATTTTGGATTTTATCATATTTAATTTTTTATTTTTGTTTAATTCAGCATTTTCAATTGTTCTTGTTTCGAGATTCGATCCACTGCGCACGGTTAATAGCCAAATTGTTATGGCAGCCAGTCCTAATATGACCCAAAACACTAACGACAATCTGAACCCTAATATCGTCATTTCAGATAAAGGATGACTCAACCCTCCGCCCAATCCTGCAGTAAAATTCATCGTTCCACTATAAATGCCAGTCATAAGTCCTATCTGCATTGGGAAGTACCACTTTACATAACTCGGTAGGACAACATTTCCAAATGCAATGGCAATCCCTAATAAAATAGTACCGATAATAAAGACATTAAAGTCACCCATTATACGTAGTATTAAAGCTACAATTAACAATAACGTCGAGTAAAGTAATGTATAAGACATGGTCAAACGTGTTGTAACTTTAGATACTAAGGGTGAAACAATTGCAAATATAATGAGAGGAATCGTTGTTAGAAAACCTGCGACACTATCGTTGATTGACATCGCTTCTTTAATTTCATGAATCACAGGCCCTACAGAAGTTAATGGCGCTCTTAAAGTTGATGCAATAAGAATGATTGCTATAACGACAATCCAATTTTTTTGAACTTTATGGTTCTGAGTTAATTCAGCCATTCTCCACCAACTTTCTCATTTTCATTTAATAAACTGATACTTATATACTGATGTAAGTATACAACAAATTTTTGACGTCGTTAATCGCATACGACTTATTAAAATGACAATCATTCTATTCTCTGAACAGATTTCTAACCACTCGCATTAGTCCAGATAACACTTAAGAGGGTTCATGTGCTTTATACACACACTTACTACTATTAATTTGAATCACAGACACTTTTATTTAAGATACCATTCAAGTGCTTGGCTTTCCATCCGTTTTACAAATGCATCTTTTCCGTCACAATATCCTTCTATATCATATGGAAACTGTTGTGCTAACGCTACTTTTAATTCTCCATATGCACGTGCCACTGCCACATTTGTTCTTAAATAGTCTCTAACTACCAAATGACGATTAATTTCGTAACGATTTTCTTGTTGAAATGCATGCACATGATGCGTTCGAGGATTTTCTCCTTTTTTAAAAAAGCGTCTCCCTGTTATTCCATTTTCTCCTAATGCTTTATAACCTATATCTGCCATTGCTTCATTAAAATGATCTATTTTATTTATATCTTGTACAACAGGCATTATATCTATAATAGGCTTTGCCTTTAAGCCAGGAACTGACGTACTACCAATATGATATATTTCAATAATTTCATCACCCCATACCGAAAGGATTTTTTGCTTTTCATTTTCAAATTGCATTACCCATTGCTTTTGATGTGATTGAACCTCTATTTTCATAATTGCACACTTCCTCCCTATTTTTTTATAGTATACATCAACAACCATTGCCCTATCATGCTTCGCTTACCAATCCGTTATATTTTATATCCTTTTAAATATATTCCGAACAACTTGATACCATCCTTATTTTTTAAAAAATAATTGTAAAAAATATTAGATTTTTAACCTTAATGGTTTGCTTTGCTAACTTAAAAGGCATAAAATTTATCGTTGGGATGTTATAAAAGGAGAGGTAATCGTAATGTCGGAAATTACAATATCAAATAAGAAACGAAACACTATTATTTTAGTTATGCTCAGCAGTGCTTTTGTCGCGATGCTCAACCAAACATTGCTCAACACTGCACTTCCTGCCATTATTTCAGGTCTTGAAATCACTGAAACAACTGCTCAATGGCTCATTACAGGATTCATGCTTGTTAACGGAATTATGATTCCTATGACTGCATTCCTTATGGATCGGTTTCATACAAGATCACTTTATATTTTTTCAATGAGTGCATTCTTAATCGGTTCCATTATAGCTGCTTTTTCACCATCATTTGGTTTACTTATGTTTGCTCGAGTGATTCAGGCTATTGGTGCAGGTATTTTACTACCATTAATGCAATTCACTGTCTTCACCCTCTTTCCTTCTGAAAAACGAGGATTTGCCATGGGGCTTACAGGAATTGTTGCGCAATCAGCACCTGCAATTGGCCCTACATTAACTGGATTTCTCATAGACAACTTTAGTTGGAGAGCTCCTTTTATCGTAGTTGCAGCAATTGCTATCATTGCCTTTATTATTGGTATTATATTTGTCGAAAGTAATAACGAAACAAAACGTACAGAACTAGATAAAATGTCTGTAATATATTCAACATTTGGTTTTGGATTAATGCTTTACGGCTTTAGTAGTGCCGGTAATCTTGGTTTCTCTTCACCCATTGTTATCATTTCATTAATACTTGGTATTATCATCGTAGGTATCTTTGTCATGAGACAAATTAGAATCGATAACCCATTATTAAATATGCGTGTATTTGCAAATAGAACCTTTTCACTATCTGCATTCGCATCTATGGTACTATTTATCGGTATCGTAGGTCCGGCTTTATTAATACCCATGTATATTCAAACTGGTCTAGGATTGTCGGCTATCTTATCCGGACTCGTCATCTTGCCCGGAGCCATTGTCAATGCATTTATGTCCGTTTATACCGGCAAAATTTATGATAAATATGGTTTGAAAATATTAGCCGTACCTGGATTCATCATATTAATTATTATGACAATTTTACATTGTTTCTTAACTACAGACACACCTTATTGGTATGTTGTCATTATTTACGCTATCAGAATGTTTGCAGTAGCACTCATTATTATGCCGTTAAATACGATTGGTATTAACGCATTAGAAGCAAAAAATATTTCCCACGGCACTGCCATTATTAATTCTTTAAGAATCATTGCAGGCGCTATTGGTACAGCAGTTATGATTACAATATTAACGATTGTTAGATCTAATTACACTGAACATGTTAGTGGTTCGCAAAGTAAAACAGAAATCATGCAACATGCTACAGTGCTTGGTATCAATGCTGCATTTGCCTTCACGGCAATTTTAATGATCATCGGTTTCGTCTTAACCTTAATGATTCGCACTAAAAAAGAAACAATCAATAGCCGTGAAATTTAATATAAAAAATCCCCTCACATCAGTAATGTGAGGGGATTCATTTGATTTGGTCTATGATGTATTTACTGACATGTTGCTTTGGCTTTGTCTAAAAATAATTGTGCCGCTTTTGAAAATGTATGATCCTTACGCCATACTAAATTATGTTTCGAAACTAATTTTGGTTTCAATGGAATGAAAGTAAGTTCACTTTCTGTAGACGTATCAATAATACTGTCCAATGTAATCGCATAACCCAATCCAGCCTTTACCATCCACCCAGCATTGTAAGCCAAATTAAAAGTACTAACGATATTTAAATCGTCAAATTGTGTACCAAACCATTCTGCAAAATCATTTTTATCCAATGTTGTATCTAATACTTGTCTTGAACATATTAATGGTTTATCTACTAGATACTTATTAGTAATATATTTATTTTGTGACAATGGATCACCTTTTTTAACCACAACACCCCAATGATCTGAAGTAGGTAAATACAATGTCTTATATTTATTTAAACTTACTGGTTGAATCAGAATTCCAAAATCTAATAATCCCTTATCAAGCCTATTTGCGATATCGTCCGCATTACCACTATAAATATGAAATTGAATATTAGGGTGTTCATTGTGAATATCCTTAAAAATATTTGCGATAACTTCCATACCTTTTGTTTCACCACATCCTATATACACACTACCTTTAATACTCCTATCAATTACTTTGAATTCTTCTTGTATTTTATTAGACATTTCAAGTAATTCTTCAGCTCTATTTTTTAATAGTTGTCCTTCATCCGTTAGTTGAATATTATGATTACTTCTTTTAAAAAGTTTCACATTTAGCTCTTTCTCTAATTCTTTTATTTGTCTAGATAATGTTGGTTGCGTGATATGTAACGCATTCGCAGCACGCGTAATACTTTCTTCCCTCGCTATTCTCACAAAATATTGAAGTGTCTTTAGTTCCATAAGGCATCTCCTTTGAGTTATTCAAAATAAGCATAACTAAAACTTTAAAATAAGTATTTGTCATATCTCATTCTACCGCCTAAACTAAAATTATTAAAGTTTGGGAGGGACAAATGATGAAAAGAAATAAATTAATCATATTCATCTTAACTATTGGCGTCTTCGGTATATTAAATACTGAAATGGGGTTTATTGGATTAATCCCTCAGATTGCTGAACATTTTAATGTAAGTACATCTACTGCTGGTTGGTTAGTTTCCGTTTTTGCTATAGGCATTGCGATATCTGGACCTATTACGCCTTTATTACTTTCAAAAATAGAACGTAAAAAAGTAATGATTGCTGTACTTGTTATCTTTATTATCAGTAACATTGTCTCATTATTCACAACAAGCTTCAGCATATTACTCATTGCAAGAATCATCCCGGCCATATTTCATCCTGTATACATTGCGTTAGCATTTTCTGTTTCTTCTGATTCCGTTAATTCAAAAGATGCTCCAAAAGCAGTAGCTAGAGTATTTATTGGTGTCTCTGCTGGCATGGTCGTGGGTGTGCCTATCGTTAATTTCTTGGCAAATCAATTCAATTTATATGCTGCGTTAGCATTTTTCGCATTAATTAATATGATTGTATTGATTCTCACTATAATCTTTATACCTAAAATGCCCGCTAAAAAAGCAGTAACATATGGAACACAGTTACGTGTACTTAAACGCCCTTTAACTTGGCTATCCATTATTGTATCTATATTGTTTAATGCTGCAGTTTTTGGTGTCTATAGTTATTTGACCGATTTTTTAAATATTGTAACTAACGCGCCAAGTCATGCAGTATCTATTATTCTCTTTTTATATGGTGCCTCTAATATTTTAGGCAATGTCATTGCAGGTAAGCTATTAACAACGATTCACAAAAAAGCAATTTTTCTTTTACCTTTTTCATTGATAATTATTTATGTGGCCATGTTTGGTATTGGCTCATTTTTAATTCCAATGATGATGATTTCAGTACTTTGGGGTATACTCGCAGGTATTTCAGCAAATATTACACAATATGTCATTATCTCAGTTGCGCCCGATGCACCTGATTTATCAAATGGTATTTTTCTATCTGCTGTGAATTCTGGTACAACCATAGGTACATTTTTTGGCGGCATATTTATTGCAAGTTTAGGATCGAATTTTGTTATCTTTATTGGCATACTGGCCTGTATGATAAATATTTTATTTATCTACTTAAGAAACAGGGAGCTTAAGCAGTTTGAAATAACTTCATAAAAAGCAAAAACCCCTTCATATGTTTTCACTACATGAAGGGGTTAATTATTCAATATTTGTATTTTGGGCATAAAAAAAAGACGAGTTATACTCGTCTTTTAGCCGTTATTATAGTTTAACAACGTTAGCTGCTTGAGGACCGCGGTCGCCTTCAACGATTTCGAATTCAACAGCTTGTCCTTCTTCTAATGATTTGTAGCCTTCTTGAGCGATTGCTGAGAAGTGTACGAATACGTCGTTTCCACCTTCAACTTCGATGAAACCAAAACCTTTTTCTGCATTAAACCATTTAACTGTACCGTTATTCATATTAAATTCCTCCATATGTGCTTTTGCACGAATATTTGTAATCTGTCTTAAAAAATCAAAAGGAGTAAATTCAAAAGAATAAAACTACAAATCAATTTCACGAACTAAATTACTTAATACCTATTATAGCGTTTACTTCTGCGTTTGTACACCCCTAATTGAAAATAACTTTTATTATTTAATCATTCTCGTCATTATATTGTATTGACCGACTTAATTTTCACACGATTCATGCATTGTTCTCAGTTAATTTAAAGATCAAGACAATTTTTATGATTTATGAGTTCACAATATAAAAAGAAAGGCAACTTAATCTATAAGTCCACACTTTCTTAAGTTTAATCCGTAACCGCCTGAGCGCTATTTGTTGATTTTTGTATAATCCTGACCGTGTAACATCCAACGTACATTGTACTTATCCGTAAATGCGCCCATTTTACCACCCCAGAATTGTTCTTCTAAAGGCATTTCAACATCTACCGCTTCTTTAACACGACGATATAACGCTTCAACTTCTCTTGTGTCATCTTCATTATTAATATCATAGTCTATTAATAATGAAATACCATTGTTAATTCTTTCTGCTCTACCAAATGAATCAGATGCAAGCACTGTAGTACCAGCAATATCAAATCGCGCATGCATTGTCGCATTAGCTGCTTCTGCTTCACTCATATTAAAATGAGCTGCTTGATCTTTACCAACTGGTAATCTTGTAATATTTGTAGCACCAAATACTTCTTCATAATATGCTAATGCTTCTTTTGTATTTTCAAAATTCAAATAAGGAAAAATTGTTGTCATCCTGACACCCCATTGTTTAATTTATACTTGCTTTGCATATTATTACATAAGCTATAAAATAGTGGTATTTTAACTCCGAATTACACAATTTATTTTCGTTTAATTTGTAATGATACAACCAGAACCTATATCATCACACTTTTTTCTTATAAAATTCATGATCTTGCTAACATACTTAGAATAATCTTTTCCTTTTTTGTCTCTAATTTTATCACTTACTTTATACTAGCCTTGTTCTAACTTACCGTTTTCTACATATTTATTTAAGTTATGCTTAAGTTTTTGTTTCACTAATTTGCTCTCCCTATAATTATTTCAGTCCACTCCATTTTCATTGTTGTTACATTATGTTTCTCAATACCAAATCATTTTAATTATGTGCTTAATTTAATACTTTTAGTTTTCTTAATTTAAAAATATCCTCGCACTTATTACAGTACAAGGACATTCATTTTAACATTTTTCAATTTTAAAACAGCATGTTATCTTATTTACAAAGTAACATAATATAACTTTTAATAACATATATTATTTAAGTTATTAAATGCTGGAAGGTGTGTCGAAAATCAACTTACTATTAAAAATCCTTTTAGGTATACTTTTCGTCAGTATCAGTTCTTGGAACAACACCATTTCTACACGACAGAAGGTTAATAAAAAAGCTGAAAAACATCGCACTGAACCAATGACAGGGGAACAGTTTCGTTTCATGTTTTTTCTAAATGTGACGATGTCTACTGGTTTTTATTTACTTTTGGTTCATACCTTTTTTAATTAAAAGTATAAAATTCAGTGCTTAAGTACATACAACAACTCGAAATTATGGAATAAATACATTACTTTCACTATCCTCAGGATAATAATAACCATTTGGAATTGATTGTAACTCTATCAGACTATGCCATGGCGATTTTAAATATACACTACTGCTACCTTCACTGTCTTCATATCTAGAGTTATCATGTTTCTCAGATAAAGGGCTCGCTCCTGCATCAACAGCTTGTTGAATTGCACGATCCATATCGTCGACAAATAACGAAATATGATGATACCCATTATCTTCCAACTCAAGTGGTTCCCTTTTATCGTCACTTTCTATCTCAAACATCTCAATATTCGGACCATTGCCAATCACAATCATACGTTGTTTAACAATAGCAGACCCCTTAGATAGGCCTAACATGCGCTCTACTTCTGGACCTTTTCTAGGTTCATCATCGTAAGTTAAGCCATCATATGCATATTTCGCATCAAAGGCATCTTTCAAAAATTTAAATGCTACTTCAATATTAGGCACTGTCATGCCAATATGGTTAATACCTCTTATATTACTTATTTTATCTTCCTCCAATTTATAAACGTTTTAATTGTATACCCTATTTAAAATGAGTTTAATAATTGCAGTATATCATCCATTTTTTACAGAAAAAAGCACACCTTATTTTTATTTATAAGGCGTGCTTGTAGATTTATTATTTTGTTAAATTGTTTTCAGATACTCTTCGCCTTGTTTTTTATCATAAACACCTTCTGTTTTAGCGATAAAGATTGTAGCTACTGAGTTTCCTAATACGTTTACACATGTTCTAAGCATTTCAAGTATTCTATCTACACCGATAATCAATGCTAAACCTTGTGGATTTAATCCTACAGATCCTAATGTAGTTAGTAATACTACGATTGAGGCTCCTGGTACACCCGCCATACCTTTAGACGTTAACATTAATGTAATCATTAATAAGATCTGTTCACCAATACTTAAATCAACACCATATAATTGAGCAACAAATAGCGCCGCAATAGATTGGTACATGGCCGCACCATCAAGGTTAAATGAATAGCCGGTTGGTAGTACGAAAGATGCAATATCTCTCGGCACACCAAAACGCTCCATTTTTTTCATTACTGTAGGTAATACTGCTTCTGAACTTGCAGTCGAGAATGCCAACATTAAATCGTTCTTTAATAGTTTGATAACTTGTGTAATTCTTACACCACAAACTCTTGAAACAATGCCTAATACAATGAAAATAAAGAATAGCATTGCAATTACCACAGTTAAACACAATTTGAACAATGGAATTAATGCAGATAATCCGAAAGTAATAATCGTTGTAGTAATAAATGCAAATACTGCAATTGGTGCTAATAATAATACTTTTCCAATCATCCAGAATACTGCTTCTAGTGCACCGCCTAAAAAGTCTTTAACCGGTTGTGCTTTTTGTCCAATTGCCGCTAATGCTAAACCAAAAAATACTGAGAAGAATATAACTGGTAATAATTCTCCAGAAGCAAATGCCTCGAAGATATTCGTTGGTATAATATTTACAATTGTATCGATCAAGTGATTGCCATATGTAGATTGTTCTGCAGCTTTTGCAGTTGATTCATATTTAGAAATATCACCTTTTGGAAGCAAATCAGGATTTAGTCCAACACCTGGTTTGAATAAATTACCAAAAATCAAGCCCATAAATATCGCGAAACTTGTCATAATAACAAAGTATAATAATGTCTTACCACCGTAACGTCCAATCGTTTTTGTATCCCCTACATTTGAGATCGATAACGCTAAAGAACAGAATACGATAGGTACGACTAACATTTTAATTAAATTTATAAATACATCGCCAAAAGGTTGTATATAATTAATTACATCTTTATTTCCATGTAATATACTTCCTAAAATTATCCCTAGCACTAATGCTATGATAATTTGTGTCGGTAAGTTTATTTTTTTGATAACTTTCACTCTTGTTCATCCCCTTTTTCAACCTAACATTGTCCAAATGCTAGTTTTCTACAAAATATATTTTATCATAAACAAAATTCCACTCATATATTAAATTTACATGCTTTTAAAATTATTTATGATTTTTAATTTTATGCAGACATTCAATTAAGAATTTATAAATTATTTTGAAAGGGATTATAAACTGATAAACCCTGTCACCAAAGGTTATTTGCGCATATATAAGTATTTTAAAGGTCATTTTTTAATTGTGAACAAATTTGTGAACAGTAATAAAATAATCATCAAAATTCAGGCTTATTTGTTTATTTAAATGCCTAATATTGAATAAATATAAACGTGATTTTGTAAAATCATGCTACCTCATTTCATGATATACATGGTTGGTTTGATGTTATTTAAATTACTTTTGAATATATGTTATTTTTAAAATATAGTGTATAAATATTTAAGGAGGGGTATCTTGATAGAAAACAAAGAAAGTTTTACATTACTCTATCAAGCTATTAGTGAACTTGCAGCAGAAATGGGAGATAATCAGTTTGAAACTAAATCTATTAATCTCATATTTTTAGATCTAGATATCGAACATGAATACTTTGACAAACTATTTCTAGCATTCATACAATATGTGAGCAGGCATAAAGGAGAAGCTATCTCATATAAGAATTTACTAGTTTTAATAGAAGACAAGATGCCACGAGACTTATCACTTCATATCAAACATAAAATTATCATTGGCTTTGCTAATAATTATTTACCAGAACTCAAACCAATTGCAGATGATATAAAATCTGCTATCTTTAATCAAGTGAATAAACAAATAGATCTTGAATGATTCTTGACGCACTTCATTATGATGCCTTTGCACAGTTTGACACTTTATATATAAATACGTTAAATTTCATTTATAAAATATTTAGGAGTATTTATATTGAAAACAGCATTATTCTTCGTCACAATTTTTGTATTTTCAATGATTTGGTCAATGATTATCATTAACTATTTACCGGATGCAGCAACTGGTAATAAACGTGATAAGACACGTTACAGTGAAAAACAGCGTTTAATCATTTTAGAAACATTGTCTAGAACTTGCACTTGGTTCATTTATTTTTTAGTCATTTCAATTCTCACAAGGTATTTAGGGCCGTCAAACACAAACTTTGATTTAATATCTAAGTACCCCCTAATCACGGTCTTAATTGCCTTGATTATACTTGGGGTTTTGAACTATTTGTTTGTTAAGAAAAAATACAAGACTACTGATTAACACTTGTAATCTATGAATCAAAAAGCGCTTTTTAATTTCGAAAAGACGCTTTTTACTCATTCAATGAAATCACCAAGTACATCATTCTAATAAGTTAAATAACGCTGTTACAGCCATTAAAACTCCTAAGTTGATAAACATTGGTTTTTCATATTTTTGTTTATATTGCTCATAATCATATTCGCTAATTTTCTTATTTTTCAATTTCCAAAATACAAGTACAAAATAGATGGATTGGAACATTAAAATACAAAATGAAACGAGCAATGCCACGTATAATATCATTTTTAATATACTCATATAAACACCCACTTACTATTAATTAATCACTCGCGTTGAATTAATAACCTTAATGGTTAAGCTTTCTTGCCATACCTCATTAAAATTTATACTTTTCCAAACAAAACTGTATACCCCATCTAAAGCGATTTTAAATTAATTGCTGTACTTAATTTTTCCAGCTAAATCTGCGATTGTCTGGTCATCCCCTTGATTAATCGTGACCGTTTCAACATTCTCTTCAATCGCTTTTGTTGTTGCTTCTTTCATATTTGCATCAGTCCTTGAATCACGCCAATCATATGGAACATTTTTATATACATTGATTGACCCATCACCATTGCTACTATATGTCACTGAACCACCTACACCCATAGGAGCTTTTAATTTTACAACGTCTTCTTTAAAGACAGCACTGTCCTCAGCTTGTGGATTTACTTTAGAACCTTTTGGCAATTTTTCTACATTTAATGAATCCATACCATCCATATTATTTTTCAGTGGTCCTAGTTGATTCCACACGCGAGCATACTCAATTTCTTCATTATTGTATTGATTTAAAGCACCTTCGTCTTCATCAGTTGTTTCATTCTTGTCTTGAGCAGACTGATTACGTCCATCATTGTTTGTATTGGTATTTTGTTGCTCTGTTTTTTGTTCATTTTGTTTGCTGTTGTCTTTGTTCTTTTCCGATTTGTCTTTATCTGAGTTGCTCGTGTTATCTGTATTTTCACTTTTTTCTTTAGGTTCGTTATTTTCTGAAGCTTCGTTATTACAACTTGCTAATAGAACTGATAGACTCACGGCAAATGTAGCAATAATAGTCTTTTTCATAACAGCAGCCAACCCCTCTTATCAAATTATTAAGTTTACAATAACATATTTCTAATCCGTTTACATTGTACTCAACATTAAAACTATCCATAATAGTTTTTTGAAAACGGCTATTTTAATGGTTATTTTTCAACAATTTTACTTAATCACTTTTTAAACAGATGTTCATTGTATTGTTAACAACATATTATCTTTATACTACGCTTAGAAAAAAAGGTGACTATTCATGCATTTACCAATACCAATTGCGATTGTCTTGGGAATTATTTTTGTTATTCTTTATACTTATATCGGTATGAAATTAACACTTAAACACCATAATCATAAAAGAAAACATTATAATGTAGAACCGATGTCTAAACTACGCATCTACGTCGAAGCATTCTTCTTTGTATTAGCTGGCATATCATTTGTGTCACTACTTATTTACATAGGATATTTTAGCTAGATAGCGACTTTTGTAATATATACGTGGTCAGAAAATTTTAATTTGGTTTTTATAATTTCAAATCCACAAAAACGACCCCTTAAGCCTATGCCTAAGGGGTTACTTCATTCTATACGATTATTCCCACTCAATTGTGCTTGGTGGCTTAGATGTAATGTCATAGACAACGCGGTTAACGTGGTCCACTTCATTTACAATACGACTAGAAATCTTCTGTAAGACTTCCCAGTCGATACGTGCAAAGTCACTTGTCATACCATCAATGGATGTAACAGCACGGATGCCTACCGTGTGATCGTATGTACGGTAGTCTCCCATAACACCTACAGATTGGATGCCAGGTAACACTGTGAAATACTGCCAAATCTCACGTTCAAGACCTTCCTCACGGATGACCTGTCTTAAAATGGCGTCTGATTCACGTACAATTTCAAGTTTGTCTTCTGTGATTTCACCAAGTACACGGATACCTAATCCAGGACCTGGGAACGGCTGTCTCCATACTAAATGTTCAGGAATACCTAACTCGATACCTAATTCACGCACTTCATCTTTAAACAGTGTATTGATGGGTTCGATTAATTGGAACTCCATGTCTTCTGGTAAACCACCCACATTGTGGTGTGATTTGATTGTTTGTGCTGTCTTCGTACCAGATTCGATAACGTCTGTATATAATGTACCTTGTGCTAAGAAATCCACACCTTTTAATTTAGATGCTTCATCATCAAATACATAGATGAATTCATTACCGATGATTTTACGTTTTTGTTCTGGATCAGAAACACCTTGTAATTTGCTCATGAATCGTTCTTGTGCATCGACACGAATAATATTCATGTTGAAACCTTCACCAAATTGTTCCATAACCATGTCGCCTTCGCCTTTACGTAATAAACCATGGTCTACAAAGATACACGTCAGTTGGTCGCCAATCGCTTTGTGTAACAATACAGCTACTACAGATGAGTCAACGCCACCACTCATCGCACATAGGACTTTACGGTCGCCAACTTGATTACGAATTTTTTCAATTTCAATCTCAATGAAGTTTTCCATTGACCATTCACCTGTACAGTCACATACACGACGTACAAAGTTACGAAGTAAATCGTTTCCGTATTCTGTGTGACGTACTTCTGGGTGGAATTGCACACCATAGATGCGACGAGATTTATCTTCAATTGCTGCATAGTTGGTACTTGGGCTATCAGCAATCACTTCGAAACCTTCTGGAATTTCGATCACTTTATCTGAGTGGCTCATCCAAACATTTTGTTCTTCTGGTAAACCAAAGAATAACTCATCAGTCTTCGCATTAATAATGGCTTTACCATATTCACGTTCATTGGCACGCTCTACTTTTCCACCTAAAAGTTTTGTAGTTAGTTGCATACCATAACAAATACCTAAAATAGGTACTCCCAAGTTATAAATTTCTGGGTCAATTGTGAATGAATCTTCTTCATAAACTGAGTTAGGACCACCAGAAAGGATAATCCCTTTAGGATTTAAACGTTTAATTTCTTCCATGCTAATCTCGTGGTCATGTAATTCACTATATACACCCATTTCACGAATGCGTCGTGTAATTAATTGGTTGTATTGGCTACCAAAGTCTAAAACAAGTATGAGCTCTTGCTCTTTCGCCATTTCCATATCTTTTTTATCTCCTTTTAACTTAGAATGAATAATTTGGTGATTCTTTTGTAATTTGAACGTCATGTGGATGACTTTCTGCTAGTCCAGCAGGTCCCATGCGCGTAAATTGTGCTTCTTCTCTTAATGCTTCTAAGTTTCTAGAACCTGTATAACCCATACCAGATCTTACGCCGCCCATAAGTTGATAAATTGTATCTTGTAATGAACCTTTATATGCAATACGACCTTCGATACCTTCTGGCACGAATTTTTTAGGTGCTTTATCTTCTTGGAAATAACGGTCGTTTGAGCCGCTTTCCATTGCGCCTAATGAGCCCATACCTCTATATACTTTGTACTGTCTGCCTTGGAATACTTCTGTAGCTCCTGGGCTTTCTTCAGTACCAGCAAGTAGACTACCTAACATAACTGCATGGCCACCAGCCGCTAATGCTTTGATGATGTCTCCAGAGAATTTAATCCCGCCATCAGCAATAATTGCTTTACCATGTTTGCGCGCTTCTGTTGCACAGTCATAAACTGCTGTAATTTGCGGTACACCAACACCAGCAACGACACGTGTTGTACAAATAGAACCAGGACCAATACCAACTTTCACTACATCAGCACCCGCTTCATATAACGCTTTTGTACCTTCGGCTGTAGCTACGTTACCTGCGATTAATGTAACTTGTGGGAATGTTTCTTTAATATGTTTAACTTGCTCTAATACACCTTTAGAGTGACCATGAGCTGTATCAATAACTAATGCATCTACACCAGCTTCTACTAATTTTTGAGCACGGATGTCTGTATCTTTAGCAATACCGATAGCAGCACCAACTAATAAGCGGCCGTGTTCATCTTTTGCAGAATTAGGGAATTCTAGTACTTTTTCAATATCTTTAATTGTAATCAGACCTTCTAAACGGCCTTCTTTAACTAATGGAAGTTTTTCTATTTTATGTTGTTGTAATAACTTTTCTGCTTCATCTAATGTCGTACCAACTGGAGCTGTAACGAGTTGCTCTTTTGTCATCACATCAGAAATTTTAATTGAGAAGTCTTCAATAAAGCGTAAATCACGGTTAGTAATAATACCGACAAATTGTCTGTCTTCTTTATTATTCACAATTGGCACACCTGAAATACGATATTTACCCATTAATGCTTCTGCTTCAAAAACACTTTCTTCTGGAGTTAAAAAGAATGGATTTGAAATAACGCCATTTTCTGAACGTTTTACTTTTTGTACTTCATCAGCTTGATCTTCAATATTCATATTTTTATGAATAACACCAAGTCCACCTTGTCGTGCCATTGAGATTGCCATTTTTGATTCAGTTACTGTGTCCATACCTGCTGAAATAACAGGGATGTTTAATTTAATACCTTCTGATAATTGCACACTTAAATCCACTTCTTTCGGTAACACATCTGATTCTGCTGGTAACAGTAACACATCGTCAAAAGTTAAAGACTCTTTTTCAAATTTATTTTCCCACATACGCTTACAGCCTCCTAATATTTGTTTGATAACATCATTATTTCATAACTTCCGTATCTTGTTGCTGTTTTATACCATTAAAAAAGAAATTCAAAATAATTGCTGAAATTGCGCCAAGAACAATACCGTTTTGTGTTAACCATGCAAATTGCTCACCCAAAGCTTTGAACGCTTGCGGTACTGCACTTATACCCGTTCCTAGTCCAACTGATACAGCAATAATCAATAAATTATTTTGATTCTTAAAATTAATATTACCTAATATACTAACACCATATGCCATGACCATGCCAAACATTGCTATCATCGCTCCACCTAATACTGGTAGAGGAATCATATTAGCAAGTGCACCCAATTTAGGAATACAACCACAAATGATTAACAAGATGACCATGCCATAGATAACTTTATTCTTTTTCGCACCAGATAATGACACTAACCCAACATTCTGTGAATAAGCGGTATACGGAAACGCATTAAAGATTGAACCTAAAATGATAGCAATACCTTCTGCTGTATAACCTTTTCGGAAATCTTTACGTTCCAATTTTTTACCTGTAATTTCACTCAATGCGTGATATACACCAGTTGATTCTATTAAGCTGACTAATGCGACAATAAAGAATACGAGCGTTGCACCTAAGTCAAAGCTAAACGTTGAGAACCTAAATGGTTGTGGTAAAGAGAACCAATGTGCTGTGCCAACTTGATTAACATCCACGATACCAAAGAGTGCAGCTAATACTGTGCCAACAATCAGTCCAATAAGTATGGCAATAGATTTTAGAAATCCAGCAGTAAAACGCTGTACAATTAAAATGATGATCAGCGTAACGACACCTAAGATGATATTTTTAGGATCACCGTAATGTTTATCACCTTCACCGCCTGCTAAGTAGTTCATCGCAACTGGCATCAAATTGATACCAATAATCGTAACGACACTTCCTGTAACTACGGGTGGAAAGAACCTAACTAAATAAGAAAAGAATGGTGCGATAAGAACTACTAGTATACCCGATAAGAATAATGAACCATATAAGTCACCAATACCTTTTGTTTGTCCAATTAAAATCATCGGTGCCACAGCTGTAAATGTACAGCCTAATACGATTGGTAGTCCTGTTCCTGTGCCTTTCCATACTTGTAAGAAGGTTGCTACACCACACATGAAAATATCAACTGTTACTAAAAAAGCGATTTGTTCTGGCGTGAAATCTAAGCTAGTACCTACAATAATAGGAACCAGTATCGCACCTGCATACATCGCTAATAAATGTTGTAAGCTTAAGATGAACGTTTTCATGCTTCGTCTCCTACAAACGTCACTTTATTACCACTTAATGATGCCACTTTACATAAAGATGAAACGGTTAAACCAGCTTCTTCTAAACGTTCTCTGCCTGGTTGAAAGCTTTTCTCTACGACAATACCTATACCTACCGTTGTAGCCTTAGCTTGTTTCACAATTTCATTTAGCCCAAGTGAAGCATCACCATTGGCTAAGAAATCATCGATGATTAGTACGCGATCATTTTCACCTAAAAACTCATCAGACACGACAACGGTACTTGTCGTATTTTTTGTGAAAGAATGAATCTCTGCTTGATAAACACCTTTTTTCAATGTACTCGGCTTCGCTTTTTTAGCAAAAAGACAAGGTACGTCGAAGTGCATCGCGGCCATAATTGCTGGTGCAATACCTGAAGCTTCTATCGTTAATATCTTCGTAATACCTTCATCTTTAAATTGCTCATAAAATGTTTGTCCCACGTCGTGCATTAACCTTGCGTCTATTTGATGATTTAAAAAACCATCAACTTTCAATATCTTTTCATCAATCACAACACCATCTGCTTCAACTTTCTGCTTCAACAAATCCACTCGAAAAAACCTCCTCATTTTGTGTACAAAAAAAATCCTAAACTAACTTAGTTTCAGGATCTATGAGTGAACGTGCAATACCAAAGCAGCATCGTTTCAATTACAATATATGTCCTTAAAATTAATTTTTTTACATTCATTTCCCTTTAACTATGTAAAAAAAGTATTCTTAATGAACAAAGCTTGTATGTATGAGCGCTTTAAAAAGTCTAGTTTCTTTCACAACTTTTCATAACTTCTCAATTTGAATCGCTAGTGTATTGTATTGTTTACCCATAGTCATGTTGTTAATGGCAACATGGTAGAAACTTCTAAAGCCGTATCCTTCAGATTATATGAGTTAGATAAATTATTAACTGATGATAGCAAATTTTGGCAATATTTTCAATACACTTATTGATTGTAAACGCTTCACAAAAGCTTTTACTTCTTTTTTATATTTTTTCAGAAAACGTTCACATATGCATGAAATGTCGTTTGTCAGTTGTGTAAGTTCATTATATAATGTAATTGTATTCGTTTTATATAATAACTTAAGGGTAAACACAAAATAATTCATATAATAATGAACGGAGGAACACTAAATGTCAGAATTCACTATTGTACAAAACAAAGATGATCTTATCGATGCAATAAAATCTAAACTATCAGAGGGTTATAAAGAATCAGAAATGACCGTAATTAGTAAAACAAAATTACACATTGATGCGTTACATGATTCTGAAGTCAATCTAACTGCTACAAGTGGTTCGTTCAGTGATAAAATGGCTAAAATTTTAACTGGCGAAGACGGTGAAGAAGCCGTATTGGCTCACTACAAGCTACCTGAAGAAGAATTAGAACGCTATAAGAAAGAAATATTAAACGATAATTATCTCGTTGTTGCAACAAAGGATACGACTTCACACCTAGAAGCCGACAAAGCCAACGTTGCTTTCGAAACGAACCAAACTAAAAGTAATAGCCATTACTCCGAAGAAACAAACGGACCAAAATCATAATCCAAACGTTATACGTAAATCAAAGATGGTACTGGAGGCGTTAGCTTAAACTCTCATTTCACCAAAACCATTTTGAGACGCATCTGTGACGTTAAATTAAGTACTGAGATACTGTTTGATTAGTACTACAACATTTGTATAAGTCGTACTAACGTAAACAAATAACGCCCTTATAATTTAGTCGGTCGAGACACACATATTGATGTCTCGACCCTTTTTATGTTTAACTGCAAATTAAATTAAATTGCAATTCGATTCATATTTTCTCTATTATGTTATAATGAACGCAATAATTTGGGGGTGTACCTATGGAGTTTAAGACAATAACATCAATCGATGATCCGTTATTTAAATCCGCATTGAAGTTATATGATGCTAAATTTGATATCGGTCTATCTGAAGACGAACAAATTTTTAAACAGTCCTTAAGAAACGAACGTACAAAAGATGATTATATCTTTTTAGTAGGCATTGAATCAGATGAAGTAGTGAGTTTAGCCACAGCGCATTATGAAGCTACGACAAATTCATCTTTTTTAATTTATTTAATTGCTAAAGATAAACCCGAGCATGATGAAATTATAACAAAAACGCTTGAACGTATTCAAAAAGAAATAAACACTCTGTCGAATCAACTGCATGCACATGATGTCAATTTCATTATGTTGGAAGTGCCTAAAGAACCCGAAGACATTTCTGAAGATGTAGTTCAAATCATGGATAACAGACGCCAATTTTTATATGAACATGGTTTTGAAAAACAATATGAAATTGATTATTTAGCCCCTAATATCCAAGATTATGCGAGCGGCGAAGCTATGGATTTATTTATAAAGTCAAATATTGAATTAACAAAAGATATCTATGGACCAAGCGTGAAATCAAATTATATTCTCAAGTATGTTTTTGCAAACAGAATTTCTCGAAGTGTTATTTATCCGCTACTTGAACAAATGGAATTACGCAAACGATAGTTATCACCACTTGAAATCACTGTTAAAACAGTTTAAACTAGCATAGAGGTAAGACTGACGTTTCACTGACCGAAGACAAACGTCGGTATACATAAATTAATTAATGAAAGGACTTATTTCTATGTTAACCAAAGAATTTGCACAACGCGTGGAGCTAAGTGAAAAACAAGTCCGTAAAATCGTTCAGCATTTAGAAGAACGCGGTTACCAACTTAGTAAAACAGAATACCGTGGCCGTGAAGCTACAGATTTCCAAGAAGAGGATATCGAACTATTCCAAGATATCGCCGATAAAGTTAAACAAACAAATAGTTATGATTTAGCTTTTGAAGAATTAGAAAAAGAAAAAGACTTCTTACAAGTATTAGTCAAAGATGACGGTAATCATTTACCTACAGATCAAAATGTTTCTAAACTTGTTGAAGATTTACGTTCGGAAATTCAAAAAATGCGTGATGAACGTCATATGCTTGGTCAAATGATTAACCAAGTACATCAACAACAACAGGAATTACACGAAATGCAGAACCAAATCACTACAAAATTAGACGCAAATACAGAATCTCTAAAAGCGATTCAAACGTCAACAGATGAAATCAAAACGACACAGAGCGTTATCCAAGATTCTCAAAAAGAACAATCTGAGTTAGCTAAATCAAATGTTGAAACTGAACATGTTAGCACTGCTAATACAACAACGAATAACAGCGACGCGCTAACAGAACATTCAACTGAGAGTGAGAGCAATGACGAAAAATCTGATGATAAAGTTACTTCTACAACTTCTGAAACTGTAGCTGATACAACTGATGCAACTGCTTCTAACCCAACTGATAAATCCTCTGCGCAAGTTGCGACTGAAGAATCTGAAATCACTCAAATCAGCGAACAACCAACTGAAACGACAACAGCTGATACAGATGCTTCAACATCAGCTACTGAAAAAGAAATGGCTTCTGCTGAACAAGTCAAAGCAGATGACAAAACAGATGAAACTTCTACATCATCTACTGATAATTCATCTATTAATGAAGAAATAACGAAACCGAACACACAAACGCAGCCAACTGAAGATACACATGCGCAGTCTTCATCAGTTGCAAATGACACACCAAAAGAAGAACGTAAAGGTTTCTTCGCACGCCTATTCAATCTATAAACTATTTTAATAAATGGTGCTAATTAACTATCAAACTAAACGAATTCTAGATCACAGAAATGTGATTTAGGATTCGTTTTTTTATTTCATTTTCTAAACGGTGAAATCATCGTTTTGCTACCTTTAAATTATCAGAAAATAAAGTCATTTAAAATTCATGAATTTCTTGAGTCATAGACTTGAATATTATTGAAATTGCTAATATCCTTAGTATACGTATCGGATTTCAAAAAATTATTATTAAGAAAGTGTAGGTCTTTTTTTATGTTATTAACTATTCTTAACATTATTATTTTTGTGGCCTTCCTCGTTGGATTATATGTAATGGCTAAAAGACATGTTTCATTTCCTAAACGTGTATTCTCTGCCTTAGGGTTAGGGATTGTTTTTGGTGTCGTTATTCATTTAATTTACGGCGTGGATTCACAAGTAACTAAACAGTCCATGGATTGGTTTAGCATCGTTGGTGATGGCTACATTGCATTATTACAAATGATTGTAATGCCACTTATTTTCATTTCAATCGTTTCAGCATTTACTAAAATTAAAATTGGGGACAAATTCGCTAAGATCGGAATTTATATTTTTATTTTCTTAATTGGTACCGTTGCTATTGCAGCAATCATTGGTATTATTTCAGCACTCGTATTCGGACTAGATGCTTCATCTATTGACTTAGGCAGTGCCGAAAGTTCAAGAGGTAGCGAAATCGCAAGCCAAGCTAAAGATATGGCTGCTAATACGTTACCACAACAAATCTTAGAATTATTACCAAGTAATCCATTCTTAGATTTCACCGGTCAACGTACAACGTCAACAATTGCGGTCGTTATTTTCGCAGCGTTTATCGGTTTTGCATTTTTACGTGTTATGCGTAAACAACCTGAAAGTGGACACTTACTTAAACGTGGTATCGATGCATTATATAATTTAGTAATGGCAATCGTGACATTTGTTTTACGTTTAACACCTTATGGTATTTTAGCAATTATGACATCTACCATTGCGACAAGTGATTTTGGTGCTATTTGGACATTAGGTAAGTTCGTGATTGCATCTTACGCAGCACTCATTGTTATGTATATCATTCACCTAATCATTGTTTCAGGTTTAGGTCTCAACCCTGTCACATTTGTTAAGAAAACTGGCGAAGTGCTGATGTTCGCCTTCACTTCTCGTTCAAGTGCAGGATCATTACCACTGAATGTGCAAACTCAGAAGAACCGTTTAGGTGTCCCTGATGGTATCGCTAACTTCTCTGCTTCATTCGGTTTATCAATCGGTCAAAATGGTTGTGCGGGTATTTACCCAGCAATGCTTGCTGTTATGGTAGCGCCAGCAGCTGGTGTAGAAGTTAACTTACAATTTATATTATCTGTCATCGGTGTCGTTATTATCAGTTCATTTGGTGTCGCTGGTGTAGGTGGCGGTGCAACATTTGCATCCATTATTGTATTATCTACATTAAACTTACCAGTCGCACTTGCAGGTGTCTTAATCTCTGTTGAACCATTAATTGATATGGGTCGTACAGCATTGAATGTTAATGACTCTATGCTTGCAGGTACAGGTACAGCAAAATTAACAAACAACCTAGACAAAGACACTTATAACGACAATGAATATGCCGAGATTACAAACTAATATATTTGAATTAATCACTAAATTCGAGTAGCAAGTTTAGTCATAATTCAAGTAAATGGAAAAAGGTTGGAACACATACTGCTCGTTTCACTGTCTCAAAAGAGAGAGTTGAACGTTGTGTTCCAACCTTTTTTATATTTTTATCAACCGCTTATTTAATATCACTAATTACATCTAATACTCTGGTTTAAAAGGTCCCCACGTGATTTTGTGTTTTCCATCGAGCGACAGTGTATCGATTGATTTTGACACATCATCAAACCACTTTAGAAATGCTGGTGCTTTCTCTAATTGTGCTTCTATACTGTCTTCGGTAATGTCGTGAAGATACCACGCTTTACTTTCAAATTCATATTGAACTTGAGAATACGCGAGTCTCGTCATATCCACACTATTATATATACAGTTTATTTGTTTAACCATATTAGGCGCCTGAGTAACGATACTATTTGAAATGACCTTTTTGTGCGCTTCATTATCTAAATCATTCCACATTCTTAACTGTCCATTCATTTGGAAGAATATATCAATCGTAGGGTCTTTTTCATCAAAGGAGATCAAGATGAAGATGCGTTCTGCCGTATAATCTACTGAATTAATAACACCGACAATTAATTTTTGAGCCATCTTTTCCCAATAGTGTTGGGCTTCATCGGGCGTGAGTTTACTATTTGATGAATAAATATAGTTTTCATTTTTATTCTGAGACTCCGAAGCATCTGGTTTTTTTCTAAAAATCTTATCAAACATATTCAACTTGATCCCCCCCTTTCGAGTTATCTCAGGATATTAAAAATATTGAAATTATTATAAGTAAATCTTAGTTTTTCAATGAATTATTTTTTAATAAATCCTGATTTATTCAGTTGTTCTAACATATCTAGTCGTTGCTTCGCGCTCATAAAGTTAGCAACTTGATTAGACCATGATTCAGTACGTTCGCCATTTGTACGTGAACTATAATAGTCACTCACTGTTTGATCATATGCTTTTAATGCTTCACGTTGGCTATCTTTATCACTATCATATTTATTAGCATGAAATACATGTTCAAATGGCAATCTTGGTTTAGGGCTACCATTTTCATCATCTTCTGGAATACCTAATGCCATACCAAAAAGTGGGAAAGTATGTTTAGGTAATTCTAAAATTTCTCTTACTCTTTCCACATCGTTTCTTAATGATCCTAAATACACCATGCCATAGCCCATATCTTCAGCTGTCGCTGCAATATTTTGAGCTACTAATGTCGCATCAATAGTGCCTACAAGTAATCCTTCAGCAGATTCAAATGATGTTTGCATATCATGTTTAGATTCCTCATTGATAATGGAATGTCTATAATAATCCATTACAAAAACAAATAAATAGCCATTTTCAACAACATAAGGTTGCCCAGATACTTCTTTCAATTCTTCCTTAATTTTTGGATCATTGATACCAATAATTGAATAGGCTTGTAAATAACTTGAAGTTGATGCACTTTGACCAGCTTCTACCAGTTGTTTTATATGCGCTTCTGATATTGGTTCCTTTTTAAATTTTCTAACCGAATGATGATTCTTCAATAAGTTGTATACATGCTCAGACAATGTTAACCGCTCCTCTTTACATAAAGTTACTCATAGCATAACAAAACAGCGACTGCTTTGTTTACATTATGTTTACCCGTTTTCATTACTATTAAAAGACTTAGAGGTAAATAACTTACTTATTGCAATACAGATTAATCGTATCATTAAAAAAAATCGCACCATGCATGGTTTATTAATAGTTAAATTATTTTATATCACGGTACAAATCCAATTAATGGGTTTAATATAATTAAAATCATTCAATCAATAATTGCGATATGTTATACATAATTTTTCTATATTTTTTTATGAAATACTTTCAAATCACAGATGCACCTTTAGGTTGCTTTAAAATATATGATTTAGTGCGTGACGCATTAAAGGCTCTATATTAAATTATTCGTAAAGGGAGTGATTATTATGGAAATCGGATCAAAAATAAAAGAAAAACGCGAACAAAAACACTGGTCTCAAGACGAACTTGCAGAGATATTGAATATTTCAAGGCAAAGTATTTCAAAATGGGAATTAAACAAAGTTTATCCAAGTATTGATATGCTCATTAAAATGAGTGATTTGTTTGATATCTCTTTAGACGAACTAATCAAAGGCGACAAACAGTTTAAAAAAACAATCATTGAAACATATCAAGATCCTGTATCGTATCATCATCAAAAAAGAGGCATGAATGGTTGGGAATTTTTAGCTGGACACTGGTGGCTATTCTTCCCGATCGCGGGCATGATTTAATGTTGCGTTCTTTTATTTAACAAATTGAATAACACCGCTCAGGACAGTCTGCTATCCGTCTAAACAATGAAATCATTGATTGTTATATAGCTTATAAAATATGAACAGACCATAAGCACGTAAATATTCATCTATATGAATTTAATCAGCACCCAACAATAATATACTTTTTTTAAATAGCCTTTCTTCTCATTTTCATGTTTTAGTTGAGAATTTAAAGGATATTTATTATTTATACAGCGTTATTTTATAAAGTATAACGCTCGATTTTAATGTAAAAATACATTTTTATTGTATACTAAAACACAGAGTCAAAGTGGTTTTTTTAAGCGTTTTCTCAAAATTCTTCTGTGTTGACGAATAATGAGGGAAATGCAATAATAGAATACGAAGATTAGAATTATTATAATTAAGAAACAGAAAAATCTACCCTTACTTAATTCTAATTGAAAATACATTATTAAATAGGAGGATATTTTTATGTCATTAATAAATAAAGAAATTTTACCATTTACAGCTAACGCATACGATCCACAAAAGGATGAATTCTTCGAAGTTTCAGATGAAAACTTAAAAGGTTCATGGAGTGTTGTTTGCTTCTACCCAGCAGACTTTTCATTCGTATGCCCTACTGAATTAGAAGACTTACAAGGTCAATATGATAAATTACAAGAATTAGGTGTCAACGTATATTCTGTATCAACAGATACACACTTCGTACACAAAGCTTGGCATGATCATTCAGATGCAATTAGTAAAATTCAATACACTATGATTGGTGACCCTTCTCAAACAATCACACGCAATTTTGATGTATTAGATGAAGAACTAGGACTTGCACAACGTGGTACGTTTATCGTAGATCCAGATGGCGTTGTACAAGCAGCAGAAGTTAACGCTGACGGTATCGGCCGTGATGCTAGCACATTAGTACACAAAATCAAAGCAGCGCAATATGTACGTCAACACCCAGGCGAAGTTTGCCCAGCAAAATGGGAAGAAGGTTCAGAAACATTACAACCTGGTCTTGACTTAGTAGGTAAAATCTAAGGAGGCATTGATTTAAATGCTAAATGATCAGCTTAAATCACAATTACAACAATTACTTCAATTGATGGAAGGCGACGTAGTTCTAAAAGCGAGCCTTGGTTCAGATGATAAATCTAAAGAACTGAAAGAACTTTTAGATGAAGTATCTGTCGCGTCCGATCACATTACTATAGAAGCATCTGACTTGAAACGTACACCAAGCTTTTCAGTAGATAAACCTAATGAAACATCAGGCATTACTTTTGCTGGTTTACCAATGGGTCATGAATTTAATTCTCTAGTTCTTGCTTTGTTACAAGTAAGTGGTCGTCCACCAAAAGAAGAACAAGCCATTATAGATCAAATTAAAGCAATCGATCGTCCACTACATTTTGAAACGTATATTAGCTTAACGTGTCAAAAATGTCCCGACGTAGTTCAAGCATTAAACTTGATGAGTTTATTAAATCCAAATATTTCTCATACAATGATAGATGGCTCTATTTTCAGAGAAGAATCTGAAAATATTATGGCAGTACCCGCTATTTTCTTAGATGGCGAAGAATTTGGTAATGGACGCATGACGATCCAAGATATTTTAGCAAATCTTGGTAGTCAAGCAGACCCAGCTGAATTTAACGATAAAGCACCATACGACGTATTAATTGTCGGTGGTGGTCCTGCAAGTGGTAGCGCTGCAGTCTACACTGCACGTAAAGGTTTACGTACTGGTATCGTCGCAGACCGTATCGGTGGTCAAGTTAACGATACAGCTACCATTGAGAACTTTGTCACTGTTAAAGAAACAGATGGGCCTAAATTCTCATCTGCATTAGAAGATCATATTAAACAATATGATGTCGATGTCATGACAGGTATTCGTGCCAGTGATATTGAAAAAACGGATGACGGTATTGTCGTAACATTAGATAATGGTGCTCAATTGACGAGTAAGACGGTTATTATTTCAACAGGTGCGCGTTGGCGTAAACTAGAAGTCCCAGGTGAAGAAGCATTAATCAATAAAGGTGTTGCATTCTGTCCACACTGTGACGGCCCGTTATTTGAAAATAAAAATGTCGCTGTTATAGGTGGCGGAAATTCAGGCGTCGAAGCTGCAATCGACTTAGCTGGCATCGTTGAACATGTTACATTACTTGAACGTAACGCAAACCTTAAAGCAGACAATATTTTACAGGAACGTTTAAACAGTCTACCTAATGTAACAGTTATTAAAAATGCTCAAACAACCGAAGTACTTGGAGACGATGCAGTGACTGGTATTAAATATCAGGATAAGGCACAAGGCGAGGAACATACGCTAGAATTAGAAGGTATCTTTGTACAAATTGGATTACTACCTAATACAG
This sequence comes from Staphylococcus sp. Y174-1, assembly GCF_049897865.1. NCBI lineage: Bacteria > Bacillati > Bacillota > Bacilli > Caryophanales > Staphylococcaceae > Staphylococcus > Staphylococcus sp. Y174-1. The sequence continues at coordinate 31,649 of NZ_JAFCXB010000005.1, read as the reverse complement.
AGTGGTTAAACAATTATGTAGAACTAAATGATGCCAAAGAAATTAAAGTAGACCGCACGAATGCGACAAGTATCCCAGGTATATTTGCGGCAGGCGATGTCACTGATGATCGCAATAAACAAATTATTATTTCAATGGGCGCAGGTGCTAATGCAGCATTAAATGCTTTTGATTATATTATCAGACATTAGTAATACCCATTATCGTCACTGAAAATTAAAAATTTGAGATATAAATCCCCCCATTCTCAAAATAAGAGGAGTCTGAGACATAAATAGATGTTTCAGGCTCCTCTTTATATTTAAAATCTCACTATTTAGACCGTCCATATTTGCTTAAAATCTGGTTCAAATCTATAGTCTCTCACTCATACTATTTCCCCACGGCATCAGCAAATTACAAAATCACTACAATATATGAATACCCAAAAATTAAGACTCTTTCACATAAGGAAATAACTGTCATCTCATTGTAAAACGAATCACCGTGTCAACTAGAGGTATTCATCTCCCATATGCTTTTTCACATCATATAGCTTATTTGATTATTAATTGAAATACAGCACATATCTAAGTAACATTTTATTATGAAAATCTAATGAATATTTTTAAAATTACTAAGTTCATCTCTTTTCTTTTATATTTTGTTCAAAAGATTGTGCGTTTTATTATTTAATACATCATTCAAATAAATAGCACTACATGATACGCTTAAGTTATAATTTTTAAGAACGTGTTTATACATTCATTAGTTTGTTATATACGTATGATTATTTTTAAAGGAGCAGTTTTTATTTATGAAAAAAAGTATATTACTCTCATTGGTCTTAGTGCTAACTGTGATACTCGCAGCATGTTCAAATGATGAATCCGATGATGACAAAGGTTATAGTGGAAAAAACGCACCTAAAAATGTTAAAACAATTACTGAACAAGACATCTTTAATTCAGACAAAAGTGGCGAAACACTAAGCGAAGCAGAAGCTAATAAAGCAATTAAAAAATATCTAGATGTGAACTCAGATATTATAGACAATAAGTATCTAATCCAATACCAATTAGATAAGCAAACAGGTACAGATACAAAGATTACCGATAAACAAGCAAAACGTTTATCCGAACTATCACATAACTCAGTTAAAAATGATGTGCGTTTCAAAAAGTTCGTAAAAAACAACAAATTCCCAGATGGGTATGAAGAAAACCTCGATCGAATCGTTAATTACTTTACAGCCTTAAATAGCACAATCAAAAATGCTGACGAAGACATTGAGCAATTAGATTACCAGCCACAAAACAAACTTAATGTTGCAGATGTACCAACAAAATATGCTGGAGATGTTAACGGGAAACAACAAGATAAAATCAAAAAATTCTTAAAAGATAAAGGTATTAAATCTGACGCCGTCGACAAATAAGTGACAAACTTATAGTTTAGATATGTTTTCCAACTCTGTCGCTACTTATGTATTTACAAAATATTCGGTTAAGTTACAAAGAGATTACATGTCACCTTTTCATATTTATAAAGGGCTCAAGCCTATTTATATCCATATTAACCATAGTCTATGACTTATTTCTGTAAAAAACCTTACTTAATTGTAAGGTTTTTTAATATGATATCCCTTTTTTTCACAAAGTAACATTTGTTATGCTTATTTATAAGTTAAAGAACAAATGAATCGAAGCTCAGCCACTCAAGTAATAATTTTAAGGAGGAAGACCTTTATGATATTAACAATTTTAATAGGTGCCATGGCTGCTATCTTCATAGCTTTTAATCTCTTTGAGAAGAAAGAAAAATATGGCGTTGTTTCTTATAAAACAATCGCACTTAGTGTAACTTACGTCATACTTGCCGTAATTGTCGGAAGTTTTTTAGACAATTTCAACACGCTATTCCAAGGATTTCATGATAGCTTAACAGCGGCTAAAAGATATTAACCTGAACCGACGATGTCGTAGTTCAGGTTTTTTATGTTAATGGCTATTTTTCTAGTTCATAAGGTACACAGTTTTCAATTTTTCTATCAATCACTGTAGCTTCCAAATCATATCCTAAATATACGAAGCAACAACGTATAACAACTTGATGTGCTACGATAGCAATGGAATCGAGTGAATCATCAATTTCATTTTCAAAAAATTGTTTAACACGTTCCATAACATCCGCATAACTTTCTCCCTCTGGCGCCTTTTGCGTAAAACTGTGACGAAATTCAAGATAATTTTGATCTTCAAAATAGCGCGTATAAGATGGATTTTGTTCCACCGCTTCAACCATTTTACCTTCGAAAATACCAAGCGAACGTTCTCTTAACAAAGGGGTCACGCTTGCCGGAATCGATTTATCAAATATCGCATTATAAGTTTGACGTGTACGTAATAAATCCGAAATATAAATATGATCTATTGCTTTTTTGTCAAAATAGCTCTGTAATAATTGAGCTGACCATGTGCCTCTCTCAGTAAGTGGTACATCTAATTGTCCACAGAAATAATTTTTCCCTTGTTTCTTATCATAATTTGATTGTGACTCACCATGTCTTATCAAATATATTTTCATATTAACCATCCTCTCTTTTCGTATGCATATGCGCATGATTACCATAATCAATTGAATTAACTAACAATACTGTCATGTTAAGCTTTTACTCTATATTTTTTGAAACTACCTTGTTAGTATACTAAATGAGGTGATACAAATGAATGACAGAGTTATACAAAACAGTACACAAGGAGAACGCGTTCTCGCAGCACTGAGTTATTTTAGTATCTTTTTTGCACCAATCATATTACCTATTTTTATATGGATTTTTGCTGATAGACCTACTTCTAGCCACGCAGCTAAATCGTTAGCTTATCATATTATAACGTATATTGGACCGATACTTTTAATTCTCAGCATTGGATTTGGTGGCGTCTTAATCAATAATAGTTCTACCATTACCAGTGTGATAATGATTACAGTGGCAATTATTTTATTCGTCATAACCGTTTGGTATACGATCAAAAATATTTATCGTGGTGTCAGAGTATTGATCTCTGAACACGCTTATTTCCATCCCTAAACTGAATAGCAATTTATTTTTTGACAAAATTAGCAACATTTTAAAAGGTTATATACGAATTTACTTTAATCCTTTATGCTTAACATAAAAGGAGACAGAGTATATGAATAAAAAATTAACAATTTCTATCATTAGTATTTTAGTCATTATTGGTGTCGTCTTCACCATCTTTATGATTACATCGAGTCAAAAGAGCACATATTATGGCTATATGTCAGATAGTACAACTGCTGAAAAAGTAGTCAGTGAAAAAGATGGTCTCGTGACTAAAAACGTTAAAATAGACAATAAAAATGACGATTTCAAACCTAAAAAAGGTGACTTTGTTAAATTAGTTTCTAAAGATGACGGCAAAACATTCTATAAACAAGAAGTTGTAAAACACGACGATATTCCACATGGTTTAATGATGAAAATACATGAAATGGAAATGTAATCTATACATTTAATGTGATTACTACACAAAAAGCAGGGAGGCTCATTGAGACCTTCCTGCTTTTTGAATGTAGACAAATTCTGCGCAAGTATATGCGCGGAGTTTATCTATTTTAATTATTAGTCTTATTTTTAATACAGAATGAGAGTGGGGCAGAAATCAAATTTTCTAATAGAGTTCTCGTAGGCTCACCTATGCAATCAAGTCAATATTTTATTGACAGTGATTTATGTCGACTCCTGTGGGAATAGCACTAGCCAAAGACTACAGGCTAAGGCAGTGCCGCGGAAAGTGTGCATAAAAAAACTGCCAACAAAGTCGGAGACTTTGTCGACAGTCTGAAAGCAGTAAAATTCCGTTCGTACACTATTGATTCTTTTTATCCTTAAAATAAAGCAATAGCTCTATTAAGAAAACGATAATAAGAGAAAAACCAAATAATGGCATCAATATCCCTAATATAACCAGTATGATAACCAATGGAATAGACATTGGCTTTTTAACTCTTTTTGGTATTTTAATTTGCGTTGCTTTCATTTTCTTAATCCAAGACGTTAGACCCAGTCCTACCGCAGCAAGTAATGCGATACATACAAGCAAGTTAATCACTTTATTGGCAATACCGAACAAATGACCTTCATGCAGAGGAATACCCCATGTAAACCATTTACCAATTATGCCGTACTCTTGATATTTCACCTTACCTAAATCTTTACCATTATATTGATCTATATATAACGTCTGTTCATCGTAAGGTGACACGTCTAAGCCTGTCACACCTGTATTACTACCTTTCGAAACTGTAAATGCCGCTTCTTCACTCGTTGGATAAACAATTGAAAATGGCTTCGTAATGCCATCTTTTTGTGCTTCTGCAACAACTTTATCAATCGAAATTTGTTTTTTAATATCTGTTCTTGGCATTTCACCACTACCATGATGGGCAGATCCGCTCTCAGACTCTGGTTGCTTATTTTTACGTGTTGCCCAAGGTATTTCATTCACATCTGATTTAGGTGGATTAACTGCCAATTCTGACTGTCCCAACTCTCCAGAATTATCCATAACACTCGCAATTTTAGCCCCCATAAATCCAGACCATGGCAAGCCAGTCAATACAAGCACAAACACCGGTATGGCAATGATAATCCCAAGTGTAGCATGCCATTTTTGGAATCTTAATCGCTTACTTTTATTTGTAATTAATTTTTTCTTAATTAACATATACGTTCCAGACAATATCATGAAAATAGTCCAACACGCTGTCAGTTCTACCAAGTAATTAATAAAAGTATTTTCAGTAAATAATGAGCTATGTATATTTCGTACAACGTTCGCATACGTATGTTTTGCATTTTGATCAGCAACAATTTGATTATTTTGATCTAGAAAAACATAACGTTGGTTCCCTGCCATATCATCTAATGTAATTCTACTATTATAAGGCTCTTCTAAAATACTAACTTTACTTATGTAAAAACCATCAAATTTATCTTCTACTTGATCGACTGCCTGATTAAGTGATTGATGTTCTTTTACAGGACTATCACCGAAAAATTCTGTCTTATAAATATTATTTTCTACTTCTTGGAAAAACAGAAACCCAATGCCCGAAATTGTTAACGTAATCAGTAGCGGCGTAATAAATAACGCTGCATAGAAATGAAGCCTCTGTAATGGATTAAATATATTTTTCAAAAGTTTATTCCCCCTCTCTTTTTTAATATTATAAATAACTAACAAGATTATTATGGAGATAAATTGTGAATATTTCAAAAGAGTTTTACAAACAATTATCTACAATTTAAATTATTTTGTTTATTTATGACTATGGTAACTTGTAATTTAAAATGGGATAAAATAAAACGTCCAACACATCAAGTAATGTCTCAGCCGTTCATACATGCTATTTAACTACTTTTACTCAATAGCAGATTAAGTGATAAGCCAATCAATATTGCGCCAACCGTATAATCAAAAATTGCTTTTATTTTTCTATTCGTAAACAATAGCTTAATATATTGAAAAATATAAACACAGAAAATAAACCAGAGCAAAATAACTGTGGTCACAATTGCAGTTAATATAGCAATTTGAGATGTAACAGCTTCACCAGTACTTAAAAATTGCGGCAATATACTGATATAATAAAGTAATGCTTTGGGATTTAAAATCGTACTAAAAAAACCTTGTCTATATGAACTTAAATAAGTAATACGCTGTGCTTTCATCTGAGATGTTGAAAAGTTCATACTTTGTCTTGCACTGATGATACTTCTAATTCCTAGATATATAAGATATATAGCACCTAAAATCTTAATTGTCACAAAGACATAATACATATTAGCCAGTATAAAAATAATACCGAACACAGCTAACAATGAATAAACTACATGAGCTGACGTAATACCTAAGGCTGCCATAGCGCCATTACCTTTTCCTGAGGTAATCGAATTTTTCATTACGACAAAGAAATCCGGCCCCAGAACAATAATAATCATTAATGTTATGATAATAAATGCTGCCAAACCTTCCATAGACTACACCCCACCTTTGTACTTCATGGTATCAGTTACCAAATATCCCCGCAATATCGTAATTAACAGTTTTTTATTTTAACTCATATGATTTGAGGAAAAATGAATGCTTATGTGACAATATTACATTTTTATTGAAGCCTGATTACTAGATATGATATATTAAAGGTGTAGTTGGAAACCGACTACTAGTCTTTTATATTCATGAACATATTACTCTTAAGGCGACACGGATGTGTCGTCTTTTTTTTATATAAACGTACATTGTCTACACTGCAATACTGTGTTTCGATATTCATCACGTCCTATATAAACTTGAAAATTGAATAATCCCTCATCACATTTTTGACCGTATAATATTTACCAAATTGTCCTTCACTTTAACTCACTAATTTTAAACCAATCGTACTTCCCAATATCACTAAAATACATACTACTCTTTTAATATCCTTAGATTCATTATAAAAGATCATCCCAAGAATTGCGGCACCTACTGCACCAATACCTGTCCATATTGCGTACGCTGTGCTCATCGGAAGGTACATCATTGCGGTAGATAATGCCATGAAACTCACAGCAAAAAAGAAAATGAGTCCCATTGCATCTCGTTTTTGACGATGATGCACATATGCATTTAAAAAATTTATACCTAACATTTCAAAGACACCTGCAAAAACTAATAAGATCCATGCCATTATGCTTCTCCTCCTTTATTTGTAGTTACTAATTTCAGGCTAATGACACTTGCAAGTAAAATGACAATTAACATTATTTTCATAACATTAAACGGTTCGCCAAAAAACAAGAAATCAAACAACGTAACCCATGTTGTTCCGAGACCTACAAACACGGCATACGCTGTGCCTACAGGCAGAACCTTTGAAGCATCTACTAATAAATAAAAGCTTACAAATATAGCAATCATCGTAAACAGCCATTCCCACCAAGATGACGCATGGGTTAAACCAATCACCCATCCTACTTCAAAAAATGTTGCGATAATAATTTTGATCCAATTCATTCCTATGTCCTCCTTTAAAATAAAAAAAGCCCGGGAGATAGTGTTAATTACTATCTCCCAGGCTTTTATCCTTCCGTGTCACATAAAAATATGTGGCTTTCTCTCGGACCAGACCAAAGTAATCACCTTGCGGAACCCTAGAAAGCTTTATTCGATTAATTATATCGTAGCAAATTACACTAACGATTACAAGCATGCTCATTCATTTCATCCAGTTTAAATTATTTATTATTAAGAAAAGGCTTAAGCATGCGTTTACATGTGAAATTTTACAAATTTCCAAGATTTTTTAAGTCAAAACCCTCTACATTTTATAAATTTTAATGTATAATCAGTTATAGATTGTAATTATTATAATCTAGATAAAGATGAGTTGAAATTTATTCTCATTTACATCAATCAATACTTCATATGTATTGAAATATAATATAAGCGAGGGATAACGATGCAGTTACTAAATTATAAAATGCACAATGATGAACTAATCGCTACTGTACTTTCCGACAAAAAGCAATTATTTAAATATACGTTTGATATTACGACGCCAGAATATGAAATATTAGATGTCCTTGAAGAAATAAATCACTATGTAGACAATGGACAACACCCACTTGGTTGTTCTTTACTTAAAAATTATGCCTACGAGGACGTGAGTCACAATCTTTTATAATCTTCTTTACACAACAAAAAGATGAGTATATCTGTTATGAATTAAACAGTATACTCATCTTTTAATTTTTCATTATTATAAATAGCCATTCCAGTTTTTAATTTTCGAAATCCAAGCGCTTCGTAAAATGATTCATTCCCAGTAGTTGCGATAAGATGAATACAAGAAAGTTCCCCTAAATAATTAACCATTTCTTGAACAATTTTATTGCCAACGCCTTTAGATTGATAAGTGGTATCTACTACAACATCATAAATCGCGGCATTAAACACACCATCTGACATCGCTCTAGCGAAACCAATCACTTGTCCCTCTCTTTTTGCAATCACGACATGTGTCGCAGTATTAAATAGTGTAATCACTTCTTCTTGATTATGGCCATTCCAATGGTTCCCATGATAAATGCGCACTATTTCATCTATATCATTCATATCAAATTGATACTCATATTTTATATCCATTTAGCACACCTTCCAAAATAATTTTCAATATTTATAAACCACATCGTTCTTTATATATGAATTATTAAATAATATATATTTTAACATGAATCTTTAAAAATTAATGGATGTCATAGCAATCTATTGATTTTAATACATAATAACTAATTTCATTATTACGTATAACGCTGATCATGATGTCTAAATAGAAATATACATTGTACACGTTAATTATTAGCTACTGACGGGTAAATATATATTAAACGGGGCGATAACATAGTCACGCAACGCAATCAATACTGAATATTTATTAGGAGGCGACTTATCATGTGGATTGGTTCAATCATACTCATCATTGTCGGTATTGTGTTACTCATCATAAATCAGCAGACTTCTAAAAAGGAAGGCGTAAGCAAAAAACAAAGTTATATTAGTATCGGCATTGTTTGTATCATTATTGGTGCTTTTTACCTTATCGGACAGATTATTAAAGCCTTGGTTAGTTAAAGTCATATAAAAAAGCTCGGGGCTATGATGAGACCCGAGCTTTTTAACTTCCTATATTGAACGTTGAGTGTAAATTTATTTACATATTAAATAAATCGTTAAATGACTCTACCATCGTTGGGTGTGTATAAATGTTTGTGTTCAATACTTTATATGATAATTTTTGATCAATGGCTAATTTTATTAAATTAATAATTTCTTCAGATTCTTTACCATATAGCGTCACGCCTAAGATGGTTTCGCTATCTTTATCAACCACTGCTTTAAATAAACCTCTTGGATCATTGTTTACTTTGTGTCTAGGGATTGTATTAACTGGAACCGTATTTTCCATAATATGATAACCTTGTGCTTTGGCTTCTTTACCAGTTAAACCAACACGTGCTAATGGCGGATCAATAAATACCGTATATGGCACAGCGCCACGATTTTCAGTAGAACGTTCACCATTACCAAACAATTGATCTTTCACGATTCTAAAGTCATCTAATGAAATATATGTGAACTGCATACCACCTTTAACGTCGCCTAATGCATAAACGTTTGCTGCAGTTGTTTGGAGGTGTTCATTTACTTTAATTTCACCATGTTCACCCAATTCAATATCTGTATTTTCAAGATTTAAATCTGTATTGGGTTTGCGACCAGTAGCTAATAGTACAGCATCCGCTTCGTATGTGCCATCTGTCGTATGAACAAGTGTACCTGCTTCAACATCTTCAAATCTTTCTGTATTCGCGTTTAATACGATATCGACTTGTTTATCTGCTAAGTCTTTTTTAACTTCTTTAACGATATCTTCGTCTTCTCTCGGCATGATATCATCGCCACGTTCTAGGACAGTGACTTGTGTACCAAAATTGGCAAACATAGATGCAAATTCTAATGCAATATAGCCACCACCAACAATAACTAATTTTTTAGGTTGGAAATCTAGATTCATAATACCTGTAGAATCATATAAATGTTTTGAACTTTCTACACCATTAATCGGTGGAATAACTGATTTTGCACCTGTATTAATGACTACATGCTCTGCAGATAATGTTTCTACCACATCACCTTGATCATTTAATAAATTGACTTCGCGATTCGATTTAAATTTAGCTGTGTAATCTAATACATCAATATTGTCTTCATCTGCTAAATTATGATAGTTCTTGCTATTTAATGCATTAACAACATCTGTTTTTCTTGAAAATGCTCGGTCAAACGAACCATGGTCTAAGCCTTCATGTACAAGTGTTTTAGAAGGAATACAACCGATATTAATACAAGTACCACCATACATCTCTTGAGATTTTTCAACGACAGCTACTTTTTTACCTTGTGCTGAAGCAAATTTCGCTAGTGTTTTACCACCTTTACCAAATCCTATAATCACTAAATCATACTGTTTCATGAGAATCCTCCTTTAATACTTCGTTTAATACGTCTTGGATAGTTACACTTTTATAATAATCAATTAGTAAGGCTTGCTCTCTTTTATGAAACTTAGACATTGTATGACCTATTTCCCTGGAAATTTCACAGTCACTACCTTCATCACCTGTAAACAATCGTCCATCCGATCTTTCTTCACTAAATGCAACAAATAATTCAGCGAGATTCACTTTCTTTGTTTGATCATTCGCTTGATACCCCCCGTATTTACCACGGCTTGCGTCCAAGTACTGTTGATTATTCAATTTTCTCGTGACTCTTCTTAACTGTACAGGATTAACACAAATGCGTTCTGCTAATTCACTACTACTATACCGTTCATCCGGATGTTTCACTAAAAACGTCAGAAGATGCACAGCAATATTAAACTCTAAATTCATGAACATCACCTTTTTAATTGTAACTTTTATAATTACATTAAGACATATGCCGTTTATTTTGAAAAGTATTTTGCTTATATTTTTGTACTCCCTCTTTTTTAACATTTATAAAAAAAGAGCGAGATTGTCATCTAATTAATTTAGATCTCTGTTTCTCGCTCAATCACTTTCACTATAAAATGGCTGCTCTAATGGTAACGCCATGCTCTAAGTAGGCTTTCAAACAACTGAGCATATAAACCCAGCCTTCTTTTTGACCTAATAATTGCTTCACATCTTGCATGTCGAAGTCTTTTTCAGTTGTTGTTACAACAGTGCCCGCTTCACCCTCTTCAAATTGAATGGTTACAGGATGTGCACCCCAAGTAAATGCTATTAACTGGTTGTCCTCCACCCGCTCAATGTTGATATTTAACTCAGCATCATATTCTTCATAACGGAGTGTAATGGCTTTACCTTGTTCCCATCTTTCAGAACTAGAAGAGAACCAGAATCCTCCAATTTTCTCTGGATCTACAAATGCTTCAAAAACAGTTTCTCTTGGTACATCAACTTGCATTTTTGTTATGATATCTATCCCAACCACGTCCTTCCTATTTGTATAATATGAATTTTACATATGTTTGACATAATTTGCACTTAGCATGATATTTTATGACGATTTAACTTCACTTAGTTTGAACAGTTAAATATTTTGTATTACCTGTTTTATTTTATATACTTAAATTTAAGTAATACAAAAATTATGGGGGCGATATAATGATTCAAAGATTAGATGAAGTAATGATTTATGTTTATGATCATGATAAAGCAATTACTTTTTGGACTAAAAATTTAGATTTCAAAGTAGTAGAAGATACTGAAGAAATGCAAATGGGTGTGGTTAAATTAGCACCCAATGACGATGCGCAAACTGCCATTGTTCTACAAGACAAAGCTAAAGTAGATGAAATGGATATGGGCGTTAGCACTGATACACCCTCTTTGATTTTTGCTACTACACAATTCGATGAACTATTTAATCGTCTAAAAGATAGCCAAGTAACTGTTGGCGACATTATGACATTACCTATGGGACGCGTTTTTAATTTTGCTGATGAAGAAAACAACTATTTTGCAGTAAAAGAAGTTTAGATTCCAACATAGTTTGAGCCGTTCTATTTTATTTGTCATTGATATTGATAATGGGCTAACTGTCTATCATTCATCACTTTATTACCAAAGTAACAAGATTGTAATAAATATATGACACGATTAATGTTTGATTTCTGGGAGTGGGACAGAAATCAAATTTTCTAATAGAGATTTCGTAGTCCCACCCCGGCAAGGATGACTAGGATTGAAATGTTTACCTGAGCTAAAGCTCATGCATAAGTCTCACTAACTTAATGAATTAATCAGTGAGCCTTTACATTTTCAATTCAGTCATCTACTGCCTAAATGAAAAAGAGCCTGTGACATCTATTTCTGTCTCAGGCTCATACTTAACAAGGGAGTATTATGAAAAACGCATTCCATTCTTATTTATATTATTTAATCATGTTGATTATTGTGGGAATTATTCTGGCGACACTTTATTTCTTATATGTTTGGAAAAATGACCAACCACAAAATCAAGATCATTATAAAAATTTCACTGAACTTAAATCAGATACTAAAGAACATCGTGATTGGCAAACAAATGCCAAAACAACAAATAACAAAGATATACTCGTTACAGCGATTCATGGAGGAGGCATTGAGCCTGGCACTTCAGAATTAGCTAAACTTATTTCTAAAAAAGGTGATTATAATTTATATAGTTTTGAAGGTTTAATGAAATCAAATAATCAAAAATTACATATTACCTCAACCCGTTTTGATGACCCCAAACTAATTAAATTAACGAATCAATCAAATGAATCGATTTCGATACACGGTATACAAGAACAGAAGAAAGTTGTCTATATCGGTGGTAAAGATAAAGCTATGGCCAAATCAATTACTAAAGAACTCGAAAAAGAAGGATTTAATGTTGAGAAGAGCCCCAACTATGTTAATGGAGATTCCAGTAAAAATATCATCAATAAAAATGATACGGGCTCGGGCGTTCAATTAGAAATCTCAACTCAGTATCGTAAATCTTTTTTTGATCATGGGCGTCTCGATAGAAAAACACGTGAAAATCCCAATGATTATAAACAATCAATATACGATTTTGCTGAAGCTGTAACAAAAGGTATTAAGGAACAAACAAATAAAAATTAATAGGCAACTTAACCAGAATCGTTAAAACTATATGACGATTCTGGTTTTTTAAATTCAAAAAGTTTTCTAAAAAATTTACTTGCTTTTTTAAAGTATAGGTATAAAATACAATTGATTAAAATAGTAAAGGAAATGAATCATGAAACAATTAACTAAGCCTTTATACTTTTACCTATTACTTTTTATTACAACAACACTGATTGGCGCGTTACTATTATATTTGCCAATCACAGGTAAACATCCTATTGATTTTGTGGACGCCTTTTTTATAGCTGCTAGTGCATTTACGGTAACTGGGTTAGCTACTATAGATGTCTCTACCCAATTCAATTGGTTGGGCGATACGATTATCATGTCACTCATACAAATCGGTGGATTAGGGATCGTCACTGTGACACTTTTAACCTTTATATTAATCAATAAGCGAATTAGTAATAAAAGTCGCTACCTCGTCATGGCAATGTGGAACATTGATACGCCTGGGGGCATAATCCGCTTAATCTTACAATTTGTTTTGTATAGTTTGGTAACTGAACTTGTAGGTGCGTTATGTATTGCGTTATCCTTTATTCCAAAGTATGGCTTAGGACAAGGGGTGTTTTTAAGTATATTCACTTCTGTGTCTGCTTTTAATAATGCTGGTTTTGCACTTTTCAAAGATAACCTAATCAGTACGGTTAACGACCCTATTATCACTATAACCGTGCCCTTATTAATTATTATGGGTGGCATAGGTCCACTTGTATTTCTTGATTTAGTAACAACACAAAAATTAACTAAACTTAAATTACATTCCAAAATCGTTTTGAGTACAACTTTCATATTAATCATCGTCGGTAGCATTTCGTTTTTCATTTTAGAATATCCATCCACATTAAATCATTTATCTTTGATTGAAAAAATTGGAGCTTCATTTTTTCAATCCGTCACAACACGTACTGCTGGATTTAATACCGTTGATATCGGACAAATTTCCACACCTACATCAATGATGATGATGTTATTTATGTTTATCGGTGGTGCACCCATCAGTTCTGCTGGTGGTATCAAAATAACCAGCTTAGTACTGACGCTATTATTTATAAAAAGTACATTAAGAAACGAGAGCCATCCAGCTATATTTAAAAAATCTATACCTGAACGTACACTTAAAATTGCTGTTACCATCACGCTTTTAGCAACTATCTTTGTATTAAGTATATCGTTTATTGTGAGTGTGCTAAATCCACATACATCCTATACGACCGTATTATTTGAAGTGATTTCAGCGTTCGGCACTGTAGGGTTAAGCATGAATTTCACAACTGACTATGGTACTGTAACTAAAATCATTATTATTGTAACGATGCTTATTGGTAAAATTGGCATCCTCACTTTTGTGCAATTATTTATTGGTGAAAAGAAACAATTATTCCATTATGCAAAAGACAATGTACAGTTATAAACAAGCACATATCCAATTCAATTGGACATGTGCTTGTTTTTAATTTATACCTCTAGCTTCATTATTGCGCCGAAATATTGCTGACATGTTGTAAACGTTATAAAAGCAATAAGTTCACTCATTTCTGCTTCAGTCAAATGGTCGTTTAAAGTCTGTAAAATATAATCAGGAATCTCCGTTCCTAATTTCATATAAACATCAACAAAACCAAGACATATCATAGATTTTTCATCAGTAAATTTTCCCGATGGTTGCCCTTTTGCTTTACAATACGCGCATCCGTGATTTTGAGCAAGCATGCTTCTTATTTCTTCTTTTAAATCGCTAGACAGTTGGTTATCTGTTTCTAGAGATTCACTTAAATTACTCCAACTTAACATGATATCTTTGTTATATCCAAGCAACTTTTGAAAAGGCGTAGTACCATTTTCCGATAATTGAATTAATGCCATTATAATCACTCCTTGATTATCCATTATTTTATGGCATTATTAACTATATTAAAATGCTATTTTTTAAGTAAAAATAGTTAAATGCTTTATTATTTAAGGAGTTTTTATAAATGGACTTAACAAATAGAAAAATCTTACAAAGTTTAAATGAAGATAGTAGCAGATCATTAAGCGATATTAGTGAAATTACAAATCTTTCCATCCCCGCTGTTCGTGAACGCATTAATAAATTAAAAGATTCAGGAATTATAAAGAACTATACCATTGATATTGATTACAGTGCTTTAGGCTATGATATAGATATCATCATTGAAATCGTTATTAAAAACAATTTATATAAAGATTTCAAAACCTTTATTGCAGAACAGAGCCACGTCGCATTTTGTTATCGTATATCAGGAGATAGCTGCTTTTTATTTAAAGCAAGATTTAAAACCATGCAAGATGTAGAAACGTTTATAGATATTTTGCAAAAATATGGCCATACAAAAACACATTTTATATTTTCAGAAACGGTTTGATATCAAACGTTCCTTCTTTCAGCTACTATTTTTAGAACTACTGATTCATTTAATGAAAATTAGTAGTTCTTATGCTTGGATTTTTTACAAAACAAGCATTTTTAATTTATATCTAAATCTTACCTTCAGTCTAATCAAGTTCCTCTATTTTCTCTTTTTTGAATCTTTACTCAAATTGTATTTTCTATTCATGATACCTACCGATATGCTTATCAATATAAAAATGATATAGAATATTAATCCATATCCCTTATATGCTGAAAAACCAAAATATACGTATACCATAATAGTTATACAAATTATCGATGCTATATACAATAAGCAATAAAAATTATTAAAATACTTCATTTGCATCACCTAATTCTTTTAATATATTTACATTTTGTCACATTTTCCATCTTATTCACAAATAAATATAGTACAATATTAATAATTACTTATACTAAGGAGAATCTCAAATGAAAAAATTACTATTTTTATTATTATCTTGTTTTTTGGTCTTAGCAGCATGTAGTCATTCTGAAGAAAAACATTCGAAAAATACGAAAGAAAGCCATTCAGATAAATCACAAAAAACAAAAAGTAATAAAAAAATTGAAAATAAAGATCAACCAAATAACCAATCTAAAACAGAAGATGCTAATAGTGATGAGCAACCTTCTTCAGAACCTGCATCAACACAAAATGAACAAAATGAAGTAGCTGTGTCAACAGAAGAACCAAGTAATGAAATTCCATCCAATGTAACACCAGATACTGCAGAAGATAATCAAGTGCAACAACCTACTCAAACTAAACAACAAATCGACTTAAATAGTATGCCAGCGACTGATTTTTCAACAGATCGCATGTCTGAGGAAGCACAACAACAAATCCAAGATTTAACAAAACAAAAAGACTTCGAGGGATTGCCTCAAGAAGAGTACAATGACAAAGTTTCAGAAATTATGAATAATGAAATGAACTAATATCGAAACAGGAGTGACAATCTTATGCACTTTTCAACAGATTCAAACATACCGTTAAATCAATTAGTTAATTTATATAATGATGTTGGATGGTCTAACTATACTACTAATCCAACCAAACTAAAGGAAGCTATCATTAATTCCTTACATGTACTTTCACTATGGGAAAATGAAACGCTTATCGGGCTTATTCGAACCGTGGGTGATGGTGTTTCTATAATTTATATTCAAGACATACTGATATTAAAACCATTTCAAAATAAAGGACTAGGTAGTCAACTTTTAACTACTATATTGAATAAATATCAAAATGTGATGCAAGTTGTTCTTTTAACGGATAACACTGATAAAACAAGACATTTTTATGAAAAATACGGTTTATTTTCAAATGATAAATATCATACTGTTGCATTTATGCTATTTAGACATACGCTTTAAGATCTTTATATAAATTAAAAGAGACACTTCACTATTGTAATTTAACAATTAAATGAAGTGTCTTTATTAATCTATTTCATTTTCAGTATTTGACCGACTTTAATACTATTGGAATTCAATTTGTTATCTGCTTTAATTTTATCTACAGTAGTCTTTTGATTTTTAGCAATACTGTATAATGTATCACCTTTTTTTACGGTATATGTTTTAACTAAATACAGTGTTTGACCTTTACTAATGCTATCAGATTTAAGATTATTCCACTTTTTAATATTATCTACACTGACGCCACTTCTTTTTGAAATATTATATAACGTGTCACCAGTGACAACTGTATGAGTATCGCCGGATATGTCGCCATTATTACTTGGTGCTTTCAACTTTAATGTCTGACCAACTGATAAGGAATTACTCTTCAAGTTATTCCATTTTTTAATATTATCAATCGTTACACCGCTTCTTTTAGAAATACTATACAATGTATCGCCTTTAACCACTTTATAAGTCGCACCTGTAATAGCGTCATTGTTCCCACCCGAGAGTACTTTATAATGTTTTTGAACTAAACTGTAAAACTGATTCATATTGTATCCCCATTGACTAAAATAACCAACTGGATCAGAGTGATCTGTGCCGCCCCAATATTGGCTGATGGCATTGTGACTAATAATTGTGCCTGTTCCTTGATTATTATCTGCAAGTGACGGTGTTAAACCATTTTCTTTTAACATTTTTGCAGCTAAGTATGCCTGATTATTAACAGATTTAGCAAAACCATCAAACGTATTAGATCGTGTTAATTCAATTTGATAAAAATACGGATTGGCATTTGCACCAGCACCCCATGCTAAATAGTTACTCGGCGCAGTTTGAATAATTTTATCACTGCTTGCATAGGCATGCACGAACGCACTATTGTAATTGTTGTACATGTAGTTCACTTCACCATCAATCGTACTGCTTGGATTGGCCGTTTCATGAATAACTACGCCTATAAATTTTCCAGACTTATAATTATATTTAGGTAAATTATTCATTCTAGCATCTTGGACGATTTGGGCTGGCTTTATATTATTATTTGCAATATATGTATTGACGTCTTGGTATGCTCTATTCGCAAACGTACGTGCTTCAACAGTATTATGTTCTGCTACTTTATTATGTAATTTTAAATCTTCTGGTGTTAATTGGTCCTTCAGCGCTTGTGGGCTCATCTTTTGAGCTTTTTCAAAATTAATCGGTTTACTTGTATTCTCTTTTTCATTTTTTTCTGTTGTTTGCTTATGATTGCCTTCTTGCGCTTGTGCGACTGTTGTACTTAAAATTAAACTCGTTGCCAATACTACTGACAAACTCAACCTATATTTCATAAAATATCTCCTTTGTTTTGACCATAGCCATATTAGAAGTGCCACTGTATATTCAAACACCTATATTTTTATTTTATAATATTATTCAAACATTCACAAAAATTTTTGTTATTTTATACTACTTATTATTTTTGGTGATTTCACTATAAATTTATTTTGAAAATTAAAAACCACCATCTTCAAAGATGGTGGCTTCATTATATATCAGTGAACACACTAGATAATATTGCGATTAATGCAATGACTAATACAAATACGAGCAATGCATCAATTCTTTTTTGATTACGACTTTTAGGCTGTTTCCTAAATTCTTTTAATGCCACAATACCTGCTACTATTACAAGCACTAAACAAATCAAGTGGAAGATTAATACAAACGTAGCCATGTTCATCACCCCTAATATGATCAATATAAATTCAAACGCAAGTGTTTATAATTAAGCATTCATGAACTTATTAACTTAAAAGCATAATGAATTTCATCGTATAAAGGTTAGTCTGCGCGTAGTCTTTGTATTAAAATACCCCTTTCATAACAATCAGAAACGAAATTCTAGAATTCACTTAGCATTAGATCATCTTTCTTTTAAGATTGTCTATGGTCTTTTATAACATCTGCCAGTTGTTGCTCAGATTCGTCATCACTTTCAGCTAAATGTTCCACAATCGTTGTGTAATCTTTTTCAGATTTATTCTGACTTAATTTATATGCAGCTTGTATGTCATTCACTTTAATTTTGAAACCAACAATACCCTTGATTTGCTGTTTGGTATTATCCAACAAATTATTCCAAGTTGCACCATCTTCTCGATGTCCCTGGTATTGATCTAATAGTTTTGCTAAATCTGCCTCAAGCGCTTCATGCGTTAATAACTGTCCTTCTCCATAAATATGAACACTTTGATAATCCCAAGTTGGGACATCTTCATTTTCATACCATGTAGATGAGACATAGCCATGTGGTCCTTGGAAAATGACTAAGATTGACTTATTGTTATTCAATGTTCGCCATTGCTGATTACCTTTTGCCAGATGTCCAGAAACATACAGCTGCTTATCATCCTCATAAATATTCACTGGCACATGCGTGGCAACAGGTTGCTCCCCATCAATCGAAACGACTGTCGCAAAATTATACGCATTGATAAAACGTTTAATTTCCTCATAATCTTTCATTTCATAATATTTAGGAATATACATCATTCCCACCCCTTTAATCAGTAAATACAATAATGCAAAATTTATATACTGGCTAAGCCTTGTACATCATGGTGATATGCTTTAGTCAACTCACGACATGAAGTGACTTTACCAGACTCATTAAATTTAAATATCGCATAGACTTCAATATTGCCTTTCGAACTATCTTTTTTCTCTACCCTAACATCATATCTTAAAAATATAGTTTGTTGTTGTTCGTCTATCAACATATCTTTAAATTGCTCTATTGTTAAAGTCTTTACCACTTCTTTTAATTTTTGAAGATGCAACTTAAATTCCGTTAAATTTAACGTATCATGCTCTGTTTCTTGGATATACTCAGCTGCAAAATAATGTTCTATTTTTTCAGTATCCAAATTAATCAGGATATCTTGGTAGAAATTTTCAATTTGTGTTTTTAATAATTGATTATCTAACATATGTCTTATGCCTCCATCTTTTATTATTGAAAACGAATTTTCAAAGCTGTTGTATAGTCGCTATTTTAAAATCTGAAGCGTACTTTAATCCATAACCAAGCGTCCGATCCATACTTATATGCGCGAACCAAATAAGCGCAATTTGGAGTAATATGGGTTATTTTAACAATAAATATAATATCGTTACTAAACTTGGCAACACATACGTAAGTCCAACATTATAGACCGTGCTACCTATCCGTTTATTAAATACATAGCCAATGGCAGTTAAATCTGGCGCTAATAAAAATATTAAAAAGAGCCAAAAAGAAAAATCAAACATAAAATATAAACTAATGACTAGAATTAAAACAAAGACATTTTCCACTTTTATTAAATTGCGCATGTAACATCTCCTAATCATAAAAACTGATACGTATCAATTTATAATTATAGTTTATGGCAACAACTAAAGATATACAACTATGTATAATCTTTAATAAATTTACATAAAATTTATATATGACTTACAATGTTGTCACTTGAGCAATGTATTGTTTATTACATTATTTTTTTGTGTTTTACTTGTTTTATCGGAGGTGAAATATCTTGGATCATGATAACAATCAAAACGTACTTTCATCATTAAATTATTTTAGTGTATTTTTTGCGCCAATCTTATTTCCTATAATTGTTTGGATATTCACTCAAAAACCAGTAACCACACATGCCAAAAAGGCACTATTAAACCATATAGGTGTGGCAATTTTTTATTTTTTAAGTAGTATCGTTTTTATATTTTCTAAAGAAGTCTATGAGAAACCCTTTGATAACCCTATGACGATTTCCTATACCTCTATCACTCTAGGTTTACATTTTGCAATTATCGTCGTTATGCTATTTATCTTTAATTTAATTCGAGGTATCAAGCTTTTATCAAAATAATTACAAAGCATCCAAATAAACATATCAAAAATGAATTTCAGAGGAGTTTCTATTATGACCCGTTCTAAAAAATTCATCATTATGATCACTACAGTCATTGTTATCATTGCATTCATCTTCCTTGCTTTATTTGCTTGGAAAATTTATGCAGAACGCAATTATCATAATACTAATATACGAGAGGCTGCTCAATTCAATCCTTTGATTAGAGAAACGGACTATTATGTACAAGTAAGTGATCCACTTAAGAAAAATGGTAAAAATCAAATCGGAGCATATACTTATATGACTGATGGTTTCGATAAAGATGGAGTAGCTCATACAGTTACTTTTAATGGAATGAAGAAACTAAAAAAAGGAGCTTATTTAAAAGTTTCTTTATTCTTAGGAGAAGCGAAATCATACAATGAAGTATCTAAAGATAAAATCCCTCATAAGCCATTAAAAAAATTAGAAATGCAACAGTAATAATAGAATGAGGTTATCAATCTTACTTGGGTTTGATATGATTGATAGCCTCATTTTATTAATAGATAAAGTTGCTAAATTTTGTTTTCTACTGGGTATACTATAATATAAGTAAAAAATGCCATATACTTTCAATTGATTAAAAGTGACATTGTACGAAAAGATTCAAAAGTAATTAGAAAAGGACTGATTTACTATGAAATTTATTTGTTTTAATACAATGACTGAAAAGGGATTAAACAAAAAGGTGAATGATTTTTTACAAGAAAATCCATATATTGAAATCGTTCAATTTGATTATCAATTGGGTAGTAGCGGCTGTGGTGTAGGTATTTTATATAGCGAAACGAAAAGACAGTAGTTTATGTCTATATACAAGTAAATAATAACCCTATAGCTAAATAGCTACAGGGTTATTATACTCAATTGATAGAAGCCTATGTTTCTAATTCAATATAATTATTTCAGTTGTGCTCTCGCTTTTTTCGGTATATCAGAGAAGCTGACTTCCTCGAAACTCTTCACTTCTCCTACTTTATATTTTATTTCTAAATAGCGCTCTTGTTTTAATTTTTTAGTAGCCGTATATTCCAGATTTTTCTCTTTTCCATCTTCGTCATATGCTTTTGCTTGATATTTATAAAGCGTACCTTCTCCTAAATCTTTAGCACTTTTAGGTGCACTTGTTTCAACATAATACTTTTCAGATTTAATTAAAGGATTAAAATCAGCTAAATCTCTGACATTTTGACTGTCCGTATGTGATTCGGCGTAAAATTTCCACCCCAATAACGCCAAAAAGATTACTATAATGATCGACAATATCGTATATATGATTTTCATGACTTACCCTCCTTTTGTATGTAATGAAATCATAACACTTCATTGCATACTGTTTCGTTTGATATACATGACATATATCCTAAATCATATGACAAAGTTGTCATCTATAGAAAAAACCCACTATCTAATAGCAAGATAGCAGGCTAATTTAATATTATTTAAAGCCTTTACGCTTAATTTGTCTATAAGTAAAAATTACAAAAACTAAGATAAACAACCCTTGTGTGCATTTGATTAACATTGATCTAAAATCTAATGCATCTACATTAAACATTGCGCCCACAACAGGAATGATGATATTAAATACAAAGAGGATCAACGTTAATCCCAATAAATATTGTTGTGATTTTGGCATAAAAAGCACCTCACCTTTTTATCAGTCACGATTTTTACGTGTAAATTATAATATCAATTACAACGCTCGTTAAATAAACATTATTTGAAATTGTTATTCCTCTTTAAATTCTTTAGACTTATTATTTTTGGAGAAGCAAACCCTAATATAAAGGCAATCATTCCTAATATTACGCCTAAAATAAGTAATCCATTTAATGATTTATCTTCAAATATATTAATCACATTTAAATTGCCCAAACTACCTCAAAGCCTATTATGACCAAATTGTATCCCTGTATAATTAAAGAAAAGTGCAATGAGTACAACACCAATAAATACAAAAAGTCCATCTTTAAGTCCACTCATTACTCTATATTTCACTGCAAAACGCCCCCTTTGATTATTTTCTATATTTAAAATCAACTAATATTCTTCCAATTATTCATTAGTTTTTCCTTTATTGATTTTATAGATAACAAATATGATTACTACAATTATGGTAAGAAAATCAAAAGAATATGTAAAAGCATCTCCAAAAGATTGACCTTTCCAAAAATAACGTATATTAAATAAAAGGATTGAATGAATGAAAAGTGCAATAAACAGATAAATAACTGATTTATCAAGTATTAAACCGAAAACCAATACAATATAAATAATAATGCCATTATTGTTAGGATTAGCATGATTGTATCAGGATAAAACATACTCGAACTCCATTCATCATCTATTAATTTTTTAAAATGTCAGCAGAAGCCAAAATTATGTATGCATTATTAAAAGATCGTTTTGAATTATCCATCCAAAATGAATGGGTAGATAAAAATAATAACATTTACTTTATTTTCAGTAATAAACATTTGTGCGAGTACTTAGGTTATGCAGAACAAAAAATCATAAAATTGAAAAAAGAATTAGTAAATTTTAATTTACTAACTCAAGAACGTGTAGGCCTTAATAAACCCAATAGATTATATTTATTAAAACCAAATTATGATATTGAAGCCAGTCGTACCAAGGAACTTCCAAATTCACAGTCTAATGATACTGATTTAAATAACACTGATTATATAGAGACTGAGAATAATGATACGCATGATATGAATGATACATATAACAATTCAACAAACCACAATCATTCGAATCATACAAATCATCAACAAACTGAATTTAATAATGATGCACTTAAATTCCAAGTTCTCGAAGAATTGCCACAACAACTTCAAGATTATTTAAATAAATTTGAAATTAGAGAAATCCGAATTATTAAAAGTGTATTACTCAAAGGAAAAAAATCATTTAATAATGCACATGATACCTATTATCGTTTAGAAGATGTTGAATTTGAAATTGTAAGTGTGTTGAAACGTTTTAAAGCGATGCTGCTACAGAAAAATGAAACGATTGAAGCTATGCAGGGTTATTTGATGCAATCGATTAAAGCTGAACTTGAAGAAATACACGCACTTAATATGCGTCGTCAAAACATGAAACAACATAATATCTTTAACCAATAATTCAGATAATCTTATAGCAATCAAAGAAACCTCTAAATATTCGGTTAAGTCATCTGATTTTTTAACTGATGATGATGAAAGAAATCAAGAAATCGTGAATGACTTGGAAAAAGATTTATACCGAAAACGTATGTTGAGTTATGGTGGATTGCTTAAACAAAAACATAAAATTTTAAATTTAGACGATGCCGAAGATGGAAATTTGATTAATACAAGTGACGAAGATAAAACAACAGATGAAGAAGAAAAAGCACATTCAATTACGGCAATTTGGAATTTTGAAAAACAAAATTATTACTTAAAAGATTTGAAACGTTAGCTTAAAAGCTAGCGTTTTTATATGTCTTTTTACCCCTGCGGGAACTATAGCGTTCAACCGGCATGGTTGCCCAATTTTCATGTTAATTTTTAAATTTGCATGTAACTGGGCAGTGTCTAAAAAAATCAGTCACTGGTTTTGCTCAAATTTTTGTTTTTAAAAATAGTATATATTTATTTAGCTCATATTTGTGTTTTAAGAAGGTATATAAGCTTTTAGGTATAAATCTATATAAATAACCCTTTAATCTTCAAAATACCCCCTTAAAATCCAAAATAAAGGTATTTTATTTTTGTACTTTTAATTTTTATAATTACTTCCACTTTTTTGAATAATATTCTCTAAATAGGCAATTCCTTCTTCAACTGTTACTTGTTCTTTTTTCATATTTTCTAACATAGATAACATTGCGTCAGTCCAAAATATATCACTGTCTTTTAAGTCTGAAAGAGATTCAGAATTTGTTATTAAATTACATTTACCTTTTAAAGTTTCTAGTGTTTTAATATATGTATTTTCCATTTGCAACTATCCTTTTATTTTTTATTTGTATCAGTATCAATTTTACAGTAAACATGCATTTATGCCGAGAAAATCTATTTGTAAGTACACTTTTAAATAAGTTTATAAATATACTTATTTAAAAGTGTATTGGAATATCACACGTATTTTTGAATTAAGCACGATACCATTTTGGTATGTAAGTGCGCCCTTGGATATATAAAATAAAAAGCTACTAGCAATAATAATCGGGTCTACTAGGTCTACCGAGTAGACAAAGAAAGAACACGCATTTATGCCGAGAAAATTTATTGATGTTGAGAAGAACCCTTAACTAAACTTGCAGACGAATGTCGGCATAGCGTGAGCTATTAAGCCGACCATTCGACAAGTTTTGGGATTGTTAAGGGTTCCGAGGCTCAACGTCAATAAAGCAATTGGAATAAAGCAACTTTTTAATTTTTAGTCATAATTCTACAGTTGGAGTTCCAACATGCTTCCTTCTTCTGATTTCATGAAGCCGTTTTTTTTATAAAAATTTTCTGCTAGTTCTCCACCTGTAATTAGAAAAATTTTATATATTTTATCAAGTTTGAGTGAATTAGAGACAGAATTCATTAATTTTTTACCTACGCCATTTTTTTGAAATTCAGGTATAACATGAAATTCATCTATACAAAATTGGTTCATGCCACTGAAATAATAATCTATTCTGCCGATACACATTGCGATTACTTTATTATTTTCTTCGATTACATATCCTTTAGAATTAAATCCGCTCATTGTGGCTTCAATTCTAAGTAATGCTTCTTTTTCAGTCCATTTGTTATACCATGGAGCTCCCTCATAAGCTGAAACTAAATTTTTAGCACAAACAGTATAGTCTTCATTTTGAATATTTCTAAATTTCATATACATCCCCCTTTTTGATTGTATTTTGATTATATATATTTTCTGTTATTACTGTTTTTTTGTGGTTTTAGAAACGAGTTAAAAACGAGTTTCTTCTTGTCTTGATACTATATAGAAATAACGTTCTTGTCTAATTATAATTGATAAAAGGAGTGATCTTAATTGGAATTAATTTCTAAATTAATTCAAGCAGATATAAATAACGATTCAACATTAAAAAAGTTATACAACGAGCAAGGAGAAAAATTAGACTGAGCAATAGCTATTGTTAATTTAAGGAAAAATATTGGATGGTCACAAATACAACTTGCTCAAAAACTAAGCATACCTCGAACAATTATTGAAATTATTGAAAATGGAGACGTACTTCCAACAATGTCTTTTCTGAGGTTACTTGCTGATGTAACACGAAAAGAGTTGCGTATTTCATTTGTATAATCAAATAATATAAAAGAATGTAAAGCTACAAAGTTAAACTAGAATAAATAATAGTTTATATTCGTTTAGGATATTAAATTATTGAAGATTTGGAGATGGTAGTAGTGGAAAAAGAAAAATCAATTAAAGAAAAAAATTCATGATTTTTATAAAAAAAGGGAGGGCGTTACGAAGAAAAAGAAATCGATTTTGGAAAGCATAAAGGATTAGAAGTCTTATAAAAATCTTTTGATTAGGTGTAGCTAAAATCAGATTGAAAACGTTATTTTTACGCTAAGATTTAAGAGTTACCACACCTGTTATTTAATAAGTTACATGTTTAGATTGTTGTTATTCAAATTCAAAAACACTCTTTATTGAGACATATCCTCTATTTTATACTCTCTAAAAATTTTATGAGAAATGAGCATAAGGAGAAACGGTACCACCTAGGGTGTTATCCAGCATAGCTGGAGTTTCGAACTTATGACTCACTTTATTTAAGTGTATTAATGGAGTACTTTAAACATTGATGTGCCAATGTTTAAACGATTTAGAAGTTTTTATAAAAGGGCAAATACTTTATCCAAAAATGATACTCCCATATTTTCATTTAGTACCACCATTTCTTAAGTAGAGAGTATTTAAAATCCTTCTATAGAGCCTTTCATAAAATAATAGAGTATTTAATTTTGCTCTGATTTACAGAAAATACTCCCAATACTCCTTAAATTTAGGAATATTTTAAGATCATAAAAAGCTTTGATTAAGAGTTTTACAAAGTCTGATTTAAGATCCTTTCAAATATAAAGAATGTAATCAAATTTTTTGAGAATGAGAGGTCATCTAGTAAAACCGTGTTGTCAAAACATGATTTTTATATAATATTTTATTTTTATAAAAATTTAAGTTATACTCTTCTATAATAGGAGGTATTCAAATGGATTTAGGAAAGAAACTTTACTTAGAAAGAAAATATAGAAATCTAACGAAAAAGAGTTATCTAAGACATTGAATAGAAAAAGCGTTTTCACTAATTACTCAAAAAAGAAAATAGAGCGTTTAGAAACTGGTCAGGAAGAATTTACTTTTTATATCATTGATGATCTTGCCGCATTTTTTAATATTACGATTTCAGAGTTTCTATCCAAAGGATGGGAATCTTATAATAAAGAAGAGATTGAGAACATTAATTTCAATATTGAGGAATATTTTCATGGTCATAGTAAGGGAATATCCAAGACGTTTCAAAATTTATCTGATATAATTCCATATTTTGATTTGGTACGAAGTAATGAGTGGGTTTCTTTACCGAAATATGATTTTATAATGCGTGAGTATTATGATTATTTATATAGAGATATAAGTAAAGAAAGTATCGATACAATTATTTATAGAGCTGAAAAATTTTTAGAAAAGTTAAAGTTATTTAGTTCATTTGAGCATAAAAGTAAATGGGAAATACCAATAACTTTAGAGGAAGATCAAGCAGGTCACACATACTTTAATGATAAAAGAGAACCTATTAATATGATGGATTTAATTCATAACATTGAAGGGTCGTTAGGTGAAATTAGGCAGCTTTTTGAAGATGATTATTACGACTATTATGATGAAAATAGAATAGGTTTACAGCTGCTAAGTAAATATAGAAATCAACAAAACATAGAGATTCAAGATATTGAAAAGTATACAACAGTTCCAGGTAATAAATATTTACAATGGGAAATGAATAACAAGAATCCTAAAATTGAAAGTGTTGCCAAAATATGTGACTGTTTGAGTATTAATATTGATTTAATATCTTATAGATCATTAAGAATAATGAATAATATGAATTCACAAACTGTTGCGGAATTTATACTTTATAATACTGAAGTTCATGATTTGAATGAGTTATCTGAATTATATTTTTTCTCAGATAGAGAAAGTATGCTACTAATACCTAAGTATTGTTATTCTTATATGTTTTACTATTTAGATAATAAGACACAAAAGGAAATTGGTATAAAAAAAGCATTCCAATTTACAAAAGAGTTCTTTATCAAGTGGTATGAATTTAATAAAGCTAGACAATTATTATTTTATTCCTTAGAAGGATTGACTGCTAAGAAAAATTTTATCCATTATTCAGAAAAAGAAATTAAACGATATTTGGGGAATAGTTATTATCCTGAAGAACCTGTGAAACTTTTAATACAATGAGTTCTTGATAGAGTAGAGCATTATGGATATAAAGATCGAACACATATTATTAATCGAATTCATAATATAGATATAGACAAAATAATGAAGACAACTGAAAAATTAGATTTACGACCGGAAATTAAAGACTAATCTATTGATCTATTTGAGAAGTAATAACTTTAATAATATTTAAAGGAATTTATTTAGTTGTGGGAGTGATATATCTTGGAGGTTAATGAAAGATTTTCGGATATGCTTAAAAATTTAAATGAAAATTATAGTAGTAAAATTAACTTGGATGACTTATCTATGGATAATCTAAAAGATATCGATTTGTTGAATCTTAATGAGAGTGACTTATGAGAAAATCTTATGAAGGCATTGGCAATTGTTGATTTATTTACGCTTTTAAAGGAATCTAGTAAGAAACAGCTTACTATGTATGAAAAGGTATTGACTGATTTGTACCATATTGTCGAAATGATTGATTTAAATGATGCAGAACAAAAGAAAATAAAAGAATTGAATAATGTTTTTGATTTAGTCCCTAAACGCCCTGGTGATACTCAGGAAAGACTGAATAAACTAAGTTTGATTGAAAGTCGAAAAGAACAATTACAATATACAATGCGTAGTAAAAATGTGTTTGGTGATATTTCAGAAAAAGCTAAAAAACTTGGAATATATAAAGGGGATTTTATCGAATCACAACGTATAAAAGTATCTCAAGAAAATAAAAGCAACGTTAGAAAAATATATATTCAACTAATAGAATCAATATTAGAAGATAATGAGAAGAAATATAATAAGCAAAATGCCAGAATGAAAATATTAAAATTTATTAATAGAAATAAAATATAGAATATACTAAACGTACTTAAAATTAGGCATAAAGTGAGGACCATCCTAGAATGTAAGATTGAATTTTTACATAGTATAACTTATCGGAAGTGCATATTCTTCAAAAGATACAGATGGTATAATAATGGAGTCGCCTTAACTTCCATAGGCGAAATTACTATGGAAGGAGGTGAGCATCTGTGGACTTTTTATTCGTAACGGTTATTGCACCTGTGATAACTGGATGTATTGTAGCTTGCTTTACCTATTGGCTAAATCAGCACAATAAATAGGCGACTATCCATATCACATAAAGAGCCCCAACCTACGGCAATAGGTTGGGGCTCGGTGTATATCTATGGACTTTCTATTCGTTAATTGTATTATAACATCATAGTGTAGAGGAATGCAAAGTCATATGTACGATATTAGTTACAAGGTATCGTTTTAATATTTTCGACGTAATTGTCAAGAATTTAAAGGATAAATTATGAATGTTATATATTGAGAGTTTATACTTTATATTTATTTTTTGAGTATTAGATTTTAAAAATGTAGTTAGATGCTTATATTTTCTTGGATGCGCTCTAAAAAGAAATTTAGCCATTTATAAAACAGATTGTCATTGGAACGTCCATTAAATTTAGAATAAATAATACAAAAAACAAAATTTATGAAACCAAATTTTTGATGACTTCATTAAGTTTCGTATCAATATACTTATCTTTATGCATGACTAAATAGAAATAGCGTGTGATGTCTAAGTTTGTTACTTCTAGTTTTTCTAAATCATAAGGTGTTAATGTGGATTTAGAAATAATAGAAAAGCCGTTACCAGCATGGACCATATTTTTAATTAGATTTGTGTTATTAATTTCTACTAAATAAGAGGATGAAGTCATTTGTGATAACGCATTTTCTTGATAGACTCTTGTACCTGATCCACGTTCTCTGATAAAGCATATTGCTTTATTTGGATATGATGATTTTTTACGAATTAATACTATTTCATCTTGAGCAATACGTCTACTGTATATGATATTGCTTTGAACCTCTTTTTCGATTATACCTAAATCGATAATGTTATTCTTAATATGTTGTAATACTGTGTCAGAATTATTTAAATGCACATGAATATATAATTCAGGATATTTTTTTGCTAAATCAGTAAGATGTTGTGACAATCGATATTCGCCATACGTGTAACTACTCCCTACCGTTAAATCTCCCGAAATTGTATCAGGCTGCATTTTCAAATCGTGTCTTAAGGTTTGTTCTAAATGTTCACGCTGTAAAGCATATTGAAATAGTTTCTCCCCATCACTCGTTAAAGACATTTTAGAATGTCTAAATTCGAAAATTTTTATATCGTATTCCAGTTCTAATCGTTTAATATCACGACTTATTGATGGCTGTGAAGTATATAAATTTTCTGCAGCCTTAGTAAAGCTTTGCGTTTTAACTACTTCAGTTAGAACTTTTAATGAATCCATTAACTAGGCCTCCTGACATTTGAGTCACTCTATTATAACAAAATCGTTATGAGTAATATACTTAATATTTATTTCACATTATAACTTTGCGGTGCTAAACTTTTGATAAAAGGAGGAGTTAAAAAGTGAAGTCCTTAAAAAGTAAAGCATTTATTTATGGTTTATTATTCACATTTATCATCGCAGTTATAAGTTTATTAGGCTCAAAACTACCATTTTTAGATAAGATAGGCGCTTTAACAATTGCTATACTGATTGCGATTCTATATAGACATTTTAAGGGTTACCCTGAAGCATATCGTTCAGGCATCGAATTTTCATCTAAACGGTTACTGAAATTAGCTATTATATTATATGGATTAAAGTTAAATATTTATGATGTGATTGGAAAAGGTAGCGGTTTGTTATTAATCGATATTGGAGTCATCCTTTTTAGTATCGGATTAATGTTGTTACTAAATAAATACATTAAAGGGGATAAACACCTCACGCTATTATTAGGTATTGGCACTGGGGTATGTGGCGCGGCGGCTATTGCAGCAATATCTCCAATATTAAAATCCCGAGAAAAAGATTCTGCGATTAGTATCGGGATTGTCGCACTTATTGGCACTATATTTTCACTTGCATATACTGTGATATATTCTGTTTTTACAATATCTCCTGAAGTATTTGGGGTCTGGTCAGGCACAAGTTTACATGAAATTGCACATGTAATTCTTGCTTCGGATTTTTCAGGCCAAGAAGCTTTGAGTATTGGACTGTTAGGAAAACTGGGACGTGTGTTTTTATTAATACCTCTGAGTATTATTTTAATTCTAATTATGAGAATAAAATCGCATAGCGAGACCGAAAAAAAACATATTGATGTACCTTACTTTTTACTTGGTTTTGTCATGATGGCACTATTCCATACTTATGTGCCCTTGCCACACATGGTTATGCAAATTATCGATAATGTCACGACTATATGCTTATTGATGGCAATGGTTGCATTAGGATTAAATGTTTCCTTTAAAGACTTAAAAGATCGTGCTTTCAAACCATTAATAGTTGTCATTATTGTATCTATTTGTTTATCAACTGTAACATTTATCGTTGCGAAGTGTTTTTATGGTTAGATTAGGTTCTGTTGCAAAGTAAAAAATATAGCTAACCACTAATTTATCATGTCAGTGTTCGCTTAACTTGCTAGCATGATGCTAATTTCGTGGCATGGCGAAAATCCGTAGATCTGAAGAGACCTGCGGTTCTTTTTATATAGAGCGTAAATACATTCAATACCTTTTAAAGTATTCTTTGCTGTA
>NZ_JAFCXB010000004.1:0-93203 GCF_049897865.1 Staphylococcus sp. Y174-1 | reverse complement strand
AGCGTTCATCCTGAGCCAGGATCAAACTCTCCATAAATGAATTATGATGTTTGATTAGCTCATAAAATACTAATTTGTGTTATCTCTAACACTTGTTTTGAACCAACAATTTAATGTTGTGTTCGGAATTAACGTTGACATATTGCAATTCAGTTTTCAATGTTCATTTAAATTTCTATTGGAGCGGGTGATGGGAATCGAACCCACAACATCAGCTTGGAAGGCTGAGGTTTTGCCATTAAACTACACCCGCATATTTATTCATTAAAGGTATTTGATGCGGCCGAGAGGATTTGAACCTCCACGGGAATACTCCCACTAGGCCCTCAACCTAGCGCGTCTGCCGTTCCGCCACGGCCGCTTAGCCAAACGGTCAATTTGTTTCTCGTTCATTAAGTAACAAATAACATTGTAATATATTCTTAATTATTTGTCAACAACTTTTTAAATTGTATTTAACAAAATTAATGTTTCCTTAACCAAAGTTGCTATTAATTTCGCAACGTTTATTATCATATAATATATTTCGCTCATCGTCAATGAATAAACAAAACTAAAAAGAGTAAATTAACAAGATTAATTAATTAAACTCTCTAATTTGGTGAAAGTACACACAAAATACTCTATTTTTCCCTTAATCATTGCTAAAAATCTTCCATAAAATACATTCTATATATAAATAATGAACGCCTTTCGACTAAATTATCGATAGGCGTTCATTATTTATAAGTATATTAGTTGTTTAATTCTTTCAGTTTTCCATTACATTTTCCACAAACCATTTTATTTGTATCGACTTTTCTTATTCTTGGAAATCTAGACGCACATTTTTGACATTGATATATATAATTAACTCGATCTTCATATTTTTCAATTGCAGAACAAAATCTAGGTGCACCTGTTTGTTGGCACAGACGTTTAAAATCTTTGTCTTTATGTTTGTATCCTTTCTTCTGTAAGTGCAAATGATAATGACATAATTCGTGCTTAATAATATCAATGATAGCTGATTCACCAAACTTAGCAAATTGCTTTTCATTCACTTCTATATTGTGTGAACTTAATAAATAGCGACCACCAGTCGTTCTTAAACGCTTATTGAAATATGCTTTATGTTTAAATGGCATTTTAAAATACTTTAACGAGATTGTCTCTGTTAATTTTTGTAATGCACTGTTATCCATTTGGATCAATCATTGTTAATGATACTTTACCTTTTTTATCATCAATATCTAATATCCATACATCTACAATATCACCAACACTTACAATATCCATTGGGTTTTTAACAAACTTCTTAGCAAGCTTTGATATGTGTACGAGTCCATCTTGTTTTACCCCAATATCTACAAATGCACCAAAATCAACCACGTTCCTTACAGTCCCACTAAGTTTCATGTTTTTAGTTAAGTCTTCAATAGATAGTACATCAGATTTTAAAATAGGAGTTTCGAATTCATCTCTTGGATCTCTATTAGGTGCAATCAATGAGTTAATAATATCTTCAAGTGTCGGTTGACCAATATTTAACTTTTCTGCCATTGCTACAATATCAATTTTGTTCAAGGCAAGTTTAAGTTTTTCCGTTCCTAAATCATGTGTAGTCATTTCAATTTCAGTTAATAATTGATTTGCTACATTATAACTTTCTGGATGAATCGAAGTATTGTCTAAGGGTTCTTTACCACCTACGATTCTCATAAATCCAATACTTTGTTCAAATGTTTTCGCACCTAATCTTTTAACTTTAGCAATTTCTTTATTATGCGTTATAGCACCATTCTCTTCTCTATAATCTATAATATTTTGTGCAATTGTGGGTGTTAAACCTGATACATATTGTAGTAATGAACGTGAAGCAGTATTCACATCAACCCCCACTTGGTTAACCGCAGTTTCAACAACAAATGACAATGCACCTTCTAATGACTTTTGGTTAACATCATGTTGATATTGACCAACGCCGATAGATTTTGGATCTATTTTCACTAATTCACTCAATGGATCTTGTACTCTTCTACCTATCGAAACAGCACTACGCTCCTCAACTTGAAAATCTGGGAATTCATTTCTTGCCACTTCCGATGCAGAGTATACAGATGCCCCCGCTTCATTAACAATGATAAATTGAACGTTTAATTGGTGTTCTTGTATCATTGAAGCAACAAATTGTTCAGTTTCACGGCTCGCTGTACCATTACCGATAGCTATTAATTCGACATCATATGTTTTAACGAAGTCCACAAATATTTTTTCAGCATCTTCTTTTTTATTTACTGGAGGATGAGGATACATGACTCCTTTAGCTACAAATGTACCAAATGGATTAATGACTGCAAGTTTACAACCTGTTCTAAAAGCGGGATCAACACCAAGTATTTGCTTTCCTTTCATAGGTGGTTGTAATAACAAGTTTCTCAAATTTTCACTAAATACATCGATTGCATGATTTTCAGCTTTTTCAGTTAAATCACTTCTTATTTCTCTTTCGATCGATGGCATGATTAATCTTTTCAAACTATCTTTAATAGCATCTATAATGACATAGGTACCATTATGTTCAGATGATATTTCTTTGCTTCTAATAAAATTTTCTATCCCTTGTATATCCATTTCTATTTTAACTGATAAAACCTTTTCTTTTTCACCACGATTAACTGCAAGCACTCGATGATTGGCGATTTTTTTAATCGGTTCGGTATAATCATAATACATAGAAAAAATTTCTTTCTCATCTTCTGCATGCTTTTTCTTTTGCGTTATAATATTGCCCTGTTGAAATGTATCTTTAAGTATTTTACTTCTATATATAGGTTTATCTGAAACAATTTCTGCAATGATATCTTGAGCGCCTTTGATTGCATCTTCTACACTTGTGACTTCATCGTTAATAAATTGTTGTGCTTTCGTTTCAACAGATGTGTCTATATTTGTTTGTTGTAACCATTGCGCAAATGGCTCTAATCCTTTTCGTTTTGCCTCAGTTGCTCTTGTTTTCTTTTTCTGTTTGAACGGTCTGTATAAATCTTCTACTCTTTGTAATTTTGTTTGTTTTAAAATATCACTTTTCAAATCCGAAGTTAATAAGCCTTGTTCTTCGATATTATTAATAACTTCTTCTTTTCTCTTCTGTAGATTTACCATATATTGATATTCATCATCAATTTGTTTAATTTCTACTTCATCCAAACCACCTGTTTGCTCTTTTCTATAACGAGCTATAAAGGGTACTGTATTTTTATCTTCTAATAAAGATAAAACAGCATTAATTTGCTTGGTTGTGAAGCTATATTTATCTCTGATTGATTGAATTAAATTACTATCCATGAAATCCTCCGCTTATCATTATGTAATATTATTTTGTTAATAAATACATTTTAACATATCTGTATTACATGACTCTCTCAGAATCATCAATACAATTAAAAAAGCAGATTCCATAAAATTCGAAATCTGCCTTGTCTATATATTCAATTTATTTATTTGCTGCTTCCTGTAATTTCTTAATCGCTGTTCTCTGCAATCTTGATACATGCATTTGACTTAAGCCAATTCGTTCTCCTGTTTCTTTTTGGCTTAAACCTTCAATAAAAGTACAATGAATAATTTGTCTTTCTCGTTCTGAAAGTATTGGAAGTATTTTTTCCAATATCATCCTTTTTTCTGTTAAATCATAATTATCATCTTGTTGACCCATGATATCTAGTAAAGTTACAGTCGAACCGTCTTTATCTGCT
This sequence comes from Staphylococcus sp. Y174-1, assembly GCF_049897865.1. NCBI lineage: Bacteria > Bacillati > Bacillota > Bacilli > Caryophanales > Staphylococcaceae > Staphylococcus > Staphylococcus sp. Y174-1. The sequence goes on along the minus strand of NZ_JAFCXB010000004.1, from coordinate 89,466 downwards.
TCAATAGAATGATCTACGCTCAACGCATTGTAGCTTTGACCCATTTCCATTGCTTCAAGCACATCTTCTTCATTCACTTCTAATCGATCTGCAATTTCAGTAATAGAAGGTGAACGTTCGAGTTCATTTGTTAATTCATCTGTAACTTTCTTAATTCGTGGTCCAATTTCTTTGATTCTTCTAGGTACATGAACACTCCATGTTTTATCACGCAAATAGCGTTTAATCTCACCAATCACAGTTGGTACTAAAAAGGCTTCAAACTTTCTATCAAAGGACAAGTCAAATCGATTGATTGCACCGATTAAACCAACCATACCGACCTGAACGAGGTCTTCGTGATGAGATTGACCTTTAGAATATTTATATGCCAAGGATTCGATTAACTTTCTATAATGTCTTACAAGTTGATCTTGTGCATCTGTATTTTCATTGTTTTGATGCTGCATAATCCATTGGTTTATTTGTTCAGGTGATACATCATTAACTGATTTCGACTCTCTCGCCATTATTTCGCACCTGCTCTTTTTTAATATACTTTATCATACTGATTGTCACACCTGATTGTTTATCAACTGTAACCTCATCCATTAAAGATTCAATTAAAAACAGACCCAAACCGCCTTCTCTAAGGAAGTCTATGTTTTCATTTTCTTTATATGGTCCTAATTTTGCTTTTGTTTCTTCATAATCGAAACTATCACCTTGATCAGAAATAATAATTTTAATTTTATCATCGAAGATTTCGAAGCAAAGATTAATCATCCCCACTTGATTGTAATCATCTTTATAAGCGTGTTTCACTGCATTAGTCACTGCTTCGCTGACAGCAATTTTAGCATCTTCTATATCATCATATGACGCACCTGCTCTTGAAAATACACCTGATAATGTCAAACGAATTAAACTTACATATTCTGCGGATGCTGGTAAACGCATTTCTATATAATCTTGTTTAAATTGCATGTTATTCGACCTCCGTTCCTTCATTAACATGCATCAAATCTTTTAATCCAGTTATATCAAAAAGACGACTTATTCGATCTGAAACACCTAATATATATAATTCTTTATCGTTTTGGTTTAATGCTTTTAATGTACCTACAAATAAACCTAATCCTGTTGAATCCATGTAACTCACATTTTCTAAATTCACATAGATATCGTGTGTTCCCTCTTGTCTCATTGGAACTAAGACTTCTTCTAATTCAGGAACTGTATATACATCCAGTTCACCGCCAACTTTCACCTCATAATGTGAATCATGAGTTACAGTCTCAATATTAAGCTTCATAACATTACACTCCTAATTATAGTCTCATTAATAACTTTTATACCCTTAAATTTAAATTTTAAATCTAAACACTAAAAACTAATTTACTCTTTTAATGATTAATATCGTTAAATCATCTCTTTTATCTGGGTTTTGTATTTTTAATATGGCTTCATATAATAATTGCACAATATCTTGAGGGTGCATATGTTTATATTTATGAATCATATCTAATAAATGTTGTTTGTCTAAAAAGTCGCCCGCTTCATTTCTGACTTCAGTTACGCCATCTGTAAAAATAATAACTAAATCATCTAAATAAATAGGTATTTCTTGTTGCTTATAACGTGTTTGTTGACTCACACCAAGTACTCTTCCTCGAACTCCCATTTCCTCAAATGTTTCTGTTTCAGCTCGATAAATATAACCTGGTTCATGGCCTGCAGAACTACAATATAATAAATGATTTAATTCTTCATATAAGCCATAAAACATTGTTACGAACATATTTTGATTCACATTTTTTTCAACAACTCGGTTCAGTCGTTTTAAACCATCACTTGGTAATTGTGAATGACCATATGAATCCATTCCAAATTTAATCATACTCATAGCTAATGCAGCTGGGATACCTTTGCCAATGACATCCGCAACAGCGAAACTCATCGTGCCATCTTTATGATCAATTAAGTTAAAATAATCACCGCTTACTTTTTGCGCTGCAACTGAAATGACACCGATTTGTATACTATCAAATTGAGGTATATCTGTTTTTAACATGGTTTGCTGCAGACGTGAAGCTAAATCTATTTCTTTATCGTGATACTGTAATCTGTCCACTAATTGTTTATAGTCTCTATAACTATAACCAAACCCTTTAACAATTTCTTTTAACACATTAAAGGTTTTCAAAATTTGTGCTTCACTTAAATTTTGACCTTTTATATAATCTTTATGTATTTGAACGATATCTTCGGGCAAAATATCTTTTTTTATAACTTCTTCAGTAAAACCTTCACACTTCTTTATTAAATCGCTTGTATCAATCGTGTGTAAGCTTTCATCAATTAGCGCTTTATATTGATTTTTGAATTCTTTCACGCAGTAACTCCTCCTCAAAATGCAAATATAAATCGCATACATTGAATGCAACATATTCAAATGTTCTGTATGTATGTCAATCGCTCCATTGAATAAAACAACTTTAATTGTTAAATATTCATGCATCTTTTATTAAATGTACTTTAGATACTTAAAAAAGCTTTAGGAAACCCTAAAGCTTTTAAATTAGACATCTTATTCAAAGGTCACAACCATTTATTAAAAGCAATCTTGGTTAAAATTGATTAATTCATTAATAAATGATTATTGCATGTTATAGAGAATCAATGTCTATAATTCACTATTTTATTAACTTATTAGGTAAACCTTTGAAAATCAGGATTTGTGACTCCTAATATTATGTAATCCTAAACTAATATCAATGGCATTATTAACTTCTTTCATTTTTTTATCAGAAAGATAAGTTAATTTTTCTTTCAGCCTATTTTTATCTAAAGTTCTAATCTGCTCTAGCAATATAACAGAATCTTTATCTAATTTATATTTACTTTTTTCTATTTCTACATGTGTAGGTATTTTAGCTTTATTTATCCTACCAGTAATTGCGGCTACAATTACGGTAGGACTATATTTATTACCAGTATCATTTTGTATAATTACGACAGGTCTTATTCCCCCTTGTTCAGACCCCTGGACTGGTGATAAATCAGCTAAATAAACGTCACCACGTCTCATCATTCATTATTATTCTTGGAGCTAATATATACTTCGTTGCAATCACAAGCTTCACATTCAAACGGAAATGCTTCTGCTGCGAGGGAGAGGTTCAAATCAGCCATTTGAGAATAGCCTTCTTTTAAAAGTTGTTCTATACTATGAATTCTACTTTGGTTGAAACTTGCCATGAATAAAGACCTCCATGTAACTAAAATATAAATCTTCGAGATTGGTTGTTAGATACATGATAACAAATTTTACAAACAGTGACTATACTATTTTAGTAATTCATTGCGAATTTCTAGGTCTTTCGAACTATGGTAAACACGTGGTAGTCTTCTACTCAAGCGACATAACACTTCATAATTTATGGTTTGTTGCTGATGCGCCAGCGCTTCGGCTGATTGTGGGGTATCGCTGTGATGATCCATTATGATTACTTTATCCCCAACTTGAATCTCATCAGGAATTTTAATAATTGTTTGATCCATGCACACTTTTCCTATGACTTCACATTGTTTGCCATTCACATTCACTGAGAAACCTTTCATCATTCTAGGATAACCATCCGCATAACCTACTGGAATGACACCAATTTTAGTTATTTCGTCAGCCGTATATACACTACCATAACTGACTGATTCACCTGCATGAAGTAATTTCGTCTGTACAATTTCACTTATCCACTGTGCACTTGGTTTTAAATGCACTTTCACATTTGATTTAACATAAGCGGATGGATAATAGCCATATAGGGAAATACCTACTCTAACTGCGTTACAAAATTGTGTGTCTTTCATCAAAGCACCAGCAGAATTTTGTGAATGTATATAATCTGGTTTATCGGCTTGTCCAACGATTTCTTCAAACATTGTTTGTTGGCGGTTCATTGAGTCGCCAGGTTCATCTGCACATGCGAAATGCGTAAATACACCTTCAAATATTAAATGGCTATGGCCATTAATAAGCTCTATGACTTCTTTGTATTCTTCTGCTGTCTTCATACCTAATCTACCCATACCCGTGTCTAATTTTACGTGTATCCATAAATCTTTTTCATTTGATTCTGGAATTTCTTTCACGACTTCTACTAGCCATGATTTTGATGGTACAGTGATTGCAACACGGTGTTGAATCGCTTTATTAATATGCTCCGTTGGAATAACGCCTAAAACTAAAATCTTAGCATCAATGCCATGCATACGTAATTCAATCGCTTCATCCAAAGTTGCTACAGCAAAAAACTCAGCACCATTATCCATGAGCTGTCTTGCTACCTTAATACTTCCAAGGCCATAACCATTTGCTTTCACTACTGGCATAACCGTCTTATTTGGATGTAATTTTTGAAAGACTTGAAAATTTGCAACGATTGCATTTAAATCTACATTGACGTAAGTCGATCTATAATACTTATCAGACATAAAGCACGTACCTCCTATATCAGTTCATAACCTGTGTAATAAATATATTATCTTAATTTTATAACAATACAGATAATATATCCAAATTTAATAAACTGAAATCACCTAAATTAATTTAAACCTCTAAAATAACCTGACTCATTGCATAGTGTTCTGTATGCGAAATACTCACATGTACTTTGTACCCCTCATAATGTATGCAAGGCTTACCATCTTCATCATTAACACAATCAATATCCGTGAAAGATACTGTTTTTCCTAAACCACTACCTAAAGCTTTACTAAACGCTTCTTTCGTTGCAAATCGACCAGCTAAAAATTCCATTTTTCGTTGTTCATTATTAAATTGATTAAACTTATGTTGTTCATTTATTGTTAAAATGCGATCAACCAGTTTCGATTGACGTTTATAAAGATTCTTTATTCTACTTATTTCAATTAAATCGACACCTATACCGTGTATCATTTCCGTCTCCTACCTCCCATATAACGTCTTTATACTAACGCTATCTTGTTATATGGCTTTCGTTTAATGATTTGTGTTTTCTATAGCACTATCTTGATTCACTTGTTTTATAGTTTGTTTTAACTGAGCGGCTACCTCTTTATTGACCAGTTTAATTTCAGTATTTCCTCCAGCTGTAGACAATGTTAAACTTGCTAACTGATATTTTCTCATTAAAATACCTTCGTGTGTATCAACATTTTGTATTCTGAATAAAGGCATCTTCACAACTTTTACAAACCACAAACCATTTCTAACCGTTATCGTGTGATCTTCTAGATTATATTTAAATATTTTATAACGATATTTGGGTACAATAACCAATTCGACAATAATATACATCAATATGATTACTGCACCGATAATTAAAATCCATTTCATTGTTTCTTGTGCAAACCACTCGAGCCACAAATGATTTACTAAATAAAACGCTACTAATAAAACACATAATATCACAGTAACAATTGACGCTGCTATGCGCATGACTGTTTTACCAGATGCGTGCATATACTGATAATTACTCATTTTGTTCACCTCTCAAACACCATGATTGTAAGGATTTAACTCGTTGATATGCATTGAATTTCAACCCAATATGTTCATTACCAGCAGCTTTTGCAATAATAAAATTAAAATTACCTAAGTCACTATTAATTAAAAATGGGGTACGTCGTACTTCTAGTCCTAATATTTTATCTTGTTTGAAATAAGTATTTTTAAATCCAAATAAAGTGACATTACGTACTACAAGTTCATCTTCAACTAATTTCATACCAGAAAATTTAGTCACAAGGTAACTACGCACAATAAAAATTAATATAATAACTCCTGCAATTAAAAAGGCCCATGCCGCCCAAAAATAATTAATTACCGCAGCTACCATGATAAGTAACAAAGCTTGTTTCCAAAAATGGCGATGAAAACCTCTCCACGGCATACCTACTGTTGCTTTTTCAAACGTCATATTCGGCATTAAAGTTTTAATAATTTCAAATGCTTTTTTACGCTTAATGAAAGGAAGTATCATCACATTGCCATCTAAGGATACGTCATCTTTATCCATATCATTCATATCACTTGTTATTACAAAATGAATGGATGTATACCCAAACAATTTTCTAAGAAATGATTGCTTTTCAACGACAGCCTGTACCCTATCTGTGGGAACGGTAATATTTTTAACATTAAATAGTCCATACTTAATATTTAATTGATTACCATGCTTCGTCACCGTGTAATTAAAGTTGCGTACAATAACAATTAATGTCCCGATGATATAACTCGCAATGGCAATGGTCGCAACCATCATTAAGACAATGACAAAAATTGCTTGTGAAATTTGTGAGAACTCATCAGTTATCCAATCCCATGGAATAACTTCTGACAATCCCCCAATTATCGGAGAAAGTGCAGCGAAGGCAACACCAATGGCTCCACTCGTTAATGCCATAAATAACAATTCTTTAAAATTCAATTTATATAAAAACTTAACTTCATCTTTAGCATTTGTTTCATTTGTCGTTACATTGATATCATCGTTCGTCAATTCTGAATCATCGATCTCTTGTGTAGATACAGGATCTACTGCTTGTGCTTTGCTAGTAGATAGTTCATGTTGCTTTTCCTTTAAAGTTTGTTGTATCCATTCGCTCTGTTTTTTAGAAACAGTATCCAAATCAATTCCATCACTTGGGGTTTTAATCTGTAATTTAACACCGCCAACGATTTGATTTATGATGCCTTGCGTTGTATCAAGTGTTTGGATACGTCGTATATTGAGCTCTTTTCTTTCTTTGGTAAAAATACCTGTAGCAAGTACAAAGTGGTCATTTTCAATCCAATATCTTGTGTTATATACTTTTAAAACCTGAGTTATGAATGAAAAAAGAAATAATATGGTTACAATACCTGGGAAAATATAAGCATAAATATTAGTGAAATCAAAATCACGAATATTAAACACTAGAAAAATAATGATTAAAACGATATTTTGTTTGATTGCTTCGATCACACCCGTTATATATGAAATTGGATGTAATTTTTGAGGACTATACATCATAATCAGCTCCTCTCAAATAATCAAGACTTATCGCTTCAAATGTTTCTGCATCTTTAATGCTAAGTAATGGGAATGTTACATGATGACCAGCAGTCACTAATGATGCTTTAGCTAAACCTAACCTTTTCAGTATTGGATTATATTTACGTTCTATATATTGCATACGTTCTAATTTTACGAATTTTTGTGATTTGAAGAAAAAATCATATTTAACTTCTATATCATTTTCACCAATTCGATAATATGTATAATGGTACTTAATCCAAGGTCCAAATGCAGCATAAACTATATCTATTAAGATAAGAAAAATGAATATATAAATTAAAAAGTGCCACCAATTAAAATGGCTCCATAAGAATATTAATACCATCATAACGATCAAATGCACTATAAATTCTAGTCCTTCTGTTAAATAATAATATTTTATAGCTTCTTTTGGACTTTTTTTAAAGAGCTGGTCGTTTATCATAAATACACTCCTTCATTAAGATTTCCCCCATTATAACACAGGGTATAGTGCGCATTCATCCTCACTTCAAAATATGTATCAACACAATTAAAATATTAAAGTATTTTATTCTTTCATTCCCATCTAAACTCCATTTAACATAAAAAATCACCCCAAATAAATGGAGTGATTAAACCTAAATTTCATATATGATAAATCGTTTTATTTTTTATGGTCTGCAAACGTGCGACCTTTCATTGATTTCTTGTTATTGTTTCTGTCAGAAGAAGGTCTATCATTTTTCTTCTTATTGTTGAATCCGCCTTTACCTGAACGACGGTTCTTGTTATCAAACTTGCCGCCACCACGTTTATGGTTACCGCCACGTTTTGGTCCACCTTTACCTTGACGACCTTTACCGCGAGATAATGGTTTTTCAAATGTTAATTGAACATCAACTTCGTCGTTTGATTCGACTAGCTCTTGTAATAATGACGCGATTAAATCCACATCATTATATTCACCAAGTAACTCTGTAGCAATACGTTGTAATCTTGGTTCATTGTCTCTTGACATCCAGTTTTGTACTTTACCTTTAATATCGTTTTCACGTGCTTTTAACACTTCTTTACGATGAGGCGGTCTTAAAGCTGTCATTTGGCGTTTGTTTGCTTGTTCAATTTGACGAATATAATCCATCTCAATTGGATTTACAAATGTGATTGCAACACCTTTTTTACCAGCACGACCAGTACGACCAATTCTGTGCGTATAACTTTCAGTATCTTGAGGGATATCAAAGTTGTATACGTGACTTACACCTGAAATATCAAGTCCTCTTGCCGCAACATCTGTTGCAACTAAAATATCTAATTGATCATTTTTGAATTTTTTCAATACTTCTAAACGTTTAGCTTGAGTGATATCACCATGTAATCCTTCAGCTTTGTATCCTTTTGAGATTAACGCGCTTGTTAATTCATCAACACGACGTTTTGTACGTCCGAATACGATAGCTAATTCTGGTTGGTGTACATCTAAGAAACTTGTAAAAGTATCAAATTTCTCTAATTCTTTTACGATAGTATAATATTCTTCAATTTGTGGATCTGACATTTCATTATTCATCGTTTTAACGATAACTGGTGATTTCATGAATTGTTGAACCAATGTTTGAATTGCTTTAGGCATAGTAGCTGAGAACAACATTGTTTGACGTTGTTCAGCTGGAATTTTGTCCATGATGAATTTCATATCATCAATGAATCCCATATTCATCATTTCATCCGCTTCATCTAAGATAAGCGTATGAATATCATTCGTTTTTAATGTACGACGGTTTAAATGGTCAATTACACGACCTGGTGTACCTACTACGATTTGTGGACCTTTTTTAAGTGCTTTAATTTGACGGTCGATTGGCATACCACCAAATACAGTAACAACTTGAATATTTTGTCCTTTAGCGAATGCTTTTAATGATTCAGCAACTTGCATTGCTAACTCTCTTGTTGGTGCAAGGATTAATGATTGTACACCTTCTTGGTCTGCCACTTTTTCAATTAATGGAATACCAAACGCACCTGTTTTACCTGTACCTGTTTGCGCTTGACCAAGAACATCTTTGCCTTCTAAGGCAAGAGGGATACTCTCTTTTTGAATAGGAGTGGCCTCATTGAACCCCATGGATTGTAGGGTTTCTGCCATCTTATCTGAGATCCCTAATTCTTTAAAATTTTGCAATATAATTCTCCTTTATTTATCTGTATTTCTATACATATATGTTCACTTAAGTTTCTTCAACTTCTTTATAGTACCACCTCAAGTGCATAATCGCAATAAACCAAATTAGAATAAATTGAGTGAATCTCTCGTAATCATCACGTTTTCTCAGCTTATAAACGCCGAAATACATAGGTTGTAAGCGTTTAATTTTATTTTTTCATATTACTTTTTACTTTCTGAAAAAAATTTGTTAATTTATTTATTCTGTTAATGATTAGATTATTCCAATTAATTATTATGACTTAAGCATTTTTATAAAATGATATTATGAAGTATGATTCATAAACCAAACTATTTTCCATACAAATCTTTTAGCCTATGCAAATTTTAAAGAAAATAATAATTAAGCATGACACTTTAATAAAATGAAATTTTTGATTCACCTTATCTTAGTAAAATAATAACTGATTAATATAAAAGCACTTAGTTTCATAAAATATCATTTTATATTTAAAACTGTCTACCGCATTATTCAGTTGATTTGGTCATTATCTCATATAATAAAGAACCCCAGACGATTGTACGTCCCGGGTTCTTTGAGCTCAATAATATATTGATTCCATATTTATGGTAGTTAATCGTTTTAAATTAACGCTTCTACCACTTCTTCTAATTTCATTCCTCTTGATCCTTTGACTAATACTTTGTCATTCGCTTGAACATAACCTTTTAATGAACGAATAAGGTCTGCTTTTTCTTTAAAAGCTTCAGACTTTTTAACGAAAGCTTTACCAGTATGACTAATGTGAGCCGCCTCATTACCAAACGTAAATAATGCGTCAATACCTTTGTCTTCAAAATATAGTCCTACAGCTTCATGCATGATTTGACTATCAGGACCTAATTCTAATACATCGCCAAGGACAATAATTTTTCTACCTTCCATGCCAGAAAGTGTGTCTATGGCCGCTTTCATACTCGTTGGACTTGCATTATAAGCATCATTAATGACAAGTATTTCATCTTTTGTATGATGTTGTTCCATTCTCATGCCAGTAAGCACGACATTTTTCAAATTATTGAAAATAGTTTGGTATGTTAAATTTAATCTCTTACCTACTGCAATAGCAATCGTAGCATTTTTCATATTATGTTCACCTAAGATAGGAAGTTCATAATGTTCATCATGATTAATTGTGAATGCAATACCATGATCTTTGATTGTTTCAATAGTACTTACCAGCGTATTATCAGAATTTTTACCAAAACTTACTAAATCAGCATTTTGTATTTCGTTAGCATACGGTTCTAGTAATGGTTCGTCACCGTCATAGATAAATAAGCCTCCTGGTTTTAAACCAAGTGTAATTTCTGATTTAGCTTTAGCAATACCTTCTCTTGACCCTAAATCTTGCATATGAGACTCACCAATATTAGTGATTATGGCAATATCGGGTTGAGCTAATTTAGATAATAATTCAATTTCGTGGAAACCTGACATGCCCATTTCAAGAATGGAAATTTCAGTATCAATATCTAATTGTAAAATAGTTAATGGCATACCTATTTCATTATTATAGTTTCCTTGCGTCTTTTTGACTTTGAATTGTGGTTTCAAGACGCTTTCAATCATATCTTTCGTTGTTGTTTTACCATTAGAACCAGTAACTGCAATGACTTGTGGATTAACAAATTCTAAATATGCTTTTGCTAAATGTTGTAAAGCTTCTAATGTGTCATCGACCCAAATAATAGGTCCATCAATATTTTCGTCTAACGGTTCACCTTTTTGATAAAATGCAGCACCTGCACCATCTTTAAGTGCTTGTGCTACATATTTATGACCATCTACATGTTCGCCTTTAAATGGAATAAATAAATTTTGATTGTGAATGTCACGTGAATCAATAGAAACACCTTTAATACCATGATCCATAAATTCATTTTCTATTTCACATGGAATCCATGTTTTAATTTGTTCTAACGTTACCTCTATCATAATTTATTCGCCTCAGTCAATTTTGTATTTATTTTGTTTTTTATCTTCATGTTTTTCTTTAGCTAACTCAATTAATTTCTTAATTAAATCAGAGTAACTCACACCCATATTTTCCCATAAGCTTGGGTACATGCTAAATGCAGTGAATCCAGGCATCGCATTAGTTTCATTTATAAAAATTTGATTATCGTCTGTTACAAAGAAGTCAGCTCGTAGTAACCCTGCACAGTCTGTTGCTTTAAAAGCTTCAACAGCCATATTTCTTAACGTCATTTGAACCTCTTCGTCTAAGTCAGCTGGAATATCTAATTTTATTTTTCCGTCTTTATATTTTGCCTTATAGTCATAGAAAGCTACTTCTTTGATAACTTCTCCAGGCCATGTCGTTTCTGGATAGTCATTTCCCAATACAGCAACTTCAATTTCACGCGCCTCAATACCCTGTTCGATAACTAACTTGCGGTCAAATTGGAAAGCTTCTTCTATACCGTTTTTAAGCTCTTCTTCATTATTACATTTACTAATACCTACACTAGATCCTAGGTTAGCTGGTTTTACAAATACTGGATATTCTAATTTATCATGTACTAATTTTAAGATGTTACCTTCATATTTGTGATACTCACTTCTTAAAAAGCTAACATAAGGTAATTGTGGTAAACCTCTATGCGCAAAGAGTTGCTTCATTACTAATTTGTCCATTGAACTTGAGGCAGCTAAAACGCCATTACCTACATACGGTATATCTAAAACTTCAAATAAACCTTGGATTGTGCCATCTTCACCATTAGGCCCATGTAATAATGGAAATACTGCACTATATGCATTTCCTGTACTTCCTTGACTTAATAATTTTGAAATTTCACCCGCTTCAACATCTATTAAGCGTAATGAGTCGATATCGTTGATCGTATCTACGATGTTTTCTTTCTTTTTCCAAGCACCATCATTAGTTATGTAAATAATGTCTATTTGATACCGTTCCTTATCAATTGCGTTCAAGACATTTTGTGCTGTTAATATTGAAACATCGTGTTCTGCACTTTTTCCTCCGTATACGATACATACATTTTCTTTAGCCATTTTTTAGCCTCCATATACAATTCTTAAACTACATCATATCACGATTTAATATTTTTTTGCATTTGTTAAGTGGTATAAAAAGCATTTATTTTTTGTTCTCTTTTATCATTCGTAAAGACATATCATAAAACTTCATATTTATAATTTTTTAAATCGACACCCTACTTCTAGCAAAATATGTTAAAGTTCGGTAAAATCTATATATAATACTAAAGATAGAGAAATCTAGCTGTTTAAAGGAGTAAGAAATGAGTACTTCACGTCAATTAAAAAACAATCATTGGATACGGCGGATTGACTGGGTTTTAATAGGCATCCTCGTATTATTAGCATTCGTAAGCGTCACGATTATCAATTCAGCTATGGGTGGCGGTCAATATAGCGCTAACTTTAGCATCAGACAAATTTTATATTATGTTTTGGGCGGTGCCATTGCATTACTCATTATGCTGGTTTCACCTAAAAAGCTCATGAAATATACATATTTATTATATTTTATCTTATGTATTGGACTGTTCATATTAATTATTATCCCTGAAACACCAATCACACCAATTATTAATGGTGCTAAAAGCTGGTATAAACTAGGGCCTATCAGTGTACAGCCTTCAGAATTTATGAAGATTGTGTTGATACTAGCACTCGCAAAATTGATTTCTAGACATAATCAATTCACGTTCAATAAATCATTAGAAACCGATTTTAAATTATTACTAAAAATTGTAGGTATTTCGATTGTACCTATGGGATTAATTTTATTACAAAATGACCTTGGTACTACACTAGTTATTTGCGCTATTATTGCTGGTGTCATGATTGTTAGTGGTATTTCATGGAAAATATTAGCACCGCTTTTTATTGCGGGTATCGTAATAGGTTCAACTTTAATATTGTCTATTATTTATAAACCTTCACTTATAGAAAACACATTGGGAATTAAAACATATCAACTAGGTAGAATTAATTCTTGGTTAGATCCTTATACGTACAGTAGTGGTGATGGTTACCATTTAACAGAATCCCTTAAAGCAATCGGTTCTGGTCAGCTATTTGGTAAAGGATTTAATCACGGTGAAGTATACATCCCAGAAAATCATACCGATTTTATTTTTTCAGTTATTGGTGAAGAATTTGGTTTTATTGGCTCAGTAATTCTAATATTAATTTTCTTAGCCTTTATATTCCATCTCGTACGCTTAGCAACTAAAATTGAATTACCTTTTAGTAAATTATTCATAATTGGATATGCTTCACTCATTTTATTCCACGTATTACAAAATATTGGAATGACTGTCCAATTACTACCTATCACTGGTATTCCACTACCATTTATTAGTTATGGCGGTAGTTCATTATGGAGTCTCATGTGTGGTATTGGTGTACTTTTATCTATTTACTATCATCAGCCCAAACAATACTCTGGTGATAAACAACAATTATGAACAACAGAATAATGTATGATGACCTGTCATACTAAAAAGCTGGGACATCGATGTCCCAGCTTTTTATATGTATACTATATCATTAAACAAATTAATCTATATCTTATGCGTTTTAAACATTTATAAAAGTTTATACTACACTTACACTAATATCTTACCCTTAAAAATTATTTCAATTTTTAAATGTGTATCATTATCTAATGTACCTTATACATTGGCTTTGACCTTTTTTCTAAACTATTATAAGGCAAAATAAAAAGTGACCAGAACAATGGGCTCTAATCACTTGATTGGGTAACTTGACTATTTCAATTCGTTAGCGGCTTTCACAGTCGTTGGTAAAGTGTGCATAACTTCTAATCTTGATTTGGTTTTCTTTATGTTTACCCCTAATGATGATAATAGTTTAACTACATTTTGAATTTTTTCGTTATCCTTACTCATATCATCACTCCTAATCTATTGCTTCTACTACATATTACCCTATTTAAATGTAAAATACCACATTATATTCAATTTTTTATTTTAATTCAAAAAAAACAGAGTTTTTAATGTGAAATTTCACTAATTATAAACTATCCTTTGTAATGTTATATATGAAGAATTAATTCATTACATTTTATATAGCCCTACAATATATACCCTTTAGATAGATTAATAAATTATTTTATAACCTAAATCGTACACTTCTTTTTCTAAATTATTCAAATTTGCAGGCGTTTCAAAATCTACAAAGATTGCGCCTTCTTCTATATCTATACTAACTTTAAACACACCATAAAGTTTCATTAGTCTTTCTTCAATTTGTAATTTTTGCTTCTCATTATAAAGTTCAGCAATATAAATAACTTTTGATTGCATATGTTTCACCTTACTTAATCCTTCATCAATTTTTGAAAAGTTACAAGTAGTTCTTCCATCGCTTCTTGTTCATGACCCTGTTCAACTTTATCCATAATACAACTTTTCATATGATGATCTAATAATTTAGTAGCGACACTATTTAATGCGGATCGCGTAGCTCTTATTTGTGTAAGCACATCGTCACAGTACACATCTTCCTCTACCATACGATTTATGGCTTTAACTTGACCTTCGATTCTATTAAGTCTTGATTTTAAATTTGCTTTTATTTCTTCTGAATGATGCGCTTTTTGTATTTCAGTCATTTCTCAAACGCCTCCTATTCTATACCCATCATATAATATACCCCTGTTAGGTATTAGTCAAGTGATAAAACATGTTCTCCATGTTACAATAGTGGAGACTTTTACATTATTTAATTACTGTGCTATTTGTTGGAGGTTTAATATGATAGATATCTTTTCAATTATGTTTAATCACACGAACGTCATCATTAATATTATATTAATTGGCGCGTTTATATTAAACCTAATCTTTGCTTTTACAATTATTTTTATGGAACGTAGATCTGCTGGTTCAATTTGGGCATGGCTACTAGTACTTGTGCTGATACCAATTTTAGGATTTATCATTTACTTATTCATTGGCAGACAAATTCAGCGAGACCATATATTTTCCTTAAATGATGAAGATAAAATTGGCATTGAAATGATTGTTAATGAGCAATTAGAAGCTTTAAAAAATGATGATTTTTCAAAAGGCAATCATCAAATTGTGAAATTTAAAGATATGGTACAAATGTTGTTATACAATAATGCTGCGTTCTTAACAACAGATAATGAAATTAGTATCTATACAGATGGCAAAGAAAAATTTGATGCACTGCTAAATGATATTAATAATGCAACAGACTATATTCATATCCAATATTATATATTTAGAAATGATAATCTCGGGAAAAAGATACTATCTGCACTTGAGCAGAAACTCGAAGAAGGCATTGAAGTGAAAATGCTATACGACGATATGGGGTCTAGGGGTTTATCTCTAAAACATTTTAAGAACTTTAGAAAAAAAGGTGGCCATGTTGAAGCATTTTTCCCTTCTAAATTGCCTTTAATTAATCTGAGAATGAATAATCGGAACCACCGTAAAATCGTGGTTATCGATGGTCATATTGGTTACGTAGGTGGATTCAATGTGGGTGATGAGTATTTAGGTCTTAAGAAAAAATTTGGTTACTGGAGAGACACACATCTAAGAATTGTTGGAGATGCTGTGAATGCCTTACAATTACGTTTTATGCTTGATTGGAATTCACAATCAACACGTGATCGCTTATCTTATGCTGAACGTTATTTCCCTGATGTTGATTCAGGTGGTACAACCGGTGTACAAATCGCTTCAAGTGGTCCCGATGAAACCTGGGAACAAATTAAATACGGTTATTTAAAAATGATTGCTTCAGCAAAAAAATCTATTTATATTCAATCGCCCTATTTCATACCTGATCAAGCATTTCTAGATGCTGTCAAAATAGCTGCACTGGGTGGTGTTGACGTAAATATTATGATTCCAAACAAGCCTGATCACCCTTTTGTTTATTGGGCGACTTATAATAATGTAGCTTCCCTTTTAGATGCAGGTGTCAATATCTTCCATTATAACAATGGCTTCCTACATTCTAAGACACTCGTTATAGATGATGAAGTAGCAAGTGTAGGTACAACTAATATGGATCATCGTAGTTTCACATTAAATTTTGAAATTAATGCATTTATCTATGATACATACATCTCAAAAGCATTAAGATCCGCTTTTGAAAGTGATTTACATGTATCTTATCAATTAACAAAAGAAATTTATGAACAAAGAAGTTTATGGATTAAATTTAAAGAAGGTATTTCACGACTATTGTCACCGATTTTATAAAAAATCAGGTCTAACGTAACAATTTCCCTACTGTTGCTTAGACCTTTTATTTTATGAATTTATTTAATATGACTAAACTGAGAGGTGTAGCTAATTTGAAAGAAACTGAAATACTAAACCGTGCATATAATCACATGTGTACATATCATAAAGATGACGCGACTGGCCATGATATTGCACATATTAATCGTGTATTGCGTTTAGCAACTTATATAGCTGAACAAGAACAATCGCAACACATGTTAACAATTCAACTAGCAAGTTTATTACATGACACTGTAGATAGTAAATTAACCAATCATGAAAAAGCGTTAACTAAGTTAAAAAGCTTTTTGAAAGACTTACAATTACCTAAAGAACAGCAACAACATATATTACATATAATTGAACATATAAGTTATAGACATGGTCAAAATAATGAAGTTTCATTAACACTTGAAGGACAAATTGTACGTGATGCAGATAGACTAGACGCAATAGGAGCGATTGGTATTGCACGCACTTTCCAATTTGCGGGTCATTTTAATGAACCCATGTGGGTTGAGCATTCAACAAAGCATATAACAGAGACGGATGACACACATTATGATCAATGGTCGCCATCAGCGATCAAACATTTTTATGAAAAGCTTTTGAAATTAAAGTCATTAATGCATACAGAAACAGCAAAACAATTAGCAGCGCAAAGACATCAATATATGGAAAATTTTATCAATCAATTTTTCGAAGAATGGTATTTTTAGATAAAACATTGTAATCATACAAAAAAGCACAACCTACTGAGTAAATTGTGCTTTTTTAGTTCTTAAAAATAGCTTAACTTATTATTTCTTTTTATTTTTCTTAGAAACAACTTGCGTATTTTTACCTTTACCTGATGCTTCAGCTTTATTTTTCTCCATAGCTTCAATCATCGGTGCAACTTCTCTTTGTGCAAGTTTAGAGTAGTACATATTCGCTACTTGCGTTTGTACAATCAAGAATGCCGCACTGACTGACCAATATAGACCTAATGCTGAAACAGATGAGAATGAAATCCACACAATCATAATTGGTGAAATGACCATCATCATGTAACCCATTTGACGTTGTTCTGCTGGCATACTCTTACTTGATACGTATGCTTGTAAGAAGTATAAGATACCTGCAATAATTGTAATCCAAATGTCTGGTTTCGCTAGGTTAAACCATAAGAAATAAGGATGTTCTGTAAATCCACCGCTTGATGGATATTTCAATACGAAGAATAGTCCCATAATGATTGGCATTTGAATAAGGATTGGTAAACATCCTAACATGCTCTTCATCGGATTCATATCGTATTTTTTATAAACTTCCATCATTTCTGAGTTTGCTGCCATTTTTTCTTCTTGTGTACGCGAACGCTTAACCTTCTCTTGAATTGCATCAATATCCGGTTTTGCAACTTTCATTTTTTCACGCATCATATGACTATTTTTATAGTTTGATAACATGAATGGTAACAATACGATACGTATTACTAACACAAGTACTACGATTGCTAAACCATAGTCATTATTAAAACTAGTTCCCAACCAATGTATTAAATTATCCATTGGCACATAAAACGTATTATAGAAGAAACCGTCTCTATTTTCAGGTTTAGAATAGTCACAGCCTGCTAAAAAGACCATTACACCTAATAATAAAGGTAGTAGTGCTTTCTTTTTCATTTTTCCACCTCTAATGATATATTCACATAGAATTTATTTTATCATACTCAAAGGGAAGTAGAAAACAAAAAAAGAAATATTTATACTTTATTCAACATTTTGTAAGAATTGTCTAACTGTATTTGAAATATTTTCACTCTTTGTAATAGCTGAAATAATGGATATACCGTCTGCACCAGCTTGCATAACTTCCCTCGTATTTTCAACATTTATACCACCGATTGCTACGATTGGAAAATGATTAACATGCGCTCTTAATTTCGTTATCATTTCTGGCCCTACTGGTAAATTTGCATCATCTTTAGATGTCGTTGCGTACATTGGCCCAACACCAATATAGTCCACATGTGCTAAATTAGATGTTTTATATTCATCTATATTACTAATGCTTAAACCAATAATTTTTCCTTTAAATTGTTCAGCAAATACTTTAACATCCATATCATCCTGGCCAACATGAATCCCATCTGCACCAATCTTATTGGCTAAGGCAACATCATCATTAACGATAAATGGTACTGCATAATCATGACACAAAGCTAATAATTTCCGTGCTAAGTCTTCTTTTTCATCTCCAATTAATGCACCGTTACCTTTTTCTCTAAATTGGAACATGGTTATTCCAGATTCAAGTGCTTCAGTCACAACATCTATAATAGTTGTCTTACTTTCAATATCTTGCGTGCCACAAATAAAATACAGTTTCAAATTATTTTTATCAAACATTACTGCACCTCTTGTATATCACTTTGATTTGAATAATCATCATAAGTCACTTGATATAGTGCATCTAATAATAACGTCATAAACGTACCAGGACCTTTGTCTTCCGCAAGTTGCTCTGCCTTTTCCGCAGCGATATTATAAATTGAAGTGGCTTCAACTAACTGGCTGATTGAAGTTGTTTCATCTGTCGGTAAAAAACTAGCTATGACAGCACCTAATAAACAGCCTGCACCCGTTACTTTAGCCAACAAAGCCGATCCATTATTCAGTTGATATATTTGATTGTCTTGAATCACAACATCCTCTTTGCCAGTGATGACTATCGCACTATTTAATCGTTTATGCGCTTCTTTGGCAATTTCTATCGCATTTAAATTATCATCACTGTCCGTTCCTTTCATCTTAGCATCATTATTTATCAACGCTAAAATTTCAGATGCATTCCCTTTTATAACTGCTACATCTACAGTATTCAAAAAAGTTTTACAAAAATCCTTGCGATATTGGGATGCACCAACAGCAACTGGATCAAATACAATTGGCGTGCCTACTTCATTAGCTGTTTTAGCAATTTCTAAAATGTCCTGCTCTCTATCTTTAGTTAAAGTACCAATATTAATGAGCAGTGCATTAGCAGGTGTTAACATATCTATCGCTTCTTCAGGTGCTTGACTCATTGCTGGGCTTGCACCTAAACTTAAAAGTCCGTTTGCCGTAAAGTTCTTTACGACATCGTTTGTGTAACAAATAACGAGTGGATTATTCGTTCTTACATTATTTAAACTATTCATCATCTAGACCTACCTTTTTCATATATGCAAAGTGATTTACAGGTCCTCTACCTTGACCAATTTCTGGCGTATATTTAATGCTTAATGAAATAAATTTTTTAGCTTTTTTCACTGCGTCATAAATCGTTCTACCTTTTGCCAGTTCAGCTGTAATTACTGCTGAAAAAGTACAACCTGTACCATGGGTATGCTGCGTATCATAACGAGGTTCTTCAAACGTATAGACCTCATCTTTAGTAAATAAATAATCTTTAGCAGTTTCTAAATCTTCAGCATGTCCGCCTTTAATAACAACACCCTTACTCCCAATTTTATTAATAAATATGTTGCCTGCTTTATATATCGCTGCCTCATTATCAATCTTTAATCCAGTGATTTCTTCAGCTTCTGGTAAGTTTGGAGTCGCTACTGTTGCATAGGGTAACAATATATTTTGTAAATCTGCTTTCGCGTCATCATCCATCAATGAATCACCACTTTTAGCTAACATAACTGGATCAATAACATATGGTATCTCAGGATATTTCACTAAGTATTCTTGAATTAATTGCATCATTTCCTTTGAAGCAATCATACCAGTTTTAATGGCATGTGGTAATTCGTCATCAAACACACTTGTCAGTTGTTCAGATAACCACTGTGACTCAAGATTGTGAATATGTTGTACACCTTTAGTGTTTTGCGCAACAATGCTTGTAACAGCCGCCATACCATATACGCCACAAGCATGAAAAGATTTCAAATCTGCCATTACACCAGCACCTCCTGTTGGATCAGTACCAGCAATTGTCAATGCAATATTGGGTTTATTCATTTTTCATACCTCCATATGACCATGATTCTTCATTAAATGACATATTAAAAAAGTTTCTTTCATGTACTGTACTTTGTAAAAAGCATTGTTTTATCTCATTTTTTTCTTTTTCGCTACAATGTTTCGTCAATTTATCCATTAAATTATCAAATACAATAACTAATTCATCCATTTCAGTACTATAAAATTCAAACCATTTAGCTAAAATAGAATCTTTATTTAATTCTTTATCCCTTAATGCTTCTTGAGCAATGACTTGATAAACATAAGGACAAGGTGCCATTGCAGCAATTGTATAAGCGGCATTTTCTTTAGCATACGCATTGAAATACATATGTTTAATATAATGATCGCCACTCGGTGGCCAAACTTTCTCTTGTACGATTTCATTATAACTTTCTTGGACATAATCCGCTAAAATTTCATGTGCTTCCACTTCACCATCTACGATAAATTGAATTTGTTCAACCAAAAATCGAACATCATTTAAGTTCTCCATTTTTGGAATTAACAGCGCGTATATATTCGCAAATTCATTTAAATAAGAAGCATCTGCTCTTAAATAGAATTTGGTTGCTTCAATCGGTAAATTCCCATGTAACATACCTTGTATAAACGGATCGTGGTAGATTTGATTAATAATTGGTTTAGCTTCTTTTTTTAACTGTTCTGAAAATAACACAAAAATCCTCCTATAAATAAAAAAACTACATTCCCGACAGAAACGTAGTTAATTAATAGCGAGGATTTATACCCCAACTTTAGATTAAACTACTTTCCTACGTTGGTATTAACCAAATCAGGTTGTAAGGGTCTGAATTTAATCATCTCAGCCAACTGGCTCCCCTAGTAGCGTTTTTATATTTTGTTTAATTAAAAGATAACAAAATACTGACAAATTTGCAAAATAACTGACTATAAAAAAAGCTGAGACCTATATGTCCCAGCTTTAAATATTTATCTTAAGTTCATTACTACACTTAATTTTTTATGCAGTAACCCATTGTGAAGCGCCTTCTGTATCATAAAGTTTTTGCGCTGCTGCGTCTTGTACTGCTTCAGGTGCTTCTGTTGGTGATACACCTTGATATTCAGATGGTGCTACTGAATCCCATGTGCTTTGTAAGAATTGATATTTACCTGCTGCACCTGATGATGGGTTAACAGCTTTAAGGTCGCCGCCTGATTCACGTTGCGCGATTGCTTGTAAATGAGAGTTAACATTTACTGATGAACCTTCTGAAGCTTCACTTGAACTAGATTCATTTGAAGTTGATTCATTTGAGCTTGAAGTATTTTGTGTAGTTGCTTCTTGTTGTGGTTGTTGTGTTTCTTCAGTTTGTGGTGCAGCTTCTTGTGCTGGTTGTTCAGTTGAAGCTTGCTCAGTTTGTTGTGGTTGTTCAACTTGTTGTGGTTGCTCAGCAGTTTCTTGTGCTGGTGCATTAGTTGAACCTTGTCCATAGCTCCAAGTCCAATATTGACCGTCTGATTGGAAGCTATAATCAGTATTATTGTAATTAAAGTTTATATTATAAGCACCGTCTTGTACTGGCGCTTCATTTAATGATTCTGGATTAGTTTGAGCTTGTTGAGCTAATTGGGCATTGTCAACGCCTTGTTCTGAAGCGTCTACTGAATTTCCTGCTGCGAATCCTGTTACGCCAAGTCCAACTGCTAATGTTGATGCTACTACTGTTTTTTTCATTGTAAAAAAGTCCTCCTATAAGGTAATTAAGTTTATTTTTATTTATGATTAATTTGCAAATACAACTATAACATTCAAAAAATCGTTGTAGGTTACAGTGAAATAAAAAAAATCGACCTTTTTTACAATGAAATTACATTTAATTTATCTTTGAATATAATTTTTTATCCCTTTAAAAACTTCTGTGATAGTTTTTAAAGGCTATGAAAAGTAAAATTTCACGTAATATGATTGTAATATATCAGATTATTCAGTTTTATTTAAATTACTTATTAGCGATTTGATTGCTGATTCTATATTAAATAAGCTATCCCTCTTATAGGGATATTTTAAGAGGGATAGCCAATAGAAGTATAATTGATAGTAGGATTTAAATGTATATTAAAGTGGATGATTAGATTAGGGGTAGATTTAGGGTGGGTGGTTTATACAATTTCATATATATCATTATTTTGTACGTTAATGTCTTTAAATGCATTTTGGGAATGCTCTAGCGGGAATGGTTCAAAAAGTAAATCATTTTTATCTTTGTTTTGTGGAGACATGAATTTAATTGATTCAATAAGTATTTCTGATACAAAATGCGTCTGACCTTCTTTTTCATATTTATGTGATTGCATTTGGCCTGTTATACCTACAAGTGAGCCTTGCTTCGTATATTTCTCAATGTTTGTTGCCATTTTTCCAAATGCTTTACAAAATAAATAATCACATACCGGGGTTTGATTCTTATCTTTATAGTTCCTTGATACAGCTACACAAAATGTAGCTAATTTTTTCTCCTCCTTATCATATATTTTAGGGTCCTTAGTTAGTCGCCCTACGATAACAATGTTATTAATCATATGTCACCTCCTTTATAACTATATTCTATGAATTTTACACAATACCGTCAAAGTACAATAACACAGAATTCAAAAGATGTTTTAATACTAAATTCTACAAATTTTACCTTTCTCTTTTAAAATTACGTTATAATGATTGTATAATTCGAATAATTGTAGAAGTTAAATTTATTAATTGGATGTGAGAACGATGAAATCATTTAAAGCTGTTCGATTTCAAATCGTATCAGATAGTGGTGGCGTTACAGAATATGAAATAGAAGATGGCGTTATTATCAATAAAGAAAATAGTGGAACTGGTTGGTTATTAGAAATTGTTATTTCAGATTATCATTATGAAACAATGAAACAATATATGGATGATGAAACTTTATTAGATATACGCGTAGTGATTACACGTCCAGCAAATGATCCGGCTCTTTTTGATGCGACGATTAAAAACATAAAAAAACTGGAAAGTACAATCTCCATCGTTTTTGAATGTCATATTTATACATTAAGACAAGTATATGCAGAAAGTTTATTAGAACAACTTATTGATGAAGGTTTAACAGGAGACGAACTTAAAAAATCTTTCAATCGTATGATGCAATCTAAACCAAGATTAAAAGATGAAAAAATAGAAAAATAATTACTATAAAAAAGACCTCAAACCGTTGTATTTACAACTGAGCTTGAGGTCTTTTATTTACTTTGCTTGAATTGCAAACGTTAATTCACAACTACATGCTACTTCACCATCGACGGTAGCTTTTGCGTTACCTTTACCGATTGGCCCACGCATTTTTGTTATTTCAACTTCTAATTTTAAAGTATCTCCAGGAGTAACTTGTTTTTTGAAGCGACATTTATCAATTCCAGCAAAAAATGCAAGTTTCCCTTTATTTTCTTCACTATTTAAAATCGCTACTGCACCTGTTTGAGCAAGCGCTTCTGTAATTAAAACACCAGGCATAACTGCATATTCCGGAAAATGACCTTGGAAAAACGGTTCATTACCTGATACTTGTTTAATAGCCACACAACGTGTACCTACTTCATATTCAACAACACGATCAATTAATAAAAATGGTTGTCTATGCGGTATGATTTCTTTAATTTGGTTATAATCAAAAATTGTTTCCATTGTTTACTTCCTCCATCTTGTTCTTGAATCGCCACTTCAATTGCGAATCATGTATTAAGCTTGTGTTCGTTTTATATCTGCACCTAGTGCTTCTAATTTACCGTGTAAGTCAACATAACCTCTGTCTAAATGCTTTAATTCTGTTACTTGCGTCGTTCCATCAGCTACAAGTCCGGCTAATATAAGTGCTGCTGCTGCACGTAAGTCAGTAGCTTTTACTTGTGCACCTTGTAGTTCACTCTTACCTTCAATCTTAGCACTTCTGCCTTCGACAGAAATCTTAGCGTTCATACGTTTAAATTCAGCTACATGCATAAATCTATTTTCAAATACAGTTTCAGTTACTACTTTATGTCCTTCAGCTGTTAGTAATAATGCCATCATTTGTGATTGCATATCCGTAGGGAATCCTGGATGTGGTAATGTTTTAATATCTACGGGTTTTAATTCATCTTCTACTCTTACGCGAATTGCGTCATCTTGATAATCTAGATTCACACCCATTTCTTCCAATTTGTAAACAAGGCTTGTCATATGTTCTTTTATAGCACCATTTACAAGTACATCACCACGTGTAATCGCACCAGCAATCAGGAGTGTACCTGCTTCAATTCTATCAGGAATAATCGCGTGTTCCACACCGTGAAGTGTTTCTACACCATGGATAATGATCGTATCCGTGCCAGCTCCAGAAACGTTACCTCCCATTTCGTTAATATAATTTGCTAAATCAACGATTTCTGGTTCTCTTGCAACATTTTCTAATACTGTTTTACCTTCTGCTAGTGAAGCTGCCATGATAATATTTTGCGTTGCGCCCACACTTGGGAAGTCTAAATGAATGCTTGTACCTTTTAATCCATTTTCAGTACTTGCATAAATAAAACCACCATCCATGTGAATATCAGCACCAAGTTCTTCGAAACCTTTGATGTGCTGTTCAATTGGTCTAGAACCAATTGCGCAACCACCTGGCAATGCGACTTTAGCATGACCTAAGCGGGCTAATAATGGACCCATAACAAGAATACTGGCTCTCATTTTACTTACATATTCATATGGTGCCTCTTCATTTAATTCTTTCGTTGCATCTACAGTTACTGATTCTTCGTCTTTATCGTATGAAACTTCTGCATTTAATGTTGAAATCACATTATTAATCGTTTCTACATCACTTAATGCAGGTACATTCATAAGTTTACTGACACCTTCTGATGCTAAAAGTGAAGCAGTTAATACTGGTAATACAGCATTCTTGGCACCTGACACTTTAACCTCACCAGTTAATCTATTTCCACCATTAATTTCTATCATATCCATCTTAAATCCTCCACTTTGCTACTTATATATTTCATTTTAATTAAACTATTTTATGTACTTCTAAATTATTATATCTATAATTCAAAAAGATATACAAGTATTTGAATTATTGTGCTAAATATTTTATTTGCGTTGAGTATTGTAACAAATCCACAATAAAATTACTAACAGCTGTTCCAAGTAATATTGCTAAAAAAATCATACAAATTTGAACTTGTAAGGGATACCCCTTTTTAAAAAACTGCTCTAATCTCACTGCATTTAATGCCCAATAAGCAATACAAATACAAACCACATGTAAGATAAGATGTACAATTGAAAATTGTCCTAGATACTCCATACAATAACTCCTCACTTTAGACTGTCAATTTATTTTACACGAAATAATCATTAAAAGATACTTAAGAACTGCAGAATTTAATTAACTATAATGCTTTTGTTGTTTGAGCACTTCACTTATTATTTTTGTGTCTACTTTACTATACGAACTTACGTCTATAAAAAAAGAGTCTAAGACATTTTTCATGTCTTAGACTCCTTTTGGAGTGAGTAGTAGATGCCTAAATGGAAAAAGTAACATCCCACTCACCAATGATATAATTTATTGTAAGTTCGCGACGCGAATACGGTTATTCGCTCTTTCTAAAGCACGTTTAGCTCTATTAACGTCGCTGTTATCTTCTTCATTATTCAAATGAGATTCTGCTCTAGATTTTGCTAATTCAGCTCTAGCAACATCTATTTCATTCGCAGGTTCTGCAGTTTGTACAATAATTGATAATTTATCTTGTCTAACCTCAACAAAACCTTCACTCACTGCAATATATTCTGAACCACCGTCAAAATTTATTTTGACATAGCCAATTTCAAGTGCTGCAACTGTTGGAATATGTCCATACATAACACCGATTTCTCCTGCAGTAGTTTGTAATACTGCAAGATTAACATCTTCTCGGTCGTAAACAGAACCATTAGGAGTGACAATATTTAGGCTTAATGTGTTCATTATCTTTACCTCCTAATTTTTAAACTTCAACACCCATATCTTTAGCTTTTGCGATTACTTCTTCCATACTACCTACAAGACGGAATGCATCTTCAGGGATATGATCATATTCGCCATCTAAAATTGCTTTGAAGCCTTCTACCGTTTTTTGAACAGGTACATATGAACCTTTTTGACCAGTAAATTGTTCAGCTACGTGGAAGTTTTGTGATAAGAAGAACTGGATACGACGTGCACGTTCAACAGTTTGTTTATCTTCTTCTGATAATTCATCCATACCTAAAATAGCAATAATATCTTGTAATTCTCTATATTTTTGTAATGTAGATTGTACATCACGAGCTATTTCATAATGATCTTGACCAACAATTGTAGGGTCTAATGCTCTAGAAGTAGATGCAAGCGGATCAACGGCAGGATAAATACCCATTTCCGTTAATTTACGTTCTAGGTTAGTTGTAGCATCTAAGTGAGCAAAGACAGCTGCTGGTGCTGGGTCAGTATAATCATCGGCAGGTACGAAAACTGCTTGGATTGACGTTACAGATCCTTTAGTTGTTGATGTAATACGTTCTTGTAATTGACCCATTTCAGTAGCAAGTGTAGGTTGATAACCAACGGCTGATGGCATACGACCTAATAGTGCTGATACTTCTGAACCAGCTTGCGTAAATCTGAATATGTTATCAATAAATAGTAAAACATCTTGTCCTTGTACATCACGGAAGTGTTCAGCCATTGTTAAGCCTGATAAAGCAACACGCATACGCGCACCAGGTGGCTCATTCATTTGTCCGAAGACCATAGCTGTTTTCTTAATAACACCACTATCACTCATTTCGTAGTATAAGTCATTACCTTCACGCGTACGTTCACCTACGCCGGCAAATACTGAAATACCACCATGTTCTTGAGCTATATTATTAATTAATTCTTGAATTAATACTGTTTTACCTACACCAGCGCCACCGAACAAACCGATTTTACCACCTTTAATATACGGTGCAAGTAAATCAATTACTTTAATACCTGTTTCTAAGATTTCAACTTTTGTTGATAATTGATCGAATGCAGGTGCTTCTCTATGAATTGGATCACGTTTGACAGAAGTATCAAGCTTCTCGTCTAAGTCAATTGTATCACCAAGAACATTAAACACACGTCCTAACGTAGCATCACCAACTGGAACACTGATGCTATCTCCGCTATCTCGAACTTCTGTACCACGTTTAACACCATCAGTAGAATCCATTGCAATTGTACGTACGACGTCATCGCCAAGTTGTAATGCCACTTCTAATGTAAGAGATACTGTACCTTCATCTCTTTCAACGTCTACGACTAAGGCATTGTTAATTTCTGGAACTTCATTGTGCTCAAAGCGAACATCAATTACTGGACCCATAACTTGAGTTACACGGCCTAATCCCATGTTTTTTTCCTCCTTTAATAATTATTCAAGCGC
This sequence comes from Staphylococcus sp. Y174-1, assembly GCF_049897865.1. NCBI lineage: Bacteria > Bacillati > Bacillota > Bacilli > Caryophanales > Staphylococcaceae > Staphylococcus > Staphylococcus sp. Y174-1. Next base: position 61,441 of record NZ_JAFCXB010000004.1, on the reverse strand, counting down.
AACTGAGCCACCGACAATTTCAGTGATTTGTTGAGTAATTGCTGCTTGTCTTGCTCTGTTATATTGAATAGATAAGTCATCAATAATTTCTGACGCATTATCTGATGCATTTTTCATTGCAGTCATACGCGTAGCATGTTCACTTGCTTTTGCATCTAAAATCGTTCCATATATTAAACTTTCAACATATTGAGGTAAAATGACGCTCAATATTGCCTCTTTGTCTGGTTCGAACTCATATGATGACAATTGACCATGTCCTAAGCTAGAGTCCTCAGGAGACAATGGAAGCACAGTTTTGGTAGAAGGTGTATTTTCTAATACACTTACGAAATGACTAAAATAAATTTTCACCTCATCAACTTCTTCTTCACTATACAAATCTATAGCTTTTTTAGCTATTGCTTGTACTTCTTTAAAAGAAGGTTGATCTGGTACATCTATAAGTGAATCATGTATGTCATAACCTTTATTTTTAAGGAAATCCACACCAGTTTGACCTAATACTAGAATTGAATAATCATCTTTACTTGCATGTTTTTCTTCAATATCTTTTATAAGGTGTTTTAATACGTTTGCATTGTAAGCACCTGCAAGACCTTTATCACTTGTAATCACTAGGTAGGCACTTTTCTTCACTTTTCGTTGTTGTAACATTGGGTGACGTGAATTTTTATCTGCACCTGCAACTGCAGTAATCGCATCTTGCATTTTTTCCATATATGGTCTGAACTGTTTCGTGTTGCTTTCCGCACGGCGCAATTTAGAACTTGATACCATGTTCATTGCTTTCGTAATTTGCTTCATTTTTTTGGTTGATTTTATACGTGTATCAATCTCTTTAAGAGATCCCATTATCTCACCACCTTTTATTTAAGATTAACTATTATGCTTCTGATTTGCTAAAGCTTTTTTTGAATTCTGTAATTGCTGATTCAAATGCTTCATCTTTTGGTAATGCACCTGAAGTTTTAATTTCATTTAATAGTTCAGTCGCATTAGACTTAGCCCAAAGATTTAATTCTTCCTCGAAACGAGTAATATCTTCTACTGGGATGTCATCTAAATAACCTTTAGTCAATGCATAAATAATTAATACTTGATTTTCGACAGGTAGTGGTTTGTTTTTATCTTGTTTTAAGATTTCAACCGTACGTTTACCACGTTCTAATTTTTTAGCTGTAAACTCATCTAAATCTGAACCAAATTGTGCAAATGACTCTAATTCACGATAAGAAGCTAAATCTAAACGTAACGTACCAGCAACTTTTTTCATTGCTTTTATCTGTGCAGAACCACCAACACGTGATACAGATTGACCAGCATTAATGGCAGGTCTTACACCTGAGAAGAATAAATCAGATTGTAAGAAGATTTGTCCATCTGTAATTGAAATAACGTTAGTTGGTACATAAGCTGCGATATCGCCTGCTTGTGTTTCTATAATTGGTAAGGCAGTAATAGAGCCTCCACCTAAATCATCATTTAACTTCGCTGCTCTCTCAAGTAATCTACTATGTAAGTAGAACACATCGCCTGGGTATGCTTCACGGCCTGGTGGTCTACGTAATAATAGTGATAACTCACGGTAAGCTGCAGCTTGTTTCGTTAAATCATCATAAACAATTAAAACGTCTTTACCAGCAAACATGAATTCTTCAGCCATAGCTACACCTGAATATGGTGCAATATAAAGCATTGGAGCTGGGTCAGCTGCTGAAGCAGAAACAACAATTGTGTAATCTAACGCGCCTTCTTGGCGTAGCTTTTCAACATTAGCACGAACAGTTGAATCTTTTTGTCCAATAGCAACATAAATACAAATTGTATCTTGATCAGCTTGGTTTAAAATTGTATCAATAGCAACCGTAGTTTTACCTGTTTGACGGTCACCAATGATTAATTCACGTTGACCACGACCAATTGGTACAAGTGCATCAATGGCTTTAATACCAGTTTGTAATGGTTCATCAACTGATTTACGGTCCATTACACCTGTTGCTTTTTTCTCTACAGGTCTTGTGCTTGTTGTATTAACTGGACCTTGTCCATCAATAGGTTGTCCAAGTGGGTTCACAACACGACCAATAAGTTCGTTACCTACAGGAACTTCCATAATACGTCCAGTACGTTTTACTTCGTCCCCTTCTTTGATATCAGCGTATGGTCCTAAAATAACTACACCGACATTTGATTCTTCTAAGTTTTGTGCTAAGCCTAGAACGCCACTTTTGAATTCTATTAGCTCACCAGCCATAACATCGTTTAATCCGTGGATTAATGCGATACCGTCACCAATTTGTAGTACTGTACCTACATCAGTAACTGCCATTTCCGACTCATAATTTTCGATTTGTGAGCGAAGTAATGCACTGATTTCTTCAGCTTTAATGGCCATCTATGTCACTCCTTCAAATTTTATTTCACTCTAATAAATTGTCTTTCTAATTGTGCAAGATCATTTTTAATACTTGCGTCCATCACTTTCGTACCAACTTTAACTCTGATACCACCGATAAGTTCAGGATTAATTTTGTTAGTAATCATTATTTTAGAAAGTTTAGTTCGTGCTTTAATAATTTCTTCTATACTTGATAATTCTTCTTCTGACAATTGATATACGGATTCGATTACAGCATAGTCTTGATTATGCTGTTCATTATATAATGTTTCAAACGCGATATATATTTCATGAATGTGTCCTAAATGACGATTGCTAGCAAGTATTGTCAGCATATTCTGCAAGTATTGGTTCGTTTGTCCAAATACAATGCTTACGAAGCGACGACGTTGCTCAACATCTTTTTGTGGATCTGCATCCAATGCTTGTAGCTTTTTATTTTCAGATTGAACTGCTTCATTAATTGTTGAAAATTCATCGTACATGTCGTCAAGTATGTCTGCATCTTTAGCAGTATCAAATAATGCTTTGGCATATTTTTTTGCTATGTTTGCCATTACTTATCGCCTGCCTCTTTTATGTACTTTTCAACTAAAGCTTTTTGATCTTTATCTGAGATTTCTTTTTGCAGTACTTTAGAAGCGATTAAAACAGAAAGCTCAGAAACTTGGTTGTTAATATCTGCAATTGCACGTTCTTTTTCACTGTTGATTTCATTCTGTGCAGTTTCAATCATGCCATTAGCTCTGATATTTGCTTCATGAATAATTTCTTCATGTTGTTTTCGAGCTTGAACTTTAGATTCTTCTAAAATCTTTTGAACCTCATCTTGTGTTTCTTTTAGTGTTTGTTTATTTTGTTCTTCTAACTTTTGTGCATTTAATTTAGCTTGTTCAGCATCATCAATGTCTTTATTAATATCGTGTTCACGTTTATCCATTACATCTTTTAATGGACCCCATGCGAACTTTTTCAATAAAGCTAATAAGATAAGAAAAGTTACAAGCGTAACGATTATTGTCCCCCATTGAACGCCGCTAGTTCCAGCTGCACCAAGTACAAACATATTTGTCGTAGCAGTCACTTACATAGACACTCCTTTCATACATTATAATCATAAGACATTATTGATAAAAACGAACGGCGAAAGTCTTTCAGACTTCGCCATAATAATTAGTTGAATTATAGTGACATGAAAGCGATAACTACACCAATGATAGGTAATGCTTCAACTAAACCGATACCGATGAACATAATACCCATTAATTGTCCACGTGCTTCTGGTTGACGAGCGACACCTTCTACTGTTCTTGAAACGATAAGACCATTACCAATACCTGCACCTAATGCTGATAAGCCGATTGCGATTGCTGCTGCGATTAAATTCATTTATAAAATCCTCCTAGTTTTTCTTTAAAATTTAATTAATTAATGACTGTCCTGAACTTTATGGGACATGTAAACCATTGAAAGCATAACGAAAATATATGCTTGAATTGTACCGATGAATATTGAAAACCCTTGCCAAACAACTAAACCAGGTAACCCGATTATCCAACCCCATGCTCTAGTTGAATCACCTGTTACTAATCCTGCCAATAATCCTAATAGCAATTCACCTGCGAAAATATTACCGTAGAGTCGAAGACCTAACGTTAAAGTTGAAGTGAATTCTTCAAAGATATTAATTGGTAATAAAAAGATTGGTTTTGTATAGTTTTGGAAATAACCTTTTGTACCTTTCATTCTAACACCATAAAAATGTGTTAATAGAATGATGAGTGTTGACAGTGTTAAAGTAACTGTCGCATCAGCTGTTGGTGATTTCCACCACAACGTATGCCCTGAAATTAATTGAAATGGAAGTCCTAGCATATTACTCACAAATATAAAGAATATAAGTGTTACTGCCAAGAAATGGAATTGCCCACCTTTTGACCATGCCATGTTACTTTCAATAATACCTCTTACAAAGTCAAAAACCCACTCTATGAAATTTTGTTTACCAGTTGGTCGTTTTTTGAGGTTGCGTGTACAAATAATAGCAATGACAAAAACAATAACCGCTGTAATAATCAACATCATAATTGATGAAAGATTAAACACTATGTCTAGACCAAATACATTCCAACTGACTAGAGGGTCTTTATGATTCATGCTTTCTCACCTCTTTCGTTTTAAAATTTATTTCTTGTGTAAAAATGGTTTGAAAACAATTAAAACATATGAAATCATTAAACCAATAACCACACCAATGATATTAATTTCATCCTTATAAAAATACCAAATACAACATGCTAGAACCACTATTAAATATCTCCAAACGTTGCCCGTTGAAATATGTATGTTATCTTTTTCTTTTGCCTTTGCTAAATAATATTCGAAAGTAAAAGTATTAAAAAGTGATCCAATTATACCTATTATAAGCCCTAATATAAATGGTGAGTATGTGAAAATAAACACAATTAATAGTACAACTATACCATATAAATAGTATTGAATGTATCTATTAAAAATGATGTTGAAACGTTCCATGACTAAGCCTCACTTCATCTTTTTCATGCAATAATGAGAACCATTTCAATCATACAGTTTTAATAATAATATAGGGGTAGTTAACGTGTCAATTCTATACAAAATGTAGTTTAATTTTTTCTCAAATTGTCACAGAACCGACACATTCCCCCTTTTTAATTATTTGAATGATTCTGGCTTTTTGGAAATTATATGAAAATAATATTTGATATTCTCACAAATTCGTAAAGCGGCATTTCCATCTCCATAAGGATTTCGTGCATGGCTCATTTTGTCATATAACATTTTGTCATCTAATAATTGTTTCGTAGAATCAAATATGTTTTTCTCGTGGGTGCCTACTATTTTAAGCGTACCAGCATTCACACCTTCGGGTCTTTCTGTAGCATCTCTTAACACAAGTACAGGTTTACCTAATGAAGGCGCTTCTTCTTGCACACCTCCAGAATCAGTTAATATCAAGTATGATTGATGGGCAAAATTATGAAAATCCACGACTTCCAATGGTTCCACCAATTCAATTCGCTCGTGATTTGATAAATAAGTTTCTGCAATTTCCCTAACTTTAGGATTTTTATGCACTGGGTAAACCACAACGACATCTTCAAATGCTTCGACAATATCTCTAACAGCTTTAAATATATGCACCATAGGTTCACCAATATTTTCACGTCGGTGCGCAGTTAACAAAATGATACGTTTATCTTTATGCTTTGCTATAATCTCAGAATGATAGTGATCATGTATTGTCGTCTTCATAGCATCTATAGCCGTATTACCTGTCACAACGATTGATTCCTCTGGTTTGTTTTCTGCTAAAAGATTGTGAGCAGCATTATTGGTAGGGGCAAAATTCAAATCTGCCATTACCCCTACCATTTGTCTATTCATTTCTTCAGGAAATGGAGCATATTTATCCCATGTTCTTAAGCCAGCCTCGACATGACCTATAGGAATCTGATTATATAATGCTGCTAAACTACCAGCAAACGTCGTCATTGTGTCACCATGAACGAGTATCATATCTGGTTGTTCTTTCTTTATAACATCCTCTAGTCTCGATAAAATACGTGACGTAATTTCAGACAGTGACTGGCCTTGTTTCATGATATCCAAATCATAATCTGGTGTGATGTGGAAGCTAGTCAGAACTGAATCAAGCATTTCTCTATGTTGAGCCGTAACAACTACGATAGGTTCTAGCGCATCGTCATGTTTCAACGCTTGAATTAGAGGTGCCATTTTTACTGCTTCTGGACGTGTGCCGAAGACAGTCATTATTTTTTTCATTTTTCCTCCACTCCTGGGCGAAACTATTTTGTACCGAATAAACGGTCACCTGCATCACCTAAACCTGGTGTGATATATGCATGATCATCAAGCTTTTCATCTAATGCAGCGATAAATATATCCACATCTTCATGAGCTGCTTGTAATTTTTCTACACCTTCAGGGGCAGCGATTAAACACATAAAACGAATATTTTTAGCACCACGTTTTTTTAATGAATTAATAGCTTCTATAGCTGAAGCACCTGTTGCTAACATTGGGTCTACAACTACAATTTCTCTTTCTTCAATATCTTGTGGTAATTTCACAAAATATTCAACGGCTTCTAGTGTTTCAGGATCTCTATAAAGACCCACATGACCTATTCTAGCTGCAGGTACTAATGTTAAAATACCTTGTGTCATCCCTAATCCTGCTCTTAAGATTGGTACAAACGCTAATTTTTTACCTGTTAATCTTTTAGCAATCATTTTTGTTACTGGTGTTTCTATTTCCACATCCTGTAATTCTAAATCTCTTGTAACTTCATATGCCATTAACATACCTACTTCATCTACTAGCTCTCTAAATTCTTTAGTCCCAGTATGTACGTCACGGATATAACTTAATTTGTGTTGAATAAGTGGGTGATCAAAAACATGTACTTTGCCCATAAATTTATTTCCTCCAATTTTAATTATATAAAGGATGTTTTGAAGTTAAAGTCTTAACTCTTTCTTTCCCTTCGGCTAATGCTTTTTCATTTTCTGGGTCTTTTAAAACTAAACTAATGATTTTCGCAACTTCTTCAAAAGCAGTTTCATCAAAACCACGTGTTGTTGCAGCTGGGGTACCTAAACGGATACCACTCGTTACGAAAGGTTTTTCTTGATCAAAAGGAATTGTATTTTTATTACAAGTTATTCCAATTGCATCTAGTGTTTCTTCAGCAACTTTACCTGTAATACCCACAGAACCTTTGACGTCTACTGCGACGAGGTGATTATCCGTTCCTCCAGATACAACTCTAAATCCTTCGTCAGTCAATGTGTTAGCTAATGTTTTAGCATTTTGAATCACTTGTTGTTGATAAACTTTAAAGTCATCTTGTAATGCCTCACCAAATGCAACTGCTTTAGCAGCAATCACATGCTCTAATGGGCCACCTTGGATACCTGGGAATATCGTTTTATCAATTTGTTTTTTATATTCTTCTTTACATAAAATCATGCCGCCACGAGGTCCGCGTAATGTTTTATGTGTAGTTGTCGTTACGAAATCTGCATATTCCACAGGATTTGGATGTAAACCAACTGCGACTAAACCAGCGATATGTGCCATATCAACCATTAATTTTGCGCCAACTTCATCAGCAATTTCTTTGAATCGTTTGAAATCGATTGTTCTTGAATAAGCTGATGCACCAGCAACAATTAATTTAGGTTTATGTTCTTTAGCAACTTTTAATACTTCATCATAATCAATTTGCTCATTTTCTTGGTCTACACCATATTCCACAAAGTTATAAAATTGACCACTAAAGTTCACAGGTGCACCATGTGTTAAATGGCCACCATGGCTTAAATTCATACCTAATACAGTATCACCGTGTTCTAATGCTACGAGATAAACAGCCATATTGGCCTGAGATCCTGAGTGTGGTTGAACATTAACATGTTCTGCGTCAAATAATTTTTTAGCACGATCAATAGCTAATGTTTCTGACACATCTACGTATTCACAACCGCCATAATATCTTCTATTAGGATAGCCTTCAGCATACTTGTTCGTTAACACTGATCCTTGGGCTTCCATAACTGCTTCTGAAACAAAGTTCTCTGAAGCAATGAGCTCGATATTGTTATTTTGACGGTTAAATTCATTTTGAATCACTTCATATATTTCTTTATCTTGCTTTTGAATAAATGACATTGGTAATTCCCTCGTTTCTGTATTAGTTATATTTTGCTCTTTCGCCACCAATTTTCTTAGGTCTTGAAGAAGCGATGGTTACAATTGCTTCACCAATTTGCTTAACACTTGTACGTTCTGGAATAGCGACATGCTTGATGTGCATTCCAATAAGGGTTTGACCAATATCAATACCTTTAGGTACCGATATATGTTCAACAACCATTGGTTCATCCATATGCTTGTATGCATAAGTGGCAAGACTTCCACCAGCATGAACATCTGGTACAACCGTAACTTCTTCCATCGTGAGGGGATTGAATTGTGCTCTTTCTATTGTTACCGCTCTGTTTATATGTTCACAACCTTGATATACAAAAGAAACGCCTGTTTCATTTTCGATTACTTTCAATGAATCAAATATTTCTTTAGCTACTTCCATAGAACCTACACTACCAATGCGTTCACCAATGATTTCTGATGTTGAACAACCGATAATGCATAATTCATTAGCCTTGAAAAAAGATTGTGATTTTAATTCATCTAACAATAACTTCAAATCTTCCATTCTTGCACCCCTTTTTATTAATGACATAAAAAGTAATTGAATCTCAAACCGCTTTAAAACATACAAAATTGACTGATAGCAAATTTGCTACACGTTTTTATTATAACGTATTTACTAACGTACTTATACTAATTTCACCAATTTATTAGTTTAATATTTTATTTTTTAAACTATCTATCAGTAAATTTAATTCATTATATATTTCAAGATATGCAGATTTACTCCCACCAAACGGATCGGAAACCTCTCCTATCTTGTCTACATACTCATTTAAAGTAAATACGTGATCGGTGTTATCATACAATTCCTTAATTATGCGCTTATGAGATGAACCCATCGTCAATATTAAATCTGCATTTATATCTGAAGCAGTAAAAGACTGGGCTTGGTATGGCACATTTAAATGACGCTCAAGTAAAATTTCCTTAGTATGATCTGATATCGGTTGACCATCTATAGCATACATACCACGTGACACAATTGTATGGTTAGGTAATTTGGACTGAGCGATACTTTCAGCCATAGGACTCCTACAAGTATTTCCTGTACAAACAAAAATGATTTTCATAAATCTGCTCCTTCAATAATAGATTGATTAGCCGCTTTCATCATTCTATTCATAATTGCCGTAGTGTTATCATTCAAATCAAATCCATAAATAAAGGCATGTTGAATTTGATCGTCTTGGTCTAACTGATGCAATATTTGATAAAGATTATGATTAGCCCCTTTAATATCATTTTCATCTTCGCATAAAGGTATAAATTTCGCAGCTTCTGGTATTAACGCTTGTTTGCTACGAGGTACGATAAACGCTGTTTGTGTCCAATTTGAAGTCGATGTAGGTAACGCATTAAAAGACTTCAATATTTTTACTGGTGTATCAGGTGAATAATGTTTATATTTCATACCTGGAGCAATTGGTTTTTCAGAATCTAATGTACCTATTGTTGTCACACTTTCTGGAATAACCGCTTCTATCATAGATTTTGTGATAGAACCGGGTCTAGCGATTTTAAATGGAAATTGTGTACAATCGAGCACAGTACTTTCTAACCCCTCTTCACTTTGGTCTCCATTCACAATACCATCGATACGCCCGTCCAAATCACGATAAACATGTTCAAATGTAGTCGGTGAGGGTCTGCCACTCAAATTTGCACTGGGTGCCGCAATTGGCATATCAACATATTTTAGTATTTGTCTTCCGATTGGATGACTTGGCATACGCACTGCAATGGAATCTAACCCACCACTAACACTTTCACATAAATAGCCTTTTTTTAATGGAACAATAAATGAAATCGGTCCAGGCCAAAATTCATTCATTAACATTTCAACTTCTTTTGACAGCTTATCTGTAAAAGCTTGTATTTGTTCAACTTTATAGATATGAACAATTAAAGGATTGTCAGATGGTCTACCTTTCGCACTATAAATGTGTTTAATTGCTGCTTCATTACGTGCATCTGCACCCAATCCGTATACAGTTTCAGTTGGTATAGCAATTAAACCGCCATTTTCAAAAATTACTTTTATATCATTCAGTTCATTATCTGTATTCAATTGATTATTAGATTGGCGTAAATCCCATATTTTTGTATTCACTTAGACTCACCCTTTCATCTTGTTATCTATTTTAAAACAAAATAAAAAGTTATGCACTCTCATGATTAATCATGTTTAGCACATAACTTATGATCACCAAACAAATGAAATTATTCGGTCGTTATTATTTATATCTTTAATGATTTGTACATCTAAACTTGGATATTTCTCAATAATACGTTGTTTCAATGTTTGTCCTTGATTAAATCCAATTTCAAACACAACTTTCGCATTTGGCAATAATACTTCGGGTAACTGATCTATAATTTTATCATAGATATCATAGCCATTGTTTTTTGCAAAAAGCGCAGTATGTGGTTCATAGTTTAACACTGTATTATCCATAATAAATGCATCATTATCATCAATATATGGCGGATTAGAAATAAGTCCATTTACTTTGATGCCGTGCTCAATCAGTGGCATTAATGTATCACCTTGTAGAAATCTAATTTCTACTTGGTGCATCTTAGCGTTAGCCTTAGCGACAGATAACGCTGAAGTATATAAATCTGTAGCATAAACTTCTAATGAAGGGTTCAATTTTTTTAATGAAATCGGTATATTCCCACTCCCCGTGCCTATATCTACAACACAATCTCCTGAATGAAGTTGATTATAAAAATGAAGCATTACTTCTTCTGTTTCAGGTCTTGGAATAAGACAATGCTTATTCACTTTAAAAACTTCACCATAGAATGTTTGTTTACCTAGGATATATTGTATTGGTTCATCATTTAGCATTCTTTGTGTTGCGTCATCAAATAAGTTTTTATGTTGAAGTGTTACTTCATCATCCATATGCATTAAGTAATTGGCTTTAGACCAATTAAACAAATCCAACATTAACCATTCGGCACGCGTTGATTCAATACCTTGTTCATTGCATTTCACTTTAGCTTGATTTAATAATGTTTTATAATTCACCATTATTTAATTCTTTCAATTTATCAGTTTGTTCCGCTAAAGTTAAAGCATCAATAATTTCATCCAACTTACCTTCCATAATTTGGTCTAATTTTTGTAAAGTTAAACCAATACGATGATCTGTTACACGGCTTTGCGGATAGTTATAGGTTCTGATACGTTCTGAACGATCTCCTGTACCCACTGCTGATTTACGTTGGGCAGCATATTTTTGTTGCTCTTCTTGTAATTTCATATCAAATAAGCGTGCTTTTAATACTTTTAGTGCTTTTTCACGGTTTTGGATTTGCGATTTTTCTGAAGAAGTCGCAATAACACCGGTTGGAATATGTGTAATACGCACAGCTGAATCTGTTGTATTAACGTGCTGACCACCTGCACCACTTGAACGGTATGTGTCAATTTTCAAATCTTCGTTGCGAACTTCTATTTCAACATCTTCTACCTCAGGAAGTACTGCAACTGTAGCTGTTGATGTATGGATACGTCCGCCTGATTCAGTTTCAGGTACACGCTGTACACGGTGTGCACCATTCTCATATTTTAATTTACTAAAAGCACCATTACCAGAAACAGAAAAACTTATTTCTTTATAACCACCATGATCACTTTCGGTAACTTCTACAATATCTGTCTTATAATTTAACGTTTCAGCATATTTGGAATACATTCTAAATAGGTCACCAGCAAAAATTGCTGCCTCATCTCCACCTGCTGCTGCACGAATTTCTACAATAACGTCTTTGTCATCATTAGGATCTTTAGGGATCAATAAGAACTTAAGTTCTTCTTCTAACTTAGGTACTTTATTTTGAAGTGTTTGATGTTCCTCTTTCAACATTTCAATTTCATCATTATCTTTTGTATCACGTAACATTTCTTCTACTTCAGAAATATCTTCTTTTGTTTGTTTATAATCGCGATAAACGTCCACTGTTTTTTGTAATTCTGCCTGCTCTTTAGAATATTTACGTAAATTATCTGGATTATTTACGACATCAGGATCACTTAACATTTCATTTAATTGTTCATATCTTTCTTCTACTATGTCTAATTGATCAAACACTACATTTCCTCCTTCTCAGTATTGCTAGGCGCTACTATATGATGCGCTCTGCATCTGGGTTCATAGCTTTCATTAGCACCAACTAAAATGACTGGGTCGTCGATTTTTGCTGGGTTACCATCAATTAATCTTTGCGTACGACTTGACGATGCACCGCAAACCGCACAAACTGCTTGAAGTTTAGTTACATCCTCACTCACAGCCATCAATTGTGGCATTGGCTCGAAAGGTTGTGCTCTAAAGTCCATATCTAGACCAGCAGTAATGACTCTATGTCCTTTTTCAGCTAACTGTTCAGCTATATGTACAATACCATTTTCAAAAAATTGCACTTCGTCTATTCCAATTACATCTACTTCTGATAAATCGTGCTTTAATATCTCAGCTGCTGTCGAAATATTAATTGCTTCTATAGCATTGCCATTGTGAGAAACAATCTTATCTTTATGATAGCGGTCATCTATAGCTGGTTTAAATACAACTACTTTTTGTTTAGCATAAAGCCCTCGTCTTAATCGACGAATAAGCTCTTCAGATTTGCCACTAAACATACTTCCAGTAATACATTCAATCCACCCGGAATGATAAGTTTCATACATTATGCGTTCCACCTTTTTTCAAAACATAATCGATTCATTATATCATATTTTCCACTACAAAATAGGATATATTTTCAAGTTACTGCGTTAATTTTATGTAACAATTTGGGATATACAAATAGAACTATCGTTAAATTCTCATTGAACTGCCTACTAACAAAACTGATCCACTTTGTTTCAACATTGTATACAAACTTAAATTTAATGCTATACTTGCAGCCAGTATCGTTACTCATAAAATAAAGGTATTTCAACATTGTTTATGATATCTATTTGTGATTAGGAAGTGCTTTTTAACATAAAAAGGCATTCTCATAAAATGAGAATGCCTTATACCAACAATTATTCGTTGCTTGATTTGAATCCGAATTTTTTGTTGAAACGTTCCACACGACCATCCGCCGCAGCGAATTTTTGACGTCCTGTGTAGAATGGATGTGAATCAGATGAAATGTCTAAACGAATAACTGGGTATTCATTACCATCTTCCCATTCCATTGTCTCTGATGATGTTTTAGTTGAACCACTTAAGAATTTAAAATCTGTAGTAGTATCTAAAAAGATAACATTGTGATATTCAGGATGAATATTTTGTCTCATTATTTTCAGCTCCTTTGCCCTGAACCATCTGGAACAGAGTTTTTTGTGAGTTTTTTACCCAATACTTGATAATTATAATGTCTATAAATATAAAACGCAACCCTAAATCTCATATTGGTATTATATCTATGAATCATTTAGTAATTAAATGATTGGTTTACCCGTTTTTGTGCTTTCTTTAGCAGCTTTTTGTAACTGTTCAAAGAATTCTTGGTTATTGTCTGTTCGTTTGAGTTTACGAACAAATCTTTCTGTAAAGTCCGTTGAATCTGTAAACATATTGCGTAATTGCCATAATGAATCCAGTTCTTTGGGATCAATGAGCAATTCTTCTTTACGTGTTGAACTGCGTCCAATATCAATTGCTGGAAATACTCGACGTTCTGCTAATTTACGATCTAAATGTAACTCCATGTTTCCAGTACCTTTAAATTCTTCGTAAATCATGTCATCCATACGCGAACCAGTTTCAACTAAAGCTGTAGCTAATATAGTCATACTGCCACCCGCTTCAATATTTCTTGCTGCACCAAAGAATGCTTTTGGTTTGTGTAAAGATGCTGGATCTAACCCACCAGATAACGTCCGACCACTTGGCGGAATAACAAGGTTATAAGCACGTGCCAATCTTGTTATAGAATCCATTAGTATAATGACATCCTTACCAATTTCAACTAAGCGTTTCGCACGTTCTAATAATAATTCTGCAACTTTGACATGGTGTTGAGGTGGCTCATCAAATGTAGAATGAACTACTTCTGCAGTTTCTACAGATCTTTCTATATCAGTAACCTCTTCTGGTCGTTCTCCTACTAATAATACAAATAATTCTGCATCAGGTTTATTCGTTGCAATTGCATTTGCAATTTCTTTTAATAAAGAGGTTTTCCCTGCTTTAGGCGGTGCAACGATAAGTCCACGTTGTCCTAATCCAATTGGCGTGATTAAATCCATGATTCGAGTTGAAAAATTCTGCTTTGTAGTTTCTAACACAATTCTTTCTTCTGGATATAACGGCGTTAACGCCTGGAAATGAGGACGTTTTTTTACTTCTTCTGCATTCTCATCATTAACAAAATCAACCTGTAATAAACCATAATACTTTTCATTATCCTTTGGCTTTCTAACCTTACCAGTCACTTTATCTCCTCGTTTAATTTCAAAACGACGAATTTGACTAGCTGAGATATAGATATCTTTTTCTCCCTTAGAATAATTAACTGTTCTTAAAAAGCCATAACCATCTTGTTGGATATCATCTAGAATGCCTTCCATATAATAGTTACCATCTTTTTCCATTTGCGCTTCCATAATCGCGAGAACAAGTTCTTTTTTATTCAATTTACTATAGTTTGTTAGCTTAAGAGATTTTGCTTTTTGAGTGAGATCTTTTGTAGTGTAATTTTTGTATAACTCGTGGAACGATTCATACTGAGGTGATGTTCGTACTTTTTCAGGCATTATCTTGCACCCATTTCATAAATAAGTTTTTTAAATAACATAGTAACTACGCTACTACTTTTATAACTATAGCAAATTTCCTATTTAATTACAAAATGTATTTCGATATATAAATTATAAAAAGAGAGTAGAACAGAAATCTAATTTCTCTTAAAAAGATTTCATTGTTCTACTCTCATATAGATTCACATTACCTATTAAATTAACTTATTAATTGTAGTAACCTGCAATTGATTTAACTTCTAAGAATTCTTCGATTCCGTAGTCGCCCCATTCACGGCCTATACCAGATTGTTTATAACCACCGAATGGTAAATCAGGTTTACGTCCAGCTTCGTTAATTTCAACTGTACCTGCTTCAATTGAACGTGCTACTTTATGAAGTGTATCTTTATCACTACCATAAACGTAACCAGCTAAACCATATTTTGTATCATTTGCAATTTTGATTGCTTCATCTAAATCATTATATGTGATCACAGACATTACTGGTCCAAATATTTCTTCTTGGGCAATTGTCATGCTGTTATCTACATTATTAAAAATAGTTGGTCTTGCAAAGTAACCTTTGTCTAATCCTTCAGGTTTACCAGGGCCACCATATAATAATTCGGCACCTTCTTCAATACCTTTGTCAATATAGGCTTGTACTTGGTCAAATTGTTTTTTGCTTATAATTGGTCCAACTTGTGTACCTTCTTCTCTAGGGTTACCTACTTTTACTTGACTGAATTTTTCTTTTACAGCTGTTAAAAAGTCTTCTTTTATACTTGCTGGAACGATTGTTCTTGTACCTGCAGTACAAACTTGCCCTGTGTTGAACACTACTTTATTAGCAGCTGCACTTGCTGCACCATCGATATCAGCGTCATCTAAAATAATATAAGGTGATTTACCACCTAGTTCAAGTGATACTTTTTTGAAATCTTCTGCAGCTTTTTTCATAATACTTGAACCTGTTGGGCCAGAACCAGTAAATGACATCATTCTTACTTTTGGATGTTCACTTAATGGATTACCTACACCTTGTCCATCACCATTGACTAAGTTAAATACACCTTTAGGTACACCCACTTTATCAAAAATTTCTGCTAATATAATAGCTGCAAATGGTGTTTCTTCTGAAGGTTTTAATACTACCGGACTACCAGCAGCAAAAGCAGCAGCTAATTTCAATGACGTTTGATTTGTTGGGAAGTTCCATGGTGTAATAAGTCCTGAAACACCGATTGCTTCTTTGACAACTAAATCATCGCCTCGACGTTCTTCAAATTGGAAATCATTTAATGCATCACGTGCTGCTTCAAAATGATCTAAGCCCATTTGATAGTGTACATTTTCTGCTACAGATAGAGGTGCACCTAATTCGTCTGTAATTGCTTGAATTAAGTCTTCTTTTCTATTTTTATATTCTTGTACTATTTGATCTAATAAATCTTGTCTTTCTTTAACTGAAGTGTGTCTGAATTCTAAATATACGTTATCTGCTGCTTCTACAGCTTTTTCCACGTCTTCTTTATTACCTTTAGCAATCGTACCAGCAACTTCTTCTGTTGCAGGATTAATTACTTCAAGTGTTTCTCCACTTGTACTTTCAACCCATTCTCCGTTGATATATTGTTTAATGAAATTTCTCATCAATAATTCACTCCTTAACTTGTGTTGATAATACCATTTTAACCGAGATTTCATTTTTTTAAACATAAGTGCTCACGCCAAATCGTAGCAAACGTTGTTATAAAGCGTTTTCCATTCATTTTATACAATTTTTTTAACCCATTAAATTTCAGCGCCATTTTGTTATTCAGTGAATAACTACATGTACACTCCAATTCATATACAAAAAGAGACCAAGACATCGATTTATGTCTTGGTCTCTTTAAAAATTCAGAGCAATCGAAAATGATTAAATTATACTTCCACTTTAATACGCTACTTTCCAATCACAACTAATAGAATTGATTGTCTTTAGAAATACCTAATTAAGACTGTGTGCTCCATTCTCTTTTAGTAATATTTTGAATTTCGCTTTTACTTTAGAATTTAATTACTATTTATTTTCGAGTTCAATATAATCTTGAGCCCATTTTTCCATTGGCACTAATGCTGCTGCTAAAGCATCACCTTTATCTGTCAGTTGGTAAAGAATATTCATTGGACTGGTAGAAACCACTTTCTTTTCAACTAGTCCCCATTCACTAAGATCCGTTAACTTTATGCTAAGTGCACGTGGTGTAATTGTCTTTAAATCACGTTTCATATCTGAAAAGTGTGCAGACTTTTCCGTACATCTAGATAAATAATTAATAATAAGACCATTCCAACTTCTACCTACTATTTTAAAGGTTTCTTCTAGATAAGGGCAAACTTTCATGGTCATCACCTCAATATCGATTTATTCTATTATCATTTAAACTAAGTACACTTTGGTTACTAAGTATATTTATTATACCACATTTTCTATACTTCTTCAGTCCAAATGTCTGCACCTAAAGATTTTAAAGTACTAACGATATTAGTATAACCACGATAAATATGCTTTACATTATAAATTGTTGTAACACCTTCAGCGAATAAACCAGCTACAATAAGGCAAGCACCTGCACGTAAATCACTAGCATAAACTTCTGCGCCAGTAAGTTTAGATGGCTTAATTGTTGCTGTACCATTATCTGCCGAAATATCTGCACCCATGTTTTTCAATTCATCTACATGTCTAAAACGTGCTGGATAAATCGTTTCGGTAACAAATGATACACCATCAGCCATAAACAATAATGGGGTAATAGGTTGTTGAAGATCGGTAGCAAATCCAGGATATACAAGTGTTTTAATATCAACACTAGCATATGGTGTACTACGTTTGATTACGGCGCTATCATCACCAACTTGAATATCAACACCAAGCTCTTTTAATTTCACTGTTAATGGTTCTACATGCGTTGGAATAATATTATTAATTGTTATATCTTCACCACATGCTGCGGCAATACACATATATGTACCAGCTTCAATTCTATCTGGAATGACCTGATGATGTGAACCGTGTAAATGTTCTACGCCATTAATCTTAATCGTACTTGTGCCAGCGCCTTTGATATCTGCACCTAAGCTTGTTAAGAAATTAGCTACGTCAACTACTTCTGGCTCTTTTGCAGCATTCTCAATGACAGTTTGACCTTCAGCACGAACTGCTGCAAGCATAATATTGATTGTTGCACCAACACTTACAATATCTAAAAAGATATTCGCACCTGTTAATTTGTCAGCCTCTATCTTCATTGATGTAGAACTTGATTCATCAATTTTAGCACCTAAAGCTTTGAAACCTTTAATGTGTTGATCAATGGGTCTCGGTCCTAAAGGACAACCACCTGGTAATCCAATCACACATTTTTTAAACCTACCTAACATAGCGCCCATCATATAATATGAAGCACGTAACGATTCTACTTTATTATTAGGTAATGGTGCATTTTCAATTTCATTTGGATCAACATTTAATGTCATACCATCTAATTCAGTCTTAATATTTAAATCTCCAAGTAAACTTACTAAAGTTTCTACATCAGAGATTTCTGGAAGGCCTTCAATAGTTACTTTGTCTTCAGCCAAAATTGCGGCTGGAATAATTGCTACTGCACTATTTTTAGCACCGTGGTTGTTCACTTCACCTTTTAGTGTTTGACCACCTCTAATTTTAATCACTTCTTGAGCCATTCGTATGTTCTCCTTTGCCTTTCAATCAATATTTCTCTTCCATAACATCATTTGCATTATAAATTAAATTATTACAGTTTGCAAAGCACATCAGTTTATTAAAATTTATTTCATATAAAATAAAGTGTCTTCTCTTGTATATAATTTTTTTACTATTGTTTTCAATTCCCATTATTTACCAATTCAAATCATAATTATAAGGATTTATTATTAAAATTTTATGTTATCCGTGCTTTCCTGATTGCTTTTTTACACAAACCTAACAAATTATAACATAAAAAAGAGAGCGAAGCAGAAATCAAAAAAATGAATTTGATTTCGACGTCTCGCCCTCATAAATCGATACAACATATATAAAGTATCAAAAGTTATTCGTTAACTTATTTTGCTTGGTTAGATGTACCAAACTCTTTAATTTTACCAATAACAGTAGCTTTAATTGCTTCACGTGCAGGTCCTAAATATTTACGAGGATCATACACTTCTTTATCATTGTCTAAAGCTTCACGAACAGCTTTAGCTGAAGCAATTTGGTTTTCTGTATTTACATTGATTTTAGCAGTACCAAAAGTAATTGCTTTTTGGATATCTTTCGTTGGGATTCCTGTACCACCGTGTAATACTAATGGTAATCCTGTAGAAGCACCAATTTCTTCCATTTCTTTAAATCCTAATTTTGGTTCACCTTTATAAGGTCCGTGTACTGAACCTAATGCTGGCGCTAATGTATCGATACCTGTTTTTTCAACAAGTTCTTGACATTCTTTAGGATCTGCATAGATTACGCCGTCAGCAACTACATCATCTTCTTGTCCACCAACAGTACCTAATTCTGCTTCAACTGAAACACCATGTTCATGAGCATATTCTACAACTTTTGAAGTGATTTCAACATTGTCTTCGAATGAACCATGTGAAGCATCAATCATTACTGATGTAAATCCAGCGTCAATTGCTTCTTTACATTTTTCAAAGCTTGAACCGTGGTCTAAGTGAATTGCAACTGGTACAGTAATTTCTTTGTCATGCATTAAACCTTCAACCATTTTAACAACTGTATAGAAACCACTCATGTAACGAGCAGCACCTTCAGATACACCTAAAATTACAGGAGCGTTCTCTTCTTGAGAAGCTTCTAAAATTGCTTGAGTGAATTCTAAGTTATTAAGGTTATATTGACCTACTGCGTAACCATTTTCTTTTGCATCTATTAACATTTCTTTCATTGAAACTAAAGGCATGAAAGTTCCTCCTTGGTGCTTTAAGCACATATTTTTACAATCTAATTATATCAAAGTCGTATACCTTTTGCATTCTTCAATATATTTGTAAGCGTTTTTATTTTATATTTTTATTCTAGATGTATAAAAATCGCCTAAATTTCAAATTTTAATAATCATTTATACCCCATTTTTATATACATACATTTGAACGAAGCACTAAATAAAAAAAGACACACATCTCGACGTAATAGTTCGAGTATGTGTGTCTTAACATATTATTTAGATTGCTGATGGTTCAATGATGCTTCTATAAATGCTTTGAAAATCGGTTGAGGGCGATTAGGTCTTGATAAAAATTCTGGATGGAATTGACATGCAACGAAAAAGTCATTGCTTGGAATTTCTACCATTTCTACTAAACGACCATCTGGACTTGTTCCAGAAAACACCATTCCGTTTGCTTCGAGTTGTTCTCTATATTCATTATTAAATTCATAACGATGACGGTGTCTTTCTTCAATTTCAGTTTCATTATAAATTGAATTTGCTAATGTACCTTCTTTGATATGACATGGGTATAAACCTAAGCGTAGTGTACCGCCTAAATCTTCGATATCTTTCTGTTCTGGTAATAAGTCGATTATAGGATGTGGTGTATTAGGATCTAATTCTGCTGAATGCGCGTCATCTAGTCCAATGACATTTCGAGCAAACTCAACAGTTGCTAATTGCATACCTAAACAAATACCGAAATATGGCACATTATTTTCACGTGCATATTTAATAGCTGATATCTTACCTTCACTTGCACGGAATCCAAATCCACCAGGTACTAATATACCATCAACTTCTGCTAATATTTCAGCAACGTTTTCATCGGTAACTTCACTTGAATCAATCCATTTCACTTCGATAACTTTTTTGAATGGATAGCCAGCGTGTTTTAATGACTCGACAACTGACAAATATGCATCTTGTAAGCTTACATATTTACCTACTAAACCAATTGTTATCTTGCCATCTAAACTGTTAACCGTATCTAATAAATATTGCCACTCATCTAATTGCGTTTCGTATTTTGGATTTAATTCTAAACGCTTAATCACAATATCGTCCATATCTTGTTTACTTAATTGTAAAGGTATCTCATATAATGAATCAGCATCACGACATTCTATAACGCTTGCTTTATCAATATCACAGAATAGCGCAATTTTATCTTTTAAATCTTGAGTAAGTTCATATTCTGTTCTAACAACAATTAAATCTGGTTGGATACCAAGACCTCTTAATTCTTTCACACTATGTTGTGTTGGTTTTGTCTTCATTTCTCCAGCAGCTTTGATATATGGTAACAAAGTACAGTGAACATACATTACATTTTCGCGTCCTAAATCACTACGGATTTGTCTAATTGCTTCAATAAATGGCAATGACTCTATATCCCCTGTTGTACCACCAATTTCAGTAATAACTACATCTGCATTTGTACTTTCCCCAGCTAATAATAAACGCTCTTTTATTTCATTCGTAATGTGCGGGATAACTTGAACTGTACCACCTAAATAATCACCACGACGCTCTTTTTTTAAGACATGAGAATAAACTTTCCCAGCCGTTACATTTGAATATTTATTTAAATTTATATCAATAAATCTCTCATAATGTCCTAAGTCTAAGTCAGTTTCAGCACCATCGTCTGTCACAAAAACTTCACCATGTTGATATGGACTCATTGTGCCTGGGTCAACATTTAAGTATGGATCAAATTTTTGAATCGTGACTTTTAATCCTCTATCTTTTAATAATCTTCCTAAAGATGCTGCCGTGATACCTTTACCCAATGAAGAAACAACTCCACCAGTTACAAAAATGAATTTTGTCATGTTCTGCCTCCTATGATTAAAACCGTATTTTCTTACAATACGTTTTGATTCGTATCAAATCTCCAAATTAGTTGCTAAATTTTGTGATACAACATTTACATATTTAAATGCTTCATCATTATATGTATTAATTGTCGTAACAAGTACTTTCAAAATATAAAATACTATAAAACTGATATATTATTTAAAACAAAAAAATCGCTCCCTCTCACATGGTTGTAAGGGGGAGCGTATAATATTTATACACGTCGTCCTAATTAAAGGAGCCCGAATAAAATTTTATCATGTTCACGAAAAAAGTCAATTAAATCTCAAAGAATTATTCTTCTGTTTCTTCTTCGTCTTCAAATTCTTCTTCTTCATCTTCTTCGTCTAAATCTTCATCATCTTCATCGATAACGATATCTGTTTCATTAAGATCTTCATCAACATCGTCATCTTCTGGATCTTCTGGATCATTCAAAGTCTCTTGGTCATCTGTAACTGCTGGAATATCATCATCATCATCAGCCTCATCTTCACCAAGTAATTTTAAGTTTTTATCTTCTTCATCATCGTCGTCCAGAATATCAAATTTTTGAATCGTAGGCGCAATTTTTTCTTCAATATCTGCAACTGAATACCAATCACGTAATCCCCAAATATTTTCACCAACATTTAAAAAACGACCATCTGTGTTTAAATCTGTATAGAATTGAACAATTCTATTTTCGATTTCGTCGTCTTCATAATGTCCAAGTGCTTTAAATTCATCAATAATATCATATAAGTTCATTGTGTCATTTTTTTCATTTAATAACGTATATGCCATATCGATAAATGATTTCTCATCAACCATTTCTTTTGTGTAATCTTGAATTCTCATTATTTATTCTTCCTTTCAAAGGCGTTTATCCAAATCAGTACTAAGTTTAACATAAGTAATAATAACAAATGTAAATTATAAATGACAATTCCTGATTTCGCAATCGCATTTAGTAATTTATATATTTTTCAAAGACAATATAATCATCTGCGGCATCTATTTCAACAAAATTACTGTTTATACATAACGGTTTTAATTCATTATTTTCACCATACAAAGTGATTGTCAATAACTTTACACTATCAAAATGTTTACGTACATATGTAGATAATTGTCTCAATGCGCTTTCAGCAATACCATGGTGCCGTTCTTCTTTGTTAACTTCAACCGAAGAGATATTCATTCGATCTTCATGTCTTTCAATAGCAATAAATCCCACTTTATTATCATCTTTAATTAAATCAATGATATGAATATTGAATGGTTGTTCTTCTGTGTTCGGTTTTAATTTTAAAGAAGAGACATGTTTAGAATCTAGATCAAGGTAATATAACCTTTCTTTTCCAATAGGTCCTTCTTCTTTTGTAGCTGCATGCATAAAGCCCGCACGTTCATAAACATTCCAAGCGCCTTTATTTTCAGCGTCGACCACTAAATATAAATGGTTAAAATTTGGAAAAAGTGTCTGTACATACCTAGGCAGATACATCATCATTTTCGTACCATAGCCATAACCTTGAAAATCTTCATTGACTGATAAGGATCTCACATATATAACTTGATTTGGCGTGTCATATCCTTCATGTTGATAATACTGATGCAGTACAAAGAAGCCAACAACTTCACCTTCATCATTTAGTGCAATATTTGGAATTCTATCTTCATCAATGATCGCATCATCCAATACATCTTTAGGTAATGATGAATAAATTTGCTGTCTTTCACTTAATTTGAAATCATATAAAGATTGTCTATATTTTTCTTCATAAACTTGTACCGTAATATTTTCAAAATTTTCCTTTATAAACATGTTTTAATCCCCTATTAAAAACGTAGTCGTTATTTATTCATACCACTTCTGAATCAAATCAACCTATAAATTTACATATAATTTAGAAACATACCTAATTAATTAACAGCCTTAATTGTGAACTATTCTAT
Organism: Staphylococcus sp. Y174-1; assembly: GCF_049897865.1. Taxonomy (NCBI): domain Bacteria; kingdom Bacillati; phylum Bacillota; class Bacilli; order Caryophanales; family Staphylococcaceae; genus Staphylococcus; species Staphylococcus sp. Y174-1. The sequence continues at coordinate 37,701 of NZ_JAFCXB010000004.1, read as the reverse complement.
CAATCCTATTAAATTCATATTTGATTTTCCTTCATTTTATTATACTATAAGTTATAATGGAAATTTTTATTAGGGGGAATACAGATGAAGATAGGTGTCGATGCTGGTGGCACGCTCATTAAAATTGTTCAAGAAAAAAACGGTGAACGAACATACAGCACAAGATTAACTACTGAAATTGAGGAAGTCATTCAATGGTTAAATCAACAAGATTGTAACAACATTAATCTGACGGGTGGGCAAGCTGCCATGATTAATGAACAACTCAATTGTGAATCTCGTGTATTTGTTGAATTTGATGCTGCAGCTAAAGGGCTAGAAATTCTATTAGAAGAACAAGGTCACTTCTTAGATGATTATATTTTCACTAATGTTGGTACTGGTACTTCACTTCATTTTTCAAATGGCAAAGCGCAAAAGCGTGTAGGCGGAATAGGCACCGGTGGCGGTATGATACAAGGCCTTGGATACCTACTCACAGGTATCAGTAACTATAAACAGTTAACTGATACAGCTCAAAATGGTAACCGTGATATTATAGATTTAAAGGTAAAACATATATATAAAGATAGTGAGCCTCCTATTTCTGGCGATTTAACTGCAGCTAACTTTGGTAATGTGCTACATCATTTAGATGAATCATTTACAGATGCAGATAAATTGGCTTCTGTAATTGCAGTCGTCGGTGAAGTCATTTCGACAATGTCAATTACTGTCGCAAGAGAACATAATACAAAAAATGTTGCCTATATCGGTTCTTCCTTCCACAATAACGATTTATTAAAGGAGGTGGTCAAAGACTATACTGTTTTACGTGGGTGTGAACCTTATTATATTGAGCATGGTGCATTTTCTGGTGCTCTAGGTTCTATACATTTATAATGCTTATATTCATTAAATTATATAATGTATAGACTGCTCATTAAGCACGTTTATTTGCCACAATGTGACATATTAAAAACAGGACATTATATGAGTTATCTAAATGAAAAATGATTTTGTAGGATTTTATACAATCATACTGAATGGGTATAAACAAAAAACAGTAATTTCTAGTTTAAAACACTAGAAATTACTGTTTTATTTATAAATATGAAATTGAATAATACAGATACTAATCATGTAACTGTTTAAAATAAGCAGTTGGACTTTACACCAATTGTTTAAATTGACAAAAAGCCTAGACGCCTAATTATGTTCCAGACTTTTTGACATTATCTATTTATGACTCAATCTCTTTATTTCAACTAGTTATTACTCCAAACAAATCTATAACTATTTCGATACGATAAAATTTGTGCTCTAAATTATAAATATTATAAATACATAACTCATAAACAGCTATATTGTTGATAACCTTTAATTAAAATGTTAACTGGTCAATTACTTTTTGAGCAGGCACAACGGTTCCGACTACGCCTGACTTCAAGTCTATTGCAACTGCATGGTCATCATCACGTAACGTATCTAACCATTCAGCAAATACTTCCCCTTCAATCTCAATAATTTCACATTCTTCAAAATCTTGATTTCTCACCTTTTCAGCTCTATTTTTAATACTCCATACAGGCATAATATGTGGTTTTTGGTGTGCTTCATCACTGATCATGATAAATTGTTTTTCATTCTTATTAGTTAATCCAAACACAGCATCTTCTTTAGCAACATCTTTAACAAATTCTTTCAATCTAATACTATCCAAATCAGACATCAATTCATTTGAAGCTGCAACGATACGAACGCGTTCACCATCTTTATGTGAAGTTGGGTTCATCAATACCTCATCATCTTTATCAAAAATATCGTCAATTTCATAAGTTACAAAACGATCAATATCAACCGTTTTTACTTTGTCATATTCAATTTGCTCTTTATTTAAATAACTTTCTGCTGTTGCTTTATCTGTCCAAGCACATACTACATTTTGTTCAGATATTTCTTGTCTAATCAAATGCTTTGATTTAGTTCCGACATAAAAAACTTCATTTATTAAAATATCTTGAAAAAATGAACTTTCTTTGTAAGACATATTTTCACCTTCAATTCATTTATAATAATTACTTATATTTAAAATATAAATGACTGTATGTTTCTAGTCAATCAACGAATGTTCCTTATAAATTTAGAAAGTATTAACAGGAATCAAATTTTTTAATAAAAATTAAAGAATAAAAGTCATTCTCTTCCTTGGCTAATATTCTAATCGTATACATAACCACTACGCATTCGCATAAAATATATCAATAGTACTTTGGATCGCTGGTAGTAATTCACATCTATTGTCCAATTAAAAAATCTGAGACACCTATTTATGTCCCAGACACTTTACATTTTTAGCTTTTAAATTATTATCTACTGAGTAGAACCACTAATTTTAATTCCACATTTTATTTTTCTTGAATCTCTTTTAGAAATTGTTGCTCCAATGTATCAACCGTAGCTTTGTTTTCAGCATGCCATATACAACCAAATCTAGATTGCACCGTATCATTTTCAAACCATTCACCATCATAATAAGAAAGTGGAAATAATACGCCCAGTCGCACATATTTCAAAATTGTCGCAAAAAATTGTTCGTTATCACCAGGCGAAATATAACTATAAAATTTATGATAGCCTTGTTGAAGTATAGGCTCTAACAACAACATACTTGTCGAACCATTTTGTCTAAAATTCAAATCAATCGCATATACATCATTTTTGTCGTCTAATAACAAGTCAAAGCCCGCTACGCCAAAGTAACCTTTAGATACCCCAATTTCCATGATTTCTCTACCAGCTTCTATCACGTGTTTAGGTACATCCGGCGCATTTTCATTTCCACTATAATGGCCGTAAGCATCTGTGAGTTGAGCTGAAGTACCTATATATCGTATGCCTTCATTTTCAGAATATGCAAATTGTACACAATAATTAGCAATCGCTTCTATCTTTTGCTCTATAATCATTGTGTCAGTTTCTGATTGAGCTTGAGCAATTCGTGTTTTTGCTTTTGTTAAATCTTCTTCTGAATAACAAATCATTACACCATACCCGCCAGCAGTTGGTAAGTCATCCCCAGGTTTTAATACAAATGGGAACGACCATTCAGACACCGCCGCCTCAAAATCTTCAATGTTTACAACTTCTCGACGGGGAAGGAATTGATTGTTCGTCCATTCAGGAATTCTTGCTTTATTATTTAATGCAACAAAGATATCTTTATCTAGTGCATAATGCGCTTTAGTTAATATATCTTCACCATGAATATATTGAAAATAAATTTTCTTATTCTCTTCTTGCGCTAACACTTTTAAAGTTTGTTCATAACTTTGTTGATCGTTGAATTGAATGATATTTGTAGGCATTGTTTTCCCTACCGCTTCAAATAACTGCTTTAATTTATCAGTGACGCTCGCTTCATGAACGATTACTGGCATATGATTAGCAATTATCAGCTCTCTACCTGTTAAAAAATTCGATTGGTGTTCTTCAGGTTCCAGCCATGGATTTGAAATATAAGACGGTCTAGAAGTATAGACAACGCGAGAATCGTAAAGATCACTAAGTGTTAATTTGGGTCTATGAGAGCGTTCTTTAGTCATTTTTTATGCCCCTTTATAAATTGATGTTGTTCAATAATCTCATCAAACAACGCTTGATTCGTTAATAATTCTAATCCCATAAGCGAGAGAATCTTAGCACCTCTAATTAACGCTTGGTCCCCATGGGTACTTGCTGCAGCCTCTCTAAATCTATGCGTATGACCTACTAAATTACGTGATCCAATTTTAATATGTGGATGTATCGTTGGTACAACATGACTCACATTTCCCGTGTCAGTAGAGCCATAACCAAAATCATCATCAATGACAGCTTCACCCATTTCTGTTGCATATTTAGCAAATAAATCATCTAGTTTTGAAGATTTTATAAACTCGTTCACGCCATTTTGTATAGGTCCAAATTCATAATCACATCCAGTTTGCAATGCCGCACCTTTAGCTATTTGACCAACTCGTTCAGTTAAAATGTCTAACTCATGGCGACTTGTTGCTCTAGTATAGAATCTCGCATGTGTAAAATCAGGTATAATATTGGCTGCTTGTCCACCATCCAATATAACGCCATGGACACGTTGACTACTTTTTATATGCTGACGTAATTGCGCAACCCCATTAAAATATGAAATCATTGCATCAAGTGCATTTTTCGCTTCATCTGCATTTTCAGATGCATGCGCACTTTTACCAAAAAATTTAACATCTAGTACATCTACAGCCAAAGTATTGATTGTTCTGTATGTTTCATTACCAGGATGCACCATTAAGGCGATATCTAAATCATCAATAATACCTTCTTTAACATAAGTCGCTTTAGCACTACCGTTTTCTCCACCTTCTTCTGCAGGACAGCCTAATACAATTACTTTTCCGCCGACTTTATCAATGACTTGCTTTAAGGCTATACCCGCAAATGTACTAGCGGTACCAATAATATTATGACCACACGCGTGACCTAACCCTGGCAATGCATCATATTCGGCCAAGTAACCTATAGTTGGTCCCGTTTGTCCTGAATCATAACTTGCTATAAAGCCAGTCGCATGTCCTGCTATATTTGTTTCGACTTCAAAACCATGTTGCGTTAACGTTTCCGTTAACGTTCTAGATGCAAATATCTCCTCATTACCTAATTCAGGTCTTTGATGGATTTGATGGCTCATTTCTAAATATTTATACTTTTCATTTTCTATATAGTCCAATACAATTTGTTTATTCTCCATAATTCAACACGGCCTCCTAAATTACTTGGCATTATGTTTATACTCAATTTATAAAATAAATCAAATGCAATAAGTAATTTATTAAATAACACAACATATGATTCATAATGCACAAAACATGATTTAATTATTACTTATTCTATCGGGTTTATTGAATTCTGTCATTCATTTTCTGAAATTTATAAAAATAACTTTCATACGCCTTTATACCACATTTCAAAAATTGTAAATCCTCTTTTAACTTGTTACAATTAATTTAAGTTATATATGAGGAGGATACACCATGCCAAAAATGAACGTAGAAAGTTTTAATTTAGATCATACAATCGTTGTAGCACCTTTTGTGAGATTAGCAGGGAAAATGGAAGGCGCTAACGGTGATGTAATTCATAAATATGATATCCGCTTTAAACAACCAAACAAAGAGCATATGGATATGCCTGGGTTACATTCATTAGAACATTTAATGGCAGAAAATATTAGAAATCATTCAGATAAAGTCGTTGATATTAGTCCAATGGGTTGCCAAACAGGATTTTACGTTTCATTTATCAATCATGATGACTATGAAGATGTGTTAAATATTATCGAAGCAACAATTAAAGATGTATTAAATGCTACAGAAGTGCCAGCATGTAATGAAGTTCAATGTGGTTGGGCTGCTAGCCATTCATTAGAAGGCGCCAAAGAAATAGCCCAAACATTCTTAGACAAAAAAGCTGAATGGCATGATATCTATGGTGAAGCACAATAATTTATAATGTGAGTTAGCATTTTATAAATATATAAAATAAGAGAGCACAGCGTCATTTCAAACGCATGTGCTCTCTTATTTTAGTTTAGTAAGTTATAATTTTTTGATTAATTTCATCATCACAAATTGCAATGGAATACGTCCGTATAAAGCCCATTTCGGAAGTTGTTGACCAGCAATTGGAATTTGTTTGCGCGCCATATAAATATTCGCTGGTAAGACCGCCCATAAAAACGCTATGAGTGCATTTTTTTGACCCTTAGTAGGTTGTTTCATTAATAATATGACACCAAACACGATTTCCATAACGCCTGTGATTAACACAGCTGCTTTTCGAAATGGTAAGTACGCTGGTACAATACGTCTAAATTGTTCTTCATCTTTAAAATGGAGTACCCCTGCAACACTAAAGACAATTCCAAATAGCATTCTTAAAATACGCATTACTTTTCAACACCCATTTCTTTCAAATAGCTTTTGCCAAATTCAGGTAATTTCACACCAAAATTATCAGCAATCGTTGCACCTAAAGAACTAAATGTGCTGTCTATCGTTAGCTCATGATAGTCACTCATTTTAGGACTAAACATAAGTACAGGAATGTATTCTCTAGTATGATCCGTACCATCTGCAGTTGGATCATTACCATGGTCTGCTGTAATAATAACTAAATCTTCTTCTTGTAAGTGATTCATAAGTTCAGGTAAACGTTCATCAAAATCTTTAATCGCTTGTGCATATCCTGGTTTATCACGACGATGGCCATAAAGGGCATCGAAATCAACAAGATTTAAAAAGCTTAACCCATTAAAGTCACGTTGCACAGTTTCAATTAATTTATCCATACCATCCATGTTATCTTTGGTACGTATCGATTCAGTCACACCTTCACCGTCAAATATATCATTAATTTTACCAAGGGCAATGACATCATAACCATTATCTTTTAATTCATTCATTACTGTTCTACCAAATGGTTTTAATGCATAGTCATGTCTATTAGAAGTTCGTTTAAATGAACCTGGCTCTCCAATATACGGTCTAGCAATGATTCTGCCTATTAAATATTTAGGATCCTTGGTTAATTCTCTTACTTTTTCACAGATGTCATATAGTTCCTCTAAAGGAATAATATCTTCATGAGCTGCAATTTGAAGTACTGGGTCTGCAGAAGTATAGACAATTAGATCACCCGTCTTCATCTGATGTTCGCCCCATTCATCTATGATTTGCGTACCGGATGCAGGACGATTGGCTACAACTTTACGTCCTGTTAACGTTTCGATTTCATTAACCAGTTCTTCTGGAAAGCCTTCTGGATAGACCTTAAATGGTTGCATGATATTTAGCCCCATAATCTCCCAATGGCCAGTCATGGTATCTTTGCCGACTGAAGCTTCACTCATTTTTGTGTAAAAAGCTTGTGGTTCCGCTTCTTTATCAATAACCGGAAGAGGTTCAATATTACCTAAACCTAATTTTTGTAAGTTAGGTAATGACTGTTCAAATCCTTCGAGCGTATGCTTTAAAGTGTGACTGCCTTCATCATCAAAAGCTTTTGCATCAGGTCCTTCTCCAATACCAACAGAGTCCATGACAATTAAATGAACTCGTTTAAATGGTGTAGTCATAATATTCCTCTCCTATTCAGTAATTATTTTATGAATCAATGTTGGTTCATTACCAGTGTCACTAATCGTAATACTTTGCAATAGTTTATCTTTTACGTTATCAATTTGTTCTTGATTGCTGTGGATTGTTAACAAAGCCTCTCCTTTGTTGACGCTATCTCCAACCTTTTTATGCAATACGAGACCCACACTTAAATCTATTTCGTCTTCTTTAGTTTGTCTGCCTGCACCTAACATCATAGAAGCTACACCGACTTCATTTGCAATAATTTCAGTTACAATGCCTTCACTTTGTGCGGGTAGTTCAATTTGATATTTGGCTTGTGGTAATTTTGATACATCGTCTACAACAGAACCATCGCCATCTTGGTTTTCTAAAAATGTTCTGAAACTTTCTAACGCTGAACCATCTTGAATTGCTTGTTCTAACATTTTACGTGCTTCATCAAGATTTTGAGCTTTTCCACCGACGACTACCATCTGTGAACCTAGCGTCATAACTAACTCTGTTAAGTCTTCTGGTCCATTACCTTGCAACGTTTCAATCGCTTCTTTAACTTCTAAAGCATTACCTATTGCATTGCCAAGTGGTTGGCCCATATCCGAAATAATTGCCATTGTATTTCTACCTACATTATTACCGATACGAACCATGGCATGCGCTAATGCTTCTGCATCTTCTAACGTTTTCATAAATGCGCCATTACCGGTTTTAACATCTAATACAATTGCATCCGCGCCAGCAGCAATTTTTTTACTCATTATAGACGATGCAATCAGTGGAATTGAATTCACCGTACCGGTAACATCACGAAGTCCATATAGTTTTTTATCAGCGGGTGTTAAATTCCCAGTTTGACCAATGACTGCAACTTTCGCCTCATTAACCAATTTAACAAATTGTTCTTCGCTAATTTCAACATGGAAACCTTCAACTGATTCTAATTTATCAATGGTACCACCAGTATGGCCTAGTCCGCGACCACTCATTTTCGCTACTGGCACACCTACCGCAGCCACTAATGGTGCAAGTACTAGTGTCGTCGTATCACCAACACCACCCGTTGAGTGCTTATCCACTTTAACCCCATTAATATTAGATAAATCAATGACATCACCTGAATTAACCATCGCCATCGTCAAGGCAGCTCGTTCATCATCATTCATATCTTGAAAATAAATCGCCATCGCTAAACTAGAAGCTTGATAGTCAGGAATATCTCCATTTGTATATCCATCAATAAAGTATTCAATTTCTTGTTTCGTTAGCGCTTGACCATCACGTTTTTTTTCAATAATATCTACCATTCTCATATGAGTTGGCCTCCCCTATTTTTCAAGTCAATACATAACTATATTCAGACAAGATTTCAGTTATTTATTAATAATCTGAGTCACTTTCTAAACCTTGTACAATTTCAACGCCTGCACTAGCGCCAATACGTGTGGCACCTGCTTCAAGCATATGATTGAAGTCTTCAAGATTTCTAACGCCACCAGAAGCTTTGACTTCTAAATCATCGCCCACTGTATCTTTCATTAACTTAACATCTTCAGGTGTAGCACCACCACCAGCAAATCCTGTTGATGTTTTAACAAAATCAGCACCAGCTACCTTGCTTAATTCGCTTGCTTTGACTTTTTCCTCATCAGTTAATAAGCATGTTTCAATAATAACTTTAACTGTTTTACCGTTCGCTGCACCTACGACACCTTCGATATCTTTTTGAACGTCTTCAAAGCGTCCATCTTTTAAAGCACCAATATTAATTACCATATCTACTTCTGATGCACCTTTATTAATAGCATCTTCTGTTTCAAATATTTTTGTTTCAGTCGTTGATGCTCCTAATGGAAAACCTATAACTGTACATACTAATACATCTGAACCCTTAAGTTGTTCAGCAGCATATTTTACATGTGTTGGATTAATACAAATCGATTTAAAATTAAACGCTTTCGCTTCCTCGATAATTTTATCTATTTGATTTCTCGTAGATTCCGGTTTAAGTAATGTGTGGTCTATATATTTTGCGTAATTCATATTAAATCCTCCTATTATTTTGTTTATTAGCATATGGTGTTTTAACCCACTCATAATTATATAGTAAAATTTAACATATATGTTTATAAACATTCTCTCTTTACCTCTATACTACAAAAATTCGCAAAAATAATAAACAAATGTTATCTTTAATTTGATAAAGAATTTAAAGGAGAAGATGATTATGACAAAAGCAACACCTCATATTCAACCTAATGGGAAAAAAATAGCTAAAACCGTATTAATGCCAGGGGATCCACTTCGTGCAAAATATATTGCGGATAACTATTTAGAAAACGTTGAACAATTTAACGAAGTACGTAATATGTTTGGTTATACAGGTACATATAATGGTAAAGAAGTATCTGTAATGGGATCAGGTATGGGCGTTCCAAGTATTGGTATCTATTCGTATGAACTATACAATTTCTTTGATGTAGACACAATCATCCGTATCGGCTCATGCGGTGCTTTACAAGAAAACGTTAACTTATATGATGTGATTATTGCACAAGGTGCTTCTACGAATTCTAGTTATGTGGAGCAATACAACATTCCTGGTCATTTTGCACCATTAGCAGATTTTGAATTAATATTAAAAGCTAAACAAAAAGCAGATGATATCGGTGCTACGACACATGTTGGCAATATCTTATCTTCTGATACGTTCTATAATGCCGACCCTACATTCAATGAACAATGGCAACGCATGGGTGTCTTAGGTATTGAAATGGAGTCTGCAGCACTATATTTAAACGCTACTTATGCAAATAAAAAAGCTTTAGGCATATTTACAGTAAGCGATCATATCTTACGTGATGAAGCGACAACTGCTGAAGAACGCCAAAACTCTTTCACTCAAATGATGGAAATAGCATTAGAAATTGCTGAATAACATTTTCTTTAGGTTTCAGATTGATATGTAAATAAATACATATAGAGCTAGTGTGCTAATTCATAACACTCAGCTAACATTTTTTATAAAGAAAGAGGCCCTGTCTATTTAAATAGACAGGGCCTCTTTTATACGTCTAAGCTATATGCCCAGACACTATTCTCTTTATCTTAAACTGAATGTATTATCTACCTAAATATGATTTTAACATCCAGTTATGTTTATCTATATTTGTTTGCATACCGATGAACATATCTTCAGTCACATCATCATCTGCATTTGAAGCAACTTCAATTGCTTCTTCTAATTGTTTAGATACATTATCGAAGTCTTGTGAAAGTTCTTCAACCATTTCTTCAGCTTTGTAACCTTTGTCTGCTTCTTTGATAATTGAAAGATCTAAACTTTCTTTTAATGTTGCAACTGGATTACCACCAGCAGCTAAAATACGCTCAGCTAAATCGTCAATGTATTGACTTGCTTCGTCATATAATTCTTCGAATTTTGTGTGTAGTGAGAAGAAATTAGGACCTTTTACATACCAATGAAAATTGTGTAATTTGGTGAATGCGACTGTCCAGTTTGCTACTTGTTGATTTAATACTTTTACTACTTCTTCATTACTTTTTGCCATGTAAAATCTCTCCTTTAAATTTCAATATTATCATTAAATGACAACAACGTTCTTGATTACAATAATTATTATATTATAATAATTCTAATCTGTAAAGAATATTCGTGCTCTAAATTAGAATTATTTTAATTTAGATGTCCATTTAACGACCTACACTTATTATAACAAATTGCACACTACTTATTCCAGGTCTTTTCTGTACGGCATTGCGCTTTGTGCACCTAAACCTGTCACTGAAAAACTACCAGCCAAATTAGCAAAATTCACAGCATCTTCCAATGACTTATTTTCAATTAATGCAACTGCTAGTGCACCATTAAAAGTATCTCCAGCTCCTGTTGTATCTATGACTTCCTTTTTATAACCTTCAATCAGTTGTTGCGTATCGCTATAAAACAATGCGCCTTTTGCGCCTTGCGTAATAATAAGTTTACGTGGATATGCTTTAAGTGCTTGTTCTACTTGATGGTCAAATAGTAATTCACTTTCTGATTCGTTCGGCGTTATCCATGTTACTTTTTCGATTACTTCTTTATCCAATTCACGATAAGGCGCAGGATTTAAAATAACTTTGATACCATGCTTTGCTGCATATGTGACAACTGATTGAACCGTTGCTTCAGGAATTTCATGTTGGAGCAAAATAATGTCATCTTCACCAAAGTTTTCCAACTTTGGCAAAACAATATCTGGTGTAATATAGTTATTGGCAGCCGGAACGACAATAATACGATTATCATCTTCAAATAATGTAATGTGTGCTGTACCTGACTTCTCATTGTCAATGATGTCCATATAAGTGGTATCAACATGGTTATCTTTCAAGTTTTCCAAAATTTGTTTGCCGTATGCATCATCGCCCACTGCACCTATCATATACACTTCATTACTTAAGCGTGCAGCCGCTACCGCTTGATTTGCGCCTTTGCCACCAGGATTAGTAAAAAATGAAGTGCCCATTACTGTTTCTCCTGCTTCGGGCAATATATCAGTTTTTACAACTAAATCTATGGATGCACTACCAATTACAATAATTTTTCCCATGTTTGTTTCCTCCGTATTTTCAGTAAAAAATAATCAGTCAATAAAAAATGATTTTTCATAATCATTAGGTTCATGCCAATGGGTTTTCCACATATGATTTCTATTATCAGCAAATAATTGATAACCAAAATCTCTGATTATATTTGGCACGAAACGCAACAATATACCTAACCATTTGTAGTTAGTCAACGATGTGATTAAGGTTGTAATTGCATCAGATTTATATTTCAACTGGTCACCTTCTTGTAAAATCACACTATCGTATTGTTGCGCTTCTGGATAATTTTCTAATAAATTTTGTGCTACATCACCCTGTAATTTGGCAAATTGATAACGTGTAGAAAGTCCGTGTTGAATTAACCAGATCGCATAGTTATAACAATAAACACAGTTACCATCATAATAAATTATTGGCATATACAACGCTCCTAAAATGATATATTTAGTCTACCATTATCATTATATAATGGTACTTACTTTTATTATATCCTAATTTCCTTAAAATAAACCATAAGTGCTTATATCTGCCTATTCCTATCAGTGCTCGTCGATTAAAAACATTATGTCTTTTTTACGCTTCTGTTTTAAAAGTATCCACTATAATTTAAATAATTAATAGACATTTATATTGTCATACTTTGCATAAAAAAATGACCAATCCAATCTTGAAGGATTGATCATTTCATATGCTTTCATAATTACTTATGCTTCATCATAACGTATAAGTTCAATTACTCTAAACTCTTTTTAATCTTGGTTCACTTTAACAATTCTAGTATATTTTAGAAACTGTTCTGTGTATTTTTGTTTAATTTCATTTAAACTGTCATACGTGATAGCGACAATATGCCAATTCGGATTAAAATGATAAAACGAATCTTTTTTTCTAGACCATTTAACCATAGTACCATCTTTATTATAACGTGGTAACGTCATCTCATAGCCTTCCAACACATTGATATATGTTTGAAAAATATCAGGATCTATACGGTTAAAATTATCTATAACTAAATAACTTTTATCTTTTCGAGGCATGAGATTCGTTATAAAACCTTCTCTATAATATAAAGCGCCCGTCTCATTTGGTAAATATTTTCCATAAAGCATGTCTTCTGTGAAATCCGGGTGCCCAGAAGTAATAACTGGATTCGCATTTGTTTTTTGCAATAAGTCTTCTGCCGCTTTTAATCCTTCTCCTTTATCTACTACAAGCAGAATAAATGGTTTCAAATCTTCTGCTGGCTTATCTATCACATTATCGCTTTGCACGGCTTCAAATTGTGGTTTCAAACCATCATTCGCACTCATTTCAAGTATAGATTCAAATTGCGTTTGTGACATACTTGCAATCGCTTGTTTTGCATTTTCCTGTAAGTAGTAAAGATTTTTTAATTTAGGATGCTTATTCAAAGTACTTAATGAGACAGGTTCAATTTCTTTTTCAAAATATACTTCAATAGCCGTACTATTAGTTCTACCAGGAATAGGTGGCTTTTCATGTATATGTTTACTCACTTCACCAACGCCAATGACCGATTGCTCTCGTTTTTTATTATAAAAAACAAGTTGGTCCCCTATTTCTAACTGTGTATAAAAATGATAACCATTTCTTTTTATACCATTATACGTATGTGTAAATATCGTGTTATATGATTCTGGTTCAAATTCTTGTTCCTCAGATATAAAAAAGTATCTAGGTATTTTAGTTTGGCCTTTGCCTAAGCTAACGATTAGTTCATACTCTTCTTTAGTAATTTGATTAAATAATGTTTCTTTCATATTACCCATTCTAAATTCTAACTGTTCACTTCTTTTTAAATAATCAGCTGTTAACGGCTTTAATTGTTCTTGTAATTCAAAATGAACGCGAATTTTATTTTGAGCACCCGTTTGTACACTTGTGATTTCACCAAATCCTAATAAACCAGTGTCCATCTGCACTTGATAAAAGATGACCTGGTCACCAACTTTGGCCTGTTTAAATGAACGGAAACCTTGAGAGGGATTAAATTGTGCACCTGATTCAAATAATGTTGTTTGTCCAACCATTGGTTCATTATGGTTCCAGCGATTATAACCGCAGTTTAACCAAAAATAACTTGTTTCCTCTGCCATTTAGATACTCCTTATCTCATATAAAAATTCTATTTTTCCTATTATATGAAAAATCACCTTATAGAACAAACATTACAATAAGTTGATTAATTTCATAGTGATTAAACTTGTAATAATAACAACGATCCAAGTCACTAAACCAAGTAATATAGGTTTGATACCCGCTTGTCTAAATTGTTTGAAATCCACATTCAAACCAATACCAGCCATCGCCATTGTAATTAAAAATAACGATAATTGTTGAAACATATGAATCACTGATGGTGAAAAATTGAAAATTGTACTTATCAATGATGCTATGACAAACCAAACAATAAACCATGGGAAGATTTTAGCTATGGATGTGTGCGATTGCTTCTCTTTTTCTTTTTTAATAGTTCTATATGTAAAAAATAAAACGACTGGAATAATCATTAACGTACGTGTTAATTTAACAACGGCCCCTGTTTCCAATGCAGTTTTACCGTAATTAGAAGTTGCTGCAATGACACTTGACGTGTCGTTAATCGCCGTTCCTCCAAAATAACCAAAAGTCGCTTGTCCCATATGCATGATATGACCAATTGGTGGGAAGATGAACACTGCTATGAGATTAAATAAGAAAATCGTCGAAATAGCAAATGCAACTTCACTTTCCTTTGCTTTTATAACCGGACTCGTTGCGGCAATTGCTGAACCACCACATATGGAAGTCCCTACCCCAATTAATATACTTAAATGTTCATTAATATTAAACAGTTTCATTAATACATAAACAATTAATGCCGCTGCAAACAATGTAACAAAAATAATTGGTAAAGATCTCCAACCGATGGCGCCAATAGATTGGAAGCTTAATGTAAACCCTAACACGACTATACTATAGTGTAATATTTTTTTACTGCTGAATTTTATACCAGCATCATATTTTTTAGGGATTGTTATTATATTATTAATTAAAATACCTATTATGATTGCAAATATAGCACTCCCAATGATAGGGAATTTACTGCCCATAATTGTAGCGACCATTGCGATTACTAAAGTCATAATGAGGCCTCTTGCTTTATCCAATCTTGCCACCTCCAATTTAAATACTATTTTAACATATTTCAGATTATCTAAACTGTAAATATTGAAATGTACACGGTGTTATAAAGAAAAATTAAACTGATGTTTAAGAACTTTATTGCTAATCACACATTGTCTCTCCATATTTTATAAAATTCATAAAAAAAGTATCATTCACGCAATCGCAAAGATACTCAATTTATACATTGTTAAGTTAACGTTAAAGCGCCCAGAATTGGCATCGTATTAATTAACACACCACCGAATTTGAGCATACCACTTATTTCTTTATCCGGTATTGTAATCAATGCTGCAATAATTCCTATTACACCAAAAATCATTGGAACAGCCATCGAAGGAAATATATCCGTCTTTAAAAATATGCCTGCACCAGATAAAAGACCACATACAAGTGATACATATAAAAACTTAATCATTTTAATGCACTCCCACTTCTATCTCTATAAGTAACTTACAATCAATTCATACTGACCTTCAAATATTGTATCTAAATCATCAGACGTTAATATAAAATTCTGTCCTTGTACTAAATCGAATACTTCACCATCAATAATGACTTGACCTTCACCTTTGAGCACAGAAATCAATACAAACTCTCTTGGTTTCATATAATTTAATGTACCTGAAATGTTCCATTTTACAATTGTAAAAAAGTCATTAGAAACAAGTTGTGTACGTTTATGATTTTCAATGATTTCAGTATCTGTTGGTATATTAATACTTTCATTTGCGATTTCAATTACTTCTTTCGCTTTAACTTGATTTAATTCGCGTTTATCGCCTGAATCTTGTGCACGGTCATAGTCAAACACACGATAAGTCACATCAGATGATTGCATCGTTTCGTAAACAAGTACACCTGCGCCAATAGAATGAATCGTTCCAGCAGGTATAAAATAGAATTCTCCCGCTTTAACTTTCACTTTATTAAATAACGAATCGTAATCCGCTTCATCAATCTTGTCAATTGCTGTTTCTTTCGATTGGGTATTTAATCCATATATAATTTCAGCGTCTTCTTCAGCATCTATAATATACCAACATTCAGACTTACCATATTGTCCATTCTCATTTTCATATGCATACGCATCATCTGGATGTACGTGTACAGATAAAGATTCTCTGGCATCTACAATTTTAGTCATTAATGGAAATTCTTGGCTCGGAAAATCACCAAATAGTTCTCGATGTTCATCCCATACTTGATCTAGTGTTTGCCCACGATATGGTTCGTTTAATATTTCACATTTGCCATTTGGATGTGCTGAAATCCCCCAAACTTCTCCGATATAATCACTGGGTAAATCATATCCAAATTCTTTTAATCGACTGCCACCCCATATTTTTTCATGAAAAATTGGTTTTAAAAATAACGGCATTCATCGCACCTCCAAATTCTTAAGTTGTAATCATATTTAAAATTATATTTTTTAAGTGAATGTTCTCATTTAAATTCATCTTTTTTTACAGAACTAGTGTGATTGTATCACATAATTACTGAGAGTATAAATGACTATACGCGTATTTCAATATATTTAAAATCACTTATTATTATATCAACGACCCATTTAAATTGGTAGTTCATTCTATTTTGTACAATCACATGACGAATCATTTTAATGAATGATTATATTGTCGCCGGAAATTTTTCTTGTTTGGACTTGCCAATACAATCTAATTGACTTTATAATTAGATATAGAGTTTTTTACAAACTCTATCTGTTTTTACATATAAGGTATTGTATTAATTTATGATTATTTGGAAAAGCTGATTACTTTTTCAAATTATAAAATTTGCTATTAGGGGTCTGAGACATAAATAGGTGTCTTAGGCCCCTTTTCTATTTAGTAGTAGATGTAAAATACGCTGACTATTGGACACTATTTCATGTATGTATAAGTACCTTGCTCTAAAATTACTAAAATCCACACAACATGATAAAAGCACCTTTTCATATTATCATGTGAAATGGCGCTTTTTTTATTATGTTTCTTTGAAGTTAGCTAATATGGTTTGTTTTACTTCGAGTAAGTGAGATTGCATGGCTTTAACTGCTGTCTTATCATCCTGCTCTAAAATGGCATGATAAATCATCTCGTGTTCTTCGAGTAATTTAGTCATTGTTTTTTGTTTATCATAGATAAATATTTTTCTAGTTTCTTCCATTGAATTTTGCATAAGTTCTGATATGTTATTTAATAACTCTACTAATAATGAATTTTGAGCTGCATGTGCGATTGCAAGGTGGAATTCTAAATCTGCTTTTTCTCCTGAAGTGCCATCAATTACTGCTTCCCCCATCACAGACAATGCTGTCGCTAGCTTTTCTAAATCTGCTTTATTACGGTATCGTGCAGCATTTGCTACTGTTGCACTTTCAACAATTTCTCTGAGTTCTAATAATTCTTTTATTTGAACTAAAGAATTGAATTTGTCCCCAAATTCAAAAAAAGTAGGCTCAATTTGTTTGATAAAAGTACCATATCCTTGTTTCATTTCTATTACGCCTATCGTTCTCAGTGCATTCAACGCTTCCCTCACTGACGCTGTGCTTACTCCAAATTGCTTACTTAATTTTTGGATAGACGGTAATTTATCACCAACCTGATAATCCTCAGATTTAATATTCTCTAAAATGATATCTGCAACTTGTTCATATATTTTTGGGTTTGAAATATTCATATTAACCTCCAAGCGATATAATTTATTGTATCAAATTTTCGCTCGTAATTTGCTTAAAAAAGCAATTATTTCTAACAAAAAAAACCAATTTACACCATCATGTAAATTGGTTCTTTATTTAATTATATTTTATTTATTTTTAAACTGGTCTAATGCGTCTTCGATTGATTGTTCACCGCTCACAACTTGAAATTCAGTATTTATATAATCATCTGTTGCAAGTACTTCTTTAATGACTGACGCAACATCTTCGCGTGGAATTGAACCTTTATCTTCGAAAAATGCATCTGCTGCAAATTTGTTTATGCCAGGATCATTTAATAATATACCCGGATGCACAATTGTATAACCTACATCCGCTTGTTTAAGATATTCATCTGCATAATGTTTCGCGATTGTGTATGGTTTCAAATCACCACTTGCATCAAAAGCTTCTCTTCTAGAATCATAAGTAGACACCATGACATATTGTTTTACATGGTTTGCTTCACTGGCTTTAATTGATTTGATAGCGCCGTCTAAATCTACGCTAATTGTTTTATCTGCACCAGTGCTACCACCTGATCCTACTGAAAATACAATTTTATCGAATCCTTGTAACTTTTGAGTTAACGTTTCAATATCATCAGCTTCAACATCAATCAATGTCGCTTTCACACCATTGTCTTCTAAAGCTTGCACTTGTTCTTCTTTTCTAACACCTGCGACAAATGATTCGCCACTTTCTTTTAATTGATTTACTAAATATTGACCTACGCCACCGTTTGCACCTATAACTAATGTACTCATTATATAGCCTCCTTCAATAAAATCTTAAATTCATTTTAACACTTCTACATATTTTTAAAACTATTGTGCTTTGAACATTGACTATTCAACAAAATTATATTAATATATGAACAAATATTCATATATTAATGTGAAGAAATGAGGTTAGTAGATATGGCGGAGTCAATTAATGAACAAACGGTAGCATATGTCACCGATATTTTTAAAGCGTTAAGCGAAGGTAATCGCCTACGTATCATGCACCTTTTGATTCAAGGCGAATGTAGTGTAGGTCACATCGCACACACTTTAAATTTAAGCCAATCAAATGTTTCACATCAATTACGTATTCTTAAACAAGCACATTTAGTGAAATCGAATCGCCATGGGCAATCTATGATTTATCAAATAGATGATACGCATGTGACTACTTTAATAAAACAAGCAATTCATCATGCCTCACATAAATAATAATTGAAAGGTGGATATTCATATGTCAGAACATCACGAACATAATCATGCTCACGGTCATGTACACACTAATAATAAAAAAATATTGCTTATCAGCTTTTTAATTATTGGTAGTTTTATGATTGTCGAAATAATCGGTGGTCTTTTAGCAAATAGTTTAGCTTTACTTTCGGATGGTTTACACATGTTTAGTGATACAATTTCACTTGGTGTCGCACTCCTTGCTTTTATCTATGCCGAAAAATATGCAAATAAAAATAAAACTTTTGGGTATAAAAGGTTCGAAATTTTAGCTGCACTTTTTAATGGCGTAACACTTTTTGTCATTGGTATCATTATCATTATTGAAGCTATTGAAAGATTCTTTAATCCAGTAGAAGTACAATCGACTGAAATGTTTATCATCAGCGTTACTGGCCTGATAGTCAACATCATTGTTGCTTTATTAATGTTTAGAGGTGGCGATACATCGCATAACATTAATATGCGTGGTGCTTTCTTACATGTTATGGGAGACCTTTTAGGTTCTGTTGGAGCTATTATCGCTGCGATACTCATATGGACTTTAAATTTAACGATAGCTGACCCAATAGCTAGTATCATTGTGTCACTACTAATTATTAAAAGTAGTTGGGGCATTACAAAGTCTTCATTAAACATTTTAATGGAAGGTACACCTATCGATATAAATATGTCTGAAGTCATTGCCACTATTAAGGAAGAGGATGCAATCCAAAGCGTACATGATTGTCACATTTGGACAATATCTAATGAATTAAATGCATTAAGTTGTCACGCTGTTGTCCCTCATGAGATGTCAGTAGCTCAAGGTGAGCAATTGTTAAATAAAATAGAACACAAACTACAACACTTGAATATTCAACATATGACGATTCAGTTAGAAACCAAAGATCACCAACATGACGATGAGACGTTATGTTCATCTATATATAAAACTACTGCACACAATCATGCACATGATCATTAAAAATCTTGACCAATTAAACAAATTAAAAAAAGCGAGTGTACGAAAGTCAAAGTCGATTTCGCATGCTCGCTTCTTTAGTATAATTTAGCATTTCTACTACTTCTAATATTAATCACTACTTGGGATTTCATTATTGATAGTCTACCCCTATATACAGCATATATAGGTTTAAATTACGTGTTTATAAAAATTTATCAAATATCAGCGCTTTAGCTGGTACTTGTTTCTCGTCAAATCCTCTTATAAATTCTTCATTGTCATATGGAACTTTAACACGTTCAATTGAAAATTCATTTTCATCAATCGTTACAATACCATAAACTGCATATGCACCATTATTAAGACCTACAGAGCCCGGATTAAAATAAACTGTAGATTTATCATCATATAAATGTACAGTGTGGTTGTGACCAAATACGATTAAATCTGCTTGTTTATCTTCAAACAAAGCTTTTATGTTTTCTTCACTAGGTTCCACAATTGGACTATATGGTTGACCATCAATCGGTGTAGTTAATTGTTCATTTGGTATTTCATAATGAATAAACAGCACTTTTTTATGATTAAATGTTTTTTCAATCACACGTGGTAGTTCATTTAATCTGTCGTAATAATCTTCATCTAAATGACTTTCAATCCATTGGTGA
Organism: Staphylococcus sp. Y174-1; assembly: GCF_049897865.1. NCBI lineage: Bacteria > Bacillati > Bacillota > Bacilli > Caryophanales > Staphylococcaceae > Staphylococcus > Staphylococcus sp. Y174-1. Next base: position 17,191 of record NZ_JAFCXB010000004.1, on the reverse strand, counting down.
TGTTCGTAAAATTTGTCTTTTAAGTCTTCAGGATAAGGTGTGTCATTCACTATCGACATCACCGCTTCATCATGATTACCCGCGATGATTTCCATATCATCTCTGTCAAAAATTTCATCAAGTACTTTATTCGTTTCATGTCCAACCCCGATATTATCACCCAGGTTAAATATCTTATTGATATCTTCTCTTCTATCAATATCATCTAAAACAGTTTCTAATGCATCAAAATTTCCATGAACATCAGTAATTATTGCAAATTTCATGATGATATCTCCTTTCAACTTTTTCTCATTAGGACATTTTAACATTTTATTGCCATTTTGTTACCTATTAATTTTAAAATTATCAAATTTTTGATATCGTATGTTTATGACTAAAAAGGAGTGCTTAAAATTTGTTTAAATTTCATAAATTAGCATTACAAAATGCAAAACCCCAAAATGCTAAAATTTTAATGTTCACAATTGTAAGTTTTATAATATTGTTTGCTTTAACAGTCCTGACATTTATGCCAGTACAACCCGCTATTTATAAATTGTTAATGGCAATGGCTATGCAACAATCTATCGGTGGCGCCATATTTTCACTTGTACTTGCAATACTCATACCATTAATCGTATTTATATTTATTGGTTACCCATTAATAGCTGGAACTATCTACACTATAGACAAAGCTTTAAATAAAGACAAGGTAAATTTCAAAGATTTATTTTCAACATTTAAAAAAGGCAAATACTTAAAAGGATTAAAATTTTCTTTATTTACTTTAGTTTTTGTTATTATCGCATTGTTACTTAATTTACTAGTTTCAAAAGTACTAAATTTAGGAATCGTTCAACTATTTTCAGCAATACAAGGACCATTAAGTAGTTCTGATCATGCACTTGGATGGTCTCTTACTTATCAAATTGTCGCAGCAACAATCGTATTATTTATTCAATCATTCATTTACTGGTTCTTAGCGATTATCGCAATCAATTATACTTTAGCTTTTGTTAAAGAACCTAGTAATGGTGCATGGTCATCAGTAAAAAGAGGATTTAAAGGCATTAAAAATGGTCAAAAAACTTGGTTCAAATTCTACCTTGGTTTATTATTACTAAATTTAATCGTCATCCTACTTGCTAATCCATTTAGTCAATTAGTTGCTATATTTACTGGTAGTATGTCTCAAACATTAGCAATGGTAATTATTTACATTGTTACAGTCATTGTGATTATCATTAGATTAATCGTTTACTATACAAATATATTAGCGATTATTCAGTACTATAATCGTAATGGTGAAAGCATTGAAACTACAAAAGTTAAGAAAAATAAAAAGTCAAAACAACCTATAGATAATGAACTAGAAAGTAAGCAATCTAAAGCAAGCAACAGTGTAACGAATACAACTGAAAAGACAAAATCGAATGTTACTGAGCAATCTGAAAACATGCAAGACAAAGTCAAAGATGAAACATCAGATTTAAAAAACAATCTAAATAAAACTGACAAGTAATATCATTCGAAAAATAATCACGCAGATGCAAAAAGAGTCTGGGACAAAAATAGATGTCCCAGACTCTTTTTCATTTAGCCATTAGATGACTACCTTATTTTCTCTATGCCTATCATTTAATCTTGTAAGAAACGTGCTTTTAAATAACGTGCTGCACCATTATCTTCATTAGTATCATCAGTCACATCATCTGCTAGAGCTTGAATTTCAGGACGTGCATTTTTCATAGCGACAGTATAATGACCAAATGCAAACATAGCTCTATCATTGTCACTATCTCCAATCACTAATGTTTCTTGTTGCGCGATGCCGAAATGCTCAATCATTTCTTTTATACCCGTCCCTTTATCAATACGATATGCCATCGTTTCAGCATTACAACGTGAAGAATTAGACACACTAATTTGTAACTTATCTTGATCTTTTAATAAGTTATTTCTAAAGTTTGTTATTTTTTCAATATCTGGTGAAAATAAATAAATTTTTGAAAATGATTTTTCAGGTATACTTGTTTCCCAATCCACCTTATCAACGAGCGAAGCTTTTCGAGAAGACCATTCGGAAACACCTACATCACCCGGTGGCGTTGCTGGTTCAAATAATGCATTTGCCCATGCTTTATCTTCCTGTAAAACAATACGATTACTGTCAAATGGGAATATTTCATAATAGATTGCCTCTTGTTGTGCGCGTTGTACAATGTCAATTACAGCGTTGTAAGACAAGCTGTGCTTAAATAAAACGCTATCCTTAACCATTCCTAAAGTACCATTTGAACTAATAATACCATCGACTGCAAATGATTCAGGAACAAGATAATGTATTTCATTATGTGCACGACCTGTTGCTAAAAAGACTTTATATCCCTTATCTCTTAATTGTTGAATAACTTCTGTTGTTTCTAAATCAACACGATTATCTTTATGTAAAATCGTGCCATCCATATCTAAAAATATTGCCTTAACATTATCCATTTTTATATAATCCTCCATCACATATGATCATCTTAAATTATGGCATTAACTATGCTAATGTGCAATCTACACATTATTCATAAATAGTGCGTAGCGTTGATTTTGATAGCGTACATTGACATTTCTATTAAAAAAGTTGCTCATAACATCACTATTTAAAATATCTTTAATATTACCTTGTTTATAATTCTTACCTTGCTTCAGTAAAAAGCCTTTTTGTATATCTTGTGTAATCTCTTCAATAAAATGCGTCACATATATAACAGCTAATTCAGGTTGTTGTTGGTACAATTTTTCGAGCGCTTGTAACAGATCTTCTCGTGCTATAAAATCTAAGCCAGATGCTGGTTCATCTAAAATAAGTAATTTGGGGTGACCCATCAGCGCACGAGCAATAAGTACCTTTTGACGTTCTCCTGTAGATAGATAACCATAGTATTGTGACTCAAAATCACGCATTCCCATTTGTTCTAAATATTGTTGTGCCAATTCAATATGATGTGGTTCTATAGTTTTAAATACACCTATGGAATTAAATATGCCACTAATTACAACATCTCGCACCAATTCGCCATCTTGAAAACGATCCATTAAACTATTTGAAACAAACCCTATGTAATCTCTGACTGTTTCAGCAGAATAGCCCACTTTTCCTGGTTGCATGCCAAATAAGTTTATCGTTCCAGCAGTATTTGGTTCGTAGGCGTTTAATATGTTTAGCAATGTTGTCTTACCAGCACCATTTAGGCCATAAAGCATCCATTTTTCACCTTCGTTAATTTGCCAGCTCACATTTTTAATGATTTCCTTACCTTGTTTTCTACGTGATATATTTTTCAAGTCAATTAACATGTTATACCCCTTTTCTCTTATGCAATTTCTAACATGACTTAACAAATCACCTTCATTCGATCATTTGTGTTGTCTAAATATTTTATCCAATGCCTTTCCTTTTGCCAGTTCATCTATCATTTTATCTAAATATCTAATTTCTTTCATAACGGAGGCTTCCATATTTTCTACACGTACACCACAAATGACACCCGTTATTTTTGTTCGCTCTGGATTTAAGTTAGGCGCTTGATTTATAAATGTTTCATAATCTGTCCCATCCGCAACCAAGCGATCAATCTCTGATTGCGTGTAACCTGTCATCCATCTTATAATTTCATCCGCTTCTTGTTTGGTTCTATCCTTTTTCTCTACTTTTTTAATTAATAAATCGTATACTTTTCCAAAAGCCATAGAATAAATTTTAGGTTTTTCCACTATATTCAACTCACTTTTAAAGTTTATCTAGTTATGATGATAAGCATAATAAACATAATAACATTTTAAAAATATTTTGATTTATATAATAATTAAAGTTCAAATTTGATTGTAATCGTTATCGTTGATTTATATTAGTGCTACTCATTTAAAACAATACAATTCATGATTAATCCACAATAACTATCATTTAACTACATACCTCAAACATTTAGTTCTCAATATACTGCCTATTGCACTGTATATCACTGAAATATAAATCAAAGTCATATGTTTTTATTATAAAAAAAGAGCAAGAATGAAATCAAAACTTTAAGTTTGATTTCATTCTTGCCCTATTTATACAATATATGATTTCATGCATTTAAATTAGATATTACAATAGCACTACTAATTAGCTGTTAATCATATGTCTTTATTCAACTGTTACTGATTTAGCTAAGTTACGTGGTTTATCAACATCTAAATCTCTGTGTAATGCTGCATAGTATGAAATCAATTGTAATGCAACAACTGAAACTAATGGTGTTAATAGTTCGTGCACATGTGGAATAACATATGAATCGCCTTCTTTATTCAAGCCATCCATTGAAATAATACATGGGTTTGCGCCACGTGCAACTACTTCTTTCACGTTACCACGAATAGACAAGTTGACTCTTTCTTGTGTAGCAAGTGCAATAATTGGTGTACCTTCTTCAATTAAAGCAATCGTACCGTGTTTTAATTCACCACCAGCAAATCCTTCAGCTTGAATGTACGAAATTTCTTTTAATTTTAATGCGCCTTCTAAACTGACATTGTAGTCTCCAGTACGACCGATAAAGAACGCATTACGCGTTGTTCTTAAGAAATCTGTTGCAATTTGTTCCATAATATCTGCATCATCTACGATTGTTTCGATTGCAGTTGTTACTTTTGCTAATTCACGTAATAAACTTACATCAACATCTTTACCATGCTCTTTAGCAACGATTTGTGACAAGATAGATAATACTGCAATTTGTGCTGTATAAGCTTTAGTAGATGCTACTGCAATTTCAGGACCTGCATGTAACAATAATGTATGATTTGATTCACGTGATAATGTTGAACCAGCTACATTAGTGATTGTTAATGATTTATGACCTAAGCGGTTTGTTTCAACAAGCACGGCACGGCTATCTGCTGTTTCTCCTGATTGAGAAATGTAGATAAATAGTGGGTTCTCAGAAAGTAAAGGTGTATTATATACAAACTCAGAAGAAACATGCACTTCTGTAGGGACACCAGCCCATTTTTCAATAAATTCTTTACCTACTAAACCAGCATGATAGCTTGTTCCGGCAGCAATGATATAGATACGATCTGCTTCGGCAACATCTTTAATCACTTCTGGATCCATCTTCAAGTTACCCTCTTCATCTTGGTACTCTTGGATAATACGACGCATCACTGCAGGTTGTTCGTGAATTTCTTTTAACATATAGTGATCATAAACGCCTTTTTCTGCGTCTGCTGCATCTATTTGTGCAGTATATGCTTCTCTTTCTTGAACTTGACCCTCTTGATTTTTGATAATGACTTCGTCACGTTTAACAATAACGATTTCATGGTCATGAATTTCTTTATAACGATTTGTAACTTGTAACATAGCAATTGCATCTGATGCAATAACGTTAAAGTCATCACCTACACCGATTAATAATGGTGATTTATTTTTAGCTACATAAATTGTATCTTTATCTTCATTATCAATTAATCCTAAAGCGTATGAACCGTCTAATAGTGAAACAACTTTTGTAAATGCTGCTTCTGTATCAAGGCCACTATTTGAGAAATATTCTACAAGTTGAACAATGACTTCTGTATCTGTTTCAGAAATAAATGATACATCTGATAAGTATTCGTTTCTTAATTCTTCATAATTTTCAATTACACCATTATGAACTAATGTAAAACGTTCCGTCGTTGATTGATGCGGATGTGAATTTTCATAATTTGGCACACCATGTGTAGCCCAACGTGTATGACCAATACCTACATTACCGTCAGTAGCTTCACTATCTGCAACTTTTCTTAATTCTGCGATACGACCCTTTGCTTTGAATACTGAAGTACCTTCATCATTTACCACTGCTACACCAGCTGAGTCGTAACCTCTATATTCTAATTTTTCTAAACCTTTTAATAATAATTCTTTGGCATTATCTTGCCCAATATATCCAACAATTCCACACATTTTAAAATTTCCTCCAATTTAATGGTGAAGAGATAATTGAACTTCTAGCGAATTCGAACCTGTCCAATTTAATATAAACCATCGAAGGCAGACTTATCCCTATATTTATCATATAGAAATTGAAAATACCTTGATGGCAATGGTTATCTCATTCACCGTATATTTTTATATTTAATTTTTGGCTATCTTATTAACTTTGTGCACCAGGTTACCCTAATGTTTTCCTTAATAAGTTAACGAATGAGCCACATCCGGGATAGCATCCGCCGATGGTTCGATAACTACCCTCCTCGTCTACAAACTTCGATTATCGTGTCTATTAAGATTTCTGTTATAAACCTTAAATTACAAACACATAACCTCTTCACTTGTACAGGCGCTTTATTGAACTAACGCTTAAACTGTCCTCCTTCCTATCAATATTATTAATTGTACAATGTTCTTATTACTTAATGCAAATAATTTATTAACAATTTATTTACAAAATAACTTTGTGCTTAATCAGTGACATTTAACATGTAATATCCATATTTATGAAGCGTCCAGTTATATTCACAAACTTGTCAAAGATACTGTGACAAATTTGATATTACTTTCTCTTGTTTATTCCCCTGTCCCCCCCATACAATAAAGTTATAAATAAAAAGAGAAAAAGAGGTGCAATTCTATGTCACAAACAGAGACGCAAGAAAACAAAGGTCTTGGACGTAAGGTACAGGCATTTGGTTCATTTTTAAGTAGTATGATTATGCCGAATATCGGTGCATTTATCGCATGGGGCTTTATCGCTGCAATCTTTATTGATGGTGGTTGGTGGCCTAATAAAGATTTAAGTGAATTAGCTGGACCTATGATTTCATATTTAATTCCCTTGCTTATTGCATATAGTGGTGGTCGTTTAATTCACGAAATGCGCGGTGGTATTATTGCTGCTGTTGCAACTATGGGTGTTATCGTAGCATTACCTGATACACCAATGTTACTTGGTGCTATGATTATGGGACCACTTGTAGGTTGGTTAATGAAGAAAACAGATGAGTTTATTCAACCTAGAACACCACAAGGTTTTGAGATGTTATTCAATAATTTCTCAGCTGGTATCTTAGGATTCATCATGACTATTGTTGGATTTAAAATATTAGCTCCAATTATGGAATTTATTATGCATATCTTGTCACTTGCTGTTGAAGCATTGGTACATGCACATTTACTTCCATTAGTAAGTATTATCGTTGAACCTGCTAAGATTGTCTTCTTGAACAATGCAATTAACCATGGGGTTTTCACACCACTTGGTGCAGATCAAGCAGCATCTGCTGGACAATCTATCTTATACACAATTGAATCTAACCCTGGACCTGGTCTTGGTATTTTAGTTGCTTATATGATTTTTGGTAAAGGTACAGCAAAAGCAACATCATATGGCGCAGGGATTATCCACTTCTTAGGTGGTATTCATGAAATTTACTTCCCATACGTATTAATGCGTCCTTTATTATTTATCGCTGTAATCTTAGGTGGTATGACTGGTGTGGCAACTTATTCATTACTTGATTTCGGCTTCAAGAGTCCTGCCTCACCTGGTTCATTCATCGTTTATATGTTGAACGCGCCTAAAGGTGAATTCTTACACATGGTGCTTGGTGTACTCTTAGCAGCAATCGTATCATTTATCGTGGCAGCACTTATTTTGAAATTCACAAAAGAGCCTGAAGAAGACTTAGAAGCAGCTACCGAAAAAATGGAAGCTTCAAAAGGGAAAAAATCAAGTGTATCTTCTAAGCTAAAAGGGAATGAAGATAATAATGCAACTTCAACTACCGCTTCTACTTCAACTTCAGAAAATAATGAAGAACAATCAGAAGAAGCATTGTTAGATAATTATGATACTGAAAATGTAGACGCACATGATTATAGTAAAGTGAATCATGTTATATTTGCTTGTGACGCTGGTATGGGATCAAGTGCTATGGGTGCAAGTATGTTACGTAATAAATTTAAAAAAGCAGGCATCCAAGATGTAAATGTTACAAATACTGCAATCAATCAATTGCCTAGCGATGCACAACTTGTTATCACTCAGAAGAAACTTACTGACAGAGCAATCAAACAAGTTCCAAATGCAATCCATATCTCTGTAGATAATTTCTTAAACTCTCCTAGATATGATGAATTACTTGAAAATCTTAAAAAATAAATAATCACTATATAGAACAATACTGGAGGGTATGGCTATGTTTTTGAGTACACGTGAAAAAGAAATTATCGAAATGTTAATTAAATATCACGGTCAATATGTCACAATTTACGACATTGCTCAAAACTTAGCTGTATCCTCTCGTACTATTCATAGAGAATTAAAATCAATTGAATCGTTCCTATCTAATTTTGATATAGCATTAGAGCGCGTCACAAAAAAAGGCATACAACTCAATACAAGTGAAGGTGCTCTATCTTCACTGAAACATGCCTTATTGCATGAAAACACCATAGATTTATCACAAGAAGAACAAAAAGTAATCATTTTATATGCATTGATACAATCTGATACCCCTATTAAACAATATGGATTGGCACAAGAAATTGGTGTATCGAATCAAACACTAACGAAACTCTTAGATGAGCTCGATGTGGAACTTGATTTATATCAATTACGTTTACACAAAAAACGTGGAGAAGGTATTCAATTACATGGCGCAGAATCTAAAAAACGTGAATTATTAAGTCAATTAATGGTCAATAACCTAAATAGTACCAGTGTTTATTCCGTAATCGAAAATCACTTTGTTTATCAATCTATTAATCAATCCCAACTAGCTATGGTAGATATGGATAAGATTTTCCAAATTGAACGAATTCTTATGGACCATCTCGATCAATTGCCCTACTCATTGACTGAGTCTAGTTATTTAACCCTTACAGTGCATATCGTCTTAAGTATTGATCGGATGTTAAATGGTCAGTATGTTGCATTGAACGACGATATTTATCAAAGTGTTAAAGATTCATTTGAACATGAGGTGGCACAAGCGCTTGCACTACATCTTGAGCATATATACGGGGTTCAGTTTAATCAAGCCGAAGTGACCTTTATTACGATTCACCTCCGCGGCGCAAAACGAAAAGAATCTGCAGAAGTATTTAAAGACAGTAAAGATGAATCAAAAATCGAAAAATTCATACAGTCAGTCACGCATTTTTCACAGCAAACATTTAAAGATACTGAAACTTTAAGCGAAGGTTTAAAATTGCATATCATTCCAGCTATTAATAGATTAAATGCCAATATTGAAACATATAATCCATTAACTGAAATGATTAAGCACAAATATCCGCGATTATTTGAAAGTGTACATCGCGCCTTATTACAAACTTGGCCAGATTTTACATTTCCAGATAGTGAAATTGCATTTATTGTTTTACATTTTGGTGGCGCTATTCAAAGCCAAGGTGCTCACTTATATAATGTGCTGGTCGTATGTAGTAGTGGTATAGGTACGAGTCGTTTACTTGCTACGCGTTTGCAACAAACCTTTAGCGAAATCCAAAAAACTACACAGGCTTCTGTGGGTGATTTAAAAGAAATGGATACATCACAATTTGATGCAATTATTTCTACTGTAGATATCGATATTACAACCCCTTATATTACAGTAAATCCCCTACTACCTGATGCAGATATCAATCATGTTGCAGCGTTCTTAAATACACAGCAACATCAATTTAAGCATCAAGCTATTGAACCGAAGCATCATAATATTTTAAATCCTGAAGACAAACTAAATTATATAAGAAAAGGTTTAGAAATTATCGATTCGGTAAATATTGACTACACAATGGTATCAGATTGGAGTCAGTATTTAACATCAACATTATTATCACATCAAATTATTACGGATGGGCCGTCATTCGCTGAACTTATTAAGCAACATATGGACAGTCAAGGGTTTGTTTTAGAACCCTACCCTATCGCTATACCTCATTTAAAAAATGATATCATCAAAAAACCATTCATACTTATAACGATTTTAAATGAGCCTATTGTGCTTAAAAGTAATCAAAATGGCAATCAATCCGTGAGATATTTATTAAATATGTTTGTACCTCCCGATGACACCATGTCTCAATTGGTAAGTGAAATATCTGGAAAAATGGTAGAGCATCTTGATAATATCGATGGATTTATGGAAAGACCCGAACAACTTCAAGTTTTATTGAAGCAAAGTTATCTGATACAATTACAAAATTTATTAAATATGGAGTGAAGACAATGAGCGAATTATTTAGCAATGAAAACATTTTTATTAACCAAACAGTAAAGGATCAAAACGAAGCTATTGAAAAAGCAGGTCATGCCTTAGTATCTAGCGGTGCAGTGACTGAAGATTATATTCAAGCTATGAAAGATCGTGAACAAGTTGTATCTACATTTATGGGTAATGGTTTAGCCATTCCACACGGTACAGATGAAGCTAAAACAAGCGTATTAAAATCTGGTCTAACTTTAATTCAAATTCCTGAAGGTGTCGATTGGGAAGGTGAAGAAGTTAAAGTTGTCGTAGGTATTGCTGGTAAAGATGGCGAACATTTAGATTTGCTTTCTAAAATTGCGATTACTTTTAGTGAAGAAGAAAACGTTGATCGTATTATTAATGCATCATCTGCTGAAGAAATCAAACAAGTCTTTGAGGAGGCTGAAGCATAATGAAAGCATTACACTTTGGTGCAGGTAATATTGGTCGTGGTTTTATTGGATATATTCTTGCGGATAACGATGTAAAAGTTACTTTTGCTGATGTGAACGAAGAAATTATAAATGCTTTAGATAAAGAACATCAATATGATGTCATCCTAGCAGATGAAGCAAAAACAACTACACGTGTGCATAATGTCGATGCAATTAATTCAGATGGCCCTTCTGAAAGCCTAAAACAAGCCGTATTAGAAGCAGATTTAATTACTACTGCTGTAGGCGTTAATATCTTGCCTATTATTGCAAAATCATTTGCACCTTATTTAAAGGAAAAAGAGACGCCAGTTAATATTGTTGCTTGTGAAAATGCAATAATGGCCACAAATACATTAAAAGATGCCATTTTAGATATCACTGGTCCTTTAGGTGATCATATTCACTTTGCAAACTCTGCTGTCGATCGCATCGTTCCTTTACAAACAAATGACAATCTTTTAGATGTTATCGTTGAACCATTTTACGAATGGGTAATTGAAAAAGATGCTTGGTTTGGTCCAGAATTAGATCATATTAAATATGTAGACAATTTAACGCCATACATTGAACGTAAATTACTCACTGTTAACACTGGTCATGCTTATCTTGCTTATGCAGGTAGATTTTATGGCCAACCAACAATATTAGATGCTGTTAATGATGATAATATTAGACATGGTTTAGAAAATGTTCTAAAAGAAACAAGTCAATATATTACAACACAATTCAATTTTACAGAAAGTGAACAAGCTCAATACGTTGATAAAATCATTGGTCGTTTCAAAAACCCTAATTTATCAGACGAAGTAACACGTGTTGGACGAGGCACTATGCGTAAAATTGGACCACAAGATAGAATCATTAAACCACTATCTTATTTATACCAAAATAATTTGAAACATGATGCACTCATCAAAACAGCGGCATTATTATTAAAATATGATGATACCAATGATCAAGAAACAATTGAAAAAAATGAGTACATTGATAAACATAGTGTAGAAGGCTTCTTGAAATCATTTGCTAAAACAGATGATCAATTAACTTCAGAAATAGTAAAAGAATATAATGTATTGTAAAATTAATCTATAATTAAAAAAGCACGGATAAGCTTAATTCAGCCTATTCGTGCTTTTTTATATCAAAATTATTTTTAGAGCCACTTTTTAGAACTACTTTTTAGAACTACTTTCACATTTTATGTGAATTAGTAGTTCTTATGCATGAGCTTAGCTCGTGTAATCCTTAATCATTCTAGTAGTTCTTATGCATGATCTTAGCTCATGTAATCCTTAATCATTCTAGTAGTCTTATACATGTGCCTTAGCTTATATAATATTAAACTATTTTCAATACAATAACATCTACTACTCTATTAAGAAAGAGACTGAGGCATCTATTTATGTCCCAGTCTCTTTCCTTTAAAATATATTAATTGTCTAAGCCCATTTTATCTTGGACTACTTCAGCAATTGTATTGGCATAACGTTGCGCATCCTCATCTGTCGCAGCTTCAACCATTACACGAACAAGGGGTTCTGTACCTGATGGTCTTACTAAGATACGGCCTTCTCCATTCATTTCAACTTCAACCTTAGTCATTATTTCCTGTACATCTATATTCTCTTCCACACGATATTTATCAGTAACACGAACGTTGACTAATGATTGAGGATATTTCTTCATTTGACTTGTAAGTTGACTCAAGCTTTTACCAGTCATTTTAATGATACTTGCAAGTTGTACACCTGTTAACAAGCCATCACCCGTTGTATTATAATCCATTAATACAATATGACCTGATTGCTCTCCACCAAGATTATAGTTACCACGTCTCATCTCCTCAACAACATAACGATCTCCAACTTTTGTTTTATTTGATTGGATACCTTCATTCTCAAGTGCTTTATAGAAACCTAAGTTACTCATAACTGTAGAAACAATCATATTATTATTTAATTCCTGATTCTTACTCATAGCTTGACCAATAATAAACATAATTTGATCACCATCTACGATATTTCCCTTTTCATCGATAGCAATTAATCTATCACCATCACCATCAAAGGCTAATCCAAAATCACACTCAGATTCTACAACGACTTTAGCAAGTGATTCAGGATGTGTTGATCCTACTTCTTGATTAATATTATAACCGTTAGGATTACATCCAATTGTTACTGTATCAGCTTCTAAGTCACCAAATAGAAATGGTGCAAGTGATGAAGTCGAACCATGTGCACCATCTAGTGCAATTTTCATACCTGCTAAATCAACGTCTACAGTCGATTTTAAATAACTAATATATTTTTGCGCACCCTCAAAGTAGTCTGAGTAATGTACGATGTCTTCACCAACCGGTCTTGGTAAATCAGGGTTATCTTGATCTAATAAATGTTCGATTTCTTGTTCTTGATCATCTGATAATTTAAATCCATCAGAACCAAAGAATTTAATCCCATTGTCTGGTACTGGATTATGAGAAGCTGAAATCATTACACCAAGATCAGCCTCCATTTCACGTGTTAAATAAGCCACACCAGGTGTTGAAATAACACCTAAACGCATAACCTCTGCACCAATAGAAATCAATCCAGCAATTAAAGCAGATTCTAGCATTTCACCAGAAACACGTGTATCTCTACCTACTAGTACTTTAGGATGCTTTTCACCTTCATTATGTGCTAAAACATAGCCACCATAGCGTCCTAATTTAAACGCAAGTTCTGGCGTTAATTCTTTATTTGCAACGCCCCTTACGCCATCTGTACCAAAATATTTAGCCATTATATATATCTCCTTTATTTTAAAAATCTATTTAACTGTTATTTTTGCAGTGGTATCTTTCGGACTAACTTTTGTGACCTTATCTGGAACTTGGAAATCTACCTTTTCCTCAGTTGTATCTGAAATGCCATCCAAATTAATTCTTGCTGTAATTTCATCAATGTCATCTAAGTCGTCTTTGTTACCATAGATTTCAACTTCGTTATCATCTAATTTAATATCTTTAACTTCTTGTCCATTTGAAAGCGAACCAACAGATTTCATTTTCACTTTTACTTTTTTACTATAATCTTCTACTTTAACACTTAAATTGACTTCATTAGGGTCAATTGAAACATCAATTTTGTTTAAGTTTCTATCAAATGCTGTTATTTTCGCAACGTCTGTAGTGTCTTTTGAAACTTTACTTTTGTTTTTATAAGTAGCTTTTAAATAAGCGATTTTATCTAGTTGCTTTTGTCCACCTGTAACTTTAACTGTATCAGGTGAAACGCTTTGTTCACTTATTTTATAGTTAGAATTCAAATCGTTATTACTTACATCTGGTTCAATTTTAAATGTTTTACTTACTTTTTCTTCCAGTGAAACAGTTGTTTCTTTTGGTTTCACTGTGTAATCAATATCTTTGTTTAATCCATTAATTTTAAATTGAGCTGTATGTTTACCAGCTTTTTCACCACTAAGATCTAAAATAGCTCTAATGTTTTCACCATTTTCTGCTTTTAAAACTTGTGATTGTGGTCCAGAAATTTCAACATCTACTTTATTTGGAACTTCACTTGCATAAAGTTCTTTATTATTGTATTTCACTTGAACTGGCACATCTTGAATAGTTTCAGATGATTTTTGACTTAAGTTATCTGCATCAAAAATATTTCCAAACATGTTATTAGCTGACAAGAAAAATAATACAGCTAACATCAATGCGATTAATCTTAAACCCCATTTACTCTCTAACATATTAGTTCACACCTTTCTCATGAAAGTGTGTGCCAAACCAATGTTCAGCTAGTAGTTCTTCAAAAGCTTCATTAGAAATATCTTTTCTCAATTTACCATCAAATGTAACAGAAATCGAACCCGTTTCTTCAGATACAACTACAGTAAATGCATCTGATACTTCTGAGATACCAACTGCTGCTCTGTGTCTTGTACCTAAACTTTTTGCTATTTTTGCGCTATCAGATAACGGTAAATAACATGCTGCACTTGCAATTTTATTTGCTTGAATAATCATTGCACCATCGTGTAATGGCGTATTTGGTATAAACACATTCGTTAATAATTCTTGTGATATTTCTGAATTCATAGCAATACCAGTTTCAATATAATCCTGTAAACCTGTTTCCTTTTCAAAAACAATCAAAGCACCTATACGACGTTTAGCCATATATTGTACAGCTTTTGACACAGATGATATTAATTTATCTTCATCACTATTTAAATTCGTAGAATATCGTTTGAATAAACTGCCTCGACCAAGTTGTTCTAAGGCACGTCTGATTTCTGGCTGGAATATTACAATTAATGCTAATACACCCCATTGAATAACTAAATCAAATAAACGGGATGTTGCTGTTAAGTTAAGCATTTTACTCAATTGTTGGCCAATCACTATCACGACAATACCTTTTAATAGTTGAATGGCTTTGGTACCTTTAAAAACTGTAATGAGAAGATAAAGTACATACCATACGATGAGTAAATCGAGTACACTAGCAATAATTTTTACTGTACTCCAGTCGTCAAAAAAGTTGGATAAATCCATAACATCTCCTCCGGTTATCTGTTCCCATGTTACCTATTATACCAATCATAACACTAACTGTCATATTTAGTATTTATTTTTTATCTAAAATAAACGAAAACGGATGTAGAAGGCATCTACATCCGTTTGCTTTATTATTTATAATAACGTTTCTCCAAAGAAGCTGCCTACAAGCCCAACAGCTTGTTCAGCTGTATCATTATTATGATCTATTAATGGGTTAACTTCTACAAGATCCATTGAAGTTACTAAATTAGAATTATGTAGTAATTCTAACGCAAAATGACTTTCACGATAAGTTAGTCCACCTAATACTCTAGTACCTGTACCAGGTGTTTCAACTGGATCTAAAGCATCAACATCCAGAGATAGATGAATGCCATCTGTTTTTTCTTTCAAGTAGTCTATTGTTTCTTCAATGACTTGTTTAATACCATATCTATCTACTTCAGCCATCGTATATGTTTTAATATTATTGTCTTTAATATATTGTCTTTCGCCTACATCCAAGTCTCTCATACCAATGAGAACGATATTCTCAGGTTTTACTTTGGGCGCATAATTAGCAATGTTGACTAACTTGTCATCCCCATCGCCAGCAAGTATTCTTAAAGGCATACCATGGATGTTTCCTGAAGGTGACTCTTCTGGTATATTTAAATCTCCATGCGCGTCATACCATATAACTCCTAAATTTTCATAATGCTTACTGACTCCAGAAATAGAACCAATCGCAATAGAATGGTCACCACCTAAAATTAATGGAAAATGGTTATTTGATAAACTATTGGAAACAGACTGACTTAATGTTTCAGATGTTTCAATAATTTCCTCTAAATTTCGTAGTCCTTGTTGCTCTGAATTGAATTTATTTAAATTAAGTTCTGGTACATTTATATTGCCAGAATCTTTTACAGTTAATCCAATCGCTTCAATTCTTGCTACTATACCAGCATAACGTATTGCATCTGGACCAAGGTTTACCCCTAATTTCCTTTGTCCAAATGTAGATGGTGCACCTATAATTTCTACTGTTTTGTTCATCTATAAAACCCCTTTGTTGTTATCTTGTTACTAGAATAATCTAAAGCGTTTGAGTTTTCAACCTTGGGTAATACAGTACATTTAGCTATTTCATTTCTTTTTACATATAAAACCACTTTAATGATTTATCATTCAATAAAATGATGATAAACACACTGTTTTTACTATTTTCAATCATAATATTGTATAAAAAGAAAATGATAAATTTAATTTCAACAAAGCGATAATTAATTTAAAACATAAAAAAAGTACTTCTCATATGAGAAGTACTTAAGAGTGAGCCATAGTGGGCTCGAACCACTGACCCTCTGATTAAAAGTCAGATGCTCTACCAACTGAGCTAATGGCTCTAATGGCTGGGCTAGCTGGATTCGAACCAGCGCGTGATGGAGTCAAAGTCCATTGCCTTACCGCTTGGCTATAGCCCATTAATGGTGGAGGGGGGCAGATTCGAACTGCCGAACCCGAAGGAGCGGATTTACAGTCCGCCGCGTTTAGCCACTTCGCTACCCCTCCAAGCTATTCAATTAAGAATGGTGGAGAATGACGGGTTCGAACCGCCGACCCTCTGCTTGTAAGGCAGATGCTCTCCCAGCTGAGCTAATTCTCCTAATATGTATGACCCCGACGGGACTCGAACCCGTGTTACCGCCGTGAAAGGGCGGTGTCTTAACCGCTTGACCACGGGGCCATAATGGCTCCACAGGTAGGACTCGAACCTACGACCGATCGGTTAACAGCCGATAGCTCTACCACTGAGCTACTGTGGAATAATCAAATTGCCTGGCAACGTCCTACTCTTGCGGAACGTAAGTCCGACTACCATCGGCGCTAAGGAGCTTAACTTCTGTGTTCGGCATGGGAACAGGTGTGACCTCCTTGCCATTGTCACCAG
>NZ_JAFCXB010000003.1:96621-127771 GCF_049897865.1 Staphylococcus sp. Y174-1 | reverse complement strand
TTGTCTGGTGACAATGGCAAGGAGGTCACACCTGTTCCCATGCCGAACACAGAAGTTAAGCTCCTTAGCGCCGATGGTAGTCGGACTTACGTTCCGCAAGAGTAGGACGTTGCCAGGCAGCATTAATAGGATGCGATGAGCCGAGACCGAGAGGTCTCTTTTTTTTATGTCAAAAAAGGCTTAACTTCTCCAGTTCGAAGAACTGAAAAGCCTAAAATAAGCTATTATGAGAAAGTGTTTGAAGCTGACGAACTGAGCAAAAGACGAAGCGAGCTTACAAGCGGTATTGATTAAATGAACATACAAGTCAAAACTCGTATGTAAGAATAACTAAATCCAATAAATTGGAAAGACACTCTATATATGAACGTACTTACTGCAGTAAATAGAATGAGTGCGACTACAGGAGCAAACATACACCTAACAAGTAATGTACGATCAAAATTGCAAAATAATTTTAAATATAAAGAGGCCTAACCCTATATAGTAAGGATTAGGCCTCTTATAATGCTTAAATCAGCAATGAATATAACATTTTATTTTCGTTAATATAAATATTTGATTTATCAAATTCATCAACATTTGCTTTTAAATGTCCCAAATCTTTATGATTATTCAACTGAATACCTATAATTACAGTTCCAGTATTTTGGGAAGATTTTTTGAGATATTCAAATTTCGTAATATCATCTTTAGGACCAAGTACTTCGTTAACAAATTCTCTTAATGCGCCTGGACGTTGCGGGAAATTTAGGATGAAGTAATGCTTCATCTCTTCAAATAATAATGAACGTTCTTCAATTTCCTTCATACGATTAATATCATTATTGCCACCACTAACAACACAGACAACAGTTTTTCCTTTGATTTCTGCTTGATATTGATCAAGTGCAGCTACACTTAATGCACCCGCAGGTTCAGCAATAATAGCTTGTTTAGAGTACATATCTAAAATAGTTGAACAAACAGCACCCTCATGTACTTGGATATAATCATCAACGATATCTTTAGAAATATCAAAAGTAATTTGTCCAACACGCGCTACAGATGCGCCATCTACAAATTTATCAATATCTGGTAAAGTAACTAGTTGATTTTCCAATACTACTGAAGTATACATACTTGCTGCACCCGCAGGCTCAACACCTATAATTGAAGTTTCTGGAGAATGCGTTTTGAAATAAGTACCAACTCCAGAAATTAAACCACCACCACCGATTGCAGCAAATAAATAATCGAATTGAATGTCGTTATCTTTAGATTGTTCAAGTATTTCTTTAGCTAATGTGCCTTGACCAGCAATAGTATAAATATTATTAAAAGGGTCAATAAAGTTCATTTTATTTTCTTCAGTATAAACAAGGGCTTCTTTAAGGCAGTCGTCAAAAGTATCACCAGTTAATACGACTTCAGTATTGTCGCCACCAAAGAATTTCACTTGGTTAATTTTTTGAAGTGGGGTAGTTACTGGCATAAATATGACAGTATTCAAGTTTAAGTTACTAGCTGTATAAGCTACGCCTTGTGCATGATTACCCGCACTTGCACACGTGATACCGTTTTGACGATCAGCTTCATCTAAAGCAATAATCGCGTTATATGCACCTCTGAGTTTAAATGACCTAACCCATTGCAAATCTTCACGTTTTAAATAAACGTTACAATCATATTTTTGTGATAAATAGTGATCTTTTTGTAATGGTGTCTCTTTAACTATATCTTTTAATTGTAAATAAGCTTCATCTATATCCTTTGAAGAAACTGTTGTTTTTACAGTCATTAGTTTCACCCTTTTTGTATTAATTAGTATGTTTTTGCTGCTTCGTAATTTTTGATTGCATCTTCAAACTGTAAAGTGATATCAATATCATCAAGTCCATTGACGAGTTTTTTCTTCCATGTTTCATCAATTTGAAAATCAAATGATTTATCTTTTGTCGAAACAGTTTGATTTGGTAAATCTATTGTAATCTCTCCAGCATCTGCTAGATACTCTCTTGCTTCTTTGTCTAATACAATAGGCAACATTGCATTTTTAGTACAATTCATATAAAAAATATCACTATAGCTACCGGCGATAATAATGTCAAAACCATAGTCTTTAATAGCCCATGCCGCATGTTCACGACTGGATCCACATCCAAAATTTTCACCAGTAATTAAAATTGAAGCATCTTTATATTCTGGTTTATTAGGATTAAAATCTGGGTTATCAGAACCATCATCTAAATAGCGCCATTCATCAAATGCAAAAGGTCCAAAACCTGACTTAGAAATACGTTTTAAATGTACTTTTGGAATAATTTGATCGGTATCAATATTGTCATTAAAAAGTGGTACGACTTTACCAGTGTATGTTGTGATTGGTTTGATTTCCATTTTATACAACCACCTTTCTAACATCTACAAATTTTCCATTAATAGCAGCAGCTGCTGCCATTGCAGGTGATACTAAATGAGTACGAGCGCCTTTACCTTGTCGTCCTTCAAAGTTACGGTTACTCGTAGAAGCACAATGTACACCATTAGGCACTTGGTCTGGATTCATTCCCAGGCACATGGAGCATCCAGGCTCTCTCCAATCAAAACCAGCGTCTTTAAATATTTTATCAAGACCTAATTTTTCAGCTTCTATCTTAACTGTACGTGAACCTGGTACAACAATTGCAGTAATGTTTGGGTGTACTTTATTCCCTTTAACGACGTGACTTGCTTCAACCAAGTCAGAAAGGCGAGCATTAGTACAAGAACCTAAGAATACATAACCTAAGTCTATGTCCTCAGCTTTTTGACCAGGTTGAAGGCCCATGTAATTATAAGCACGTTCATCATTTACATTTTGTATTTCAGGGAAGGGCGTATTAAAACTTACACCCATTTCAGGATTTGTACCCCAAGTTACTTGAGGTTCTAGATCAGTTACATCTAAAGTGATCACTCTATCAAATTCTGCATCTTCATCAGTATATAGTTCGCGCCATGCATCAATATCATATTTATAATTTGTAGCATAAGGACGTCCTTTAACATACTCAAAAGTTGTTTCATCTGGAGCCATCATACCGTATTTTGCACCAGCTTCTATAGCCATATTGCAAATTGTCATTCTCGCTTCCATGGATAAACTGCGAATTGTTTCACCAGAAAATTCTAGAGCATAACCAGTACCGAAATCAACACCATGTTGATTGATAAGATGCAAAATAATATCTTTTGCGTAAACACCTGTAGGTAATTTACCATTTACTTCAATTTTTAAATTTTTAGGTTTAGTTTGCCAAAGTGATTGTGTTGCAAAAACGTGTTCAACTTCACTTGTACCAATACCAAAAGCGATTGCACCAAAAGCACCATGAGTCGCAGTATGTGAGTCACCGCAGACGATGGTTTTTCCTGGTTGAGTCAATCCTGTTTCTGGGCCAACCATATGAACGATACCTTGTTCATCGGATCCCATATCAAAAATATGAACACCAAAGGCCTTTGCATTTTTTTGTAAAGTTGTGATTTGTTTGTTTGCAATTTCATCTTTAATATTGAAAATATCGACCGTTGGCACGTTATGATCAAGTGTTGCATAGGTTAAATCAGGTCTACGCAATTGTCTATTTTGTAGTCTTAATCCTTCAAAAGCTTGAGGAGATGTGACTTCATGTATTAGATGTAGGTCAATATATAATAATTGTGGGTCACCTTCTTTACCAGTTAAGACATGCTTGTTCCAAACTTTATCAAATAGTGTTTTACCCATATGACATCTCCTCCTTTTTAAAGATTTTCTTTGACGTAATTAAAAATTTCTGATGTAAGATAATTACCATTGAGATCACGGGTTGTTTTTCCTTCTTTTATTAATTGATATATAACATTTTCTAATTTATCTGCTGCTTTGTCTTCATTTAGACTTTCTCTAAGACACATTGCCACGGATAGTAACATGCCAAAAGGATTGGCAATATCTTGATTTGCAATATCTGGAGCTGAACCATGAATAGGTTCATATAGTCTTGGACCTTGTTCGCTAAAGCTTGCTGAAGGTGATAATCCCAAAGAACCAGGAATGACTGAAGCTTCGTCACTTAAAATATCGCCAAATAAATTTTCTGTCACAATGACATCAAATTGTGATGGATTTGTTATTAAGTGCATGGCACAAGCATCGACGAGTAAATGGTTTACCTCAACATCAGGATATGATTGAGATACTTCATTTATTACATTTCTCCATAATTTACTAGATGAAAGTACATTTTCTTTATCAACTGAAGTTAACTTTTTATGACGCTTTTGAGCTAATTCAAAACCAACTCTAGCAATTCTTTCGATTTCATCTCTAGTATAAGTCAAGGAATCCAGTGCGTCGTTTTCACTTAATTGTTTTGGTTCACCAAAATAGATGCCACCGGTTAATTCTCTTACTAAAATAAAATCTGTATTTGCGACACGTTCTTCTTTAATAGGGGATAAATGGCTTGTGCCATTTGTAACTGTAGTGGGGCGTATATTTGCAAACAGACCCAAAGCTTTACGAATGCCAAGTAAACCTTGTTCTGGTCTATTATTTGGATCTGTCCACTTGGGTCCCCCCACAGCACCTAATAGGATTGCGTCTGCATTTTTACAAGCATTTAATGTGGAATCTGGAAGTGGTTTGCCATGATTATCTATAGCAATACCACCAAAGTCATGTGATTCTAATTCATATTCAAAATGAAATTCTTTACTTAGCTGTTGTAATATTTCTAATGAACCATTTAATATTTCTGGTCCAATTCCGTCTCCAGGAAGGGCTACAATCTTATAACTCATGAATGAATACCTTCTTCCACTTTTGTATTAGCTACATATTTCGCATGCGCTTCAACATATGATTTACAAGAAGCGAGTAAGATATCGTGGTCAATACCTACACCAGTAACAATTTGATCATCTATCTTAATCTGAACATGTACTTCAGCTTGAGCATCTGTGCCTTCAGTAACAGAGTCTATGCGATATTCAATAAGTTCTGTTTTACGATCAAAGATACGATCAACAGCGTTGTATACAGAAACAATGGAGCCTGTTCCAATACTTGAATCTTGGTACGTATTACCGTCTATATCTTTAATTACAACGACAGCACTTTGTAAACCATTAGAAACAAATTGTAATTGAAGTGTCTCTACTTTATAAATTGCATTTTGTTCATGTTCCGTACCTTGAATTAAAGCATGGATGTCACGATCAGTTACTGCTTTTTTCTTATCAGCGACCGTTTTAAATTGTTTGAATAAAGTTTTTTGTTCTTCAGGATCAACATCGTAACCTAGGGCAGTTAGTTTTTCTGCAAAAGCGTGCTTACCAGAAAGTTTACCAAGTGGTAATTCTGTTGTTTTAACTCCGACAAGTTGAGGTGTCATAATTTCATAAGTTTCTGGATTTTTAAGAACGCCATCTTGGTGTATACCTGATTCATGACTAAATGCGTTTTGTCCAACAATGGCTTTGTTTCTTGGGACTCGAATACCTGCGAATCGAGCAATTAAATCAGATGTTTGTTTTGTTTCTTCTAAATTAATTTGAGTTTGATTATCATAATGATCTTGTCTAACATAAAGGCCCAGTGCAACTTCTTCTAAAGCTGTATTACCAGCACGTTCGCCAATACCATTAAGCGTGCCTTCAATACGTTTTGCGCCATTCTCTATTGCTGCCATACTATTTGCTACTGCTAGGCCTAAATCATCGTGACAATGTGCGCTATAAATCACATCATGATCAGCATGAACAGATTCTTGTAACGTTTTGAAAATTTCACCATATTCTTTAGGATAGCTAAAACCTACAGTATCAGGGATGTTAATTACACTAGCGCCTGCATCAACAGCTGTTTGAACACATTCAATTAAAAATGGTAATTCCGTTCTTGTTGCATCTTCTGGTGAAAACTGAACAACATCAAAATATTGTTTAGCATAAGAAACATGCTCCTTAATAGATGCTAATACTTCTTCTTTTGACATCATTAGTTTTGAATCACGATGGATAGGGCTTGTTGCAATAAATACATGAATCCTAGGTTTAGCTGCTGCTTTAGTTGATTCGTATACTGCATCTATGTCTTTTTTTACACAACGTGCTAAGCCACAGACAGCGGTAGTAGTTAATGTTTTAGCAATAGCTTCAACTGATTTGAAACTACCAGAACTAGAAGCGGGGAAACCTGCTTCAATAATGTCTACGCCCCATTTTTCAAGTTGTTTAGCAATCTTTAATCTTTCATCGAATGAAAAATTTACGCCAGGTGTTTGTTCGCCGTCTCTTAGTGTTGTATCAAAAATTTGAATATGGCTACTCATTTTCAACATCTCCTATAAATGAATTTTAGACAATCATATTTATCGAGAAATTTGAAACATCTTACCAAGTTAGCTAATGCAAAATATTACGATTTGCATTAGAACTTAGCTTGATGTCATTTTTATCGATAGATATGGTAGTTTGCCTAATTATTTTTCAATGCTCTTAGATTTGATGAATGGCATCATATCACGGAGTTCTCTACCAACCGCTTCGATTTGATGACCATGTTGTTCTTCTCTTAATTTATGGAATTCTTCAAAATTATTTTGATTATCTTTAATGAATCGATCACTGAAGTTTCCTTTTTGAATATCATCTAATACAGCTTTCATATTATCTTTAACATCCGGTGTGATAATACGTGGTCCAGAAACATAGTCACCAAATTCAGCTGTATTTGAAATTGAATAGCGCATATTTTCCATACCGCCTTCATACATTAAATCAACAATCAATTTCATTTCATGCAATACTTCAAAGTATGCAATTTCTGGTTGGTAACCTGCTTCTACTAACGTTTCGAAACCAGATTGTACTAATTTAGTCGTACCACCACAAAGCACTGCTTGTTCACCGAATAAATCTGTTTCTGTTTCTTCTTTAAATGATGTTTCTAATACACCTGCACGTGTTGCACCGATACCTTTAGCATAGCTTAATGCTAAATCTCTAGCTTCACCACTCGGATCTTGTTCAACTGCGAATAGGGCAGGGACTGCGCTTCCTTCAGCAAATGTACGACGTACTAAATGTCCAGGTCCTTTAGGTGCTACTAAGAATACATCTACGTTTTCTGGTGGTTGAATAACACCGAAATGAATATTAAAACCATGCGCGAATACTAATGCATTGTTTGCTTCTAAGTTTGGTTCAATTTCTTCTTTATATACTTGGCCTTGAATTTCATCTGGTAATAACACCATGATGACATCAGCTTGTTTTGCTGCTTCATCTACAGGATATACTTCGAAGCCATCATCTTTAGCTTTGTCAAAAGAACGTCCAGGTCTGATTCCGATAATGACATCATAACCGTTGTCTTTTAAATTTTGAGCATGTGCGTGTCCCTGAGAACCATAGCCTATGATTGCTACTTTTTTACCTTGTAAAGCGTCTTTCGTAACTGATTGGTCATAATAAACTGTTGTCATAATAAAATCCTCCATTTTTGTAATTAAGTATAGTTGAAGCTTTGTTAAACTAATGCTGCTGAACCAGTTCTAGAAACTTGTTCAATTTCATATGATGATAGATCATCTAATAAGTTGTCCATTGTATATTGTGGGCCTGAAGCTTGAAGATACGTAAAAGGTGCTTCATGTTTTAATATAGAGACTAGCGCATCATATGGTTTGATTACATTTTGTAAATCTTGCTGATTCGTCGGTGTTTTTAATTTCACTAGCACCAACTCTCTGTTGTAAGTGTTACTTTCAGTAATGTCTTCAACATCAATAATGTTTATTTGTTTTTCTAGTTGTTGAAGTAGATTACGTAACACATCTCTATCAGGTACTTCTGCTACAAAAGTAATGTCCGAAATACCTTCTTCTAAAGTTGGAGTCGCTGACAATGTCACGATGTTAAACTGTCTACGGACGAAGATACTTGTTAAGCGATTTAACGTCCCAGCTTTATCTCTTACTTTTGTTCTAAAAGTCCTTCTCATAATAGCCCCTCCATTTCATGATTAGCTTTGCCGCTTGGTACCATTGGTGATACAGGTTCAATAGGTGAAATACGTACATCA
This sequence comes from Staphylococcus sp. Y174-1, assembly GCF_049897865.1. NCBI lineage: Bacteria > Bacillati > Bacillota > Bacilli > Caryophanales > Staphylococcaceae > Staphylococcus > Staphylococcus sp. Y174-1. The sequence goes on along the minus strand of NZ_JAFCXB010000003.1, from coordinate 119,676 downwards.
ATGAGTGCAGGTCCTTCATGTTGAAAAGCTGCATCTAACTGTTGTTCTAATTGGCTTGGATTTTCAACTAAGTAACCTTTCACGTTGTAAGCTTCAGCTAATTTCAAAAAGTCTGGTTGGCCATTAAATACTGAGTGAGAGAAACGTTTATTAAAGAATTTATCCTGCCATTGCTTAACCATGCCGAGTGTACCGTTGTTAATAATGACAATCTTGATATCAAGGTTGTATTCTTCTAAAATGGCCATTTCTTGGTTTGTCATTTGGAATCCACCATCACCAACAAAGGCAACGACTGTTTTATCAGGTGCTGCAAGTTTTGCTCCAATAGCAGCAGGGATACCAAATCCCATTGTGCCGAGACCACCACTTGTTACTAATTGACCATGATTTTTAAATGGAAAGAATTGGGCAACCCACATTTGATGTTGTCCGACATCGGTAGTTACTACGGCGTCACCTTGTGTAATTTCACCAATATATTCAATCGTTCTTTGAGGTTTAGAAAATACGCCGTCCTCATCTTCTTTATATGCAAAAGGTTGTTTAGCTTTATTTTCATTACAAGTTTCTAACCAGTCATCATGTCTAATTGAATAACTATCGAAATCTAATAATGCTTCTAAAGTTGCTTTACAGTCAGCAACGATACCTAAATCTACTTTGATGATTTTATTTATTTCAGATGCGTCGATGTCCACATGTACTATTTTGGCATTTGGTGCAAATGATTCTGGATCACTTGCTAATCTATCGTCAAACCGACTACCAAAGTTAATGAGTAAATCGCAATCCGTTAATGCCATATTGCTGGCATATGAGCCGTGCATACCACCCATACCTAAAAATAGGGGATGTTCATATGGTATAGCACCGAGACCTAATAGCGTACTAACGACAGGTAATTGATGTCTATTTACAAATTCAGTAAATACTTTATTGGCTTTGGCATGATTAATACCTGCACCTGAAAGTACAACAGGCTTTTTAGCACTTTTTAAATAATCACGTAGTTTTTGAATTTCTTCTTTTTTAGGTTGATTTGGTACGGAATAACCTGGTAATTCTAATTCTTCTGTTACTTGTGCGTTTGTTGATAAGATCCCCATATCTTTTGGAAAATCAATTACAACTGGACCTTTTCTACCAGTATTGGCGATATGAAACGCTTCATGAATGATAGTAGGGATGTCGTTTACATTTTTCACTTGATAATTGTGTTTTGTTATTGGTGTTGTCATTGAAAGTAAATCAGCTTCTTGGAAAGCATCTTTACCAATACCAGGTGTAGCGACTTGACCAGTGATGACAACAAGTGGCAATGAGTCACTATAAGCATCAGCAATACCTGTAATTGCATTGGTTGCTCCTGGCCCGCTTGTTACGACAACAACGCCTGTATTACCGGATACTCTTGCATACCCTTCAGCTGCGTGTGTAGCACCTTGTTCATGTCTTGCTAAGATATGTTCAATTTTCCCATCATAAAATGTGTCGTAAAGGGGGAGTACTGCACCACCCGGATACCCAAAGATAAAGTCTACGTTCTCATTTGCAAGTGATTCTACTAACAATTCTGACCCGGATTTCATCTCATCTATTGTTTGTTGTTCTATCTCTACCTCAGGTTCAACGGCTTCAGCTGCTTCTAAAGAATCAAAATTTTCTGACAATTCATTTTCAAGTGTTTCCGTTTGTTTAGACATAATGCTCACTCCTTAAATGAGATTTTCTGGTACTTGCATGATACCACCTGTATTAGCACTTGTTACTAATGCAGTGTAACGCGCAAGATAACCTGTTTTTACTTTTGCTTTAAATGGTTTTACGTTTTGCTTTCTAGCGTCTAATTCTTCAGTTGAAACATTGACATCTAATGTACGGTTCGTTAAATCAATCGTTATTTCATCTCCGTCATCTATTAATCCAATTGGACCACCTGCTGCAGCTTCTGGTGATATATGACCAACAGCAATACCACGTGTAGCACCTGAAAATCTTCCATCTGTGATAAGCGCTACATCTTTTCCTAAGCCTCGTCCTACAATGGATGAAGTAGGGGCTAACATTTCTGGCATCCCTGGACCACCTTTAGGGCCTTCATATCGGATAACAACTACGTGACCTTCACGAACATCATGGTTATCAATCGCTTCGACAGCTTCGTCATGTGAGTCAAAACAAATTGCTTTACCTTTAAAGACTTTAATGGAAGGGTCTACACCACCAACTTTTATAACAGCACCTTTGGGAGCGATATTTCCATAAAGGATGGAAAGTCCACCTTGTTTATCATATGGATTATCTAAATGTCTTATAACATCACTATTTAAGATTTCTTTATCTTCATTGTTTTCACGTAATGTTTTACCTGTAGCTGTAATTCTATCTGGATGCAATGTACCTTCTTTTTTAAATAATTCGTTTATGATAGCTGGAACACCACCAGCTTCATGTACATCATGCATTGAATAGGATGAGCTTGGTGCTATTTTTGAAAGATATGGTGTTTTCTTAGCAATTTCATTAATTCTTGTTAAATCATAATCAATACCTGCTTCATTTGCGATAGCAAGTGTATGCAGTACAGTATTGGTTGAACCACCCATGGCCATGTCTAATGCAAAAGCATCGTCAATTGCTTCTCGGGTTACAATATCTTTTGGTTTAAGATCGTTTTTAATATTATCTACTAGTTTGAATGCAGCTTCTCTAATCATTTCTCTACGTTGGTCACTTACTGCAAGTGCAGTACCATTATATGGAAGGGCTAACCCTAACACTTCCATTAAACAGTTCATTGAATTCGCAGTAAACATACCAGAACATGAACCACAAGTTGGACAAGCATTTTGTTCCATATCTAAAAATTCATCTTTTGAAATAGATCCATCTTTAAATGCACCAACTGCTTCGAACATTGAAGAAAGTGTTAAAGCTTTACCTTCTGAAGATAAACCGGCTTTCATTGGACCACCCGAACAAAAGATAGCTGGTACATTGGTACGAACAGATGCTAATAACATGCCTGGTGTAATTTTATCGCAATTTGGGATGTAGAATACACCATCAAACCAATGTGCATTAATAACTGTTTCAGCTGCATCAGCTATGATTTCTCTAGATGGTAGAGAATATCTCATTCCAATATGGCCCATTGCAATACCATCATCTACACCGATTGTGTCAAATTCAAAGGGAATCGCACCAGCTTCACGAATGGCTTCTTTAGCTATGTCTGCTAATTCTCTAAGATGTACGTGTCCAGGGACAATATCAATATATGAGTTACAAATTGCCACGAATGGCTTGTTCATATCTGTTGGTTTTTCTAATGCACCCGTTGCATGTAAAAGACTTCTTGCTGGTGCTTGTTGATCTCCTTTTTTGATCATGTCACTTCTCATATTTAATTCCCCCATAAAATTGAAAATAAAAAAAGTGTCCCAATAATTTATTGGGACACTTTAAAGTCCCATTCAACTAGAATAAGGACTTAAACGTTTAGTAGTTTCTTTACTAAAGTTCCAGTCCTATGAGCATAATAAAATGACTAAAATATTTGAAGTTGTTGGTTGAGCTTGCGTTGTATGTTTGGTCATTTTATTATACTCCTCTCGATAGAATGGTTTATTTTTTCTGATTTGTTTGAAATGTCTAAAAATTTGATAAATTAAATTTACTACATCAAATGGGTTGTGTCAATAACTTTTTGTATTTTTCTGTCAATTCAAATATTTCAAAATTAAAGGAACTTGTTTCACTTTGAAGTATTATATGGAAAAATTTGTTAAACTAGAGTAGTTAATTTTAAGATATATATAAAACCGTTAGTAAATGACAAGGCTATTCATAAGCTAACTCATATTAAATAAGAAAATCAGCTACGCACAATAAATTTAATGAAGGAATACCTGAGCTGAAGCTTATGCATAAATGTCGCTAACCAAATCATGTTAGCAGAATACTTGAGCAAAAGCTCATGCATAAAAGCAACTATTCACAATAAATTGTGAAGTTGCTTTAAAAAGGAGAGGCCAATGATAAAAATTAAAAATTTAGAAGATATGGAAACATTTGCTGGCATTTTAACAAAATATTTATCCGCTGGTGATGTGATTTTGTTAAATGGTGATTTAGGTGCGGGTAAGACAACGTTAAGTCAGTTTATAGGCAAAGCATTGGGCGTGAAGAGAAATATTAATTCTCCTACTTTTAATATCATAAAATCTTATCAAGGTAGTCATCTGAAATTACACCATATGGATTGCTATAGATTAGAAAATACGGAAGAAGATTTAGGCTTTGATGAATATTTTGAAGATCAAGCGATTGTATTAATAGAGTGGAGTCAATTTATTTCAGAATACCTTCCTGTAACGTCACTAACACTAGATATTAAAGCTATAAGCCCTACAGAAAGAACCATAGAATTGAACGCTATTGGAAAGCATTATATAGATATTAAGGAGTCGATTTTGCGTGAATTATCTACTGATTGATACATCTAATCAGCCTTTATCTGTTGCTATTATGCAAGATGATAAAGTACTAAGTGAGTTTAATACAAATGAAAAAAAGAACCATTCTGTTCAATTGATGCCAGCAATTGCTAATATATTAGAAGAAAGTCAATTAGATAAAAAGGAACTTGATGCAATTATTGTTGCGGAAGGTCCAGGATCTTATACTGGCTTAAGAATAGGTGTGACTGTAGCTAAGACATTGGCATATGCACTTAATACGAAGTTATACGGTGTGTCCTCATTAAAAGCCTTAGCAGCTACAGTAAAGGAAGAAAACATTTTAATTGTACCTGTCTTTGACGCAAGACGAGAAGCAGTTTATTCAGGTGTATATCAGTATCAAAATGGACATTTAGTACAATTGATTGAAGATCAGTATCTTTCGATTACAATGTTAAAGGAATTGCTATATAAACAAGGTGAACCTTTTAAATTTGTAGGGGCAGATACAGAAAAATTAGCTGATTTATTAAACCATGACTGCATACCTAATTTGCCAAAAGCAAAAGAAATGAAAGCACTGATTGATCATCCAACTGAAATTCATCAATTCAAACCCAACTATATTAAAATATCAGAGGCAGAGAGAAATTGGTTAGACCAACAGAACAAGAATTAAATATTCGTTTAATGGGTTTAAATGATGTGCCACAAGTATTTGATATTGAAAGAAATAGTTTTAATGATAGTAGTTGGTCAATTGATGCATTTTATCACGAAGTAGAGCAAAATGAATTTGCTCATTATTTTGTTATAGAATTTAATGAAAAAATTATTGGTTATATCGGAATTTGGTTAGTTATATATCAAGCACAAATTACCACAATTGCCATTGATGAAACATATAGAGGATACGGGTTAGGACAGTTATTACTTAAGTATGCTATGAATTACGTGCAGACAAAATGTGACGTGATGAGTTTAGAAGTACGAGTTGATAACGATGTAGCACAACATGTGTATACGAATTTAGGTTTTCAATATGGAGGAAAACGTAAAAATTATTATGGTGAAGGTGAGGATGCAATAGTGATGTGGGTGAATTTAAATGAGTGAAACAACATTGATATTAGCGATAGAATCAAGCTGTGATGAAACAAGTGTTAGCATTATTGAAAATGGAAAAAACATACTTAGTAATATCGTATTAAGTCAAATTGAGAGTCATAAACGATTTGGCGGTGTTGTCCCTGAGGTAGCAAGCAGACATCATGTTGAAGGGATTACGACAACCATTGATGAGGCATTAAACAGTGCCAATACTACAATGAATGATATTGATGCAGTGGCTGTAACACAAGGACCTGGCTTGATAGGTGCATTATTGGTAGGGATTAATGCTGCAAAAGCACTTGCATTTGCTTATGATAAACCATTAATTCCAGTTCATCATATTGCTGGTCATGTTTATGCGAATCATCTAGAAAAGCCATTACAGTTCCCTTTAATCGCACTGATTGTTTCAGGGGGACATACTGAATTAGTTTATATGAAAAATCATTTGAGCTTTGAAGTGATCGGTGAAACGCGAGATGACGCTGTTGGTGAGGCGTATGATAAAGTAGCGAGAACCATTGGATTAAGTTATCCGGGGGGACCTCAAGTAGATAATTTAGCGGCTCATGGTGAGGATAGTTACGATTTCCCTAGAGTATGGTTAGATAAAAACAGTTATGATTTTAGCTTTAGTGGTTTAAAAAGTGCAGTAATTAATAAATTGCATAACTTACGCCAAAAAGGTGAAGCAATAAATGAAGCAAACGTAGCTACAAGTTTTCAAAATAGTGTCGTTGAAGTATTGGTTGGTAAAACAATAGCGGCATGTAAAAATTATAACGTGAATCAACTTATAGTAGCTGGTGGTGTTGCAAGTAATAAAGGATTAAGAGCGCATTTAGCATCCGCATGTGAGTCAAATGACATCAATTTATCCATACCTAGTCCTAAACTATGTACAGATAATGCAGCAATGATAGGCGCTGCAGGTTATTATTTATTTAAAGCTGGTGTGACTGCAGATATGGCATTAAATGGTTACAATCATATGGATATTGAACAATGTTCAATTGAATCATAAAATAATAAAAGAACTGAGATATTTATATCTCAGTTTTTTTGTTAGTAAGTTAAATTTAAACAAATGAAATAAGGGTATAGGTATTTTAGATTAATTGAACAACATAAAATTTTTTGAGATGAAGATTTTTAAAGGATGAGAAATAAAATGAAAGCTGTACAATATTTCAATTTTCAAAATAGCTTAGCAGCATTAAATTTTTATGAAAAACATTTAGGAGCAACAAATATTCAACGTGTTAGCGGAGACAATGAGATGTTTAATGATATGCCTGAAGAATTTCAAGTACCTCCAGATTTTACGATGAATGCATCTTTTGAAATACTTGGAGAAAGATTTTATTGTAGTGACACGTGGAAAAATAAAAAGATTGATAATAGTGGTGTCATCGTGACATTTACTTTTAACCATAGTAATGAAGCGGATAAAGCAGCTGCTCAAGCATTTTTTGATAAAGCTGTTGAAGCTGGTTGTGAAGTGACGATGCCATTAGGTGCTACGCAATGGTCTGAATTTTATGGTATGTTCAACGATCCATTCGGTATTACATGGATGATTAATGCAGAATAAGTCGTATATCAAATTATAAAATACGCTTAATATTCAATAAGTGTTTTTTAAGTAATGGAGCATATCATGTAATCAAAGTGATTTTTGATTACGTCATATGCTCCTATTTTTAATTATTATGATTTGCTTTAGCTTTAGCACGATGGTAAACATGATTTGGAAATTCCATTATGCGTAATAATTCAATCGCATTTCTGGTATCAGCTTTGCCTGCTTTAATTTTAAAATCAAAAGAGATTTCATTATCTGTGATGGATTCATTAAAATGATAATTTGAATAAGTATCTTCTAATAAAGTGGATAACTCAATATCGTGTGTAGCTGCAATGATTCTAAAAGATTGTAAATGATTTAAATAAGTTAATACGGATTCTGATGCTGCACTCCGTTCCGTTGTATTGGTGCCCTTGAAAATTTCATCAATAAATACATATATCTTTTTATGTGATTGAATATCGAAAAGGCGTTTAATCGATTTAACTTCACTCATGAAGTAACTATCTCCAGATAAAATATCATCTTGATTAACCATTGAAGTATAAACAAGCCCTGGTTTGTAAATAAATTTATGCGCTGTTGCAGTATGAATTGTTTGAGATAACACAATATTCAAAGCGACGGCTTTCATAAATGTTGATTTGCCTGAAGCATTAGAACCAGTTAATAAAATATGTTGATCTACCGTTAAGGAATTAGGTACTGCATCAGAGATGAGCGGATGGGTTAAATTTTCAAATATAATCGAGTCATTCTGTGATGGTTCAGGTATGGTATAGTCATCTAATGTTTCTTGCCATAAAGCAACGGCATAATGATTATCGATACTTGCTACATAATCATAACAGGCCATTACTTCATCTTCGTATGTTTTAAAACTATTTTGAATTAAATGGAACAAATGGTAATCCAACATAAATATTAATTTAAAAAGCATTGAGAAAATTGAAGTTTCATCATTCGTATTCACGCGCCCGAGTAATCCACTAAAACGACGTGCTGTCGTAAAATGTTTGAAATTAACATCTAAACTAGGTGTTTGTTCAAGTTGCTGAATTGCATATGCTTTTTTAATAACATTAGATGTATAGAACATTGAATTTAAATCTTGCTCAAATGTCCGTTTTAAGAAACCACTCAAAATCATATTATAAATACAAGCAATGATGATTAATGGGATTCCAACACTTGGTGATATGAAAGATAAAAGTAAACCTACAATAGGGATATATGTACAAATCATATAAAAGTGATTTCGTTTTATAAATGCAATTTGATCAGGAAAAATTGGATAAATAGATTTTCCGATTTGTGCTAAGTGCAATGACAGTTGATTTCTAAAATGACTATCCGATTTAAAGTGATGTATGAGTGACTGATTATTTACTTCAAACATCTGTCTTAATGTAGCAAAAAGTCTCATTTCACCAATTGCTGTAAAATTAAAATTCATATTTTGCAACACACTATCTAAATTTAAATCGGACCAGGTTTTATCATCGAGTAGTTCATCGCTATCATGCTTATGCTTATATGTATCGAATTGATAACTATAATTATGATTTGGTCTAATGAATGATTCTAATGGTCGTTGTGCTGACCATAACATTTTTATCTTTGTCATTAATTTTTTATTTTCAATGATAGGCATGATGATTGTTAATAATAGGGAGGCTAATATCAATGCAATAATAAACCATAAAATTGCAGGCATAGTTACAAAACTTCCTTTCAATAACTTAAATTTGTACTTGTTCATTATGACATTGTCTCATTTGTTTCACAAACTAGATTTGTCTATGACTACATGAGACAAAAATGATGTCAATAGGGAACGTGCGTACTTATCAACAAATAGTGCACAACTTGTGGATAAGTCGGTGCAAATGGTGTGGATAGGGATTGAATTCTGAATTTTATATAGAAATAAACATTACATTTTACTTGTGGATAACTAGGATAACTTTGTGGATAGCTTTTATCATAAGTTTTTTTGTGTGAATAGTTTTGGTGATGAATCATGAAATAAAAAAATGAAAGTAGAAAATTCTACTTTCATTTTTTAATAGGATGAGCGTTTAAATTAACTTTTCTTGTAATTCTGCCCATTCAGACATAACCTGTTCTAATTTTTGTTCGGTATGTTGTTTGGATATTGCTAAATCATTCGCTTTTTCAGGGTTTGAATATACATCAGGTAATGTGAGCTGCTCATTGATTTCATTAATTTGCGCTTCAAATTGCTCAATATCTGCTTCACAAGTTTCAATTTGGCGTTCGATTTGACGTTGTTCACGTTTCTGAGCTTTCTGATCAATATAAGAATTAGTTGTTGATGCTTCTATTTCAGGTGAAGTAGGATTCTCTGAGTCTTTTTTCGCTTGTATTGCTGCTTGCTCTTCTACTTTTTCAATGAAGTATTGATAATCACCTAAATACATCGTGCCACCGTCATAATTTAAATCATATACTTTATTAGCTAGTTGATTAATGAAATAACGGTCATGTGAAACAAAAAGAATTGTGCCCTTAAAATTATCCAAAGCTTGTTCTAACATCTCTTTAGAATCAATATCTAGATGGTTGGTAGGCTCATCTAATATGAGTACATTATTACGTTCTAACATTAATAAAGCGAGTTGCAGTCGTGCTTTTTCTCCACCAGATAAATCATTAATAATTTTTTTTACATCTTCTTGAACGAATAGGAAACGACCTAAAACAGCTCTGATATCTTTTTCATTCATAGTAGGGTATTGATCCCATAAATAATCTAAGATCGTTTTATTTGATTTAAATTCAGCTTGCTTTTGATCATAGTAACCTATTTTTAAATTGGCACCCGTTGTGACTTCGCCGCCTAATTGATCATGTAGACCAGCGATGGTTTTAATTAAAGTTGATTTACCTATACCATTCGGGCCAATAATAGCGATATGATCACCCTTTGTAACTTCGATATTAATCCCTTTTGTAATAGGTGTATTGTACCCAATCTCTAGATTTTTTATATGGAATACGTCATTACCTGTATTACGGTCGAAATCAAATTGAATATTTGTACTTTTAGCATCAATCATAGGTTTATTAATGCGATCGATTTTATCTAACTTTTTGCGACGACTTTTTGCCATCCCAGTCGTAGAGGCACGCGCAATGTTTTTTTCTACGAATGTTTCTAAGCGTTTGATTTCAGCTTGTTGACTTTCATAGGCTTGCATGCGCTTTTCGTAATACTTATCTCGTTGTTCTATGAATTGTGCATAGTTTCCTACATAGTGTTGTACATCACCGAGTGCTACATCATATATTTGAGTGACAATTTTATCTAAGAAGTATCTATCGTGACTGATGATTACAATGGCCCCGTTAAAATAATTCAAATAACTTTCTAGCCATTGAGTTGTTTCCATGTCTAAATGGTTGGTAGGCTCATCGAGTAATAATAAATCTGGTTCACTTAGTAACATTTGTGCTAAAGATAGTCGGGTCTTTTGACCACCACTAAAATCATTAATGGGTCTATTAAAATCTGACTCAGTGAAGTTTAAGCCATGTAGCACCGTTTTAATTTTACTTTCATATTGATAGCCATCTTGTTGTTCAAATGTGTTTGATAATGACTCATAACGATCAATATGTATTTTATATGCTTCTGTATCGTATTCATTGGCATGTTGTGCAAGCCAATCCGTTTCTTTTTTCATTTCTAGTTCTAATTTTTTCATTGCTTCAAATGGCTTAGACATTTCTTCAAATACAGTTTGATTTGTGTCTAAGGTCATTTGTTGTGTTAAGTAACCAAGTTTTAAATTTTTACTTTTAGATACATAACCACTATCATACCCTTCGACGCCAGCGATTATTTTCATTAATGTTGATTTTCCAGCTCCATTACGTCCGACAATTCCAATACGTTCGCCCGTTTTGACTTCGAAATCCACATTGTTAAAAATATCTTCACCGTCGAATGACTTTGTTAAATCATTAAGTTGTAATAATATCATCCGATTTGCACCTCTCTATTCAATTATCATTCTACAGTATTCACGCTGTGGTTAAAACTATCATTGTTTATTTTTATGATGCATTCATGTATAATGTTGTAGTGATTATAAGATTATACAGTATTAGACATTGAAATAGGGGGAAATGATCTTGGCTAATCAAAGCGAAAAGATTCCTCGTGCTACATTGAAACGTTTACCGTTATATTATAGATTCGTCAATACATTAAAATCAAAAGGTATAGACAGAGTTAATTCAAAAGCAATTAGTGAAGGCTTAAACATTGATTCTGCAACGATACGTAGGGATTTTTCATATTTTGGTGAATTAGGTAAAAAGGGTTACGGCTATAATATAGATAGCTTATTACATTTTTTTAAAAACGAAATAAGCGAAAACGATGAAATTAAGATTGCAATTGTAGGTGTAGGGAACTTAGGTAAAGCATTATTAACATATAACTTCTCAATACATGATGAAATGACAATAACAGAAGCATTTGATATTCGAGAAGAGGTCATTGGTACACAAATAGGGAAAGTGACAGTTAGTCCATTTGAAAAAATTACAGACATACTATCGCATGAACAGATAGATGTCGTTATTCTGACAACGCCTGAGGAAGCGGCTCAGAAGGTTGCTGATACATTAGTGAAAGCAGGCGTTAAAGGTATATTGAACTTTACGCCTAGTCGTGTACAAACGCCATCCGATGTACAAGTACATCACATTGATTTGGGTATAGAACTGCAATCTTTATTATTCTTTATGAAGAATTATAGTCATAAATAAAATGTAATGAACTAGTTTTTGATAAATACGGCATGTGATAACCATGTGGACAAAGTATTTATGGAAAGCTAGTTTTTTATTTGTCTTCGAGTTGTTAATTATTTTAAAAGCTAGCTGATTTTTAAAATAAATTTTCGTGAAACTGTAAGGTTGAAATTTTATACGAAATCTAATATTATTAATCTTATTGATTTTATCGGGAAAGAGGTTATGATATGACATGGTTAATTATCAGTGGACTGGTCGTAGGCGCTCTATTGGGGTTTGTTATGCAGCGAACACGATTTTGTCTAGCTGGTGGATTTAGGGATATGTATATTCAAAAGAGTAACAAAATGTTTTACGCCTTATTAATTGCGATTTCTGTACAAAGTATTGGCTTATTGCTATTAACTTCAACAGGATTAGTTGAAATACCAGAGTCAACATATCCTATCATTGGTACAGTGATTGGATCATTTATTTTTGGATTAGGTATTATTATGGCAGGTGGCTGTGCTACAGGAACATGGTATAGAGCTGGTGAAGGACTAATCGGTAGTTGGATGGCGTTAATTGCTTATGCTTTTACTTCCGCCGCAACAAAATTTGGTTTATTACTACCATTAATGAACGGTTTAAATAAACCTACTAATGTAAATACGAGTATGTCACAAACAACAGGTATTCCAACCTGGGTTTTCGTAATTGTACTCATAGTAATCACTTTATTCTTCGTAGTAAAAACATTACGTAAACCAAAACCAAAATTTGCAGTACCTAAATTAAAGCAAAAATTCACAGGTATACGTCATTATTTATTTGAGAAAAAATATCACCCATTTGTGGCAGCAATCGCAGTAGGACTTATCGCATTGCTCGCATGGCCAGTGAGTGAATCAACTGGTAGAATGTATGGTTTAGGTATTACAACACCTTCTGCAAACTTGGTACAATTTTTTGTAACGGGTGACTTGAAATTATTGGACTGGGGTGTCTTCCTGGTTCTAGGTATATTCTTTGGCTCTTATATTGCGGCTAAAGGTGCTAAAGAGTTTAAATGGAGATTACCGGATAAAAAAACAATACGCAATAGTATTATAGGCGGTGTGTTAATGGGATTTGGTGCATCTGTAGCAGGTGGTTGCTCTATAGGGAATGGTTTAGTTGAGACAGCGACAATGTCATGGAAAGGCTGGATTGCACTTGCTTCAATGATATTAGGCGCATGGACAATGAGTTATTTTGTATTTATTAGACCAATGAAAAAAGCACAAAGCCAAACTTCAAACACGAAAGTTTCATCACAAACGCAAACATCATAATTAAAATGGAGGTAATACGATATGGTACATGAATTAGGTACAGTTGGAATGGTTTGTCCATTTCCATTAATAGAAGCACAAAAGAAAATGAATACATTAGACAATGGTGAAGAATTAAAAATTGACTTCGATTGTACACAAGCAACAGAAGCATTACCTAACTGGGCAGCAGAGCAAGGTTACCCCGTAACGAATTACGAACAATTAGACGATGCTTCATGGACGATTACAATTCAAAAAGCTTAAATATACATTAAACCAATTTGTTTAATCTAAGGTAGTATACCTTGATTGAAGCAAATTGGTTTTTAATTTAAATAGTATTTAAAGCGATTCCATTATGATAGAATTGATATTGTTCATAATAGTGAAGTAATGAGAGTGAGAAACTATGAAAAATATTGATGATATAGCAAAACTAGCCGGTGTCTCTAAAAGTACAGTTTCTAGATATTTAAATGATGGCTCGGTAAGTATGAAAACAAAAGAAAAATTAGATAAAATCATACATGAACATGATTATCAGCCGAATCAATTCGCACAAAGCTTAAGAGCATATCGTACAAATATGATAGGCGCTATCATACCAAGAATGAATTCGTTTGCAGTTGATGAAACGATTAAAGGTGTTAAAACGATATGCGATAAACAAAATTATAGGCTATTGCTTAATTACACCAATTTGAATTCAGATTTAGAACTAGATGCACTAGAGACTTTTTACAGAAGTAAAGTGGACGGGATTATCTTTATGGCCACAGATATTACAGATAAACATTTAGAAGTGATTCATAAAATCAATGTACCTGTGATCATTGTTGGTCAAACTCATGAACAATTACATTGTATTGTTCACGATGATTATCAAGCTGGTTATCTTGTTGGAGATACACTGGGAAAACAGGGCTATAAGGATATTCAATTTTTTGGTGTTACGGAGACAGATACGGCTGTAGGTATATATAGAAAGCAAGGATTTATCGATGGACTTAAAGTTCATGGTATTGAGCCCAGTATTTCGATAACATCTTTTAACTATCAAGAAGCCAAACCAGACGTAGCTAGCGTATTACAAAAATATCCACATTTTGATGCCATCGTAGGGGGGACTGATTCGATAGCTTTAGCTGTTCATAAATATAATTCGGAACATCATATGTCTAAATATATCGTTGGTTTTGGTGGAGATCCAGTTACAAAAATTGTTTCGCCATCTATACATACGGTGAGATATGCTTTTGATTATGCAGGAGAAGTTGCTATGGAAAAATTAAATCAATTAATACAACATAAAGACGTAGAAAAACAAATCACTATTGAAATTGACCATTCGTTTAAAAATTAAACGAAACATGATATTATAAATATGAATAAATGGAACCGGTACCAAAAATGACAATGAATTACTTGAAACTAGGAGGAAGCTCGAAATGGTAGAGTGGACAAAGGAAGCACGTTATCAAAAATATGAAGACGCAGATCAACAATATTTAGCTGAATTAACAGAACGTGTTAATCAATCTAAATACAGACAAACTTTTCATATACAACCTAAATCAGGTTTACTTAATGATCCAAATGGATTGATATATTTTAATGGTAATTATTATATATCACATCAGTGGTTCCCATTAGGACCAGTGCATGGACTAAAATATTGGTATACATATACGAGTAAAGATCTTATTCATTTTAATGCAGTAGGACCAACACTCAAACCAGATACAAACGACGATAGTCATGGTGTATATAGTGGTAGTGCATTTGAATATAACCAGCATTTATATTATATGTATACTGCGAATCATCGCGATGAAGATTGGCATCGAATTTCTACCCAACAGATAGCAAAAATGACAAAGAATGGAGAAATAAAAAAATTTCCAAAGCCTGTCATTTCAGCACCACCTTTTGGTTACACGCAACACTTTAGAGACCCGAAAGTTTATCAAAAAGATGGTACATATTATGCTGTAATTGCTGCACAAAATATTGACAAGCAAGGTCGTATTTTACAATATCGATCCTCAGATATTGTTAATTGGGAATTCCAAGGTGAAATACAAACAAATTTAGATAATTTTGGTTTTATGTGGGAATGTCCAGATTATTTCAATTTAAATGGATATGATATGTTATTATTCTGTCCACAAGGTATTGACGCTGAAGGGGATCAGTTTAGAAATATTTATCAATCAGGCTACATCATGGGACAATATGATATGAATCAATTAACTATGAATCATGGTGATTTTCATGAGTTAGATCATGGATTTGATTTTTATGCGCCACAAACATTTTTAGATGAACAAGGACAGCGTATACTCATTGGTTGGATGGGCTTACCAGAAATTAATTATCCAACTGATGAAGACGGATGGGCACATTGTTTAACTATTCCACGTGTACTTACAGTAGACGAAGGTAATTTAAAACAACGTCCGATTAAAGCACTAGAAAAGTTACGTTCAAATGAAGAAACTGCTTTGGGATATGCTAATAAATTTACGAAACAGTTACATCCATATGAAGGTAAACAGTTTGAATTAATTATTGATATTTTGGAAAATGAAGCAACAGAAGTATACTTTGAAGTGAGAACGAGTAAAACGGAGACGTCGCTAATTACGTATAATACTAAAGAACAAAAATTAACATTTGATAGAAGTGAAAGTGGACCATTGCCTAATCCTGTAGAAGGTACGTCTCGTAGTACTTATTTAGATACACCTTTATCGCAGTTACAGTTATATGTAGATACTTCAAGTATTGAAATTTTCTGTAACGATGGAGAACGAGTGATGTCCTCTAGAATATTTTCTGGAGAAGATGCAACTGGCATTAAAACATCAACAGAATCAGGACAAGTATACTTACGATTTACAAAATATGATTTGAAAGGTGATACACAATGAGACGTCTACTCGCAATAGGTGAAGCACTAATTGATTTTATACCTAATACAACAGATTCTAAACTCAAAGATGTAGAAGGATTTTCGAGACAAGTTGGTGGGGCACCTTGTAATGTTGCTTGTACTACGACAAAATTAGGTGGTCAGGCAGAAATGATTACCCAATTAGGAGAAGATGCTTTCGGTGATCTTATCGTAGAAACATTAGAAGATTTGGGTGTCGGTACGCAATATTTGAAACGTTCATCTGAAGCGAATACTGCGCTCGCATTTGTAAGTTTAACTAAAGAGGGAGAAAGGGATTTTTCATTTTATCGTAAGCCTTCGGCAGATATGCTATATAATGAAGAACAAGTGAGTCAAATAGAAGTAACGGAACAAGATATACTACACTTTTGTTCAGTAGACCTCGTAGATAGTCCGATGAAAATGGCCCATAAAGCCCTAATTGAAAAAGTTAGACATGCTAATGGGACAGTTGTATTTGATCCTAATGTGCGTTTACCGTTATGGGATAGTGAAGCGGATTGTAAATCAGCAATTCAAGCATTTGTACCTTTTGCAGATATCATCAAAATTTCCGATGAAGAACTGTCATTTGTGACAGGATATGAAGATGAGAGCCAAGCAATTCAATGGCTATTTCAAGGACATGTCCAAGCGGTTATTTATACCAAAGGTGCAGAAGGTGCTGCAATTTACTTAAAGGATGGAACAACAATTGTTGAGCAAGGCTATAAAGTGAAGGCGATTGATACGACAGGTGCTGGTGATGCATTTATTGGTGCGGTGATTAGTAGATTATTGGATAGTAATGAGCGAGATATAATCCAGTTACTGAAGAGTGAGGGGCATGCTATCCTAGAATTTAGTAATTATGTTGCTGCTATCGTCACGACGCAATACGGTGCAATAGAAAGTATCCCTTCACTAGACAAAGTGAAAGAAGCATTAAATATTAAATAGGAATTGTTGAAGCAATCAAAAAAGAAAGCCAAACCATTTGTCAGTAATGACTATTGGTTTGGCTTTTTTATGTATATTATATTTTTTTGACATTTCTAACAGATGCATAGCAATGTTCATTATTTTTAAAATAGACAACACGTGACTTAGAGTCAATAGAATCTATATTGTGTCTATTGACGACAAAGCTATTATGACATCTGAAAAATCGCTCATCAAGTTGATCTAATTCTTTTAAATTGCCATAAAACTCAATTTGACGATTATCAAGATGTGCAATCAATCGATGCGATTTAGTAGATGATTCAAAGAACATAACATCATCATATTGGACATAAATCGAATTACTTCCACGTTTTAATTCAATTGTTTCAACACTACTTTCTTTTGAAAGAAGCTTCAATCTTGATTCTGAAGTTTCAAGACAGTCAATAATTCTTGATTTTAATTCATCTGGATCATCTTTAAAAATGAAATCCATCGCGGCTACCTTATAGACAAATGTTAGGTAAGTTAACTCACTGTGACTTGTAACAAAGATGATATTACCTACAGGATCATGTTTACGAATCTCACTAGCAAGTTTGATACCATTAATATCAGCTTCAAGCTGAATATCTAAAAAATAACACCCAATATCATTGAGGTTCTTAGAGCGTTCTAAGATGTCATAAGGATCAGCAGTGGCAACTTCGATTTCCATTGGCTTTTCTTCAATCATGATGTAGTTATTAATAATAGAAACCATGTGCTCACGTTGTCTTTCATCATCTTCACAAATGAATATTTTCACAGTTACACATCCTTATGAATCAGAATTTAAAATTTCTACCTTTTGGATAAAGTAGTTATTATCAATGGTTGTATCTAATAAAACATTTGTTGTGGAATCCGTCAATTCCTTCAGAGTAGATAAACCGAGACCACGATTCTTTCCTTTTGTAGAAAAGTTTTCTTGGAAAAGGGTATGAACTTTTGGCATATTTGGTTCGCATTTATTCATAACGATGAACATAACAGAATCATCTTCGTTTTTAATAAACGCGATACGTATCAATGGATCATCTTCAATTTTTTCTGAAGCTTCTATCGCATTATCCAGTATAATACCAATAATTCTACTTAAATTAATCGTTGACATTTCAATTTTTTCAATTGGGTCAGGTACCTCTATACTGATACGGATACTTTTTTCTTGTGCTTGTAATATCTTTGTTGTTAGCAGTCCTTTAATTTCTCGAATATGTAAGTTCTCAAGACCATTGATTTTAATTGCATTCATTTGCATGCTATCTTGCATTGGAAGTATTTCAGATCGAAAATACTTTCTAAGTCCATTCATATCTTCTTCTCTAATAAAATCAGATAAAGTAGATAAGATGTTGACATAGTCATGTCTGAATTTGCGCATCTCATGGTTAATTTTTTCAATTTGTAATGTGTATTTATAATAATTCTCAATTTCTTGCATATTACGTTTGTATTGTATTTGGCGAATAATGCTAAAAGAAATTGTAATGATAAGAATAGCAGTGGTGATAATGACAACTGCATACATAATCGAAATGAATTTTGCATCACCAAAAGACATCTCTCTATTAGGTAAATAAAAGTAAATTAGACCTAAGATAGTTAATAAAAATAGGCTAACTAATGTTAAATATATTTTATTTAACGATAAGTCTGAAACTGATAATTGTTTAATAAAGAATTTTGCTATATAAGCGTAAATTATGGAGAATATAGTGAATGAAATAGCTACAAATAGCATATAAACACTATCAATACCAATTGCATTTACAATCACACTACTTAACCATAAACTTGTAAAGTTAGCCATGTATAAAATGAAAAAACAGATTAATGAAGTAACAACTCCTATAAATTTGTTTTTATAATACATAAGAATTGTACTTGTAAAAAATAAAAATATAACAGATGCAGAAGAAAAAATAAAAAACAAAATGGTTGAAGGGATTATTATTCCAATAATTGAAATAAAATCCCTTTTAGTATAGCGGATGCCGCTAATAAGTTTCATATTGTAAAATATAATAATTGCTTGTAATAATGAGAAAAACAAAGAATAAAAAAATGTCATATTATACACACTTTCTACATAACTATTATTCGTAAAGATCTGTTAATTCTTTTGGAATTTCAGATTCATCAGTATAACCAAAACAAGGATTGATAGTAGATATTGAACCTATAGAAGCAAAGACTTTAGCGAAATAATTTGAAATAGATTTTGAAATAGATTTTGAAATAGATTTTATAACATTCATTATTAATAATCCTCCTTAGGGAAAAATATCGGGAACTGCAAAATAGATATAATCACAATACCTAATAACATTAATTGCTGGTAGGGCTCATTTAAAAAGAGCGAAATTAATAAAAAGATTAATGTTAAACATATTGCTTTAATTTTTTTACCTCTTCTTAGTCGTTCAGGTATAGGTTGCTTTTTAGTAGCAGAAGGTGCATATATACTAATTATGATTAATCCAACTAGTGCTAAAGTATACATAATTAGAGATGACACTTGTACATACCCGACTATCCAAGGTAGTAAAACAAAATAAATTACACTTTGTATATAACAAAGTAAAGAATTCTTAGCGTGTGCGCCATGCGCAAAGTGTCTAATTAAAAAAAATGTTAAATGAACAGTTAGTGTGTATAAAAACATATGGCAAAGGAGTGAAACACCATAAATAACAATTGTTTTAAAGAAATTATTTACGACAACTTGCATACCTAAACGCATCTTTAAATATTCAATACGGTCCAAGTTATTTCGTTGTTGCAGTTGTTTAGCAAAATTGTCTATTTTAGCATCTATAAATTTTACCATGTTGGTTTCTCTCCTTACTCGTATTATACAATTGTAATTAAGTTTTATGCGTCTTATTGCTTAACTGTATATTTTGAATTCCTAACTGTTTGAAAATCTTATCTGACTAATTTTATCATATTTTTAAAAACATTTAGGCACGAATTTTGTCGAGTTAGGGAATTTTTAACTCTAAGTAGAAAAATCATGGTTAAATGTACTTGTATCACAAAGAAGTGATTACATTTTACAAATCATTTAATCAAATTTTGTTTGAAATTTTTGTTTGAATGATGAAGTTGGTTAGACTTTTGAGCAGGGGTCTAATGAACACACTAATCTTTGTAACTGTACTTTCTTCGTATAGTTGTTATAGTTACACAATTAGTACTCGTTTTTTCAATTAATTGATTACAAACAAGAGGAGGCTGATGTAGTGACAAACCATTTCTCAGCAGTAATTAGTGATTTCGTAAAATAATACTTTCAGGTACACAACGCGCTTAAGCAAATTAAGCAATCCCTAATTTGAATTTGTAGAACATTCCCAGTCTCAATTCAAATATCATTTTAACATTGTCTATAACAGAGACAATTTAAAGTTTTAACATGTAAGTTATCGTAAACATCATTCAATTTATCATTTTAAATCGGTAAATTCACTAAATTTTTTCATAATTACTAACATCCCCAAAAATAGATAGAGAAATAACTGTAAAAACATTCCCTTAATAATAAGTTACAAAAACCGTGAGTCCCTCCCAAGCTCACGGTTTTTTATTATTTATATAAATGTGGTCGTAAATTTTTAAACACTGGAATAGTGTCTCTTTGCTTGTCAACTTCCTCCAAATCAATTTCGCAAGTTATGTGGTCAGGTTTATAACCTAATTGTGACAATATTTCGCCATTAGGATTAATGACGATAGAATTACCTGCGTATTCCGTTTGACCATCATCTCCACATCCATTACATCCAATGACATACATATCATTTTCAATAGCACGTGCTTTTAATAGCGCAATCCAATGATCTAATCTGACTAATGGCCATTGTGCAACATAAAAAGCAATTTGTGCATCTTTACGTGCTGGATAACGTAATAATTCGGGGAAACGTAAATCGTAGCAAATGATTTGTGTGACTCTCGCACCATTCGATAAATTAAATGGCTCAGGCACAGCATTACCTGCATTTAAAAAGCTAGGTTCATTCAACATGGGTACTAAGTGTACTTTATCGTAGTTATTTAAAAGTTTTCCGTATTTTGAAACGGCAAAGGCAGTATTATATACTTCATTACTTTTTGCATTTGAAACAGATCCAGCAATAACATCAACCTGATACTTTATTGCAAGTTTAGAAATAAACTCGTAACTACGAGACAATCGGCTATCAGATAATGCTTGAAGTTGTGGTAGGGCATATCCGTTATTCCACATTTCAGGTAATACAACGACATCTGTTTGTGATGTAACATAGTTAGAAAACCAAGTAGCAATTGTTTCTTCATTTAATTCTGTATTTGCTGGTTCTACTTTAAATTGAAAAATTTCTATATTCATATTCATCGCCCCTTAAAAGCTGTTTGTCCCAATATACTAAAAAAATTCTGATAACTCAAAGTAAGCACTGTTTGAATAATTTATTTGATAAAAAAAACGAGGTTAGACAATATCATCTATGTCCGAACCTCGTTAATTTTATAGAAAACGATGAATCGCAGGTTAATTTATTATTTTCTAACTAAGAAACGATCTTTAACATCTTGGAATGCTTTTTCTCCAGCTTCGTCACGAATGTTACCAAATGGCATTTGTGCAACAAGTTTCCAAGTTTTAGGAATATCGAAAGCCTCTGTAACTGCAACATCTACCAGTGGGTTATAATGTTGTAAAGATGCTCCGATACCTTTTATTCCTAATGCTGTCCAAACAGCAAATTGGTGCATTGCATTTGTTTGAGTTGACCAAACAGCAAAGTTTTCAGCATAGTTTGGCATTTGATTTTGTAATCCTTCAACAACGTCTTGGTCTTCAAAATAAAGAATTGTACCGTGCGAATGTTTGAAGTTATCAACTTTGTCAGCAGTTGCTTGGAATTCACGATCTGGACCCATTGCATTTTTAAGTTCTCTTTTAGTAATGTCCCAAAATTTATCATGATTATCATTTAATAATAAAACGATACGTGTAGATTGTGAGTTAAATGAAGATGGTACATGTTTAATGGCATGTTCAATAATATCCTCAACTTCTTTATCAGATATAGAAATTTCTTTTTCTAAACTGTAAATAGAACGTCTTGTTTCAATTGCATTTTGAAAAGTTTCTAATGTTGAAGCATTTTTTGTAAATAATCCCATGTGAAAAATCTCCTTCAAGTCAATTTATTTTATATACCTAGTATAATTATTATATCTTTATTTGTAAATAGATTTTACATAAAATTTCAAAAGTATTAATATTTTCTTTCAAAAACCAACTTTTAATGAAAAAGTATAGTATTTTCTATATACTGTACATAAATATATTTGTTTTTTAATGGAGGTGATGATGTGAAGCGGTATAATGCTCATAAATTTGTGATATCAAGTTTTGCTATTGCTTTAAGTACGTCTATAGTTGCGCACCCGACACAAGCAATAGAACAGCAAGAAAATGAATTAGATAAAAATGCGCAAAATAATAGTTCATCAGTTATTAAGGATGATAATGATGTATTAACTAAAAATAGTAAAAATACAAATAAAAATGATCAAAGCAGTGATGTAGACCGTTCTAATAATGTGTCACTTCCTAGCAATCAAAAAGTATCTGATAGTCAAACTAGAGCAACTGAACAAACAGATAACACGAGTGAAGTGAATGACGAAGAACGATCAACCGGAGATCCAAATAAACAAAACGAAAAAGAAGATAAACAGTCAGCCGAAGATCTAGATAAACAAAATGGAAAAGAAGATAAACAGTCAGCCGAAGATCCAGATAAACAAAATGGAAAAGAAGATAAACAGTCAGCCGAAGATCCAGATAAACAAAATGGAAAAGAAGATAAACAG
>NZ_JAFCXB010000003.1:0-96614 GCF_049897865.1 Staphylococcus sp. Y174-1 | reverse complement strand
TAGATAAACAAAATGGAAAAGAAGATAAACAGTCAGCCGAAGATCCAGATAAACAAAATGGAAAAGAAGATAAACAGTCAGCCGAAGATCCAGATAAACAAAATGGAAAAGAAGATAAACAGTCAGCCGAAGATCCAGATAAACAAAATGGAAAAGAAGATAAACAATCAACAGAAGATCCAGATAAGCAAAATAATCAAGATGGCAGTGATGGAGAAACAGGAGATTCAGAGGATTCCAATAACCAAGGTGGAGGGAGCAAAGAACCGAACCACTCAGGCGGTAGTGGTGGCGGATCAGGTAAGCCAGACAACTCAAATGAAGATGGTGGAGGGAGCAAAGAACCGAACCACTCAGGCGGTAGTGGTGGTGGATCAGGTAAGCCAGACAACTCAAATGAAGATGGCGGAGGAAGCGAAGAACCGAACCACTCAGGCGGTAGTGGTGGCGGATCAGGTAAGCCAGACAACTCAAATGAAGATGGCGGAGGAAGCGAAGAACCGAACCACTCAGGCGGTAGTGGTGGCGGATTAGGTAAGCCAGACAACTCAAATGAAGATGGTGGAGGGAGCGAAGAACCACAACAACCAAATGGCAGTGGTGGTGGATCAGGTAAGCCAGACAACTCAAATGAAGATGGTGGAGGGAGCGAAGAACCACAACAACCAAATGGCAGTGGTGGTGGATCAGGAAAACCACAAAAACCCAATAACCATGGTGAAGGAAATGGAAAGCCAGAACAGCCAAACAAGGGCAATGGAACTACTGAAAAGCCAGAGAAACCTAATAATTCAGGTGGCAACGCTTATACACCAAGTAATTCAAATAAATCTAGTAATGAGACTGGCAACGCATCGAGCACAGAAACAAATAATCGTGACAGTGTAAATAGAACACATCGCTCAAGTACGCAAAATGATTCAAATAGTCAATCAAATAATGGGGAAAATAGCTCGAATTCGAATAATATAGATCAGCCGTCTATGAATCAAACAACAGAAAATAACCAAAATAGGGAATCGAATGAACACCAATTAATGAATCGATTTAATCAAATGACAACCGGTTCTTTTAAATACAATCCATTTGTATTAAATCAAGTTAAACAATTAGGTAGTAATAAAGAACAAGTTTCTGATAGTGAAATTTCCGCAGTTTTAAAAAAACAAAATTTTGCGGATAATGCATTTTTAAATGAATTACAAAAAGATACAAATTATTTTAAATTCCAATATTTTAATCCATTGAAATCAAGAGATTATTATAAAAATTTAGATAAACAAGTATTGGCTTTGATTACTGGTGATATTGGTTCTATGCCAGATTTGAAAAAACCAGAGAATAAAAATACTACAGGTAAATATGAATATCATACAAGTAGTGATGAAGAAATGACACATACGAAAGATAAAGAAGCCAGTGATACGATTCAAATGAAATTTGAAAGAACTTTATTTGCTTTAATCACAGCAATGCTTATTATTTTTGTTGGTGTGGTTATTGGCTACTTTGTTAGACGCAAGAATGACAAATTAAAATAAAAACAATAAAAGGGAAGTACGTACTAAATGAATCATACGTACTTCCCTTTATATATTTACATTATTAAAAATAAAAGATTAAATATGAATGATGTTGATTCTTGTAGCTCTTTTATTTTTTCTGGTCCAATAAGTACTTGTATGATGACAACAAATCCATTTTGCATCATGTGCACTAAGATAGGGACCCAAATTCGTTTGGTATATACGTATAATGCAGCAAAAATGAAGCCCATACCAAAATAAATTATAAAAAATGATGGATCTGCGTGTGCTGCACTAAATATGATGGAACTTACAATGGCAGCAATTAAAAATTTTATCGTTTTATTTGCATTAATTAAATTGTAAATTTCACCAAAAATAACTTTTCTAAAAACAAACTCTTCAAGTATTGGTCCTACAATTGAAATTAATATGATAAATAGGGGTATTTCTTGTGCAACTTTCATCAGTCGCTCAGTATTTGGACTTGATTGAGGTGCACCAAATACGTACATATTAATCATGCCTGCAAGTATCTGATAAATCATAACAACGAAATAACCAACAATTGCCCAAACAATAACGTAACGTTTCTTTTCTTTTGCTTGTTGCTCTAATCGGGTAGGATTAGAAATAAAGTTATTGATTATAATTATTAAAATAGCAGCTATTATAAATAAACCAACTTGTGTGTATATGTTAGCAAAGACAAGTTCCTTGCTACTTAGATTGTTAAATAGGCCAGCCATATGTAATAAAATAACACCAAATTGTGCTAAACCATAAATAACTAATGTCAATATGGATACCCATAAACGAGACATAATGAACCTCCAAAAATTAAATGATACTTTATTTTATCGCAAAATCATCGTTTGTACAAAATTAAGAGGATAATGGTTTTAACTTGAAAAGTTGACTAAATTTGATTATTATAGAAAGTACACTAGCACTCATTAACTTAAAGTGCTAACATTTAAACTTTTGAGGAGGAACGAAAAATGTTAAAGCCATTAGGTAACCGAGTAATTATTCAAAAATCAGAACAAGAGCAAACAACTAAAAGTGGTATCGTATTAACTGATAGCGCTAAAGAGAAATCCAACGAAGGTACGATAATTGCAGTAGGTGCAGGACGTATTTTAAAAGATGGTTCTCGTGTTGCTCCTGAAGTAAACGAAGGCGACAAAGTAGTATTCCAACAATATGCTGGAACTGAAGTTAAACGAGGAGACGAAACATATTTAATCGTTAATGAAGAAGATATTTTAGCAATAATTGAATCTTAATATAAAAAAATTTTAAAAATAAACAATAATTATCATAGAAACAACATGGAGGTATATAAAATATGGCGAAAGATTTAAAATTCTCTGAAGATGCACGTCAATCAATGCTAAGAGGTGTAGATAAATTAGCAAATGCCGTTAAAGTTACAATCGGTCCTAAGGGGCGTAATGTTGTATTAGATAAAGAATATACATCACCACTCATCACTAATGATGGTGTTACAATTGCTAAAGAAATTGAATTAGAAGATCCTTATGAAAATATGGGTGCGAAACTAGTTCAAGAAGTAGCAAATAAAACAAATGAAATTGCTGGTGACGGTACGACAACAGCAACAGTACTAGCACAAGCTATGATTCAAGAAGGTTTGAAAAACGTAACAAGTGGTGCAAATCCTGTTGGTTTAAGACAAGGTATTGATAAAGCTGTAGAAGTAGCAATTGAGGCATTACATGAAATTTCACAAAATGTAGATAATAAAAATGAAATTGCACAAGTTGGTTCTATTTCAGCTGCAGATGAAGAAATTGGTAAATACATTTCTGAAGCAATGGAAAAAGTAGGTAACGATGGTGTCATCACTATTGAAGAGTCTAGTGGTTTTAATACAGAATTAGAAGTAGTAGAAGGTATGCAATTTGACCGAGGTTATCAATCACCATATATGGTGACTGACTCAGATAAAATGGTCGCTGATCTTGAAAGACCATATATTTTAATTACTGATAAAAAGATTTCATCATTCCAAGACATCTTACCGTTATTAGAACAAGTCGTACAATCAAATCGTCCTATCTTAATTGTTGCTGATGACGTTGAAGGCGATGCATTAACTAATATCGTGCTTAACCGTATGCGTGGCACATTTACTGCTGTTGCAGTGAAAGCACCAGGATTTGGCGATCGTCGTAAAGCAATGTTAGAAGATTTAGCTATCTTAACAGGTGCACAAGTAATTACGGATGACTTAGGTTTAGAATTAAAAGAAGCGACTATGGATATGTTAGGTACTGCAAATAAAGCTGAAATTACGAAAGACAACACAACAGTTGTTGACGGTGATGGAGATCAAAACAGTATCGATGCACGTGTGAGCCAAATT
The DNA here is from genome assembly GCF_049897865.1 of Staphylococcus sp. Y174-1. Lineage (NCBI taxonomy): Bacteria > Bacillati > Bacillota > Bacilli > Caryophanales > Staphylococcaceae > Staphylococcus > Staphylococcus sp. Y174-1. Next base: position 92,696 of record NZ_JAFCXB010000003.1, on the reverse strand, counting down.
AAAGCTCAAATTGAAGAAACTGATTCTGAATTTGACAAAGAAAAATTACAAGAGCGCTTAGCTAAATTAGCTGGTGGCGTTGCAGTAATTAAAGTTGGTGCAGCAAGTGAAACAGAATTAAAAGAACGTAAATTACGTATTGAAGATGCATTAAACTCTACTAGAGCTGCAGTTGAAGAAGGTATTGTAGCTGGTGGTGGTACTGCATTTATGAATATTTATGAAAAAGTAGCTAAAATTGAAGCAGAAGGCGACATTGCTACTGGTATTAATATTGTCTTAAAAGCTTTAGAAGCACCAGTTCGTCAAATTGCTGAAAATGCTGGACTAGAAGGTTCAATTATTGTTGAACGACTAAAGAATGCTGATATAGGTATTGGTTTTAATGCTGCGACAAATGAATGGGTGAATATGTTAGAAGCAGGTATCGTAGATCCAACGAAAGTGACACGTTCATCACTTCAACATGCTGCAAGTGTGGCAGCTATGTTCCTTACTACAGAAGCAGTTGTTGCTAATATTCCAGAAGAAAGTAACAATGATGCACAAGCAGGTATGGGTGGCATGCCAGGTATGATGTAAAAAGACCATAGAACATTGATATGACAGTATATCGTTCGTCCGATGGTCATAATTTGGTCATAGAAATTTAAAATAATTGTTTTGAGACGTTTTCCATGAGATTACTAAATCTTTGGGAAGCGTCTTTTTTGTATGATTTTGTAATGCTTGCGTAAATATTCATAGTTGTTTGTATATCTTTATGGCGTAGTCGTTCCTGTATCTCTTTAATATGCACACCAGCTTCTATTAAAAGGCTGCAATGAGTGTATCTGAACGAGTGCGTCGTGATATTCTTATCAATATCAGTCTGTGGCATAATTGCCTGAATCCACTGTGACAGCTTCTTAATGACAAGTGGGTAGCCGTTATTGTCTGTGAATATAAAATTATTATCCACGTACAACTCATTTTTCCATTTGTCTTGCACATTCACTTTATAATCTAACAACAATTTTATAACGTTAGGATCTATTGAAATTTTACCGATAGATGATTCAGTTTTCGGTGTGAGTATCTGATAATTTTTCTTATTGTTATTCGGATTATAATATGTTTTGGTTATACTTACAGTACATTCTTCATAGTCGATATCAGACCATTTAAGCGCCAGTAATTCACCAGCACGTAATCCGAGATATGCAAGACTTACGAACACTTCAAAGCTATTCAGTGGCTTATGGTGGTTCTTAGCAACACTTAGAAACTCAAATAATTCATCTTTTTCAAGAAATTTTTGTTGTAAGCTATTCTGTTCCAAATCCTCAACAGTCGGCTTAAATTTAGCCCTCTTAATTCCCTCAATAGGCGACTTAGCAATTATCTTCATATCCAACGCATACTTAAATATAAGATTGGTTGAGCTTACAATACTATCAACATAATTTTTACTAAATTGAGTACTTATATCGTCCACAAACGCTTGGTAGTCACGCTTAGTTATAGTCTGTATACTTCTATTACCAAATTGTTGTTTAGCGTGATATATGGCTTTTTCTCTTGCTCTAACACTACTCACTTTTGCATTTCTACTATAATGATTAATCCATTCATCAGCTACATAATTAAATGTATGAGTAGACGGTGCAATATACTCGCCATTTCTTATTTGTCTTTCTACCATTTCAGCATGATTCTTAGCATCAGACTTGCGAGCAAAACCTGACTTAGATATATATTCATATTTACCAGTATTAGGATTTTTACCTAGTGATATGCGATAACGCCAGTTGTTACCACGTTTTTCATAGTTTGCCATTTAATCACCTGCCTATTTGTCTATAAGTCATCTTCGCTTATTTCTTCTTCAGTATAATAATTATTTAAGACTTTTATACTGCCATCTTCCAAAAATACTAAATTTTTTAAATGTTTATAGGCTGGAATAGTTTTTTTATTTAAAAAGTCATTTTCATTGTAATACTTCATAGTACTTACGATTTGGGTATACGGTAATAAATTAATTGAAATTGTTTGGGAGTTAAAATTAAACATTTTTTTAAAATCTTCATTTTTTTTATAACTTTCTATTAAAATTTGAAGGATAAATTCAAATTCTAACGATACGTATTCTTTCATTTGACCAGAAACTACTGGTTTATAATAGTATTTTCCACTAGTTAAGAACTCCATAGGTAAAACCCCTGAAACAGCTACATCTATATAGTCTTCTGTAAAAATTACAGTTAACAATATATTTTGTTGTTCACTTTCATTTTCGATATAAGAACATGAAATGTTATAAATCCGATCATCATCAGGTTTACTAAAGGCAAATAAACCATGTTTTGAAACTGATATATCTAATAATTTTAATTCTTTAAACCCATCATCTAAAACAATTAAATCTTTTACGTTACATTTTAGAGATTGTATTAATTTCTCTAATGTATCAAACTGTATACCTTTACTTTTGCCTGTAGATAAAAGACTTAATGTGTTTATTGATAATCCAGTATTGGCTGATAACTCTTTGAGAGTTATCTTTTTTTCTTTCATAACTTTTTTTAAATTGAATTTAATCATGAGAAACCTCCATTGAAGATTAAATAAAATTTATCATATGTTAGTAAAATATACAATAAATATTGTGAAAAAAAGTTGACAGTATTAAAACAAGAAGGTACACTTTAGTTAATTACTAATAAGTTAGTAATTTTATAACAATATATTGGTAAAAGGAGAGAGGGAAAATGACCATTACTGTCAATGAAACATTAATTAAAAAAGCCATGTTTATTAAAGGGTTTAATTTATCTGACTTAGCTCATGAAACAGGTGTAGGTATTTCATATTTAAGCCAAATTATAAACGGCAAGAAAATTCCGAGCCCTAAATTAGCTAAGAAAATGTCAGAAGTTTTACAGGTTGATGTAAGTGAATTATTCGAATTTGAAATTAAGGAGGCATAAACCATGTTTAATATCGGCATTGATGAAGATGAAGCACGTGAGATGCTGCAACAAGCAATTGACGAGCGTATCGAAGAATTAGCGAGAGAAAAATACTTCATGACTTACAACGAGTTATCAAAATATCTTAATTTATCTAAACCTACTATAGAAGATTTGCTAATCAAAAATGGAATGAAATATTACCGAGTAGGTGTGACATACAGATTTAAGAAATCTGATGTAGATGAATTTATGAATCATATTACTTCACAAATGGACATTGTGAACAACGATCTAAAAAATTTGAAATTTAAGGAGAATGCAAAATGAAAACATTTATCGGATTAATAACACTTAGTGCCACAGCATCATCAGTAGTAGGGATTGTTACACAGGATATATTTAACACTCTAGCGTTATATACGCCACTAGCACTTATATCAATAGTAGTTAAAAACAGTTTGGACGATAGAAGAATCAGACGTAAATATAAACAATTAATGGAGGAAAAATAAAATGAATTATTCAGAAAAAATAGAAGAAACAGTGGAATGTACAGATTTAGGAAATAAGATTCAATCGTGTATGGATTATCTTGCAACAGAGATTGAAGCAGTAGAACAAACTAGAGAATGGGCAATCAAAAATAATGAATTTAGGTTACAACAAGAAATTAATAATGCTTGGAAGTCACATTATGTTGCGTTATCTATTTTAAAAAGCATTAGAGAAGATAACGAACGTATGAATGATGAAATAGTAATGATTGTTAAAAATGAGCAAGAAAAAAGCGCATCTGTACAGTCGGCAAACTCAACAGATAACGCTTAACGCAATTTAGAATTTTAATAAAAAACAAGCATGGAACGGCTTATTTATATATTAATTATACCATTTCATGCCTTGTTTTAACAGTAGGAGGGCAAAAATAATGGGTTTTGAACAAATAAAATTACAGCATGATATTCGATTAAATATTATAGAGTACAAAAATTTATCTTCCTATTCTTTTGTTCAAACTAATGATGTGATGTGGTCGGAATGGCTTAATAGATTGCAAACACCAATGAACCACAATGAAAAATATCAACGTGGGTTGGTAGTTTATGGTGATGTTAAAGATGTTGAACAAGATGGGAAACTAATACAAAAATATCGCAATGATGAAAATATTATAAATAGAAATACACTAGCACTTGATTATGATGATATTGAAGATTTCAAAGGATTGTACAGTGCTATCTGTAAACAGTTAGAAGGCTTTTGTTGGGCATTTCACACAACTTATAACCACACTACAGAAAAACCACGTATTCGCCTTATGGTGCCTTTAAATAATCCTGTGAGTTCAGATGATTATAGAAAGTATACACAATCATTGGCGAAGAAAATAGGCTATAAGATTGATGAAGGTAGCTATCAACCATCAAGAGCAATGGCGTTACCAGTAAGACCAGATAAGGATATACCATATATTTTTAAATATAATGATGCACCAGCAATAACAAATGATGATTTAGTTGAGTTATCGAAAAATCTAGAAAATACGCAAAAAGATAAATCAATTACCATCAACTACTCAAGTCATTTGAAAAAACGTGATTCAACTTATTGGCGTGATCTTGCGTTTGGTGTAAGTGAAGGTGGGCGTAATCAAGCGCTAGCATCAATTAGTGGTTACTTATTGCGTAGGTATGTAGACGTAAACCTTGTATATGGTCTAGTGATAGCATGGGGGAAATCTTGTAATCCACCTATGGACGATGGAGAAATAAACAAAACATTTAACTCGATACTCAAAAAGCATATGAACAACTAGAGGGGGACGGTATATGACAGTAGAGGAAATGGAAGTAACTAAAGAAGATGTATTTGAAACTATGAATAGTCTTGAAAAATTTCAAGAAATCAATAAAGATAAACCAACTATTCCAGAACCTTATTTAATCAAAGGAAAATGGTTGTATTTGGAAAAAGAGAAGAAAAACACCAAAGGTGAAGTTATTGATATAGCTCATATTTATATTACAAGTACGCCACCTTATGTTACTGAAAGGTATAAAAATGTTGAAACTGGTGAATTTTATTACGAATTACAATTCGAAGATGAAAAGCGTAAATATAAATTACCAGTATTGGCTCGAGATATTACGCAAGGCAAATTTTTAGTAGAACTTGCCAGTAAAGGTTTAGAGGTTACTCAAAATGAAGCAGGTAATCTTGTTCAATATCTTAGTTTTTATAGACGTTTTAATAATATACCTGATTATGATGTAGCTACACGATTAGGTGAAATTAAAGGTCATTTCATATCACCATATCAAGAAGATCAGCAAGATAATCGGTATAAAATATTTAATTCAGACAGAGGATATCAAGCGCTAATTGATGCATTTGAAACAAAAGGAAATATTGATGATTATATAAAAGGTGTATTTAATCCTATAAAGGACAATCCAATGGCTATGATGATGTTTTATAGCTCACTAGGTTCAGTATTACTTAAAGATTTTGATGTAGACCCTTTTGTAAGTGAGATATCAGGGCGTACATCAAGTGGTAAAACTTTTATATTAAAGATATGTGCAAGTGTATGGGGAAACCGAAAATTAGTTACCGAATGGAATGCCACTAATGTGAGTGTAGAACGTATGGCTTCATTTATGAACTCATTTCCTTTGATTAAAGATGATACTCGAAAAGCCGATAATCCATTTAGAATACCAAGTATCGTATACCAATTTTCTGGAGGGCAATCAAAAGGACGTGGTAATTCAGACCGTTCTATTGATTATTTGGAACCGTGGAACAACATCATGCTTTCAAGTGGTGAAGTTGCTATACCAGATATAGCACCAGATAAAGCAGGAGTCGCAGGACGTGTGATTACTTTACAAGATGACCCATTTCCTAATACTGATAAAACTGAATTTGGTGATATAGCAAAAGCAATGGAAAATAATCATGGTCTATTAGGTAAGTTATTCATCAAACAATATCGAGCTGATAAAGATAAATATAAAGCATCATTTGAAGGTGCTGTTAAATATTTCATGAAACAGGCTAACGGTAACGAAGTAATGGATCGTATCGCACGTAGTTTTGCGCTATTACAAATCACAGGCGAGATATTAAATGATATTGAAGGCTTTGAACATGACCCATATATTAATGTGAATAAAGCACATACAAGTATGATGAAGAATAATAAAAATATTGATAAACCAAAACAATTATTAGAAGAATTACTTGAAAAGTTAAATGCCAATCGTGGACGTATTGCATATAATAAGCATTATTATCATGATAATGCAGAGTTAATGGCAATTTATAGAGTTGATTTTGTTCTTGTTATGACACCAACAATAAAAGAAATGTTAGGTGCTGAATTTAATTCCACTGTCAAACAATGGGATGAAAGAGGGTACCTTGAAACGAATAATTATGGGAAACAAAAAAATATAAGATTTAATGGAGAACAACAAAAAGGTTATGCCATCAAAACTGAAATCATTAACGAATTAGGATTCGACTTTAAGAAAGAAGCACAAAGTTACTAGTAGTTACCACCTAGTTACTAGTTATTCATCAAAAGTAGTAACATCTATAAGCCTTGATATGACAGTCTTTATAATTGGTTTTAATATAAATGTTACTACTGTTACTACTTTCAAAATAGGAGGTCATATATAAATTAATACAAAAAACTCTTTCTTGCTTATAAGAGTACCCCCTTAAAAAAAGTAGTAACACTAGTAACAGTAGTAACTTATAAACTAAAACATTGATATGGCAGCATTTATGGAATATCAGAAAGTAGTAACTTTAATAAAAAAGTAGTAACCAAGTAGTAACATTTTAAAGTAACGGACAAAAAGGAGAATGAGAAAATGAGATACCTATACAATAGTGGCAACAGATATGGAACAGTAGTAACTAATAATAATGTACATCGTGTGATTACAGAATATCCTCGTGAAGTATTTTACTTTAACGATGAAGAACTATATCAATATATGTCATATAACGATTTAGGATTTAACGCAATTGATTTTAACGATATGACAATGCTGGAACTCGAAACACTATTAATGTGGTGTAAACAATTAGAGCCTATAAAATCAGTTAATGAAAACTATTCCAGTTACAACTTAAAGCATATGTTTGAACGTGAGCCTTATGGCTTTTATATATCTAACGGAAACATGAAAGAAGTCATGGCACTTGCAGGATTTAAGCCTAAAAATGCTGATGATCTCAACTGGTTTTATCCGATAAGTGAGCGAAGTATTAAGCAACTTTAAAAGGATACGAACATTTAAGTTTATATGCTTACAAACAAATAATAGGTATTAACGATATTTTATATCTATATTATTAAAGGGGATATGCACATGTGGTATAGAGATGTGGTTAATCAAATTGTTGCCAGATTACCAACAAACATAAATAATGTTTCAGATAGTTATTTAGATACTGTAATCAAGCGATATGTAACTAAGCATGAAGATATTGAAGAAGTGAAACAATGTATTAATGATATGAAACAAAGCAAGAAAATTAAAACATACAAAGATTTTATAACTAAAAAATAAGGGAGTTTTTTTAATGGCTAAAGTAAATGAAAAATCAATCGAAGTATTCAATAAGGTAATTGAACCAAAGGTAGAGAATAAAAAATATGTAGCGTTAGAAAAGATTAAAGTAACTGACAAACTTAAAGAGTTTGATTTTAAAATGTCTCACTATCGTGCTGAAAACGATTATACAATGATTGCTTCACTTAAAAAGGAACAAGGGAAACTTGAGAATGAGATTGTGGCATTACATGAGCAAAGTGAAGATGATAATCATAAGTTGTTAGATAAAGATATTAAAGACTTTAACAGCGCTTATGAAAAAGAGGTTAAAGAATTAAGCGATATAAATAGTAAGTTAATTCAAGACTTCAATAACAAATTGCAAGATGCATATGAAGTATATGAAAAGATTGCAGCTAACAAAGTAGAAGCTATTCGTAGAGCGTCAAGACGCAATTATTTGAACACAGCAATAAGCAATCCAGACCAATGGAGATTAAGTTTACAACGTAATACAAGCTTAGTTGATGATCCATTTAGAACTAATACAGACCCTAGAATAATAGCTAATAAATTTGAACAGAAGTTATTTAACATTAATGGTCATGCAGATTCAGAATTTAACAACGGAAATAAAAAATGGTAGGGGGAATTTAAATGAGTTACACAGTTTTAAGTCCATTAGAACAAGATTACGCATTAGGGTTTGATGAAAAGAAAAATACTATTATTTTAAAACCACTATATTCAAATACGAAAGTTGGAATAGCTACGTCCGATGGTGTTGCAAATTCTAGTATTAATTATAAGAATGGTTCACTTACAAGAAGAGTGTTCAAAAATTTTAAAGATACAGACGGAATAAACATAGTATTGAATAACAGTAAAAACTCATTCGTTGCTAATAGTAAAGATAAGGGCGTGCTTACTGTTATTAATGAAGAATATATTGGCTTTGGTATTCAGGTAGATAAGGTTGAAGATAAAGGCGAAGGATTACAAGAATTAGTAGATATAGCCAAGAATAAGAAATCTGTATCAGTACAAAGCTATGCAAGTAAAATAGGGATGGATAATACAACGATAGGGAACATTGATAAGATAGAATTAATATCTGTTAATACAAAATAAATTACTTATAAAATAGTATTGTTATAATATTATTTATGTAGTATAATGTAAGTAGGTAGAAATCTACCATTGAATGCTTTATAAATCATTCAGTTAATTCTTCTGGTAACAATTTATTAATAGCTTGTTCTTGTAAATTGCACGTTTCCTTATACGCCATCATCACTTGTCCTGCTCTTGTACTTGTGGTGGTGGCTATTTTAATATCAAGAGTTTGTGCATACTTATATATTCAATAGATCATTCATTCTTCATATATAACTTATGATTGATGTGTGATTAATATATTGATATTGAACATTGTTAAAGCAAGAGAAAGATTATAAATTGTTGTGATATTAATAATAGAAGTATTCAAGTTAGAGAATATTATAAGTTATAAGTTGTATTGAATGATGAACAACAGATTGATTCAATGATGATTAAAGAATAAATAATTAGTTCAATAATGATATTGAGATTAGTAATTGTATTTAACTAAATGATTAGATCATATTAAATCCTTTTACAATAACAATAGAAGATTGATTAAGTAAAATAATTTTGATGAACAAACTTAGATGATTACAAAATGTTTTTGTTCTTTCGTTTGAAGTTAAAATTAAAATAAATTATAAAAATAAAAATTAATAAACAATTATAAATAAACATTTAACTTGAACATGAATACAAGAAGTATCTTCATACTAATTCATAGGTTAAATGCTAAATAGTGTTAATAGCTTTATAGCAAACAGTTTGCTAATACAATGGTTATAAATCGTTCGATAATAATGAGAGGTGTTCAGAAGTTGAAATAATCATATAATGTGGCTAATTGTAGATCTAAATAGAATCATAATAAATAGCAAGTTACATGATGAATAAGATGATAAAACACTTGAAAATCATACTTCATACAAGTCATTTAGAGCTTGTTTTAGAACATGTAACAACAGTGTGATAAAGGCGTTATAAATAGTAAATGCATGTCATTTTAGTGCAGCTATTACCAGTTGAACAGCATCAATTTAAAAAGGGGAGGCATCTATTAGCCCCCACTTGTTTTGAAGTTGTTTGTTATCGGTCGACAGGTAATCTCGCTAGAATGTTGAAAATGAAAGTTGAAAATGTGTAAAGAAAAGTAGCTTTACATAGTGAGAAAATCATTTAGAAAAGGGGAAATTGAATGGCTCAAAGAAAATTATTGTCACAGCAAAAGAGTAGATTAACTACAGAAGCACAGGAAACAAAGCAAGCTACAGAAGAAGCATTGAAACAACTTACTAAATTACAACCAGATCCACCTGAATGGTTAGATGATACAGCCACAAAGGAATGGCACAGGATATTCCCGTTACTAGAAGAATTACCAATAGCTAGTTTAGATTTAGCACTTGTATCAGCATATTGCACAGCGTATTCGGACTATATCAATGCAACTATACGAATGAAAAATGAAAGTGCAATTATAGAAACGGAACGTGGCACGAAACTTAATCAGAATCACGCTATTAAAAGAGATTCACTATCACAATTAAATAGTATTGCGCCTAAGTTGGGACTTACTGTGGAATCAAGATTGAAAATATTAGATCCTTCAAAAGAAAAAGTGACTGGAAAATCAGTTTTTGACATATTCGGTATGGATGATGACGATTAAAAATAAATTTGTTTCATTATAAGTGTCTAGGAGGGCTACTATGATATTAAAACGTTGTAAATCAGTTTTGTGGTATAAAGAAGAAATGAAAATTACTGAATATGAGTTGCTAACTAATTACAATCCACAATTCATTAATAGTAAGATTCGAGCAATACAGGAACAAATCAATGCAATGTATCATCTTAATACATCCCATACAGTGTGTGATGAAATCGCTGGTGTTATTACAGTTTCATATCCATTAGATAAATTAGTTATATGGATAACTGATCAAAAAGATGAATTGAATCGTTTTAAAATTAATAGTACCAAGAAACTCAATTTATTGAAGAAACTTATCAGTAACTATACACCTAAGGAACAAAAAGAAGTGATGAGATATTTCAAATCTAATGGGAGTAACAAGCCTTATAAGACAATTGATAAGTTACAGGAAGATTTATATAAGATACATCACAATAAACGTATAGAACGCAATGAACAGCGTGAAAATGAGAATGAAGTTATATATCAAAACTTTGTAGTAAAAGTGAAAGAAAGCTTAAATAATGAGCGTGAGGAGTTGGTTGTGTGATTAGAGGATTAGATAAAGTAGATTATCCAATATTAGAAAAATACATGCGTAATTATCATAGTATGGTTGATACTTATAAGAATAAGGCTAATGATATGGACGAATTAAAGTATATGAACTTAGAATCCATTGTAAAAGGCATTACTCAAGTTTATAACGATAGTGATGTAAAAGTGCAGCAGATTATTAAGCTTACATGGTGGGATGATAAGATATACACAGATGAAGTTGTAGCTAATGTGATAGGTGTAAGTGAATTAACACTAAGACATGCGAGAGAAATTATATTAAAACGTGTTGCAAAGGCAGTAGATTATGTATGAGGTATGATAAAGCAACAGTAAAAGAGTTTATATTGAACTATCACAAGACAATAAATAATAGTGATGCATATAATGAAGATATTGATATAGATGAGTTCTTTAATGTGAATGATCAAGCAGAAACTCACGATATAGATAATAATGTTGAAGAAAGTATATTTTATAACGAATTAGAAGCTGTTATAGAAAGGGTAGCGACTGAAAAAGAACACAATTTATTTTTGTTGATATGTAATGGTGTGAGTTTTGAAAAGGCTGGAAATATATTTGGTGTTAAAGAAGCAAGAGCTAAGCAAATGTTGAATAGATTGTTGGATAAGTTGGAACAATAAATTAAAGGGTAGGCACTTATGTGCTTGCCCTGTTTTTGTGTTTTTAAATCGTATAAAATCAATTTTTGTAGTTGCATTTAATAGGGGGATTGGTGTATTATATATACAAATGATCTAGCCATAACTCTATTCGGGTTATGGCTACTTTTTTAGGAGCATTGAATAAAATGAAACCTTTTAAAACACATAATCAACAGTTGAAAATATTACGAGATAGAGGGTTAGAGGTCCCTAGTGAGAAAAAAAGAGATTTAGAAAATGAAAACTACTATAATATAATAAATGGATATAAGGATTTATTTTTATGTATAGATAGTCGTGGGCTGCCTGAAGTCCCAGAAAAATTTATCGAAGGAACGCATTTTGATGAGGTTTTTTCTTTGTATAAATTAGACAGAAAATTAAGAAATAACTTATTAGAGTACTTATTGGTTTTTGAAACGCAGATTAAGTCTCGCATTGCTTACTATTTTAGTGAAAAATATCAAGAGTCCCATTCGTATTTATATTTCAAAAACTATTCAGATAATCCTAAAAAAACTGACAGTATTGTTAGGACAGTTGCAAGTTTAAGTAACATAATGAGTAACAGAAAAAACGAACCACTTAAACATTATATAAACACTCATAATGGAGTACCTTTGTGGGTTTTAGTAAATTATTTATCTTTAGGTACCATATCACATATGTATTCTAACTTGGACGATGACTTAAGATTAAAAATAGCTTTGGATTTTAAAACTAAATTTAGAAGAGAATATAAAATTGCTTTGCAAATTGAGCCAAATGATATTGACAGTATATTACAACAAGCTCACCTATTTAGAAATGTGTGTGCTCATGAAGAAAGGTTATATGATTTTACAGTAAAAAAACCAAGATCTAGAAATAATATTTTCAGTAACTATAATAAAGCGTTTAATAAAAATTATACTCAGAATATGAATAAAAGCTCTATATTTGATTTGATTATTAGTCTATCACATTGTTTAAATAAAAGAGACTACACAAATATGATTAATAAATTGAACAAAACTTTTAAATATTATGATAAAAATTTAAAAACTATTACATTGCAAGAGATGTACAAAAAAATGAAATTTCCTGAAAATGTATATTTACAAGACTTACTTTAACACTCACCAACTGGTGGGTGTTTTTTTATGTTTATTTACATGTAATATACATCTTTACATATGCGAACAAGTGTTCTATTATATTCATGAGGTGATTATAAATGGAACCAAATTTAGATTGGAATAAAGATTTCCAAGAATTCCAGGATATTTTGAATTCAGGAATACATCCCGAATGGTTATATAACGCAAAAGCAAATATGATACTCAACCCTGCATATACAGGACAAGGCAAACAATTCTTCTTTACAAAAGATATTATAAAAGCTAGTAAAACGATTCCATTTTTTTGAGGTGATTATATGAAACCAATCAATCCAGATGTACCAGATGAATACAAATACGAAACTGATTACCGTAATATACCTAGAGAGTATCTTAATCCACGTATACCAAAAGGGCGTGGAATTGTTAAGTGGCAAGCCTTTAAGACGCTGCCTGAGCAATACGAGCAACTAGAACAATACATACAAGACCAAAATAAAATTGAAAAACCGATATTAGACGACGATCAGTTGAATGAATTAAATAACACATTAATTTTCAAAATGTACAACGACCCATCTATTGAATTGCGTTACTTCGAAAATGGATATATTAAAACGAAAGTAGGTTACATTCATAAAGTAGATGTGTATACTAAAACACTGCACATGTATGAAGATACTGGAATTAGTATATTGAATTTAAAAGATATTGTGGAGATAAAATAAGCCCACCTAAATGAAAAGATGGGGTTAACTATTTGATTTCTATAATATTTAAACCTTCTGAAAATTCAGGGGGTTCGAAGAAACTAGAAACATATTCGAAAGTTTCTTTAGTATCGAATTGTTCTCTTTCTGGTTCTTCACTACGTCTTATATTAATTTGTTTCAAACATTTATCATCACTTATATTGAGAAAAATTAATTGATGATTTGCATTAATTTCTGAAGCTACACTTAATAGCCATTTTCTTTGAGTTTTAGTGTTACCTGGAAAATCTAATACTACATTACTACCGACTTTTAAAATTCGCTGGATGTGCTCTTTCAATAATGGTTTTATTAACTTTGAGTAACTTAAGTAATCATCAAAATCATTTATTTGATTTGGATATAATTTTTCTAACCATTCATCTTCAGACAATAAAACTGCATTTTCAGTTTGTGCTATCTCTTTAGATCTAGTTGATTTTCCTGCTCCCATTTTTCCTGAGAAAAAATATAAAGTTCCTAAATTATTCAAATTTATGTACCTCCGATTTTTTTGAAAAGTGTGTAAACGAATTCTTCTTGTGTTGATATTAATTATATGAAAAATTATATTAACAAACAACCCCCCACTCATTTATATGAATAGGTGGGTTGTTTTGTATGTCAATTAAGATGAAAAATAATAAGGGTAGGTGTACTACCCTTATTATTAATTTATAGCCATCCGAGACTTTTAGCAATTGTGAAACCTAAACCAACTATACCAATAGTCCAACCTATAATTGTGTTTCTATTTTGCTTTGCTTCTTTGTCTAATTCTTTATTGTTTTTTAGTAAAATATTTTCAACTTCAGAATTAGTAGGTAACTTACTAATAGAATTTTGCATTTCACTGCGTAAATAATTAGAATTAGTATTCATTTCTGTACGTAAACTATTCATATTATTGTTCATATCAGTTCTGATGCTATTCATGTTGTTATTCATATCAGTTCTCATAGCACGCATTTCATCTTTGAATTCTTTTATTCCATTATTAAATTCATCTCTAGTTACATAGTTGTTCATATCGCCACCTCCGGATTCATCGTTTTTATTTAATTCCATTATATCATCTTTTTGATTTTTAGTATCATTCATAAAATTGACTGGAATATCACCATTTGGATATATTCTGTTTAATAAAGTTTTGTGAGGTACAGGCTCTAAATTACTCATTATTAATCTCCTTGTGATGATAAATAGGTATTTTAGTACTTAAAATTTCGTTCTGTTGTGGCCAAGTCATCCAATTCATAAAAGTATCTTTGTCAATTTCTTCTTTACCAATTTCTTCAGGCAAGACTAATACTTTTAATTGTTGATAAATATTAGTGAAATCGTAACTTCTATTATTAGGTTCAAATTTATATAACGTGAATTGGATTGTTTCATAAGGTTTTTTCATGGTTTCGGCATTTAAATTTAATGTCCAAAAATTACGTAAATCAAAACCGATACCTCCAACCTTATCGTATAATAGAATTATTAAATATAATTCATTATCTGTATTATAAGGATTATCAATTTTGTCTAAACCACTCAAAGTGAATTTAATACCTAATTCTGCGTGTTCATATAACAATGAAAAGTCTAGCAATGGATCATGTTCAGGTTTGCCTGTTTGACCTATGTAAAACTGTAAATTACTTAGTGTAGGTTTTATTTCTAAATTACTATTTCCAACACCCATTCTACATACCCCCTTATTTAATTTTTTTATATTCAAACACACGCAATGCCTCAAACTGAAATTATTAAAATTCGTGCAACTTATTAATGGATATTGTAAAAAAGATAATGATTTAATTGTACTATATCTAAAAAATAATGGTGATAACAAAAAGTTATGATTAATATAAAAATTTAAGAATTTGTTTATATTTAATGATAATATGGACATAATTATAGAACGTCAAACGAACAACTATACGTTAATTTATTTCTCGATGCAGCACAGGGCGAATGTCAGAATAGATAAATCTCTTAATTATGGTTAGAATATTTAAAGTATATAAAATATTTCCAAAAAGGAAGATGTGAAATGATTGAATATGAATGGTTGCATCTAAAAAGTGAAAATAGATCTAATAGTAAAATTTTGAATGTTTTGCATCCCGATTTTAAAGAATTTGGAAAGTCGGGAAAAGTTTTTTATAAAACTGATATAAAGCAAGCACAACTAGATGAAGATGACTATAGGATTAGTAATTTTGAAGAATACATATTGTCTGAAGATTGTATATTATGTACATATACTATGGTTAATACAACAAATAATATTATAACTAATCGAAGTTCTATTTGGAAATACTATAAAAATGATTGGAAGTTATTGTTTCATCAAGGTACAGAAATACAATAGCTGTAAGTTATATTTATCATTCAACGTAGTACAGAGTGTAAAATTTTGGTTTTGTAGTTGTATAATTATTTGATCACAATAAGTAGGTTTAGATAATCTATAGCACGATGTCTATGTGACTAGGTAAGTTATATTAAAAACTCACTACAACTTACAAGATTTGAATCAGTTCGTTTATTAAAAGTGAAACCGTGTTTTTAATAAACGAAGGAGAAGACTCAATTTTAGTTTCGTTAAACTTTATAAATAAATTAAGTGTTTAAGTAATACAATTTTCTTGTTATTTTAAAAAATTTATATGAGAATGGTAATATATTACATCATATTAAAAAGGGGAGAAATAATGGACAAAGGACAATTAGAAGATAATTTAGCAACCGAACTTGGTTACTTGGAACGACTTGTAAATGATAATGAAAATACTATATTAGGTGATTTGAAAATGGGTAGAAATATAGAAGAATCCCTTAGTTGGTTTTTAGTTAATTTCTTTGCTCAATTTTCAGAAGAAAATTTTATTTTAAGCAAATACACAATATTAGATGCCTTTGATTATGTTAATAGTAGTAAAGTTTTATTATTAAACGGAGAAAAAGGATTGATATTTAATAAGGAAGAAAAGTCTGTTGAAATTATAAATGTAAAGGTGGACAAAGTTAAGTTCAACTATGCAAATTTTGCAGTTTATGATGAAATGGAGAAAAAGACTGTTTCTTACCCGAAAATTGAGGAATTGACTTTCGAAATAAATGAATGTAATAATCTTTTTACAATTTCTGAAAAAGCTATAGTTTCTTCAAACCAGAATGAAGACTTCCAAAAACTAATTGAAATGTTATGTATAAACAAATGGTCTTGATAAAATTTTTATATTACTTATTATGTGCTACTTTAATAAATTTATTTTAAGGAATCGGAATAGATTAATTACAGATATCAATAAAAACCAAAAATAGGTATCTCACACATACGATACGTGGTCATAATTTGGTCATAACAGAATGAAAAAACTAAAAATAATGGCATATGTAAAATTATAAAACATTGATTTAACAGTCTTTTGTTAACGTATTTATAGTAGTTTGTATATGTACAGAATGCCAGGTATGATGTAAAATAGCATTCAAACACTGATTTGAAGGCATTTAAAAGTCATGAATAACATCATATTGACATAAAAATTTAAAATAATTCATTAGAGACGTTTTCCATTAGGGCACTCAACCCTTTGGAAAGCGTCTTTTTAGTTTCCTAATTGTTATTTGAAACGGACGTTGATTATTTTCGGTTAATCCTTGTGATATAATTGTCCATGTATTTCAATAATACTAAATCAATATCAATTAAAATGATATCGTGCATGTGTCTGTGTTGCATTGAAAAGTAATTAGTTAGATAATTATATATATAATGATTACATAGGGTGAATATAGATGAATGAAATTTTTGTTTTTATAATAGAAACGAATGATGGGAATGTATTTCGCGAGTATGTAGAAAATGTTTTAGAAATCGATGAAAGATTAGCTTTGGAACGATTTGAAAAAGCAATTAGAAAACATCGTTATTTTTATTTAAAAGATAGTGGCAGATATATAAATGTTAGTCATATAATATCAATAAAAGTAGAAATAATGTAAAACTCATCCATTTTTAAATAACCTTTGTATGTTTATTGATAACTATCATTTAACTTTAAAAATTTAATGTATTATTTTATTTATGCTTTCCATAAGTTTTACACTTTTGGGAAGCGTTTTTAGTTTGAATAATGATTTATGGTGTGATTGTTTCATATGTTAAAATAAACCCAAATGATTATTAGGAGCGACGTAATGACTAGAAAAACAACTTTTTTAAAAGCGATTGACCAACTTTATGAAACCGCACACTTATTAAATCAATATGAAAATATACCGAGAAAATATGGTACAGATGATGAATTGTATATGGTCGAAGCACATATGATTAATCTGATTGGTGTCAATAAGGTAATGAATATATCTGAAATTGCTAAACAAATGAATAGAACTAAAAGCGCGGCTTCACAAAAAATAACAAGGCTTGTTCAAAAAGGCTTAGTTGTTAAAAATAAAAGTACACATAGTTCTAGAGAAGTCAGTATCGAATTAACTGATAAAGGCGAAAAAGTATTTCAATATCATCAGGCATTAGATAGTAACGTTTATAACACTTATTTAGAAAAACTAGAAACATATGATACTAAAGATTTTGAAAACATTGAGCATTTTTTAAACATGATAAGTGAAAACTTAAATTATTTAATAAATGATACACGAAATCATTAACCTATATATTAAAAGTAGACACTACAATTAATCCAAATTTTTAACCAAATTAAACTATTGTATGCCGCCATGTTTTGATTCAGAAACGCCATAATTTATATAGCCATATTGTTCGTAAAAAGAAATCAAAGAAGCTTTGCAAGTTAATGTTATACCTTGACGTTCATGTTCTATTGCAAGATGTTCTAAATGATCCAATAATTTTCCTGCAAGACCTTGGTTTCTATAACTTTCACCTACAACCAGCCCTAAAATAGCGATATAGCCGCCATGGGGAGGGTTCTTTGTAGTTTCATCAAATAAATCATCAGTGATAAAAGCTTGATTAATAACAGGACCATTGACATAGCCAGCGATTTCACCATCATATTCTGCTACGATAAATGTATCTTTGATAACATTAATTCTATTAATAAGTGCTTCTTTTGAAGCGGCTTCAGATGAAAAACCCTTATTCTCAATTTGTAAAATAGTATTCAAGTCACGCATAGCCACAGTTCTGAAATGATACATTAATGATTCCTCACTTTATTTTTGAATTTTTGAAATTAAAAATAGTTTAGCACCTTAACTATTTTCCATCAAATATTAAAAATATGTATAGAAATTTGGTTATATAACAAATATTAAGTGTCAATGAGTCGTATCGTTCATATTAAGAAAATAAAATTTCAATATATAAGATAAGGGATTACATTTGTTATATGAATAATTTTTTAACGATTTGGGTAAAGTAAGTAGGTATAATTAGTAACGGTTCTTATACAAGTGTGATAAGTTTCTAATATTTTATAAGAAAAGGAGCTAAATTATGACAAAACCAACAGTGTATGAGGTTCTTGATTCAGGAGTGAATTATCTGTTATCAGGTTACGATAATTGGAGTAATGAACAGGTATTAGACGATAAAATTGACGCTTTTCCTAATACAATTCACTGGCAATATGGGCATGTGCTAACGATTTTTGAAAGTGTATTGTCATTATGTGAACAAAATGAAGTTGATATTGCTAAGTATACAAATTTATTTGGATATGGTTCTTCACCTGAAAAATGGGGAGATAGTGACGTACCTACAATTGATGAAATATTTAAACACATTAGAACATTACCTGAACGTGCTCGCAAACTTACAGATGAACAATTAGAACAAGAGCTTACTGAAACAATAGCTGGTTGTAGTACATTAAATGAATTATTAGTTCTCAATGCGATTCATATTCCGTTACACGCTGGAAAAATAGAAGAAATGTCGCGTGTACTTAAACAACAACAATAAAAAAATGGAGCGTGTCTGATGTGACATGCTCCATTTTTTTAACTATATTATTTTTGTAACTCAGCAATAGCTTTTGCAATAGAATCAAATACATGTGGAATATCATCTTTTTCAACACAACTAAATGCAATTCTAATATCAGTATCGTTAAGTGCGATGATACCGATAGAATAGTTATTGATAAGATGAAGTCGTAATTGTTCAGGATCTACATCATAAACTTTTAAAGCCATGAAATAACCAGAATTAAAGTCGTAAGCTTTCCAGTAGGATGCATATTGTGGGTCATAAACCACTGCTTTTGTAACTTCATATCTCGCTTGTAGCGTATCAATATTTTCTTGAATCTCTTTGTCGAAAGTTTCAGGATGCTCTAATACATATTTCACTGCACTTTGTGAAGGCATAGGTCCGCTAGATATATTACTTCTGATTAGTCCTTTAACTTTTGCTTCTAGGACTTGTTTTGTTGTTTCATTGGATACACCAAAGCTCATAAAACCTACACGTAATCCCCAAGCGAAGAACTCTTTCGTTGCACCATCTAATCTGATAGGTAATAAATTATCTAAATGCAAGTTTGTTAGTGCAGTAAATAATGATTGTGTATAAACATCTTCATAGAATAAGCCGTAATAAGCATCATCTACTAAAGCAATTACATTGGTACCACGTTTAGCTAATGCTTGAATTGTTTCAACAATTGTTTTTACTTCATCTTTTGTAGGTGTATAGCCTGTTGGGTTATTTGGATAATTTAAAATTAACATCACTTTATCTTTTGTATAATTTTCTAAAGTTGCAATTAAGTTTTCTGTCGTAAAGTGTCCTAACTCATCAAAAATATCATAAGTTTCGATATCCGCACTATGTCTCGTACTATAAACTAATTTATAATTTCCCCAATTGTGCGTTGGTAATAAAATCGTATCGCCACTATCAATAAACATATCTGCAACGAGTGATAAACCATGTGTTAACGCATTTGTAAGTATTGGTCTTGTCATATCAGTTGCATTTAAATCAGGATTTTCTTTTAGCATTTTCTGCTGCCATAAATCGCGTAGTGATTCTATACCTTGTGGTGGGGCATATGGAAAGATTTCATCTGGTTCTAAGTTTGTAAAAACGTCATTAAGCGTGTCAGCATACATCTTGCTATGCTTATATGTTGCCATACCAATTGTGGCATTATATTGAGTAGATTTTGCTTCAGCAGATTGAGATAAAATGCCTTTTGGATAATACATTAATTTTCCTAGGTCAGATAACATATCTGCAATTTCAGGGTTTGATTTAGATAATTGTTCATTTAAATCTAAAGCTAAAGGATTCATATGTGGGTCAACCTCTCTTTTACTTTTTCAATGATACCTTTATATTATCTTGAAATAGCTTAAAATTAAAGCTTAGTGGCTATATTAAATTAAAATTTAAAAAATCTATACATTTATACGAACACACGTTCTGTTTTGTGTTAGAATGTGGATAGGCCATCGAATTCCTACATGGTACTTTTTTCTGTGGGAGGTGTAATATGATCTCGTGGTGGCAAGAAATAATTACAACTTTATTAACAGGTAGCTTACTTGTTGTTTTTCGTGTTTGGTTAGAAAATAAATGGAATGACAAATAGGTGGCCTTACACAAAAAACCCCAAGTCTGTTGGCCCAGACTTGGGGTTGTGTAATATAATCCGTGGATACATTTACAAGTTTATCATCCAGAACGAAATACTGCAATCAATTTATTTTACAGTTAACATAACTTATGATTAAAAAAATATAAGTTCTCAATTATAGGTTTTTAGTAATTATTGGTAAAATTTGATACAATAACATTGTTTGAGGTGAAGAGATGAAACATTTAACAAAGATATTTGTAATTATTGCAATCGTCTTGTTCATCGTTGGTTATTATTTACAGGCAACAGGACAAGAAGATTCTGGAATTAAATTACTTATTGCTGCAATTATGTTTATGATTTGTGCTTTTATTAATAGAAGCAATAATAGACGTAAGAAGAGAAATCAAAATCGAAAATAGAGTCAATAAAACTATAGTTAGTGTGGAGCTGAGTCGAATTTAGCAAAGCACTAGCTATATTTTTTTATTTTAAAACGCAAAATGACTAATGACGAATTGCATTATCAAGTAAAATAATAAAGTGTATGCAATTAATTATAAATTAACACTTTACAAACGTGTATATATTGTGTATATACAGTTGTAGGGGGAGGATGTCCATGAAAATACTTTTAAAAAATAGTAGTGAACGACCTATTTATGAACAAATTAAGCAACAAATTAAAGAAAACATTTTAAAGGGCTATGTTGCACCAGGTGAGCATTTACCGTCTATGAGAGAATTAGCACATGATTTAAGTGTTAGCGTGATAACAACAAAGCGTGCATACGAAGATTTAGAAAAAGACGGCTTTGTTTATACTGTTAGAGGAAAAGGTACCTATGTTAAGGAACAAGATAATTCGATTTTAAAAGAAAAACAATTTATTGTTATTGAGTCATTAGCTAAATCAATGAGTAAAGAAGCTAAGACAATAGGCATGTCTTTATCTGAATTACAAGAAATCGTTGAGCTGATTTTTGAGGAGGGCGAAGAATGAACGCGATAGAATTGAATGCTGTCAATTATCAGTATAAAGAATTCAAACTAAAGGACGTTTCTTTTCGAGTTTCTCAAGGATTTGTTACTGGATTTATTGGAGCTAATGGCGTTGGTAAAACGACAATCATTAGATTAATTATGGATCTTATAGAACCAGATGAAGGTGAAATTCGCTTATTTGATAAAAGAATGGATCGTCATGCAGTTGAAATAAAAAATAAAATTGGTTTTATTTATTCAGAATTATATTTAAATGATAAGTGGAATGTTAAAAAAATTGAGTCTTATATTGCGCCTTTTTATGCAATAGCATTTAGTCATCATGCAGAGCTATTTATACTTGATGAACCACCTCTGGTCTCGATCCAATTGTTAGAAATGAAGTGTTAGATGTCATTCAAGAAGAATTAATTGATGAAAAAAATCCGTTTTTATTTCT
Organism: Staphylococcus sp. Y174-1; assembly: GCF_049897865.1. Lineage (NCBI taxonomy): Bacteria > Bacillati > Bacillota > Bacilli > Caryophanales > Staphylococcaceae > Staphylococcus > Staphylococcus sp. Y174-1. The sequence goes on along the minus strand of NZ_JAFCXB010000003.1, from coordinate 70,263 downwards.
ACACATATCATTTCAGATTTGGAGAAAATTGCTGATTATCTGGTTTATATCAAGGATGGAGAAATCATTTTGAACCACTTTTTAGATGATATTCTAAATCAATATCAAATTGTTAAAGGCGACCCAAATCAACTAGATAATGAATTGATTGATTTAACGCATTACATTGAATATAATCATACGGGTTTTACAGCACTTACGACACATGCTAATGTGTTTAAAGAACTATTTGGTAGTGATGTGGCAATAACGAATCCAACCATCGAAGAACTAATGGTTTACCTCGAAAAAGGGCAACGAAAACATAAACAGTATAGTGATGGAATTATATAGTGGGGAGGCCATTCGATGAAGAATTTACTAATTAGAAATATTAAACTACGTAAATGGACTATCGTTATTTATGCCGTATTATTATTAATATCTCCATTACAATTAATAATCGAAAATCATTCATTGCTTACAAGAATACTTTATTCTTTAGTTGCTATGATTTTACTATTTGTTTCTGTCCTTGATTCAGGACATGTATTTCGACTGAATAGTAAGTTAGGCCACTCAAATGCGTATGATTTTTTTGGTAGTTTGCCAGTATCCAAAAAGGATATGCTTAATGCAAACTATGTAACCTTAATTTTATATACACTGATTGGGGCTGGAATATTATCACTTTTTACATATTCCTAATTCAAATTTTGCTGCTAGTGGCATTAGTATTGATGTTACTTTACCTTATTCATATATCGCAATTAATTTCTTTGCTATACCTATCGCATTTAAAAAATATTCCGAACAAAAATCTGAAAATATTTCTTATTTAATGTATTTACTTGTGATGTTACTCATTATTCCAATTGTTGCAGTGCTTATAACATTAGCAGTATTACTCATATTCAAAATTAAGTTAACTGCACTTGATTATTTTGAGCCAGTTTTTAATTATGGCTTTTTAGGCTTAAGTATCATTTTTCTTATAGCTAATTTTTTTATACATTATAAAAAAGTAAATTAACTTTAAAAGGAGGCGCATTTATGCAATTAAAGAATATAACAAAAACATATGGAAATAATAATGTGCTTGACCATATTGATTTTGATTTTGGTCAAAGTCAGATTGTTGGTTTGATTGGTAAAAATGGTGTCGGAAAGACAACCTTAATGAAAGTCATGAATGGAAATATTATCAATTATAAAGGAGACGTCAAATTAGGTAATAAGCAAAATGTTGGTTACTTAATTGAACATCCTAAATTGTATGATAATAAAACAGGTTTATTTAATTTAAAACTTTTTGCTAATGTCCTTGGTAATGGTTTTGATAAAAAATATGCAGATCAAATTATCGATGCATTTGGTATGAGACCCTATGTTAAAAAGAAAGTTAAAAAATACTCTATGGGTATGAAACAAAAATTGGCCATAGCAGTTTCATTAATGAATAAACCAAAGTATTTAATTTTAGATGAACCAACAAATGGTATGGATCCGGATGGTTCAATTGATGTGCTTAAAACAATACAATCGCTTGTTAAAGACTTAGATATGAAAATTTTAATTTCTAGTCATAAACTTGAAGATATTGAATTGATTTGTGATAGAGCCGTATTTTTACGTGATGGTAAGTTCGTGCAAGATGTAAATATGAAAGAGGGCACAGCATCTGATTCTACAGTCATTATATTTGAAAATGAGGATTTTGAAGCTGGATTAGCCTTCTTAAAAGAGCAATATAATGTAGTACAAACGCAAGAAGCTAGTGGCGAAGTGATTATCAATGCACAACGCAGCTATAAAGAAGTACTAAAAGGTTTAGCAAGTGAATCTGTTTTCCCTAAATTTATTGAGACGCGTAAGAGTTCGTTACGTGATACTTACTTCAATATTAATCAGAAAGGTGGCCAATAATGAATAGTTTACAACTCGTAAAATATGATATGTATAGTATTTTTAAAAGTCCATTAACTTACTTAGCATTACTTTTAACAATTTTACCATTGATTGGTTTTACAATATTATTTGTTCAACAATCAGATGAAATGAATGGTAATACATTACTCTCTATCGGTAGCTGGTTCTTTTCAATTATGGGCTTACTATTTGTAATAAAAACAATTACGCGTGATATTTCACAAGGTACAATTCAGCTTTATATGAATAAAACATCAAGCCGTATTGGTTATGTAATAGCTAAAGTAATTTCTATCATACTTATTGCGATACTGATTACAGCAGTTCTTGTGGGATTTGTACATATTGTGCAAGGTGTAGTTGATGGGAAGAACATTACTACTAGTAAAGCTTTTGAATTACTATGGTTCTTCTTAATGTTCCATTTATTCTTTGGTTTATTACTTTATTTATTTTCACTTATTGTGCCTAAGACAGCACTTATTTTTACACTAGGCATATTTTTAGTATTAATTGTTCCTTTCGCAGAACCATTTTTACCAATGATTCCTAAAATTGGTGATCATATTCAAGATTCATTAAAGTATATACCTTTTAGTTATTTAACTTCAAAAACAACTTCTGGGGACTATACATTCACAAATTGGCAATGGTTTATTACTTCAGCTTCAATTGTAATTTTATTTATTGTAAATATTTTCTATGTTTCTAAGAAAGATATTTAAAATAATAACCGATAAGTAAGTCAATATATAAAAGACGTATGAATTTGCGGTTAGTCTCAGCATCATTCATACGTCTTTTTACTATTTAATGATTAATTTATCTAAAATGGAGTCATATACATATTTCCAAAGTTGAGAATCTGTTTTATAACGATTCGTCATAATTTTATGTGCTTCTGCAGACTTATCTTCAAAGGTAGGATCATCTTTTGAAGGGACATCTGAACGTGTATCTTCAACAAAATGTTGAACTTGTCTAGCACGGGGACCCCAAACCGTTTCTTGTTCAAAATTATCATTAAGGAATACAAAAATAGGTATTGAACGTGCAGTACCATTTGTTAAATACTGATCAATTAAATCAGTGTTCTCATCACGATGGAAAACGCGAACTTCTAAATTTAAAGCTTCACTAATATGTTTTAAGATAGGTACATTCATCATGGCATCGCCACACCAATCTTCCGTGATAACTAACACTTTTGAATAATTTAATGATTTAATTTTTTCAATACGATCATCATTTAATGGTAAAGAGAAAGAATTGTAAATAGATAAGACATTCTCTTTGTTTTCAGTCATGACCTCGATATATTGATCAAGTGGTTGACTGTTTTTGAAATATGTTTCTAAACTTGTCATAATATTTCCCCCTTTAGCTTATTAGATATTATTATATCAATTATTTTATATGAAAGAAAATTTTAAATACTTTGAAAAGTTATGCATTTTACGACATTCTTTTAAGATGAAAGAGACTATTGTGTATGCTATATTGATTAAGTAAATGGAGTTGAAGGAAAGTGAATTTTCATAAAATAAATAAATGGCTAGTATGGAGTGTTTTTATGTTAATGGGAATAGCTACATTACTCATTGTAAGTTACATAAAAAATGAACATACTACAGATTTATCTCGTATTACCATTGATGACATGCAATTAAATGCAAAAATAGACAAAGATAAATTTATAGAAGATGACGAAATTCTTTTAAAAAAGCACAATTTATACACTAAACATAATCAACCTAATTTAGTATTTAAAGTGAATAAAGGTAATTCAAAAATAAAGGGTATGACATTAATTAAAAACACTGATGTTTATACAAACTTTGGTGGGAAAATTGAAGGGAATATTCAAGATGTTGTACATCATTTAGGAAGTAGCTATAAACAAAAGAAATTACGCGATGCCTATCGTTTAATGATATATTATGATAAAGATAATCATATAAAGTTATCTATTATATACAAACATGATAAAATAAAAAAGATTGAAGTTTACTCAAAATAATAATTAAAGAATGGTGATTTTATTGGATAATTACCATTCTTTAATTTTACATAATTTAAGAAATAGACTTTAGAATTTGAATGGTGGTAGATATTTTGGATAAAATCACTTTTTTAAATGAACTTGAACAAGAGCTCGATAATTTACCTAGGGCTGAGCGAGATAAAGTGATGTATGAATATGAACAATATTTTTTTGAGCAAGAAAGTGAAGGTAAAAATGAATATCAAATTATTGGGGCTTTAGAACCACCAAAAAAAATAGGTAAAGAAATAAATGCTAGAAGTGCAATTGTATCTGCTGAATACCGGACCAATGCTAGGACAATTTTAAGAGCAATCATGGCTTCATTAGGTATGGGCATTTTATCCTTAGTGATTATACTGATTCCAATGATATTTGTCGGTGGATTTATGTTGATATTGTTATGTGCTGCAATGGTTTTAGCTATAAGTCCGTTACTCTTAATCATACATGGATTACTGAACAGTATGTTTAGTTTGGCTATTAGTAATTATTTATTTGCATTTGCATTTAGTGGTTTAGGTATTGTCTTATTTGTAATTATTGCGAAGTTGGCTGAACTGGTGTATCGATTAATATTAAAATATTTACGCTGGAATATTAGAACGATTAAAGGAAGTGCAGAAGAATGAAGAAATTATTTTTGAGTGGTTTGAGTTTGTTCATTGTCTGTTTTCTTCTAGGATGTATAACGTGGTTTGGCTTTGAAAAACAAAATAATAAAATTAATACCATAGATAAAAACATTACTGATAAATCGATCGACTCTTTAAATATAAAAGGGATATCAACTAAAGTTAATATCACAAAAGGTGCCAAATTTACAGTGCGTTACAAGGGACAAAATAAGGTAGATATCAATCAAGAAGGTAATGAGTTAAGTGTTCATGAAACCAATGAAAAAGTAGATAAGTACGGTTTGAATTTTAATCCGTTTAGGCAGATACATGCTGAAATTAATATCACAATGCCAAGTGAAAAAATGGATGATTTGTATGTTTCTAATAGAGTTAATGAAGTGAATATACAGAACTTAGATATCGAAAGTGCTAATTTATCAATGCCTGAAACTGGTGCAGCACGTGTTTTCATCAAGAATTCATCAATTAAAAAATTAATATACAGAGGTATAAAATCCACAGTTCACTTTAATAGCAGTGAGATCTTGAATGCAGATATAAAAACTAAAAATGCCAGTATTATCGGAAAGCAATCTCTAATTAAAGATTCGGTACTATCTGCGAAACAGGGTAATATCAATTTAAGTGATATGGATATTGACTCTGCTTTTAAAGCGTCAACACAACATGGGGATATAAAGATGTCGTACAATCAAGCACCGGATAATACTTTGCTGAAATTAAACCCAGAAAAAGGGAAAGCCAACGTTAATAACAAAACTTTTGCAAATGATAGAGTAGGCGCTGGTAATCATGTATTGGAATTCTATACATTAAATGGGGATATTTATATAAATTAAATGAGCGAGTGGGATAGAAATCAAAGTATGCAAGATTTCTTAATCCCACTCTTTTTTTCCTTTTGATATTAATATGTTGCAAAGGTTAATTCGGTATCAATTTGACCTGTGAGTTCGTTTATGTTCAAAGATTCACCATTCAACCATTGTTGAAAGTCAATTTCCACAGGTGCCTTATTCTCACCTAAAGTAATATGAGCGGTTAGCGATTGAGGTTCATACATACTTGTGTGTATCGTGCCAGACCAACTTTTAAATAATTTACTGTAAATTTCAAATTCAGGGTTATTAAAAAGTTTGAAAGCATCCATTTTCCCTAATTGAGCAGGTGTTTGTTTAATTAACCTATCTAAACGCTCTGTTGATTCTTTTGTATAATTTCTATTTTCATGCGTTAATAATTTAAAGTGATTTGTACAAGTATGATCATAACGCACATCGATGGAACGTGGTGTAACTTCAATGATTGCGTGGTTTAAATATTTATCCATAACAATGTAGCTAAATGAACTTCTATGAGGTATTTCTTTTAATAATTTAATAGCTTCAGGAACATCTTTACAGTACTGTAATACAAGTCTGCCAATCATGTAGCATACAAAGCCGTCACCGGGATGTTTACGATGCATAAAATTATACCCCATTGCTAATCCAGCCTCATTCATGCCATCCATTCTACCCGTGACACGAGATGTTGGCCCAATTTGAGCTAAACCACCATCATTGGGTTGAAACAATAAATAGCGACCATCATATGTGGCAGGGTGATAATCATAATTACGTACCATATAATCGTTACCTAAATAGACAGTGCAACCGCTATTTTTCAAAGGTGTAAAGCGGTAATGGGCAAAATTTAAAATCATTTGACGTGTAGGTAAATTAAGCACTTCCTGCATACCTCTGATTTCTTCCCAGATTTGAGGTGCGTAGGTTTGAAAAATATCATAAGTCTCTTTGATGTGAATATCAAAGCGTGGCATACGTTTTTTCCATTCTTGTTCTCTATTTTTTAATAGTGGTGTATGTTGCATCCATTGTGCAGTTTGTACACCTAGGTCGAAATGTGAACCACGATGCGTTAAAATATCTGATTTTACTTTTTGCATTTCAAAATCTCCTATGTTTAAAGTGTAGTCTTACAAAATTGTAACTTTAATGTAACGTAGTGTTAATTGCATTACAGGGTACTAGACCTTATCATTAAGAATAACAACGATGACTGATTAAGGAATTATACTTTTAATGAGGTGATTGTTAATGGCTAACTATTATGATGCTATTAAAGATGCAGTATCCACTTGGTGGAGATAAATCAAATTACGATGGGAGTGAGCCTGATATATTCAGCTCACTCTTTTTTGGTTAAACCACCTTCAATGATAGTGATAGCGCAAATTTCTATCAATTAAGCATAATCACTGGAATGTTTATGAATCTATATATATTAAAAGCAAAACAAGTTTGAATTTTTTCATGTTCATGATTATGTTTAAATGCTTATAAACGTAATACGCATGTTTATCTGAATATTAAAGTAGTAAGAACCTTTGGTAGATAACAATTTTTTTATGTTTTGTTGAAGCATTAATACAATAATATCATAAAATTACGACTTTCATATGTTGATTTAAATTAATGAAAAGTGGGTATATATTTATTGATGTAATCAAATATGCTATCATTAATAATAGTGATGTTAATAATTTATTGAGGTGAAACAGAATGTGGAATTTTATTAAAGGTTTATTTAAATTTGTATTCGGTACAATCCTAACTGTATCATTAGCAGCAGGCATTGGTGCAGTTGTATTTGCTTATATTTTCAAAAAAGACTTTGAAGATATCGAAAGCAAAACAAAAGAAATTATTTCAGATATCGAATCTAATAATTAATTGATTGAAAATGAATAGGTTTTTTACTTTGAACTGTCGATAATGTTATCGACAGTTTTTTTATGCTATTCATATCGCTTGTATGCCCTATAGAATACTTGCCTATGCTTAAATATGGTTGGCTAACTAGTTATCTATCGTGATTTTTGTAATATCAAAAAGGGACAATTTGATTGTGTTTGAAGTTTTTAAAAGGTATCCTTCTAAAAACATTTGCGTCATATCTATATTTTTAATTTTAACAGTTATATTTTCTAGCCATCCGTCTTTATAATATTCAATATGTACAAAAGTATCTGAATGTAAGGCTTGATGGAGTTGTAAATTAAGTTCGTTTAGCTGGTCATCTGACAGTATTGGACGATCAATTTTATTTTGATCTATTAAATATTGTTGAATACTTTCGAATTGTTCAGGTAAAGTAGCAAAGGGCGCCCATTTGACCATGCCACGGCCTTGCGGTATGTTGGGATTCAACTGTTCTCTAGGTATTTTTCTATAATCTGTTTCTTGATTCTTGTAGTTATTCACTTATTATCACTCCAATCAGTATATATCCATTATACGAACATACGTTCTATTTTTCAAGTGGTTAAATCATTATATTGTCTTTTGCCCAAAATCTTTATTAAAATATGAGTATAATAATATGGAGGGGTTTACATGACGACAACAGGTTATATTGGAACATATACAAAAAAAGAAGGTAAAGGGGTTTACCGTTTCCAACTAGATGAAGAAACTGGCAAGATAACGGAAGTTAAAACAGGCTATGAACTAGAAGCATCCACATATGTAAATCAACATAATCATTTTTTATATGCTGTAACTAAAGAAGGCGATGATTGTGGTATTGCTAGTTTGAAAATAGAGTCAGATGGTACATTAAGTCTGATTAACAAATGTCTAGCGTCAACTGCTGGAAATGGTTGCTATGTATCTGCATCACCGGATGGAAAATATATATTCGAAGCAATTTATGGTGCTGGTTTAGCAAGAATTTATGAAGCAAATCCAGAAACAGGAGAAATTGTTCGTCTAATACAAGAATTAGCGCATGATTATCCAACTGGTCCTTCTGAAAGACAAGAGCAACCACATGTCCATTATCTCAACACAACACCAGATGAAAAATATGTTGTGGCAATGGATCTAGGTACAGATAAAGTGATTACGTACGAATATGGAGATGACGGTTTAAAAGTATACGATACTATAGATTTTGAGCCTGGAGATGGCCCAAGACATATTACGTTCCATGAAAATGGAAAATATGCTTACGTTGTACATGAGTTATCAAATATCGTAAGTACTTTAAAATATGAGAATGGTCATTTTACTGAAATCGAAAGACATTTAACAATTCCAGAAAACTTTGATGGTGATACTAAATTGGCAGCAGTGAGAATATCGCATGATCAAAATTTCTTATATATAAGTAATCGCGGTCATGATAGTCTTGCTATATTTAAAGTAGGAGACGAGGGTGCAACAATTTCATTAGTAGACATCGTTAAAAGTGGTGGAGAATTTCCACGTGACTTCAATATAACTGAATCTGATGATTATTTAGTTTGTGCACACCAAGAAGGCGATTATGCTCTGACCGTTTTTAAACGTGATAAAGTTACTGGAAACATAGAAATCGTTGATAATCAAGAAACGGCACCAGAAGGTGTTTGTGTACAGTTTCTAAGATAATATACTTTGCATTTTTATTATGAATGGTGTTATAATGCACTTAACAAATAGTGTACTAACATGATAAACACCGAGCCCGGTAGCTACTACGAATAGCTATCGGGCTCTTTTTGGTGTATTGGCACTGCCGTCGTCAGTCGTCAGTCACGATTATTCAGCCAATAAGAAAATAATGTGACAATAACACCTACTACGATAGGTGCTATAAACGTTACAAATAGGGTACTGAACATGATGTCACCTCCTTCCATGCTAAAATCAGCACAGAAGTAGAACGACGACTTTTCAATTATATCATTTGTAGCATCTTAACCATAGAAGATAAAAGGGGATCGTTTGTTTAAAATCGTCGATGACATAAAATAGGAAAGTAATCATGAAATAGAAAATAATATGCTTAAGAACATCCAGGCCAATACTTAAGTAGTGACTATATAACATAAATGAGAGTGGAACAGAAATTATAAAATAAAGATTTTTGTTCCACTCTCATTAGCTACAGTTTATAGCCCAAGCCTATAAAAAAGTGTTTATTATTTATTGAAAAATGTTTTAATATACTTAAATTTTCCTTTGTAAGGTGGAAAGAGTAGGCTTGACTCTAATCGAGTTGATTTAAATATATAAGATTTATCATGACTGAATGTGTCAAAACTAAATTTGCCGTGATATTGACCAATACCGGAAGCACCAACACCACCGAATGGTAAGTTTGGATTTGCTAATTGCATCAATGTATCGTTGATAGCACCGCCACCAAAAGAAATTTCATTTAGAACACGTTCTGTTGCGTTTTCATCTTCACTGAATAGGTAAAGGCTGAGTGGCTTGGGTTTCGTATGAATTAAATCAATCGCTTCATCAAAATCGTCATAAGTAATAATTGGTAGTATAGGACCGAAAATTTCACCTTCCATAATTTTATCATTAAATGTAATACCATCTAATAAAGTAGGTCCGATATAGTTTTCAGCTGAATCAGAATGGCCACCAAAAACAATTTCCGATTTGTGTACACCTAATAAATCGTTTAAACGGTCAAAATGCGTTTGATTTACGATACGTCCAAAGTCAGGACTTGCTTGTATTTCTTTACCATAAAATTCTGTTATTGTATTTTTTAAAGCTTTAATCAAGTCTTCTTTGACTTTACGGTTTACAAGAACATAATCTGGAGCGACACATGTTTGGCCAGCATTAGTGAATTTACCAAAACTGATGCGTTCACTAGCGACTTTGATATTAGCGGTTTCGTCTACGATGACAGGTGATTTGCCACCTAATTCTAAAGTGACAGGTGTTAAATTGGTACTTGCTGCTTGATAAACAATTCTTCCAACGCGTTCGCTTCCGGTGAAAAAGATATAATCGAAGGGTAAATGAATCAGTGACTGTGTAGTATCGGCGTCACCTTGGCAAATACTGATGTATTCAGGGTCGAACACATCTTCAATAATATTTTTTACAACTGCTGACACATGTGGCGTGAATTCCGAAGGTTTAATGATTACAGTATTGCCTGCAGCTATAGCACCTATAAGCGGTTCAATAAGCAATTGGAATGGATAGTTAAATGGCCCAATAATTAGTACTGTGCCATATGGTTCTTTAACAATATAACTTTTGGTAGGAAACATATAAAGCGGTGTATTAACCTGTTTCTTTTTAGCCCAGTTTTTTAATTCTTTACGAGCCGTTTTGATATTTTTTAAAGTAAAGCCGATTTCTGTTGCATAGGCTTCTACTTTGTTTTTACCTAAATCTTCTTGAAAAGCATTTAATAATGCATCTTCATGATTTTTAATACTTTTGCTTAGGAGCTTTAGTTGTTTTTTTCTGAATTTAAAATCCTTGGTCGCATGTGTATTAAAATATTGTTTACTATTATGGAAAGTTTGTTCTATTGAATTCAAATGTATTCCTCCTAGTACGAATGGGTGTCCAATATACTTATATTGATAAAAAACTGGAACATATCAACTATGTCCCAGTATAATGAATTGTAAAAACTTAATATGTTGAATAAATTGTACGAAGTGTTGTGTTAATAAAGATGTATTACTTCGTTAATGCTTCTGTAATTTGTGGTACAACTTGTTTTTTACGTGAAACGACACCTGGTAAGAAGGCAGTATTATTATCAAGTGTTACATTGAAGGCAACGCCGACTTTATCTTTTTCGGCGCCAACAACAAGAATTTTAGAATCACTATTAATAATGTCAGTAACAACTAATACAAATAAATCATATTTTTCATTGGCGCTTACTTCAAGCATTTCTTTTTCTAATTCTTCTTGGCGTGCAAATACTTCATCAATATCTACTGTATTTACTTGACCAATACGTGTAACAAAATCTCCCATATTAAATGATTTTGCGTCCATAGATAAAATATCAGAAACAGATTTATCTTTTGTAGAAGCACCAGCTTTTAACATTTCTAAGCCATATGATTCTAAATCAACATTAGCAATTGATTTTAATGCTTCTGCAGCTTGTACATCTTGCTCAGTACAAGTAGGTGATTTGAATAATAGACTATCTGAAATAATTGCAGATATCATTAAACCAGCAATTTCAGGTTTGATTTCAAATCCACGTTCTTTATACATTTTGTATAAAATTGTTGCAGTACAGCCAACTGGTTCAGCACGGTAATATAAAGGTGCTGCAGTTTCAAAGTTAGCTATTCTGTGATGATCGACAACGTGTTGAACAGCTGCATCAGCAATTGAATCAGCACTTTGTTGGAATTCATTATGGTCAACTAAAATGACATTTTGATCGGCTAAATCATCATTTAGTAACTCTGGTGCAGTTACATTAAAATGATCTAAAGCATATTGTGTTTCAGGGCCTACTTCGCCTAAACGGTATGCAGTAGCCTCAGCATTACCTGTTTGTTGTTCAAAATCTGCCATGATAATAGCAGATGAAATTGCATCTGTATCTGGATTTTTATGTCCGAAAATATAAGTTTTTGCCATATCTAAATTCTCCTTATTTTAAGTAGTTAATGTTATTCTAGCATGATTTCGCATTGTTATTCTACTTCAGCACCTAGTGAATTTTTAAAATGATCTAATGCCCACTCGTGACCTGAAGGATTAAAGGAAGCGACACCTCTATGTGAAATGGAAATACCATATCCTAAGTTGTATGCGCTGATTGCAGTATGGAGTACACAAATATCCGTACAAACGCCAACGATTTCTAAATGATTAATATTTCGCTCACGCAACATTAAGTCTAAAGGTGTACCGCAAAATGAATCATAACGTGTTTTATCTAAATAGTGGATATGATCGTTAAATAAAATATTTTGATAAATATCATTTACTTTACCATAAAGTTCACGACCAAACGTACCGATGATATTATGTGGTGGAAACAACTTACTTTCAGGATGATATTTATTTTCTTCATAATGCAAATCCATCATAAAAAAGATATCAGATTGCTTTTTGTTATAAACTTCGATTCTTTCCACTATGTAGCTTTCAATTTGTTGACCTGGAAATCCACAAGTTAATTTTCCATTTTCAGCTACAAAATCATTTGAATAGTCTACTACAATTAACGCACTTTTTTTCATATTATGGTTACACTCCCAATATTAAATATAATAGTAATTATATACTAAGATGATAAATCATTAAAGATATAGTAAACGCGTTTAAAAAAACATATTTATGTTAATTATTAAGTAATAACGATGAAAGGAACTGGCCTATGATTATTAATGCAAAACAATTTGGTTTAAAAGGGGAACACAAATGGGCAGATACACGTGCAATGCAAAAAGCACTCAATTATGCAAAGAAAAATAAAGGAACAACGATATATGTGCCTCAAGGAGAATATCATATTCGCAAGCCGCTTGTGATATATGAGGCAACAACATTACTTTTAGATGATAAAGCAATTTTAAAAAGATGCGGTAAAGATACATTATTGAAAAACGGACGTCGTTTTAAATCGTATTATGGTTATAACGGAAATAGTCATATTCATATAGCAGGTGGCACGTTTGATATGAATGGGTACGACTACCCTTATAATAATACGACGATGTGCATGGGACATGCATGTGACGTTCAAATTGTGGATGTTACTTTTAAAGATGTGGTTGGAGGACATTGTTTGGATGCATGTGGAGTGAACGGTTTGTACATCAATCAATGCAAGTTCTTAGGTTTCAATGATCCGGATGGCACAAGATTTTTTTCTGAAGCGGTGCAGTTAGATATACAAGTTTCAGGTGCTTTTCCAAAATTTGGTGCAACTGATGGGACAATTACGAAGAATGTCATAATAGAAAATTGCTATTTTGGTAATTCAGAAACACCCGGTATGCAACCTTGGAACCGAGCAATTGGTTCTCATGCAAGCCGTTATCATAAATACTATGACAATATTCATATTCGCTATAATGTTTTTGAAAATATGAAACAATATGCACTCACACCATTGAAAAATAAAAATACGTATATTCACCATAATGTTTTTAAAAATTGTGAGGGCGGTATACGCTTTTTAGCTGTAAAAGATGGGAAAAATGCGAAAGATATGAAAGGTAATGAAAGGGGGACACAAGCAGGAAACAATTTAAATATTTTCCAAAATCAATTTATAGGAGAAATGCGTAAAGAAGCTATACGTATTCAAAGTTATAATAATATCAAACATGAAAATATCGTTATAGCAAAAAATGAATTTGATCATGAGTCACAAAGCGTGTATTTAAAGGATATCAAACATCTTTACATATCTAACGAAGCCGATATCAGATTCAAAAAAGTAAATATAGATTGATTATCATTTGTAAATTGAATAATAAATAATGGTGATGTAAACGATTTAAAATTATAAACCAATTTGAAATATATTATGTTATACTCTAATAAATTATTGTGAATATTCTGATAATAATTTAAAGGGGGAGCTTGATGAATAATTTAAATAAAGGGGATATGAGAAGGTCGCAGTATTTGATGTTTTTCTCAAATAAAAAAGAGAATAAATCTTATAATGTTGGTCAATTAGTAGGGTTAATTTTAGGTCCTTTGCTCTTTGTACTAACATTGTTGTTATTTCAACCTGACAATTTATCTGATAAAGGTGTATTTGTCTTAGCTATCACATTATGGATTGCCACTTGGTGGATTACCGAAGCGATTCCAATTGCTGCTACAAGTTTATTACCTTTGATATTACTTCCAGTTGGTCATGTGCTCAATCCAGAAGAAGTATCTGCTCAATATGGTAATGACATTATTTTCTTATTTTTAGGGGGCTTTATTCTAGCTATTGCAATGGAAAGGTGGAATCTACATACTCGGGTAGCGCTCCGAATCATTAATACATTAGGTACGAGTACAGGAAGCATATTATTAGGCTTTATGATAGCAACCGGTTTTTTATCCATGTTTGTTTCGAACACTGCAGCGGTTATGATTATGATACCTATTGGTTTAGCAATTATTAAAGAAGCAAATGAATTGAAAAACGGAGATACAAAACCTGAAAGTATTTCTAAATTTGAGCAAGCATTAGTCTTAGCGATAGGTTATGCAGGTACGATTGGTGGTTTAGGTACATTAATTGGAACACCACCATTAATTATATTAAAGGGGCAATATCAATCAGCTTTTGGTGAAGAAATTAGCTTTGCAAAATGGATGATTATTGGTGTACCAACAGTCATCGTCTTACTGTTTTTAGTTTGGATATATATTCGTTACATTGCGTTTAAACATGATATGAAAACATTGCCAGGTGGGCAAGATTTAATTAGAAAAAAATTAAGTGAACTTGGAAAAATGAAATATGAAGAGAAAGTAGTATTGATTGTATTTTTACTTGCTAGTTTTTTATGGATAACACGAGAATTTTTATTAAAGCATTGGACATTCACTTCAGAAGTTGCTGATGGGACGATTGCCATGTTTATATCTGTCTTATTATTCTTAATTCCTGCTAAAAATAAAGAAAAGCATAAACGTATTATAGACTGGGAAGTAGCTAAGGATTTACCATGGGGAGTATTAATTTTGTTTGGTGGCGGTTTAGCACTAGCAAAAGGTATCTCAGAAAGTGGTTTAGCGAATTGGCTAGGAGAACAATTAAAGTTAATTGAAGGTGTCAGCCCATTGGTTATTGTGCTTGTAATTACAATTTTTGTCTTATTCTTAACTGAAATCACATCCAATACAGCTACAGCTACAATGATATTACCGATCTTAGCCACATTATCTGTCGCAGTTAATGTGCACCCATTGTTACTCATGGTTCCTGCTGCTATGGCAGCAAATTGTGCATATATGTTACCAGTAGGAACGCCTCCGAATGCCATTGTATTTGGCACTGGCAAAATCAGTATCAAAAAAATGGCATCGGTTGGTTTTTGGGTGAATTTATTAAGTATTGTCGTAATCGTGTTGGTTGTATACTTCTTAGTGCCACCTGTTTTAGGTATAGATGTTACACAACCATTGCCATTGAAATAAAAGAAGCGTTTGTAACAAAACTTTGTTACAAACGCTTCTTTTCATATTCAACATGATAACAAGATGAAGTTTTGCTATGAAAACATCTAAACAGTTGTATGGGACAGTTACTAGCAAGAATTAATTGAGTTTATTAAAGGTACCTATAATCGTGACTTGAAAGTCTAAAGTATTAAGTATCTTTATCACTTTTGAAAGGTCTTCGGAAATAGGTGTGTCTGCTTGAACGAAAAAGTGATACATACCTAATTGCGTTTTTAATGGACGAGATTCAATCCAAGACAAGTTAATATTAAATAATACAAACGTATTTAATATACTGGCTAATAGACCTGGTTTATCAAATTTCGGTGTAATTAATAACATCGTGTCGGTTGCTTGTTCGATGTGTTTTGGTTGATTACTGACGACTAGGAAACGAGTGACGTTATGTGGATAATCTTCAATGTTTTGTGCAATTGATGTATAGCCATAAGCTTCACCGCTACCTAAAGGTGCGATTGCACCAACATTTTGTGAAATTTTATCTAAACTTTTAATTGTACTGTCTACATAAGCAATATCAAATCCATGCGCTTGTATATATTGGCTGGTTTGACTAATAGCAGGCCCAATTGAGTATACTGTTGAAATATCATTTACGGTTGCGTTTTCTGAACCATATAAAGCAAATTGTATATCTAAATGAAGTTCACCTTGTGTATATATATTCTGTTGTGTTAATGCGTCGGCTACGATATTAATCGTACCTTCTATTGAATTTTCTATAGGCACAACAGCAATACTTTGACTATCTTCTGAAACAGATGCGACGACTTCGTATAAATTAGATTTTGGAACAAATTCAATTTCTGATTCTGATTTATATTGTGTCGCAGCTAAATAAGAAAATGTGCCCTTTGGTCCTAAATAATAAAGTTTCATGTAATGTAACCCCTTGTTTATCTAAATATAGTGAATCATTTAATGGAATGGACAACCTGAGTCTTCGGTTTTTTTATAAAAGAAATTAGGTTCTTTCATCACATTTTTGTATCCGTGATGATAATTGGGCACCAATGTGGGAGACAAAGAGGGTGCTAACCAAGACCATTTACCAGTAACTTCTCTATCGTGTTTCGTTTCATTCATTTCGAATCTTTCAAATTGTTTAGATGCTGTTAAATGATCGACGATAGAGACGCCAGCATTTTTAAAAGAATGATACACAGCATCGTTTAATTCAACCAATGCACGATCTTTATTGAAAGAATTATTTTTAAGTGTATCAAATTCAAATGCTTCTGCAACACTTTCTAACAAATTATAGCGATAGACATCAGTAAAATTACGAACGGCAATTTCATTTACCATATACCAACCGTTAAATGGCGCAGTAGGATAAGTGATGCCACCAATTTTTAAATCCATACTTGAAATAATAGGGACGGCATACCATTTTAAACCGAGTTGTTGCAGTTTGGGGAATCTGTCATGTGTAATAGATACTTCTTTAATTAAATTTTTAGGGTATTCATGATATTTTATTTTGCTATTCGGCATTTTGTAAATTAAGGGCAAAATATCAAAATGTGTATACTGACCTTGCCATCCAAGATGTTGTGCTAATTTGGTAATCTTTTTCTCAGCTGGATCTCCACATGTTTCGTACCCTGCGTATCTAATTAATTGATTGTTATAAATTTGCGGGGGGTTATCTTTTGAGAAAATTGTGATGTAAGGTTTGATTCTTCCATTATTAGTCGCAATGTCAATATGGTTTTCAATTGCTTCTATAAATTCATCTTCACTTTGTATGTGTCTTGCATCAGACACAGTTAAAGAATCCCAAAAAAATCGTCCGATACAACGATTGGAATTTCTCCATGCCATTTTGGCTCCATAATTCAATTCTTCAAATGTATGCTCATAAGTGCCAGTAGAAAGGATAGCTGACTCAATTTCAGCAATTCGTTCTGTTATTTTATTTTTATCATAATTTAATTCATTATACATGGTTTCTATAAAAGACTTAGCTTCATTTAGCATTAAAAACACCTCATAAATATTATATATCATTTTTAAATTTATAAAATGATAAAACATATAACTGTTATGACTTTGTCGTTAACCATGTCACATTTTAAACAAATTTTAAATAAATAACTGATATCTTTACTTCTATTTTGAATTCGTAAATCAGTCCTATTTAAAGTGCTAACAATACTTCATTTATGCTAAAATGATGGAAAAGCTGATTGGAGAGATGGTTGTGTACCAATATGAAGATGATACATTAGTGTTGCATAATGATTTATATCAAATAAATATGGCAGAAAGTTATTGGGATGATGGGATCCATGAGCGTATGGCAGTGTTTGATCTATATTTTAGAAGTATGCCATTCGATAGTGGGTATGCAGTGTTTAATGGATTAAAACGTGTTATCGAATATATTAATAATTTTCATTTTTCAAAGTCAGATATTGAATATTTGAAATCAATAGGGTATCAAGACGACTTCTTAAATTATTTGAAAAACTTGAGTTTTACTGGAAGCATACGTTCAATGCAAGAAGGAGAACTTTGCTTTGGAAATGAGCCATTGCTTAGAGTAGAAGCACCACTCATCCAAGCTCAATTGATAGAAACAATGCTTTTAAATATTGTTAATTTTCATACATTAATTACGACAAAAGCAAGCAGAATTAGACAAGTTGCACATGATGATATGTTAATGGAATTTGGTACGCGCCGAGCGCAAGAAGCAGATGCAGCATTGTGGGGAGCTAGAGCTGCATATATAGGAGGCTTTAACTCAACTAGTAATGTACGCGCTGGTAAGTTATTTGGGATACCTGTTTCAGGGACGCATGCGCATGCGATGGTTCAAACATATGGTGATGAATACATAGCATTCAAAAAGTATGCTGAGAGACATCAAGATTGTGTGTTTCTAGTAGATACCTTCCATACATTAAAATCTGGTGTGCCAACAGCGATTAAAGTTGCTAAAGAATTAGGCGATAAGATTAATTTTGTTGGTATTCGACTAGATTCAGGTGATATTGCCTACCTCTCAAAAGAAGCACGACGTATGTTAGACGAAGCAGGATTTACTGATGCAAAAATTATTGCATCTAATGACTTAGATGAACAAACGATTACGAGTTTAAAATCACAGGGCGCTAGAGTAGACTCTTGGGGTGTAGGAACTAAATTAATCACGGGTTACGATCAACCAGCATTAGGTGCTGTTTATAAACTCGTTGCTGTAGAAGACAGTGATGGATCATACGTTGACCGCATTAAGTTATCAAATAATGCAGAAAAAGTAACGACACCAGGTAAGAAAAAGGTGTATCGCATAATAAATAAAAAAACGAATAAGGCAGAAGGAGATTACATTACTTTAGAACATGAAGATCCATACGATGAATCGCCTTTGAAATTATTCCACCCAGTACACACATATAAAATGAAATTCATAAAATCATTTATTGCTAAAGACTTACATCATGACATCTTCATAGATGGAGAACTTGTATATGATTTACCAAATGAAAATGAAGCACAAGCCTATTTGAAAGATAGTCTCGCATATTTATGGGACGAGAATAAACGTCACTTAAACCCACAGGAATATCCGGTTGATTTAAGTACGTTATGTTGGGAAAATAAACACAAACGTATCTTTGAAGTTGCAGAACATGTTAAAGAGATGGAGGAAGAAAATGAGTAATTTACAAGATATAGTTGTGAAAGAAATGAAAGTGAAACCATCGATTGAAAGTAAAAGTGAAACACGACATATTATCCAATTTATAAAAAACTATGTTCAATCGCATTCGTTTATTAAATCTTTAACACTAGGTATTTCTGGTGGTCAAGATTCAACTTTAGCAGGTAAATTATGTCAATTAGCAGTAAACGAACTGAAAGAGGACGGCAATGATTGTGAATTTATAGCTGTTAAACTCCCTTATGGTGAGCAAAAAGATGCTGCAGAAGTAGAAGACGCATTAACTTATATCCAACCAGACAAAATTATAACTGTAAATATTAAACCAGCTGTGGATCAAAGTATTCAGTCGTTGAAAGAAGCTGGTGTGAATCTAACAGATTTTCAAAAAGGCAATGAAAAAGCAAGAGAACGGATGAAAGTTCAATTTTCTATTGCTTCTAACCAAAAAGGGATTGTCGTTGGTACGGATCATTCCGCTGAAAATGTCACAGGCTTTTACACAAAATATGGTGATGGGGCTGCAGACATTGCACCTTTATTTGGTTTGAATAAGCGCCAGGGGAAACAGCTCTTAGCGTATTTAGAAGCGCCTAAGCATTTGTATGAAAAAACGCCAACCGCTGATTTGGAAGATGACAAACCACAATTGCCTGATGAAGAAGCATTGGGTGTAAGTTATGATGATATTGATGATTATCTAGAAGGCAAATCTGTACCAAGTGAATCTAAAGAAATAATAGAAAATCATTATATAAAAAATGCGCATAAACGAGAATTAGCTTATACAAGATACACATGGCCTAAAAATTAATTTAATTCCGATAACTTTTTAGTGACAAACGAAATCGTAGTTGATAAAATTACTTGAATTTAATGTAAGAGAAAGGAAAATGGTCATGTCAGTAATAACATCTAATCCATGGTTAATGGTTTTAGCAATTTTTATTATAAACGTTGCTTATGTGACGTGTCTTACAATGAGAACAATCTTAACACTTAAAGGATATCGCTATGTAGCTGCCATTGTCAGTTTCTTAGAAGTACTTGTATATGTTGTTGGATTAGGTATGGTCATGTCTAGTTTAGATCAAATTCAAAATGTGTTCGCATACGCTTTTGGATTTTCAATTGGTATCATAGTAGGCATGAAGATAGAAGAAAAACTTGCGCTTGGCTACACTGTTGTAAATGTGACATCATCAGAATATGAGTTAGACTTACCAAGACAATTAAGAGATTTAGGTTATGGTGTAACCCACAATACAGCATATGGTCGAGATGGCAAACGCTTAATATTACAAATTTTAACGCCAAGACGTTTTGAATTTAAATTAATAGATACCATTAAGCAAATCGATGAAAAAGCATTTATTGTGGCATATGAACCACGTCAAATACACGGTGGTTTCTGGGCGAAAGGTGTTAGAAGTAAAAAACTTAAGCAATACGATACGGATGAAGTTGAAAGTATATGAAAAAACAGCAAAAATTTAAAGTCGCAGATAACGAGACGATTCAAGATTGCTTACAACGTATGCGTGAAGCGGGGTATGCGCCGGTCAAACGGTTCGAAAAGCCAATTTATAAAGAGAATAAAGATGGCAGTTTAGAAGTATTGAAGCAAGAAATTGAATTTGTAGGAAAAATGATAGAGCAATAATTTATGAACCGTTATGGATCATCGTATCCGTAGCGGTTATTTTTGGAATGTGTAAATATTTTATAAAGATGACTTAAAAGCCTTATACTTTTTAATATAATTCTGTTAAACTATTACTGAAAAGGTAAACACGAACTTTTAGTCTGAATTATTTATTAATGTACATGTTTTAATGGAATCAAACTAAATTTATGTATGATAGGAGCTTATTTCAATGATTGAACGTTATTCTAGAGAAGAAATGTCTAATATTTGGACGGATCAAAATCGCTATGAGGCATGGTTAGAGGTAGAGATACTTGCATGTGAAGCATGGAGCAAATTAGGTGATATTCCAGCTGAAGATGTTAAGAAAATACGTGAAAATGCTAAAGTAGACGTCGCTCGCGCACAAGAAATTGAACAAGAAACACGTCATGATGTAGTTGCGTTTACAAGACAAGTTTCTGAAACATTAGGTGAAGAGCGCAAGTGGGTCCATTATGGTTTAACTTCAACAGATGTAGTTGATACTGCATTAAGTTACGTCATCAAACAAGCAAATGAAATTATTGAAAAAGACTTGGAACGTTTTATTGATGTATTAGCACAAAAAGCGAAAGACTATAAATATACTTTGATGATGGGACGTACACACGGTGTTCATGCTGAACCAACTACTTTCGGTGTGAAAATGGCCTTATGGTATACAGAAATGAAACGTAATTTAGAACGTTTTAAACAAGTAAGAAAAGAGATTGAAGTTGGTAAAATGAGCGGGGCAGTTGGTACATTTGCGAACATTCCTCCAGAAATTGAAGCCTATGTGTGTGAGCATTTAGGATTAGATGCCGCACCAGTGTCTACGCAGACACTACAACGTGATCGTCACGCATATTATGTTGCAACATTAGCTTTAATTAGCACTTCAATGGAAAAATTTGCTGTAGAAATTCGTAATTTACAAAAAACAGAAACACGTGAAGTAGAAGAAGCATTTGCAAAAGGTCAAAAAGGTTCATCTGCCATGCCACATAAACGTAATCCGATTGGTTCAGAAAATATCACTGGTATTGCACGTGTAATCAGAGGATACGTTACAACAGCATATGAAAACGTGCCATTATGGCATGAAAGAGATATTTCTCATTCATCTGCAGAACGAATTATGTTACCAGATGTAACCATTGCATTAGATTATGGATTGAATAGGTTTACAAATATTGTAGAAAGACTAACTGTCTTCGAAGATAATATGTTAGCGAATATAGATAAAACATTTGGTTTAATATACTCTCAACGCGTATTATTAGCATTGATTAACAAAGGTTTGGCACGTGAAGCTGCATATGATAAAGTACAACCAAAGGCTATGGAATCTTGGGAAACAAAAACACCATTTAGAACTTTAATTGAAGAAGATGCAACAATTACAGACTTACTAACAAAAGAAGATTTAGATGAGTGTTTCAATCCAAAGCATCATCTAAATCAAGTGGATACAATTTTCCAAAGAGCTGGTTTAGAATAATAAAATTTTTCAAGTGAAATCGTTACACTTTAATGTACTAATACGTTAAAATAAGATTATATTGAAAAATACAGGGGTTGTTTTAAATGCAAATAGAAAAACTTAGAGGAAAAGCATTAGATGAACTGTTCGATGCAATATTGACACTTGAAAATAGAGAAGAGTGTTATGAATTCTTTGATGATTTATGTACAGTGAACGAAATCCAATCATTATCACAACGATTACAAGTTGCAAAAATGATTAAACAAGGTTACACATATGCAACCATCGAACAAGAATCAGGTGCATCAACAGCCACAATTTCTCGTGTGAAGAGATCACTACAATGGGGTAATGATGCTTACACGATGATTCTTGATCGTATGAATATAGAAACGGCCGATTAATGATTTAAACCATAAATTTTATCAAATGACGACTAGGTATAGTAACCAAAGTCGTCATTTTTTTATACAATGATGGATTTGATTTTAAAATATGAGATATTATAACGATGTGATTGTCTGGCATTTTGTATTATTTTTGCGGTTTATAACATTGAAGAAGGGTAATGAAATATGTAGCAGACATTTATGAAAATGGGATTCCATTTTAAAATAGGCGATGGTTTTTATAGAATGAAAGGAAGAGAGCTATGTCAAAAAAAGTGATGCTTTTTCTGTTCACTTTAGTATGTTTATGTCTTATTGTTATTTTTATTATGATTCTATCAGCTAATAATTTTAAACCAACTAATGACAATATTGGTAAACCCAAGAATGCCTTACCACTCAAATATGAAAACAATGGTGTAACTTATGTCAATGGTCATGTCATTGTGAATAAACAACTTGCACTTCCGGCGAAATATAAACCAGGCGAAAATAAAATAGCTAAAAAGCAACTAAACAAATTATTGAAGCAAGCAGAAAAAAGAAATTTAGATTTGACCATGACAAGTGGATATAGAAATTTTGAGAATCAAGAAAAAGTGGTAGATACTTTTGTTGAGAAGGATGGTAAGCAAAAGACAACTAAATATGCTGCTAAACCTGGACATTCTGAACACCAAACAGGTTTAGCATTTGATGTAGGAACAAGCCAACCATTAAATGATTTTCATACAGATTTTGAAAAAACTAAAGAAGCACAATGGTTAGCTAAACATGCAGCCAATTATGGTTTTATTATTAGGTATCCTAAGAACCAATCAAAACAAACTGGCTATGCTTATGAACCATGGCATTTAAGGTATGTAGGACCTCAATTGGCAAAAACAATCAATGAGAAAAATACAAATTTAGAAAGCTATTACCATCTTAATAAGTAATATCAAGATGATGCAAAATCACCTCAGAAATTTGGGGTGATTTTTTCTTCAGTATTTTAGAACTCGAGACATAAAAATGATATAATCATATGTATGCTAAAAGAAGGAGAAACATATCATGACTGACATGAATAAGTGGAGACATATTTTTAAATTGGACCCCGCAAAGCCCATCAGTGACGAAGATTTAATGAAAATTTGTACATCAGATACGGACGCAATTATGATTGGTGGAACGGATGACATCACTGAAGAAAATGTTGCGCACTTAATGCATAAAGTTAAATGTTATTCATTACCAATAGTACTTGAAATATCTAATCTTGAAAGTGTTGTACCTGGCTTTGACTTATATTTTATTCCAACTGTTTTAAACAGTAGGGATGTAAAATACCATAATGGTTTATTACTAGAAGCGTTAAAGTCATATGGTACATTGATAGATTTTAATGAAGTTGTGTTCGAAGGATATGTGGTACTTAATCCAGATTGCAAGGTAGCCAAATTAACGCAAGCTGACACGATGATAGATGATGAAGATATTGAAGCTTATGCACAAATGATTAATGATATGTATCAACTACCAGTTATGTATATAGAGTATAGTGGTGTGTATGGCGAAACTAACTTGGTAAAGGCAGCAGCAGACATGTTAACGGAAACACAATTATTTTATGGTGGCGGTATTAGTAACTACGAAGAAGCAGAAATGATGGCTTCTATTGCAGATACAATCATTGTCGGAAATATTATATACGAAGATATAAACAAAGCACTAAAAACAGTTAAAGTAAAGGAGACACATTAATGAATGCATTAGTAAACAAGATGAATGATGAACAGAGTCAAGCAGTACGTACGACAGAGGGGCCACTACTAATTATGGCAGGTGCCGGCTCAGGTAAAACACGTGTGTTAACCCATCGTATCGCATACTTGCTAGATGAAAAAGACGTGTCTCCGTATAACGTCTTAGCGATTACTTTTACTAATAAAGCAGCAAAAGAAATGAAAGCACGTGTTGAAACATTAGTTGGAGAACAAGCTCAGGTATTGTGGATGTCTACATTCCACTCAATGTGCGTGAGGATTTTAAGAAGAGATGCAGACCGTATTGGTATAGAACGTAACTTTACAATTATTGATCCAACTGACCAAAAATCAGTGATTAAAGATGTACTGAAAAATGAAAATATAGATAGTAAAAAATTCGAACCTAGAATGTTTATCGGGGCGATAAGTAACCTTAAAAATGAATTGAAAACACCTGAGGATGCACAAAAAGAAGCAAATGACTATCATGAACAAATGGTTGCAACCGTTTATAAAGGTTATCAAAGACAATTATCTAGAAATGAAGCACTTGATTTTGATGATTTGATCATGGTGACGATTCGATTATTCGAACGTGTACCAGATGTATTAGATTATTATCAAAATAAATTTCAATACATTCATGTCGATGAATATCAAGATACGAATAAAGCACAATATACTTTAGTTAAATTACTTGCCGCTAAATTTAAAAATTTATGCGTTGTTGGAGATTCAGATCAATCAATTTATGGTTGGCGTGGTGCAGATATCCAAAATATTCTTTCTTTTGAAGAAGATTATCCAGAAGCCAAAACGATTTTCTTAGAACAAAATTATCGTTCTACAAAAAATATATTAAATGCAGCGAATGAAGTCATCAAAAATAATTCAGAACGTAAACCGAAAGGGTTATGGACTGGTAATACGAGTGGCGATAAAATTCATTACTATGAAGCTACGACTGAGCGAGATGAAGCTGAATACGTCGTGCGTGAAATTATGAAACACCAAAGAAATGGTAAAAAGTATCAAGATATGGCCATTTTATATCGTACAAACGCACAATCACGTGTACTTGAAGAAACATTTATGAAATCGAACTTACCGTATACTATGGTTGGTGGTCAAAAGTTCTATGACAGAAAAGAAATTAAAGACTTATTAAGTTACTTACGTATTATTGCAAATAGTAATGATGACATTAGTTTACGTCGAGTAATCAATATTCCTAAACGCGGCATCGGTCCATCATCTGTAGATAAAATTCAAGCATATGCGGCACAAAATGATTTAAGTATGTTTGATGCATTAGCAGAGGTTGATTTTATAGGACTATCTAAAAAAGTGACGCAAGAATGTATTAGTTTTTATGATGTTAT
Organism: Staphylococcus sp. Y174-1; assembly: GCF_049897865.1. NCBI lineage: Bacteria > Bacillati > Bacillota > Bacilli > Caryophanales > Staphylococcaceae > Staphylococcus > Staphylococcus sp. Y174-1. Next base: position 44,323 of record NZ_JAFCXB010000003.1, on the reverse strand, counting down.
GCAAAATTTAATTAAACAACAAGAATTTCTTGAAATTACAGAGATTGTAGAAGAAGTATTGACTAAGACAGGCTTTAGAGACATGTTAGAACGTGAACAAACGCTCGAATCTAGAAGTAGATTAGAAAATATCGATGAATTTATGTCTGTACCTAAAGATTATGAAGAAAACACACCCCTAGAAGAGCAATCGCTAATTAACTTTTTAACTGATTTATCACTGGTTGCTGATATTGATGATGCTCAAATTGAAGATGGTATTACGCTCATGACGATGCACTCTGCCAAAGGTCTTGAGTTTCCAATTGTATTTATAATGGGTATGGAAGAATCTTTATTCCCACATATCAGAGCGATTAAGAGTGATGATGAACATGAAATGCAGGAAGAAAGACGTATTTGTTACGTTGCAATAACACGTGCTGAGGAGACCTTATACTTAACACATGCAACATCTAGAATGTTATTTGGTCGTCCTCAATCCAATATGCCTTCGAGATTTTTAAGAGAAATTCCTGAAGATTTATTGGAAATTGAATCTAAAGGTAAATCAAAATCTCAAGCACAGGCAACGAGCAATCGTTTCCAGAATGCTACCAAACAACCTGCTAAACGAGCGCACAGCCAACGTGCTACTGCAACAAAACAAAAGCAATCAGCTACCAATTGGAATGTTGGTGATAAAGTAATGCATAAGTCATGGGGCGAAGGCATGGTAAGTAATGTAAAAGAAAAAAATGGTTCTGTCGAATTAGATATTATCTTTAAATCTGAAGGACCAAAACGCTTGCTAGCACAATTTGCACCTATTGAAAAAAAGGGGGAGTAACAAGTGGCTGATATACAATCGCGTGTAGATGAGTTGCATAGATTATTAAATCAATATAGCTATGAGTACTATGTGAAAGATAATCCATCAGTACCTGATAGTGAGTATGATAAATTACTCCATGAATTGATAGATATAGAAACGCAACATCCAGAATATCGTACTGCGGATTCACCTACAGTTAGAGTAGGTGGTAGTGCGCAGTCCACATTCGAAAAAGTGAATCATGATACGCCTATGCTTAGTTTAGGTAATGCGTTTAACGAAGAAGATTTAAGAAAATTTGATCAGCGTATACGTGATAATATAGGAAATGTTGAGTACATGTGTGAATTGAAAATTGATGGACTTGCAGTTTCATTAAAATATGAGAACGGTCGATTTGTTCAAGGTTTAACTCGTGGGGATGGCACCACGGGCGAAGACATTACTGAAAATTTAAAGACAATACACGCGATACCATTAAAAATTAATGAAAGTAGAACTTTTGAAGTCAGAGGCGAAGCGTATATGCCTAGAAAGTCTTTTGTTAATTTAAATGAAGCGAAAGCTGCGAATGAAGAACAGCCATTTGCTAATCCAAGAAATGCAGCAGCTGGTTCATTACGACAATTAGATTCAAAGTTAGCTGCCAAACGTAAACTGAGCGTTTTCTTATATAGTGTGAATGATTTTACCCAGTTTAATGCAGATACTCAAAGTGAAGCATTAGATGAACTTGACCAACTAGGCTTTAAAACAAACCAAGAACGTCAACGCGTTCAAACGATAGAAGAAGTTATGACTTACATTGACAAATGGACAGAACAACGTGAAAACTTGCCTTATGATATTGATGGTATTGTTATTAAAGTCAATGCTTTAGAACAACAGGAAACATTAGGCTTCACTCAAAAATCACCGCGCTGGGCTATTGCATATAAATTTCCCGCTGAAGAAGTGGTTACGGAATTATTAGATATTGAATTGAGTATTGGCAGAACAGGTGTTGTTACACCCACAGCTGTTCTTGAACCAGTTAGGGTAGCAGGTACAACCGTTTCTCGCGCTTCACTACATAATGAAGATTTAATCCATGATAAGGATATAAGAATAGGTGATAGCGTTGTAATTAAAAAAGCAGGCGACATCATACCTGAAGTAATTAAAAGTGTATTAGACAGACGACCTGATGATGCAGAAATCTATCACATGCCTTCACATTGTCCTAGTTGTGAACATGAATTAGTTAGAATAGAAGGCGAAGTGGCATTACGTTGTATTAACCCTAAATGCCAAGCGCAATTAGTAGAAGGATTAATTCACTTTGTTTCACGACAAGCGATGAATATAGATGGCTTAGGAACTAAAATAATCCAACAGTTATATGAAAATGAGAAAATAAAAGATGTAGCTGATATTTTCTATTTGACGAAAGAAGATCTTTTACCACTGGACCGTATGGGCGAGAAAAAAGTAGATAATTTACTCAATGCTATTGAAAAAGCTAAATCGAATTCATTAGAACAATTATTATTTGGTCTTGGTATTCGACATTTAGGCGTTAAAGCTAGCCAAGTGATTGCTGAAAAATATGGAACGATAGATGAACTGTTTCATGTGACGGAAGAAGCGTTAATGGATATTCATGATGTGGGGCATAAGCTAGCTCAATCTGTAGTAACTTATTTAGAAAATGAAGATATACGTGCATTAATTGATAAATTAAAAGCAAAAAATGTTAATATGATTTATAAAGGTGTTAAGACAACAGAATTAGAAGGACACCCAGATTTTAAAGATAAAACAATTGTCCTAACTGGTAAGTTATATCAAATGACAAGAAATGAAGCATCCAATTGGTTAGCATTACAAGGTGCAAAAGTAACCAATAGCGTAACAAAAAATACCGATTTGGTCATAGCAGGTGAAGATGCTGGTTCTAAACTAGCTAAAGCAGAAAAATTTGGTACAGAAATTTGGTCAGAAGAAGCTTTTGTTCAGAAACAAAATGAAATAGAGGGATAGAGGAGATAATGCATGAAACGAACGATTATACTATTCATCTCAGCAATTTTGGTATTAACAGCTTGTGGAAATAATGATGAAAAATCAAAAGAACAATCTAATGAAAAAGAGCAACAAAAAGAGTCAGGTTCCGTAAAAGAAATTGCAACGGATAAAAATGTGCAAGGTGATAATTATAGAACGATTTTACCATTTAAGGAGAGCCAAGCACGTGGATTATTACAAGATAACATGGCGAACAGTTACAATGGTGAAGACTTTGAAAATGGTTTGTTAGATTTAAGTAAAAGTGTATTTCCAACGGATGACTACTTATATCAAGATGGACAATACTTAGATAAAGATATGATTAATGCTTTTCTAAATCCAAAGTATACTAAAGATGAAGTTAACAAAATGGATGAAAGTGATAGAAAAGAGAAAAAAGCAAATGAAAACTTGGGGCTAAATCCATCTCATAAAGGTGAAACAGATCCTGAAAAAATTGCTGAACAATCACCTGCATATTTATCTAATATTTTAGAACAAGATTTTTATGCGAGTGGTGATACAAAAGGTAAAAAAATAAAAGGTATGACAATAGGTTTAGCTATGAATAGTACATATTATTATCAAAAAGAAAAAGACGGTGAAACCTATAGCAAAGACCTCGACGATAAAGAAATTGAAAAACAAGGTAAACAAATGGCAGAAGAATTACTTTCTCGAATTCGGGAAAATAAGGATTTGAAAGAAATACCTATACATTTTGCTATTTATAAACAATCTGGTGAAAATTCAATTGTTCCAGGTGAGTTTATTGCAGGGACAACGGTTGAAGATGGTAAGACACGTATTAATGATTGGAAAGATATTAATCAAAAAACAGCCTTATTACCTTCTGAAGAAGCGGGAGAGCTTGATGAAAATTTAAATTCCGATTTCAAACAATTTAATGACAACCTACAAACCTATTTTAATAATTTCACACAAGCAGTGGGTACAGTTAAATTTGATAATAAAAAAGCGAAACAACTATCCGTTGATTTACCTATAGATTATTATGGTAAAGCAGAAACGATTGGTATCACTCAATATGTAACAGAACAAGCTGATAAATATTTTGATGGTATTGATGAATATGAAATTCATATTAAAGATGGTAATAATCCGAAAGCACTTATAAGTAAAACGAAAGACGACAAAGAACCACAAGTTCATATTTATAAAAACAACAATTAACCGAAACAATTAACCAAGATAATGACAATCTTGCATAGACAAAAAATAACGCCAAACTGATATCAATTATAATGATATACCAGTTTGGCGTTTTGTATTGAATTAACAGTTATAATATCAAACTATTCCTTTACGATTTGTTTTACTTTATCTAGGTCATGTGTCACAAATGAACCAGGTTTTTTAGTGTATTTACTAACAAAGTAAGTAGTAATCACACTTGCTAAGAATCCAGGAATAATTTCATACATACCAAATAGCTCATTGATAGAAGCTAATGGTTTAATCCAAACAATCCAAATAATTACGACCAATGCGCCGGTAATCATGCCTGCAAGTGCACCAGTACGTGATAGACCTTTCCAATAGAGTGAGAAAATAACTAATGGACTAAATGCGGCACCAAATCCTGCCCAAGCATTACCAACTAAATTTAGTATCGTATCGTTTGGCGACCAAGCAATCCATATAGCCACAATCGCTACAATTAATACAGATAAACGACCAACCATTACGAATTCTTTCTCGTGTGCTTTAGCTTTATCTTCACCACGAATGAGTTTATAAAAGTCTTCCGTTAAGGAACTTGAAGTTACCAGTAATTGTGAAGAAATTGTACTCATGATGGCTGCCAAAATTGCTGCCAATAAGAAGCCTCCAACTAAAGGGTGGAATAAAATTTGGCTCATAACGATAAATAAAGTTTCAGGATCCTCTAACTTGATGTTGCGTTCAGAAATAAAGGCAATACCTGTTAAACCAACTGCAACAGCACCTAATAACCCAATCACCATCCAGCTAATACCTAATCTTCGTGCTTTTGGTAATAATTTGTGCGATTTTATAGACATAAATCTAACAATAATATGAGGTTGTCCGAAATAACCCAATCCCCAAGCAAACAGTGAAATGATACCTAAAACGGTTGTGCCTTTAAATAGATTCATATTTGTTGGTTTCATCTCTGCTACTTGTTTAAACGTATCGATGCCGTTTAAATCGATAAGTGCAACGATAGGGACCATCACCATAGCGATTAACATGATCACTCCTTGGAAGAAGTCGGTGATAGATACAGCAAGATAACCACCGTAAAATGTATAAAATATGACTATAAATGCAATCATTAGTAATCCCCAATGATAATTCAAACCGAAGGCACTTTCGAATAATTTACCACCTGATACAAAACCGGAATGTGTGTATAAAGTGAAAAAAACAACAATAATTAAGCCGGATATAATTTTTATGTAATTATTGTGATCATTTAATCTGTTTTTAAAGAAATCTGGTAATGTAATCGCATCACCAGCCAATTCTGTATAGACACGTAGACGAGGTGCAACGACAAAATAATTTACATAGGCGCCTAATGAAAGACCGATGGTAATCCACATAGCAGATAACCCAGTACTATAAACTGATCCTGGTAGCCCCATAATCATCCAGCCACTCATATCTGATGCACCTGCTGAAAGTGCTGTCACATAAGGACCGATGCTCCTACCGCCTAACATAAATTCACTTAAATTACCTGTAGCTTGTTTGTATCCGTAGTAACCGATAAATAATAATATAATGAAATATATGATGATCATTATATATGTTTGCCAACTTGCATGTACTTGGTTGGCCAATGAAGTGCCTAATATCAGCATCGTCCTCATCTCCCTTTGTTTTAAATGATTCTATTGTACTACATGAATTATTATACAATGTAATTTATAAATAGAATAGTATTATTTTAGTTTAATAAAAAAATACATTTTATCCATGCTTTGTTAAGCGCTTCCATTAAATGATGTATAGTTACATGAAATATAAAGTACAATGATTGATTATGCATTTTAAAAAATAAATCGTGCGTGATTTAGGTGGTAAAATTTAAACAATGGCCATTTTTAACGTATGAATGACAAGCAAATAATAGCAATTTAAAGTTTTAATTTACTGTTATTATTGAAAAACTTAGATTTTTCAACGAAATTTTGGTACAATTTTGTAATGAATGAGTAAAAAGGAGGCTTTTATTTAATGGCTAAAGTTACACGAGAAGAAGTTGAACATATAGCAAATTTAGCAAGACTTCAAATTACTGAAGATGAAACGACTGAAATGCAAAATACATTAGAAAGCATTTTAAACTTTGCTAATCAAATAGATACAGCGGATACTAGTGAAATTGAACCAACATATCACGTACTAGATTTACAAAATGTATTACGTGAAGATAAAGCAATCGAGGGCATCCCTCAAGAGCTTGCATTAAAAAATGCTAAAGAGACGGAAGATGGACAGTTTAAAGTACCATCTATCATGAATGAGGAGGACGCTTAAGATGACCATCCGTTATGAATCTGTTGAGAATTTGATCAACTTAATCAAAAACAAAGAAATTACACCATCTAAAGTTGTAAGTGATATTTACGATGCAATTGAAGAAACTGATCCAACGATCAAATCGTTTCTTGCATTAGATAAAGAAAATGCTATTAAAAAAGCACAAGAATTAGATGAATTACAAGCAAAAGACCAAATGGAAGGCAAGTTATTTGGTATTCCAATGGGTATTAAAGATAACATTATTACTGAAGGTGTAGAAACAACATGTGCTAGTAAAATGTTAGAGGGCTTTGTACCAATTTATGAATCAACTGTGATGAATAAATTACGAAATGAACAAGCAGTGCTTATCGGCAAATTAAATATGGATGAATTTGCTATGGGTGGTTCTACTGAAACATCATATTACAAAAAAACTGTAAATCCTTTCGATCATACTGCAGTACCTGGTGGTTCTTCGGGTGGTTCTGCCGCAGCAGTTGCAGCTGGTTTAGTTCCTTTCAGTTTAGGTTCTGATACTGGTGGCTCAATTCGTCAACCAGCAGCTTATTGTGGAATTGTCGGTTTGAAACCAACATATGGCCGTGTATCACGTTTTGGTCTAGTAGCCTTTGCATCGTCATTAGATCAAATTGGACCATTGACACGTACAGTTAAAGACAATGCATTAGTCTTGGAAGCAATTACTGGGGTAGACGAAAATGATTCAACAAGTGCGCCAGTTGAAGATGCTGATTACACTTCTGATATCGGTAAAGATATTAAAGGATTGAAAATCGCACTTCCAAGTGAGTATTTAGGTGAAGGTGTTTCTGATGAAGTCAAAGCATCTGTAAAAGAAGCAGTCGAAACTTTAAGAGGTCTTGGTGCCACTGTAGAAGAAGTATCATTACCGAATACGAAGTATGGGATTCCTTCTTATTATGTAATTGCATCTTCTGAAGCTTCTTCTAACTTGTCTCGTTTCGATGGTATTAGATATGGATATCATTCTCCAGAAGCGAACTCATTAGAAGAATTATATAAAATGTCTAGAAGTGAAGGCTTTGGTGAGGAAGTTAAACGCCGTATCTTCTTGGGAACATTTGCATTAAGTTCAGGTTATTATGATGCATTTTATAAAAAATCACAAAAAGTTAGAACATTAATCAAAGATGATTTCAATCGTATATTTGAAAATTATGATGTTGTCGTTGGTCCAACTACACCTACAACAGCTTTCAATTTAGGTGACGAAATAGATGATCCACTTACAATGTATGCGAACGATTTATTAACAACGCCAGTTAATTTAGCTGGTTTACCAGGTATCTCTGTTCCTTGTGGACAATCAAATGGCCGCCCAATCGGTTTACAATTTATAGGTAAACCATTTGATGAAAAAACACTATATCGTGTCGCTTACCAATATGAAACAAAATTTAATTTTCATAATGAATACGAAAAACTATAAGGAGTGGAAATCATGCATTTTGAAACAGTTATCGGACTAGAAGTCCACGTTGAGTTAAAAACAGATTCTAAAATGTTTTCTCCAGCGCCAGCGCATTTTGGAGCAAAACCGAACTCAAACACAAATGTTATCGACCTAGCATATCCAGGTGTATTACCAGTTGTAAACAGACGTGCTGTTGATTGGGCCATGAGAGCTTCAATGGCATTGAACATGGAAATTGCTACAGAATCTAAATTTGACCGTAAAAACTATTTTTATCCAGATAATCCAAAAGCTTATCAAATTTCACAATTTGATCAACCAATTGGTGAAAATGGTTATATCGATATCGAGGTTGATGGTGAAACAAAACGCATTGGTATCACGCGTTTACACATGGAAGAAGATGCTGGTAAATCAACACATAAAGATGGTTATTCTTTAGTTGATTTAAATAGACAAGGTACACCATTAATTGAAATCGTATCGGAACCAGATATTCGCTCTCCTCAAGAAGCATACGCATACCTAGAAAAACTACGTTCAATCATTCAATATACAGGCGTTTCAGATTGTAAGATGGAAGAAGGTTCATTACGTTGTGATGCCAACATTTCATTACGTCCGTATGGTCAAGAAGAATTTGGTACAAAAGCTGAGTTGAAAAACTTAAACTCCTTCACATATGTTCGTAAAGGTCTTGAATACGAAGAAAAACGTCAAGAAGAAGAATTGTTAAATGGTGGAGAAATTTTACAAGAAACACGTCGGTTTGACGAGTCTAATGGTAAGACATTATTAATGCGTGTTAAAGAAGGATCTGACGATTACCGTTATTTCCCAGAACCAGATATTGTACCTTTATATGTAGATAAAGAATGGAAAGAACGCGTTCGTCAAACGATTCCTGAATTACCTGATGAAAGAAAAGAAAAGTATGTAAATCAATATGGTTTACCTGCCTACGATGCACACGTACTTACACTGACAAAAGAAATGTCTGATTTCTTCGAAGGTGCAGTTGCAGAAGGTGCAGATGTTAAATTGACATCTAACTGGTTAATGGGTGGCGTAAACGAATATCTAAATAAAAATCAAATTGATTTATTAGATACTAAGTTAACACCAGAAAACTTAGCGGGTATGATTAAATTAATTGAAGATGGCACAATGAGTAGTAAAATAGCTAAAAAAGTATTCCCTGAACTAGCTGAAAATGGCGGGGATGCAAAACAAATTATGGAAGATAAAGGCTTAGTGCAGATTTCTGACGAAGCAACATTGCTTAAATTTGTAAATGAAGCATTGGATAATAACGAGCAATCTATTGAAGACTATAAGAATGGTAAAGGTAAGGCTATGGGCTTCTTAGTTGGACAAATTATGAAAGCTTCTAAAGGTCAAGCTAATCCACAGTTAGTTAACCAATTGTTAAAACAAGAATTGGATAAACGATAATTCAATATATCTAGACCCTGTAGCTCAAATTATGCTACAGGGTCTTTTAAATGCGATGTGCCTTAAATATTTTCTTTGGAATTTAACCTAAAATGCTTTTAACATCTATGTAAATCATATAATATAGGTATTGAGTATATGAAGTAGAGGGATAAATTATGAGAAAAAGAGCTAGAATCATTTATAATCCAACATCTGGAAAGGAATTATTTAAACGCACATTACCAGATGTTTTAATTAAATTAGAAAAAGCTGGATTTGAAACAAGTGCATATGCCACAGAAAAAGTAGGCGACGCAACTACAGAAGCAGCACGTAGTTTAGAACAAAATTACGATGTACTGATTGCAGCTGGTGGAGATGGTACTTTAAATGAAGTCATAAATGGCATTGCTGAAAAGCCAAATAGACCAAGTTTAGGTATTATACCGATGGGCACTGTGAATGATTTTGGTCGTGCATTACATTTACCCACAGATATCATGAGTGCGATAGATGTCATTATTGAGGGACATATGACACGTGTGGATATTGGTAAGATGAATAGTCGTTATTTTATTAACTTAGCTGCAGGTGGACAACTAACTCAAGTATCATACGAAACTCCGAGTAAGTTGAAATCCATTGTAGGACCATTCGCGTATTATATCAAAGGTTTTGAAATGTTACCTCAAATGAAAGCCGTGGATATTCGTATTGAATATGATGACGAAGTATTCCAAGGAGAAGCCTTGTTATTCTTACTAGGGCTTACGAATTCAATGGCTGGGTTTGAAAAATTAGTCCCCGATGCTAAATTGGACGATGGTTATTTTACATTAATTATCGTTGAAAAAGCTAACTTAGCTGAATTAGGCCACATTATGACGTTAGCATCAAGAGGTGAACATACCAAGCATCCTAAAGTACATTACAAGAAGGCCAAATCTATTAGCGTTTCATCATTCACCGATATGCAATTAAATGTAGATGGTGAATATGGAGGCAAATTACCTGGTAATTTTTTAAACTTGAAACAACATATTGAAGTATTCACACCAAATGATATTAAAAATGAAGAAATTATAGAACAATGATACAAATAAAAATACAATTTAGATTAAACTACGAGGTTAGGTCAGTCAACATACATCCTAACCTCTTTTAATGTGGGGTGAAGTAATGAATGCGATACAAAAAAATGAAATAATTGAAGGAACAGTGATAGATTTAACACATGAAGGTCATGGTGTTGTGAAATTTGATCGTTATCCAATTTTTGTGCCCAATGCACTCATTAATGAAGTGATAGCGTTTAAAGTAATCAAAGTGAAAAAGAACTTCGCAATTGGTAAGCTGGTTGAAATTAAAGAAAAAAGTACTGATCGAGTAGAACCACCGTGTATATATTATTATAAATGTGGTGGTTGTCAGTTGCAGCACATGACATATCAAGCGCAGTTAAATATGAAAAAAGAACAAGTTGTGAATTTATTTCAACGTAAAGCTGGATTTAAAGATACAATCATTCATGACACGATTGGTATGGAAAATCCTTGGTACTACAGAAATAAATCACAAATTCCAGTGGGTAAAAACAATGAGAATAAAGTTATAACAGGATTTTATCGTCAACGTAGCCACGATATTATTGATATGGATGAATGTTTGATTCAAGACCAACTACACCAAGAAGTTATAAATAAATTAAAAGCGTGGTTCAATGAACTAAACATCAGTGTTTATAATGAGCGTAAAAAGCAAGGCATGATGCGTCATGTTGTAATAAGAACAGGGCATCATTCTAGAGAACTCATGGTCATTTTTGTAACAAATGGCAAAAAATTTAAACAAGGTGACATCCTAACAGAACGTTTAAAACAACATTTTCCAGCAATAGTGAGTATTAAACAAAATGTAAATGATACACATTCCAACGTTATAATGGGACAAAATTCATATACACTTTATGGTAAAGATGAGATTGTCGATACGTTGTCAGATGTGACATTTAAAATTAATGACCAATCATTTTATCAAATTAATTCTATCCAAACAGAAAAACTATATCAACGTGCTATAGATTATGCTGAACTACAGGGAGAAGAAACAGTGTTGGATACTTATTGCGGTATTGGTACCATTGGTTTATATATGGCTCCCAAAGCAAAACATGTCTATGGTGTTGAGGTTGTGCCAGAAGCCATTACAGATGCTCAACAAAATGCGACTATAAACCAATTTGAAAATACTACTTTTGTCTGTGGTAAGGCAGAAGAAGTTATCTTAAAATGGAAATCAGAAGGAATAAGACCAGATGTTGTAATGGTTGATCCACCTAGAAAGGGTTGTGACGAAACATTTTTGAAGACATTATTAGAGCTAAATCCTCAAAAAATTGTCTACATATCATGTAACCCATCAACGCAACAGCGTGATGCACAATTATTAGCAAACCAATATAAGTTAACACAAATTACACCGGTTGATATGTTTCCACATACTACGCATGTTGAAACAGTGGCACAATTTGAACGTATATAAAGCATTGATGCAAAGACTGTATTACTTATAATTAAATACGTTTTATATATATGACTTGTGTAAAAATAATTAATAATTTGTTTGCTAAACATTGCAAAATATTGCAAAATGAGTAAGTTTGTTAAAATTCAATTACAAGCAACTTACTTTCACTTTAACCCCTTTCATAGTGGTGATAATCGTTGTATACTCTAGTTAATAACGAGTGACGAGGAGGGCGTCTAATGTTTAAAATTGATTTGTTTTCTAATAAGAAAGCAGTTGAAGGTTTTATTTTATTTCAATTAACTATTGTGATGATTAGCATTTTGATTTCTTATAAAATGGCATATTCTATGACCCATATTATAGAACAAAACATAATTTTTAATATTATTTTTGGTATTGTTGGTTTTGCAGCAGTGTATTTCTTGCATGAATTTATTCATAATATAATGTTCAGAGTAATGTCAAAAGGTAATAAACCTACATATCGTATTAAATCAGGTTTGATTACAACACATATGCCAAATGTTTATTTTAAAAAATGGCAATACATGACAATTATGTTAGCCCCTTTAGTCATTATCACAAGCGTATTATTAGTAATATTTTCGTATTTTGCTTACTCATCTATTATCTTTATTGCATGTTTTCACATAGGATATTGCGTAATGGATATGTATTTCCTTACAGGTTTATTAAATAAACATGTACAACTTATTGAAGATACAGAAGAAGGGATTAAATTTTATACACAAGCGCATGCCCCTGCTCAAGAATTTCGAACTGAATTGAAATCATAATATGATAAATGTAACTTTGATAAAGGATCAGCTCCGTTTGAGTAAATGATCATTTGAATATTAAATTCAAACTGATTCACTTAAACGTGTACTGTTCCTTTTTTTATTGAGCAAATTCAAAGAAAAATGATGATGGAGGATGTAAGATAAAAACAACACAATTATAAATTATATCGAATACAGGAGGTGAGGGCATTGTCAGAAAGACGGATTATACATGTGGATATGGACTACTTTTTCGCACAAGTAGAAATGAGGGATAACCCTAAACTAAAAGGAAAACCTGTCATTGTTGGTGGTAAAGCTAGTGGAAGAGGGGTCGTATCAACGGCATCATATGAGGCAAGACAATATGGTGTACATTCTGCGATGCCCACTGCACAAGCGCATAAATTATGTCCTAACGGGTACTATGTGACGCCAAGATTCGAAGCTTATAAAACTGCATCGGAAAAGATTATGAATATATTTAAAAGTTATACAGAGGTTGTTGAACCTTTGTCTTTGGATGAAGCATATTTGGATATCACACATCTTGTCAGACCTGATTTACCAGCCTCTCGAATCGCTCAATATATCAGGAGAGATATTTATGAAGCTACAATGCTTACTTCGTCAGCAGGTGTATCATATAATAAATTTTTAGCTAAATTAGCAAGTGGTATGAACAAGCCCAACGGTTTAACAGTTATTGACTATAGAAATGTTCATGATATTTTAATGGGCTTAGACATTGGAGATTTTCCTGGTGTTGGTAAAGCTTCAAAACAAAAAATGCATCAAGAAGCGATTTATACAGGACAGGATTTATATAATCAAAGTGAACGGGACCTTATTAGACTATTTGGTAAGCGTGGACATGGCTTGTACAATAAAGCGAGGGGGATAGATCATAATCCAGTAAAGCCTACTAGAATCAGGAAATCTGTTGGTACAGAACGAACATTTGCCACAGATATGAATGATGATGAAGAAATTTTACAAAAAATTTGGGAATTAAGTAATAAAACAGCAGAACGTCTAGCTAAATTACAAAAATCTGGAAAAACAATAACGGTAAAAATTAAAACATTTAAGTTTGAATCTTTGTCGAAACAACGTAGTCTTAGATACCCGGTTCGCTCAGAAACTGACATATACAATATTGCTTATGATTTATATACAGAATTAAAAAATCCTGAAACGCCTATTCGTCTTGTAGGGGTGACTGTTGGTAATCTTGAAAAAGCGACATATGAAAATATGACAATATACGATTATATTTAATAAGATAGAAATTGATTTATAGTAGCTAAGTTATTTTACAGACATATCAAGGAAATAGAATTAATCTTTATCTTTTAAATCCTTGCCGTAGATATTTAACATACTAGGTAAATCATCATAATGTTTTAAGAGACGGAACGTAATCATAGCACATGCTTTAGCATCATTGAGCGCATCATGATGTCCATGAAAATCTAAATTATAATATTGCATCATGTAATTTAGACCATAGCGATGATTTTCTACTGTTCTTCTTGAAAGTTGTAAAGAGCAAAAGTAAGTCATATTAGGGGTATCAAAACCAAATGCACTAATACTTTCATGTAGAACGTTCATATCGAATGCTGCATTATGCGCAACGACGGGTAAATCCCCGATAAATTGCAACATATAGGGATATACTGTTTGAAATGTAGGCGCATCTTCAACTTGTTCAGGATGTATGCCGTGGACTGCGATATTTTGTTGTGAGAAATAGTCATTAGGGTTAACAAGTGTATAGAAAGATTCTGTTATCTGGTGGTTGACTACTTTAACCATACCAACAGCACAAATACTTGTACGTTTACCGTTGGCAGTTTCAAAATCTAAAGCTATAAATGCATCGTTACTCATGGAGCAAGTTCCCTTTCTATAATTGAATATGTTATGACTTTATAGAATAAATGAAAGACAGTCAAGTTAATGAGATTGAACTAACATTTACTGCCTAATTCAAAAAAGTCTGGGACATTTATTGATGTCCCAGACTTTTTTGATATATAAATTCATGAGTATTACCTATTAATTATTCTGATTCATCAAATGAACGTGCAGCTAACTCTTTTTCATAAAGATAAAGTGTATTACTATCATCACCAATACGATTTAAGTAATCGATATGCGTTTCAAACATAGCTTCTTCTTCAACTTGCTCGTCTAAGAACCAATTTAAGAATGAAATCGTAGCATAATCTTTATCTTTGTTAGCTAAATCTGATAAATTATAGAATCTACGTGTAACGTCTTGTTCTTGAGCCAAACCATCTTCAAACGTTTCTAAGATGCTGCTGAACTCTGTTTTTGGTGCAGGAATTGCTGTAAATAAAGCATGCTCTCCACGGTCGTTAATATAGTCATATATTTTTTTACCATGGAATCTTTCTTCTTTAGCTTGTTGAATATAAAAATTTGCAAAACCTTCGTAAGAATTGTCGTCACAAAAGGCAGCCATAGCCATATAAGCGTGAGCAGCATAAAATTCATGATTCATTTGTTCATTTAAAGCATCTAATAGTTCTTTGTTTAACATAATTAATAAGCCTCCTATACTTTTTTTCAGTATAGCAAAACTAGACTTAGTAGTAAATTATACGCTACTTTATTTGAAAAAGACTCATGTAAATTGGGTTGAGAATTGTTTGGAATACAACATAATCGTGTTATAATATTTGAGTGAAGAGTAGAGGAGGAGCTAAATGAGATACTGGACTGCAACCCGCTTAGCAAAATTGGCAAGGCAAGCAAGTAAAGCTGTTGGCAAAAAAGGCACAGACTTGCCCGGTCAAGTAGCTAGAAGAGTAGATAAAAATATATTAAGAAAGTTAGCATCTCAAGTTGATGAGATTGTTTTTATAAGTGGTACGAACGGGAAAACAACCACTTCAAACCTAATCGGTCATACATTAAAAGCTAATGATATAGAAATCATACATAATAATGAAGGCGCAAATATGGCTGCAGGTATTACATCTGCTTTTATTTTGCAAAATAAGAAAAATACAAAAATCGCAGTCATTGAAATTGACGAGGGCTCTATTCCGAGAGTGCTTAACGAAGTAACACCAACGATGATGGTTGTTACGAATTTCTTCCGAGATCAAATGGACCGTTTTGGTGAAATTGATATTATGGTTAATAACATAGCAAAGGCGA
Organism: Staphylococcus sp. Y174-1; assembly: GCF_049897865.1. NCBI lineage: Bacteria > Bacillati > Bacillota > Bacilli > Caryophanales > Staphylococcaceae > Staphylococcus > Staphylococcus sp. Y174-1. Next base: position 28,542 of record NZ_JAFCXB010000003.1, on the reverse strand, counting down.
TTAATAATAAAGGCATTAAATTATTATTGAATGCAGATGATCCATTTGTGAGTAGGTTGAAAATTGCGAGTGACACGGTGGTTTACTATGGCATGAAGGCACACGCACACAAATTTGAACAAAGTACAATGAATGAAAGCCGTTATTGTCCAAACTGCGGACGTTTACTCCATTATGACTATATCCAATATAACCAAATTGGTCATTATCACTGTGAATGTGGTTTTAAACGTGAGGATACACAATATGAAGTATCCTCATTTACACTGACACCGTTTATAAACTTAAATATTGGTTCTAAAACGTTTAATATGAAAATAGCTGGTGATTTTAATGCTTATAACGCGATTGCTGCATATTCTGTATTAAGAGAGTTAGGCATTAATGATGACGGCATCAGAAAAGGTTTTGAAACGTATACATCAGACAACGGCCGTATGCAATATTTTAAACAAGATAGCAAAGAAGCTATGATAAACTTAGCCAAAAATCCTGCAGGGATGAACGCAAGTCTCTCAGTAGGTGAACAATTAAGCGGTAGTAAGGTTTACCTTATCAGTTTAAATGATAATGCTGCAGATGGTAGAGATACATCGTGGATATATGATGCAGATTTTGAAAAATTAACAAGACAACAAATAGAGACAATTATTGTTACAGGAACTAGAGCAGAAGAACTTCAATTAAGATTAAAATTGGCTGGTGTTACAGTACCTGTTATCTTAGAGCGCGATATTTACAAAGCGACTGCTAAATCTATGGAATATAAAGAGAGCTTTACTGTAGCAATTCCAAATTATACTTCGCTCGCACCTATGTTAGAACAATTAAACCACTCTTTTGAGGAGGTCAAAGCGAAATGAATGAATTAACTGTTTATCATTTTATGCCTGATAAATTAAATTTATATAGTGATATTGGTAATATCATTGCGTTAAGACAACGTGCTAAATTGAGGAATATCCAATTAAATGTAGTTGATATCAATGAAACAGAAGGTATCACGCTAGATAACTGTGATATATTTTTCATTGGTGGTGGCAGTGATAGAGAACAAGCCTTGGCTACGAAAGAATTAAGCAAAATAAAAACGGTATTGAAAGATGCCATTGAAGAAGGCATGCCCGGTCTGACAATTTGTGGTGGGTATCAGTTCTTGGGGAGTAAATACATTACACCAGATGGTACAGAATTAGCTGGTTTAAATATTTTAGACTTTTATACTGAGTCACAAACAAATCGTCTTACAGGCGATATTGTGATTGAAAGTAAAACTTTTGGAACAATAGTTGGTTTTGAAAATCATGGTGGCCGTACATATCATAAGTTTGGTACTTTAGGTCACGTTACACATGGATATGGAAATAATGATGAAGATGCAAAAGAAGGTATTCATTATAAAAATCTATTAGGTACATATTTACATGGTCCAATTTTACCAAAAAACCATGAAATTACTGATTATTTATTAGAAAAAGCATGTGAACGTAAAGGCATTGCTTTTGAGCCTAAACAAGTAGATAATACTGAAGAAGAAGCTGCTAAACAAGTTATTGTTGATCGCGTAGCTAAAAATTAAATTATAAAAAAGCACACTCGTAAAGCGATATGAATGTTGATGTGCACCCCAAAAGTTGGACTAAAAATCTAACTTTTAGGGGTGCACATCAATGTATGCTTATAGGAGTGTGCTTTTTATTTAAGAATAAATTTAGATTTATGCAAAACGATGATCTAATATGCGATAAATCAATAGAATTTCATAAATGACATGACTTTTAAGTTGATTGCTATCAAACTCATCTAAACCTTTCACAGACATTTTTAGTAAAGAGGCATGTTGTTTCTTACGCTCGAAGTGTCCAGTCGAATATATATTGTTTATACTTTGTGCGATACTTAAAATCGCCAATTTTTCATCGTTTGTAAAAGTAATTATCGTATCTTTCGGTAAATAAACTAAATTAGATAAATGGGTAATAAACAACCTATTAGTATGCGCGCGCGTAGTTAGTGCTTTAAGTTGAATCCATTCTGAATCATGGTGTTTGTGATAGCTTAGTTCATCTTTTTGATAAGAAAGTAAGGTTTCCACTTTTTGATTTAAATCGATTAATTGATTTAATTGACGATAAGGCGCGCCTTTTGTAAATTTACCAAGTAATAATTGACGCATACGTAATTCAAAGAGTTCGTACATTTTTGATTCAGTCAAATTAATAGATGATTCAACTTGATCATAATATTTTGGAGGTAAAATAATAAAGTTTACTAATCCAGCTGTTACGAGTCCGATGATAGCAGTTAATAATCTAGAAAAGAAATTAAAGAAATAGGCTTCATGAATACCTGGAATCATAGCCATAGCTGTTAATGTAGCTACCGTAGTACCCACATGTAAATTAAGTTTGGTACATAGAATAATTGTGAACGTAGCGCTCAATGCATATGCGAAAGGGGATTGGTCCCCAAATATAAATGTGAATATGACTGCAAATAATGCCCCAATAATGGTTGCTGGCAAACGACGATAGCCTTTTTTTAATGAAGCTTTAGCTGTAGGTTCAATCGTCACAATAGCCGTTAATATAGCAAATATCGGATTTAAGTTTAAAGCTAAACAAAATAATGCAGTCAGAAATGTGGCTAGACCCGTTTTAATTGTACGAGCACCGATAATTTTTTTATACCAGTTATCATTCATTTAAAAACTCCTAATGTGATGTATAGTCAAATAACTGCTCAAAATGGTGAGTAGTCGTATTATTAATATCTGTGAAATGTTAAACTATAGTTGATAAAATTTTCTAATTTATTATATCAAAAAAAGTCTGCTATAATAATAAAGAATATAAATTACAAAAAGGAACGGGATAATATGATTGTAAAAACAGAAGAAGAATTAACAGCATTAAAAGATATTGGTTATATTTGCGCGCTAGTAAGAGATGAAATGCAATCAGCAACTAAGCCAGGAATTACAACAAAAGAACTAGACGATATTGCAAAGGACTTATTTGAAAAGCATGGAGCGATATCAGCGCCAATTCATGATGAGAACTTTCCAGGTCAAACATGTATCAGTGTAAACGAAGAAGTAGCTCATGGTATACCTGGTAAACGTAAAATACGTGAAGGTGATTTAGTGAATATAGATGTGTCTGCGCTTAAAAACGGATACTATGCAGACACAGGGATTTCATTTGTTGTTGGTGAACCGGACAATCCATTAAAACAAAAAGTGTGTGATGTGGCATTAGAAGCATTCGAAGCCGCAATGACACGTGTAAAACCTGGTGCTAAATTAAGCCAAATTGGTAAAGCAGTACATGCGACTGCACGAAAAAATAACCTTACAGTAATTAAAAACCTAACAGGTCATGGCGTAGGCCAATCTCTACATGAAGCGCCAAGCCATGTTATGAATTATTATGAACCTAAAGATAAAACACTATTAAAAGAAGGCACAGTAATCGCTGTTGAACCATTCATTTCTACAAAGGCAACTTTTGTAACAGAAGGTAAAAATGAATGGGCATTTGAAACAAACGATAAAAGTTTTGTTGCTCAAATTGAACATACGGTTATTGTGACAAAAGATGGACCATTATTAACTACTAAAATAGATTAATCTTGTTTCGGTCTAAAGTCCTAATATAAGATGGTTCCGGAGCCTATACCAATGGTTCCGGAAATTTTTTATAATGGAATCTAATCAATCATGAGGTGATTCTATGAATTATATTACGACTTATTTAGACAAAATGACTAAAAACACTTTTTATACAAGTTTAGTAGAATATAGACAGTATTTAGATAAAAAAATGAGAAGCATTGAAATGTACATAAAATATTTAATTGAAAGAAAAGCGTATGTTGAAAAATTAATAGACAGCTTAACTTTAACGCTAGAAAATAAATATATTGATATGATAGATGAATATTACATTTACTGTGCTCAAGAAATAGAACATTCTGAAATAGAAAAAATTAAAAAAGAATTAAACGAAATGGAAGCAGACTATGCGAGAATTGAATCCGATTTATCTCATCAGGCAGTTGAACGTGCAAACATTGAAACTGAATGTGATTTAATCGAACGTATCAGTTTAGTCGCTTAAAGAAAGGTGGCGAAACATGACTCATAAATATATATCCACAGAGATGCTTATCGTATTTACAGCATTAATGATTATTGCCAATTTTTATTATATTTTCTTTGAAAAAATTGGCTTTTTACTTGTGTTATTATTGGGTTGTATTTTAGTTTATGTGGGTTATATCTATTTTCATAAAGTACGTGGTTTATTAGCTTTTTGGATTGGTGCGTTATTAATAGCATTTACCTTATTATCTAATAAGTATACGATTATCATATTATTTATATTTTTAATAGTACTCATCGTTAGATATATTATTTATAAATTTAAACCTTTAAAAATTACTGCAACAGAAGAAGAAGTAGACTCACCGGAATTTATAAAACAAAAATGGTTTGGCGAGCAACGATCACCTGTATATGTTTATAAATGGGAAGATTTACAAATTCAACATGGCATTGGTGATATTCATATTGATATGTCTAAAGCAGCAAACATTAAAGAAAATAATACAATCGTTATTCGACATATCATTGGAAAAGTTCAAATCGTGGTACCACTTAACTATAATATTATATTACATTTCACAACGTTATACGGGAATGCCTATGTAAACGAAACCTCTTATAAAGTTGAGAATAATAATATTAAGGTAGTAGAAGAAACAAAAGCAGAGAACTATGCTGTAAATATTTATGTCTCTTCATTTTTAGGTGATGTTGAGGTGATTTATAAATGAATCACTACTTTAGAGCGATCGGGTCCATGTTGATATTAGTATATAGTACGTTTTTTGCCATATTCTTTATTGATAAAGTGTTTGTTAATATAATGTATTTTCAAGGTATGTTTTATACTCAAATATTTGGCATACCTGTACTGCTTTTTTTAAATCTAATGGTGATTTTACTCTGTATTATTGTAGGTTCTGTCTTAGCATATAAAATCAATCAGCAAAATCATTGGTTAAAAGATCAAATTGAACGTTCAATAGAAGGTCAAACAGTGGGTATCAATGATCAAAATATTGAATTATACAACGAAACAATCGAACTATATCAAACGCTTGTGCCGTTAAATCAAGAAGTACATAAATTAAGAATGAAAACACAGAACCTGACGAATGAATCTTATAATATCAATGATGTTAAAGTTAAGAAAATTATAGAAGACGAACGTCAACGTTTAGCGCGTGAATTACATGATTCAGTTAGTCAACAATTATTCGCAGCAAGTATGATGTTATCAGCAATTAAAGAGACAGAATTGAAGGCCCCATTGGACCAACAAATACCAGTATTAGAAAAAATGATTCAAGATTCCCAATTAGAAATGAGAGCACTACTATTACACTTAAGACCTATTGGTTTGAAAGATAAATCTTTAGGTGAGGGTATTAAAGATTTAGTCGTTGATTTACAGAAAAAAGTACCAATGAAAGTGGTACATGATATTGAAGAATTCAAAGTACCAAAAGGTATCGAGGACCATTTATTCCGTATTACGCAAGAAGCCATTTCTAATACGCTAAGACATTCTAAAGGAACGAAGGTCACAATTGAATTATTTAATAGGGAAGAATATTTGTTATTGCGTATACAAGATAATGGTAAAGGGTTTAATGTAGATGATAAGGTAGAACAAAGTTATGGATTAAAAAATATGCGCGAACGTGCACTAGAAATAGGTGCAACATTTCATATCGTTTCTTTGCCTGATGCAGGTACGAGAATTGAAGTGAAGGCACCATTAAATAAGGAGGATTCAAATGCCGATTAAAGTATTATTTGTTGATGATCATGAAATGGTTCGAATAGGTATTTCTAGTTATTTATCCACACAATCTGATATAGATGTCGTAGGGGAAGGTAAGTCAGGAAAAGATGCAATCGAAAAAGCACATGAACTGAAACCGGACCTAATTTTAATGGATTTACTTATGGACGATATGGATGGTGTCGAAGCAACTGAACAAGTTAAAAAAGACTTGCCAAATATTAAAGTTGTCATGCTTACGAGTTATATTGAAGATAACGAAGTCTATCGTGCACTTGATTCCGGTGTAGATAGCTATATATTGAAAACAACAAGTGCTAGTGATATTGCTGAAGCGATTCGTAAGACTTACAATAATGAGTCAGTATTTGAAGCAGAAGTCCTAGTTAAAATGAGAAATAGGATGAAACAACGAGCTGAATTGTATGAAATGCTCACAGAACGTGAAATGGAGATTTTATTACTGATTGCTAAAGGTTACTCTAACCAAGAGATTGCCAGCGCTTCACATATTACGATTAAAACAGTGAAAACGCATGTAAGTAATATCCTAAGTAAATTAGAAGTTCAAGATAGAACTCAAGCCGTCATATATGCATTCCAGCACAATTTAATTCAATAAAGGGAATATAAATCTAGCAAGCTAAAACAAACGCGTATGGTAGACATACACGCTGTTTTAGCTTTTTAATTTTTATGCAACAATAAAAGCTTTTATATTTATTAAAATCCCCCTCAAACAATGACATCTCATTTGTTTGAGGGGGATTAGTTAATATTATCCGTTATTTTTCGATGTATCTACATCATTAACTGCTTTGTTTGATGATGTAATATCAGTATTTTTATTTTCAGAATCTTGATTATCTGCAATAGATGTATTTCTATTATGTTCGATATCGTCCAAGGTTTGTTCTTCAGGTGTTTTACCACGTACCACTTTACGTTGATGGAAGATGGCGTTGATTTCAGCACCAATGATGATGATGAAACCTGTGATGTATAACCATAACATTAAGATGATAATACCGGCAATACTACCATATGTTTTAGAATAATTAGCAAAGTTTGAAATATAAAATCCAAATAAATATGACCCACCTAAGAAGACGATTGTTGCAAATATAGCGCCTGGAATAACAGACAATAATTTAATTTTAACATTAGGAGCTAATGTGTATAACACCATGAATGCTATAAGAACAACAATTACAGGTAATACAAAACGTATTGTATCAAACAGCCACTTTACTTGATCTCCAAGGCCTAGCGGGCCGAATAGCAGATCACCAATTTGTTGCCCAAATGTAGGTAACACGAGTGCAACTGGCATAACGATAATCATGGCAAGCGTGAATAATACACTATAAAGTTTAGCAACTACAAAATTTCGGCTATCTTCAACGTCATAAGCAACATTAAAGGCATTCATTAGCGCAGTCATTCCGTTAGATGCGGACCATAATGCTGCGATTAACCCGATAGATAGTAATCCACCGCTCGCATTGTCCATAATATCACCAATTATACTTGAAACTTGAGGTGCATAATCAGATGGCACATGATCTTTTATTAAATCTCTTATCGTCGACTGTTTCACACCAACAACTGGTACGATAGAGAGTAAGAATAGTAGCATTGGGAACAATGAAAGCATGAAATAATAAGATAACTGTGCTGACAGTCCTGATGCGTCATCTTTACCAATTCTATATACAAGATATGAGAAAAAATTTGAATCTTTAGTATATTTTGCTGGTTTATTGATACGTGAAACAAAGAATGCTTGGTTATCTTTCTTAGGTGACTTAGATTTAAATTCATCAGGTGTGATGTAAGTGCGGTCGCGTTTGATTTGTTGACCATTTGTTTCATTAGACTGTTTGTCATTTTCTTCTACACTTTTTGCCTCATTCAAAAAGTTAGAAGTTGTTTTATCTTTTTTAGACATATCTAATCTCCTTATGTATTGATATTTTTCAATATACATTTTAATATACTTTAAAATCTAGTTTAGGTAAATATGTGACGCTATTTTCTTTCGGAAAAATAGATAATTAGATTAATAAAAAAATAGAATAATGCATATGTGTATGCGTAAGTATCAAATGAATGTTAAAACCTAAGTAAATAATGAAGTGTTATTAATGTGAAAATACGGTAATGCATCATAATAATTAAACCTACATAATATTAAGACAATGATATAAATGCATGCAACCGTTTGTAAATTCGTATATAAACACAAAATTGATATTACAAAGCAAAGTTAACATAATGATTGAGCCTGAGATATGTCATACATCCCAGGCTCTTAAATCATTTATTGAAGCTTATGTTTGAAATACAAAAATAAGTAGAATTAGCCGTTTAAACGATTATTCTTACGCTCTACAAAAGTATTTTTTGCATCTTTGATTGAACGTTCTAATTCTGGATTGTTACGTCTGATTTCTTCTACAACGTCTTTCCAATATAACACTTCGTCTTTAATGTTATTGATTGCAGAAGGTTTTTGAGAACGCGTACCTTCTTTTCTGTCTTTAATAGATTGTTTTAAAGATTGACGTGTTGATTTATCAGCTAATGTTGCTGCGCCTCCAATTACGGCACCTAATAAAATTCCTGGAATGAGTTTGTTTTGCATGATGTGTTACTCCTCTCTTAAATTTGCATCTTTAATTATAAAATTGATTAAATTATCACAAGATGATTGTACCATTTTATAGACGCCTTCGAAATTATTTGTATAATAAGGATCTGGAACGTCTGTTTCAGTCATATCGCTAAACTCTAATAGTTTAAACAATTGACCTTTAATATTAGGATTAATTTGTTTGATATTATCAACGTTACTTTGATCCATTGCAATAATGTAATCAAAGTCATCGTTTGATTCAAACAGTTCACTAATCATACCATCAAAAGGTATGTCATGTTCAGATAGAATGGCTTGTGTACCTTCATGAGGTGGCTCACCTAAGTTCCATTGCCCTGTGCCTCTAGAGGTAACTTTTATATCTTTTATATTTCTATCAAGTAATTTTTGTCGCATGATTGCTTCTGCCATAGGTGAACGACAAATATTTCCTAAACATACGAATGCTACTGTAATCATTTGTGTACCTCCAAATTTATATACTCCTCTTTCCCATTTTAAAGCTTTTTTAATCATTTCAAAAGGGTAATTGCCATAAAAGTTTTACAAGATAGGTAAATTTGATAAAATAAATTGAAAAAGAGGTGAATTTTGTGGCAAAAAGTATAGAACAAATGATAGAAGAAATAAGAGATAGATTAAATCTTGTGAATCAAAGTTTGATTGATCCAGATAATTATAAATCAGCAGATGAACAAGAAATTCGTGAAATTCATGAATATGTAACATCAAAAGCATCATTTACACCGAGTGAAGCATCGGCAATCGCTGATGCACTTGGTCAAATTCGTAAATAGGGGGAGTTACCATATGACAGAATTACAAGATAAACTTCAACAATATGCCGAACTATTAGTTGGTGTGGGCATGAATGTTCAAAAGGATCAACCAGTATTTATTCGCTCTAGTGTCGATGCATTAGAACTAACATATTACATAGTTGAAGCGGCATATAAACGTGGCGCTTCCGACGTTAAAGTAGAATATAGCGATGACAAGTTATCGCGTTTGAAATTTGAATATGAATCTGTTGAATTTTTTGAGAAAGACGCTGTGAAATCATATGAAGTTGAAAAACGTATGGACTATGTGAAACGTGGTGCAGCCAACTTAGCACTCATTACACAAGATCCAGATCTATTGAATGGTATTGATAGTGAAAAGTTATCGACATATCAAAGACAATATTCTACTGCTTATAAAGGTTATATGGAAGCAAGTCAAAAGAATCAATTCCCTTGGTGTGTGGCAGCATTCCCTTCAAAAGCATGGGCACAACGCGTATATCCTGACCTGACTGAAACAGAAGCATATAGTAAATTTATTGATGAAGTATTAGACATCGTGCGTGTAGATGGTAATGATCCAGTTAAAAATTGGAAAAACCATGTAGAAAATTTAAGTATTCACGCGCGTAAATTACAAGATAAAAATTATAAAGCACTGCACTACATTTCAGAAGGTACGGATTTAGTTATTGGACTACCGGAAGGACATATTTGGGAAGATGCTACGAGTTATACGAGTGAAGGCCAAGCTTTTGTTGCTAATATCCCAACTGAAGAAGTATTTACCGCACCACATCGCTTAAATGTAAATGGTCATGTCACAAATAAGTTGCCACTTAGTCATAATGGTAATATCATTGACGGCTTCACATTAACGTTCAAAGATGGTGAGGTTGTTGATTTTAAAGCTGATCAAGGCGAAGATGTATTAAGAGATTTACTAAATACCGATGAAGGTGCAAGAAGATTAGGAGAAGTCGCACTTGTACCTGATGATTCGCCAATTTCAAATCGTAACACTATTTTTTACAATACATTATTTGATGAAAATGCATCTTGTCATATTGCATTAGGTTCAGCTTATGGATTTAATGTTGAAGGTGGCACAGAAATGACTACGGAAGAAAAATTAGCGCATGGGTTGAATGACTCATTAATTCATGTAGATTTTATGATTGGAAGCCCTGATCTAACTATTTATGGAATAACACAAGATGATGAAAAAGAACTTGTATTTGAAAATGGTAATTGGTCAAAATAATGTAATGGAAACATTTTTTATTTTATAAATCAAATAAGTGCTAATAAGCGATTAAAGTAAGCATAGGTGTTAAATCATATTAAATACATTTACAAAAAATGATAAAGTCTGATGTTATTTAAATTGGGAGTGAGGATATGAAATCTATATTATGCTGATTTCGGACTCACTCCTTAGTTTATGTCATTGAGAATTGAAAAGGGAGCTAAAATTATGGGAAATGTAGCAAGCAAATCAATGTCGGAATCTAGAAGTATAAAAGAAAGACAAATATTCCCACAAGATACGAACCATCTTCACACGATGTTTGGTGGCATATTGATGGCTAATGTAGATGAGATTTCTGCTATTACGGCGACGAAGCATAGCAATTCACAAGTGGTAACTGCGTCAACAGATTCAGTCGACTTTTTAAAACCTATTAAAACAGGGGATATCATTTCTTACGAAGCAATGGTTTCGTATGCTGGTAAGTCTTCGATGGAAGTTTGTGTACAAATCATTATTGAAGGTGTTGTTAAGAGCGAACGTCATTTAGCGGCACTTAGCTTTTTAACATTTGTTGCTTTAGATGAAAATGGGAAACCACAAGAAGTCCCACAAGTATATCCAGAAACACAAACAGAAAAATGGTTTCATGACACAGCACTTGCTAGGGTAAAACGTAGGAAAGAGCGCAGACAAGAAAGTAAAGAAACGATAGAATTTTTATCCAATGTACAAAATATAGAATAAAATAAAGCGAAAGTTGTACAGTTAATCACTTTAGATTAAATAACAACTTTCGCTTTTTTAGTTATACGTTGCATTTCAACGGTGCATGATTTTCTCCTTCTTTTTAAAATCCGTATTAGGGTAGTACATGTTTTTAACAAGTACATTGGGTCCAAGACAACTAAATTCGGAACAATGACAATTAAGTGATTGAGCTAAAGGTGTCGCAAGCCAATGGTTAAATACGTCTGGTAATTTATCATGCTTAATGTTAGAAATAGTACCATTTTCATCACCAAAGTCAGTAACTATGACGTTACCTGTAAAAACATTCACATTCAATCTATTGCGTCCATCAGGGTCATTTCTCATCGTTACATTCGGTGTATCTCTCAGTCTTTGCAATAAGGCTTGATCATTTTCATCTTTGATACATGGATAAATAGGTAATGTACCAAATAGCATCCATAAATTTGGATCACGAATATCTAAAATATGATGGATTGCTGTTTTCATCTCTTTAAGAGAAAGCACTTCTAGTTGGCTAGCAAAATCAGCAGGGTACATGGGATGAATTTCATGTCTTTGACATTTCATATCATGGACAATCTCATTATGTATTTTTTCAAGATGGGGTACAGTGCTTTGATTTAACATCGTTTCGGCAGAAATAAACATACCTTGTTGAGATAAGGTACTGGAATTAGATAACATTTGTTCATACAGTCTCAGTTTTGCTTTTAATGGAGGTTGCTTGTCCATGGCACCAAATCCTACATCTGTAAACTCATCAATTGTTCCCCAATTATGTGAAATATGCATGACATCAATATATTCAGCAATATCTAAATAACGATCTAATGGTAAAGTTAAATTAGAATTCATTTGAACATAGATACCACGGCTATGTGCATATTTTAACAAGGGTTTTACAACATTTCTTATGGATTTTTTTGAAAACATAGGTTCGCCACCTGTGATAGACATGGTTTTAAGGTCTGGAATTTCATCTAAACGGCGATAAATTAAATCCATAGGTAACGGGTCTGGGTCTGTGGTTTGCAATGTATAACCGACAGCGCAATGACTACAACGCATATTACATAAATTCGTCGTCGTAAATTCGATATTACTTAACGTCAAACGATCGTGTTCTTGCATATCATTGTATGCTTCCCATGGGTCGTTATGAATTGAAATTGGTTTCTTAACATTTGATGCATACAAATTCAACATAATTAAAACTTCCTTTTTTAACTTTTATCTGCTATGAGTATATACTAAACTTTATTTGTATAGGGAACGGTGTATACAAATTTATGAATAATCGTATGTGTCTCACATCTAATATTTCACCTTAATATTATTAAGACTATACCAAATTTTGTCAAATCCATGTTAGGATTATACTATCTTATAAAAAGGAGTCATTTTTAAAATGAATGAAAATCAAACAATTGATCAAATTAGAGCAAGATTAGAAAAATTTATTGATGATATCGATCACGTAAATCCGGACGAAGTGCGCGTAGAAGATATAGATGAGTGGATTGGTTTGCTCGATCAACTTGAAGAAAAAGTTAAAACTGTTTCAAAATCATCAGAAGATAAATAAGTTAATTGAATGCTATCTTAGGCCGATGTTTAAACTTTCAAGTTTTAGTCTATATATAACGTAGAACATAAATAGAGAAAGGTGATTATTAATGGCTAAAAAAGTAGCAATCATTTTAACAAATGAATTTGAAGATATTGAATTAACTAGTCCTAAAGAAGCGATTGAAGAAGCGGGACATGAAACAGTTGTTATAGGTGATCAAGCGAATAGTGAAGTCGTAGGTAAACATGGCACAAAAGTTGCGGTAGACGTTAGTATTGCTGACGCAAAACCTGAAGACTTTGATGGTTTATTAATTCCTGGTGGCTTTTCTCCTGACCACTTACGTGGCGATGCTGAAGGCAGATATGGTACTTTTGCGAAATACTTTACTAAAAATGATGTACCAACATTCGCAATTTGTCACGGACCTCAAATTTTAATTGATACAGATGATTTAAATGGACGTACTTTAACTGCAGTATTAAATGTGCGTAAAGACTTAGCAAACGCTGGCGCACAAGTCGTTGATGAATCAGTTGTAGTAGATAAAAATATCGTTACAAGCCGTACACCAGATGATTTAGATGATTTTAATAGAGAAATTGTAAATCAATTAAACGATTAATATGTATAGGTAAGTAATTAAAATAGTTTTTCGTGAGTTAGTTTCATAACTGGAAGCGATAGGTAGTATAAAATACCTGTCGTTTTCCAGTTTTTTTGTTGTCTAAGTTAGACATAATAACCAAAAACGCATTGTTGTAAAACTTCATGTGGACACATTCATACACCCTTGGACCGATTTTTGCAATTAGCTATAGATAAACATTTAAACTATTGATACACTCACTTATAATGATATGAGAGCAACGTAAAGGAGCTACCGCATGAAAAGAAGCGATCGTTATAAAACGTACAACAAACCAAACGACTCAAATGACTCAAATCAATTACATCATAATACGTATTTTAAACCTGTGAATAAACCGCAGAAAAAGAAAAAAGGTAAAGGTATCATTTTAAAACTACTCATTCCCATCTTAATTATTATTGGAATAATCATCGGCGTCATGTATGCATTATCACTTAGTGCTGATACAGATGAGTTGAAGAATATAACAGAAAAAGAATCTTTTGTTTCTGCATCAGATATGCCAGATTATACAAAAGGTGCTTTCATTGCTATGGAAGATGAACGCTTTTATAAACACCATGGTTTTGATGTGAAAGGAACTTCACGTGCATTATTTTCAACATTGAGTGACAAAAGTGTCCAAGGTGGAAGTACCATTACCCAACAAGTAGTTAAAAACTATTACTATGATAATGAACAGTCAATTACTAGAAAAATTAAAGAGTTGTTCGTGGCACATAGAGTAGAGAAAGAATATGATAAAAATGAAATTTTAAGTTTTTATATGAATAACATCTATTATGGGAGTGACCAATACACGATTGAATCTGCTGCTAATCACTATTTTGGGGTAACGACTGATAAAAACAATCCAAATTTACCACAAATAACGGTATTACAAAGTGCTATATTAGCAAGCAAGATAAATGCCCCAAGTGTATATAATATCAATGACATGTCAGATAATTTTACTAACCGTGTTAAAACAAATTTAGAAAAAATGAAGCAGCAAGGTTATATTTCAAATAGTCAATACGAGAATGCAATTCAAGAACTAGGTGTTTAATATCAAAATAGCGCTTAATTTTTAATGGTATTTATAAGAGAGATTTAAAAAAATAAAAATAACTAAGTGTGAGGGTACGAAATCAAAAAGAGTGATTGATTTTGTATCCTCACACTTTTTAGATTAATAAATCTTTAAGCATTTTAATTAAGCTAGTCACTATGATTCCATTACCAAACAATATGCGTTATTCTTAGAGGTGGAGTGAGGATAATGCCTAAAATTACAAAAATAGAAGTACAAAAGAAAAATAAAGAGCGTTTTAATTTATATTTAGATGAGGAATTTGAAATGGGTATCGATATGGATACTTATGTACATTTCAATTTAAAAAAAGGTCAAATCGTTGATGCTGCTGACATGGAAAAAATCCAAAAGTATGACCAATATAGACAAGCAGTGAATGTAGCAATCCAATTTTTATCTTATAGAAAAAGAACAGATTATGAAGTGATACAACATTTACAAAAGAAAGAAATTTCCGAATCTGTTATAGCAAGTGTCATTGACTATTGTCATGAGCAAAGACTAATCGATCATGAAGACTATGCTAATAGTTTAAAAAACACTATGATACTTACTACAGATAAGGGGCCAGGTATTTTCAGACAAAAATTGAGAGATGCTGGTGTTGAACAAACAATTATTGATGTATATGCTGAGCGTTATGAGAACGAACAACCAATGGAAGATATTATTAAAGTTGCAAATAAAATATTAAGACAAAAAAAAGGTCCTACAGTTAAAAGGAAAGAAAAACTATCGCAAGCTTTGATGCAAAAAGGTTATAGCTTTGAAATAATAAAAGTAGTGATGGATGAAATGGACTTCTCACAACCTGAAGCAGAATTAGACGGTTTGTTACAACAAGAACTAGAGAAGGTTTACAATAAATATTCAAGAAAATTTTCAGGCAGAAAATTAATTAATAAAACAATAGAAGGTCTTATGAGAAAAGGCTATAAATATGATAAAATTAAAGCTAAACTGGAAGAGAGTGGTATTGTAGATGGAACAGAAGAAATTGAGTGAAATGAGTGAGGTTGAGTTACGTCACGAAATTCAAGGTTACAAAGAAAAAATGAGAAAAGCAGAGATGAATGGGATATTTAATGAATATGATGTTTATCAAAGTAAGGTCATCATTGCCGAGAGCTATTTGGTAGATAGAACAAAAATAGAAATCGGTAGAATTTATAAGTTAAATGACGGGACTGAGAATTATTTTAAAGTTGAAAGATTAAAAGGTGTTTTTGCTTGGGGCTTTAGAATAAAAAGTGCAGAACCTGAAGAAGGTTTACCAATTGCATTATTAAAATTATAGAAGGATGACGATAGATGGGTAGTTCAATTATATTAAAGTTACTCAATGTAACTCATTATTATAGAAATAAAAAATCTAAAAAATGGTATTTACCATTTGGATATGATGCAGAAGATATTGAATTGAATAATATTAATCTACATATCTATCAGGGAGAAGCACTAGGTATTATTGGTGAAGGCGACTCCTCAAAATCTTTGATAGGGCGTTTATTAAGTGGTGAAATGAAACCAGATAAGGGTAAAGTTGTTAGAAAGAAAGATATATTCTTTGCAGATATCGAAGATAAATTGCTTCAATCTACGACGGTGATAGATTATGTGAAAAATGTAACCACGTTATTTCCTTATAAAACATCTGATCATAAAGTAGAACAGATTATTAAGTTTGCCCATCTTCAAGAAGATATAAATACACCTATTAAAAGTTTGACGGATGAAGCCTATGCGAGATTGCAATTCACATTAGCGAGAACATCAAAATCCAGTATTATTGTAATGAACCAAATACTGAGTTATTTAGATGAAAGTTACTTTGAAAAAGCGATTGAACTAACGAACGAATACATAAATGAAAATTTGACCATAATACTTATCGATGACAATATAGAACGAATTTCACGAACGAGTAATTATATTGCGTGGATTTCACATGGTCAGCTTAGAATGGATGGATCGCTTAACCAAGTATTACCTGCTTTTAGAGAACATGAAAAAGATCGGCTATCATTGACGAGTGAAGAAGAAAAATCTAATTTTGACGTTGATTGGAAAAAAAGCAGAACAAGAATCCCTGAGTTAACCTATAATTTCAAACGTATTGAACGCTATAATCATGCTAAGCCACCAGTAGCACTTGTCCGTTTTTGGACATTGTTTATTGTGTTCTTATTAGGTATGGTCATCATGGCATTATTAATGTTTAATGATTTAGGTAAGCTTGAAATAGGCAAAAATGATGATCAAACGACAATACAAAACCAACAAAAAAATCCGTATGAAGAAAAATTAGCATATGGCATTGTTTTAAAAGATGCGATAAGTTTAGAAAATATGTCGAATGGTAAAAAAATAAAAGCAGATAAATATGCTTTTGTTACGATAACAGGTGAAAACACAAAAAATTATCGTATTGAAATTGATAACAATAACTATAAAGTTGCAAAGAACAAGTTACGCTATTTTGATCCAGCAAGCTTGTTTGAAGAACATAGTGCAAGTGCATTAGCACCCTATATGCATAAAAATTATAGTAACTATAATGAGTTCTTTAATAGCCATTTGCATAAAAAACATAGCACGGTGACCGATTCGCTCGTACCTGAAAGTGGTAAAGATGACCGTTTTGTTGTACCCATCGTTCAACAACCGATATCGATGTTATTTAATGATCAAAATAAATTAGTTGGTTTTACGATTCCTATAAAAGATAAACAAAAACTAAAAGAAAAATTTAATATTGAAACTAATTTTTGGATAACAAAATCGGGTGATGGGTATTTTATGGCAGATATGAAAAATAATAAATGGATTTATATCGAATTGTAGGTGTGAAAAATGATTGATAGTATGATTAACTATTTTATAAATACACCACATCTCATTAAACATGCGTACCAGCGTTTGAAATCGCAATGGATGTGGTTAGTAATACCCTTTATAGTAAGTATGTTAGTACTCTTAATAATGATGTTGATATTTAAAATGAATGGTACGGAAGAAATTAAACAAGCACGAGGCTTTTTTAGATTAGCAGCGGTGATGAGTTTTGCATATATTTGGATTGCGATATATCAAAGTTTTAACACATTTAAACGTGATTACTTTACTGGAAAATTATTTAATATCAATCCAATTTTTCAAAATATTATCATAGCGCTATTGTTTAGTTTGGTGATGTTCATTTCACTTATAATGATAATTTTAGCTACACCCGTAAATATTGAAAGTTCGGTGCTATCTACATTATTCTTTGTTGCTATGTCATTAGTATTTATTGTAGTTATTTCTACAGTACTAGGTTTAATAGCAATTGTGAGTAACAAAATCAATATAATTTATTATATTGTAAGTGCAGTCATGTTTTTCATTGTTCCAATTATTTTCATACCTAATACAAATACGACATTAGTGTCGCATATTTTAATGCTCAATCCCTTATATTATATAATTGAAGGGATTTCACAGTCGGTTGTATTAGGAACGCTGAGTCTAAATAATATACCACAGCATATATACTTCCTATTATTTTTAGCAATAGTGTGTGTCATTATTTATGCATTATATAGAAGTATTGCGCATAAAAAATATTCATATGTTGCTTCATATAAGCAACAAGCAGAGAACGAAACTTCTGAAAATCTAGAAGATAAAGCAGATGAAAATAAATAATGTTAGTTACTTAAAAGATAAAAAAACTGGAGGTTTACGTTACTAATAACGCGTACCTCCAGTTTTTAATTACTTTATTTAGCAAATAATTTACGTTGTAATTTATCTTCACTGAAAACCCAACCAATATAAGAATGATCGATAACCATATGTTCATCTAAATGTGCAATTGCAACAAATGAGTAATGACCATTTTTTAGATAACGTAAATCGATTAATCTAATTTCTGTGGTATTATCATTTAATTTGCGTGATTGCCAACGATATATTGACGAGAAATTAAGAAATGTTTTAATATTTTTATCGTCTTTTACATATTGCATTAAATCATCACTTGGGAATGATTGACGTTTCGATTTGTCACTAAATACGATGTTTCTTCCATAGCTACGACCAACATAATCATGCATTTCCGTTTGTACTGCGACGCGCCATTGCATAAACCTTATTGTTGGTGCAACAAATACTTTTACAGGATTGTGTTCTTGTTTAATTTGTCGCAATGCTTGTTGTTTTATAATCGCTTGCATTCTAAAGCGAATAATATAATATACAACAAGTATGCCAACGATTGGGAAAAATGCGAGATATGGATGTACGCCAACAATCCACAGTAATATACCTATACACCATAATACAAATATGATTGGATCAAATGTATTAATAACACTGAGTTGAATCCATTTATTTGTAATGGGTCTAAGTGCTTGTGTACCATAAGAATTAAATATATCCACAAATACATGAAGAAATACGGCAAGTTGCGCCCATAACCAGACATGGGTCGTATCTACATTTTTAAAGAATGTAAATATTAATAATGTAATGAACAAAGGCCATAAAATTGTAAAAGGGATTGAATGTGTGATGCCTCTATGATTTGATATATAAGTAGCATTATCTTTTAATTTAAAAACGGTGTCACCATCCGGAATTAATGAACCAACTATTAAAGTTGTAGCAGTGGCTGCAAAAGATCCCGCCATGGCAGGGTCTTGGGTCGCTAATGCTGTGAGTCCGATACCCATGACAATATGTGTTCCTGTATCCATAAGTATTCACTCATTTCATGTCTATAATATATTCATTATAATCTAATACGTCCAATATTAAAAATAACACACTATATATCATATAGAAAAATTTTAGAAAATAGAAAGTGATGTGCTTTATGCTTAATGAACCAAAATTCAAAAAAAATCTAGTTGACTGGTTTAATAAAAATCAGAGAAAGATGCCATGGCGAGAAACCTCAAATCCATATTATATTTGGTTAAGTGAAGTTATGCTCCAACAAACACAAGTTAAAACGGTAATAGACTATTATCATAAATTTATTGATCGATTTCCTACTATTGCAGATTTAAGTAATGCACAGGAGGATGAAGTGCTTAAATATTGGGAGGGGCTCGGTTATTATAGTCGTGCTAGAAATTTTCATACTGCCATTCAAGATGTACATCATAACTTTGATGGAGAAGTACCGAATCATCCAGAAACGTTCGGGAAATTGAAAGGTGTAGGGCCATATACTCAAGCTGCTGTAATGAGTATCGCATTTGATTTACCTCTAGCAACGGTAGATGGCAATGTATTTAGAGTTTGGTCGAGGCTAAATAATGATACACGAGATATTAAATTACAATCTACTAGAAAGGCATTTGAAAAAGAGTTACAGTCTTATGTCGAAAGTGACGCTGGTACATTTAATCAAGCTATGATGGAATTAGGCGCATTGGTTTGTACACCGAAAAATACGCTGTGCATGTTTTGTCCCGTACAAGAGCATTGCGAAGCATTTTTAAACGGTACAGTTGAAACATTACCTGTGAAAACCACTAAAGTTAAAAAGAAACATATTAAGCAACATGTTTACATCATTAAAACGCAAGATAATGAAGTATTAATTGAAAAACGTATGCAAAAATTATTGAATAATATGTGGGAATTTCCGATGTATGAAGCGGAAGCGGAACATCAAATTAATTCAATTTTAAATACAAATATCCAATTTTCAGAACAACCAGCTTATAAATTGAAACATCAATTTACACATTTAACTTGGGACATTGAAGTTTATTTAGCAGACCAGGAAATTAATAACAAAGATGAAATAAGTTTACCTAACAATATGAAGTGGATGAATTTAGATGAAAAAGAAGATTATAATTTTCCAGTGAGCATGACAAAAATATATAAATTTTTATTATCGCATTGATAGACTCGGTGTAGTCTACTTAGTTATGTTATAATTTATAATGTGAAATTAAGAAAAGGTGGTGTGGAGCATGGTAAAAGAATCCATACCTAAAGAAGGTCAGACAATAAAAATACAAAGTTATAAACATGATGGGAATATTCATCGTGTTTGGTCTGAAACTACTATATTAAAAGGTACGGAACATGTTGTAATAGGTGGAAATGATCATACGCTTGTCACAGAGAGTGATAGTCGTACTTGGATTACGCGTGAGCCAGCAATTGTATATTTCCATTCAGAATTTTGGTTTAATGTGATATGTATGTTTAGAGAAGATGGCGTCTATTATTATTGCAATTTATCTTCACCGTTTGTGTGTGATGATGAAGCGTTAAAATATATTGACTATGACTTAGATATTAAAGTATATCCAAATGGTAAGTATCATTTATTAGATGAAGATGAATATGAACAACATATGAGACAGATGAATTATTCTTCAGATATTGATGTCATTTTAAGGCGCAATGTAGATATCTTACAACAATGGATTGAACAGAAAAAAGGTCCATTTGCTCCTGATTTTATAAAAGTTTGGCGTGAACGATATAAAAAAATTAGAAATTATTAAGCACATTTAATGTTTTTAATTAAATTATCCTATATAGTGGTATGCGTGTAATTAATAGCAACCAAAATCTTTTATTTGAAAAATGGTATGGCAAATGAACATAAACAATTAAAGATCGTCCGTTTATAGCAGCCTCGTTGAAATTCAGCGCAGGCTGTTTCATTTGCGAGTAAGTGTGGGGAGGAAATAAATTTATGATTCGAAGATATTTACAATTTGTAAAACCATATAAATGGCGAATCATTGCTACAATTCTTGTCGGAATTTTAAAATTCGGTATTCCAATGTTAATTCCATTATTAATAAAGTACGTTATTGACGATATCATAAATAATGGAGCGATTACAGCGGAGGAAAAATTCACTAGATTAGGTATTGCATTGGGCATTGCAGTATTCATCTTTGTAATTGTGAGACCACCAATTGAATTTTTAAGACAATATTTGGCGCAATGGACAAGTAACAAAATTTTATATGATATACGGAAAAGATTATATAATCATTTACAAGCATTAAGCGCACGTTTCTATGCTAATAATCAAGCAGGTCAAGTTATTTCAAGAGTGATTAATGATGTAGAGCAAACAAAAGATTTTATATTAACTGGTCTAATGAATATATGGCTAGATTGTATAACGATAGTTATCGCATTGACGATTATGTTTTATTTAAATGTAAAACTGACGTTAGCAGCATTAGTTATTTTCCCTGTGTATATATTGACTGTATATTTCTTCTTTGGGCGTTTAAGAAATTTAACCAGAAAAAGATCACAGGCGTTGGCTGAAGTTCAAGGATTCTTACATGAACGTGTTCAAGGTATGTCAGTAATTAAAAGCTTTGCAATTGAAGATAATGAAGCACAAAATTTTGATAAACATAACCAAAATTTCTTGCAGAGAGCGTTTAATCATACGCGTTGGAATGCGTATTCATTTTCAGCAATTAATACTGTGACAGATGTTGGCCCATTAATTGTTATTGGTTCGGGCGCTTTCTTAGCTATTAATGGATCTATCACGGTTGGTACTTTAGCTGCGTTTGTAGGATATTTAGAACAATTATTTGGTCCATTACGTAGATTAGTGTCATCATTTACTACATTAACGCAAAGTTTCGCATCCATGGATCGTGTTTTTCAATTGATGGATGAAGGTTATGATATTAAAAATAAAAAAGGCGCACTTCCGCTTGAAATTAAAGAAGGCGATATCGAGATAAACGATGTGAGCTTTAAGTATAATTTAGAAGAAGCAACTATATTAAATAATATTAATTTGAAGATTAATAAAGGTGAAACAGTTGCATTCGTTGGCA
Organism: Staphylococcus sp. Y174-1; assembly: GCF_049897865.1. NCBI lineage: Bacteria > Bacillati > Bacillota > Bacilli > Caryophanales > Staphylococcaceae > Staphylococcus > Staphylococcus sp. Y174-1. The sequence goes on along the minus strand of NZ_JAFCXB010000003.1, from coordinate 6,082 downwards.
TGAGTGGCGGTGGTAAATCGACATTAATTAATCTTATTCCGAGATTTTATGATGTTTCAGGCGGAGAAATTAAGATAGATGGTACGAACATTAAATCTTATTTAACTGGCAGTTTGAGAAATCAAATTGGATTAGTACAGCAAGATAATATCTTATTCTCAGATACAATTAAAGAAAATATCTTACTGGGTAGACCGAATGCTACGGATGAAGAGGTTATTAAAGCAGCGAAAATGGCTAACGCACATGATTTTATTATGGAACTTTCTGAGGGTTACGATACTGAAGTCGGGGAGAGAGGCGTTAAATTGTCAGGAGGACAAAAACAACGTGTATCCATTGCGCGTATCTTCTTGAATAAACCTCCAATCATTATCCTAGATGAAGCAACAAGTGCATTAGATTTAGAAAGTGAATCTATCATTCAAGATGCATTGACAGTATTAAGTGAAAATAGAACAACATTAATTGTGGCACATAGATTGTCGACGATCACACATGCAGATAAAATAGTGGTAGTTGAAAATGGTGAAATTGTAGAGGTGGGTTCCCATGAAGCTTTATTAGCTAAAAAAGGTGCTTACGAACATTTATATAGTATTCAAAATTTATAAATATTCGTTATTCGAAATAATCAATTAATATGTGAACAATTAAATCTATAAGTTATATTTAATTATGTTAATGATGTTTATAAAAATTAAAAAAAGCGAGGCAAACTAATCAAACTGAATCAGTTTTGATATTTGTCTCGCTTTTTTATACACAAAAATCGTTCGTTTTATCTTTGTTAACTAGATAATAAGGTATTTTAAACATGGCATATCATTGTGGAATGACGCTTGATAAAAAAACCGCATAGTACAGCTTATGTTAGCTGCACTATGCGATAATTAGTTATAAATCAAAATCTTCGTCTAAAATATCAATTTCATTGTCATTGTTATGGTATGAGAAGAAACTAATACGTAATCTGTCTAAATGTTCTAATGTGTAACGATATTCTTCAATAGCTGAAATGATTTGCATGACATTTGCGTATGAATACATCGTTTGATAAGGATTTCTAATAAGTTCCTTTTGGAAGGCATCCATTAGTTCTTTCTTTTGTGGATTTTCAATTTGATTTTCAAATTGGCCAACGTCATACTTTGCTTTTTTAGAAAGGCTAATAAATATTTGTTCATGATATGCAATCAACGTATCAATTTCTAATTTAATCTGTAATAGCAATTCATGATTCAAATTGTGTAAATCGTTTTGGTAGCGATTCATTTTTTTCAGCACGTCATAGGCATGACGCGTACTTCTAACCACTTCTTTAAAAAGTATTTTTTTCCTGTTTTGGGCATACCTTTGTTTTTTAGTTAAAGGTCGTTCTTCTTCATAATAAACAAATGTTTGTTCTAGTTTTTTAATTCTATCACTAATTACGCCTCTATCTTCTTTAATATGATGGTATTCAGATGTATCATTTAAGACTAATTTGAACCAAACAAATATATCGGAACAAATATTTAAAGAGTTGTAATAAATTTTTGATTCAAATTTTGGTGGTAAGAATACTAGGTTAACGATTGAAGAACTGATTACACCAATCATAACGAGCACAAAACGATAAAATGCAGAAACATAAAAATCTCCTGTGTGTTGTCCCATAATAATTAATGCTGTCACACTAGCTAAGGTAGCAACATGTGCTAAATTAAAGCGGAAAAGTACAGCAATTAATAATATTACGGTTACACCCATAATTACAACATTATCTCCAAATACCGTAACCATTGCTACAGCAAGTAATGCACCAAAAACATTACCTATTGCTTGGTCAGAGACAGTTTTAATTGATCGAAATACGCTAGGCTGCATTGCAACAACCGCACTGACCCCAGCAATTGCTTTCAAACCAGCTTCATTAGGTAGTAGAGAAGCGATAAACAAAGCAAGTATAATGGCTATACCTGTCTTGAGAATACGGGCTCCTAATTTCAAATGTACCGCTCCTTAATATATTAATAATAATTGTGTTTATACTTGTTATACAATTATTAGCAGTAAATTTCAAGTTTATTTCATTTGACTAAAAGCATAATCGACAGCTTTTAACGTAGAATCGATATCTTCTTCTGTATGTTCAGTAGTTAAGAACCAAGCTTCAAATTTAGAAGGTGCTAAGTTTATACCTTGATTTAACATTAGTTTAAAGAATTTAGCGAAAGCTTCTCCATCTGAATTTTCCGCTTGGTCATAATGAACAACCGTTTCATTTGTGAAATATAGCGTAAGTGCCCCGTATACTCTATTGACTGTTGCTGTTATATTGTGTTTGTTAATTAAAGAAAGTAAACCATCTTCTAATCGTTTACCTAGTGCATCTAATTGTTCATAAACACCGTCTTGTTCTAATACTTCCAATAATGCAATACCGCCTTTCATTGAAAGGGGATTACCAGCCATTGTTCCAGCTTGGTATGCCGGACCTAATGGTGCTACTTGTTCCATTATCTCTTGTTTGCCACCATAACCACCAATTGGGAGTCCACCGCCAATAATTTTACCGAAAGCAGTTAAATCAGGGTAAACTTTATATAAATCTTGAGCGCCACCATAATGGAAACGGAAAGCAGTAATGACTTCATCGTAAATAACAAGACTTCCATTATTGTGTGTAATCTCGTTAACTTGTTCCAAAAAGCCTTGTTTTGGCTCAACCATACCAAAATTACCAACGATAGGTTCAACTAAAACAGCGGCAATTTCATCTCCCCAATAATCGATTGCTTCTTTATAAGCATCTATATCATTGTATGGAACGGTAATGACCTCTTGAGCCACACTCAATGGTACACCTGCTGAATCTGGCGAACCCAATTGTGATGGGCCACTACCAGCTGCAACTAAAACAAGATCAGAGTGTCCATGATATTGACCAGCAAATTTAACTATTTTATTACGTTTTGTATAAGCACGTGCTACACGAATTGTCGTCATAACGGCTTCAGTACCAGAATTGACGAATCTGATTTTTTCTAAGGAAGGAATAGCATCGCGCAATTTTTTTGCAAATTCTATTTCTAATTCAGTTGGCGTGCCATATAGTATACCTAACGCTGCTTGTTCTTGTATTGCTTCTGTAATATGTGGATGTGCATGACCAGTGATGATAGGGCCATATGCTTGTAAATAATCTATATATTTATTACCATCCACATCGTATAAATAAGCGCCTTTACCTGAACGCATCATTACAGGTGCGCCACCACCTACTGCTTTATAAGAACGCGATGGAGAGTTAACGCCACCCAAAATGTATTCATCAGATAATTTCTGAAGTTTTTCACTTTCAGTAAATTTCATTATTATCAACCTCTTTTAATTTAATATTTTCGCTTATTATCGTATCATAAAATTAATCATAAAAAGAAATAGGGTGAGTTATATGTTGAAAAAAGGAGATCAATTTCCTTCATTTGAATTAGAAAATCAAAATGGTGAGCTAATCACGAATGAGACGATTAAAGGTAAAAAGGCAGTTTTGTATTTTTATCCAAGAGATAATACACCAACATGTACTACAGAAGCGTGCGATTTTAGAGATAATATCGCTTTATTTAATGATCTTAATGCCAGTGTCTATGGCATTAGTGGTGACAGCAAAAAGAAACATCAAAATTTTAGTGACAAATTAGATCTAAATTTTGACTTACTTGTAGATACAGATTATAAATTATCTGAAGCGGTTGGTGTATATCAACTGAAAAAATCATTTGGAAAAGAATCCATGGGTATAGTGAGAACAACCTTTGTAATAGATGAAACTGGTCAAATTATTGATATAATTGAAAAAGTTAAAGTGAAAACGCAAATAGATGAATTAAAACAAATCTTGGGGTGAGCATAAATGAAAGCAGTCAGTCTAATGAAATTGGGCGATTTAGAAAATGAATTGAAAGCACACTTTCCAAATGTAGACTTTGTGTTTAGCAATGGTCTCTCAGATATAGATGACAAGGACAGAGAAACTTTAGAAATATTATTTGGTTATGATGGTAAATTGGATGAATCGTTTTTAAAACAATGTCCTAATTTAAATTGGATTGCTTGGTATGCCACAGGTGTAAACAACTTGCCTTTAGAATACATAAGCAAGCATAATATTAAACTAACGAACGCTAAAGGTGTACATGCAAAACAGATGTCGGAGTTTATATTTGCGTACATATTAGATGATTATAAAAAGATGAAAACTTCCTACATAAATCAAAAAAATAAATATTATGATTCTTCGTTAACTGGATCAAGATTAAGTGGAGAAAAGATATTGTTTATAGGAACAGGAAGCATAGCTCAACAAACAGCGAGAATTGCAAATGTTATGGGCATGACAGTGATGGGTGTTAATACAACTGGACATACTATTGAAGGGTTTAGTGAGATATATCCAATCAATGAATTGAAAGAAGCGTTGCAGGAAGCGAATATTGTAATAAACACTTTGCCAGAAACCAAAGGTACAATTCATCTACTTGAAAGAGAGCATTTTGAATGTATGGACCATAATTGTCTTTTTATCAATGTAGGCAGAGGCACAGTAGTTAAAGAAGAAATTTTAATAGAAGCTTTAAAAGAAAAATTAATTAGACATGCATACTTAGATGTATTTGAAAATGAACCATTGCAACCGAGTAATGACCTATATCAATTGGATAATGTAACGATTACAGCGCATATTACAGGTAATGGTAATGAAAATAAAAGCGAAGTGACAGGTATATTTGAGAAAAATTTAAAATCCATTCTCAATAACAATGAACTAATTGAGAATGTCGTAAATCCTTTGAATGGCTATTGATGTGTTTATAGCTTTGTTTATTGACATTTCCCCATGTGAACAGTTATATTAATATTAAGTAATAATAATTCTTAAATAGAAAGATGGTGAGGGGAATGAGTGCAGAGTTGGAAACGATAGAGCATCAATTAGAGGATTCGATTACTTCATTGAGAAATAATGGTGTAAGAATCACTCCACAGAGACAGGCAATTCTTAAATTTTTAATTGCTTCACATACTCATCCGACAGCAGATGAAATTTATCAAGCACTTTCACCTGATTTTCCAAATATAAGTGTTGCTACTATATATAATAATTTACGTGTATTTAAAGATATTGGTATCGTTAAAGAACTTCCTTATGGAGATTCTTCGAGTCGTTTTGATTTTAGTACACACAATCACTATCACGTTATATGTGAACAATGTGGTAAAATCGTTGACTTCCATTATCCACAACTAGATGAAGTGGAACAGTTAGCACAACACGTAACAGACTTTAATGTAACGCATCACCGTATGGAAATATATGGGTTATGCAAAGATTGCCAAGATAAATAAACTTGATGATGAGAAATAATTAAGCAAAGCTATTTTTAAAATCAATTTTAATCATGAAGAAGGGACTTACTATTCAGTAAGTCCCTTCTTTCACTTTTAGTTATTATAGAAGTAAGTGATTTAATAAAGTGCATTTTTAAAAAGGTGAATTTAATTTTTCAACATTAACTAATATGAATTTAACTTAATGATAATAAGAAAAGGTAATAAAGTAATCAAAATGTGAAATTGGTTACACAATCTATTTACACAAAATAAAATTTAAATACATTTAAACGATATTTGGTAATATCCGTAGTAAAATTAAACTAAAAAGATCTGTATTTTTTATTGACGGTTATAAATAATCTTGATATTATATAAAAGTCGTCAAAACACGACGCACTGCAATATAAATCGAATCAACAGAAATTATCAAAAGTGTAAATTTGACACTTGTTAATATAGTTGAAAGATAATACAATATTAAATGTTGAGTTAAAAAACGCAACAAACTTAATAAAAAACAACAAAAATTTATTGTTGACTTAACAAAAACTTAATGTTATAATAAATTCTTGTAACGTATTAATGAACATTGAAAACTGAATTGCAATATGTCAACGTTAATTCCGAACGCAACATTAAATTGTTGGTTCAAAACAAGTGTTAGAGATAACACAAATTAGTATTTTATGAGCTAATCAAA
>NZ_JAFCXB010000002.1:604255-838881 GCF_049897865.1 Staphylococcus sp. Y174-1 | reverse complement strand
TTGCCACTGTTATCTTCACTTTGAATTGTGATTGAATCAATCGGTGTGTTTACTTCTTTTTCTTGATCTGGAATATTTTCCACCGTTGGTGCTGTTGTATCTGTCACCGTAATCGTAAACTCCGTAATTGTTTCATTATAAGTGCTGTCTGAAGTAATAATCGTGACTTTATAGTCTCCAACTTCTTTTGGACTACCACTAATGGTATTCGTCGAAGGATCATATGTTACGCCATCTGGTAATCCATATACATCATTTCTCACCGGTTTACCACTGTCATCTTTTGCATTAATTGTTACTGAGTCAATAGCTGTGTTCACTTCTTTCGTTTGATTTGTGATCTTATCAACTGTCGGTGGTGTCGTATCAGATACAATAACACCTGAAGAGTTACTCGTAGAAGGTGCAGCTTTACCTACTTTATTAGTATTAGACATACTACTAATATTAGATCCAGACAAATTAACTTTACTTTCTATAAATGTTCCTGCAACAAATGGTTTAGAAGTTTTGCTATCAACAACAATAATGTATGGCGAACTTATATTCTTAAGCCCAATCGATATTGTTCCATCAGTATTAAACACTGGTTTATATTGTGATGTTACATCTGTTTTATTAACATTTTCTGCACTACCACTCTGGTTTAATGTCGTACGATCATTTACTCTATAAATAGTTATCTTTGTATCATTTTTATTAAATTGACTTATAGCGTTTGTAGATTTAGTACTATCCACATATGGTGTCAATTTAACAGTTGCATTAGTTATAGAATTATTTACAGCGTTTATTGTATATGTTGTATTATATGGATGATAACCATCTTCTTTTTCTTTTACTTCAGTTTCTTGAAATACACTTGATGTTGAAGCATCACCATTAAAAACAATTGTTTTAGCATTTTTGAATTTTTGATTCCCAACTTTAAGTTCGAGATTATAATTTCCAGATTCCGGAGTGGTTTTAAAATTAACAATTTGCATAAGAGAGACATTTACTTTTCTATCTTTATACTTTTCTGCATTATCTGTAAATTTAAATATAAATGAATTATTATCTGTACTATATGTACCTTTTGCATAAATATTACTTTCATTTTCACCTAAAAGAATACCATTATCTCTATCAGTTGACGTCGGCTTTAATTCTTTAGGCATTTTTACTTCGAAGTAATCATTTCGTTTCACTTCATTTGGAATATCTAAATCAAAACTGATTGGATATGCCTTACCTTTTGTCCAAGTACCATCTGCGTATTTAACATTAGATACCTTTATTAAATCATTTACATCTTTACCTCCAATAACAGTTGTATCTCCAACTGCATTCTTCACAGCAGTTACTTGTGCATCTCTCGCTGCTAAACTTCTAGTTTTTAAATTCGTGGCTTTCAACTTATTTTCTACTACATTTTTTTCATCTGATTTATTTTTTAAATCTTCTAAAGAAATGACTTCATCATTTGTATTGTCAGATTTAATTAATAAACCACTGTCTGCTATTTCCTTAGTAGTTATTTGAGTATTATTTTCAGGTGCCGAATTATTTGCAGTAGTTACTTTTTCAGTTGTTCTATCAGCAGTAATTTTATTATTTATTACATTAGATTCTTCAGATTGTTCATTATTTTCAGCAGTATTTTTTTCTGAATTTGTTCCAGTTTTTTCTTTTAGTTCATCTTGTTCGTCAAACTTCGCAATTTTTTGCACTTCGTCTTCATTCTGTTTCTCAGACTTCGCGTTTTCTTTTACTTCATCTTTGTCCTGTTTCTCAGACTTCGTGTTTTCGTTTACATCATCTTTGTCCTGTTCCTCAGACTTCGTGTTTTCGTTTACTTCATCTTCATTCTGTTCCTCAGACTTCGTGTTTTCGTTTACATCATCTTTGTCCTGTTCCTCAGACTTCGTGTTTTCGTTTACTTCATCTTTGTCCTGTTCCTCAGACTTTGTGTTTTCGTTTACATCATCTTCGTCCTGTTCCTCAGACTTCGTGTTTTCGTTTACATCATCTTCATTCTGGACTTCAGATTTCGCGTTTTCTTCTATCTCTTCATTATTATTTTTATTTATTTTCCTATCTGAAGAATTAGTTTCTTCTTGTTTCGCTGAAACTTCTTGATAATTCTCGTTTGTGTTAATATTCTGTTTTTCATCTCTTCCATTTCCTGTGCTTTCAACATCTTGCTCTGAATTTGTTTTTTCTGGAGAATTTTCTTGTTCTTTAAATGTTGCTTTTTCATTTGTCGTTTCATGTAATCCTTCTTGCTTTTCATCTATAAGTCCATCTACATGTTGAGAATGTTCATTGGCAGTTTCTTGCGTATTTAATTGACTATTTTCTTTTGTTTCATCTATCCCTTGTTTATCATCATTTTTTCCGCTATCTGTCACATGTCCAATATTTGATTGAACATCAGATACCGTTTCAGCTGCCTCTACTTTAGTAGAATGAATGGTAAAAGATAAGCTCAATCCAATTAAAACTGAACCTGCACCAAATGTATATTTTCTAATTGAAAATCTTTGTTTTCCAGTATGTTTTCCCATAAACATCACCTTTTCTTAATATTTTAAAAATTATCTAAATGCAAGCAATCAAATTTTTAAAAATTATCTAAATGCAAGCAATCAAATTTTTAAAAAGATACAAAATTCAATTTGGTTTGGTATCAATCTCTTTAAATGAAAACAATGATTGCCTGTCTGAAAAAGAAATCATAAATTAATGATTGTTGAAGGAGGAGTCTTTGCTCTTTCTTCAATCTATGTAAATTATAACACATTTTCTTATCATCAAATATCAAGAATGATTTTAAAAAAGAAGAGATTAAAAAATTAAAAATGAATAAACTTCTAATTTTTTATACCAAAACAGCTCCTTATAAATTTAAAAAACGTAAAATTCAACATAAAAAATTTGCGGTTTCCTTTATTACTTTTGAAATTTTAAGTATCAATGAATAACACAAATTCGTTTTCTATCACTACTTAAATTTCGTTTTTGATATTTCCTTTTTTCAAAAATGGCTTATTCTATTAGAATAAAACTTCAAAATTCTTTATTCTATTAGAATAAAAGGGTATCTGAAGCCCTTTAAATAGGCTTTATTTATAGGATTGGGGATCACATTAACAATGCCATTCGTAATTTATAGAATAAAAAATACTCACTGCATTTTTGTCTAATATAAATGTGCTATAAATACTGTTATAACAGTATTTATAGCAATATCAAATGACGAAAGAATGGTAATAAAATACATCAGCTATGCTGATTGACACGTCAGTGGCATTGTATTTCCTTATGCTCTTATTTTTTATTCTACTTTCAGCATAAAAAATAAATGATTTGTACAAAAGTTAAATGAATAAAAATGATTTTTCGCTATCATAATGACTCATTCTTTTCGTACCAAATCACTCAAGTTTATCTTTTTAATTAAAAGATGTTACGATACGTGATCAAAAGAACGTAAGAGTAACTTTATTTAGCTGTTTACAGCAAATAAACGTATAGAAAATGTACTGCTAAGAAGAACATTAGATATACCTTACTACCTTTAGAAAATTCAATTTTTAACTTTAAGTCAGTAAATTATTATTCATTAATTTAAAATTTGTCTAAAATCATCAACAGTATATATAAAGTATATTTTCCCTTCTTGGTCATACCATTATTTAAACGTAGGGTTAAATGCAAACCAGAAGTCTGACGATAACTTCAAGAGTTTCTAGGAAGTTTTTTGGAATATTAGTAATTAAGGCCTCTCTTTTTTAGATAAATGTCAGATTTATTTTTGTATTTAATGGGAGTGCTTCACCTCAAATGTAAACTTTTTTATTTTTTAGTTTACATTTAGAACGCTTAGTTTTATTATCAGTACTAATACAGATATAGGAAAGAGTGGTGAAATGTTTGCTTGTAATCATGAAAATGTGCGCTAGATATCATGTGTCTAGGTAAGACGATTACGGGGGGATTTACCTTTAGCTGCTACTTTAAATTCTCAATAGATTTATAAAACATTTTTAAGCGATAATCATAGCGTTAATACATTTTTACATAGCTATACTTACCCCGGTAACCAAATAGTATGTTCCATTGCTTTAGAAAATATTGTTACTTTTGTTCCAATTTTAAGCATATTAAATAAAGAAATTTAAAAAATGGTTAATATTTTTGAAAAAGCACTACACAATATATTAGATGAGGATGATTAATATGAATTTAGCTGAAAAGATTTTAAAAGGAGAAACCTTAACTAAAGAGAGGTTATTGAAAATATATGAAAATCCTAATATAGATACATTAGATTTATTGAACGAAGCCTATATATTAAGAAAACATTATTATGGAAAAAAAGTGAAATTAAATATGATTTTAAATGCTAAGAGTGGTATATGTCCGGAGAACTGTGGTTATTGCGGTCAATCTAGAGATATGAAACAAAAGCAAAGATACGCTCTAGTGCCAGAAGAACAAATTGTTAGCGGAGCCAAAGTAGCTCACGAGAATAACATAGGTACATATTGCATTGTCATGAGCGGCCGAGGACCTAGTAACAAGGAAATTGATCATATAAGTAGAACAGTAGAAGAAATTAAATCAAACCATCCTCAACTGAAAATATGTGCGTGCCTTGGTTTAACTAATGATGAACAAGCTAAGAAGCTCAAATCATCTGGCGTTGATAGATATAACCATAATATAAATACGAGTGAAAACTATCATGAAGAAGTTGTAACTACCCATACTTATAAGGACAGAACAAACACTTTAGAAATTATGAAAGAAAACAATATTTCACCATGTTCTGGTGTGATTTGTGGGATGGGAGAATCAAATCAAGATATCATAGATATGGCTTTTGCCTTAAAAGAAATAGATGCAGATAGTATTCCTATTAATTTTTTACATCCTATTAAAGGTACAAAGTTTGGAGAAATGGATGAATTGACACCCATGAAGTGCTTGCGACTTATATCTCTATTTAGGATTGTCAATCCATCTAAAGAAATTAGAATTGCTGGCGGTAGAGAAGTTAATTTGCGTTCACTACAACCTTTGGCCTTAAAGGCAGCAAATTCAATATTTGTAGGAGACTACTTAATTACTGGAGGACAGCCTAATAAATTAGATTATAAGATGATAGAAGATTTGGGATTTGAAATCGACTCTGGATATAATGAGCTGAAAGAAAAAGTAGAATAACCTTACAAAGTGATTTTAAAAATTACAAGAAGAAGGTTTATATGGAGAGATTAAATCTATTGAATCCATTCATGGTAAAGATATACATGTAGATGGGAAAATGATATTAATTTCGCCTCCAATGATTATCGATACAAGAAGAAACTCGTTTTCAACTCGTTGCTTAAAACCCTAAAAAAGAGATGTGAAAATATTTTCACATCTCTTTTTTATATTAATTGATATCTATAACTTTTCTTTGACTATTTTCTGTTTTTGGTAAATCTACAGATAAAATACCATCTTCAAATTTAGCCTCAATATTATCTTCATCTATATTATTAAGTGAATACATTCTCTTCACGTTACTATAAGATCTTTCTTTTTGAATGACTTTACCTTCATCATCTTTTTCTTCATTTACCTGATTATTTTCAGCAGAAATTATTAGCGTCCCATTTTCATAAGAAATATCTATTTGGTCTTTTGAAAATCCTGGAAGCTCTGCTTTTAATTCATATCTATCGTCTTTTTCACTAATATCAGTTTTTATACCTTGTTCATCAGGAAAATTACTAAAAAATTGTCTTCCAAAATCTCTAAACAATTCACTAGGTGTCATATCAAAATAATCTCTTCCAAATGGTTTTAAATTATAAGTCATAACAATCACTCCTTATCATATTTAACCTATTTTTTGATTCATATTTTTGACATAATCCAAATCATTTAAATACTCTTCCCAATTACTGTTGAATTCGAATTCAACAAAAGGCTTAAATTCAAATACACCATCAAAATTAGACATATTCTTAAAAGGAATTAGTTTTTTTGAATTTTTATCTAAACTCATATCAACCCCTCCCTATAAAGCATATAACTATTTTTCACTATATATATAACATAAAGGTCGAAGTTGGTCAATAAATTTTCTCGGCATAAATACGTGGTCTATTTATTTTGCTTTTCTCCAAAATATTAAGATAAAAACACTCCCATACCACCAATAAAAACTGCAACAAAAATCCCAATCCACATTAAAATAGACATAGAAAACGCTCCTTTTAAGTAAACTCTATCACAAGAACGATTTAAAATTTAAATACCTTTATTTTGGATTTTAAGGGGGTATTTTAAAGAGTTAGGGGTGTTTTATACAGTTTTATACCTAGAAGTCTATATAAGATCTTAAAACGTAAATATAGACCAAATAAATATATCTTAATTTCACAAACAAAAATTTGATAAATAAATTCGGTTAGATCAATTTCTTTTTAGCATCTTTAAATAATCCTGAATAAACTGATACCTGTTTACTTTTAAGTGATTTATAGAATGCATTAAATACTTTTTGATTTAATCAAGCTGCAATTAACAATTTTGATTCTTTAATATAGACAGTTATAAAAAATAATTTTTTAATATGTTTAACAATATACTATAAGCGGAATAATATATGTAGGGATTTAAATTTAATTAGCAATTGGCATTAAAGAATTAGCTTTACACATATAATAAATGAATTAATTAATTCATTTATTATTGATTCGAAGCATTCATGATTTAATTGTTGTCTTAAGTATTTCTAAAATTTCTTAGAGGTGATATGTATGAGTAATGGATTTTTCAATGATGATTTTGATTCAATTTTCAGAAAAATATTCCAAGATATGCAAGAATCTGTTAATAATGGTAATAAAAAATATTATATCAATGGTAAAGAGGTTTCTCCCGAACAATTAGCCCAATTACGACAACAGCAACAACAAGGCGGAAATTCTGCTGAGCAAAGTGCGCGTGCATTTCAACAATCTAGCACTCAAGGACAAAATGATGAAAGTAATTATTTGGAACAAATTGGGCGCAATTTAACACAAGAAGCACGTGATGATTTATTAGATCCAGTAATTGGTCGTGATAAAGAAATTCAAGAAACTGCTGAAGTCTTAAGTAGACGTACTAAAAACAACCCTATTTTAGTTGGTGAAGCTGGTGTAGGTAAAACAGCTATTGTTGAAGGTTTAGCACAAGCCATTGTTAAAGGTAACGTACCAGCATCTATTAAAGATAGTGAAGTCATCTCAGTAGATATTTCTTCCTTAGAAGCTGGCACACAATATCGTGGCGCTTTTGAAGAAAATATCCAAAAATTAGTTGAAGCTGTTAAAGAAGCGAAAAATGTTGTATTATTCTTTGACGAAATTCATCAAATTATTGGTTCAGGTTCAACTGGCGGTGATTCTGGTAGTAAAGGGTTATCAGATATAATTAAACCTGCATTAAGCCGTGGTGAATTTTCAATTATTGGTGCAACTACACAAGATGAATATCGGAATAATATTTTAAAAGATGCTGCATTAGCACGTCGTTTTAATGAAGTACTTGTTAATGAACCAAGTCCTGATGACACTTTTAATATTTTAAAAGGTCTCCGTGAAAAATTTGAAGAACACCACCATGTTGAATTACCAGATGACGTATTAAAAGCTTGTGTAGATTTATCAATTCAATATATTCCACAACGTTTATTGCCAGATAAAGCTATTGACGTACTAGATATTACTGCAGCTCACTTGTCAGCACAAAGTCCTGCAGTAGATAAAGTAGAAATTGAAAACCGCATTGCACAATTACAAGATGATAAAAGTAAAGCCGTGAGTAATGAAGAGTATAAAGAAGCTGACAAATTCCAAAAAGAAATTAAAGAACTAGAAGATAAATTAGAAAACAACAATGGCAAATATAATACTAAAGCTACTGTAAAAGACGTGTCTGACTCAATAGAACGTTTAACTGGTATTCCTGTATCTCAAATGGATGCAAGTGATATCGAAAGATTGAAAAAAATCAATAAGCGCTTAAAAGATAAAATTATTGGTCAAGATAAAGCTGTTGACCTTGTTTCTCGTGCAATTCGTCGTAATCGTGCTGGATTCGATGAAGGAAACCGCCCAATTGGTAGCTTCCTTTTCGTAGGCCCTACAGGTGTAGGTAAGTCAGAACTTGCAAAGCAGTTAGCGATTGATTTGTTCGGTAACAAAGAGGCGTTAATTCGCTTAGATATGAGTGAATATAGTGACCAAACTGCCGTATCTAAAATGATCGGAACAACTGCTGGTTATGTAGGTTATGATGATAATTCAAACACATTAACAGAGAAAGTTAGACGTAATCCATATTCAGTTATCTTATTTGATGAAATTGAAAAAGCCAATCCACAAATCTTAACTTTATTATTACAAGTTATGGATGATGGTCACTTAACAGATGGTCAAGGTAATGTCATTAACTTTAAAAACACAATTATTATTTGTACTTCTAATGCTGGCTTTGGTGACGGAAATGAAGAATTTAATGATATTATGGATGAAATGAAAAAATTCTTCCGCCCTGAATTCCTCAACCGTTTCAATGGTATCGTTAAATTCGAACATTTAGATAAAGATGCATTACAAGACATCGTGAACTTATTATTAGAAGATGTTCAAAAAACATTAGATAAAAAGGGAATCACAATAAACGTTACACAAGATGTCAAAGATTGGCTGATTGACAAAGGCTACGACAAAGAAATGGGTGCGCGTCCGTTACGTCGTGTTGTTGAACAAGAAGTACGCGACAAAATCACAGATTACTACTTAGATCATACAGAAGTAAAACATGTAGATATCGTACTTGAAAATGATGAAGTCATAGTTAAAGGTAAATAAACTGTTACACTAAGCACAGGAATCTATATTAAAAAAGAGTCTGGCACGTGAATACAAAAAACGCCAGCAAGATAGTTTCGAATTGAAAATTATCTTGCTGGCGTTTTCTATTTATCAATTAAAATGTTTTTGCCGCTTTTTATAAATCACTTAAGAGTAAACAAATTCTTGTATATTCAAGGTTGTTTAAAGATAAGCGAAAATAATTCATACAAAGAAAAGATTAGAAAAATCATAAATAACCTTCGTTATTGAAAAAACGCGTTAAGATATCTTTGACGCCTTCTTCAATACGCGCTTGTGCTTCTAAAGTCATACCTGAATAATGCACTGTCATACCATTTCTAGGCATCGTTCTCCATGGGTGATCTGCTGGTGCTGGTTGTGGATACCAAACATCACCTGCGTAACCTTGAATATGTTTCGCATTTAAGAGTTCCACTAAATCGTTTGTGTTTACAATTTTACCACGTGCAGTATTTACTAAATAGCTGCCAACTTTCATACGGCTTAACACATCATAATCAAATAAGTTATCTGTTTCAGGTGTTAAAGGCGCATGGATTGTAACCGCATCACTTGTTGATACTAATTCATCAAAATTAACAAAAGTAGAATGCTCATTATCTTTTTGATTGATTGGGTCATAGTGTTGGATTGTTACATTAAATGGCGCCAATCTTTCGGCTACAAGTTGGCCAATTCTACCGAAGCCAAAGATACCAATTGTTTTATTTTGTAATTCATGCGCATGGTTACCAACTTTTGATAAGTTCCATTCGCCATCTTTAGCTTGTCTATGACCTTCTTCGTAATTTCTCAATAAGATGAGTAAATCCATAACTGCATGTTCTGCAACACTGATTGTATTACTACCAGTGACTTCTACTACACCAATATTGTGTTCACTTGCCGCTTGTAAATCGACGTGGTCTGAACCTACTCCTGCAGTGATTGCTAATTTTAAATTAGGTGCTTTTTCAATACGTTCTTTCGTCATATATGCTGGATAAAATGGCGCACTAATAACGATATCCATATCTGCTAAATGTTTATCTAAATCAGCTTCATTATCTGTTAATATAACGAATTCGTGTCCTTTTTCTTCTAAAAATGGTTTCAAACCAATTGCTCTTTCAGTATTTAATAATTGATTATCTTCGCCTGCTACGGATTCTGGGAATAATGCTACGATTTTCATGCTTATCTCTCCTAATAATTTATTTTTAAAACTGTGCAATGTTACTGAACTTATGTGCATCTTCGAAGCAAAAAAATACTCGATACGATTTGCACATACCACCTCCTTGAATGAATCATTCAAAACGTAGTTAGCAAACAGCACCGAGTACCTTACACCATTCCGTATTTATTCAATTGATTTATCGAATACAAATATTGATACAACCTCATCATCGGCTAAATCAATATCTGTAAATAATTTAACAAATTTAGCTCCAACGAGCGTTTCCATTTCATCTAATTTAATATCGCTGTATAACTGTTTTATCTTTTCAGTGCGGTTATAGTGAAGCATGACTTCATTTTGTTTATCGCCTAAATAAAACTGTTCAACTTTACTTAACGCGCCCGTCATATAGGCAATAGCCCAGTTTCCTTTAAACGAAACTTGTACTTACTGAGGCCCTTTACCTACATGTTGTTTACGATAAGAACGAATCAAATTTGAAAATTGTTGTTCTTTTTTATGTGATTCTATTTGACTCACCTTCTTCACAAAGTAATGAGTTATAGCTTTCATTTACTTATAATTCTATTATATATCAAGCAATTTAAAATTCAAGTGTTATTACTTTTTTTAAAAATCACACTAAAAATACCTTTAGTTTCAAATTCAATATATAGTGTTTGTATTAATATATACAATACACATAAACTAGCTATCGTATCTGTGAAATAATGTGCTTGTAAATAAATTCTAGATATCATAATTGATAAGATTAATATCGCGCCTATAAAGATGACAGCCTTATGTTTCACTAATAATACAATCAAACTAACTAAGATACATACACTTAACACATGCATACTAGGAAAACTATAACCATCGATGGCCGCACTCGGTCTTGGACGTTGGATAGCATATTTTAAAAAAGTTCCAATAGCAAAGACACTAAAACACCAAAATCCATACCAAACACATTTAAATCTATCATAAATCAGTAAACCTAGTAATATGATTAACACCATACATAAACAAGATATAGGTGAAAATACTGTTGAAATCATTGTTAAATATTGAACGATTATCTCTGAAGACATCGTACGATGTAGTAATTGATATATGCTGGCATCCATATTTTCCGTTAAATTAAACGCAATGCATATAATTAGCATGATGAGACACAGACTGCCTATCGTCATTTTTAAATAATTATTCACGTTGACTGTTCCTTCCATTACACATTCTTCTATATATAATAGTAAACCAAGTATTTTAAATTTACTCAATCCTACTTTAGGCTTATAAATGTTAATATGATAAAATCATAAGATTTATAATGTATATGATTTTGAATAAAACGATTTGTATCCTTGCATGGTCTTATGCTAAAATCAATTAAAGACTTAATGTATCTATAATAACCATTAAATGCTAAAGGCGTTTTACCTTGAATAAAGACCAGTTTGAACAAATGGCTCACAAGTATGACCACCCTGACAGAATTCACCTAGCACAAATCATTGCCCAAGCAACAAATCAATTGCTCAATCATACAACTTACCATTCGTTATTAGATTACGGTGGTGGCACTGGACTCGTAACATTAAATATAGATCATCACTTTGAACAAGTCACACTTATGGATGCCTCAACTCAAATGGTAAATATTTTTGATGAAAAAATATCAGCATTAGAAAAGACTTCTATTCAAACACTTGTCGGCGATATTTTGGCTAATGATCATCCATTAAACCAATCAACCTATGATGCCATTTTCTTATCTTTAGTCTTACTTCATAGTGGTGACTATAAAGCTTTATTGCATAAACTTTACACGCACCTCAATCCAGGAGGCATGCTGATTTTAGTTGATTTTGATAAAAATGAAAATGTTCAGCATCCAAAAGTTTACAATGGCTTTAAGCAATCTGATATTCTAGAAGCCTTTGCTCAAATAGGTTTATCACAAACACAGGCTTATACATTTTATGCTGGTGATCATCTTTTTATGAATCAACATGCTAGTATATTTATTGCTTCGGGTTTTAAATAATTTTTACATTTTTAAGTGTAACTGCTTTCTCTCTTCGTCACTTAAAAATGCATAGTCTACTGCTCTTTCATTAATATATTGAACTTGTTCTAATGTGATCATTTCATTTTCTATAAGTAAAGTATATTCTTCATTTAATGATGTCTGTGTAACGGTTCTATTATCTGTATTAATTAAAAAAGGTATATCTTGTTCTAGCAAATAAGGTAAATTTAATGCTTCTAACCCTGTAATGGCTTTGGTTTGAATATTACTTTTTGGACACATCTCTAAGAGTACGTCATTTTCTTTAACAAACTGCAATGATTGTTTATCTTGATTTATAGCAACACCATGTCCAATACGTTTCGAGCCTAATTTAATACCTTCTATCACATTATGCATACAACCGCACTCTCCAGCGTGTAGCGTAAGATTGAAACCTTTATCTAAGCCATATTTTATTGTATCTTCAATCGCTACAGTAGGAAATCCTACTTCAGGACCTGCAAAGTCAATGCCGCAAATTGCTTCATGATGATGTTGATGAATAAAATCAAAAAGTGCTTGGTTTTGTTCAGTATGATGTTGGCGCATCGCACATATTAACAAATTAACGCCTATCCCTAATGTATTAACCGCTTCATTAACACCTAACTCTACTGCTTCCAACACCTCTGTCATCGTTAACCCTTGATCCATATGAAATAATGGTGCGAAACGAATTTCAATATATTTCACATTATCGTTATATGCTTGCTTGGCAACATCTACAACCGCACGTTTCAAACTATCTTTTGTCTGAAGTACTTTTAATATTTCATCGAAACACTGTAAATAGTCATCTAAACTATCACACTGACTACTGACAAATAATTTTGATTCATCTAAGTTAACGCCTTGTTCATCTGCAAGTTGTCTAATCAATTCAACACTTGTTGAACCGTCTAGGTGACAATGTAATTCAACCTTGGCAATTTCTTCTATGGACTTATTCATGCTTAGAACCTACCTCTACCTACATTTGATTATGTTTAAAATTTATCTATTTACTATATCATGATGCATTTAACTTTGCTACGACTCAAATTACATGTCGACACAACGTTGAGCCATCATTTTTAATCAACTCATTTTAAATTAAGTATAACCAAAAAGCAGTGTCTGATGATGTATAGTCATATAAATACAATGTATTTTGGGCGAGACGCTTGAAGGAACAGGACAAGCTAAAGACCTCAGACTGAAGCTGGATCCTTAGAAAGTGAGCCAACCATACGAAAAATTAAATAAAGAAGAAGCGTTCAGATCCATTGAATTAAATCACCTGAGCGCTTCTTTTTCTGAGGTTGATGTATCACTTCCCCACTGATATACAATAAACATTATCTACATAGCTTGATAACATTGATTAAAAATAGACATCATATTTCACCTAAGTAACCTAATATGACTAGTGAAATACCTAAACCAACAAAACTCATAATGAGTAGCGTGACAATAATTTTCAATTCAGTCAAAAAATATTTTCTATCTTGTCCTTTATTTACAAGCCAAACACCTAAAACCACGACGAGTACAAAAATTATAATCAAACAATATGCAATTATATTTAAAATGCCCATATCAATGCCCCTTTGCGTACGATTCACATGTTGACCTTCTGTATGTATCAGTTATTTTGCACATCTCTATCACGTTCTCCCAAACATCAATGCTTAACCTATACTGGTTTCACATCAAGATAGTCATGTACTTTTAAATAGTCAATAATTTGATTAACAGCTGTTTCAATACTGTCTTGCTCTGTATCTATAATAATTTCTGGATTATTGGGCTCTTCATAAGGCGCATTGATTCCAGTAAATCCTTTAATTTCTCCGTTTCTTGCTTTTTGATACAATCCTTTAGGATCTCTAGATTCACACGTTTCTATACTACAAGACGTGTATATTTCGATAAATTCTTTGTCGTCTAATAAGTTTCGTACTTCATCTCGGTCAGCTTGATAGGGCGATATAAACGCTGTAATCGTAATTAATCCTGCATCGACCATGAGTTTACTTACTTCGCCAATACGACGTATATTCTCTTTTCGATCTTCCGGACTAAAGCCAAGATTGTTATTTAAGCCATGTCTGACATTATCTCCATCTAGTCGGTACGTATGTACTTGTTGTTGATATAATGCTTTTTCTAATGCTACTGATATCGTAGATTTACCAGAACCTGATAAACCCGTAAACCAGATGACAACACTGCGATGTTGATTACGTTGTTGTCTTTCTACTTTCGTAACTGCTGATTCATGCCATGTAATATGATTTGAAGTGGCCATGTTCAAACTCCTTTGATCTTATTTTTCTTGTAATCCTTTGATAAGTACATCCGCTACCTCTGGTCTTGAAAAAGCTTTCGGCAAGGACTCTCCGTTTTTTAATTTTTCACGAACTTTCGTGCCACTCAAATGTAAATGTTCTGAAGCATCGTGTGGACATGTTTTGGCTGTTGCCATATTTTCACAAACATTGCAGTAAAAAGCATGTTCAAATTTCAAAATTTGTATGCCCAATTCATCTTCATATTGTGCGATGAGTGTTTGCGCATCGTAAGTTCCATAATAATCACCGACACCCGCGTGATCACGTCCTACAATAAAATGCGTGCAACCATAATTTTTTCGTACTGTGGCATGTAATATCGCTTCACGTGGACCTGCATAACGCATCGCAGCTGGATAAATAACTAATCTCGCTCTATTTTCCGGGTAATAATTTTTTAATATCACTTCATAACTTTCCATGCGAACGGCTGCAGGAATATCATCTGATTTTGTTTCACCTACTAAAGGATTCAGTAATAAACCATCTACAGATTCTAAAGCTGCTTTTTGAATATATTCATGTGCACGGTGTACAGGATTACGCGTTTGAAACCCAACAACCGTTTTCCAATTTAAGTCATAAAACAATTGTCTCGTCTCAGATGGGTCCAAATGATAATCGACAAATTCATCATGTTTCGGTCGATCTACTAGGTGAATGGGTCCAGCAAGATAGACACTGCCTTTTTCATATACCTTCAATACACCTGGATGTTCAATATCCGTAGTACCATAAACGAATGCTGCTTCTTTCTCCTTGTCATAGGTATATTTTTCCTCAAGTTCAAGCACACCATATAAATGATTATCTTCACCATATAACGCAATGCTTTCACCAATTTCAAGCTCATTTGCTTTATCTTCCGTAACCGGCAACGTAATCGGTATACTCCACACTAGACCGTTTTTCAAATGGAGATTTTCGACGACTTCATTATAATCCGCTTCTTTCATAAAACCTGTAAGTGGACTAAAACCACCAATGCCAATCAGTTCTAAATCTGATAAACTCCAAGGATTCAGTGTAATGGCTGGCATGGAATGCGATACTTCCAACATTGTTTCCTTAAGCTCAGCGTTAACTTCTCTATTAATTAATGTACCACCATGTGGTTGAATCGTATTTTCAATAATTTCTTTTGTTAATGCCATATTGATTCACTCCTTTTAATCTATCTCATTTGCGTTAACATTCACTTTCTTTTTAGAAAAATCTATAGGTAGCTTCTTATTTTGATATAAAGCGAAAATAATTAAGCCTATCCAAAGCAGTATGACTGCAATTTTTATCACTATGGAAGTTGTGGCATTTAATTGAAAAACACTAATTAGTGAACTGCTATTTGTAAAAATAATCAGCCCACCAACACAGACTGCTAATATATTCATCGGCAAAATTTTAACTAACCATGCTGCAAAAGGTGCAGCAATCAAACCACCAATACTTAGCGCAATCACTAACCCCCAGTTAATCTGGCTCCATCCCAAGAAGATAATGAAACTGATGGATGCTGAAATAGTGACAAAAAATTCACTTGCAGATACTGTACCTATGGCATATCTCGGTTCTAGCTTTTTCTGTGCTAATAATAAAGGTGTGTTGACTGGACCCCAGCCGCCACCACCAATGGCATCTAAAAATCCTGCAACTGCACCTTGGGGAATCATGGCGTAACGCCCGATCGTCGAAGGATCTTTAACAACTGTTTGATTACGTTTATATAAAAATTGATATAAAATATAAATGCCCATTGTTAATAGAAATATTGCTATAAAAGGTTTAATCAAATCACTATGTATATGACTTAAAAACGCTGCGCCAATAAATGATGTAATCGCACCTGGTATTGCTAACTTAATCATGGTAGGTTTATGTACATTTTCAAATTTCAGATGTGAGGTACCAGAAGCAGCCGTTGTTGCAATTTCTGAAAAATGTATTGTTGCGGATGCAATTGCTGGTGCGATACCAAATGTGAGTAATATTGATGATGATGAAGCACCAAAACCCATACCTAGTGATCCATCAATGAGCTGAGCAAGGAATCCTGCAAGTGCAAAGATAAATAATTTATGCATTTGTCGTGCCCCTTCCGACTTTAGTTTAGTGATTCAAGTTTCTTTATCATTTTGATTTGTTTATTTTTATCTCTATAGGATGGATCTAACACATGTTTCAAAAAATCTTGTTTTTCTTGTGTCGTTAAATTACTTCGTTTGATACGCTGTCTGCATTCATATAAAAAATCCACATACGCTTCATAACTGAGATCGAAGCGCGCTTTAAACTCTTCTAAAATTTGTGCAGTGAGCGTTGGACTTGCACCATTTGTAGAAATACTCAGCGTTAATCGGCCTCTTCTTAATATGCTTGGAAATACAACATCACCAGCATGTGCTTTAGTCGTCATGTTTAGTAATGCGTGTTGCGGTTTAGAAGCAGCGATTTGTTGATTTACGCGATTATCATTCGTGGCAGCAATGATTAAATCTGCTTCCGCGATATCAGTTACTTCAAATGATTTAGCACACCAACTCATCTCACCCTGTTCGTAGCGATGATATAGTGCAACCGTAAGCGAAGGACTAATGACTTTAATATGGGTTGTATAGTTAACTAATGTGCCAATACGACGTTCAGCAACCTGTCCACCGCCCACAATCACGACGCGTTTATTAGAAATATCTATCATAAGTGGTATGAATGGCATACCATCACTTCCTTGTTAAAATGAATTACTGTGTCACATATTCAAAAGTCTCTTCAACACGTGCTTTCAATGCATCTTGTAAATGTTGATGTTTACCCAATCGTTTACACAATATAATCTCTTTATCATTTTGATATTCTGTAACCGTATCAATGATTTGTTGATCTAAAATACCTGTAAACCATAAATAAGGCACAATATATATTTGGGAACATTCCGTTTGTACTGCGCTGTGTAGTGCATCTTTGAATGCAGGCTTACAAGCTGCTAAGTAGCAAGTCTCGATATCTTCAATTTCAGTTTGTTCATACAACTGTGTCTTGATTGTAGAAATATCTTTTTGTGTTTGGGGATTATAGCTGCCTCTACCGATAATGAGCACTTTTGCATCCGAATTAGGCGTCACGCCAGATTCTTCAATTCTCTGCTTTAATATCTCAGTCAGTCTCGGTTGTACGCCTAACGGTCTGCCATAGGACACATGTACATTAGGGTATCTTTGCTGACTATGTTCAATTTCTGCTGGAATATCTTTGTAGTAATGCCCTGCACTTAATAACAACACTGGCACGACTGAAATCTCTGTCGCACCTTTATCTACTAGACGCTGAAATCCTTGTGCCAAATTCGGGCTGGTTAATTCTAAAAAACATGTTTCCTGTAATGGCACATTGACCTGCGCTTTGACTAAATCAATAAAGTCTGTCGCTTCGTTCACTGCATCTGGAACCCTACTACCATGACTCACATATAAGACACCTCGCATAGTTACCCCTCCTTATTTATAGCGATAAACTCACCTGTTTTACTTTCTATTGATATGTTAATTTCGCTACTGCTGATTCAACAGGCATTTCTTCAAACCAACTAATACGTTCTCTTAGTTTGACTACTTCTCCGACAACAATCATCGCTGGATTTTCAATATCCTTTGCTACTTCGACGATGTTTGACAATGTGCCTACCACAGTTTTTTGAAATTCAGATGTTCCCAGATGAATTAAAGCGACAGGTGTCTCAGATGAACGACCATGTTTCATCAATAATTCACTAATTTCAGGTAATTTTTTAACACCCATATAAATACATAACGTTTCCGGTCCAAGTGCAAGATGTTTCCAGTAACTTTCTTTATCTATGTTTTTATTAATCACACCTGTTACAAATGCAACAGATGAACTATAGTCACGATGTGTTACTGGAATACCTGCATATGCTGGTGCTGCAACACCTGAAGTGATGCCAGGAACGATTTCGAATGGTATATGATGTTCGGCTAATATTTCTGCTTCTTCTCCACCTCTACCAAAGATAAATGGATCTCCACCCTTTAATCTTGTGATGGTTTGTCCTTTCTTCGCTAGATTGACAAGTAATTTATTCGTATCTTCTTGTGGTAATGAATGACGATTCGGATCTTTCCCACAATACATAAATTTCGCTGAAGGCGACGCGTGATTTAACAACGCCTTGTTCACCAATCGGTCATACAAGATGACATCTGCTTGTTCAATTGCTTTTAACCCTTTAACTGTAATTAAATCAGGGTCTCCAGGCCCTGCGCCTACTAAAAATACTTTCCCCATCCTGTCACCACTTTCTCAATTTTTAACTATGGAATGTTTGCCCATCTCTGACTTCTTCAACGATGCCTGCACGTACAACGAAATCACCAAAATGTTCGCCTTCTGTTCTTTCTTTTGCATACTGTAATAAAATAGGTCTTAAACTTTCTAAAATTTCTGCTTCACCGATATTTTCTTTGTAGATTTTGTTTAATCTATCACCTATAAAGCCACCGCCTAAATACATATTGTATTTACCTGGGCCTTTTCCAATAAATGCAACTTCTGCTAACGCTGGTCTTGCACAGCCATTTGGACAACCTGTCATTCTGATCGTAATTTCTTCTTCTTTTAGACCTGCTTCATCAAGTAAATCTTCAATCTTCGTAATCAACGATGGTAAATATCTCTCTGACTCTGCCATCGCCAGTCCACATGTTGGGAAAGCAACACAAGCCATAGAATTACGTCTTAAACCTGTATAATGTTGACCATCTGTAATACCAAAATCTGTGATAATTTTTTCAATTTCATTCTTTTTATGTGCAGCTACATTCGCAATCACAAGGTTTTGATTCGGTGTTAACCTAAAATCACCTGTGTGAACTTCTGCAATCGTTCTTAATGCTGTTTTTAATTTATAATCTTCCGTATCTTTTACACGTCCGTTTTGAACAAAGAGTGTATAGTGCCATTTACCACTACCTTCAGTCCACCCATAGCGATCACCATTATGTTCAAAATGATAAGGACGCTTGTTTTCTAATTGCCAACCTAAGCGATTGTTGATTTCATTTCTAATCCAATCAACGCCAAGTCTATCTACTGTATATTTAAAGCGTGCATTCGTACGGTCTTCACGATTACCATAATCTCTTTGAACCGTTAAAATCTTTTCACATACATCGACGACTTCTTCCTTAGGAATGTAACCAATCAATCTGCCAACTTGTGGATAGGTTGCTGTATTACCATGTTTCATACCCATACCGCCACCTACAGCGACATTAAAGCCAACAAGTTGTTCATTTTCTAAAATAGCGATTAATCCAATATCTTGAGAATAAACATCTATATCATTGGACGGGGGTACTGCGATACCAATCTTAAATTTACGCGGAAGATATGTTTTGCCATAAATTGGCTCTGGTTCTTCATCGCTGGTATCTAAGACTTTTTCTCCGTCTAACCAAATCTCATGATAGGCTTGCGTTTTCGGTGATAAATGTCTACTAATATCACTAGCAATTTGATTGATTTCACTGTGCACATCGGATTGATATGGATTAGGGTTACACATAACGTTACGATTCACATCACCACAAGCCGCAAGTGTATCTAATAAGGACTGGTTAATATCTTTCATCGTTTGTTTTAAATTGCGTTTTAAAATACCGTGAAATTGAAATGCCTGTCTTGTAGTTAGTTTGATTGTGCCGTTCGCATATGTATTAGCAATATCATCCATTGCTATCCATTGCTCTGCTGTTGATGCACCTCCTGGCGCACGCACTCTAATCATGAAGCTATACGCAGGTTCTAGCTTTTGTCTTCTACGTTCATCACGTATATCTCTATCATCTTGCATGTAACTACCATGGAATTTTAAAAGTTTTGTATCTTCTTCTGCGATAGCGCCTGTTACTCTATCTGCCAAACCTTGAACAATCGATCCTCGAAGATAATCACTATGTGCTTTGATACGTTCCATTTCATCCAGTTTGTCTGAAAAATTGACTTTTGTTTCAGCCATGTAATCATTCCTTTCTTAGTAAACATCTCTTTGGTAACGTTTTTCTTGTTTCATTTGAGTAAGATAAGCTTCTGCATCTGCTTCTGACATGTCACCTTCTTGCTCTATAACACTACGAATGGTGTCATGCACATCTTTTGCCATGTGTTTTTCATCACCACAAACATATATTGCTGCACCATCTTGTAGCCATTCATAAAATAGCTCACTTTGTTGGGCAATACGATGCTGAACATAAATTTTTTCTTCTGTATCTCGTGAAAAAGCGAGATCCAGTTTAGCTAATGTTTCATCTTTCAGCCATGCCTGCCATTCTGTTTGATATAAAAAGTCTGTAGTAAAATGTTGTTCTCCGAAAAACAACCACGTATTGCCAGATAACCCAAGCTCTTCACGTTCTTGCATATAAGATCTAAATGGTGCTACGCCTGTGCCTGGCCCTATCATAATGACTGGCGTTTCTTCATCAAATGGAAACTTAAAGTTTGGATTTTTTTTAAGGTAAATCGGTAATGTGTCTCCAGGTTGAATCCGTTCTGCTAGTTGGACAGAGCACACACCTTTACGCGTGCGTTCGTGCGCTTCATATCTAACGGCGCCAACGGTTATATGCACTTCATCTGGTGTGGCCTCATAACTACTAGCGATAGAATATTCTCTTGCTGGCAATTTCCTTAGTAATTTATAAAATGTTTCTGGCTTCAGTTCTGAAGTTGGAAATTCTGTTAATAAATCTATGACATCGCGACCATCAACATATTGTTGTATCCATTCTGCATTGTCTATTTGACTAAGTAACTCCGTATTGCCAAATAACTCCGCTGCTTTTTGAAGTAATGGTTTTGTCAGCTTAGTAATCTCAAAGTGTTCAGTTAACGCTTTTTCCAATGGCAATGTATCGCCATCATCATTGATTGGAATTTCAATATCTTTATCCCAACCCAGTGTCTCAATCAGTAGTGTCACAATTTCTGGTTCATTTTGAGGTAAGACTACCACGCAGTCTCCAGGTTCAAATGATTCACCGTAATTATCTAATAGCAATTCAACATGTCTAACTTCTTTGTTAGAACCTCGACCATTCAAATTGATATTCTCTAATACTTCGGCTTGGTAGGGATTCGATTTTGAGTAACGTTTTTCTTTGGCAGATTGTACTGTTTCGGTAGAAGTCACCGTTGAACCATGACCTCTAGATTGATTTAGAATTTCAATATTCTTATTCATCCACTTTTCAGCTAAATCATCAAAATCTAAATCACAATCTTGTCTATCCGCAAGGCGTTCAGCACCTAATTCTAATAATTTTGCATCGAAGTCTTTACCTGTTTGGCAGAAATACTCGTATGACTCGTCTCCTAATGCAAGCACGGAGAACCTTACATTTTCTAATTTTGGTGCCTTACGACTATGTATAAATTCATGAAATGTAAGTGCGTTGTCCGGTGGATCACCTTCACCATGCGTGGCAGTAATGACAAATAAATCCTCTACTTTTTTAAATTCCTTCTGTTTAATTTCATCCATCGCCGTTAACTTTACAGTGTAATTATGTTCAAGCAGTCGATCTGCAAATATTTCAGCTAAACTTTGTGCATTGCCTGTTTCCGAACCATAAACCACGGTAATGTGACGATCGTTGTTTGTTTGGCTTTCGGATTCATTATTTAAAACATATTCTGCCACCTGTTGTGGCGCCTCTGCTGTTTGTGTTACAGACCCTTGTTGCGCTGTAAGGTAACCGGTTAACCATATTTGTTGTTCAGCAGTTAACGTCTGAAAAATTTGATTTAACTTTGCTGCTTGTTCTTGGTCAAAAGGACTATTTGATACTGATAAATTCACAATGCATTCACCCCGATATTTATTTGATAAATTATAATTATTGTCTAAGTAGGTTTAATCAATTTTATTTCTTGCCATATCAACGATATAGCAATCGAATTTTATATCTTCTACAACATTCATTATATTTCCGATACGAATACTAGGTTATTAGTGTAAAAAAAAGAATCTACTTAATTTATGGTTTATTCGTCGTATGTAGACCACATTCCGTCTTAGTAGAATTCGTCCATCTACCTGCTCTTGAATCACCATTACCAGAAACGGCCTCAGTACATGGAATACAACCAATACTTGGAAAATTGAAATCATGTAGTTCGTTATAATGTAAATCATGCGCTTTAATATAATCCCACACATCATCCCAAGTCCAATGAATCAGAGGACACACTTTTACTGATTTGAATCGTTCATCTTTATTAATAAAATTAGTTGCCTGTCGACTCGGTGATTGTTCTCTTCTTAAACCTGAAACCCAAGCTGTCGCCCCAGATAACACTTCTTCAAGCGGTTTAATTTTACGAATATAACAACATTGATTTGGATCTTGTTTCCATAAAGCTGGCGCAACTTGATCCGCTTGTTCTTCTAAAGTAAGACTCGGTTGTTTAAGCTTAATGTTTAATTCCGGATAACGTGCTTTAACACGGTCTATCAAATCGTATGTCTCTTGAAAGTGGAGATTCGTATCTAAAAATACAATTTCCGCATCTTTCTTCACACTAGAAATTAAATCAATTAAAATCATGCCTTCTGCACCGAAACTACATGAATAAATAATAGAATCACCATATACATCGTAAGCCCATCTAATCACTTCACGTGCACCTTTAGTTTCATCAGTGATATCCAGTGTTTCAAAAGCGTGTGGATTGAAATCATCATACGTAATTTTTGTTTCTGACATTAACGGGTCCACCCCTTTTCTTCTAATGTACGCTTACTTAAATTCAAGTTATACTACGTTTTTTGAATTATTTGAAAATAATTATGCTACACACTTTACTCATTGAAATTTTTTATGTCAAGTTTGTGTTTATTAAAATAAATATATTAATTTTTTGACAAAATACACCTTTGAAACCGCTTTAAAAAGCGAAGCTAAGACGTTTTATAATAATTGTTTTCACAAAATAGTCATAATAATCTAGTTACTTTCAAATCGCCCTAAAGCCTATGGTTATCATGTTTTAAATTTTTTTAAAAATTTTTTAAATTTTAATAATAATTCTAATCTAGAAACAAAAAGCGCAGGTATATAACATCAAATTAAATATTTGATGTTATATACCTGCGTTGCAAAAATGATTAAATCTCTAATACCTTAAATCTTTAATCCTTTTATATTATACTGAAAAACTGAGTCTTGGTATAAATGTTTCAAAATGAACATGATTCATAGAAATACCTAATGTTTGTAATTCAGCAATCATTGCTTTTAAGAATGAGTTACCGCCACACACATAGATCTCCGTCTCATTGTCCACATATTGACGCAGTTGTTCTGATTCGATAAAACCATCTTCATCACGAAAATGAATATAAAACTGGGCATGGTCTGATTGATTTGCAATTGTAGTTAATTTTTCTTCAAAAGCAACATTTTGTGCGTTAGATGTTGATTGTAAGAAAATAGCTGGTGTACCTATGTTAACGGCTTCATTAAACATTGAGACAAGCGGTGTAACCCCTACACCTGAACCCAAAAATAATTGTTTGTTTTCTGTATTTTCTAATTTAAATCCACCTACTGGTGCAGATATATTTAAAATGTCACCTTCAGTTACTTCATCGTGTAACACAGTAGAAACTTCACCTTCGTGCGCTTCAGTAACATCTCTTCTTACACCAAATGTTAAGTAACTTTCATCTCCATCAACAATGGAATAGTGTCTTTTTGCACGATAAGGTAATTTTTCACTAGAAATATCTACAGTTATATATTGTCCTGGTATAAATTGACTTAAATCAATGCGATTTGATGTGACAGTAAATGATTTAATAAGTTCTGTCTCCTCAGTGATATTTGTAACTTCAAATGGTTTAAAACCTTCCCATGCCATTTGTTTATAAATATCTTTTTCTAAGCCAATAAAGGCATCAGCGATAGCTCCATAAGCTTTTATCCATGTTTGAATAATAGGATCATTATTTTCTAAACCTGTCACTTCTTGGATTGCCCAAATTAAATTTTCTCCAACAATATCATAATGTTCCGGTTGCACTTGTAAAGCACAATGTTTATAAACTACAGGCATTATTGCTGGTACGATAGGTGTTAAATCTTCAATGTTTTCCGCTGCTGCCAGTACTGCCATAGCAAGTGCTGATGATTGCAGTCCCTTTTTTTGATTTGTTTGGTTAAATACATTTTTTAATTCTGGATGCACTTCAAATAACCTTTTATAGAAAATTTCCGTAATAGTTTGTCCTTTTTCTTTAAGTAATGGCACTGTATCTCTAATTGTTTGAATTTCTCTTTCTGTTAATATATTATACCTCCTAATTACTTCTCACCACTATTATTGTACGAAATAATATAACTTACAATCATTAACAATTAATCCAAACATTTTCTAAATGCATAGTTCACAAAATGTTAACTAATTAAAAAAATATAAATTCAAATTCTTTGGTATGTATTGATTTGCTCACATTTTATAAATTGAAATCGTATATTGTATGATCTAAAACTTTAATCCACTATGATTAGTCAACTAAAAACACGCTAAAAAGTCTGTGCTTCACTACTTTTTAGCGTGTTTTTATTCTTATTTTTCACTTAAGTATAAATCTTCTATGACTGTTGCTACGGATTCAGCATTATTTTGAATATACACATCATAAGCCTCAGAGTAGCCTGATGTACTAGTCACATAAAAAGATTGTTGGGCATGGTTTAATAATTGCGTATCGTTCACATCATTTCCAAAGGCAATATAGTTTTGTGCACCAATCATGTGCTTTAAGGTCGAGTACTTATTAATGTTTTTGGCTGTAATATCTATGCTATGATCCACTTCGTGTATATGGATTGATAACACATTCTCGTAACTTTGAAACCATTGTTTAAGTGCTTTAAATGTTTTTTCTTCAGTCGCGAATAGAATCACCTTAATTGGATGTTGAATATGAGCAACCTTCACATTCTTTGCTAAACCATCTGGATTTAATTGTCTATAAATTGGATGGCTTTCACTTACGTTAGCAGCATAGTCAAAATCTCCATCGATAATATATTTTAAATCATAATCGCTGATTAACTTCACAATCTTTTCAAATAAATCATTCGGGATATAAGCCATGGTTTGAATTTCTCCATATTTTGAAATTATAGAGCCATTTCCACCAATGAGCCAATGATTACTGTAATCTCTAACAACTGGTAACAAATCACGTATAGGTCGTGCTGACGCAAATATGATATCGTGTTGCCGATTCAATTGCTGTATCACTTGATTTAACCGTGATTCTATAAATTTGCCATTAAAACAAATTGTGCCATCTATATCAAAAACAAATATCATAGTCATACCTCTTTTAAATTTTTATTCGTCATGCTGATATTTAGCATTTAACTGATGAATTAATCGTTTAAATTCATCCTCTGATTTAAATTCAAACGTAATTTGGCCTTTTTTATTTTTAGTGGAAATAGCTACATTTGCACCATATTGCGCTTTAAGTTGACGTTCTTGTTGTCTAATAAACTTTGGTTTTGTTGCCTTTTGTGTAGCCTCTACTTTATCTTTATTATCACTATAATGTGTAGTGACATAATGTTCTAATTCTCTTACACTCCATGCCTCACGGGAAGCTTGTTTGGCAATTTGTTGCATTTTTTGTTTGTCCTTAACACTTAATAATGTGCGGCCATGAGCGCTTGATAACGCACCATCTCTCACCATATTTGAAACAGTCTGTGGCAAGTTTAATAAACGCAACATATTCGCAATGTAAGGTCTAGATTTACTTAGACGTTGCGCAACATCTTGCTGCGTTAAATTTAAGTCATCCATCAATTTACGATAACTTTCCGCTTCTTCAATTGCATTTAAATCCTCACGCTGTAAATTTTCAATGATTGCAAGTTCCATCATATCTTCATCCGTAAGTGATTTAACAATCGCAGGTATTTCAGTCAATCCCGCAATTGTTGCAGCACGAAATCGCCTTTCGCCGACAACGATATGATAGCCAGAAATCGTTTTTCTCAAAACGATGGGTTGTAATATGCCGTGAAGTTTAATTGATTTGGCAAGATCATTTAATCGTTCCTCATCAAATGTTTTACGTGGTTGATATGGATTTGCCTTCACGGTAGTCATAGATATTTTTTGAATATTTTCGTTATCTTCTATGGTTAATCGCTCATCTTGATGATTTTCGATTGTCAAACACCTACTTTCTATTTTCTCTAGCTCGTTTAATTTGATTTATTATTAGATGTGCCTATTATATCATCACTCATCTACCAAAGAATATAGGACAAATAATTAGTTTAATCGAAATTTTCAGATAAGTTGTTGACAAAAGTAATTTTAATGTGTAATCTTGGGTATATCAAATTCGAAATAACAGAAACACAGTAACAAGGAAAGTAGAACTTACACTGCTGACACAGAGAGTCTTCGTAACGCTGAAAGAAGATACAGAAAGAAAGTTTGAAAATGGCCTTTGAGTGTTGATGCCAATATGAGGTATCAACGGGCGCGCCCGTTATAGCGCTACAGTATTAACATTTTGTTAAATGGCGTACTGGATTATTCCACACGTTATCTTCTCGTTAATACTCATTTTATTTATAGAATGGGTTTTTTATTTACGAAAAATGATAGCACGATTCAGTCAACGTTACATATACAACAATTTAGCGTACTGGATAAGGTTACTTTAGTGATAATGTAACAAACAAAGGTGGTACCGCGAGCTAAGCTTTCGTCCTTTACATCCGAATTTTCGGGTTTAAAGGACGGGAGCTTTTTTTATTTTTACAAGGAGGTTAACAATTATGAAAAATACTGAACTAGCACAAATCGCATTGTCACATGATCATACAGGCGCCATAGCCAATCCAATTTACTTATCAACAGCATATCAACACCCACATCTCGGTGAGTCAACAGGATATGATTACACACGAACTAAGAACCCAACACGCTCAGCATTTGAGGAGGCATTTGCCAAATTGGAACACGGCACAGCTTCATTTGCAACATCAAGTGGCATGTCTGCTATTCAATTAATATGTAATCTGTTCAAATCTGGTGACGAAATATTGGTATCTTTCGATTTATATGGTGGTACCTTTAGACTTTTCGATTTTTATGAACAACAGTATGGTATCCATTTCAAATATGTTGACTTCCTCAATTATGAAGAAGTGGAACAAAGTATTACAGAACATACTAAAGCATTGTTCATTGAACCAATCTCAAACCCACAAATGATTGAAGTAGATGTAGACCCGTTCTATATCTTAAGCAAAAAATTTAATTTATTGACTATTATAGATAATACATTTTTAACACCATACCTTTCTACGCCATTAGAAGATGGTGCAGATATCGTCTTACATTCAGCTACAAAATATATTGGCGGACATAACGACGTACTTGCTGGTGTGGTAACCGTTAAAGATAATCAACTTGCAGAACAATTAGGACAGTTACACAACATGATTGGTGCTACTTTGTCACCATTCGATAGCTACCTACTCCAACGTGGTTTAAAGACACTCCATTTGAGAATGGATCGTTCAGAATATAATGCGAAATTACTCTCAGAACGATGTAGTGACTTAGAGGCCATCGACAAAGTGCTTTATAGCGGACGTACAGGTATGTTGAGTTTACGTTTAAATAAAGATTATAAAGTGGATAAATTCTTAGAACATTTAAACGTCTGTATTTTTGCAGAAAGTCTTGGCGGTACAGAAACATTTATCACATTTCCATATACACAAACACATGTAGATATGCCAGACGCAGAGAAAGACAAACGGGGCATCGATGAATATTTGATTAGGTTATCCATCGGTATCGAAGACTATGAAGATATCGAACAAGACATTATTCAAGCATTAGAAAAATCTAAACAAGGAGTGATTTCATGAGTTTATCAAAAGAAACTGAAGTAATATTCGATTCACATAGAGGTGTAGATTACGATTCTGCAAATCCTCCTTTATATGATTCTTCAACTTTCCATCAAAAAACGCTTGGCGGCGGTGCACAATATGATTATGCCAGAAGTGGTAATCCAAACCGTGCCTTATTAGAAGAAAAATTAGCTAAATTGGAAGGCGGAAGTCATGCCTTTGCATACGCATCAGGTATCGCAGCCATTTCAGCTGTGTTATTAACTTTAAATGCAGGTGATCATGTCATCTTACCTGATGATGTTTATGGAGGTACGTTTAGATTAACAGAACAAATTCTAACTCGTTTTAATATACAATTTTCAACTATTGATACGACGCATTTAAATGAAATTGAAGAGGCTATTCAAGATAATACTAAACTGATATATATTGAAACACCTTCTAATCCATTGTTTAAAATTACAGACATTAGAGGCGCAGCCGATATTGCTAAAAAACATCATCTCAAACTCGCCGTAGACAATACGTTTATGACACCACTAGGACAATCACCCTTAGCTCTCGGCGCTGATATTGTCGTGCATAGTGCTACCAAATTCTTAAGTGGACATACTGATATTATTGCAGGCGTAGCAATAACAAACGATCAAACGATTGCCGATGCATTATATTTATTACAAAACGGTACAGGTACTGCCCTATCTGCTCAAGATAGTTGGACACTGGCTAAACACTTAAAAACATTGCCTGTACGTTTTAATCAATCAGTTGAAAACACTAAAAAACTTTATGAGTATCTAGCACAACGTGATGAAATTGCAGAAGTCTATTACCCAGGAAATAGCGATTTACATTTATCTCAAGCAAGTCATGGCGGTGCTGTATTAGGTTTCCGCTTAAAAGATGAGACAAAGGCGCAAGATTTTGTAGATGCCCTTTCCTTACCTTTAGTTTCCGTCAGCCTAGGTGGTGTTGAAACAATACTTTCACACCCTGCTACGATGTCACATGCGGCTGTACCTAAAGAAGTAAGAGAAGCCAGAAATATCACTTTTGGATTATTTAGATTAAGCGTTGGATTAGAAACTGCAGATGAATTAATCTCTGATCTAAATTATGCATTTAAGGAGGCCTTCAATGAGTCAACTACTCGACAAACTAAAGCACAACATATTAGTAGCTGATGGTGCGATTGGAACCATTCTATATTCAGAAGGTCTAGATACATGCCCAGAAGCCTATAATATTACACATCCAGATAAAGTGGCGCGCATTCATCGTTCTTATATAGACGCTGGTGCCGATATTATTCAAACCAATACGTATGGTGCTAATTTTGAAAAGTTAAAACCTTTTGGTCTTGAGCATAAAGTTAAAGACATTCACTACGCAGCAGTAGAAATTGCTAAACAAGCTGCAAACGACGACACCTTTATTTTAGGCACAGTAGGTGGATTCAGGGGTATCAAACAAGAAGATTTAGAATTATCATCGATTCAATATCATACAGAAATACAAATTGAGACATTAATCGATGCAGGTGTTGATGGCATTCTATTTGAAACATATTACGATTTAGAAGAGCTTACAACCATTATCAAAGCTACTAAACGTAAATATGATATTCCGATTATTGCTCAACTCACGGCTTTAAATACAAACTATTTAAGAAATGGTACTGAAATCAATACAGCCATGCAACAAGTTGTTAAGAGCGGTGCTGATATTGTTGGACTGAATTGTCATCACGGTCCCCACCATATGCAACAATCGTTTTCACATATTGAACTGCCCGATGGTGCTTATCTATCATGTTATCCAAACGCAAGCTTATTAGATATTGAAAATAGTCAATTTAAATATAGTGATAATGCAGCTTATTTTGGAAAAGTAGCTGAGCAACTCATCAATGAAGGCGTTCGTTTAATTGGCGGCTGTTGTGGCACGACACCTGAGCATATTCAATACATCAAATCATCGGTCTCAGATTTAAAACCGATAAACCAAAAAAATGTCATTCCTATCGCTAAATATACGGGTCATTCGGAGAAACCAACACAAAAACAAAATCTAACATCAAAGGTTAAACACAGACCTACAATTATCGTTGAACTAGATACACCGAAACATCTTGACACAGACTTATTTTTCAGAAATATCAAAAAACTCGACGATGCCAAGATTGATGCCGTAACCTTAGCTGATAATTCGTTAGCCACAGTAAGAATCAGTAATGTTGCCGCAGCGAGTATCATTAAACAACAATATGACATCGAACCTTTAGTCCATATCACTTGTCGTGATCGCAATTTGATTGGCTTACAATCACATTTACTTGGCCTATCACTCTTAGGTATTAATGAAATTTTGACCATTACAGGTGATCCTTCAAAGATTGGGCACCTTCCAGGCGCAACCAATGTATACGATGTGAATTCTAAAGGATTAACTGAAATTGCTTTACGCTTCAACCAAGGTATTAACACAGACGGTGATGCGCTGAAGACGCAGACGAACTTCAACATCGCAGGGGCATTTGATCCAAATGTAAGAAAATTAGACGGTGCTGTACGACGGTTAGAGAAAAAATTAGAAAGTGGTACCCACTACTTTATAACCCAACCGGTCTATAGCAAAGAGAAAATTAAAGAAGTCTATGAAGCAACCAAACATTTAGATGTGCCATTGTTTATTGGCATTATGCCTGTCACTAGTTATAACAACGCATTATTTTTACACAATGAAGTACCAGGCATTAAATTGTCAGAAGCCATTCTCGAACAATTTGAAGCTGTTAAAGATGATAAAGCAAAAACAAAATCATTGAGCATTGAATTATCAAAAGCATTGATCGACACAGTGCATGAATATTTTAATGGCTTGTATTTAATTACACCATTCCAAAAAGTCGATTATACACTGGAACTTGCAAATTATTCAAAATCAATTACTTCAACTAAACAGGAGGCAATATTATGACAATTCAAACATCAAACTTAGGTTTTCCGAGATTAGGTAGAAAGAGAGAATGGAAAAAAGCCATCGAGGGTTACTGGGCAAATAAATATGATTTAGAAACATTACATCAACAATTAACAGATTTGCACAAAGAGAATTTATTACTACAAAAAAATTATAATTTATCTAGTATTCCGGTTGGCGATTTTTCTTTATATGACCATATTCTTGATACATCATTACTTTTCAATATCATTCCTGAACGTTTCCAAGGTAGAGATATCGATGATGACTTACTATTTGATATTGCCAGAGGTAACAAAGAACATGTTGCAAGTGCCTTAATTAAATGGTTCAACACAAATTATCATTATATTGTACCTGAATGGGACAATGCTGAACCAAAATTAAATAAAAATGTATTATTAGAACACTTTAACTATGCAAAATCATTAAACGTCAACGCACACCCTGTGATCGTTGGTCCAATTACGTTTGTTAAGTTATCTAAAGGTGGCGACCAATCATTTGAAGAAAAAGTACAAACATTATTGCCATTATATAAAGAAGTCTTACAATCACTCGTTGATGCAGGCGCAGAGTATATTCAAATTGATGAACCTGCACTTGTTACGGACGATAGCGCAGATTACGAAGACATCACAAAAACGGCATATAATTATTTTTCTGAAGCAAACTTAGGTGATTACCTAGTCGTTCAAACTTACTTTGAACGCGTAAACTTATCATTCTTAAACAGCCTACCAATCAGAGGTATCGGTCTAGATTTCGTACACGACCACGGCTTTAATCTTAAACAAATTGAAGACGGCCAATTTGATCGTACGAAGACACTCTATGCAGGTATTATTGATGGTCGTAATGTATGGGCTGCTGATATAGAAGCTAAAAAAGAGCTTATCGAAACATTACAAAATTATACAGATGACCTTGTCATTCAACCTTCATCTTCATTATTACACGTTCCAGTATCACTTGATGATGAAACACTTGATACTTCTATTGCAGAAGGATTAAGTTTTGCTACTGAAAAACTAGATGAACTCGATGCGTTAAAACGTTTATTCAACAACGACGATGATCAAAAATACAATGAATTGAAAGCCCGCTATGAACGCTTTCAAAACCAATCATTTAAAAATCTTGAATACGACTTTGATAGCGTCAGAACTTCTAGACAATCAGCATTTAAAGAACGTAAAAAAGCACAAGACGCACGCCTAAATTTACCTGATTTACCAACAACTACGATCGGTTCATTCCCACAATCTCAAGAAGTACGTAAATACCGTGCTGATTGGAAAAATAACCGTATCACTGATGAAGCATATAAAACATTTCTAAAAAATGAAATTGCACGTTGGATAAAAATTCAAGAAGATATCGGTTTAGATGTTCTGGTACATGGTGAATTTGAACGTAACGACATGGTAGAGTTCTTTGGTGAAAAACTTCAAGGTTTCCTAGTTACAAAATATGGCTGGGTACAATCATACGGTTCACGTGCGGTTAAACCACCTGTTATTTATGGTGATGTTAAATGGACAGAGCCACTTACTGTCAAAGAAACATTATACGCACAAAGTTTAACTGATAAACCAGTTAAAGGTATGCTTACTGGTCCTGTCACTATTTTAAACTGGTCATTTGAACGTGTTGACTTACCACGTGAAGAGGTTCAAGACCAAATTGCATTAGCAATTAATGAAGAAGTATTAGCGCTTGAAAGTGAAGGTATTCAAATCATACAAGTTGATGAGCCAGCATTAAGAGAAGGCTTACCACTTCGTTCAGAATACCATGCAGACTATCTAGATAAAGCCGTTCGTTCATTCAAACTCTCAACATCTTCAGTCGCTGATGAAACACAAATTCACACGCATATGTGCTATTCTCAATTCGGTCAAATTATTCATGCAATCTATGATTTAGATGCGGATGTTATTTCTATTGAAACTTCTCGTAGCCATGGTGATTTGATTCAAGATTTTGAAGATATTACTTATGATTTAGGTATTGGTTTAGGTGTATACGATATTCACAGTCCAAGAATTCCAACTGAATCAGAAATTACAGCTGCAATTAACAGAGCATTACAAGAAATAGATCGTTCATTATTCTGGGTAAATCCAGATTGCGGTTTGAAGACGCGTAAAGAAGATGAAGTTAAAGAAGCCTTAAGTGTGTTAGTTAATTCTGTCGATAAATTACGTAAATCAACAAATCCAGCAACTGTTTAAAATTAACTTAAATAGGTGATGCGTATGAGTTATCCTTTATGGAAGCAATTAGAAGAATTAAAATCAGCAACTTGGGTCGATTTGACCCACACTTTTGATGAAACCATACCGTGTTTTAGCGAATTTGAACGGCCCCAAGTGTCGACACTATTCAATGTCGCAGACGACGGATTCTATGTTCAAAATTGGAATGTTGTGAGTCAGTATGGTACCCATATTGATGCACCGATTCATTTTGTGGAACATACGCGCTATTTACATGAATTAAATTTAAAAGAACTTGCCCTACCACTCGTTGTTTTAGATTTTTCAAAAAGCGTTAAAGCAAATTCGGATTTCATCTTAACGCGTCGACACATTGAACAATGGGAAGCTGATAACGGCCCTATTGAGCAAGGCACCTTTGTTGCATTTAGAAGTGATTGGTCTAAACGTTGGCCCAACATTGAAGCTTTCGAGAATAAAGATGATGCTGGTGCGCTCCATTTACCTGGATGGGGACTAGACGCATTAAAGTATTTATTTGAAGAGCGCCATGTGAAAGCCATCGGTCATGAAACATTTGATACCGATGCCTCTATCGATGTCGCAAAAAACGGTGACATTATTGGTGAGCGTTATGTATTAGGTCAAGATACTTTCCAAGTAGAACTACTGACAAATCTTGATCAACTCCCAAGTCGAGGGGCAATTATTTACACAATCAGTCCTAAGCCTAAAGATGCGCCAGGTTTCCCTGTACGCGCATTTGCTATAAAACCTTAAACAAATATTCGCATATGACAACATCGTATTTCGTTTATTACTATTAAAACCTAGCCATTATATTAAAAATTAAGAACTTGAGCACTTCTTAATTTACGATTCTCCTTTAAAATATATAACATGCCCGCATCATTATCGATATGATGTGGGCATATTTAAGTTTACTGGATATATGAGCTGTATAGGTCATTAGTTTGATTTTCAAATAAATGATAATTCCTATCATTTAAAATGATTCAATCAATGTTATAATTCAATAAAATTCAATATAGTTTATCATAGGGCAAATGCACCTATTTTCTATATAAATATAATCAATAGAGGTGACATCCGTGCAACTGAACCAAACCAACACCCCTTTTAATGAGGAACAATTGGCACTTATCAATCAACTACTACCTATGTTAACACCTGAACAACAACATTGGTTAAGTGGTTATCTACTCAATCCAGCAACAACTTCAGTGTCAGATAACAAAGCGGACATACAAGAAAATGAGGCTGGTATTACCAAAACAGAAACTAGCACTTCTACTGACCAGTCCGTGTCAGAACCTGTATCAGCTTCAACAGAACCACTAGACGTGCATGTACTATATGGTACTGAAACTGGTAATGCTGAAGAAATTGCTGAAACATTTGAAACAAAACTCAAATCCCAGAACTTAAATGTCCATCTCTGGGATATGGATGATTTTCCGAGAGATTCATTACCTGAGGTTGAACACCTTTTTATTATTTGTTCAACACAAGGCGTTGGCGAACCACCTATCAATGCGTTAGATTTATATGATTACCTTCACGGTGATGATGCGCCACAATTAGATCAAGTCAACTTTGCGGTACTAGCACTTGGTGACCAAGATTTTCCTGATTTTTGCCAAGCTGGTAAAGACTTTGATCATATCTTAGGTCAACTCGGTGCGAATAGAGTGGCAGATAGAGTGGATTGCGACTTTGATTATGAAGAGACAGCTGAACAATGGATTACCAACATGCTTGAGCTATTAACACAAGCCTCATCCAATACAAATGAAGAGACGCCTAGCGTTGAAAATGAGGACGTCACAATAGAAGAACCTCAAGCACCTTATTCAAAATCTAATCCTTTTCAAGCAGAAGTACTGAAAAATACCATTCTTACACAACCAGAAGCTTCTCGAGAAGTAAGACACCTTGAAATATCACTTGAAGGTTATCGTGAGGCCTATGAACCCGGTGATAGCTTAGTCGTTATCCCACAAAACGATCCTGTACTCGTGAACCAACTCATCGATGCACTTAATTGGGATGCTGAAACACCTATTCAAATGAACGACAGTGATTCAATGCGTTCGCTTAAAGAGGCTTTAACACATGATTTTGAAATTGCAAAATTAACGCCTGTGCTGATGAAAAATGCTGCAGAATTATTAGGTAATCCCATGTTAAATGCTAATATTCAAAAATCGGAATGGGTCCAAAACTATATTTACGGTAAAGATGTCATTGATTTAATTAGAGATTTTACGCCCGTTGCGCTTGAACCCAACATGCTACCACAACTGTTAAGAAAATTACCGCCACGAGAATATTCAATTGCAAGTAGTAACAAGATAAATCCTAATAGTGTACACATTACTGTACGTGTTGTGAAATACGAAGCACATCGTCGTGAACGCTTTGGTGTTTGTTCTGTCCAATTAGCAGATCGTACGTCTGTTGGGGATAAGCTACCTGTATACTTGAAAAAGAATCCAAATTTCAAATTTCCATATGACACAGAAACACCTGTCATCATGATTGGTGCAGGTACAGGCATTGCGCCTTATCGTGCTTATCTTCAAGAAAGAGCTTATCTCAATCTTAAAGGTGAGCAATGGTTGATTTTTGGCAATCAAAATTATCATCATGATTTCCTTTATAAAGATGATTTGGAACAATGGCTCGAAGAAGGTGTATTAAGCAAATTAGACTTAGCCTTCTCAAGAGAAACTGAAAATAAAATTTACGTCCAACACCGCATCGAAGAAAATAGTGCTGAATTCTATAAATGGATTCAGGCAGGTGCCACAATTTACCTGTGCGGTAATAAAGATGAGATGGCAAGCGGTGTACACGAATCATTAATTAAAGTACTCATCAAAGAAGGTAACATGGATGAAACTGAAGCCGAAGCCTATTTGACAGAAATGATTAAAAATCAACGTTACCAACGTGATGTATATTAAGTACGTCACAAATAGACTTCAAAAAATGATAAAAAAGGGGCTAATCTGATGAGTCAATTCATAGCAACATATGCAAATACACTATTATTAGTTAAACAAGTTAATGGTCGTTTTCATATAGAAAAGAAACTAGAAGGAATGAACCCCATCGCCATCGCTCAGGATCCATTCAATCCTGACATATTATATTGTGGCACGTTTGATCGCGGTTTGTGGAAAAGCGTGGACAAAGGCGATTCATGGTTACCTATTGGCACACGCTTTACGTATAATAGTCCTTTTAAAAAGCAAGACATTCCTATGACATCCATTACTGCAGTCTCAGTCATAGATACAGGTAACAATACTGGTGCGGTATTAGTAGGTACAGAACCAAGTGCACTCTTTATTTCCTATGATCAAGGTGACTCATTTGAATTACTGACAGATTTCGCACATATTCCTGGAAAAGAACAATGGTTTTTCCCTCCAAGACCGCACACACATCACGTTAAATGGTTAGATAACAATCATCGCTCGCCCA
This sequence comes from Staphylococcus sp. Y174-1, assembly GCF_049897865.1. Taxonomy (NCBI): domain Bacteria; kingdom Bacillati; phylum Bacillota; class Bacilli; order Caryophanales; family Staphylococcaceae; genus Staphylococcus; species Staphylococcus sp. Y174-1. Next base: position 801,683 of record NZ_JAFCXB010000002.1, on the reverse strand, counting down.
ATATCATTTCTCTTACAATTGAGGCTGGTGGTTTGATTCAATCTACAGATTCTGGACAACATTGGGAAGTACCGCAAACGGATCATGCGCCTATCGATATTCACGTACTCAAAAGTCATGACGAACATCCCAACAAATTATATGGCGTTCTCGGAGATGCCTTTTTAAATGGTGGTAGAGATACCTTTATTGAAAGTGATGACTACGGTAAAACATGGACAACATTTATAGATGGCATTGAGCATAGATATGGTTATGGCTTGGCAATCAATTCAAATAATGCTGAGAATATCGTCATCTCAACATCAAATTCGCCAATGAATGCCCATAGTTATGGAAGTCATACATTTTCAACCATTTATGCTATTGATAAATCACAAGATAATGCCTGGATTGAAGCAACTGAAGGCTTACCTTCCACAAATGGCACGCTTATCTCCGCTGTCACTGAAAGAGATGGTATCTTTTATATTGCGAATAATAAAGGTATCTTCTCTTCCGACAATGGTGGTAAAAGTTGGCATCCTTTGAACATAACATGGACAAATGAATTAACAGAGCAACATGTTTATCAATTGATCACTTTAGACTAAGTAATGTTAGTATAGATGATATAAGTAAACACCCAAAAGATTGTATGATAAATTCAATCTTTTGGGTGTTTTTATTTACACGTTTTTACCCTTAATCGCGCCACTTAGCTTCATATAGAAGCCACTTGCCTGTTCTATATAGCATTACAATCAAAAATTTGTTTTACTTAATGTAAGGGGAGGGACTGAACATGAAAGTAAAGGTTGTTTATGATCAAACATTAGACGAAGATGAAATCATACTATACGCGCATAAAGATGCCAACAATTTATCAGATATTATCAACTCAATTCAACAATTATCTCAAAATATATTATTTCCCGGAAAATACAACGAAACCATCTATTATCTTAAACCACAAGATATCATTTGTTTTCGGATAGAAAATAAGATATTAAATGTTATCACCGCTCAACGTCAATATACGATGAATCAACGTTTATACGAAATAAAAGCACAGCTTAATCATAGCTTTCTACAAATTTCAAAATCTGAAATCATCAATGTGAACTTCATTGATTATCTAACATTAAATAAAAATGGCACGATTGAAATTCGTTTTACTGATCAATCATTTACGTACTCTTCTAGAAGATACTTACCATTAATTAAGGAGGCTTTAAAGCTATGAAACGATTCTTTCACGGTGGAACCATTGGTATTACGATTGGCGTCTTTGTCTCTTTAATATTTTCAACACTATTTGCGCACCACCAATTTCATCCAGTTTCTCCAGAATCAACGATGGGTAGCATTTACTTTGCACATTTAACTGAATTACAAATTATGTTTATTGCTGTTGTGATATGGGCATTAATCGGTATCACATTCAGTTATGGCGCGCTTATCTTTTCGAATTCACGAAAGACATTATGGTTTAAAACATTAACTCACTTTAGTTTAATGCTCATCATCATGTTCCCACTGGCTATATTAGCTGGATGGTTTCCTCTTAAACTTTCAGCAATCATACTATTTGTGGTCATTTATACAATTGTTTATTTTATCATTTGGGGTATTGAAACAAGACGTAATCAACAAGATATAGACGAAATTAATGCCATGCTCTCAAAACGGAAGGGATGATTTGATATGAATCAAGGTCGTTATACTGTACTACCTAATGAATCGGTCACTGTATTTTTGATTGGTCTTCACATCAACAAGTGGTATAAAGTTCATCACTGGTTGCCTGTACTTTTAGCTATGCCACCAATGCTCTCCGAATTATCAAAGGATAAATCACTCGGTTGTTTATCTTATGAAATGTTGTTTAAATATCGTGGTGTTATGATCGTTCAATATTGGGAAACAAACGAAAAATTGCTTAGTTATGCAAAAATGCCTGTACATTTAAAAGCTTGGCGCAAATTCTCGAAAAAATTAAAGCATAATGAAGCCGTTGGTTTTTACCATGAAACATATAATGTAGATTCCCATCAATATGAAAATATTTATATCAATATGCCTGATTTCGGTCTCGGCAAAGCACTCGGTAATGAACCTGTAAGCAAAGCCACACATACTGCAAAACAACGACTAAAAAAACATACTTAACGCGTATTTTAAATCAAACGATATCATAATCATAGAGTTGAAGTTGAAATGTCAAAGGCATACGTACTGTCACAATAACCATGATTTATTACGAGATAGCGATAGCATCTTTTACTGAAATTCATAAATGTCATTCGCATAAAAAGAAAACGACAATTTCCATTACTGCAGAAATTGTCGTTTTTATTTTGAAATGTTTATATCCCAAATATTTTATTTATTGTTATAACTTCATTTACTAATCCATGTGCTATCTCACATATTCAAAAATTCCAGCTGCGCCCATACCTACACCGATACACATGGTAACCATACCGTAACGTGTTTCTGGGCGTTTCTTCATTTCAGACAATAAGCGTCCTACTAACATCGCACCTGTAGCACCAAGTGGATGTCCAAGTGCAATGGCACCGCCATTCACATTCGTCTTCTCAGCATCTAATCCCACTTCTCTCATAGAAGCCAATGTTTGAGAAGCAAATGCTTCATTTAATTCTACTAAATCAATATCATTAACGTCTAAGTTAGCTTGTTCCAATACTTCTGGAATCGCATATGCTGGACCGATACCCATTAATTTAGGGTTTACCCCTACTGCTTTAAATCCAACAAAGCGTGCAATAGGTTCTACGCCTAGCTCCTTCACTTTTTCACCAGACATCACAACGACAAAACCTGAGCCATCTGTTAATGGGGCCGAGGAGCCTGCCGTCACTGTACCGTCAGCCTTAAATACAGTTGGTAATTTAGCTAAAGTTTCTTTATTTGTATCTGGTCTAATGAGTTCATCTTCTTTAAATACTGCTTTACTAACAACAGGTCCATTGTCGTCATATGTTACTTGATTGACTTCAATAGGTATAATTTCATCATCAAATTTACCAGATTGTTGCGCTTCTGCTGCGCGTTGATGACTCTGAACTGCATATGCGTCTTGATCTTCTCTAGAAACATGATATGTTTCTGCTACCATTTCCGCTGTAAGTCCCATCGGGTATGAAACGCCTGAATCTTCATCTTGAAGAATCGGATTATTCGTTGGTTCATTACCACCCATTGGCACAGCGCTCATCAATTCAATACCACCTGCGACAATCACATCTGCCTGATCGGCAATAATTTGATTTGCTGCATGTGCAATAGTTTGAAGTCCTGATGAGCAATAACGATTGACCGTTTGACCTGGCACTTCATTCGGTAGACCTGCTAGCAAAGCAATGGTTCTAGCGATATTTTGCCCTTGTAAACCTTCTGGGAATGAATTCCCTACAATGACATCTTCAACCATACTCGGTTCAAACGAACCACCGACTCTTTCTAATACACCTTTTAATACTTTTGCAGCAACCTCATCTGGTCTTTCATGTGCCATAGCACCATTTTTGGCTTTGCCAGCTGCTGAACGTCCGTAAGCTACTATATATGCGTCTCGCATTTAAATTCACCCTTCCTGTACTGATTCATAATTAGTTGCGTAGTGGTTTACCAGTTTCTAAGATATGAGAAATTCTGTCATATGTTTTTTTGTTTTGTAACAATTCTAAAAATCTCTCTTTTTCAAGCTTTTGCAAATATCTTTGATTGATATATGTGTTACGAGGAATATCCCCACCGCCTAATACTTCAGCCACTTTCAACGTAATCTCATAATCATAGTCACTAATGAAATGACCTATACGCTGCGCATCCAATTGTCCTTCTGCCAGCGCTTTAAAGTCTTTACCTAAAGCAATATATTGTGCTTTTGGTGTTGGAATATAATTTGTTTGCGATTCGTAACGCGCTCGGTTTAAAGCAACTTCGACACGTTTTTCTGTATTTAAAATAATTGTATCTGTATTTCTTAAATAACCATATCTAACCGCTTCATATGCGTTAGTTGATACTTTGGCAAAACCGATTTGCATAAGTATATCGGTAATTGATTTTTGTTTGTCATCATTTTTATGATTTGTGCGCAAGACTCTATCTGTTAACTCTGCAAGACCGCCACCTGCAGGTAATAATCCGACACCTGTCTCAACTAGACCAATATATGATTCACTGGCAGCAACAACAATTGGTGAATGTAGTACAAGTTCACAGCCACCACCAAGCGCTTTACCTTGTACAGCTGTAACAATGGGTTTAAGCGCATATTTTAATCTTGCAAAGACATGATGCAGTTGCTCAACGGCTGCACCGACTTCTTCTACAACGCGTCCTTCTTCATGTGCTTGTTTCATTTGGAATAAGTTTGCACCGACACTGAAATTAAATCCACCTGCGTAAATCACCATGCTACTATAGTCTTCACGCTCTAATGTATCAATAGCTTCAAGTAAGTCATCAAGGAAGCTATTTGAAATAACATTATTCTTACTTTGTAGTTTTAATAATAATTGATCTTTATTTGCTACAGACAGATTAGAATCTGATCTATCCCATAGTTCTTGATCAACATATTCCGCTACGGGCGTAATGCGCTCGATAGACTCACCTTGCGTATAAAATGATTCATTGCGTTGCTCTATCCAATCAGGTAACTGTCCTATCTCTTCTTTCATACGTGCTTTCACACGTTCGAAGCCCATTAAATCCCATAATTGGAATGGACCTTGTTTCCAGTTAAAGCCCCATACAAGCGCTCTATCAATGTCTTTGAAAGATTCTGCCGCTTTAGGTACATTAATTGCTGAATAATAGAAGTTATTTCTTAGCGTCTCCCATAAAAATACACCAGCATCATCTTGTGCATTAAAAATGACATCTAAATTTTTAGCTAAATCTTTGCCGAATTGACCTAATATTTCTAATTGTGGTTTCTGTGGCTCAACATAATCATTTTGTTTAGGATCAAAGACGTAACGCTTTTTGTTTACCTTTTTATAGAATCCTTGTTTTGTTTTATTGCCGAGTGCACCTTTTTCTGCAAGTTTTTCGGATAGTTTCACATCATGGAAGAATGGTTGTTCTTCAGGTATTTGTTGTAGTCCTTTAATAACTGCAATCGCGATATCAAGACCTACCAAATCTGATAAACCATAAGTTCCCATTTTTGGACGACCGATACTGCGACCTGTCAGTGCATCTACTTCTGTGATTGAAAATCCTTGTACTTCTGCGCGATACATAATGTCGTTCATTGTTTGTGTACCTACACGGTTCGCTACAAATCCAGGTACATCGTTAGCAACGATGACACCTTTACCTAACACATCTTCCGCAAAACGTTGCACGCGATCCACAACCGATTTCGAAGTCTTGCTATTAGGAATCACTTCAACTAATTTCATGATGCGTGGTGGATTAAAGAAATGCATTCCGAAAAATCTTTCTTTGTCACTATCTTCAAAGACATCTGCAATTGATTCGATTGGAATACCTGACGTATTCGTGGCAAATATTGCTTCGTCTTTAGCCACGTCTTTCACTTTTTTCCAAATTTGATGTTTGATATCAACTTCTTCTTTTACTGCTTCAATATAGATATCTGCATCGTCTTCCCCTGCTAAATCCTCATTAAAATTACCGTACGTCAGGTTAGAGGCAAATGATAAATCGAATAATTGTGGACGTTTAGGATTTGTGATAATTTCATATGCTTTTTTTGAAATTTTATTTGGATCGTTCTCGTCAATCACAATATCTAGTAATTTTACTTTTAATCCTGCGTTGACTAGTAGCGCAGCAATTTGACTCCCCATTGTTCCTGCACCTAACACCGTTGCTTTTCTTATTGTCATACTAAACCCTCCAAATTTAATGTTCTGAATTAATGCGTTATATCAATGCGTTCATCTATTAGATAAACGCGGAATCACCTGTCAATGCACGGCCTATGACAAGTGCGTTAATTTCATGTGTACCTTCATATGTGTAGATAGCTTCTGCATCCGCAAAGAATCGGGCAATATCATACTCACCAGCTAGAATACCATTTCCGCCATGAACCCCTCTGCCCATCGCAACAGACTCTCTTAGACGTAAGGCATTCATCATCTTAGCTGTAGAAGTAGCCACTTCATCATATTCTCCATTTGCCTGCATGCGTGCCAATTGTGCACATGTTGTCATGGCTTGTGCAAGATTTCCTTGCATCATGGCTAATTTCTCTTGAATTAACTGGAATTTACTAATTTCTTTACCAAATTGTTTACGCTTCGTTACATAATCTGTTGTGGCTTTTAACGCACCTGCCATAGCGCCTGTCGCCATGTATGCAACACCTGCACGTGTTGAGTAAAGTACTCGTGCAATATCTTTAAAGCTATTAATATTTTGTAGACGTTGTTCTTCTTTGACGACTACGTTGTTCAAATGAATATTTGTATTCGGTACGATACGTAAGGCAATTTTATTTTCAATCACATCGATTTCGACACCTTCTTGACTGGGTTCGATAATAAAGCCTTTAGGTTTGCCAGTTTCTACATCAACTGCATAGACTGGAATCACATCTGCTACATTGGCACCGCCAATCCATTTCTTCTGTCCATTGATAATCCATTTATCACCATCTCGTTTGGCAGTGGTTTCAAGACCGCCAGCAACATCAGAGCCATGTTCGGGTTCTGTTAATGCGAAACAGGTACGTAATTCATGTGATTGTAATTTCGGTAAATAGTAAGCTTGTTGTTCTTTACTGCCTCCAAACCAAAATGAATTATGACCGAGTCCTTGGTGTACACCGAGTAATGTTGCTAGAGATACATCAAATTTCGCTATTGTATACGACATAAAGAATTGGAATAATTGGCTAGGCGTTTTTTCGCCTTCACGTCCCTCAAAAAGCAATGGATTTTGGAAGTAATTTAATTTTCCTAATTCCTCAAAATAGTCTTCAGGCTCAGTTGCATTTAACCAATGTTCATTAACAGAATCACGATATTTTTCTTCTAACATATCATTAAGTTGTTTTAATAATTTCACTTCTCCTTCCGTTAAGTCTTTTGCGATACTTAAAATATCTTCTGGGTATAATGCTTTGATTACTTCTTCTTTTGTTGGCATAATATAAACCTCCATTTATTATGATTGCGCTTACATTTACAGTTAAAAATTTTTCCAACTTTTAAATACATCCTGCTTCAAATCGACGGGTTATGTTAATTCGTCTTTACTTTGGTCTTGCTTTTGCGCTTTGTCATTCATATATTTTTGAATTTCTAATTTATCTGGTTTCGATGTTGAGTTTAATGGAATATGTGTTAATTTGAGATACAATCTCGGTATTTTATAACCCGCAATATGTTCTCTCATATGTGCATCTAATTTCTGTTCAAAATCTGGATCATCTTCGGTTAAAACAACTGCTGCTGAAACTGACTCCCCGTATTTCGGACTATCATAACCGACCACAACACCTTGAGCGACAAGTGGATGTTCTGATAGTACCCTTTCAACTTCGGAAGGGAGAACATTTTCACCGCCAGTAATAATCATCTCTTTGCGGCGATCCACTATATAAACATCTCCATCTTCATCTATCTTGGCTAAATCTCCTGTTAAGAAAAATTCACCACTAAATGCTTTGACTGTTTCTTCTGGTTTATTCCAATAACCTGGTGTCACATTATTACCTCTAACGCCCAGTTCTCCAATTTCTCCAACTTGTGCTTCTTCAAAATGATCATCGAAGATACGGATATCTGTGAACATCACGGGTTGCCCAATACTCGCTGGTTTACGTTCGTTATTCGCTGCTGTATTGACGCTGACAAGTGGTGCCTCTGTTAAACCATAACCTGTAATAATAGGAATTCCCAAGCTCACAAATTTTTTCTGTACAGTTGGTAAAGGCGCTGCCCCCCCTTGTATGAGGAATTCAATATTGGCAAAGTTCTTTAAATCAAAGTTGTCAGCAACCAACATGGCGTAGTACATCGTTGGGATTTGAATTAAGAAATTCGGTTGATATTGAGCCATTAAATCATTTAATGATTCACCGTTAAAGTACCGTTGTAATACCAATGTTCCACCTGCCATTAATAATGGAATCGTTAAGTCATTAAATCCTAGTACATGAAACATCGGTGTTGAAATAATGGTTGTATAGGATGCGTATACTTTGTATGTCAATGCTATGGTAATTGGATTATTTACAAATGAATCATAAGAGAACATTACGCCTTTTGGTAATCCTGTCGTACCACTCGTGTACATTAAAGATGCTAAATCATCACCTTCAACACTAACCGTTGTAAAAGGACGATGATGGGTTGGATCAACGATATCATCATATGTCTTAGAATCAATATCCATATGAATCAGTTCATCTGCGATGCCTTCTAAACTTGATAAATGCTTTGCTGAATAAAATATTAATTTCACATCAGAATCAGCAATCACGCTTTCAATTTCCTGTGTCTTTAATCGCCAATTAATGGGCAAATACACAGCGCCTAGTTTGAATGAAGCAAACAATAGGTCTAATAGCGCAACATCATTTGGTGAAAAAATACCAACAACATCACCACGTTGAACCCCTTGTTCTTGTAGATAATTCGCCAAGTTCTCTGCTCTAATATTTAAATCTTGATATGTCCATTCTGTACCTTTGAATGGATCAATGACCGCTGCTTTTGGTTCGTCAAACGTTGCTCTTGTTTTAATCCAGTCGTAGTTCATATTTTTCTCCCCCTTATTTAAATACGATAATCCGACTTAATTGCTTGAGCCAATCCTCCCCAGTGCGCTTGATAGATATCACTCTGTGTTAGCTTGATATCATCAGAAAGAATCGGTCTAAAAGCCATGTTGGCTAAAATATCTTGTTCTAAATCTAAACCTGGTGCAATCTCAATAAGTTTTAAACCCTTGTGCGTTAATTCAAATACTGCACGTTCCGTTACGAAGTAGACCTCTTGATTAAATTTAATTGCATTTTCAGCATTGAAGTCCATACTACCCACTTTATCCACAAATTTTGTAGCGCGTCCTTGCGCTTCTACAGTTACTTTATTATTCTCGTATGATAGTTGACCCCCAACAACCATCGCTCCTGAAAATACAATTGTCTTTACTGTCTGACTAATATCTATAAAACCACCGCAGCCGTTCATTTTTTCACCAAACTTAGACACATTGACATTACCCATCTGATCAACTTCAGCAAAGCTTAAATAGGCAACATCCAAGCCATTGTTATAGATAAAATCCCAAGTCATATCATGTCTCATTCGTGCACTCAAGTTGTAATTCATACCAAAGTGTTCTCGACTACTGATTAATCCACCAAATACGCCCGTATCAATATTAGGCTGAACTAAATGATTGACTTGTTCTTCCGATAAGACATTAGATAATTCATTATTTATGCCAAAACCAATACTGATTACGTCACCCTCTAATAAAAATTGAGCCGCACGTCTCAAAATCACTTTACGGGTACCTAATGCTATATATGGTTCTCGCATTTCTGTAATTTGATAATGTCCTGATAGTGCTGGATCATATTGCGTTTGCATCACTTGCCTATGCAGTTTAGGATTCGTGTTTACAACAACATAATCGACCAGTTTTCCTGGAATAAATACATCATTGGGATTAAAGTTACCATTTTGAACAACTGCTTTAACTTGAACAATCACTTTTCCGCGATTATTATGTGTTGCTAATGCTAAGCTATATCCTTCACCAAGATGTGCTTCATGTGTCATGTATATGTTGCCATCCATGTCCGCATATGTACCTCTTAATAGCGCAATATCTATGTCTGGAAAGTCATACTGTAAATATGTCTGTTGATTAATTTCAATCAACGAGACTAAATCTTCGGTCGTGCGCTCATTGACTTTACCACCTGTATACCTAGGATCTACATTGGTGTTCAGGCCAATTTTAGATATGGTACCTGGTGAGGCTTGCGTCTTACTTCTGTAATGCGTGGTAATCACGCCTTGAGGTAAGTAATACGCTTCGATCTCGTTATTGCGCATTGCATTGATTGTTGCCGGTGACGCTGTGATGATACTTGTGATTAATCGCTTAATCATACCCCTTGTTGTAAATGCATCTAAGTCATAGCTATCGCCACGATAATCACTAATATCATTTGCTAACATAAATGTAAAATCTGTTAACGATTGATCTTCATCATTATATTCGACTAACGTTTTGAGTATCTCAGCTGGTAAATTAGCCGTTGATAAGGCTGCCAGAGCTATAACATCACCTTTATTAATGATGCTTGTCAATTTTGAAAATGGAATAATTTTCATATAGGTGTCTCCTATCTTTATTTAATCCAATCTGTTATAAGCTTTCCCCTTTAAAAAGCGCTCCTTTTTATGTAAATGTAAACCCTTACATGTAATATACCATTATTTTTGAAAATTATGCAAAAATTTTAAATTTTACAAATCAAGATTAACTATTTTATGTCTTTATAACGCGGTTTGAGCATAAATAAATTCAAATCAATGTTTTAACACATCTCGTCTATTTGACTCATCATATTTACTATATTAATGGTGATTATTTACAGCATTTCTATTTTTTTAAAACTTAGATTTCGACATTATATTAATTAATATTTTCGTTACAAAAATATTAATTATTTTTATATATCGTTGCTTTTATAAACATTTTATATAGTTGTAGCATTCGTATAAGTTTGTTATCCTTTTATATCACAATGCTTTTAAAAAAATAAGGCCCTTTCGTATAATTTAATAAATACTACTAAACTAAATTAACGAGGGGCCTTATAGATAAAGGTTATAATATCACTCAACTTACACTACCAATAGCAACTTCAATGTTAATTACTGTGAATGCTATTGCTCAATTGAATCATTTTATTTTTATTTGAACTACTTATTTTTGCTGTCGATTCGTTTTCACTAGATAAAATAGATAATATACAATACCAATGATAAACCAAATCAATGTATAGAGCTTAGCTTGTCCACTTAAGCCCCAAAATACAGCGAATACACACACAAAGATAATGATTGGCATGATTGGATAAAATGGTAGTTTAAATGCTGGCATTGGCAAATCTTTTCCTTCTCTCTTACGTAAGGCATAGATACCAACCGTAACGAACATAAATGCTACCAAAGCACCTGCAGAAATTAATTGTGCAAGGAAACCAAACGGAAAGACTGCACCAATAACTACAGCAACAATAGAAAGTACAATCAATGCACGGTTCGGTAGATTTTTATTGTTTAATTTTCCAAGCCAAGACGGAAGGATACCATCCCGACCAAATGAATATAATAAACGGGAACCAGCCAACATCATACCGATTAAGGCAGTAAACATACCAATAACTGAAATGGCTTGAACAATGACAGCAATCGTACCATAACCACTTGTACGTAATGCCCAACCAACTGGCTCTGCATTATTTTTATATGAACTATAGTCAAACATACCGACTAGCACAAGAGCTACAACAATAAAGAGCGTTACGGCAATCAGTAGCGAACCTAGTATACCTCTTGGCATTGTTTTCTGTGGATTAATCGCTTCACCAGAATTAGCTGCTATTGAATCAAAACCGATATATGCTACGAAGATGACTGAACTTCCAGCATAAATACCTTGCCATCCTCCAAATGCACCTGCTGCAGTTTCTTTATATTCAGGTATAAACGGAACATAATTTCCAAGATCTATCACTGATACCCCTACAATAATAAATAAAAAAATCGCGAGTACTTTAAGTACTACTAATATATTTTGAACACGTGCTGTTTCAGAAGTTCCACGAGATAATAACAAGGCAGTAATAACAACGACGACTGCTGCTATCAAATCTAAGATACCGCCATCCGTACCCAATGAGTTAGAAAGTGAATTCGGTAATGAAATATGGAAGGGGTCTAACAGCCCTCTTAAATTAGCAGAAAAACCTGAAGCAACGAAGGATACGGCAATCAGATATTCAGCAATTAATGCCCATCCAACAATCCATCCAAAGAACTCTCCAAATAAAATACTAATCCAAGTATATGCAGAACCCGCAAAAGGCATTACCGTTGCCATTTCAGCATAGACAAATGCGACCATTGCAGCAACAATCGCCGCCACTAAAAAGGATAAGCTGACAGATGGCCCCGTATGATCTGCTGATACAACACCAGGCAGTGTAAAAATCGCTGTAGAAACAATTGTCCCTACACCTAGCGCTAAAAAGTCTTTTACACGGAGTGTACGTTCTAGATGCGCATCTTTATTTTGATATCGAGATACATCTTCTTTTCGTAATAAGCTTTGTATAAGATTCATTTTTTACTTCTCCTTGCTATTTTTAAAACAAACATGTTTTTAAGTATAATGATTTTTGAATCTGATGTATATGCTATTGAAGAAAGAATTAACTTTTATTGTATTTTCATATATTTTACAAAGTTATCCGTTAATCACCCACCTTATATTCAGGGACTTTTTTACATCACTTATTTTCTTGGCATTATCTATTGCACGGGTACTTTAAAGTGCGTACTTACTTTTTTAAAGTATGCCCTTTAAAATAATAATTATCGTCATATTACGAATTTAGATAAAAAGGAGTTTTTTGATGCAATATACAACATTTAATAATGGACATACGATGCCTCAACTAGGTTTAGGCGTTTTTAGAGTGGAAAATAATGATACGGCAAAGGATGCTGTTAAACATGCAATTGTTAGTGGCTACCGTAGTATTGATGCTGCTTTCGTATACGGTAATGAAGAAATGGTCGGTCAGGGCATTCAAGAAGGCATCCTTGAAGCTGGTATTCAAAGAGAAGATTTGTTTATCACATCAAAATTATGGTTAGACCACTACGGTAAAGATAACGTTCAAGTAGGTTATGAAACTTCATTAAAACTTTTAGGTTTAGATTACTTAGACCTTTATCTTATTCATTGGCCAGGTACTGATCAGTCGCTAATGATAAAAACATGGGAAGGCATGGAAGCATTATATAATGATGGAAAAGTCAAAAATATTGGTGTCAGTAACTTTGATATTGAACACCTTGAAACTTTAAAAGCACATACTTCTATCAAACCGGTCATCGATCAAGTGGAATTCCATCCATACCTTATACAACAATCATTAAGAGATTATCTTGCTTCTGAATCTATTCAAATGGAATCTTGGTCTCCTTTAATGAATGCTGAAATTCTTACAGATGAGACAATCGTCGCAATCGCTGATGAAATTGGAAAATCCCCAGCTCAAGTCGTTATCAGATGGAATATTGAGCATGGTGTGGTGACTATACCTAAATCAGTCACACCACATAGAATCGAAGAAAATATAAATATATTTGATTTTTCATTAACGCAAGCACAAATCGCACGCATCGATGCGTTAAATCAAGATCATAGAATTGGACCAAATCCTTTAGAATTCAACGGATAGTATACTCATTTTTCCTCATAAAAGAGCCTTAGACATTTAATGATGTCTAAGGCTCTTTTTCAATTAAGCAGTAGATGACTGAATTGAAAATACCCTTGTATCAAGCTTTTTTCAATTCTAGTCATCCTTGCCTTGATTGCATAGGTAGGACTACAAAATCTCTATTAGAAAATTGGATTTTTGTCCCTCTCCGTTATTTTCAATTCTAAGTTGTCTTTGAAAAAAGATGCTATTCATTCTGTAATTAATTAAAACTTCCTAAATCAGCAACTTTAATAAATGTTTTGATTTGAGGATTATACATGTATTCACCCTAATTCTTTGAATTTACAATAGATTTGTAGGTTATACTTCATACGCGTTTATTTTAACATTAAAAAAATACCAATAAACTTTAGCGTATCGTTACTTCATTCCAAAGTTTATTGGTATTCTATTTCAGCAGGTCATACAGTACACTATACGATTAATGCTTCATGCGTTGTAACACTTCTAACTGTATCACTTTTAATGCTTCATTATATTCACGATTTGTACTTTCTTGTGCATTAATAATTAATAAATCAACCAATTCTACGTCGCTTTTCTCGCTGACTTCATGTTCAAATTGATGCAAATGTTCTTCTGAGGTCTTCGCATTTTGCTTTTCTATCTGATAGTATTGATCGGCTCCCAATCCACCTTCTTCAATCATGACAGAAATACCATTTGAACGTGTTTCGTTTACTCTTTTTACTTTAATACGTTTATTTTCACGGATAGCCATTTGAATCCCTCCTAACATTCATGTGCATTTGACAAACATCAACTTCATTTTTATCACATCTGCTACTTATTGGATTGAGATCAAATCACCTAGTTGCCGTTAATCATTATGTATAGTCATGTACACATTCAAGGTAAAACATTATTGTTTCATATTTCGATAGTATCTATAGTGTAATATTACATATAAGTAAATACAATCTCTTTGCTCACTTTTCTATACCCTTTTTTTAATATCATTATCCACGTTAAAGTTGTATGCATACAGCAATAAAGTTTAACAAAATGTTCATAAATTTAATATTTATACCACTTCTATTGCACTAAACCTAATTATATAATTGATAATGATTATTATTGTGAAAGAGTGATGTATATGTTGAATTTAAAGACTGGCGTTTTAGAAAAAAATTACACAGTAACTGATTTAAAAATTAGAAACAAGCACATGCTTCAGCGTCTCCATGCATTAGGTTTAACTCATGGAACCAAGATAAAAATCAAACAAAAATGTTTATTTAAGGGACCCTGCATTTTAGAAATGAATGGTCAAAATTTAAGTATTCGTGGTTGTGACGCATGTCAGATTTTCTTAGAGGAATCTCATGGCTAATCATTACTGTATTATTGGAAATCCTAATGTAGGAAAAACATCATTATTTAATGCACTCACTGGTACATACGAATACGTTGGTAACTGGAGCGGTGTAACGGTAGAGAAGAAGCTCGGACGTCTTAAATCAAATGCTGGGAATCTTATAGACTTACCTGGTATTTATGAATTATCGCCGATTTCCAAAGATGAAACCGTAGTGACTGACTATTTATTAAACGAATCTTTTTCTGGCATGATCAATATCGTAGATGCCAGTCAATTAAAACGTAACTTGCAACTTACGGTACAGTTAATGGAATTAGGCGCACCAATGATTATCGGGTTAAATATGGTAGACGTCGCTGCAAAACGAGGCATTCATATTGATCAAAGTGCATTGATTAAAAAATTAAAATTACCTTTGCTGCCTATCATTGCAAGAAATGGTAAAGGCACACAACAATTATTAAATGCTTTAAAAGATCATCGTCTATCTAACCATCGTCCTTTACATATTGATTATGGTGCTGATATTGAAGCAGCAATCACTAAAATAATGCAACATTTAAAACAACATTGTACCTTTGAATCACACCTTTATCGATTTATCGCCATTCAATTCTTGTTAGACAATCCCAAAGTGCTAGACCTCCTTGAAACAAATTTAATAGATATCATAGCGCCTATACGTCAACAATTAGCCGCTCCATTAACGCTATCTATTAGAGAAACAATCCAACAAAAACGTAACGCTTATATAGACAATTTATTAGAAGGTGCTATCACTTATCCAGACGAAGACCGTCAATATTTCTCTTCACACTTAGATAAAATTTTAACTCATAAAATTTTAGGTATTCCAATATTTCTAGGCATTATGTGGCTGATATTTCAAATTACATTTACATGGGTTGGTACACCCCTATCAGACCAAATCGACGAATTCATAGGTGGTACACTCACCGACACAGTTAAATCCGTCATGGATAACATAGGATTATTTCCATTTTTACAAGATTTAATTACGGATGGCATTATCGCTGGTGTAGGTGCGGTTATTGTATTCGTACCACAAATTTTAGTGCTGTTCTTCTTTATTTCTTTACTTGAAGACTCAGGTTATATGGCACGTATCGCTGTGCTCATGGATCGTATTATGGAAGTCTTTGGCTTAAGTGGTAAATCTTTCATTCCCATGATTATTGGCTTTGGTTGTAATGTGCCGAGCATTATGGCAGCGCGTAGTATTGAAAGTGAAAAAGAACGTCTCACAACCATTTTAATCGCACCTTTCATGTCATGTTCTGCGCGCTTACCCGTCTATGCATTATTTGTTGGTGTATTCTTCGAACAACATCAAGCCCTTATCGTCCTTAGCCTATACGTATTAGGTATCGTGGTTGCCTTGGCTACCAGTGTACTGATTACTAAAACAGTAATGAAAAATGATGATTCGATATTTATTGTCGAGTTACCAACATATCGAATGCCATCAGGTAAAACACTTTGGAGAAGTACTTGGGAAAAAGCTAAAGGATTCGTTAAAAAAGCCGGTACCTTTATCTTCGCTGGTTCTGTTGTCATTTGGTTACTCAATTATACTGGCCCGGGTGGGTTCAATGTCGATGTAGATGATAGCTTTTTACATTCAATTGGTAGCTTCTTTGCCATTTTAGTCGCCCCATCAGGCTTCGGTACATGGCAAGCAGGCGCAACTTTAATACCTGGTTTCCTTGCTAAAGAAGTCATCGTAAGTTCAATGGCCATTATCTATGCATCTGATGAATCCGGATTAGTTAATATTATTCAACACCAGTTTACGCCTTTATCAGCGTATGCATTTATGATTTTCATTCTATTGTATATTCCGTGCTTATCCACGGTCGCAACGATTCGTAAAGAAACCTATTCTATAAAATGGACCGTCTTCGCAGTCGCCTATCCACTGATTACTGCCTACGTTTTGACACTGGTATTCTATCAAATCGGTCATCTATTTATGTAAGGAAGTGATTTTATGACATTAATCATCAACATCTTCATTATTTTGGCTATTTTCAGTTACACGATTTATGCGCTCACTAGGTTCTTGAAAAAATCAAAAGCCGGTAAGTGTACGTCTTGTGGTATAAAAGAAGG
Source organism: Staphylococcus sp. Y174-1 (assembly GCF_049897865.1). NCBI lineage: Bacteria > Bacillati > Bacillota > Bacilli > Caryophanales > Staphylococcaceae > Staphylococcus > Staphylococcus sp. Y174-1. Next base: position 784,686 of record NZ_JAFCXB010000002.1, on the reverse strand, counting down.
TTGTCACACCAGTGAAAAAGTGAACTTTAAATGACTTTCGGCATAACAATTAAATAGAAATTTAAAAAGAGGTACAGCAGATAGCCATATGTCTGCCGTACCTTTTTTATTTATATAAATTATTAAAATAACTCAACTTTTCAATATAATAATACCCATTAAACTTGGTGTTTTATATTTTTTACGGAATATTTTTAATTTATATTTAAAACATTCAATTGATAACTATTATCAATTAACGTAAACTATATTTATACAATTAGAAAGAAGGGAATCAATTGAAAAATGCAATTAAAGTTATTGCCATACTAATTTCTACACTCCTCTTAGCTGCAGCATGTTCAAATAGTGAAGACAAACAAAGCAAAAATGCTGTTAAATCATATAAATTATATTCAGGTCTTATTAATTGGTGATATATCATACACATTCGTTTTTTTAAGTATAAAGTCAATAAAAAATTAAAACACATGCATAATATTGCATGTGTTTTTATTACGCTTATAAAGGTTATATAAAATCTTTCACTTAAATAGTTAAGTATATATTTCTACTATCCCATTCCCTTTATATTAAATATTTATATTTCACAATTTCGATTTTGCATTCCTACGCACTATGATGTTATAATTCAATTAACGAAGGTTATATGCATATAAGCACCAATTCCCTCACTATTTGCGGTAGTGAGGGGATTTTTTGATGCCGCTTAACGTCGCCTTCTATTTATTGCGTTTACTACTAAGCCAATAAGTAAAATACGCAACTGCACAGGCACTAATGACTGGTGCAATGATGTGAACGAAGATCATAAGCATATTAAACACCTCCTCCCGCCGAAAATATCGCCCGCCGGAAGTTAAGGCGACTCTATTATTATACCACCTGCTAATGTATCAGCGTACCTACTTAAACTACGTTGAAGCATATTAAAGAATGCCTCATTTCCAACACTTTTACTACCAAAAACTATAAACTTAAAATTGATTAACTCCCTACTTTTACCATCCCGAAATAATAAAAAGAAGCTAAACAACGTTGTGTTGTCTAACTTCTTAATTAATATATAATCTATAGCTCAAAAGATATTATCTAAGACACCCCGCCGTCTTATCTATCTTTATTTCTTAACAAAAGCGATTATGGCATCTCTTAAAAATTGAGCACCACCTTCTACATATTTATCATAATATCTAGAAAATCGTTCATCAGCCACGTACATTTCAGCTAAAACTGAATGTGCTTCTTTAGTATAATCAGACCATGTATACATTAACCATGCTTTATGCTTCGCAGCTAACATTTGCGCAACTTCAGATGATGGATCGCCGGTTTGATATGCTTTGGGTAATAACTCAATAATTTCATTCTTTAATTTACGCCATTCATTATATTCCGCTTCAGTCATATCTTTAAATTTTGCATTACTTTCATCTACAGACTTATCCCCGTATTTTACTCTGATTTCAGTACCATATTCACGTTCGTTTTCTTGAATTGCTTGTACTTTCAATCCTTCAAATTTTTCTTTATCTTGCATATTAATTTCTCCTCTCGTATACGCAATGGTTTTTTCAACGGTTTCTATAATTTTGTCGAGGTGTGCACGCTTTTGTTTTAAATTTTGAAAATGATTTTCTAAAGCAGTTACTTGATCAAATCCAGGTTGTTGAACGATGTTCTTTATTTCTTCAATACTTACATCCAACTCTCGATAGAATATAATTTGTTGAAGCATGTCTACTTGTTCTTTGCCATATATCCGGTATCCTGATGAATTGATTCTATCTGGTTTAAGCAATCCAATTTGATCATAATAGCGCAATGTGCGAGGACTTACACCTGATAGTTTAGCTAATTGACTTACGGTATATTCCATAATTCACCTCCTGACAAATAACACGTTACACCCTTACGTTACGTCAACCTCAAGGAGAAATTTCTAATTTTTAAAAATCGAACTATCATCCACATGTTTTATATCATACTTATGGCTTAAATAGATATATACTAATTAATACAACTGCGATAAAAATACCCACGACTAATACGAAACTATATATCGAAGTAATTAAATTTCTTAAATTAGATGAATGTACTTCATTTGGTTCCTTTCCATTCATAAAAGCTACGATACGATCATAGGTTTGTATTTGATATGATTTCTTAAAACGCTCTACCTTAAATGATGCAATAATACCAGTACCTAATAATAATATTTCTAGTATTAAACCAAATGCTCCCCAGTAATACATCGCAGGTCCAATTAATATTCCTGCTATCAACATCGGCCATATCATTAAATGCGAGGATAGATTAAATCTGCTTTCTTTCAACTTACGCTCCATAATCTCCACGTCTCCTTTGACTAAGTCATCTAAAGAAACATCAAACAATGAACTTAGCATCAATAAATTATGAATATCTGGATAGCTTTTATCATTCTCCCAATTAGAAATTGTTTGTCGTGAAACATATAATTTTTCAGCTAAACTTTCTTGAGATAAATGATCGCGTTGCCGATAATATTTAATTTGATGTCCTAAATTCATTGTTCTGCTCCTTTAAGTAGAGATTATGATGATTTTCAATATAAGACTATCAAAGTTCGTTGACATCTGCATCATTTTGCCATGCTTAAATATTTTTACATACTGTTGTCACAGGGAATCAATACTACCTTTTAGACATACCAAAGGATAGGAAACTTGTTATATTAGCAAGCCCCTATCCTTTAATATAATATTATGTTGTTTGTTGTTGCTTATAAGGTATTTGATAATCCAATTCAAATTTAGCACCTGCTGTGATTTTTTTGTATTGATAACTGAAATAAGCTACCCATAAAATCGTTAGCACAAAGGCTATGATATAACTTAAATTGAGGTCTAAACCCAATCCAATTTTCTGACTTAAAATATAAGTAAAAATATTCCATGTCATAAACACAGCTGGAATTGCTGCCACCCAGAAATTCTTTTTCGCAATCAATAGATACATCGCACCTACCCATAGTGCAACAACCGCTGTTGTTTGATTTGCCCAAGAGAAATATCTCCATAGAATCGTGAAATCAACTTGTGTAAGACCAAAGCTAATAACGAACAATGGCACTGCTACAATAATACGTTTAACAATATTTCGCTGACCATAGTTTAAATAATCTGCAATAATCATTCTAGCGCTTCTGAAAGACGTATCCCCGCTAGTGATTGGTAAAATGATAACACCTAACACGGCGATCGTACCGAATACAGAGCCCAGTAATAGATGTGATGCCTGGCTCACTACTAATGCAGCTTCACCACGTGCTAAGACATCATTCAAACCATTATAGCCATTAAATAAACTCATACCCGCTGCAGCCCAAATCATTGCTATGATACCTTCCGCAATCATCATACCGTAAAAGATGAATCTACCATTCTGTTCTTTATTTGTTGTTCTAGAAATAATCGGTGTCTGTGTCGCATGAAATCCAGACAATGCACCACAAGTTATTGTAAAGAATAGTAATGGAAATACTGGCGCCCCATCAGGATGCATATTACTAAAATTTAGTTCTGGAATAGGTGCCCCTGTTTGAATAAGACGGAAACCTATACCTACCGCACTCACTAATAATAATGCGCCAAACACTGGATAAATTCTACCAATGATCTTATCTATAGGTAAAATTGTAGATAATATATAATACACAAATATAACAAAAATAATAATACCCAGTGCAATGCGTCCATCCATTAAATTATGTAATAGAAGTGCCGGACTAGTCACAAATACAGTTCCTGTTAAGAGTAATAATAAAATAGAAAATATATTAACAAAGTGCTTCATCACTTGACCTAAAAATTTCCCTGCAAGTTCTGGTAAGTGCGCCCCTTTATTTCTAATTGAAATCATACCGGTCAGATAATCATGTACTGCCCCTGCAAAGATACAGCCTACAACAATCCAAATAAATGCTATGGGTCCATAAAGTGCTCCCATAATAGGTCCAAATATAGGTCCAACACCTGCGATATTTAACAATTGTATAAGCGAGTTAGATCGCGTTTTCATTGGTAAATAATCAACATCATCTCTTTGATCATACGCTGGTGTGGGTCGCTCTTTATTTGGTCCAAACATTTTGTCTATGTATTTTCCATAAGTGAAATAACCCACCACCAATAAAATAATAGCTACAATAAAAGTAATCATGTTACCATTCCCCCTTAGATAACTTGAAAGCGTTTTCTTAATTTAATCATAAATGGTAAAATTTCACAATATTACATTTGTTTTTTATTCTAATTTTATAAATATGTATTTTTGATTTTATTAAACCTTAATTAATACCTAATCATATATATTAGTACAAAAAATAGAGGCTTACCTCGTCTTATCATAGGTAAACCTCTATCACTATTAATGTTTAAATAATTTTATTTTAATTTCATAATAATCATCATAATCTTTGGCTTGATGCTCATATTTAATACCGCTTTTTTCGATAGAATCTAAACTTTTACCAACCGCTTCACGCGCATCAGTTAAATCTTTTTCAAATTCAAATCTTTGTGCTTTTACTTTTTCAGGGCCTATCTTTTGTTTCACGCGTGCTTCTGTTTGTTTTACATTTAATTTTTGACTTATAACCGTTTCAACTAATATTTCTTGATCTTCTTCTGATAAACTGAGCATCGCGCGCGCATGGCGTTCCGTAATTTTACTTTCACGTAAACGTTCCAATACTTTAGGCGCCAATTTTAATAAACGAAGTTTATTAGCAATAAAGCTCTGACTTTTACCGACACTTTTAGCTAATTCGCTCTGTGTGGTATCCCCGATTTCTAGTAACTTTTTATAAGCTTCGGCTTCTTCAACAACAGATAAATTTTCACGTTGAATATTTTCAATGAGTGCGACTACAGCAGTTTCCTCATCATCTAAATATCTAATAATTACATCAGCGTGCGTTTTACTTAGGCTCTGTAAAGCTCTAAATCTACGTTCACCTGCTATAATCTCAAACATATCCTCTTCAATTGGACGTACGACAATCGGTTGTAACAAACCATGTTCTTCTATAGATTCTGCGAGTTCTTTAATCTTATTTGGCTCAAATACTTGTCTTGGTTGATAACGGTTTGGCACAATACGTTCCGTATGAATAGATTCAACGCTATTATTATAATCCTCTTCAATATAACCAACGATGTCATCTTTGTTCTTTAAACCAAATAATTTAGAAAAAGGTTTTTTCATTTACTATGCGCTCCCTCTAAATTAATTGTATTGAATTTTACTATTTTTCAAGTAACGGTGATTTATTTGGTGTTCCTGGTTTTCTAGGATATTTCTTAGGTGTTTGACTACGTTTGTCTATGATAATCATCTGTCTTTCACCTGCATCTTCAGGTAGTTCATATGAAATTGTATCAAGTACTTTACCACCTAATACGCCAATACCGAAACGTGCTTCTTCCAATTCTTCTTCACCTTTAGACGATTTCAGTGCTATGAAGTGACCACCTTTTTTAACTAATGGTAAGCATAGCTCACTTAATACAGAAAGTCTAGCAACTGCACGTGCTGTAACGATATCGTAAGACGCCCTGTAGTCTCCCTTACCATAAGTTTCGGCACGATCATGTACAAAACTCACATTGTCTAACTCTAAAGCTTCCGCTAATTGATTTAAAAAGTGAATGCGTTTATTCAGTGAATCTACAATTGTAACTTTCAAATTCGGAAAAATGATTTTCAAAGGAATGCTAGGAAAACCAGCACCAGCACCCACGTCACATATCGTTAATTCTTTAGTTAAATTCGTATAAAAACTTGTCGCAATTGAATCATAAAAATGCTTCAAATATACTTCATGTTCTTCAGTAATACTTGTTAAATTCATTTTTTCATTCCATTCAACAAGCATTTGATAATACGTTTGAAACTGTTGTTGTTGTTTATCTGAAAGTTCTATTCCATGTGTACTCAGTTGCTGTGTTAACCATGCTACACTCATCTTAGTTATTCACCCTTTGGATTTTACCTTGTTCAAGATATACAAGTAAAATTGAAATATCGGCTGGATTGACACCAGATATACGTGAAGCTTGTGCAATATTGAGCGGCTTAACTTCTGCTAATTTCTCACGTGCTTCAGTCGCTAAACTATCTACCTTACTATAATCTAGATCTTCTGGAATTTTCTTCTCTTCCATACGTTTAACTTTTTCAACTTGTTGTAAAGATTTATTGATATAACCTTCATATTTAGTTTGAATTTCAACTTGTTCTTCAACGTCTGAAGGCAATTGATGTGATTCATCTAAAATTTCTAGAATTAAATCGTATGTCATTTCAGGACGACGTAATAATTCTAAAGCAAGGATACCGTCTTTCAAACGAGACCCGCCTTGAGCCTCAATAATCTCTTGCACACGGTCGTTTGGTTTGACGCGAATGCCATTTAGACGTTCTTGTTCTGCTTTAATCATAGCGCGTTTTTCATTAAAACGTGCATAGCGTTCCTCTGAAATCATACCTAATTCATAACCTAAGTCTGTTAGACGTAAATCAGCGTTGTCATGTCTTAATAATAGACGGTATTCAGCACGAGAAGTTAATAAACGATAAGGTTCGTTTGTACCTTTGGTAATTAAATCATCAATTAATACACCAATATAGGCATCTGAACGACTTAAGATAACTTCATCTTTACCTTGAACACGTGCTGCTGCATTGATACCAGCCATGATACCTTGTCCAGCCGCTTCTTCATAACCTGATGTCCCATTAATTTGGCCAGCAGTGTATAAGTTTTTGATTTTTTTAGTTTCAAGTGTTGGCCATAATTGTGTTGGAACTAACGCATCATACTCGATGGCATAGCCTGCACGCATCATATCTGCTTTTTCTAAACCAGGAATCGTTTCTAACATTTGACGTTGCACATGTTCAGGTAAACTTGTTGATAGACCTTGGACATAAACTTCGTTTGTATTTCTACCTTCTGGTTCTAAGAATAGTTGATGGCGTGGTTTGTCATTGAATCTTACAAATTTATCTTCAATGGATGGGCAATATCTTGGACCAGTACCTTTGATCATACCTGAATACATAGCTGATAAATGTAAGTTATCATCAATCACTTGGTGTGTATCACCATTTGTATAAGTTAACCAACATGGCAATTGATCTAAAATATATTCTGTTGTTTCAAAGCTGAAGGCTCTTCCAACATCATCACCAGGTTGGATTTCCGTTTTAGAATAATCAATCGTTTTGGCATTTACACGTGGTGGTGTACCTGTTTTAAATCTAACGACTTCAAAACCTAATCCTCTTAAGTTATCAGCTAGAGAGATTGAAGGTAATTGATGGTTTGGACCACTTGAATACTTCATGTTACCTAAAATGATTTCACCACGTAAAAATGTACCTGTTGTAATAATAACTGCCTCTGACCAGTATTCTGTACCGATATTTGTTCTTACACCTTTAATGACATCATCTTCAATAATGAGGTCATCTACCATACCTTGCATGATATCAAGGTTTTCTTCATCTTCAATTACTTTTTTCATTTCTTGTTGATACAAGACTTTATCTGCTTGAGCACGTAACGCTCTTACTGCTGGACCTTTACCAGTATTTAACATACGCATTTGAATATGCGTTTTATCAATGGTTTTCGCCATTTGACCACCTAATGCATCGATTTCACGTACGACAATACCTTTTGCTGGACCACCCACTGATGGGTTACACGGCATAAAAGCAATATTATCTAGGTTAATCGTCAACATTAACGTTTTGGCACCACGACGTGCTGAAGCTAATCCAGCTTCAATACCAGCATGTCCGGCTCCTATTACTATCACATCATATTCTTGAGCCATTATTATTTCCTCCTTATTATTTTCCTAAACAGAATTGACTAAATAACTGGTCAATTAATTCATCACTTGCAGATTCACCGATAATCTCACCTAAAATTTCCCATGTTCTTGTTAAGTCGATTTGTACCATATCCATCGGTACACCTGATTCTGCTGCATCTATTGCATCTTGAATGGTATTTCTTGCTTGTTTCAATAATGAAATATGTCTTGAATTAGAAACATAAGTCATATCTTGATTTTGAACATCGCCACCAAAGAATAAATCTCTAATTTGAATTTCTAATTGATCAATGCCTTCTTGTTTGAGCATCGATGTCTGAATCAATGGCATATCGCCAATCATATCTTTGACTTCATCAAGATCTAAATGCTTGTCTAAATCCATCTTATTAACAATAACAATCGCATCTTCATTCTTAATCACTTCATACAGCTTACGATCTTCATCTGTTAATCTTTCATTATAATTAAGTACAAATAGTATTAAATCCGCTTCGCCTAACGCTTTTCTTGATCGCTCTACACCAATACGTTCGACGATATCTTCTGTTTCACGTATACCTGCTGTATCGACAAGTCTTAATGGTACACCACGGACATTGACATATTCTTCTAAAGTATCTCTTGTAGTACCAGGCACTTCAGTCACAATGGCTTTATTATCTTGAATGAGGTTATTGAGCATCGATGATTTACCGACATTAGGCTTACCAACGATAACCGTAGAAAGCCCTTCTCTCATAATCTTCCCTTGTGTACCTGTATCGAGTAATTTATTAATTTCTGTTTTAATTTCATTTGATTTCCCTAATAATACCTCTGTAGTCGCATCTTCGACATCATCATATTCTGGGTAATCTATGTTCACTTCGACTTGAGCAAGGATTTCGAGAATGGATTGTCGCTGTCGTTTTATCATATCACTTAAACGACCTTCTATTTGATTCATTGCAACTTTAGACGCACGATCGGTTTTAGAACGAATAAAATCCATCACCGCTTCTGCTTGAGATAAATCTATTCTGCCATTTAAGAAAGCACGTTTTGTATATTCACCTGGATCAGCCATACGGGCCCCATAGGTCATCGTCAATTCTAGTATTCTATTAATTGTTAAAATACCACCATGACAGTTAATTTCGACAATATCTTCACGTGTGAACGTCTTTGGTGCACGTAGTACGGAAACCATAACTTCTTCCACCACTTCGTTCGATTCAGGATCAATAATATGACCATAGTTAATTGTGTGAGACGTTACATCTTCAAGTCTTTCTTTACCTTTATAAAGTTTATCTGCAATATCTACAGCATCTACACCTGATAAACGTACAATACCAATTGCACCTTCACCCATTGGTGTGGATATACTCGTTATCGTATCTAAATCCATCATCCATCTCGCCTCCTTTTCGACTTCATTTTTATCATTATAATATTGTAAATAGTTTCCTATTAAAAAGCGAGTATCTTGTTTACCATTTCGTAAAAGTTATTCTTCGGTTTGTCTGAGGTAAGACTTACGGTTGTCTAACATCTTTCTTCCCCTTCCCTACTTAAACACGCTTATTAAATACCTTTGCTATTTTGAGTACATGTTCCAAACTCGCTTGTATTTGTAATGTGTCCATATCTTTTGCTGGTTGCCTCGCTATCACAATAATATCCATTGGTAAGATATCTTCTTTATGGATTTTAAAATTTTCGCGAATGGCACGTTTAATTCTATTTCTTACGACTGCATTACCTAACTTTTTAGAAACACTAATACCTAAGCGAAAATGATTCAACGCTTTATTAGGTTGCGTATATATTACAAATTGTCTATTTGCAACCGATTTCCCTTTCTTATAAATAAACTGGAAATCACTATTTTTTTTTATTCGGTAAGCTTTCTCCACCAAGCATCACTCACTTATCATATCTTTTCAATACATATACCAACGAACCTTATGTTTCGTTCTATTCATTCGTTATCATAAATTAATAGTAGAAATCTACGTAATTTTTAGCAATTTTACTTCACTAAAACCAAAAAAAAGACCACTGATGAGTCAGTGATCTTATGCTGATAATACTTTACGGCCTTTACGACGACGACGCGCCAACACTTTACGACCATTTTTTGTGCTCATGCGTTTTCTGAAACCATGAACTTTACTATGTTTACGTTTATTTGGTTGATAAGTACGTTTTACCATGCAAAAACACCTCCATCTTTATTCGGTTCTATACTATTATAATAGATAAATTAATATACGCTTCTGCTTCAAGTCTTGATTTAACTGTTATTAATTTCTAGTCATAATTCAAGCAACTACTACAATATAACAAAATCTATTTTATAAAGCAAGTCTCAATTTAAGTGACTGATTTAAAATATATGAGTTACATCATACACTTCCTTTATTATATTACAATCAAGCATTTACTATGTTTCACTCCAAAAGTGCTTCTGTCTATGCAAATAATCCCCTTTTGCAGCACCCCTGCATTTATCCATTTTGTGTTATACATTTTTCATACAATCTTTATAAATTATTTCCCAAACCCACAAACACCTTAAAATTTGGTATACTGTCTATTGCTCAAAGTTATCCACTTATACACAACGCTATACCTCAAATTTGTGGATAAGTATAATGTTATTCACAGAGTTCCTCAGCATTTAAGAACATATTCACACCCATTTGACAGAGGTTGTTGTTAAAAAGTATAATTATGTGGATAAGTTATGTAGATATTGATTGCTACAGAGTTTAAATTAATAAATTATACAACAAAAGCCTGTGTATAAATCACAGTTAGGTAATAGTTATCCACTGATTGTGCGTAACTTGTGGATAATTATCAACAGCCTGTGATTCTTTTTATTTGTACCTGTTGTTTTTGTGTATAACTTTAAAATTTACGAAAGTTGGAGTTTGTTATTATGTCAGAACAAGAAATATGGGAAAAAGTTCTAACCTTGGCTCAAGAAAAAGTAAGTAGTGCAAGCTACCAAACATTTCTTAAAGATACAAAATTGTTTAAACTGCAGAATGAGCAAGCGATTGTAGTTACTGATGACGATTTTGTTGCTAATTGGTTAAAGATGAATTACGCAGAAATTATTAAAGCTGCTTTATATGAAGCAATTGGTCATGAGATAGCACCAGTCTTTTATACTGAAGAAGAGCTAAAAAGCTTACATACAAGTGAGCAAAAAGAAGAAAATCAACCAGAACAACCAGCCAAAAAGTATACGCCAGGCGTTGATGAAGCTGTCATTGGCGGTGAACAGTTCAATACACATAATACGTTTGAAACATTTGTCATTGGACCAGGTAATAGATTCCCTCATGCTGCAAGTCTTGCAGTGGCAGAAGCACCAGCTAAAGCGTATAATCCATTATTTATTTATGGGGGTGTTGGTTTAGGTAAGACCCATCTAATGCATGCGATTGGTCATTATGTATTGGATAACAATCCAGACGCTAAAGTTATTTATACGTCTAGTGAAAAATTTACAAATGAATTTATTAAGTCTATTCGTGATAATAAAACTGAACGTTTTAGGGAAAAATACCGTAATATCGACGTTTTATTAATTGATGATATTCAATTTATTCAAAATAAAGAACAGACTCAAGAAGAATTTTTCCATACATTTAATGAATTACATCAAGCAAATAAGCAAATTGTAATTTCTAGTGATCGACCTCCAAAAGAAATTGCTAAACTAGAAGATCGTTTACGTTCACGTTTCGAATGGGGATTAATCGTAGATATTACGCCGCCTGATTATGAAACAAGAATGGCGATTTTACAGAAGAAAATTGGCGAAGAAAATCTTAACATTCCAACTGAGGCGCTTACTTACATCGCCAATCAAATTCAGTCTAATATTCGTGAACTTGAAGGCGCATTAACACGTGTCTTAGCATTTTCAAAATTACAGGGACAACCCATTACGACTGAGTTAACAGCTGAAGCACTTAAAGATATTATTCAAGCACCTAAATCTAAAAAAATCACGATACAAGATATTCAGAAAATTGTTGGTCAATATTATAGTGTAAGAATTGAAGATTTTAGCGCTAAAAAACGAACAAAATCCATCGCTTATCCGCGTCAAATTGCAATGTACTTATCACGTGAGTTAACCGATTTTTCATTACCAAAAATTGGTGAAGAGTTTGGCGGTCGTGATCATACAACGGTTATTCATGCACATGAAAAAATAGTTAAAGATATACAAAATGATCCAACTTTTAAACAAGAAGTTGAAAATTTAGAAAAAGAAATAAGAAACCAATAAAATAAACTGTACTATAACAGATTAATCGTAGGTATTTTGAGGAATAGTTAATAGAGGAATTATAAACGTTATTGTGGATAATGTTAAAAAGTCATACACACAGTGCACAAGTTATCCACAGTCTTTAATCGACGTCACTGTTCACTAAAATTAACTTATCCCCTAATCCACAAGCCCTACTACTATTACTACTGTCTTAAAACCTATATAATTTAATATATAAACGACTGGAAGGAGTTTAATAAAGATGGAATTCACAATAAGAAGAGATTATTTTATTAATCAATTAAATGACACACTTAAAGCCATCTCACCAAGAACAACATTACCTATCTTAACTGGTATCAAAATTGAAGTTAAAAACAACGAAGTTATACTAACTGGTTCTGATTCAGAAATCTCAATCGAAATCACTATTCCTAAACAAGTCGATGGTGAAGATATTATTGATATTGCTGAAACTGGATCAGTCGTGCTTCCTGGTCGTTTCTTCGTAGACATTATAAAAAAATTACCAGGTAAAGAAGTTAAACTTTCTACAAATGAACAGTTCCAAACACTTATTACATCTGGACATTCTGAATTTAACTTAAGTGGTTTAGACCCAGACCAATATCCATTATTGCCACAAGTTTCTCGTGATGATGCGATCCAATTATCAGTTAAAGTGCTTAAAAACGTTATCGCACAGACTAATTTCGCAGTGTCCACCTCAGAAACACGCCCAGTGCTTACTGGTGTCAACTGGCTTATACAAGAAAATGAATTAATATGCACAGCTACTGACTCACACCGCTTGGCTGTAAGAAAGGTAGCATTAGAAGATGACTCAGAAAATAAAAATGTCATCATTCCTGGTAAAGCATTATCTGAGTTAAATAAGATTATGTCAGACAGTGAAGAAGACATCGATATTTTCTTTGCTTCAAATCAAGTGTTATTCAAAGTGGGTAACGTAAACTTTATTTCACGTTTATTAGAAGGTCATTATCCTGATACATCTCGTTTATTCCCAGAGAATTACGAAATTAAATTAGGAATTGATAATGGTGAATTCTATCATGCCATCGATCGTGCATCTTTATTAGCACGTGAAGGCGGCAATAATGTCATTAAATTAAGTACAGGTAATGAACTTGTAGAATTATCTTCAACATCACCAGAAATTGGTACGGTAAAAGAAGATGTTAAAGCAAGTAATGTAGATGGTGGCAACTTAAAAATCTCATTCAACTCAAAATATATGATGGATGCTTTAAAAGCCATTGATAACGATGAAGTGGAAGTAGAATTTTTCGGTACAATGAAACCATTTATTTTAAAACCAAAAGACGATGATTCAGTTACACAACTCATCTTACCGATTAGAACGTATTAATCGTATTGTTAAATAGATTAATGCAATTACTTTTCTCATAAAAGTGCAACTTAACAGGAACAAGCCTTTGAAATCTTAGTGATTTCTGGTTTGTTCCTGTTTTTATTTGAAAAAAAGAGTCTGAGTTTAAAAGCAGATAGTAAGAGATAAATAGAAATTTGCTAATTTTATTATTTAATTTCATGATTAAAGACATTTAAAGGGCAAATATAAGCATTTTAAACATTTTCTTAGGGGAAAATGCTTAAAAGTAATAAAAGTGTCTTAAAACAGCTCTAAATGCAAAATAAATATAGTCCGATTATCATACATAAATTTTTAAGCAGATTAAGGTATTTAGTGAAAATTAATATTATTTGTAAAGAATGCCCGTATAATGTATTTATTTTTGATATAATATGACATATGAAACAACGTTAAAAATAACTTTGAAACTAATTATTTAAAAATATTTAAAATAAGTTAAAAGAAATCGCTTACTCACTGTATTTTGCATGAAATTTTCCGCAAAAAAAGGTATAATATATAAGTGAGCTTAAAAGAAATGGAGTGATTGATTTGGTTGAAGAGGTAATTGTTGATGGAGACATTACTTTAGGGCAATTTCTAAAGACAGAAGGTATTATCGAATCTGGCGGACAAGCAAAATGGTTCTTACAAGATTTTGATGTCATGATCAATGATGAGCGTGAAACGCGTCGCGGTAAGAAATTAAATCATCGAGATAGCATTGTCATACCAGAAGTCGGTTCATTTTTGATATTACATCAAGGTGAAGAATGAAATTAAAGACACTCCAGTTACAAAATTATCGTAATTATGAGTCAATTTCCTTAAATTGTCATCCCGATGTCAATATATTGATTGGTGAAAATGCCCAAGGGAAGACTAATTTATTAGAATCTATTTATACGTTAGCACTAGCTAAAAGTCACAGAACGTCTAATGACAAAGAACTCATACGTTTCGATAGCGACTATGCTAAAATAGAGGGTGATCTTAGTTATAGATATGGTGAGATGCCTTTAACGATGTACATCACTAAAAAAGGTAAGCAAGTCAAAATCAATCACTTAGAACAAAGTAGACTGACTCAGTATATTGGGCACTTGAACGTCGTTTTGTTTGCGCCTGAGGATTTAAATATTGTCAAAGGATCACCGCAGATTAGACGTAGATTTATAGATATGGAACTTGGACAAATCTCAGCAGTATATTTAAATGATTTGTCACAGTATCAACGTATTTTAAAACAAAAGAATAATTATTTGAAGCAACTGCAATATGGACAAAAGACAGACAGCACCATGCTTGAAGTCTTAAACCAACAATTTGCAGAATACGCACTCAAAATTACGCTAAGACGTGAACATTTTATTAATGAACTTGAATCACTAGCGAAACCTATCCATTCTGGGATTACAAATGAACGTGAAACATTGTCTTTAAGCTATTTACCTAGTATTAAACTAGAAAATAAAGATAAAAGTGAGACGGAACGCTTAGAGGAAGTCTTAACGATACTTAATGACAATATGGAACGAGAAAAAGACCGAGGTGTGTGTTTATACGGACCTCACAGAGATGATTTAGGTTTTAATGTGAATGGAATGGACGCTCAGACTTATGGCTCGCAAGGTCAACAAAGAACTACTGCACTATCAATCAAACTCGCTGAAATTGAGTTAATGAATATTGAAGTAGGTGAGTATCCAATTCTATTGCTAGATGATGTATTAAGTGAGTTAGATGATTCACGTCAATCTCATTTATTGAGCACTATTCAACATAAAGTGCAGACTTTTGTTACTACGACATCCGTAGACGGTATAGAACATGAAATTATGAAAAACGCTAAACTTTATCGCATTAATCAGGGCGAAATTATAAAGTAATGGAAAGTGAAGGTGGAAGCAGTGTCAGATGTGAACAACACGGAAGATTATGGTGCTGGACAGATTCAGGTATTGGAAGGTCTAGAAGCGGTACGTAAAAGACCAGGTATGTATATTGGTTCAACTTCAGAAAAAGGTTTACACCATCTTGTATGGGAAATTGTCGATAACAGTATCGATGAAGCACTTGCAGGTTATGCCGACACAATTGAAGTTGTGATCGAAAAAGATAATTGGATTAAGGTAACGGATAATGGCCGTGGTATACCTGTTGGCATTCAAGAAAAAATGGGACGTCCTGCAGTTGAGGTTATTCTAACTGTATTACATGCTGGTGGTAAATTCGGTGGCGGCGGTTATAAAGTTTCTGGTGGTTTACATGGTGTAGGTTCATCAGTAGTCAACGCGTTATCAGAAGATCTTGAAGTATACGTGTATAAAGACCGCAAAGTTTATCATCAAGGTTATAAAAAAGGTGTACCTCAATTTGACTTGAAAGTCATTGAAGAAACAGATGATGATAATACAGGTACAGTCATTCGTTTTAAAGCGGATCCTGAAATTTTCACAGAAACGACAACATATCATTATGAAACATTACAACAACGTACAAGAGAGCTTGCGTTCCTAAATAAAGGTATTTCAATTACTTTAAGAGATGAACGTGGTGAAGAAGTTCGTGAAGACACATATCACTATGAAGGTGGTATTAAATCTTATGTTGAAATGCTAAATGAAAACAAAGAGCCTTTACATGAAGAACCTATTTACGTGCATCAAACGAAAGATGAAATTGAAGTTGAAATTGCCTTACAATACAACAAAGGTTTTGCAACAAACTTGTTGACGTATGCGAATAATATTCACACATATGAAGGCGGTACACACGAGGAAGGTTTCAAACGTGCGCTATCTCGTGTACTTAATAGTTACGGATTAAATAGTAAAATTATCAAAGAAGATAAAGAAAGACTTTCAGGTGAAGACACACGTGAAGGTTTGACAGCAATTGTTTCAATTAAGCACGGTGATCCACAATTTGAAGGACAAACAAAAACAAAATTAG
The DNA here is from genome assembly GCF_049897865.1 of Staphylococcus sp. Y174-1. NCBI lineage: Bacteria > Bacillati > Bacillota > Bacilli > Caryophanales > Staphylococcaceae > Staphylococcus > Staphylococcus sp. Y174-1. The sequence goes on along the minus strand of NZ_JAFCXB010000002.1, from coordinate 768,155 downwards.
GTAACTCTGAAGTACGTCAAATCGTTGATAAACTATTCTCCGAGTTATTTGAGCGCTTCTTATATGAACATCCTCAAGTAGGCCGTATTGTAGTTGAAAAAGGTATCATGGCTTCGCACGCACGTCTTGCTGCGAAAAAAGCACGTGAAGTCACGCGCCGTAAATCAGCATTAGAAATATCAAGCTTACCTGGTAAATTGGCCGATTGCTCTAGTAAAGACCCATCACGTAGTGAAATCTTTATCGTCGAGGGTGACTCTGCCGGTGGGTCTACAAAATCCGGTCGTGATTCAGAAACACAAGCGATATTACCATTGCGTGGTAAAATCTTGAACGTTGAAAAAGCACGTTTAGATAGAATTTTAAATAATAACGAGATTCGTTCGATGATTACGGCATTTGGTACGGGTATTGGTGGCGAATTTGATTTAAGTAAAGCACGCTATCATAAGATTGTCCTTATGACAGATGCTGATGTCGATGGTGCACATATTAGAACATTGTTATTAACATTCTTCTATCGCTTTATGAGACCATTGTTAGAAGCAGGATATGTGTATATTGCACAACCACCTTTATTCAAACTGACACAAGGTAAACAAAAATACTATGTCTTTAATGAACGTGAATTAGAAAAACTTAAAGCTGAGTTAGAACCAACGCCAAAATGGTCGATTTCACGTTACAAAGGTCTTGGTGAAATGAATGCGGATCAATTATGGGAAACTACCATGAATCCAGAAAATAGAGCCATGTTACAAGTATCATTGGATGATGCGATTGAAGCGGATCAAGTCTTCGAAATGTTAATGGGCGACGTTGTAGAGAACCGTAGACAGTTTATTGAAGATAATGCAGTCTATGCCAACTTAGATTTCTAATACGATGAACTGAATTTTTGAAGGAGGATATCTTGATGGCTGAATTACCTGAATCAAGAATTAATGAACGAAATATAACGAGTGAGATGCGCGAGTCATTCTTAGACTATGCGATGAGTGTTATTGTCTCACGTGCTTTACCTGATGTTAGAGATGGTTTGAAACCAGTACATCGACGCATATTGTATGGATTACATGAACAAGGTATGACACCAGACAAGTCATACAAGAAATCTGCGCGTATTGTTGGGGACGTAATGGGTAAATATCACCCACATGGTGACTCATCAATTTATGAAGCAATGGTTAGAATGGCACAAGACTTCAGCTATCGATATCCTTTAGTTGATGGACAAGGTAACTTTGGTTCTATGGATGGCGATGGTGCGGCTGCGATGCGTTATACAGAAGCACGTATGTCTAAGATTACACTTGAATTACTTAGAGATTTAAATAAAGATACCATTGATTTTATCGATAACTATGATGGTAATGAAAGAGAGCCGTCAGTCTTACCTGCTAGATTCCCTAACTTATTAGTTAATGGTGCATCAGGTATCGCTGTTGGTATGGCTACAAATATTCCACCACATAATTTAACAGAGGTCATCAACGGTATTTTAAGTTTAAGTTATAATCCCGATATTACCATTGCTGAATTGATGGAAGATATACAAGGGCCAGACTTCCCGACTGCAGGTATTATTCTTGGAAAGAGTGGGATTCGTCGTGCATTTGAAACAGGTCGTGGATCAATACAATTGCGCTCTCGTGCAGAAATAGAAGAACGTGGTGGCGGTCGTCAACGTATTGTTGTTACAGAAGTACCGTACCAAGTTAACAAAGCACGTATGATAGAAAAGATTGCTGAATTAGCGCGTGATAAGAAAATAGATGGTATCACAGACTTACGAGATGAAACAAGTTTACGTACAGGTGTCCGTGTAGTAATCGATATCCGTAAAGATGCCAACGCGAGTGTTGTCTTAAATAACTTATACAAACAAACACCATTACAAACATCATTTGGTGTAAACATGATTGCCTTAGTTAATGGCAGACCAAAACTTATTTCACTTAAAGATGCCTTAGTTGAATACTTAGAACATCAAAAAGTCGTTGTAAGAAGACGTACCGAATATAATTTGAAAAAAGCTTTAGATCGTGCACATATCTTAGAAGGTTTGAGAATTGCGCTTGATCATATTGATGAAATTATCAGAGTTATTCGTGAATCAGATAACGATAAGATTGCCATGGCAAGTTTACAAGAACAATTTAAATTATCTGAACGTCAAGCACAAGCGATTTTAGATATGCGTTTAAGACGTTTAACTGGTTTAGAAAGAGATAAGATTGAAGCTGAATATAATGAACTAATTGCTTATATTGAAGAATTGAAATCTATCCTTGCAGACGAAGAAAAACTATTACAAATTGTTCGTGATGAATTGATTGATGTCCGTGAGCGTTATGGTGATGAACGTAAGACTGAAATCCAAATTGGTGGTTTAGATGACATTGAAGATGAGGATCTAATTCCAGAAGAACAAATTGTGATTACGTTAAGTCATAATAACTACATCAAACGATTACCAGTTTCAACTTATAGAGCACAACACCGTGGTGGTCGTGGTGTTCAAGGTATGAATACGCTAGAAGAAGACTTTGTAAGTCAACTTGTGACGTTAAGTACACATGACAACGTGCTATTCTTTACGAATAAAGGTCGTGTCTATAAACTTAAAGGCTACGAAGTGCCAGAGCTTTCTCGTCAGTCTAAAGGTATTCCAGTAGTTAACGCAATTGAGTTAGACAATGACGAATCGATTAGTACGATGATTGCTGTTAAAGATTTAGAAAGTGAAGAAGATTATTTAGTCTTTGCTACTCAAAAAGGTAGAGTGAAACGTTCTGCCCTAAGTAACTTCTCACATATTAATAAAAACGGTAAAATTGCGATTAGTTTCAAACAGGATGACGAATTGATTGCAGTACGTTTAACTGATGGTGAAACTGATATTCTAATCGGTACATCGCATGCTTCATTAATTCGCTTCCCTGAAACTGCCTTACGTCCACTTGGCCGTACCGCAGCCGGTGTGAAAGGTATTACACTTAGAGAAGACGATAAAGTAGTCGGTTTAGATGTTACAAAAGTCGAAAGCGATGATGAAATACTCGTCGTGACTGAAAATGGTTACGGTAAACGTACACCAGTTGAAGATTACAGATTATCAAACCGTGGTGGTAAAGGTATTAAAACAGCGACTATCACAGAACGTAATGGTAATGTAGTTTGTATCACATCAGTGACTGGTGAAGAAGACTTGATGGTTGTTACAAACTCTGGCGTGATTATCCGTATTGATGTAGAGAATATTTCACAAAACGGCCGTGCAGCACAAGGTGTGAGATTGATTAAATTAGGTGAAAATCAATTCGTATCTACAGTAGCTAAAGTAAATGAGGAAGATGAAGCTGAAACAGAAACTGAAGCAATTGCCTCCGATTCAGAAAATACTGATGCAACTGAACAAATAGCACAAGATTCACAACAAGGTGAAGCTGTGATAGAGGACGATGCACCAGGCAACGCTATTCATACAGAAGTTGAAGATAGTGAGGTATCAGATGATGATGATCGTCAAGAAGTACGACAAGACTTTATGGACCGTGTGAATGAAGATATTGATAATGCGGACAATGAAGATAACGAAGAAGAGTAATTTTATGCGATAATAGTCATTATAAAAAAGACCTACCTCAATGAGGTAGGTCTTTTTTGGCTTAATTTTCTAAAGCTTTCATAGCATGAGGTATTTCACTGATTAGTCTGGATGGTGGCACGACATACATTTTTTCTGCTAACTGTTCTCCAATATAACTATGCGTATACGTAGCACTTGTAACGGCTTCTTCTGTGTCGTTGAATTGGCCGACAAAGCTTGTAATCATACCAGATAAAGTATCACCCATACCACCTGTAGCCATTGCAGGTGTCCCTATTGGCAGTTTGTAGTCTTTACCTCTGAAATAGATTTCAGTTCCGTGCTTTTTTAAAACAATGGTTGCACCAATGCGATCTGCGGCTTCACGATTACGTTCATACGTTTGTTCCTCTATAGGAATACCACTTAAACGTTCCCACTCTTTTTGGTGAGGCGTAAAGATAACCTTACACGTAGGAATGTCTGGTTTCAATTTACTAAAAATTGTTATAGCATCCCCATCTACAATTAATTTTTGATGTGGTTGAATATTTTGTAATAGGAAAGTGATGGCATTATTGCCTTTAAAATCACAACCGAGTCCCGGTCCGATCAAGATACAATCCGTGTTCTCAATCATTTTTGTTAACATTTTAGTATCGTTAATATCAATCACCATGGCCTCTGGACAACGTGAATGTAAAGCGGCATGATTTGTTGGATGTGTAGCTACAGTGATTAATCCGCTACCACTATAAACACACGCTCGAGCTGCAAGCATGATTGCACCACCTAAGTTCGCATTGCCCCCAATTAAAAGAATTCTCCCATAATCACCTTTATGTGTTTCATCTTTACGTTTTGGAATGCTTACTTGTGATAAAGTTTCCATTTTGAAACCTCCTTTTAAACATTTAGCGTTAATTTAATACGTTGACTTGAAAAAGATAAGCATCTGCTTAAAATGATAAATGTTAAAGTTGGCTATCTTATATTCTCTATATTATAGAATTTTAAAACCATTTTCTTTTAAGTTACTTATATCTTATTTTCATGTGCTCATTTATAAATACAATAAGAAATATTATACCTGGTTTCGAGATTAGTCAATAGCAAAGTCGTAAAGAAAATATTAATTTTAGAAAACATAATTTTGATACGACTTTATCCCATTAAATCAGTAATTTAATACCATATTACGGATATGGTCAATCCTATTGTTCGTGTGAAAATGTAAGCGTATACTCGAATTAATTGAACAAAATAGATAAGCAAGGAGATGGGGAAATGACATTACAACTTAATGGTGAAATGTTGACAATCAATGATATTAAAATGTTCTTAAATAAGGAAGATACCGTTGAAGTAACACAAGAAGCACTGGAACGCGTAAAGAAAAGTAGACAAACGGTGGAACACATTATAGAAAACAAAGAAACAATCTATGGTATTACAACTGGATTTGGATTATTTAGTGATGTGCGAATTGATAAAGGTGAATACAATCAATTACAAGTAAATTTAATTCGATCACATGCTTGTGGTGTTGGGAAACCATTTTCAGAAGAAGTTGCTTTAGTAATGATGGTCTTACGATTAAATACTCTGTTGAAAGGTCATTCTGGTACGACAGTCGCGTTATTAGAGCAACTTGTTTATTATATCAATCACAGAATTGTACCAGTGATTCCACAGCAAGGCTCTTTAGGCGCATCAGGGGATTTAGCGCCATTATCTCATTTAGCATTAGCTTTAATTGGTGAAGGCAATGTATTTTTTAAAGGTGAAGAAGTTGACAGCCGGTATGTCTTAAATCAATTAAATCGTAACCCAATACAATTACAAGCTAAAGAAGGGCTTGCACTCATCAATGGCACGCAAGCGATGACTGCGCAAGGTGTGATTAATTATATTGAAGCGGAAGCCTTAGGTTACCAAGCAGAATGGATTGCAGCTCTAACACATCAAGCATTAAATGGCATTACAGATGCTTATAATGAAAAAGTGCATAAAGCACGTAATTTTCAAGAACAAATAGATGTTGCAGCTAGAATGTTAGATTGGTTAGATGGCTCAGAGTTAACCACTACACAAGGTGACATACGTGTACAAGATGCATACACATTACGCTGTATTCCACAAATACATGGCGCAAGTTTTCAAGTATTTAATTATGTGAAAGAAAAATTAGAATTTGAAATGAACGCTGCTAATGATAATCCATTAATATTTGATGAAGGCGATGAAACGCTTGTTATTTCTGGAGGTAATTTCCATGGGCAACCGATTGCCTTTGCATTAGATTTCTTAAAGTTAGGTGTAAGTGAATTGGCTAATGTCTCAGAGCGTCGTCTAGAACGACTCGTAAATCCGCAATTAAATAATGGATTGCCTGCCTTTTTAAGCCCACAACCAGGATTACAGAGTGGTGCGATGATTATGCAGTATGCTGCTGCGAGCCTAGTATCAGAAAATAAAACACTCGCACATCCAGCAAGTGTTGACTCAATACCATCTTCAGCTAATCAAGAGGATCACGTTTCGATGGGAACAATTGCCTCTCGTCATGGCTATCACATCATTGAAAATGCGAGACGTGTCTTAGCAATTGAAACGATTATTGCATTACAAGCCGTTGAATATAAAGATATTGATAAATTATCACCGAAAACATATGAAAAGTATCAAGAATTACGTCACATCGTACCATCAATTACAGAAGATAGACAGTTCCATAAAGATATTGAAGCGGTATCGCAATATTTACAAGATCTTGCTTATATGTAGGGACTTTAATTGACATAAACGTTGTCACCCTTGAAATAGCTGATGTTATTTGCTATATTTAAATTAACTTAATTATGCTATTGTTCGTAGGATAAGTAATATTGAATTTTGATTTCAGAGAGCTTGTGGTTAGTGTGAACAAGTAATCATATTTAATATGAATCTACCTACTATATGAGAACAATCGGTTATAGCCGTTATTTAGTGAGAGTGCAGTCTAATTTTGGACTGTTAAATAGGGTGGCAACGCGTAGACCACGTCCCTTGTACAGGGACGTGGTCTTTTTGTGTTATTATCCAATAAATTTTGAAATTTGAAAGGATGAGCAGCATGTTAGATATCAAATTATTCCGTAATGATCCAGAATTCCTTAAAGAAAAAGTTGCAAAACGTGGTATGGATTCAAAAGTAGTAGATGAAGTATTAGAACTAGATGAGCAACGTCGTCAACTTATCAGTCAAGCCGAAGAAATGAAGGCAGAGCGTAATAAAGTAAGTGGAGAAATTGCTCAGAAAAAACGTAATAAAGAAGATGCAGACGATGCAATCGCAGCTATGCGTAACCTAGGTGATGAAATTAAAGTACTAGATGATACTTTAAATCAAGTAGATGTTGACCTTAATGATAAATTGTCTCGTATTCCAAATATCATTCACGACGATGTACCAGAAGGTGCTACGGATGAAGATAATATAGAAGTTAAACGTTGGGGTACACCTAGAACTTTTGAATTTGAAGATAAAGCACACTGGGATTTAGTAGAAGAGTTAGAGATGGTTGATTTTGAAAGAGCAGCTAAAGTCTCTGGTGCGAGATTCGTATTCTTGACAGGTGACGGTGCACAATTAGAGAGAGCGTTAATGAACTACATGATTACGAAACATACGACACAACATGGCTATACGGAAATGATGGTACCACAATTAGTTAATGCCGATTCTATGTATGGTACAGGTCAACTTCCTAAATTTGAAGAAGACTTATTTAAAGTAGAAAAAGAAGGCCTTTATACCATTCCAACTGCAGAAGTGCCATTAACGAATTATTACCGCAATGAAATCATTGCACCTGACGTATTACCAGCTAAATTTACAGCTCAATCAGCTTGTTATCGTAGTGAGGCTGGATCTGCTGGTCGTGATACACGAGGACTTATTCGCTTACACCAATTTGATAAAGTTGAAATGGTACGTATTGAAAAACCTGAAGATTCTTGGCAAGCACTTGAAGACATGACTCATCATGCAGAAGCGATTTTAGAAGAACTTGGTTTACCATATCGCCGTGTTATCTTGTGTACAGGAGATATTGGTTTTGGTTCAAGTAAAACATATGATTTAGAAGTTTGGTTACCAAGCTATAATGATTATAAAGAAATCAGCTCTTGTTCAAATATTACAGATTTCCAAGCACGTCGTTCAAACATTCGCTTCAAACGCGATAAAAATGCGAAACCAGAATTAGCGCATACTTTAAATGGTAGCGGGTTAGCTGTAGGTCGTACCTTTGCAGCTATCGTTGAGAACTATCAAAATGAAGATGGCTCAGTTACAATTCCAGAAGTGTTAGTTCCATTTATGGGTGGTAAAACAGTCATCCGTCCGACTAAATAAAAAACTGAAAGTAATGCTAAAAACGCGTAGCGACAATAGGTCCTATGCGTTTTTTTGTGCACTATCGAAAGGGTAGGGGAGGTGTAAAAAGTATAAAATAGCAAATATGATTAGGCGGAATTCAGCTATATTTTAGAGGTATGTCTTAATTATTTCTAAAAATTCAGAGAAATATAAACAACGGGTGTTTAAGCTTTTTAAGACAATCGTTAGTCTAACCTCACACAAACGGATGTCTAAAGATATTGCGCATTTAGAATGAGTTGTATTAGAATTGATATATTATTTTTGAAGTGCCATGAGAGGGTGGGTGTGTATGGAAAATGAAGCGCATGTAACATTTAAACAAGGTGTCAAAGCGTGTATTCCTACCTTGTTAGGATACGCAGGCGTGGGTTTATCTTTTGGAATTGTTGCAGTTGCTTCAGGATTTAGCTTGTTGGAAATTATTTTACTGTGTTTGCTTGTATACGCAGGCGCAGCACAATTTATAATTTGCGCGCTTGTTATTGCAGGTACACCTATATCCGCAATTGTATTAACTGCGTTCATCGTCAATTCTAGGATGTTCTTATTAAGTATGACACTCGCGCCAAGCTATAAGGATTATAGTTTACTCAATAGAATTGGGTTGGCAACACTGGTAACAGATGAAACATTTGGGGTTGCAGTGACACCACATCTAAAAGGCGAAAAAATTAATGATCGATGGCTACACGGTTTGAATATAACAGCTTATGTTTTTTGGACGATTGCATGTATTATTGGTGCTTTATTTGGTAAGTACATCCATGACCCAGACGCATTAGGCTTAGACTTTGCAATAACGGCTATGTTTATTTTTCTTGCCGTCTCCCAATTTGAATCAATCAGGCGCTCAAAAGTTAAGATTTACTTAGTTCTGATTATTTGTGTCATTGTGATGATGTTGGGATTAAGTTTATTTATGCCATCATACTTAGCAATTATTTTAGCTTCTACAATAACGGCAGCACTTGGGGTGGTGATGGAACGATGACGACAACGATACATATGTTAACGATTATTATTTTATGCGGAATTGTGACGTGGTTGACTCGAATTATACCGTTTGTGATGATTTCTAAAGTTCATTTATCTGAACGTGTAGTCAAATGGCTCTCCTTTATCCCAATTACATTGTTTACAGCGTTGATTATTGATGGTGTCTTGGTCCAACAAGATGGTGTAATGGGATACACAATCAATATGGCATTTTTGATAACGATGATACCTACGATTGTAATTGCCATCGTTTCAAGGAGTTTAACGATAACGATTCTAAGTGGGATTATTATTATGGCATTGTTGAGATGGGTTTTTTAAAGAATATCATTGATGAAACACAGGATATCCGTTAGAATTAGAATAATTAGAAAATTATGATATTTCCGATTTTTAGTCTGTCATACTTTCGTTTTATACAATTAAAATCAAATCTTATTTCGAGAAGCTGAGGGACTTGGCCCAGTGATGCTTCAGCAACCGGCTGTGTAGTACGGTGCTAAAACCAACGATACACTCGAATGATAAGTAATCATAACTTCTTACTTATTTTATATGAGTGAGAAGTTTTTTATTAAGTAGGAGGGAAATCATGACGAATTATACGGTAGATACTTTAGAATTAGGGCCTTTTACAACCGAATCTGGAGAACTCATATCTAATTTGAAACTACGCTATGAACATGTGGGGTTGAAAGGACAACCTTTAGTTGTTGTCTGTCACGCTTTGACAGGTAACCATTTAACATATGGGAAAAATGATCAACCAGGATGGTGGAGAGGTATCATTGATGGGGGCTATATGCCTATCAATGATTATCAGTTTTTAACTTTTAATGTAATTGGTAGTCCGTATGGTTCAAGTTCGGCATTAACAGATGCTGATTTCCCTCAAACGCTCACGTTAAGAGACATTGTACGTGCAATTGAAATAGGCATAGAAACATTAGGATTTGAACACATTAATATTCTCATTGGTGGTTCTTTAGGAGGCATGCAAGCGATTGAATTATTATATAATCGCAAATTTAATGTCGATAAAGCCGTTATACTTGCTGCAACGGATAAAACATCATCCTACAGTCGAGCGTTTAACGAGATAGCGAGGCAAGCCATTCATTTAGATCCTAAAAATGGTATGAGTATCGCTAGACAATTGGGTTTCTTAACTTATCGATCATCTAAAAGTTACGATAAGCGCTTTTCACCAGATCAAGTTGTCGCCTATCAAAAACATCAAGGTGATAAGTTTATGAATCATTTTGATTACGCATGTTATTTAACACTGCTGGATGTCTTGGATAGTCATGATGTCGATAGAGGACGTGATGATGTGGATGAAGTATTCCGTAATTTAGATACGAAGGTTATGACAATGGGCTTTACCGATGACTTACTTTATCCTGATGACCTTGTTCGAGCAGTCGGCGAGCGCTTTAAATTTCATAAACATTTTTTCGTTCCTGACAATGTAGGACATGATGGATTTTTACTTAACTTCAATGATTGGGCGCCGAATCTATATCACTTTTTAAAAGTCTATAAAATCAAACGTAAATGAACTAACTAAATAGATTTAATTTTTGGGATGTGCCGGTTGTCTTCTTACTACTAAATAGAGGTGAGAAACAAGTTGGTTACATCCTATTTTTGTGTGAAATATGAATAAGTTGTTGTTAGTGAAGAAGCGATTGATATATAACAATGATTTCTAAGGATTATAGTGAAGGTGTATTTTCTGAATAGAACTTCTATATAAAATGAGTTGCCAATAATTGTATAAAAGTTTTAAAGAGGTTAAAATAAAGGGTATAGTTAAAAATAGTATGGGAGTGGCGAATTTGTTTTCTAAAATATATCCTAAAGCAACTGTGCTTAGTATTCTAACGCTAATCGTAGTCGCTTTGGCTTTGCATATATTACCACCGCTTGGTCTTGTATTGAGCGCGTTTGCGACAATTCCGGGCATTATCTTATGGCATAAATCAATTGAATCATTCGGATTAACAGCTGTCGTAACGGTTGTATTAACAACTTTACTGGGTAATATATTTGTATTAAGTATCATGGTCCTCGTGCTCATTACGAGTTTCGTTGTTGGCCAATTATTAAAAGAAAGAACATCTAAAGAACGTATACTATATATAACGACTACATATATTAGTATGATTTCATTAATTGCATTTATGGGACTGCAAACGTTTGATAAGATACCAAGCGCGACAGTTTTAATGAACCCAATAAAAGATCAAATGCATCAGGTTATTTCAGGTGCTTCAGTTGGTAACGAGTATAAACAAATGCTCGAAGAGGGATTCCGTCAATTGGCAGTTCAGTTACCAAGTATGGTAATCATTGCAGTTTTTCTACTTATTTTAATCAATTTAATTATTACTTTTCCAATTTTACGTAAATTCAAAATCGCTACACCAATATTTAAACCATTATATGCTTGGCAGATGAGCCGTTCATTATTATGGATATATATTATTGTCTTGATTTGTGTTATGTTTGCAAGCCAAGCTGGTACTTTCCAAAGTATCGTTTTAAACTTTGAAATTGTGTTATCATTATGTATGTATATTCAGGGGTTAAGTGTTATTCACTTTTTCGGCAAAGCAAAATCAATGCCACTCGTACTTACTATTTTACTAATGGTTATAGGGACAATTTTAATGCCATTAACACATATTGTAAGTCTCCTGGGTGTAATCGATTTATGTTTCAACTTAAAAAGTATCATTAAAAAATGATTTGAGGTGGAAGAATGAACCGTCAATCCACTAAAAAAGCGTTGATTTTACCATTTGTAATTATGACGCTCACAGCAATTGCGCTGGTTGTAGTTTGGTTTGTTTTTAACCAACTCGTAGCAGGTATAGCGACGATTGTATTAGTGATTATTATTATAGGGACAGCATTTATGGTAAGACAAGCTTTACAAAAATTAGATAGCTATGTGGACAATTTAAGTGGTCATATCTCTGAAGGTAGTAATATCGCAATTAAAGATCTACCTATCGGAATGATTATCTTAGATGAAAATGAAAACATAGAGTGGATGAATAGATTTATGTCGGAACGTTTGAATCGTAATGTAATTTCCGACCCAGTCAACGAAGTATATCCTAATATCTTAAAACAATTAGAAAAAACACAAGAAATAGAAATTAATGAAAATGAATACCACTATCGTGTGCGTTATTCAGAAAAAGAACACGTGCTTTATTTCTTCGACATTACAGAAGAAGTCTATACAAATGAATTATATGAATCATCTAAACCAATTATAGCGACATTATTCTTGGATAATTATGATGAAATTACCCAAAATATGAATGATACGCAAAAATCAGAAATCAACTCAATGGTTACGCGCGTCATCAGTAGATGGGCAACAGAACATAATATTTACTTTAAACGCTATAGTTCGGATCAATTCGTGGCATATTTAAACCAAAATATTTTAAACGAAATTGAAGCAACTAACTTTAGTATTTTAAGTCAATTACGTGAAAAGAGCGTAGGTTATCGCGCGCAATTAACATTAAGTATTGGTGTGGGTGAAGGTTCTGAAAATCTAATTGATCTTGGAGAACTTTCTCAATCTGGCCTAGATTTAGCACTCGGTCGTGGTGGCGACCAAGTTGCAATTAAACACATGAACGGTAATGTACGTTTCTATGGTGGTAAGACTGACCCAATGGAAAAACGTACACGTGTAAGAGCGCGTGTTATCTCACATGCACTTAAAGATATCTTAATGGGAGGCGACAAAGTGATTATCATGGGGCACAAGCGTCCTGATTTAGACGCAATTGGTGCAGCAATCGGTGTATCTCGTTTTGCGATGATGAATAATCTAGATGCCTATATTGTTTTAAATGAATCTGATATCGATCCGACGTTACGACGTGTTATGGATGCGGTAAATGAAAAACCAGAACTTAAAGATCGTTTCATCACTTCAGATGAAGCATGGGACATTATGACTTCCAAGACAACGCTTGTCGTTGTAGATACGCACAAACCAGAAATGGTCATCGATGAAAATATTTTGAATAAAGCCAATCGTAAAGTAGTCATTGACCATCATAGACGTGGTGAAAGTTTCATTTCGAGTCCATTACTTGTATATATGGAACCTTATGCAAGTTCAACAGCAGAACTCGTTACAGAATTACTCGAGTATCAACCAACAGAACAACGTCTGACACGTTTAGAATCAACGGTCATGTTTGCCGGCATCATTGTAGATACACGTAACTTCACATTGCGTACTGGCTCTAGAACATTTGATGCGGCAAGTTATTTACGTGCACATGGTGCCGATACAATCTTGACGCAGCATTTCTTAAAAGATGACCTTGATACGTATATTAATCGTACTGAATTGATCCAAACAGTGAAACTACAAGATAATGGTGTTGCCATTGCACATGGTTCAGATGAGAAAATCTACCATCCTGTTACAGTTGCACAAGCTGCCGATGAACTGTTAAGTTTAGATGGTGTAGAAGCTTCTTATGTAGTTGCAAGAAGAGAAGACAATGTCGTAGGTATGTCTGCGCGTTCACTTGGTGCAGTGAATGTTCAGTTAACAATGGAAGCACTTGGTGGTGGAGGTCATTTAACGAATGCAGCCACACAATTAAAAGATGTGACTGTTGATGAAGCAATTGAAAAATTACAGCAAGCTATAACAGAACAAATGAGTAGGAGTGAAAATTCATGAAAGTAATATTCACACAAGATGTTAAAGGTAAAGGTAAAAAAGGCGAAGTTAAAGACGTACCAGTTGGTTACGCAAATAACTTCTTATTGAAGAAAAACATGGCAGTTGAAGCAACGCCAGGTAACTTAAAACAATTAGAACAAAAAAATAAAGCTGCTGAAGCAGAACGTCAACAAGAAATTGAAGATGCTAAAAAATTAAAAGAACAATTAAGTGAGATTGAAGTCGAAGTATCTGCTAAAACAGGTGAAGGCGGTAAATTATTTGGTTCAGTAAGTACCAAACAAATCACACAAGCATTACAACAACAACATGACATTAAGATTGATAAACGTAAAATGGACTTACCAAATGGTATCCATGCATTAGGTTACACTAACGTACCAGTTAAATTAGACAAAGAAGTTGAAGGTACAATTCGTGTACACACAGTTGAACAATAATAACGGATTGAGATATGAGGTGTAAGCGCAATGGATGGAATGGATGGAATGTACGAACAAAATCAAATGCCACACAGTAATGAGGCTGAACAGTCTGTCTTAGGTGCCATTATCATAGATCCAGAATTAATCAACACTACTCAGGAAGTATTACTTCCTGAGTCCTTTTATAGAGGGGCACACCAGCACATTTTCAGAGCAATGATGAACCTCAATGAAGATAATAAAGATATCGATGTCGTTACCATTATGGATCAGTTATCCCAAGAAGGACGATTGAATGAAGCGGGCGGTCCTCAATATCTTGCAGAATTATCAAGTAATGTGCCGACCACACGTAATATTCAATATTATACGGAAATTGTGTTTAAACACGCCACGAAGCGTAAATTAATTCAAACTGCGGATAGTATTGCGAACGATGGCTATAATGATGAACTGGAACTAGATACGATACTTAACGATGCTGAACGTCGTATATTAGAACTATCATCCACACGTGAAAGTGATGGATTTAAAGACATTCGAGATGTCTTAGGTGATGTTTATGAAAATGCAGAACTATTAGATCAAAACAGCGGTCAAACGCCAGGTATTCCAACAGGGTATCGCGATTTAGACCAAATGACAGCGGGTTTTAACCGTAACGATTTAATTATCTTAGCAGCACGTCCTTCGGTAGGTAAGACTGCCTTCGCACTTAATATTGCACAAAAAGTGGCAACACATGAAGATCATTTTTCTGTAGGGATCTTTTCTTTAGAGATGGGCGCAGATCAGTTAGCAACACGTATGATTTGTAGCTCGGGCAATGTGGATTCGAACCGCTTAAGAACAGGTATGATGACTGAGGAAGACTGGAATCGTTTCACAATTGCTGTAGGTAAATTATCACGTACAAAGATATTTATTGATGATACACCTGGGATTCGTATCACAGATATTCGTTCAAAGTGTCGTCGCTTGAAACAAGAACATGGCTTAGACATGATTGTTATTGACTACTTACAGTTAATTTCAGGTAGTGGTTCTCGTTTTTCTGACAATCGACAACAAGAAGTATCAGAAATATCACGTACTTTAAAGGCGATTGCCAGAGAATTAGAATGTCCTGTGATTGCATTGAGTCAGTTATCTCGTGGTGTAGAACAACGTCAGGATAAACGTCCGATGATGAGTGATATACGTGAGTCGGGTTCTATCGAGCAAGATGCCGATATCGTAGCCTTCTTATATCGTGATGATTATTACAATCGTGGCGAAGATGAAGACGACGATGATGATTCAAATTACGAACCACAAACGAATGACGATAATGGTGAAATTGAAATCATTATTGCGAAACAACGTAACGGCCCTACAGGCACCGTTAAGTTACACTTTATGAAACAATATAATAAATTTACAGATATAGATTATGCACATGCTGATTTTGGATAAGGTAAAAAAATAATTTTCTTGTTAATTTCCGTACAATAATACAAATACGTATTTCATTGTACGGTTTTTGTTTGTGTTTATTGCCGTGTATTCGCAGTAAGTATGTGTCCTTATAAATGTAAAAAATGGTCTTAATAATTGGTGTGACTGGATTTAAACTGTATCTCTTTCCACTTTGAACACCATCAAAATTTTCAAAATATAAATAAATTAATGTTCGATTTTTGGTTTGCAATATGGTTGGTGTATTGGTAAAATACGTAATGGTTAATCGAGAAAACTTGGAGGTGCTCATATGTCATCAATAGTAGTCGTTGGGACACAATGGGGAGACGAAGGTAAAGGTAAAATTACAGATTTCTTAGCAGAACAAGCAGATGTTATTGCACGTTTTTCAGGCGGTAACAATGCAGGCCACACAATTAAATTTGGTGGAGAAACATATAAATTACACTTAGTACCATCTGGTATTTTCTATAAAGAAAAATTAGCAGTTATTGGTAATGGTGTCGTTGTCGATCCAGTAGCACTATTAAAAGAATTAGACGGGCTAAACGAAAGAGGTATTTCAACGGATAATTTACGCATTTCAAACCGTGCGCAAGTTATTTTACCTTATCATATTAAACAAGATGAATATGAAGAAGAACGTCGCGGAGATAATAAAATCGGTACAACGAAAAAAGGTATCGGTCCAGCTTATGTAGATAAAGCACAACGTATTGGTATCCGTGTCGCAGATTTATTAGATAAAGAAACATTTGAAAAATTATTAAAAGATAATATTGAATACAAAGGTGCATACTTCGAAGGGATGTTTGGCAAAGCATGTCCAACATTTGAAGAAATCTTTGAAACATATTATGCAGCTGGTCAACGTTTAGCACCATTCGTGACAGATACTGCAAAAGTTTTAGATGATGCCTTTGTAGCTGACGAAAAAGTATTATTCGAAGGCGCACAAGGTGTGATGTTAGATATCGACCATGGTACATATCCATTCGTTACATCAAGTAACCCAGTTGCAGGTAATGTGACTGTCGGTGGCGGTGTAGGTCCAACATTCGTCTCTAAAGTTATCGGTGTGTGTAAAGCCTATACATCACGTGTCGGCGATGGTCCATTCCCAACAGAACTATTTGACGAAGATGGGCACCACATCCGTGAAGTAGGTCGTGAATACGGTACAACAACAGGACGTCCACGTCGTGTAGGTTGGTTCGACTCAGTTGTATTACGTCATTCTCGTCGTGCAAGTGGTATTACAGATTTATCTATTAACTCAATTGATGTATTAACAGGCCTTAAAGAAGTTAAAATCTGTACTGCTTATGAGTTAGACGGTAAAGAAATTACGGAATACCCAGCTAACTTGAAAGACTTAAAACGTTGTAAGCCAATTTTTGAAACATTACCAGGTTGGACAGAAGATGTGACAGGTTGTCGTTCATTAGAAGAATTACCTAATAATGCGCGTAGATACTTAGAACGTATTTCTGAATTATGTGACGTGAAGATTTCAATCTTCTCAGTAGGTCCAGACCGTAATCAAACAAACCTATTAAAATCACTATGGTAAGATTGTAGATTAGATATTATAAAAACCTTGTAGATGTCATCACACAATGAGTGGATGGTACTTCTACAAGGTTTTTTGTTTATCTATATTAATAATTTATGTGATGATCGCGAAAAGTGAGGATTTGATCAACTGCCGTTACGTAACCAGGTTGATTCAAGGCTTGTGTTTGCTTGATTTTTTTAATCTGTGCTTGATAAGTTGCGCGATTCTGTAACATTTCCACAACTTTTGCTTTCAAATCTTCGGTTGTGACAGTTTCAGAATTCAGTTGTTGACCTACGTTGATATTTTCAATTTGTTGCGCAACGAGCGGTTGGTCCGCATTTTGTGGAAAAGCCAATAAAGGCACATCCATTAATAATGCTTCATTTGTACTATTCATTCCAGCATGTGTTAAGAAAAGTGCTGTATGCTGTAATAGTTCTGTCTGAGGTACATAGGATTTCAATAATACATTATCAGGGACTGTATCAAAGTCAGCCGCGTTATTTGCTTCACCAATCGATACGATGACAGATACATCAAGATCTTTTAACGCGGCAAAACATTGATTAAAGAAACCAATATTTTGATTAAATACCGTGCCAAGGGAAACGTAAACTATTGGTCGGCTTTGATCAACTTGACTCATAAAATCCGTTGACTGTGGTTTCATCACAGATGGTCCAACAAAACGATAATGTGCTGAATCAAATAATTCAGGATTTATTTGGAATTTTTCCAAGATATAAGCAATATTGAAATCGCCCGGATTATTCATTGTTTCATAACGTGAGTTAACCTCGACGCCATAGGTTGTTTGAATATGCTGTTGTAAATGATTAAAAGTGTCTTCTACGTCATTCATTTCTGTTTCTGATAACGCCTGTGCATTATAGTTGAGTGCCGCTTCAAACGTTTCTGCAGTATGTGCAAAAGACGTAATCGACGAAATGGTAGGAATATGTAATTTTTGCGCAATTAAGTTACCAAAACTAAACATGGAGTCAGAAATTAAATAATCATAATGTTCATTTTTCGTATCTTCCAAAATCTTTGGAAGTATTACATCCGCAGTATTCAATAAGCCGTTGACGACGTGGAATAAATTGCCAGAGCCGTATGCTGTAAAGCGTTGTATAATCTCATCTGTTGGTAGTGTACGTATTTCCACACCCGTATCTTTTAGCTTATCTTGATATTGATCTCCAATGTAGTAAACCACCTCTTCACCACGCGCCACAAGTTCTTTACACACGGCAATCGTAGGATTAAGATGTCCAATGGATCCTGAATTAATAAATAATACCTTAGCCAATCATAAGCCCTCCTCATATTTTATTTAACTAGTTTATCAAAAAGTATTGAAAACAAAAAAGATTTAAATTTTAATAGTTTTTAAAAAATTATCAATTTCTCATATTTTAGTGACTGAAATGATAAAAATGAATGTGCTGCCATACCAATATGACAGACTTTTTAAGCGTTTTAGCACCGTATTTGAACTTTATACAATTAATATAGAAAATTATACTAATAAAATTAAAAAAATAGCTTGTCATCCGGTATAAGAGTTGATATAATTTATTTTGTGCTTAAGACAGGCTCCTTGGTCAAGCGGTTAAGACACCGCCCTTTCACGGCGGTAACACGGGTTCGAGTCCCGTAGGAGTCACCATTTTTAGGTCTCGTAGTGTAGCGGTTAACACGCCTGCCTGTCACGCAGGAGATCGCGGGTTCGATTCCCGTCGAGACCGTATAAACCCATCCAATAGGATGGGTTTTTTTATGCGTAAATATAGAAATGTATAAGTTTTGCTAGATAATTTTTTATATCATATTGTAATATGGTGGATGAGCAATACTTTATCGTATGTTTTGGTCGGAATCTATTTAATGAATGAATAAGCTTTTGTACAATGAAGTGAAATTTAAAATGAGGAGTAAATAAATGACAAATCATAAGCATATAGAAGAAACAGATTTGATTAACCTCATCAGTGATCGACACCATGACTTAAGACAAAAAGTAGAATATATGACGGCACAACAATTACCTCAGGTTCATTTAGGTAGTGCTGAATGGTATTTAATTATGATCATTAAATATGATCAGCCTACTTTTGCAGAACTCACGCATAAGATCAATTTAACGCGTCAGGCAATCCATAAAGCAGTGAAACAATTAGAACAGAAACAAGTTGTTCAAATTGAAAGTGTGCCCAATAATAAGAAAGAAAAACGTGTAACCTTAACGGAATTTGGTATCATGTGCTATGAGAAATATATTAAAAACAAACAACACATTATTGAACATATTGGTCAAGTGATCGGTGCGTCAGAAGTTGCACATTTAGAGCAATTGTTACAAGCAGACTGGCAATTAGAAAATGATAAGCCAGATGAATAATTAGAGTATATAAAACGATAAACACAACGTTACATACTCTAATTTTTTTGTAATTCATTATTGTCAACTAGGTTGACAATAATGGCGAAATTTTGTTAAAGTAAGTTGGTCAGTCTTTTCGACTACATAAATAGCTAGAGCATTTATATAGAAGATTGTCGCATAATGATGAAACAATGTTGCTTAAAGATGGCTTGAATTCAGGAGTATGTGGCATAAAGTTTCTTTACAAAGGGATCTTGAGTAACATCAAACATCTTCTATATAGCATGCATCATTCTTAGCATAATAAAAATTCAATGGAAATATAGGAATAAGTCATAACTTATGTAGATGAATTAAGTAGAAGAAAGCAATCGATGATTATGGAAACAGTAGTTGATTTGTCTCATCCATACTTAACACTCTCATTTATACTTATACTTCATTTACCATCAAAAAGGAGTATATCAAATGGCAACACAAGTAAACGTAAAAAGCCCGAAAATGTTTGCACTGGTCTTAATGATTGATGGATTTATGGGACTGTTCAGTGAAACAGCACTCAATATGGCATTAACCGATATTATGGCTGACTTTAAAGTATCAGCGGCAACGGTGCAATGGTTAACACAGGGTACTTACTCGTCATGGCTTGTTTAGTACCAGCGTCATCGTACCTTATTAAATGGTTTAGCACGAAAACACTAATTGTTTCAGGTATTTTATTATCATTATTAGGCGTAGTTATTGGCGCGCTTGCACCTAACTTCGGTTTACTATTATTGGGACGCTTGATTCAAGCGTTAGGAACAGGTATTTTATTACCTATTATGGTTACGGTTTTGATGCTTATCTTCCCAATTGAAAAACGTGGTGCGGTTATGGGCATCATGGGACTCGTTATTACAGCAGGACCAGCACTCAGCCCCACACTTTCAGGTGTCATTATTTCCGCATCTAGTTGGCACTACATCTTCTGGATCAGTGCAGTGTTATATTTAGTCGTCTTAGGTTTAGCTTTTACAAATACTGAGAATGTAGGAGAGATTTCGAAGCCTAAAACGATATCCTATCCATTTGTTTATCAACGATTGGATTTGCTGGATTAATCTTCGCATTAAGTTCCATGGCAGAAGTGGCCTTCACAAATGTTATCATTTGGCTACCATTAGTCATCGGTATCCTAGCCTTAATCATCTTTGTTGTACGTCAATTTAAAATTGACTCACCAATGCTTAACTTAAATGTCTTTAAATATCCTATGTTCGTCCTTGGGGCAGCTATGGTATTTATTACGATATTATGTATTTTATCAACAGGCATCTTATTACCCTTATATTTAAAAGGCGCCTTACTATTTAGTTCAGTGATTGCTGGTTTAACGCTATTACCTGGTAACGCAGTCAATTTAGTATTGTCTCCGGTCGTCGGTTCATTGTTTGACCGCTTTGGTGCGAGATACTTCGGCATTATCGGGTATTTATTAATGTTTATCGCTGCAATGACGTTTGCACTTATTATTTCTGCATCCACACCAGTTTGGGCCATTATTCTTACGTTTATGGTACTTTTCTTTGGTATCACAATGGTAATGATGCCAGCACAAACGAACGCTTTAAATCAACTACCACACGATTTATACGCAGATGGCTCAGCGACCATTACGACATTAATACAAGTCGGTGGTTCAGCAGGTACAGCTATCGCCATTACGCTTTATACAACAGCAATGAAATCATTTGGCGCTGCTAATCCGAATGTAAGCCAAGAAATCATACTTTCTCATGGCGTACAGTTTACCTTTTTCTTTATCACTGCATTAACAGTGATTGGTTTTATACTTTCATTATTCGTTAAGAAACAGAAAAGTGTCTAAGCATCCGTTACAGTGATTAGTAAGCTATGACAATGAGGCTTTTCAACATTGAAACAAGCGTTGCGTCGACACGCACGTGATAAATAACGGAATGATACAGTTTTAGATAAATATAAAGCACCACAGAGGGAGGAGCATACGTCATCTAATGCATATTAGGTGACGCGTGCGCTCACTTATTTGTGTTATAAGCAATAAATTCGAATGATACAGGATGATTGTTTAAACTAGGAACACCTATGATGACCCGATGAATACCCATTTAATCGGGATAATGTTATAATTTTACAATATACAATTTTAAATTTTTATTTGGAAAAATAGAATTAGCGCGCCATAAATGGTAAATTGTATTATAGGGAAATGCGTAGAATTTAATGTAAATGTACTACAATATAGAAATGAGGTTTATAAATATGGCTAGAAAAGTTGTTGTAGTCGATGATGAAAAACCAATTGCTGATATTTTAGAATTTAATTTGAAAAAAGAGGGCTACGAAGTATTTTGTGCCTATGATGGTAACGATGCAGTCGATTTAATCTATGATGAAGAACCAGACATCGTGTTATTAGACATTATGTTACCTGGTCGCGACGGCATGGAAGTTTGTCGTGAAGTACGTAAAAAATACGAAATGCCAATTATCATGTTAACAGCGAAAGACTCAGAAATTGATAAAGTATTAGGTCTTGAGCTAGGTGCAGATGACTATGTGACGAAACCATTTAGCACACGTGAATTAATCGCGCGTGTTAAAGCCAACTTACGTCGTCATTATTCACAACCAGCACAAGAAGTTAATGATGCGTCCAATGAAATTACAATTAAAGATATCGTCATCTATCCAGATGCATACTCTATTAAAAAACGTGGCGATGATATCGAATTAACACACCGTGAATTTGAATTATTCCATTACTTATCTAAACATATGGGACAAGTAATGACACGTGAACATTTATTACAAACTGTTTGGGGTTATGACTATTTTGGTGATGTACGTACAGTAGACGTAACAATTCGTCGTTTACGTGAAAAAATCGAGGATGATCCATCTCATCCAGAATATATTGTGACACGTCGTGGTGTTGGATATTTCCTCCAACAACATGAATAGAGGCACATATTAATGAAATGGCTTAAACATTTTCAGTCCTTACACACGAAATTGGTTATTGTCTATGTATTACTCATTATAATCGGTATGCAAATTATCGGTTTATATTTTACGAATAGTCTAGAAAAAGAATTAACACAAACATTTAAAAATAATATTTCGCAATACGCGAAACAAATTGAGATTAATATAGAAAAAGTCTATGACGAAGATAATGCAATTAATGCTCAAAAAGAAGTTCAGAACTTACTTAATGAGTATGCGAATAGACAAGAAATAGAAGAAATCCGTTTTATAGATAAAGATCAGATTATCATGGCTACTTCGAAGCAGTCTACGCGTAGTCTAATTAATCAAAAAGCGAATGACAATTCCATTCAAAAGGCGCTGTCACTCGGTGAAATCAATAGCCATACCGTATTAAAAGACTACGGTAATGGTAAACAACGTGTGTGGGTATACAACCTGCCTGTGAAAACATCAAACGATGGCACAATTGGTGATGTCTATATCGAAGCGGACATCAATGATGTGTATAACCAATTGAGCAATATCAATCAAATCTTTATCGTTGGTACAGGGATATCACTATTGATTACCGTGATACTCGGTTTCTTTATTGCGCGTACCATTACAAAGCCGATTACAGACATGCGGAACCAAACCGTTGAAATGTCTAAAGGTAACTATACACAACGTGTGAAAATCTATGGTAACGATGAAATCGGTGAGCTCGCACTCGCCTTTAACAATCTGTCCAAACGTGTTCAAGAAGCACAAGCGAATACCGAAAGTGAGAAACGCCGTCTCGATTCCGTTATCACACATATGAGTGACGGTATCATTGCAACCGACCGTCGTGGCCGTGTGCGCATTGTCAATGACATGGCACTCACTATGATGGGCACAATGAAAGAAGACATTATCGGTGACCACATGCTTAAAGTGCTTAAACTCGAAGAAGATTTCTCATTAGATGAAATTCAAGAAAATAATGATAGCTTCTTATTAGATATTAATGAAAATGAAGGTATTATTGCCCGGGTTAACTTTAGTACGATTGTACAAGAAACTGGTTTTGTGACAGGTTATATTGCCGTGCTACATGATGTAACAGAACAACAACAAGTAGAACGCGAACGCCGTGAATTCGTTGCGAACGTCTCACACGAATTGCGTACGCCACTGACTTCCATGAACAGTTATATCGAGGCACTCGAAAGTGGTGCTTGGAAAGATGGCGAATTAGCACCACAATTTCTATCCGTTACACGTGAAGAAACAGAACGTATGATTCGTCTTGTTAATGACCTATTACAATTATCTAAAATGGACAATGAATCAGAGCAAATTACCAAAGAAATTGTCGACTTTAATATGTTTATTAATAAAATCATTAACCGCCATGAAATGTCAGCAAAAGATACGACATTTGTGCGTGAAGTACCAACCGAAACCATCTTTACGGAAATCGATCCAGATAAGATGACCCAAGTGTTTGACAACGTCATAACGAACGCGATGAAATACTCTCGTGGCGATAAACGTGTCGAGTTTCACGTGAAACAGAATACGTTATATAATCGTATGACCATTCGTGTGAAAGATAATGGGATTGGTATTCCAATTAATAAAGTAGATAAAATATTTGACCGCTTCTATCGTGTAGATAAAGCACGTACACGTAAAATGGGTGGTACAGGTTTAGGCTTAGCCATTTCTAAAGAAATCGTTGAAGCACACAACGGTCGTATATGGGCAAACAGCGTAGAAGGACAAGGCACGTCAATCTTTATTACACTTCCTTGTGAAGTTCTAGAAGATGGTGATTGGGATGCGGAGTAAAGAATTAATTAAATCGATTATCCTCATCCTTCTTGTCTTAATGAGCGTCGTGTTAACCTATATGACTTGGAATTTCTCACCTGATTTAGCCAATGTAGATAACCAAGGTAGCAACAGCAAAGATTATGAGCCCAATTCAATTGGCAAACCGTTGAATCAAGGTATGGATCAAATCATTACACCCTATCAAGTGGTTCACTCTAAAGGTGACCAGACTGAAGGCATGGAAGCGACAAAGCAAAATATCGAAACCATATTAAAGCCATTAAAGAACCATCGCGTATTGCATGCTGAACAAATGCACAGCAACCACAACTTAATCATTCCAGATTTAACGGATGAGTTTCTCGTACTTGATTTCAGCTATGACATGCCATTAGCAACTTACTTAGGCCAAGCGCTGAATATCGATGCCAAAGTACCGAATAATTTTAAATTCGATCGACTTATCATCGACAATAACAAAGATGGCAATGTGAAACTTTATGCGATTAGTGGCGATAGACATAACGTTGTGCGTATGACCACTTCCGCAAAATTAAATAACATTAAAAAAGTGATGCAATCACAACATAAAAAAATGAATCCATACTCAGAAATCATAACGAATAAAGATACGATTGATAGAGCGACACATATCTTTGCACCAAAAGCACCAGAAGCGATGAAATCATATCATACGATTTACAACCGCATCAGTGTTGATACGATGAACTCTATATTATTCAATGATTCTGTCGTTGTACGTAGTACGAAGAGCGGTACCGCAACCTATAACAATAATACAGGTGTGGCGAATTATAATGATGAAACTGAAAAGTATCGTTATACTAACCTCTCAGAAGATGAAAACCGTTCAACTAACATGCAAGATAGTATACCAAGTACCTATGACTATATTAATAACCACGGCGGTTTTACTGATGATTATCGCTTATTCAATATAGATAATAAAAATGGGGAACTTACCTATCAAATGTTCTTAAACGGTCGTCCAACATTTAACGATGAAAATTTAAACAATATCAAAGTATCTTGGGGAGATAAAGGCGTCTTCAGTTATGCACGTGCATTGCTTAAAGCCAATGTCACAATTGACAGTGGCGGAGACGAAACGAAATTGCCTGGTGCTGAAACGGTACGTTCAGAGTTGGCCAACAACCCAGAAATTAACTTTGAAGATGTGACGAACATGACGATTGGTTACAGAATGGAAGAAAAACCAGATAAAAGTGATATTGAAATTCAACGCAATAGCGAATTTAAACCACAATGGTATGTACAATATAACGGTGAATGGCGTGCATACGAAGATGGGAGGCTAGAATAAATGAACTGGAAACGAGCCAAAACCTTATTTATTTTCGTGTTTATTCTAGTCAATATTAGCTTAGTGATTATTTATATTGATAAGGTGAATAAATCGCATATCAATGATAGCGAAGAAGAAAATGCTGTGAATTTTAAACAAGAAGAAATTACAATTCCTGATAACCTTCCAAGTGTTAAAGGTTTGAAAATGCAATTACTGACTGCACGGTCATTTGATTTTTCATCTTATGCAAAATCACGCTCTGAGATCTCAAGTGAAGATTCCGGTGCCAGAGCAAAAGGCGATATCAATAATGCGGTCGATGTCGGAAATGATCAATATACCGCATTAAAATCCTACGTCAAAGACAATGTCTATAAAGGTAAGAATTACGAAATGAGTAATATTGATAACGACAAAGTGACCTTTGAACAAACGTATCATGACTATCCAATTATGAACAATAATAAAGCGAGACTTGAATTTAACGTCAATAATGAAGGTAAAGCAACGAGCTATAAGCAAACCGCAATGAAATCGATTGCGCCATCAGAAGGTGCGAATAACGATAAGAAACAAGTGAACTCAGCTAAGAGCGCCATAGAAGCACTGTATTATAATCGTTACTTGAAGCGGAATGATGAAGTAACCAATGCACGACTTGGCTACTATACCGTTGTTAAAGAGCCGAACGTACAAGTACTCGAAGCCAATTGGGAAATTAAAGTCAAACACGGCGATAAGATTAAGACCTACTATGTCGAAGCCGTATCAGACAGTCCAAAAATTATTGAAGAATAATGTGGATTACTTAAGCACACCTTTTGAAGGTGTGCTTTTTTGGATTGTTTGAGTTTTATTTAAGAATTTTTGAAAAAGATGCTTGTTAAAATAAACAATATACACAGAAGTGAAGTCAAAAGTATGTTAAAATTAAATACTGTTAATAACGTATTATGGAAAAGTTAAATAACGCGAAAAGATATTATAAAAAAAGTCGAAATCATGTTGATTTATCATTGAGAAGATAATCATAAGATGGTTAATATTTTAGAAAAGTGCAGTATGCTTGTAACTTTTATAACGATATAAGGAAAAGTTATGATAGCGTTGCTGATTGCACTTTACAAATAGCATTAATTAGACAGAGGGCAAGTTGACGGCACATAAACCGTAGTCTGCCCAGCAATAATAACGTTAAACAATGTTTATAGATTAGAAAGGGTGAATCGCTTGATACGTATGAGTGTATTAGCGAGTGGTAGTACAGGAAACGCCACTTATGTGGAAAGTGATAAAGGCAGTATCCTTGTCGACGCAGGTTTGACAGGAAAGAAAATGGAAGAACTATTTGGACAAATAGACAAACAGATACAAAATTTGAATGGTATCTTGGTGACGCACGAGCATTCGGATCATATTAAAGGACTCGGGGTGTTAGCACGTAAATATAAGTTGCCAATTTACGCCAATGAAAAAACATGGACAGCCATCGAAAAGAAAGACAGCAAAATTCCAATGGACCAAAAATTTATCTTCAATCCATACGAAACAAAATCATTAGCCGGATTCGATATCGAATCGTTTAACGTGTCACACGATGCCATTGATCCACAATTCTATATCTTCCATAATAACTATAAGAAATTTACGATTTTAACAGACACAGGTTACGTCTCAGATCGCATGAAAGGCATGATTCAAGGCAGCGATGCATTCGTCTTTGAAAGCAATCACGATGTGGATATGCTACGCATGTGCGGTTACCCTTGGAAGACCAAGCAACGTATCCTCAGCGATATGGGCCATGTTTCCAACGAAGACGCAGGTCGTGCCATGACAGACGTCATCACGGGTAGTACCAAACGCATTTACCTGTCCCATTTATCACAAGACAATAATATGAAAGATCTCGCACGCATGAGCGTCGGTCAATTACTTAACGAAAATGATATCGACACAGAAAAAGAAGTACTTCTGTGCGATACCGACAAAGCCAACGCCACACCAATATATACGTTATAAGGTATAGAGTCCCTAACATCTATGATGTTTAGGGACTCTTAATGCATTAGTATAAGCTAATGTAATCCAATATTTTCGTAGTCCCACCCTCGCAAGGATGAGTTTTTTAAAAGAATGCAATTGCTCTAGCATTTGCATAAGCACTACTAATCTTTATAAATAAAGAAGTAATGCTTTAAAAGCTTTATATAAGCGTATTTAGAAACCAGTCATCTATGCGCATCAATAGACATGTTGAATAGCGTATAAAGAGGGACTATTAATGCATAAGCTAATGTACTGGTTGGTATATGAACAGACTTAACTGGAAAAGTTTAGCGACTACTTAAGGAACTCACATAATAGACATCATTTAAGATACATATTTAACCTATATCTCATAAGGAGGTATAGGTTTTTTGTTAGCCGTCATCATAAATCGTACATGGTTATACAACCCTATGTCTTAACACAGATGAAATATACAGTAATCGAATAAATATAACCAGGGGATAACTTAGCATTTTGTAAGGATTAGACAAGAGTTTTATGAAGAAAAGGTTAAGTTTGTGAATAAGTATGTAAGACAACCGTCAACTTATCCACTGTTTTGTCCAAAGTTATCCAGAGATGTGCACAATTCACATAGAAATACCCACATTATACACAGGGTTACCCACAAATACACAGGTTATTCTTTCTTTTTTGTTGATAAAACGTAAAAATTATTAAAAAGCAGTATACATTACTGTTATAATAAGAGGGAATAGTGTGAATAAGTGTATAACTTGTGGATAAGTCTAATAACTTATACTTTTACTAAACTCGGAGGATAAAAATGAAGATAACAATACTCACAGTAGGTAAATTAAAAGAGAAATACTGGAAACAAGCCATTGCAGAATATGAAAAACGTTTAGGTGCCTATTCGAAAGTAGAAATCATCGAAGTTCCCGATGAAAAAGCACCAGAAAATATGAGCGATAAAGAAGTAGAACAAGTTAAGGAAAAAGAAGGCCAGCGTTTGCTAGCAAAAGTAAAACAGCAGTCCACGGTCATCACGTTAGAAATTAAAGGTAATATGTTAACGTCTGAAGGTTTGGCAAAAGAAATAGAAAGCCGCATGACACGTGGCCAAAGTGACTTTACATTCATTATTGGCGGGTCCAACGGTCTGCATAAAGACGTACTAGACCGCAGCGACTACGCACTATCATTCAGCAAGATGACCTTCCCACATCAAATGATGCGCGTGATATTAATAGAACAAGTTTATCGTGCGTTTAAGATTATGCGCGGCGAAGCGTATCACAAGTGATGCGGTTTTTGATGAAAACAGTATCATTTTGAATTAATATATATTAAAATTTAAGTATTTCATTGATACAAATGAGAAACGTTTATGAGAACTAAAGAAATTTTAGATAAATATGATATAATAGACCAACATTTTATAATTGAATTAAAATAAAACAAGTTTCAAATTCCTCTATAGATTGGCTTGATTAGAAATTTTGAACATATAAAATATTGAGAAAATTGATTATTTAATTAATAGGAAAGTTAAACAACTAACTTTTCCTATTAAAAAGAATAAGTTTTTGACATTATTAATAGAAAGTATTTAAGAAGGAAATATAAACTTTTAAATTTCATAAACTCTGTGGTTAAAGAAAGTTGTAAAAAAATTTCATCAGCTCATATATTTACAAACATTAGTGTAGATTGGCGCAAGTGAAAAGAGAATAGCTGTGAGGAAGATACTAAGAAAGAACGAATACCTAACTGATCTTCTAAAGTTAGCAGTAGTTAATATAGTCGAGCAAGCTGAACTGATGGCAAGTAGTATTATATGATAATGAAAAATATGAATTAGTTATAAATAACATATTACTTTAAAAATATTAGTAAAATTATGAAAAATCAGGAGGTAAATAATGAAAATCACACCCAACACCAAAACTTTAGAAGGCTTATTACAACCAAACAGTGACGTAACTTATAATGTGCCAGAATATCAAAGAAACTATTCTTGGAAAGAAGAACAAATTGAAACATTGTACGCGGATATTAAGAGTGAAGAAAAAGGGTACTATGTTGGAAACTTATTAATTTATACAGATGACAATGAAAATCATATAATAGACGGTCAACAACGGTTAACAACCCTATCCTTATTTCTTTTAGGAGTATTTGAAAATCTGCTTAAATTTGAGAAAAAATTAGATGATACAAATAAACGATTAGAAGTATCTGAACAAATGAGCGATATCAGACGTTATCTTTTAATCGATCGTAAAGATGTAAGATTGAAATTATTAGATAATGACAAGAATGTTTGGAAAAATATTACCCTTATTCTGAATAATGAGGAACCAGGTGGTTGGAAGAAATATACTTTATTCAAGAGATATGATTATATAAGAAGTCACTTGATAGGACAAATCGATAACTTAGAGGAATTGTTAGAGTTCCAAAACAAATTGTCCAATGTTGTTCTATTAGAAATAGCTGTTCCCGATCTAAACGATTCTTATCAAGTATTCGCAAGTCTAAATTCAAAAGGACTACCGCTTACTCCTCTTGACCTACTTAAAAATATTTATCTCTCAAAGGGGGGAGAGATTGAAAAATGGCATGAACTGAAGTCATTATTCGAAAAAGAAGATGAAATTGACGATATCAAATTAAGACAATTTATTCTTAATAATTACGATGGTCTTGAAAATTATGATAACGCGCAAAGCCTGACTAAAGGCAAAATAGTTAAAAAATATGAAAAAATATTTAATGAAAAAAAAGCGGACTATATCGATAGTTTGTTACACAGAGCCCGAATATTTAATAGAATTTCTAATAATGAAAGACAATATACTTATTCTTTATCAGGTTTATCCAAATTAGATGCAACAACTAGCTATCCTTTACTTTTGAATATAATGGTAAAACAAGAAGAATATGAATTAAATGATGAACACATAAATGAAATTATTAATATATTAATAATTCTATATGTAAGAAGAAATATTACTTTGATTCCCAAAGCGTCAAACTTAAGACATGATCTTATGACAATGAAAAATTATATTTATAAAAATGGTCTTAAGTCCAATGATATAGTTGAATATATAAAAAAAGAGGTCAAAAAAATTATACCGAATGATGAACAATTGACTTCTGCGTTAGAAAGTGGAATCTATGATAGGAATAAAAAAACTACACGCTTTATTTTAATAACACTAGAGAGAGTCAAAGGTAACTTTTTTAATAAAGCTAAGAGAGATTCTTTAGATGAATTTACAAATGAAAAAGGTACATTAATATGGTCTATTGAACACATCTTACCTCAAGGGTTAAATTTATCAGACTATTGGAAAGATGTAATAAGCCCTGATGATAGAGAACGGGCTGTGGAAATAAGAGATGAGTATGTCCATAAAATAGGGAACCTTACATTAACTCCATATAACTCAGAGTTAGGAAATAAAACATTTGTTGAAAAATTAAATTTCACAGATAATAAAGATTTAGTAGGGCTTAATTTAGGACTTTATTTAAATAAATCAATTAATAAAAAAAATAGTCAATGGGATATAAAAGATATCCAAGCACGTAATAGACAATTGACGAGTGATGTTATCGCTATTTTCAAATTATGATTCAATAAATATGGACATTAATTATTCCTACTAACTTCTGAAAATAGATGCAAAATCAACAGGATATTTTTTTAGAGAATCGCCGGAGTATACAGTATACGAAAATAAAGAACTTGCAAAGAAAGAAAATTATTCTACATTAGTAGATCCATTCTATATGTATAATTAATATATTAGTGCAGTTTGTATTTTTATTATGAATTCAAATATCATAGAATAATTCTCTATGGTCGTCAATATGTCGCATTAGAGTCTAGCGTTTACAAAACTTCAGTGCCTGAATTTGGTGTGATAAATCCTAATGTATACTAAGATGGTACACTTTATTATCGTTATTTTATAGAAGATGCAATGTTTTATAATATTCACTTTTTTATGTATGAAGGTAAATCAATGGAAGAATAAATTTAAAGAGTGTGTATTGGTTTTCGAAAATGATACGGAAGGTAACTTTTTGAAAATCATACACGTGTATTTGGAATTGAGCATATGACAATATTTGCAAAAGAAGATATCACTAAAAAAATAAAAACAGTTAAAGGTTTAAAAGATGAACTTGAAAACTTTAGAAAAATTAATAGTCAATAGGAGAATATCATGAAAAAATCAATACTCATTGATAAATTTTTAGACCTACTCTCTTCAAGGAGTTCGCTCAGAGAAATTGAAAATAATTTTATTGATGCAGATATTATGAGAGATAGTACTGTAAATTTAAAATATAGCGGGCAACGTAAATCGTTAGCGTGGGAATACATTAGTACTTTAAATTTAAAAAATGAAGTTGAATTTTCTAAATTACTTAATGTTATAGAAATATATTTATTTCAATGGGATCTGCATAATTTTGAAATTGATGAAGACATAGAAATTAATAGATTAATAAAAATAATTAATACATTGGGTTATGGATATAATAAAGATACAGGAAAAATTACTAAAAATGGAAGCGAGGTTAACCTAAGTACAGTTAAATCTTTGGCAGAAAAATTTGATGTTGAGTATGTATTGAGAGAATGTAATAGAATTGAAAAAGAAGCACAAACGGATCCTGAAGACGCAATAACATCTGCAAAATCAATGGTTGAAAGTACACTAAAATATATTTTAGATTCAGAAGAAGAAGATTTTAATAATAATGAATCTTTAAGAGATTTATATAAAAAAGTAAGTAAGATAATGAATCTTTCACCAGGTGGATATAATGAAAAAACTTTTAAGACAATTTTGAGTGGAATGATAAGCGTAATTAATGGTTTAGATGAAGTAAGAAATGAATATGGTGACGCACATGGTAAATCCAAGCGAAATTACAAACCAGAAACGCGACATGCTTCTCTAGCAATTAACTCAGCACGTACAATAACTGAATTTCTTTTAAATTCATACAAAAACAAGAAGTAGAAAATATTTAAGAATGATAGAATGTCATAATACATACACATCTGTCAAAAACCGCATCACTAGCTGATAAACAGAAGCGTATCACAAATAAAACTAAAAAATAGGTTGTATATAACTCACTTTGAAATTGATTGAATATATAGTAACTTTAATAGAATGCAGCTATTGTGGCGTAGAATATGAGAATCAAAAAATGATTAATATAGTTTGAAGAGACTGAGCATAAATACTAGAAAAATGGCCAGTAAATGAGTTTACTATAAACTCATTTACTGGCTTCTCTAATAATTATCAAGACAATTTTCGTTTCTAGGCATACTTTGAAATGCGCTATTTTCTTTAAGAATATTAATATATGACTTGTGTTGGTAATGATAACCTTGGTTAGAGTGTATTGTCATGTGATAGTTAAGATTAGATCTTTTAATTAAAACATTGTTTTAAATATCGATGACAAGGTCTAATGTAGGACGTGTAGATATAAGGTTCGGAATTATATAAATCCATAAAAGGAGATAAATCGAAAACCTTTATACCCTGGGTGGGTATATGTTATAGTATAAGTAACTTTACTATAACATTTTCATTAGGAGGGGTTAATTTGAATAATAATGGTGAAGAGCATAATCATCAAAATCACATGAATCATTCCAATCAAATGCATCATGATAACCATGCCTCACATCATCATCATAGTGGCCATGCACATCATCATGGAAATTTTAAAGTTAAGTTTTTTGTTTCATTAATTTTTGCAATACCTATCATTCTTTTATCGCCACTGATGGGTGTTAACTTACCTTTTCAATTCACATTTCCAGGTTCTGAATGGGTAGTGTTAATATTAAGTACAATTTTATTCTTTTATGGTGGTAAACCGTTCTTGTCTGGTGGTAAAGATGAAATTGCTACAAAAAAACCAGGCATGATGACCTTAGTTACCCTAGGTATCTCAGTAGCTTATATTTATAGCTTGTATGCTTTTTATATGAATAACTTTAGTAGTGCAACTGGTCATACAATGGACTTTTTTTGGGAATTAGCAACCTTAATTTTAATTATGCTATTAGGACATTGGATAGAAATGAATGCTGTCGGAAATGCTGGAGATGCTTTAAAGAAAATGGCAGAACTGTTACCTAATAGTGCTATTAAAGTTATGGATAATGGCCAACGCGAAGAAGTTAAAATATCAGACATCATGACTGATGATATCGTCGAAGTAAAAGCCGGAGAAAGCATTCCAACAGATGGTATTATCGTTCAAGGACAAACATCTATAGATGAATCCCTAGTCACTGGAGAATCTAAAAAAGTACAAAAAAATCAAAATGACAACGTCATCGGGGGTTCTATTAATGGGTCTGGAACAATACAACTCAAGGTTACAGCTGTGGGAGAAGATGGATATCTTTCTCAAGTTATGGGACTTGTTAATCAAGCACAAAGTGATAAATCTAGTGCTGAATTGTTATCTGATAAAGTAGCGGGTTATTTATTCTACTTTGCTGTAAGTGTCGGCGTGATTTCGTTTATCGTCTGGATGCTCATTCAAAAAGATGTTGATTTTGCACTCGAACGTCTCGTAACTGTATTAGTCATTGCTTGTCCACATGCTTTAGGCTTGGCAATACCTTTAGTCACTGCACGTTCTACTTCAATTGGTGCACATAATGGTTTAATTATTAAAAATAGAGAGTCTGTAGAAATAGCTCAACATATCGATTATGTAATGATGGATAAAACTGGTACTTTAACTGAGGGTAACTTTTCTGTGAATCATTATGAGAGCTTTAAAAATGATTTGAGTAATGATACAATATTAAGCCTTTTCGCCTCATTAGAAAGTCAATCTAATCACCCATTAGCTATAAGTATTGTTGATTTTGCGAAAAGTAAAAATGTTTCATTTACTAATCCACAAGACGTTAATAATATTCCAGGTGTCGGATTAGAAGGTCTAATTGATAATAAAACATATAAAATAACAAATGTCTCTTATCTTGATAAACATAAACTTAATTATGACGATGACTTGTTTACTAAATTAGCTCAACAAGGTAATTCAATCAGCTATTTAATTGAGGATCAACAAGTCATTGGCATGATTGCTCAAGGAGATCAAATTAAAGAAAGCTCAAAACAAATGGTAGCTGATTTACTATCAAGAAATATTACACCAGTCATGCTTACAGGTGACAATAATGAAGTGGCACACGCTGTCGCAAAAGAATTAGGTATTAGTGATGTCCACGCACAACTCATGCCAGAAGATAAGGAAAGCATTATAAAAGATTATCAAAGTGACGGTAATAAAGTCATGATGGTCGGAGACGGTATCAACGATGCGCCGAGTCTTATAAGAGCCGATATTGGTATAGCAATTGGTGCAGGCACAGATGTTGCAGTGGATTCAGGTGATATCATACTTGTTAAAAGTAATCCATCAGATATTATTCATTTCTTGACCCTTTCAAATAATACTATGAGAAAAATGGTGCAAAACTTATGGTGGGGTGCAGGTTATAATATTGTTGCTGTACCTTTAGCAGCTGGTATTTTAGCATTTATCGGCTTGATTTTATCACCTGCAATAGGTGCTATTTTAATGTCACTAAGTACGGTTATTGTTGCAATTAATGCCTTTACATTAAAATTAAAATAAAAGATAGGAGTTTTATTATGATTAAAAAATTATTTTTTATGATATTAGGATCATTACTAATATTATCAGCTTGCTCCAATAATGATGAAAAAGATAAAGACACTAATGACCAAAAAAGTGAGAGCCATATGAAGCATAATGATGAAAGTAAAGTTCCAGAAGATATGAAATCGACTAATGAGGGTGAATTTAAAGTGGGAGATAAAGTAACGATTACAGCAGGGCATATGCCAGGTATGAAAGGTGCAGAAGCTACTGTAAAAGGTGCGTATAAAACATATGCCTATGTTGTAAGTTATAAACCCACAAATGGAAATGAAAAAGTAAACAATCATAAATGGGTCGTAAACGAAGAGATTAAAGATGCACCTAAAGATGGATTTAGTAAGGGCGATACTGTTAAATTAGAAGCAAGTCATATGTCTGGTATGAAAGGTGCTACAGCCAATATAGATAACGTGAAAAAGACTACTGTTTACGTAGTTGATTACAAATCCAAAGATAATGGTAAAATCATTAAAAATCATAAATGGATGACAGGAAATGAGCTGAAAGCACGATAAAAATCTAGTTCTAAATTGAGAAATAAATAGATATAAAAATATCCTCCTTAATCAATAATTTAAATAACTTATTATTGTTAAGGAGGATATTTTTTAGTGTGTAAATTAAAAAGAATTTTAGAAGAATAACATTTATCAAAAAACTGTTCATTACCTTATTAATTGAAATTATATAATTAAAAACCGCATCACTACCTGATAAGCAGAACCCTATAATAAATAAAGCTAAAAGTTGAGTTGTACAATATTTATTACTTTAAATGAGATAGTATTTCAATATTACTATTTGAATAAATTTATATAACCTATATAATGAGGATGAATAATTAGAAGAAAGGTGAATTTAATGAAAAAGTTAAGGTATAATAATTTAAATAATAAAACTAGATTAAATCATCAATTTAAATTTTCTAGTGTGGCCCTCATTATTAGCACTTCTTTAATGGGATATAGTGTGACTTTAACACCATCAGTAGAAGCAAAAGATAAGGCTGATTTAAATATTGAGACACATTCGAATAGTGAAAATACGCTAGAAAAACGCATTCAAGAAGGTAAAGAGAAAATTGATAAACTAAAAAACATTAAAGGTAGTCAGAAAGATGCTTCTATTAATGAAATTATAAAAGCTAAAAGTACAGAAGAAGTTGAAGCAATATTGAAGAAAGCAAAAAAGGTTGATAATAAAATCATTGAACAGAATAAAGTGCAGAGTCATTTAATTGAAAATGACAAAAAGGAAGTATCTGAAGATAAGGAAAGTGTAAAAAGTGAGTTAGATGGTCAAAAAAATATAGCCTCTTCTGTCAAAGAAAAGTCTAACCATATTGAAGAACAAGATAGTAATGAATTGTTCGATCAAGAAGGTCTGCAAGATAATACGTTTGATGCTAATTTAAATCAAAGAGATACAAAGCAAAATACAGCTCATTTGTTTGATGATAGTGTTAATTTTTCCAATTTAGTTGATATGGGTAAACTAAATGAAGAAAGTAAAGATATAGCAGATATGAATGATAGTGAAGAAAATAAAAATACGGCTTCAGAAAAAGACGAAGGCGCTGTTAAAGAAAACAACCAAGACGGTTTAGCATTTAAAGATACATCTAATACTAAGAGTAATCAAATGCAACAATCAGACGAAATTAAAAAAGACATCGATAAAGTTACGACAAACCATTCAAAAGTAAAAGATAATTTAGATTATTATGTCGAAAATAAAGAAAATAATTTAAAGATATTGGAATCAAAGCTTTCTGAACGAGACTCAATATCTGCTAAAAACAAAGAAAAATTGAAAAAGGAAATAGAAAAAACGCAACAAAGTCTAAAAAAACAAAATGACGTTGTATTAAATCATTTACAATCTGTAAATAATAAAGAACAAGCTGTAAAAGATATTGTTAGTGGTACTTTTGATGAAAAGAGTGCACAATCTATTTTAGAACGTATAGATACAAAAGGTAAAACAGATCAACAAATCGCGAGTCAAGTTGTTAGTGAGTTAGATAACTTATCTACTACTACGAGTGATGATATTTTAAAATCTATGTTTGATAAAACATCTGATAAGCAAGAACTTATTAAAACAATTCTATTAACTAAATTTGATCATATAGATACATCAAAAATCGTTGATGAAATAATGCATAAAAATCCTAGTAACGAACAAATTGTAGCTTTAATCAAACATCATTTTGGGGACAATGTTACAAGTGATGATATTTTAGAAAATATATTGGACCAATCTCATGATAAACGTAAAGCTTTAGAAACAATGCTAGCTACGAAATTAAATGATGCTAAAGCTAAAGCGCTTGCTGACGTTATTGCCAAAAAAGAAGATTCTAAGCATAACTTATTAAATCTAATGAAATCGGGAATTAATAATGAGTTGAATGATCTATTAAAGGCTGATAAAGACATAAGTAAATTTAAAGATGATATGCATGGTTTGTTTGAACCATTAAAATATACGCCAAGTTTATCTAATAAATTTGATGGGAGTTTGTTAGACAGAGCTGAACAGATGCGAAAATTAAGTGGAAATTCAAAATTACTTGGTACACCAAGTCTATTTGACGATTTATTTAATAGAAACAGTATATTAGATGGAATTAAGGATATATCTAATCCTTCGCCTGGTCGTGCTTTATCTCTAGGTGATTCCTCGGGTAGCTTTTTAAGTGGTTTATTTGACAATAATGGTGATTTTTCTTTACCTGATACAGGAACAGTAGTAAAAAAATCAACGATTCCATTAGGGATTCTACTTTTCATTATAGGTGGTGGATTAATATGGTTCACCAAACGAAATAAATAGAAAAATTGTAAATATTAACTCATACTGTATTTTAGTATGAGTTAATTCATATAGTATATTTAAAATGCTCCATTCAAAGTGAACACTAGTAAGTGGGACTTTGAATGGAGCATTTGTATTTTGAATGAATAAAAGCTAAATTAAACACTTTAATAAATAAAATAAAGGGAATATTTAAACATACTAGTTATTACCTGTAATGTAACTCAATTCAGTTGCAGCATCTGCATCAATTGTTCTATAAGAAACGATACCAAGTCCTTTAATGTTTGATTCTGAGATAACGATAGAACCATCATCGTTAACTTTTTCTACAAAAGCTACATGACCGTAGATCTGGTCTGCCCCTTGTTGACCTGCCTCAAATACAACGGCAGTGTGAGCTTTTGGTGTTGAAGAGACAGCATAATCTTTTCTTTCTGCTCGATTATTCCAGTTTCGTGCGTCGCCTAAATCACCACTCATATATTTGTCGAACTGTGCCATGCGATTATAAACATACCATGTACATTGCCCATGAGGATAAGGAGAGTCATTTGTTGTTTCTGAAAATGGTTTGAAAGCTGAATCATAATCATCGTTGTTCGCTTTGTAGTTATTTAAATCAGGCATTTTTTTATTATCAAACTGTGTTAAGTCATAGTGGTTGATAATACTATTTAATTTGTCCGCGTATTGTGAATCAGTCGCGTATGTGGTAGCCAAATGCATTGTTGCTGAACGGTAACTATTAGCTTCACTTTTCCATGTTGGTTTATAAATGTCCTTTTTACCATCGATGCCGTGTTTGATTAAATTGGCATAATCTTCCAATGATTCTTTTTTGCTTGGATAGCTACGGAAGTTTGCTGAAATTTGAAACGTATGGCTGCCATTATCTTCAAGTGTATTAAATGTAGCCGACTGACCTTCATAAGCTCCTTTTATTCCAAATAAATTGAAATGTGGTGAACTAGCAAGATCGCTAGTGCCTGAGTCAGATTCTAATATGGCTTGGGCAATCATAACAGATGCATAAATATCTTCATCTTGACCTATGTCGTGAGCGTCTTGTGCAATTGTTTTAATAAAACCTCGTGTGTTTTTATTTTCAGTAATTGTTATATCGTTAGAATTTTTACTATCATCCGATAAATTTGGCAATTGTTGGAAAGTTGCAGTAGATCTGATGTTTGATTGTTTTATGTCGTTTTCAAATGATTGAGCTGGCTTTTCTTTTTTAGCTAATTGTGATTCAGAAGGTAATTGAGGGTTAGCATTTGTATTAGATGCCTGTTTCTCAGAATTATTTTCCTTACTTTTACTATTTCCATTTGATAAATCATCTTTTTTAGCATCATATTGTTTTTTATTATTTTTAGCATTTTCACTATACTCGTCTAAAATTGCATCTAATACTTTATCGTCAGATTTTGTATCTGATTTATCAGCATTTTCGTTATCACTGTTGGCATTTTCGTTATCACTGTTGGCATTATCGTTTTCAGTAGCAGGTGTGTCATTATCTTTGTTGTCTAGATCATCAGCATCATTATTTGCTTCTTCATAAGATCGATCTTGTTGGGAAGATCGTTTTGACTCACCATCATCTTTTTTTTGATTTTTATAAATTGGAAGTTTGTTTGATTCAGACTTATTATCTATATTATCATTCTTTGACTTCTCAGATGACTGTACATCATCAATGTCATCTTGTAGTGAACCCTTATCACTATTTTTTTCTAAATTGTTAGTATTTGATTCGTCACTATCATCCGAATTTGTCGTATTTGGATTTATTTGATCTCTAGATGTATCATCATTTTTACTCTCATTCTTCTCGTTTTGTACATCGTTATTCTCTATAGTAGAAGTTTGTTTCATTTTATTATTAGAGAACAGTTGATTTAATAATTCAGATAGCCCATCATTGTCACTCTTAAAAGGTTCTGGCTTGAAAACATTCAAACTATCATAAGACGATGAATCATTAAATGAATTTTCAAATGAACTCGGTATTTTTTCGTTGGATGATTCATTATCAGAAGTTTTATGTCTTTTATTATTAATATCTTCTGTAGTCCTTTCATCTTTTGTACTATTTAACTTACTCTTGCGTTCACTATTTTCCTTTTCATCACTAGCTTTATTCTTTTCATCATTTCCATTTTTTGATGAATGTGATTGCTTAGCTTGCTCCTCATCTTTTTCCTTATACACGTCATTTGATTCAGAAGTTGTGGCACTTTTTTCTAAAGATTCGGCACTAACATCGTTGATAGAAAATGATGGAATAAGTAAAGAAGTTGAAAGCAAACAGACTAATAATTTTTGTTGCTTCATGAAAATACCTCTTTTCTAAAATATATTATTTTGCTATGTACAAACTATGGTTTGTCTTGGTACACTGTAAACAGACTTAGATTTAGTTGAATCGTATCAACTATAAAATGG
Organism: Staphylococcus sp. Y174-1; assembly: GCF_049897865.1. Taxonomy (NCBI): domain Bacteria; kingdom Bacillati; phylum Bacillota; class Bacilli; order Caryophanales; family Staphylococcaceae; genus Staphylococcus; species Staphylococcus sp. Y174-1. The sequence continues at coordinate 727,365 of NZ_JAFCXB010000002.1, read as the reverse complement.
ATAGACTTTATTAATGCATTCAGTATATCAACTTATATGAAATTAACAAATAGTAATTTTAAATTTATGTAAGAAAAATCAATAGATACAGTTTTAGAGGTGTATAAATGAAGAACGCAATAAAATTATTTGTAATGGATTTGAAAAAGATTGCTAAGACGCCTGCTGTTTTAGTGATTTTAGGAGGTTTAGCACTTCTTCCTTCTTTTTATGCTTGGTTTAACTTAGAAGCGACATGGGATCCATACGGTAATACTAAAAATATTAAAGTGGCTGTTGTAAATGAGGATAAGGGAGATACAGTTAAAGATAAAAATGTGAACGTGGGCAATAAAATTACCAATAAACTAAAGAAAGATGATAACTTTGATTGGCAATTTGTAAGTCGAAAAAAAGCCGATCATGATTTGAAGATGGGCGATTATTACGCGGCCATTTACATACCAGAGAAGTTTACACACCAAATTACCGGCACACTTCGAAAAAACCCACAGCAAGCAGACGTAGAATACAAAGTGAATCAAAAACTTAATGCGATTGCGCCTAAAATGACAAATGCAGGGACGAGTGCCATTGTTCAAAAAGCAAATGAACAATTTAATGAGACAGTAACAAAAGCATTATTAGATGAAGCAAATCGACTTGGCGTGAAACTTGAGGAAGAAATTCCAACCATAAATAAAATTGAAGATGCAGTATCTAAAGCTAATGATTCTATACCTAAAATTAATGATTTTGCTGATAAAATAATATATTTAGATGAAAATCAGGATGAAATTGACAATTATGCTGATGAATTTAGAGCGTTAGGAAATCATAAAGGTGAAGTTATAGATGCTGCAGATAAATTAAACCAAGTTAATGCGGCCATTCCGACATTAAATGAGCGAGCTAAATTGATATTGGCATTAAATGACTACATGCCAAATATTGAAAATGCCTTGAATGTTGCATCTAATGATGTACCAGAAGCTTTTCCAAAAATTAATCGTGGTGTAGACCTTGCAAGCGCAGGGGTTGACGCAGGGTTACAAGGCCTGAATGAAGCGCAAGGATATTTACCTGCAGTGCAACAGCGTGTCGAAGGCTATCAAGAAGTCGTTGATAATGCACAAGAAGCAAATCAAAATGCTAATAATCGATTACAAGAAAATGTTGAAACCGAGCAGCAAAGTTCTAAAGGGTCAGATAGTTATTCAAATATTAAAACTTCGCAAATAAGTAATAGTAATAGTAATAGCGACAATGCTGGAAATAATCAAAATGGAACAGCAATAAGTAGTGAAGATGTAAGCGCAATGGAAGCTTCACTATCAAAATCATTATTATCTTTATCCAATTATACCGACAAACAAGCGGAAAGTAGTCAAGAAGATATTAATGCGCTAAAAAATGTCACTTACGGTATTATATCTACAGATAAGCCAAAAGATTTCAAAGAAACTTTAGATAATATTAAATCTAGGCTTGAAGTAACAAGTAAGTCCAATCAAAAGTTTATAGATATATTATCAGAGCTTGAAGATAGAGAAAAGGTAGATCTTTCTGATGAGATTAAGGAATTAGAATCAGCAAATAATAGAATTAATAATTTAATTAAGACACAAAATCAACTTAGTGAAGCACTTTCGAATGGAAGTTCTGGTAAAGAAGAAGCAGTAGAATTACTTAAAGAAATTCCACGCGTGAATAGTAGCTTAGATGATTTAAGAAACTATATTAAGTCAGAACTAAACCAAAAATTATTAGATGTATCTAATGATGTGATGTCATTATTAGATGACGGCGATATAAAACTATCAACTGTTCAATCGAAATTAAACACAATTGATCAAGTTATAAATTCAGGAGAAAGTATTTTAACTACTGGTAAGGATAGAATTGAGACGATTCAAAGTGCACTACCAGTTATTGAGCAAAGATATATGGATGCAATGTCTATTGCTCAAAATTATTATCCACAATTTAAACAAAGTGTTTCTAACGCAGCATCATTTATTGAAAATGACTTGCCAGGTTTAGAACAACAGTTATCTGATACAACAGCAACTGTGAACAATACAATACCTACACTGTTTAATCGCTATGATAATTTGGTAGATATTTTAGATACAAATCAACCACGTGCAAAAGAAAGCTTGCACAATTTGGCAGATTTTGCACGTAATCAATTACCAGATGTTGAAAAAGATCTGGCTAAAGCGAACAAACTATTTGATGAGATTGAAGACGACGATGCAGTGGATAAAATGGTAGACCTATTGAAAAATGATTTGAAAAAACAAGCTAATGTAATCGCAAATCCAATTAATATAGATCAAAAAGATATATTTCCTGTGAAAGACTACGGTTCAGCAAGCACACCATTTTACACAGCATTAGCAATATGGGTAGGAGCTTTATTACTAGTAAGTTTATTAACGACAGATAATAAACATAAATCATTAGAGCCACATCTAACGACAAGAGAAATTTATCTAGGAAAGAGTGGGTTGTTCTACACGTTGGGTATTATCCAAGCACTCATCGTATCAATTGGAGATATAGTGATACTGAAAGCGCAAGTTGAATCTGTTGTATGGTTTATTGCTATATCAGTATTCTCATCACTTGTATTTATTTCAATTGTATATACTTTAGTGTCATTGTTAGGAAATCCAGGGAAAGCAATTGCAATCATCTTCCTTGTACTACAAATAGCAGGTGGTGGAGGAACCTTCCCTATCCAAGTTACACCAGAGTTCTTCCAAGTCATTCACCCTTATTTACCTTTCTCTTATTCAATAGATGCTTTAAGAGAAGCAGTTGGAGGACCTGTACCTGAAATTTTAACTAAAAAATTAGTGATACTTTCATTATTTGGTATAGGATTTTTATTAATTGGTGTTATCTTTAAACCAATTACTGATCCACTGATGAGAAAAGCAACTGAAAAAGCTGAAGAAAGTGATGTAATGGAATAAAGTTATTATGCTTATAATAAGTAATATTTAATTTTTAAAAAATCAATGATGGTTGAAAAACGATAGTTTAGTAAGGAAGGTTAATATGGAGCATAAAGAGGGAAACTTAGAAATAATAATTAACCAATTCTATGATGCTACAGCGAATATTAATAAAGCAATTACTAACATGGTTAAAGAATTGGAACCAGGTCGTTACTTATCTTATGAACAAATAGAAACAATGTATTTTATTCAGCATAATGAAAAAGTATCGATTAACGACTTAGCAAATAAGCAACGTACTTATAAGACAGCTGCATCAAAACGTGTTAAGAAGTTAGAATACAAAGGTTATGTGCAAAGAGTTTATTCTAATGATAAACGTACTAAATTAGTGAGTTTGACGCATAATGGAGAACGCTTATTAAAAGAAATAAAAAACAACTTAACAAAAGAAATAAAATTACTTTTATTAAGCTGTTTTGTTAGAGAAGATTTTGAAAAATTTATGTATCAGCTCATGAATTTTGAAAAGACATTTTTAAAAAAGTACTACTAGAGTAAGTTAATTTCACTAAATTAAAGTATCCGCTGTAACTTAGATATTTAAAAAAATAAAAATTTAACGTTTATTAATCGTAATCATATTAGTAAGAACATTGAGTCATTTATTATAAGAAACCAACCGCTACATATTTGTATTATACATGTAGATTGCTATCAGTTAATTCATTCATCCTAAAATTACTGTTCATATTGCTAAAAGATTATTGTAGTTACTATCCCAATATATAAAAATCATAAAATTTGTTTAGCCGGTTTCATATTGAAACCGGCTATTTATTAACTAAAAACCGCATCATAAATCGATAAGCAGAAGTGTATCATAAATGATGCGGTTTTTATAAGGTTCTTCTTATTAGTGAAATTGTTAAAAAAACAAAATGCAATGAACTGACAAATTAAAATCGCTTTAAGTCGTATTCTCAAAGACTCTATAAATCACTCGTATGTACACAGCTCCTTACTATCAGTTAAAGTGTCACTTTTCGGTTCTAATATTTATTATTCATAAGATATGCAATATATGATACAATTCATTCAAATGTATATTTGAATGAGGTGCTCTATGGTTCAGACTATTATAACTGCGGCAATACTTTATATTGCAACTGCGGTAGATTTATTAGTGATTTTATTAATATTTTTTGCTAGAGCAAAGACTAGAAAAGAATATAGGGATATTTATATAGGTCAATATTTAGGATCGATTATCCTCATATTAGTCAGTTTATTTTTAGCTTTTGTGTTACATTATGTTCCAGAGAAATGGATATTAGGTTTATTAGGTTTGATCCCCATCTACTTAGGTATAAAAGTTGCTATTTATGATGATTGTGAAGGTGAAAAAAGAGCAAAAAAAGAATTAAAAGAAAAAGGTTTGTCCAAATTAGTAGGAACTGTTTCTTTAGTGACAATTGCAAGTTGTGGTGCAGATAATATTGGTTTATTTGTCCCTTATTTTGTAGCATTGGATATTATTGAATTACTGACTACCTTAATTGTATTTTTAGTTTTAATTTTCTTTTTAGTATTCACAGCACAAAAACTAGCTAGAATTCCTGGTGTGGGTGAAATTGTTGAGAAATTCAGTCGTTGGATTATGGCTGTTATTTACATAGCATTGGGCTTATTTATTATTATTGAAAATAAAACCATACAAACAATATTAGGATTTATATTATAAATTAAGGTGTGACTTAATATGAGTAACAATAAAATTTGTGACGTCATTTGTGTTCATGAGGAAAAAGTGAATTATGCTTTAAGATTTTTAAAAGAAGAAAAAACTCAACGGCTTATCAATACATTATTAAAGATAAGTGATGAGAATAAGCTGAAAATTATATTAGCTCTAATTAAAGAGAAAGAATTATGTGTTTGTGACTTATCTATAACATTAGGTTTGAGTATAGCTTCAACATTACATCATTTGAGAGCCCTGTATAAAAGAGACGTGCTGAATTTTTACAAGGATGGGAAAATGGCATACTATTATATCAAAGATATAGAAATGAAATCATTATTAATAAAATGTATGACTTAAATATAAAGAAACGCTCACATTAAACGAGCGTTTCTTTGAATTCTTGTATTCTTTTTCCAATTTCATCTCTAACGCGTTGAAATTCTGACCACTCTTTACCTGCTGGATCATCAAAACCCCAATGCTCTTTTTTAACGTTTGGTGGTAAAATAGGACAATTATCGTCTGCATCGCTACATAACGTCACGACCAAATCTGATTGTTTTAAAATATCATTATCAATCAAGTCTGACGTATGGTTTGATATATCAATATCTACTTCTTTCATAGCTTCTATTGCTCTAGGATTAACACCATGCGTTTCAATACCAGCAGAATAGACATTCCAATCTTCACCCAATATTTCCTTTCCCCAACCTTCAGCCATTTGGCTACGACAAGAGTTTCCTGTACATATAAAATAAATTGTTTTCTTATCCATAATTAAAGCCTCTTTTCTTAAAATATGATTAGTGTAAGGTATAAACCTAAGAGTGTTACAAATAGGACTGGAATAGTAATGATAATTCCAGTTTTAAAGTATGTCCCCCACGAAATCTTCACACCTTTTTGTGTTAAGACATGTAGCCACAATAATGTTGCTAAAGAACCAATTGGTGTAATTTTAGGTCCTAAATCAGAACCTATGACATTCGCATAAACCATACCTTCTTTAATTGTTCCAACTACATTCGATTGTCCGATAGCAATTGCATCTATTAAAACTGTAGGCATATTATTCATAATTGATGATAACAAAGCAGATATAAAGCCCATGCCCATAACACTACTGAATAGTCCATAACTTGAAATATTGGATAATACATCAGCTAAAATTGCGGTGATGCCTACGTTTTTCAAGCCGAATACGACTAAATACATACCAATTGAAAATAGGACAATATTCCATGGCGCACCTTTAATTACTTGTTTCGTATGCACAGCTTCGGAATTGCGAGCTAACAGTACAAAGATAATAGCAATAATACCAGCAATGATTGATACAGGTATTTGTATAAACTCACTAACAAGATAACCCACAAGTAGTATTGCTAATACAATCCATGAAACCTTAAATAATTTAGGGTCTTTAATTGCATTTTTAGGGTCTGAAAGATTTTCTGTATCGAACGTTTTAGGTATGGATTTTCTGAAATATAACCATAAAACGAGAATACTAGCAATCAGAGAGAATATATTAGGAATGATCATTCGGCTAAAATATTCAATAAATCCAATATCAAAGTAATCTGCAGAAACAATATTAACTAAGTTACTTACAATTAAGGGCAGTGATGTAGTATCTGCAATAAAACCACTGGCAATAATAAAGGGGAAAATCATTTTTTTATTAAATCCTAGATTCCTTACCATCGCTAATACAATGGGCGTTAAGATTAAAGCTGCACCATCATTTGCGAAAAAGGCTGCTACAATTGCCCCAAGTAACATGATAAAAACAAACATTTTTAATCCATTACCGTTTGAAGCCTTGACCATATGTATCGCAGACCATTCAAAAAATCCAATTTCATCTAATATTAATGAAATAAGAATAACAGCTACAAATGTTAAAGTAGCATTCCAAACAATACCAGTTACTTCTAATACATCGGAAAAACTTACGACTCCCGTAATGATCGCAACGATAGCTCCAATTAAAGCTGTGATACCAATATCTAAACCTTTCGGTTGCCATATCACAAAGGTTAAAGTTAAAAGAAAAATCACAATTGCTAATATTGTCATTAACACTCACCTGACTTCATATTTTTACATACACATCGTTCGTTAGATGTATTAATAAGATTTAAGTTATGATTAACATCATCTAAAATTTCATGATTAAGTCGATACATATGTTTATTACCTTCTTTTCTTGAAAGAACTAATTGCTTATCGACTAATGACTTCATATGATGACTTAGCGTAGGCTGTGAAAATTGAAAATGTTCCAGTAAATCACAAGCACATAGTTCACCACATGAAAGTAAATCTATTATTTCTAATCTGCTTGGATCAGATAAAACTTTTAATATTGTTGCTAGTTCTTGATAAGACATAACCATACCTCCCTTACAATATATAGAGTACCATCTATATAGATTATTGTCTATGTTATGTGTTCTTGTGGATCTATAGGATTGGGGAATGAGAAAAAAAACCGCATCATCTACCGATAAGCAGAAGCGTATCACAAATAAAACTAAAAAATAAGTTGTTCATAACAAAAAGAAAAGAAGTATAATTTTGAAAATAGAAGAGTTCATTAAAGGGTATTTAAATCATCGGGTATTATTTATAGGTACTGGATTAATCTTAAGGTACTTAAATAATAGCTATAGTTGGGAAAATCTACTGCAACATATCTGTTATCAGTTAACTGGAAATAAAGAAATATTTTATGATTATAAAGATGAATGTCAAAAAGAAGACGCTTCTTATGATTTTCCAGCATTAGGAGAAAAGATAGAAAATTTATTCAATGAAACTTTAAAAAATGAAAGGGAAGGTGACTTTAAAGAAATCAATGATGAGTATTATAATTTAATGGAAAAAGGAATAAATATTAGTAGGTTTAAAATTGATATATCAAAATTATTTAAGAAACTAGATTTTAAAATCCATTTTGAATATGAATTTATTCATATGAAAAAGGCTAGAAAGAATATTGGATCAATTGTTACTACTAACTATGACAAATTGATAGAAAACTTATTCGAATTTAATCCTTTAATTGGTAATCAAATATTATTAAGTAATCCTTATGGATCAGTTAATAAAATACATAGCTGCATAAGTCAACCAGATAAAATTGTATTAACTAGTGAAGATTACAATAAATTCAATACTAGTTATGAACTAATTAGAGCACAGTTATTATCTTTATTTATTCATAATCCAATTATTTTTCTGGGTTATAGCATAAACGATGAAACCATAAGAGATATTTAAGAAACTATTTATAAATATGTAGATGTAAATAGTGATTTGTCTGAAAGAATTAGAAGGAACTTTTTACTAGTAGAGTTTGACGAAGGTTCTAAAAATAAAGAGGTTGTGGAACACGATATTCAACTAGAAAATAACAAAGTTATTAGAATTAATAAAATTAAAACTGAAGATTATAGTAGTATATATAAACCATTAGGCAATTTAGAACTATCAGTTTCTGCCTTGGATATACGTAAGGTTCAGAATGTTGTTAAAGATATTTATAAAGGTGGTAAAACTAGAGTTGAAATAACAGAAGATATAGATGATTTAAATAATAGTGAAAAAATACTAGCTATTGGAACTTCAAAAACGATTAAATATGAGTTTCAAACTGTACCAGAACTTATGCAAAAATATTTTCAGATAGAAGAAGAAGAGAACAAACAAATTCTTGATGTAATTAATAAGCAAATAATTCAAAAAATCAATTTTCCCAATTTATTGTTTTACAAAATTAATCCTAAAATTAATAATATAGAAAAATTTAAAAAACAACAAAACGAAAAAATTAAAAACATATTAGAAAATTTAGAAGATTGCTTTAAAATAGCTTGTTTTACAATAGAAGAAATAAGCGACAGTGAATACATAACACCAAGTAAAGAAGAAAATGTTCTTGTGTATAATGTAATAAAAGGTAATATTGTTTTAGAAGATTAAAAAAACATCTACTTGAATTCGAAAATAAAAATAATACATCATACAAAAAATTATTGTGTGCATATGATTTGAAAAAATATAGTTCAAATGGAGTAATGGATAATGTGTAATAGTAGCGACTTTAGAGAAAGCATTCAAAAAATGTATACAAAAAAAGATCTGAGAAAGCCTTAGGTCTTAAAAATAAGGCGCAGTTACAGAAAAGAATTGATAAACTAGTCGATATTTATAAGATTGATATGAAAAAATTTCAAAAAAACCCTGAAGAAAGTGAAAGAGCTGCATATAATTTTAATGGTATAGCTTTTGATATATTATGCGTCTTATTGAATAATATGTCAGACGATAAGTTACCTAATGCAATAATGGATGAAGATGTTAGGTTAAGAAAAGGGGCGATAGAGAACATAGATATTACCCAATATGCAAATTTTATTAAAAGTATTAAGAATGATATAGATAAAATTGAATTTAAACCATTAAGGTTACATATACATGCACAAAAAGCGTTCAAAATTATCGTACCCATACACGATGCGATTATGATTGAATGTGATGATAAAGAGACTGCACAGGATGTTGCCCAACTAATGAAAGATACAGCTAACCAATTGTTCAATGGTGAATTTGCGCATGTGACATTGGAAGAAATAGGAGGTGTTGACCATGAATAATGATAGAGGACAAAGCCTACACATTCCAAGTATTACACCACTTAAAGAAAATAATATATATGTAGCTACGTTACATTCTGTGATCCAAACAGATTTTTCAAATGAAGTAAAACACCAATTCACATATAAAATTAAAGTGAACAATCAAATTGTATATACGAATCATAATATTTCAACACAAGCGAGCACAAATCAGGTGTCATTCAATGATTGGCTTAAACGTTATAGTAACTATAGCGTGGGTTACAAAACGTATGAATCTTACATTGACGGAAAGCATTTAATCCATATTGATCAATATAATGGTAATTATTATGTACACGATGTAGCACTATTAAATGAAACTCGACGAATATTATAATGAACAGTATATTCGAAATGTTAACTAAAATAATAAGTGTGGCTAAGGAGGCAATTGACCGTCAAGGTCTGATTGCTATCCTAACTATTTCTGTTAATAATGACAATGAAATAGAAGAAACGGCTCAAGGTGAAATTGTGTATAACGAACTTATCGATCAGTTACGACTTAATATCCCAAAAGATACGGATTATCGACCTAACATCTATAGCTATTTTTGATATTAAGAAGAAACCCAATGACACCGTACTCATAGAAATGATGATAAAGGTTTTTCATATCAAACGCTTTAATTCAGAACGGTTTGTTTTCAAAGCTAACGGGTGGCAAAAGATAAATGGAGATGAATTACAAGGCATGATATCTAAAATGATATAAGTATTGCTTGTAGATTATAAGCCTTCATTAAGCATTCTAAGAAATGTCGTAGATGGATTGCAAAAACCCTCAGATACAGAAGAACTCAATGGGGATAAAGATTATATTGACTGTGGGAGAAACATGTTTAATCTAAAGACATTTAAAGTGGTTGAAAATGATACAAAAATATTCCCTAAGACACGATTAAATTTGAATCCAATATTACTTAACCATAGACAATGTAATACATACTTTTTCACAATGAAAAACCCCTCCAAAGGAAATGATTTTTCTCTCATTTGAAGGGGGTTTTGCTTATATTAAATTAGAAAAATAATGCTTTAACTACTCTGAAAAGAGAACTAAATAATTGAAAGATATCACCAGACATTAGATTAACCACCTTTCTCTAAATACCTATTAAAGACTAAGCTTTTTGAGTTTGAGTGAGCGTTTCACTTTGAACTAAATCATCGGCTAAATCGTACCAAAATTGTTGTAATTCTTCACGTGTACGTTTTGTATCTTTACTATCTTGTCCTACAAAATCGACATGATCCCAGTTATGTTTTGTAGATGTTACTTGCCAAATACCTTTTTGATTTGTATCTGTTGCTTCTGTGTAAGCTTGATTGAAAGGATGCTGGGATGAAATAACAGAAACTAAGCCATCATTTTCTCTCCATTCTTTTTCAGTAGCTTTACCAATGACATTTGCAGTAGCTGTGAATGGTAAGAAAAGATTATAGTCCGCTTTATATTTACCCGATAATGTAGAGTGTGTTGCTTCACCTGTATACGTTTTGTAAACGATATTAGGATTGAGTGATGTTTTACGGTTAAGATCTGTGGCACCATCGCGTGTTAAATCGTAAAAAGCATTATCTTTTGTTTGCCATAGTTTAGAAGTTTTAGCTCGTGAAAAATATGATAAATAAGATTCTCCAGGTTGTTGTTTTAAACCCCATTGAGATAGACCGAAGTCTACACGAGAGTATTTATTACCAAGTTTTTTACCTAGATCAAACGCAATTTGACGAACAATGGCCTCATTACCCAATTTATCAGAGGCGTGTGTACCGTTGTGTGGTGTACCTAATGTGGTAATTGAAGAAACCATATTATCTTGACCACCTTGTAGTAAAGGAGAAATATCACCACCATGTGCTTTTTGATATTCAATTTCTTCTTGACTACCATTTCTTAATAATTCTTCTAATTGACGGACAGTTTGTCCTCCCATACTATGACCGACTAGATGTACTTTTTGGCCAGGTTGCCAATCTTTATAAACACCTTCGTATGTTTTACCGTAGCGTTCATGTCCATATCTTTCTGCATGTGCAGCACCATAATCTACAGTACCACCTTTAATATAGGAATAAAGTTCAACTGCACGGTCATAGTTACTACCAAACGCACTAATGCTTGCTTCATAAGCATTATAACCATTTTGTTCCAAGTCTTGACGAATGTTTAATTTATCTCCACCCCAATAATGTGATAAAATGCTAGGATTAATATCGTCAGTAAATCCATTAAAACCATGAACAAGAATAATTGGATCTTGATTTTTGTATTGACCTTGCTTAGCAGGTTTGTTTGTTTGGTCTTTTGTTTCCGTCGTACCTTGTTGTTGAGACGTATTATTTGTCGTGGCTACTGTATTGTTAGCTAACATCTCTAATTCTGCTGGTGAGTCTTTTTGATCTTTAGCACCTTTATTTCCAACAGTTTCATTTGCTGCATCATTGATTGAGATAGTTCCCTTTTTAATATTTAAAGTATTCTCTTTAGATGTAGTGGAATCTATTGATTGTTTAGTTGGTATTGTTTGTTTTGCTGCATTTGTATTTATGATACCATTGTTTTTTTCAGTAGACAGTGTTTCTACATCATTATTATCATTTTTTGTTGAATCGTGATTTACATTTGAATTATCTTCAGCTTTTGATGACGTGGATTGTAAAGTTTCTTCGGTTGGCTCTGATTGAATCTTTTCTGATGAATGATTGTCAGTTATTTTTGATGTATTATCTTTTGTAGATAGTGTTTTTGATTCATCAGTAGTAGTTGGTGTTATTGAAAGTTCTTGATTAGTCGCTTTCTCTGCTGTGGGATTTACATTTGTAGTTGTTTCTGTTGTGTTATCTTTTTTATCTGAAGTTTCTGTGTCTTTTTGAAGTGTGCTTTTAGTCGTTTCTTGTTTTTCAAGAGAAGGTGAATCCTCTCTAGTTAAGGCTGATTGAGAGTTATCGGAATGTGTTTCTGTAGTTGATGCTTCTGTAGCTTCAGTTGATTGATTTTTTGTAGTTTGATCAGTTAGGCGGTTTGTTGTTTCTTCATTAGTGTATGATTTATTCGTGTCATCATTAACTGAAGTTGAAGGTGTATTTTCATTATGTAAATTTTGTTGTTTTTCATTTTCATTAGTTACTGACTGCGATGTAGAGGCTGTTTGTTCGTTAGATTGAACTTTGTTTTGTTGTGTTTCCTGTTCATCAGCTTGTTTTTGATTATCACCAGTAGATTGCGCTAAAGTTGATTCAGAAGTACCCACTTTCTGATGTGTTTCTGTTGCCTGTGCAGCACCGCCGCCACCTCCCATAAATAGCAATGTCGCTACTAAAATGGATGATGCACCTACACTGAATTTACGAATACTGTATCTGTTTTCTCTATTTTTCATGAATAGCACCTCTATTAATTAGTTATTTAAATATATAAATTAGATAAAAATGTTGATAATTGCACGGGGTATAAATCCAAAGAACTTACTAAATACTGCTTTAACATTTTCCAAAACAATCACCCTTTCTTAAATCGATATTTTTAGGAATCGCTTACAATTATAAAAAATTTCTATGTAAAAAGAAGTTACATACGAGACTTATAAATTACCGTTGGTGAGGGAATTTAAATATAGAGTAGCTCTAAATGAAAGCGCTGTCAATATTTTGTCACAATTTTATAAGTAAATATACGCTTTAAAAGCATATAGAGTTAAAATTTGTAAATAAATGATAAAACAAAAAGAACGGAAAACTAATGAAATAGTCTGCTTTTTGAAAATCGTTATTTTTATGTTTTCAAATGTAAATCCAAATTTTAAGCGAACGAGGTAGCGTAATACGTCTCCCTTTCCCAAGTAACATTTGAATAATCAAAACATTAACATCATCGAATTAAAAATAATCATAAGTAAAAAGACGGTATGATTAGCCTTAATCGAAATGTCTTTTGTACGCTTTATATAAACTAAAGATTTGTAATATTTTCTGTATAAACGGATGGCGGTGAATCCTAAGAATGGGAATTTAATAAAAATACAATGGTTCTAGGCTACTAATTCTCTGAATTTATAGAGGCTAAATCGCCTAGTTTTTGTTGAATTCGATTATTATTGCAATTTTTGCATGTGTTGCAGCTATTATAACTGCCATATATACAAGAAAAGCATATTTCACGCTTAACGCAGATAGTTTAAATGACCATTTGCATGAAATGTTCAATGGATTTCTTAAATATAAAGAAGAAATAGAAAAAGTAATGTTGATGTTTGAATATTAAATTAGTAAGCTTTATCAAGATATTAATAAATTTTTTAGATTTGTTACCAATTAATATGAAAACAAACAGAACATTGAATTCACATATAGACAATACTTAAAAAGAATACAAGAAAATTATAATAATTCGTTGAGAAAAAAGGTGGTTTTTTACTAATATAGGTAATGATGAATAAAAAAATATAATGATAACAAAATGAATTAGCTATATTTAATTAGAAGTACAGTGATTTTATCTATTATAAAATTTTAATAATATAAATTCATTTACTTAATGAGATTTTTTAGCTAAACCACTAACAAGGGGAACGCGTCAAGAGATGGCAGATAAGATAGTTTTAGTACTCTGTAATTTTAGGTATAAGATATATTATAACCGTTTTTGTCTATCCATCCATCGCCCACTCATTCTATTCTAGCTTATCCACCCGACGCAATTTTCTGACTCATTCCAGCTTTGCCTATCCACCTATCGCCCTTTTCCTTCGTCACTCGGTCATGGCAGTTTGTATTTCTTGTTCAATTAAGTCGATATGTTTACTGATCAAATTCCGTTGTTCATTCAAGAATTCTAGGTGTGCGCGTAACACGCTTGGGACATCTGTTTGGTTTTGATAAAGCATGTCTGTGTTTTTTCGGATTTCTTTTAATGGCATATTCAAATTGCTTAGGCACTGGATAAATTTAATCATTTCGATATCGTCGTCTGTGTATAAACGCTTGTTATTGCTATCTCTGTCGATGTGTTTCAAGATATTCTTTTTCTCGTAATAACGCAGTTTGCTTTTAGGTATATTGCAATAATCTGAGACATATTCAATGTAATATTGTTTCATGTAAGCATATCCTTTCTCTTAAACCAAGGTTTAACTGATATTGTACTCTATATAAACATGAATGAGGAGGAAATACAATGAAAAAAGCTTTAATTGTTGTAACAAACATTGCGAAATACGATAATTTAGACAGACCTACGGGTGCGTGGTTCTCAGAGGTTACGCACTTTGCGAAAGATTTCTATGACGCAGGTTATGATGTTGATTTCGTAAGTCCGAATGGTGGATATGTGCCTCTTGATCCTGTCAGTCTTAGCCCTGAAATGATGCGAGCTGAGGACTGGGATTACTATACGGATCATGATTATATGAACAAATTTGGACAAACTTTATCTCCAAAAGAGGTTAATTCTAGCGACTATCAAGCCATTTACTTTGCAGGTGGACATGGTGCGATTTGGGATTTTAGAAATAACAAAGAACTTAACGACATTGCGTTAAGTATTTACAATAACCAAGGCGTTCTCTCTTCTGTATGTCATGGTGCGGCTGGTCTACTCGACATTAAAAAAAATGGCGATTACCTCGTTCGTCATAAAGACGTGACTGGTTTTACAAATAGTGAAGAACAAGCAAATGGTACAACTGAATACATGCCATATTTATTAGAAGACGAATTTATTAGTAACGGTGCACATTTTAAAAAAGAGGATGACTGGAGCAATTTCGCAGTCGTAGATGGTCGCATTGTGACTGGTCAAAATCCTCAATCAGGACATGCTGTTGCTGAACGTGCTTTAAAAATCTTAGCTAATCAATAATTTCATAAAGGAGCGATACACATGAAATCATTAATTATTGGCGCTAATGGTGGCGTCGGTCAACATCTCGTACGCAAACTCAAAGCACGAAACGTTGACTTTACTGCCGGTGTTAGAAAAGAAGAACAAGTTGAAGTTTTAAAAGCAGATGGTATTGATGCAACTTACATTGATGTTGCAAAACAATCTATTGATGAATTAATAGAATTATTTAAACCGTATGATCAAATCCTTTTTTCCGTCGGTTCTGGTGGAAGCACAGGTGACGATCAAACAATCATAGTAGATTTAGACGGTGCAGTGAAAGCAATTAAAGCAAGTGAACACGTCGGTCGTCAACACTTTGTTATGGTATCAACGTACGACTCACGTCGAGAAGCGTTTGATGCGTCAGGCGACTTGAAACCATATACCATTGCAAAACATTATGCGGATGACTACTTAAGACATTCAAATTTAAAATATACCATCGTGCATCCAGGCGCATTAACTAACGATCATGAAACGCAACAATTCAATATGAGTGCGCAATTTGAAAATGTACAAAATCCGTCTATTACAAGAGAAGATGTAGCAGAAGTGCTTGTTTCTGTGTTAACTGATGAAGCATTAAAAGGTCACGAATTCCAAATCATCAATGGTGATTTGTCATTATCAGACGCTACGACTAAATATCTGGAGGAATAATAAATGAATAATCAACAAGTTGTACTTGCAAAACGACCACAAAGTATCCCTCAAGACGATGTATTTAGATTTGAAACAATAGAAACTCGAGAACCACATGCAGGTGAGGTTCAAGTAGAATCCATTTATGTATCTGTAGATCCTTACATGAGAGGCAGAATGAATGATACAAAAAGTTATGTTCAACCTTTCCAAGTGAATGAGCCATTACAAGGTCATATTGTTGGAAAAGTCACACAATCGAACGATGAACGTCTATCTGTCGGCGATTATGTCACAGGCATATTACCATGGAAAAAGATAAATACAGTGAATGGAGACGATGTGACCCCTGTGCCATCAAAAGATGTACCATTACATTTATATTTGAGTGTTTTAGGCATGCCGGGAATGACGGCCTATACAGGATTGCTTCAAATTGGTCAACCACAATCTGGCGAGACGGTTGTCGTGTCAGCTGCATCAGGTGCAGTAGGCTCTGTCGTAGGACAAATTGCTAAGATTAAAGGCGCAAAAGTTGTCGGTATTGCTGGTGGTAAGCAGAAAACAACATATTTAACAGATGAATTAGGATTTGATGCGGCCATTGACTATAAACAAGATGATTTCGCACAGCAACTCGAAGCGGCTGTACCAGATGGTATTGATGTGTATTTTGAAAATGTAGGCGGCGCAATTTCTGATGAAGTGTTTAAACACTTAAATCGATTTGCACGCGTTCCGGTATGTGGTGCAATTTCAGCATATAATAATGAAAAAGACGATATTGGACCACGTATCCAAGGAACGTTGATTAAAAATCAAGCATTGATGCAAGGTTTTGTAGTAGCACAATTCGCTGATCATTTTAAAGAAGCAAGCGAACAACTCGCACAATGGGTGTCTGAAGGTAAAATTAAATTTGAAGTGACGATAGATGAAGGTTTTGACAATTTACCTTCTGCATTTAGAAAGTTATTCACAGGAGAGAATTTTGGTAAACAAGTTGTCAAAGTCGCTGAAGAATAGGGGAAGACTATGAAAAATATCATAGTAAGATTCATATTTAGTTTACTGTTTTATAAAAGTGGTGTTGCACACTTTAAAAATAAAGATATGTTTTTAAAAATCGTGCCGTCCTATTTACCTTTCAAACACGCAATAGTTAAGTATTCGGGCATATTAGAATTTATAATTGCTTTTTATGTACTCGGTGCTAAAAATAGATCACGCGTAAGAAAAGTAGTACAAGGATTCCTTTGGCTCGTATTTCCTGCAAATATTTACGCTGCACGTAAGAACATCTCTTACAAAGATGAAAGAGATGAAACGGATAGTGTTAAGCAGCATGTCCTTCGTTTACCATTACAATTTGTCATGGTCGCACTTGCGAAACTATTATAAGACTTATCATAGCCACGCCTGGAACATTACTTTTTGTTCCAGGCGATTTTTTAATATTTACACTTAAAATCGACGTATATCAAATGATTCTCTTGACAACGCTTATGTGCTCTTTGTTTAAATAAGCTCATATCAGACATTTACTTTTCAATTTTTCTATAGTGATAAGCTTCTAAATTAAGAAAAGCATAAGTTAATTTGCGTGTATGAGTGTAAGAAGAAATAAAAAATGTATTTTATCATGTGATACTATCGCAACATTGTAACATTAATATAATAACGTGACCTGTAAGACAAATATGAGGAGGGTTTTTATGAAAAAAGTTTCTAACTTTATTTTAGCTAGTAGTTTAGTTTTGGGATTTTTCGTAACGCCCGAATTATTTAATATCACTCAAGCACATGCGCAAGAATCTGTGAAACCTTATTATAGTTACAGTGGTTATACAGCAAATCAAAGTAATTTTATTCTAGATAAGAATTTTAAAACATCTCAAAAAGCTGATAACTTCAAGATTAATAATCACAAGATTACTAAAAATGCATTAGCTAAAAATAATAAAGATTTACACGATCCAACATATTACGGGGTTTCTAATCATAAAACGAATGGTGTTTTCTTCTTATTAGACGGTAAGTCAGTGAGCAAAAATAATTATTGAATCATTACGGTGAAGCAAAGTATACATCTACATCAGCCTGAGCCAAAGAATATATGTATAAAATTGGAAATGATGACTTTTAAAATATAAAGTTGTAGTAGATACATTGTAAAAATAAACTTAAATTGCTCAAATACTTTTCAATAATATCAAGATATATATTAAATCGAAAGTGATTATATAGTACCAAAGCAAATATGGTACTAATTCCAGATTATACAGGAAAAGATAAAGAATTTTTTATACTAGTGACATCATTAAAGCAAGTAAGATTATTCCTTTTTTAGTCAAATTCTTGTGGTTTGATAAATTTATTGATTAATTATTATAAATAAAGATTGAAAAGCTTTAAGAAGGGTATAATTTTAAATAAGAGACTTGGAGCTCTTGTCAATTAAGATAATGAGCAAGTGAGCTCGTTAAGTTGAAGATGAGCTGAGGTAAAGTTTACCTGCTCATCTTTTTCTATTTGGAGGCTAAATATATGAAAAAAATATTATTAACAGGCGCTTCGGGATATATCGGTAGTCACTTAATGAATAAATTAAAAGATAACTATGAAATTATAGCTATTTCTAGAAATATAGAAAATAAATCAAATGAACACAATGTTACTTGGAAGGCAGCTGACTTGTTTGATTTAAATGAAATCACTGAGGTAATGGAGGATATTGATATCGCTATATATCTTGTCCATTCTATGATGCCTTCAGCTAAGTTGACGCAGGCGAGCTTTGAAGATATGGATGCATTATTAGCTGATAATTTTGCTAAAGCCGCAAGTTATAATAAAGTTCAGCATATTGTATTTATGAGTGGTTTGATACCTAATACAAATGAATTATCACCACATTTAAGAAGCCGTTTAGAATGCGAACAGATTTTAGGATCATATGGTGTACCAGTAAGTACTTTAAGAGCTGGTTTGATTATAGGCTCTAAAGGAAGTTCTTACCCTATATTAAAAAAATTAGTAGAAAGATTACCTGGCCTGTTACTACCAAAATGGGCTTATAATACAACATTGCCAGTTGCAATAGACGACGTGATTGACGGTTTATATAAAATTGTAGAGCGTAATCCAAATGAGAACGAATCGATAGATATTGGTGGACCTAGTCATATGACTTATAAAGATCTATTCAAGCAAACTGCAGAGGTACTAGATAAACGATTACCTACGATAGATTTGCCTATTATTCCCATTTGGCTAAGTAAATATTGGGTGAAACTTATTTCAGGTGTTCCAAAAGAAATGGTCTATCCGTTAATGGATAGCTTAATTCATGATATGATTAGAAATGATGAAAATATTGTGAAAGACATTTCTATAGGCAAGATTGATTATAAGGAAAGTGTGCGTAATGCCTTGGAAGAAGAAACTAAGACACAAAAGAAAGGGAAGTCATCACGTAAGGGCGATATTAAAGATGTTAGAGCAATATCAAGGGTAGTCTTACCTAAAGATGTAAATATGATTCAATTGGCAGAATCATATGCAAATTTTTTAAATAGAATTACATTAAATGTCGTTAATAGTGATTTTAACGAAGATAACTTTACGATTAGTGTGCCGTGTTTAAATAAGGACTTACTATTATTAAGTAAAGATTTTAAAGCTTCTAATAATGAGAGAATTTTATATCGAATTGTTGGTGGAGATTTCGCTTTAGATTCAGATGGTGGTAATGCGAGATTAGAATTTAGAAGATTACCTAATAGTGACGCATGTATCATAGCGTTACAAGAATATGAACCGACGTTACCTTGGTGGGTATATAAGTATACCCAAGCAAAAGTTCATAAAAGTGTAATGAATCTTTTTAAATTCAAGATTAATAGCCAAAAAACTAATAAAGGAGAATACTTTAATATGAAGAAGTTTATTTTGCCAATTGTTATTACAGGTGCAATTGTTTTGAAAGTATATGGAGTGAAAAAGTATTTAGCTAGAAAAAATAACATGTCCAATGCCGAATTGTAACGGCTAAAATAAAGGCTAGTTACTTTTACAAAAAAAGAGGGGATCAACTATGAAAGCAAACGAGATAATTAAAACAATTATAAAAGTTATAACACCAATTACAGGTGGTAAATTTATAGGGAAATTTGCAGTGAAAAATGCGAGAAAAGATTATAAAAATAATGTTAAACCACCTTTTTCACCACCCGGCTATGTCTTTCCAATTGTGTGGCCAATACTTTATACAACGATGGGCGTAGCTTATGCATTAGTGACTAATAAATCTACTAGTAAGGCTTTGAAAGGTGCTTATTACTCACAATTAAGCCTGAATTATCTATGGTCGATATTATACTTCAAATATAAATTACGCTTTAGTGCGTTGATAGAGAGTGTTGTATTACTGGGCGCAGTAGTTACAACAACTGTAAAATTTTTCAATGTAAAAAAAGTTGCTGGCATTTTACTAGTTCCATATATGCTTTGGAGTGCTTTTGCTACTTATTTAACAGCTGGGAATTGGTATTTAAATAAAGATAACCCAAGCTATACAGCGAAATCTGAGCATTAAATTGATGAAAAAGATTATATATATTGCGCTATATTGGTTTATAGTTCAAATGATTATTGCTCAACTTGGTACTCGTATTAGTTATAAGTTCTTAGAAAAAGATAATAAGTATTTTCGAAGTTGGAATATTGAACAAGAGGGTCAATTATGGCAACAATTAGTTAAAGTGCAATATTGGAAAGATCATTTGCCAGACGGTCAAAATCTTAACCCGAATATCAGTAGTAAAGCGACTTTCGATCTATCTAAAAATATGAATGATATACAGCGATTTATATTAGAAACTAGACGTGCAGAGGTGGTTCATCTGCTATCCATATTTCCTGTTATTGCGTTTTTTAAAGCGTCAAAAAGTGTTAAAATAATTAATTTTATATATGTCATTATAGCTAATGTGCCTTGTATGATTGTTCAGCGCTATAATCGCCCTAAGTTAATACGTATTTATAATAAATTACAAAAAAGAAAAGGTGATTAAATGGGAAATAAGAAAGTGGTTGTCATAGGAGGTGGCTTGGGAGGGATTGCTAGCGCAATTTGTATGGCTCAAGCAGGCTATCAAGTGGATTTATATGAACAAAATAAGCATATCGGTGGAAAGGTAAATAGGTTAGACATAGATGACTATGGATTTGATCTCGGTCCATCAATTTTAACCATGCCTAAAGTATTTCAACGCTTATTTCAACGATGTGATGAAAGGCTAGAAGATTATGTTAGCATTCGTAAGTTAAGTTTACAGATTAGAAACGTTTATCCAGATGGCCAAATTTTAGATTTATATGAATCCATGGAAGATATGTTAACAAATAATGAATCGTTAACAAATAAAGATATAGAGCAACTTTCTTCGTTTTTTAGTTACGCACAAAAGATACATCAAGTGGCTGAAAAAAGCTACTTTGAAAAGGGGTTAGATACGATGTATGCAATCATTCGTTATCATGGTCCATTTTCAGCTTTAAAACAATTCGATTATTTTCATACAATGCAACAAGCCATTAATAAAAGGGTAGATAACCCATATTTAAGAGAAATGCTAGGTTATTTCATAAAATATGTCGGCTCCTCATCTTATGATGCTCCGGCTGTATTGAGTTTATTACCTCAAATGCAACATGAGGAAGGTTTGTGGTACGTAGATGGTGGCATTCATAAGTTAGCGGAAGCGATGGAACAATTAGCGAGAAAATTAGGTGTGGGCATACATTTTAACACCCCTGTAAAACGTATCAATTATAATAGTCAAAATAAGGTGACAGGGATAACAATAGAAAGTAATAAGGAAATATATGCAGATTACATTATATCTAATATGGAAGTAATCCCTGTTTATAAGTATTTATTGAATTTTGATGCAAACCAAATAAACAAATTGGAACGTAAATTTGAGCCAGCTAGTTCAGGTTATGTCATGCATCTTGGTGTGGACAAAAGTTATCCAGAGCTTCAACATCATAACTTTTTCTTTTCAAGTAATTCTAAAGTTAATTATGATCAAGTTTTTCACCAGTATGTTTTGCCTGAAGATCCGACTATTTATGTAGTGAATACAAATAAAACAGATAAGACACAGGCGCCAGAGGGACACGAGAATATAAAAATATTGCCACACATACCGTACATTCAGAGTAAGTCATTTAGTGAAGCAGAATATCTGCAATTCCAAGAACGTATATTGGATAAATTAGAGTCCATGGGCTTGAAAGATTTGAGAAAGCACATTGTATATGAAGACGTATGGACACCGCATGATATAGAAAATACATACAATTCTAATAAAGGAGCTATATATGGCGTAGTATCCAATAAGAAGAAAAATAAAGGTTTTAAATTTCCTAAAAAAAGTCAGTACTTCAAAAATTTGTACTTTGTAGGTGGTTCTGTAAATCCTGGCGCTGGTATGCCTATGGTTACTTTGAGTGGTATGCAAGTAGCAGAAGCTATTATTAATGGAGAAAGTAGTTGAGTCTGAATGATACTTTATATAATAGCAATAGTATTGACGATACTATCACTAATAAGTGGAATGTGTATGTATGCGCGTCGAGCGATTATAAATAACTCCGGAAAAGGAAGAGGTCAGACAGCCGTCAGTGTTATTGTACCTGCTAGAAATGAAGCGGAGAACTTACCTAAATTACTTAACAGTATAAGTAAAGAGCAAGAAATAGAAGTAATTGTTATGGATGATGGTTCAACTGATGAGACACAAGTTGTCGCTAGATATTATGGTGCGAGCGTATATACTGTTGAAAATGATACTACATGGCAAGGTAAGTCACATGCTTGTTGGCAAGGTAGCAAATATGCAACGCATGATTTATTAATGTTTGTTGATGCTGATGTTCAGTTTGCTTGTGATGATAGTATTCAAAATATAGCCAATCAATATGATTTACAAGGTGGTAAAGGTTTGTTGTCAATACAACCTTATCACAAGATAAAAAAGCTATATGAAAATATATCGGCGATTTTTAATTTAATGACAATCGTAGGTATGAATCAATTTTCAATCACGAAATCAGCAAATAATGAGCAAGGCGCGTTTGGACCAGTCCTTGTGACAAATAAGCAAGATTATAAATTGACACAAGGACATTTGAAAGCTAAAAATCAAATCATTGAAGGCTTTGCAATAAGTAAAGCATATAATCAGCAAGGTTTGCCAGTTAGTTTGCATGAAGGCCAAGGCGTAGTGAATTTTAGAATGTATTCTCAAGGATATAAAGCGCTATTAGAGGGTTGGAGTAAACACTTTGCACTTGGCTCTCAAGTAACTAAAAAGTCTACGCTTACGTTTGTATTTTTATGGCTATTTGGTTCACTTACAACAGTTTTAGCGATAATTTTTTCAATTAATTTAGGCTCGTTATATATATTATTAGCTATTACTCTATATTTTATATATGCGATACAATTTCATATATTTATTCGAAGAACAGGAAATTTTAATATCGTTGCGAGTTTATGTCATCCACTGCTCTTCATATGCTTTGTCGTGATATTTTTTAAATCATGGTTAGATATCAATGTATTCAAACGTATATATTGGAAAGGTCGTAGAATAGATTTATAGCTTATTTTTTTATACAAATGTCAAGAAGTTCTAGGCTTACTGAGGAGGCCAATAAATGAATCAATTAGAGAGAGATTATAACCATTGTCACAATATAATGAAAGAACATTCAAAAACGTTCTCATATGCCTTTGATTTTTTGGATTTAAAAAGGAAAAAAGCAATTTGGGCTATTTATGCAGTTTGCAGAATTATAGATGACAGTATTGATAAATACAAAGACCTTGAGCAATTAAACGGCATAGCTAGAGATTTAGATGTGATTTATAGCGATTGTGATTATATTCAAGCGTATCAAAGTGATGCAGCTATTATGAATGCTTTAAGTAATACATTGAATACATATTCAATACCTAAAAAACCTTTTGAATCTTTAATTCAATATGTGAAGGAAGATTTAGTTTTAAAAGAAATGAAAACTGATTCAGATTTATATGAGTATTGCTATGGTGTGGCAGGTACTGTCGGTGAATTGTTAACTCCTATATTAACTTCATCAAATGAAAATAATTTCGAGCAAGCTGAAGAAGCTGCGATTGCTTTAGGCAAGGCAATGCAAATAACTAATATTTTAAGAGATGTCGGCGAAGATTTTCAAAATGGAAGAATTTATCTAAGTGTAGAAAAATTAGCTCAATATCGAGTTAATCTACATTCTATATATTATGAAGGAGTTACGCCAAATTATATAGAACTGTGGGAAAGTTACGCTACAGAGGCAGTTAGGTTATATGATAATGCATTAAACGGTATTAATTATTTTGACGAAGAGGTACGTTACATTATCGAATTAGCTGCGATAGCTTATCATGAAATACTTGTGGAAGTAAGGAAGGCAAACTATACGTTGTATAAGAAAGTATATGTAAGCAAATTGAAAAAAATGAAAATTTATCGTGAACTTAGTGCGAAATATAATAGGAGTGAAACATTATGAAGATTGCAGTTATAGGCGGCGGTGTTTCAGGTTTAGCTGCAGCTTCAAGATTAGCAGCAAACGGTCACCAAGTAGATTTATATGAAAAGAACCAACAAATAGGTGGCAGAATGAATCAGATCAAGCAAGATGGCTTTACATTTGATATGGGACCAACCATCGTAATGATGCCTGAGATTTATCGAGACGTTTTTAATTACGCTCAAAAAAATATGAATGATTACTTGGAAATTAAACAATTATCACATATATATGATGTTTATTTTAGTGAAACAGATCAAATTCGCGTTCCTACAGATCTTGCTCAGTTAAGAAATATGCTTGAAGGTATTGAACCTAACTCTACATATGGTTTTATGTCCTTTTTAACAGATATATACGAAAGATACGAAATAGCACGAAAATATTTTCTAGAACGTACGTTTAGGAAACCTACGGATTTTTATAATCCTTTTACTATATATCAGGGTATGAAACTCAAAACATTTGATAAAGCAGATAATTTAATTGAAAAATATGTTGATAATGAAAAAATCCAAAAGATTTTAGCGTTTCAAACATTATATATAGGTATCGACCCTAAACGAAGCCCGTCATTGTATTCAATTATACCCATGATAGAGTTAATGTTTGGCGTTCACTTTATAAAAGGTGGTATGTATAGCTTTGTCAGAGCGCTTCAAACGCTAAATGAAGAATTAGGTACTCAAATTTATACCAACGCAAACGTTGAAGAAATTATCATTGATAGTAGGTATAAGCGTGCGGAGGGACTAAAAGTAAACGGACATATAGAAAAGTATGACAAAATAATTTGTACTGCTGATTTTCCATATGCTACTTCATCTTTAATTAAAAATGAACATCATCCTAAGAAGTATACGACACAGAAAATTGATAATATGGACTATTCTTGCTCAGCCTTTTTAATGTACATAGGGGTTAATAAAGATTTATCTGAAGATATCTTGTTACATAATGTTATATTTTCAAAGGATTTTGATAATAATATCAATGAAATATTTTCCGGGGAAATATCCCAAGATCCATCAATATATGTATACGCTCCTAGTGTGGAAGATCAGTCGTTAGCGCCAGAAGGTCAAACAGGTATTTATGTGCTGATGCCCGTTTCAGAATTGAAAACAGGTGATACGGATTGGTCTGATGAGTCAACAATCATACAAGTGAAAGATATTATTTACAATAAGCTTTCTACGATTAAAGCGTTAAAAGATTTGAAAAAGCAAGTTGTGACAGAAATTATTTATACGCCTAAGGATTTTGAAGGAGATTATAATGCTAAATTTGGAGCAGCCTTTGGTTTAATGCCTACTTTAGCGCAAAGTAACTATTACAGACCGCCTAATGTGAGCAGAGATTACAAAAATTTGTATTTTGCTGGAGCTAGTGTTCATCCAGGGGCAGGAGTGCCAATTGTACTGACGAGTGCTAAAATTACAGTTGATGCTATGTTAGAAGATATTAATAATGGTATATAAAAAACGGGAGTGGGACAGAAATCAAATTTTCTAATATAGATTTCGTAGTCCCACCCCGGCAAGGGTGACTAGGATTGAAAAAAGCTTGATATAATCGCATTTTCAATTCAGTCACCTACTGCCAAATTGAAAACGAGCCTGAGACATCTATTTATGTCCTAGGCTCGCCTTTTTAACTAATCGAACGTAATGGTTTGTGGTGCGTCTAATTTTTTATCGTTCATAATTTTTATGGATTTTGGTATTACTTTAATTACACACAAGTTTGGATCATCCTTAGAGTCAAAAAAGGACTTATCTTGTTTGTTCCAAATCCAATCAATAGTCTCTTGATCTTTCAGTATTTCAACATTAGCATCAATTTCTAGAAAACTACGATTATTCGTTTCATCGTAACCTATAAGTACGTGAGCTTTGGGATTATCTTTAAATTCAGCAATTTTTTTAGACTCAATGCTTGTCTTAGTATAAAGTGTGTGTCCATCATTATAAAATACCATGTATCTACTATTAGGTGTATTGTTATGTGCAGTAGATAGGACACCTATTTTTGATGTATTTAATATATTTTCAATTTCATTTTGTAATTGTTTGTTATTCATAATTTAATCACCTCTGATAATAGTATACCCTGAAGTTGCCTATAATATGTAAGGTATTAAAATTTATTTTATTTTTTAGTGAATTATACAAAAGTTAAAACGGGTATATGATTTAAAACACAATCTTAAGTTAAAGGACAATTATAAAGTGAATTTGTATGAAACAAGCTGGGAGGCAATAAAATGCATTTAGGAGTCATACTTAACAGAGTTTTTAGAACGAAAGATAATCCACTTTTTCAATATATAGTGAAGCATCAAAATGAGATAAATAAATTGTATTTTATCTTACCTTTAGAAGATTTAACTGACGCATCAGAAGTAAAACGTGACTATTACTATAAAGTTGTAAAAGGATTTGTAAATGCTTTAGATAAGCATGATTTACAACCTTATATTGTCACATACGAAAAGCTAGGTAAATTAGCAGAAACATTGGCGTTATCTCACGTATTAGTAGCAAAAGATATTATGAGCTATCACAAAGAAATATATGACTATCCTCATGTAAAAAAGGCTTTTGAAAATCACCAAGTTACAGTAATTGGACAGCGCGTGAATCATTATTTTGAGCCAACAAAGACTTTTAATAAACAGCAACAGCCTTATAAAGTATTTACTAGTTTTTATAAAGCAAATCGTCAGGACTTAGTACACACCCCTAAAAAAAGTTATCAATTTAAGCAGTTGTCTCAAATTGCGGAAAAGGGTTCAAATCAAAGTGACTTAAAATTTGAAAATAATAAAGATATAGAAAAGTTAGCGCGTAAAGCTTGGGATGATTTTTTAAATGGTGACATAGCTCATTATGATAAATTGACTGACGATGTGTCGCAGGATTTTGTAAGTGGATTAGGTAAATATTTAGCATATGGACTACTCGATATTCGTGAAATTATAAATGATTTACTTGAAGATTATGAGAGCGATGAAAAAAATTTTGAAGCTTTTATAAGAGAGGTTCTATTCCGTGAATTTTATTATGTGTTAATGACACAGTATTCAGAAACGGCAACTAAATCTTTTTCTGAAAAATATCGAAACATGCAATGGTCGTATAATAAAACACATTTTGAAGTATGGAAAAAAGGTCAAACTGGTTACCCAATCGTTGATGCTGCAATGAAGAAGCTGAATCGTACAGGATATATGCATAATCGCTTACGAATGGTCGTATCACAATTTTTAACGAAAAATTTATTTATTGATTGGACTTGGGGGGAGGAGTACTTTAGACAGTATTTGATAGATTATGATAATGCATCTAATGTACATGGATGGCAGTGGTCAGCATCAACTGGAACAGATGCAGTGCCTTATTTCAGAATGTTTAATCCTATACGTCAAAGTGAGCGTTTTGATGCGCAAGGGTATTTTATTAAAACACAGCTAGAAATATTTAATGATGTGAGCAGTAAATACATTCATGATCCAACTAAATATAAAGACAAGTTACAAGAAATTTATCATATTGAAATTGGAAAAGATTATCCACAGACTATCGTGAATCATAAAAATAGTAGAGATTATGTTATGGATAAATTTAAGCAATTTTGACATATCATCCAATAAAAAGGAGTGATTCATTTGTTGAAAAATGAAATACATCGTATTTATTTAGACAAAAATAATAATGAGGTAACTATTAATAGATTTAATGTGACATATCACTATACTATATTAGAACAAATTAATGATTTGCCACAATATGGTTATGCAGTTTTAAACCATTTATATGCTAATCCTGGTTTAGAGGCAGACTTCGAGCGTGTGTTCTTAAATAGAGATAAACATCTAGAGAATACTGAAGGGTTTGAAAATCTATTATTTCTAAAGCCACATAGTACACATGAACATCATGTTATCATTACGTTTTGGCAAGACGAAGCAGCTTACAAACATTGGCAAGAGTCTCAGGAATATAAAGCATCCCATAAAAATAGAGGAACCAAGCAAGGTGCTGATAAATCTATTGTAAACAGAAACCTATCATTTAATATTAGTTTAGAATTTAAATAACATAATTTTTGAATTAAATGATATTTCTGCAAACATATAGGCGAGTTATTTAAATACTAACTTGCCTATTTTTTAAGCGATATAAAAAGTTTTAGCAAAATCACTGATAAGCAGAAGCATATCATAAATAATTTAGCTGAAGTTTTTACCATGTTTAAAAAGATATAGTAGTAGATTTATCAGTTCAAAAAACATGACTTAGTTGCCATTCAAGCGAATTTTTATAATGATAAAATTGTTGAATCAGAGATAAAAATTGTACTTTATTTATCTTAAAACTAAAGTTTTGAATGGAAATAACTATTGATTTTAGTTATTTCCATTTTTTTATATGAAAAAGGAAACTAATAATAATCTGACAATATGGTAATGTTACAGTAATAGATATAGATAAAGGTGGAAAATATTATGAGCGAATTATTAAAGAGAAAAGATTTAATGCAATTGCTTGAAAATAACGGGTATGTCTATCAATGATTTAAGAAAAATTATTACAATGACCGTGAATGGAGAAAAAGATTTTGACTCTAGGCGTAAAATTTTATTAGATCATAAGAAAGTTTTAGAACAGCAACAAGAAGCGTTAGACAAAGCATTTAATAAAGTAGACGTAAAACTTCAATATTTCAATGATTTAGAAAAGGAATATGAAAAGAACAGTCAAAACTAATTATTTGCTATAAAGTGCACTTTAACCTTTAGAATAAAAATATAAATATTAAATTAAAGGGAGCGTTTCAAATGGTTGAAAATAAAAAACTCGTATTGATAACAGGATCAAGTTCAGGATTAGGTTTTGAATTGGCAAAATTATTTGCAAAAGATGGTTATGATGTTGCAATGTCAGGCTCAAGTGATAGAATTTACGATTCTGCAAAAGAAATTGAAAAATTAGGTGTTGAAACGTATCCATTTCAAGCCGATGCGTCAACTTATGATGGGGTAGAAGATTTTTGGCGTTTTGTTGAAAATAAAAATCGTACTGTTGATGCGGCAGTTTTAAATGTTGGTATTAGTATTGGCGGAGCATTTTTAGAAAATGATTTAGATGAAGAGTTAAAACTGATTGATATTAATATTTCAGGTATGGTTCATATGGCTAAAAGGGTTTCACAGCATATGGCCAAAAATAAATCTGGTGATATTCTAATCGTTTCATCATTATCAGCTACGTTACCTACACCATATGAGACTGTTTATGGACCGTCCAAAGCATTTGGATTTATGTTTGCTGAAGCGTTAAGAGAAGAATTGAAAGAAAAAAATATTAATGTAACGGCTATGTTACCTGGGGCAACAAATACGGATTTTCATCATAATGCAGGTATGGATGCAACATATTTTGGAGATGAAAATCATAAAAATGATAAAGTGCTTGTTGCTGAACAAGGCTATGAAGCATTAAAAAATAAAATCGACCACGTGGTGTGTGGTGATGAAGCTACAAAAAAAGAGGCTGAAGAAAATAGAAAAACAGCTGAAGATGTTAAAGCAGCTAGACATGCAGCAAAAGCGAAACCACAATAACATTAATATACTTTTGGCATCTATTTGAAACAAATAGAGTAGGGCGTATCTTTAATAATAAAGCGATACGCCCTATTTTTATCATAAATTAGTTCATCCACCATGCCTATCTAGAAATGCGACTTATCCCATCACGCGCTCTAAACGACATGCCGCACAAATCATCATTCCCCAGTGCTTCACAGGCAATATAAATCAAACAAGTAAAATCGTGGCGCTATTTTATAGCTTTCAAGAGTTGGTTATAAACTGTTTTGGCTTGTGTCTGATTTTTAATACCGTATACGTGTGTACGTCCATCTTTAAAAATGGTCATCGTATAATCTCCGTAATGAGCTAATTTCACAAAATGATTACTTTTCGTTACGTTGAGTGGTAGATAGTCTACGTGTTCAAAGATTTGAGTGCCAAACCGAAACAAGAATGCATCTCCGCAAAGTGCTTCGATAGATTGTTTTTGCTGTGTATGGAGTAGCTCATAGTTATGACGTATACATGTAGGACATTGGGGATCCTTCAAATTTTCTGCGTTAAATGTGTTAAATTTTAAATTAAAGCAATCGAAGGTCATTATTTTTTGAGAAAAGCCTTCACCAGCGACCCATCGAATGAGTTCTGAGACTTGCATGCTTGTTACTTGAGATACGACGGGAGGTAAGACGCCATTAATAGCGCAACTTTCACCGGTCGTTGGTATGGTTTGGAGCATGCATTTTAAGCAAGGACCTGTATAATCTATGCCAAAGACTGTACCTTTACTCCCAACGGCGGCGCCATAAATCCACGGGATATGCAGTTTATGGCAAGCTTCATTAATGAGGTATCTGATTTCAAAATGATCCATACCATCTATAACGATATCGGGTTGTGCCTCTGTTAAAACGGCTTCAATATTGGAAGGTGTTAGTTCTTGATTTACATCGGTAATGGTTACCTCGCTATTGATAAGACTGAGGTGGGTCTTCAATGATTCTACTTTAGGCACCATACGGGCTGCGTCGGACTCATCGTAGGTTGCTTGTCTGTGCAAGTTGGATTCATCAACGATATCCATATCAATGATTGTTAACTGACCCACACCCATGCGCGCTAGCATTTCTGCGCTATGACTGCCTAATGCACCGGCGCCCATAATCATCACGTGGAGCTTCTGTAGCCGATTCTGTCCTTCTTTGCCAAAATCGTGATAGCGTATTTGTCGACTATAGCGTTCATTCATAGAAATCCAATGCCTTCTTGTGGGCTAGATGCTTGAGCAGTGTATTTAACTGGAATGCGACCAGCTTCATAACTTAGTCTACCTGCATGAATGCCTAATTTCATTGCTTCAGCCATTTTTACAGGGTCTTTGGCACTAGAGATGGCTGTATTTAGCAACACTGCATCTGCACCTAACTCCATTGCATGACAGGCGTCTTTAGGTGACCCGATGCCTGCGTCAACAATGATCGGTACGTTGGCTCGTTCAATAATATAACGTAAATTTAATGGATTATTGATTCCGCGCCCCGTTCCAATTGGAGATGCTAAAGGCATAATCGCGTGTACGCCTAAATCTTCTAAACGTTTGGCTAATACCACGTCATTAGATACATATGGACAAACGGTATAGCCTTCGTTTAATAATATTTCACAAGCTTTATAGGTTTCTAATGGATCTGGCAACAATGTTTCGTCATCACCGATCACTTCAACTTTGATCATGTCACAGACACCGGCGTGATTGGCAATTTTAGCAATATGCACTGCTTCATCTGCTGTTTTTGCGCCTGCCGTATTTGGAAAAGTAATGAATTTTGATAAATCAACTTTTGCTAATGGATTAGGCAATGCTTTGTCGTATAAGTTCATACGTCTGACTGCAAAGGTTAATACTTCAGTTTCAGACGTTTCAATCGCTTGTGTTTGTATCGCTTCGTTGTCAAACTTACCTGTACCTAATAATAAGCTCGCTTTTAATTCAAAGTCACCAATTTTAAACATTTTATCCGCCTCCTACAAATTCTAATAGTTCAAGACAATCTTGATCATTAATCTTTACTGCTTGAAAATCTGCTTGTTTTACTAAATTTTCATTATGCTGAACAATGACTCTATCGGCATCCAACTCTAATTCTTGTAAAATAGCTTGGATACTGACTGCTTGATTAAAAGTAAAATAATCACCGTTTATAACGCATTTCATGTTTTACAGCTCCTTTCAATTGAAAAGTCTTCAAATTCAGTGGGTCTGCGTCCACTTTCAATCCATTCACTCATTTTTAAACCAATCAGTGGTGATAACAGAATGCCGTTGCGATGATGACCAGTAACAACGAATAAATGATGGTCTACTTCATCCATAATGGGTTGACCGTTTGTTGAAGTCGGTCTGATACCAGACCATTGATGAATCAGTTTACTGTTTGCTAAGTTTGGTACGTAGTGTTGCGCTTGTTTGCACAACCAATGTTTTCCGGGTTTCGTCACGCCGATAGAATAATCATCAACATAGCTCGTAGCACCGATTAAATAACGGTGATTCTTTTTTGGAACGATATAGCAACCATTTGTCATAAATAGGGTGGTCTGCAGGTTTAACGTGGGGTGTTCGACTAAGAGTACTTCACCTTTGACACCCGTGACAGGATTTTGGGAAAAATATTGATTTAATAATTGACCGCTCCAAGCACCAGCTGCAACGACAACCTTTTCGGCGCGGTACGTGTCTTTTTGCGTCATGACTGTATAGCCGTTATTTTGCTTTGTAATTGCTTGAACTTCACTATGATCAATCAATTGGATATGGCGTTTGGCTAAGGAAAGTAATAAGGCTTTGGTATATTGATTCGCGTTGACTTGATGATCTTTAGGAATTAGCATCGCGGTTAAAGTTTGAGATTGAACGTTATTGTCTGTAATGGCTTCAAGGGATTTGGAAGATAATAATTGTGTGTTCGAATCGTGCTGGTGTAGAAATTGGAATTGCTGTTCCACAATGGGATTATCTATCTCATTTTTTGCCATTTTAACTAGGCCGCTTTCCAAATATTCAATATCTAGACCGACCTCAGACAGCAAACGATCTTTAAGGGATTGAAACATGGCTTGAGATTGTCTTGCTAAATGAAATAAGCTACAGGATTCCGTAAATTCATTATGTGCACCTAACATACCTCCAGCTGCGTAAGAGGCATACATACCGCGAACATTGCGATCTATAATGGCTATCCGCAGGCCTTTTTGACTTAATTCTCTTGCAATCGACATACCTATTACGCCGGATCCAATAATAATGACATCAAATTTGGTATTCATTCCATCGCTCCCTTAATAATTCCATCGTTTCTCTGTTTTTTCGTCTGAATAGCGTTATACCTGCAATCCCATCAAATCCTTTCGGCAAATCGTTCAAGGTTTGTTCATTCACACCTCCGAGTGCTACGTTTGGCATAGGGTACTGTAACACTTTATTAATTTCTGACTGTGTTCGTGGTGGTTGATTAGGCTTAGAATTTGTTCTGAAAATATGACTAAACAATATAAAATCTAAATTGAGTGCTTGTGCTTGTTTGACACTTTCCTCGTGATGTGTCGACATACTGATTTGAATATGAGGATGTGACTTTTTAAAATCCTTTATTCGTGCGTCAGCTTCTCTAAAATGGATTGCTGATAAATGGCATTGTTCTAAAACTGCAATATGACTATGAATAATGATTTTATTTTTCGGAAAACCTGCCTGTATTAAGCGATTTATCCAATTTATCAGTTGCTGTTGTGACATAGGGGTACGTATCATTAAATAATCAATAACAGATGCTATGGTTGTGTAATGTTGAATATCGTCTGAATCTAAATTTTCAAATTCAGTAATGGCTATAAACATATGGCTCACCTCATTAAAAAAACGTCACTTCTCCGGCTGGAAAAATGACGTTGAAATAACGAGTAATATACCTAAACGCCACTTTCCTACGCCAGTACAAACTGGATCAGGTTCAGGGAATTCCTAAGTTACTACTTCGGTCTCAGCCTTTTACAAGGCACTTCCAGTGGTTTCTCAAACTATTTAATTTTTTAATGATACGTTTCACTAATTTTCTGAATAATTATCTACAATCTAACGTATTCTATTCTTTTTTGCAAGTTTTACTTAAAAACAAATGTGTATATTACGATATTGAATTAACTGGTTGAACACTCTATGGCGCTCACTCCAGAAAAATATTTTTAGCGTTAATCAACGTCAGATATTTCGAGTAATTTACTTGTAATGGCTTGTGTTTGCTGATAAACAGCTT
The DNA here is from genome assembly GCF_049897865.1 of Staphylococcus sp. Y174-1. Taxonomy (NCBI): domain Bacteria; kingdom Bacillati; phylum Bacillota; class Bacilli; order Caryophanales; family Staphylococcaceae; genus Staphylococcus; species Staphylococcus sp. Y174-1. The sequence goes on along the minus strand of NZ_JAFCXB010000002.1, from coordinate 692,901 downwards.
GATATAATTCAAAATAAGCCATATATTGTTCGTGTCTTTGGGCATCAGGTTCAAAGCTATGTTCATATTTTATAAAATGCTTTGTCATATGCGCTACATCCGGATACCATCCTAAACCTAAGACAGCGAGCATGGCTGCGCCCATACAAGGTCCTTCTTCATATTTCAATTTTTTAATTTTAGCATTAAAGATATCGGCTTGGAGTTGTAACCAAAAGTCACTTTTTGCGCCACCACCAATGGATATCACATGTTCAATATTGTTACCCATGTGACGTAGATAGTTAATGGATTCATATAAAGAAAACGTAATGCCTTCTATCACGGCACGCGCGATATCACTGCTATGATGCGACGTTTTCAGGCCTATGAAACTCCCTCGAATACTTGCGTCACCATGCGGGGTACGTTCCCCGGATAAGTAAGGTGTAAATAATAGACCATGACTGCCTAATGTGGATGATTCAGCTTGTGTAACAATTTGTTCATAGCTTAAATGTGGGAGCATATGATTTTTTAACCATGTCAAACTATCGCCAGCTGCAAGTGTGACGCCCATGACGTACGACATATCGTTTACGACGTGATTAAAATAATGCATATTGTGTTTATAGTCGTATTGCTTGTCAGATTCACTCGTTAAGATAACGCCAGAAGTACCAATGCTACACAGCGTTTGGTTTTCATAGACAACTCCTGAACCGAGCGCACCGCATGCATTATCTCCGCCACCTGCAAATACTGCGACATCATGATTTAGGCCTAATTGTCTAGCTATGTCTTTAGTGACGTAGCCTACAAAGGCATCAGAAGTCACGAGCTCAGGATAAATATGGTCAACACCAAATTGTCGGCCAATCTCTTTAGCCCAACATTTTTGCTGATTATCTAATAACAATGTACTAGATGCATCGGAATACTCCATATTTAATTTGCTTGTTAATTTAAAACGCACGTAGTCTTTAGGCAATAAAAACACGTTGGTTTTGAGCCAGTGCTCAGGTTCATTGTCCTTTATCCATAGTAATTTTGTGAGTGTAAAGCCTTCTAGGACGGGATTGTCTAATACATATTCGCCAAGTTGTGCTTTAATTAAATTACATTGTGACGTTGATCTTGTATCATTCCACAAAATCGCATCACGGATGGGTTGGTTTTCATCATCCAGAATAACCAAACTATGCATTTGTCCTGACAAAGATAAGCCCTTCACTTGATAATGATTGAGTGCCTCACTGTGTACTAACTGTTGGATGCAATGGCATGTAGCCTCAAACCAGTCATCTGGATTTTGCTCACTATAACCGTTGGCCACATGCCTTGTTTGTAGTGGTGCATGAACACTTTGTAATACGTTGCCATACCTGGTTACAGCAATGACTTTAACAGCACTCGTGCCAATATCTATACCTAATACGATATCTTGCATATAACGACTCCTTTGTTTACATATTTAGGGAGTGGGGACTGAAATCAAATTGTTTAATAGAGATTTCGTAGTGCTTCCCTAGTACTTCCCTGGCGAGGATGACTGGTATAAGAGTTTACCTGAGCTAACCCTCATGTATCAGTCTCACTAGAATTTTCATGTGAAATGCATAAGTGCATAAGAATGACTCATTTTCATGACATGAAAAAGGAGTGCTTTAAAGAAGTGAGATTTTAGATTTTCAGTCCAGCCCTCTACTGCCTAATTGAAAAAAGATTCTGAAACCATCGATGGATGTCCCAGACTCCCTATTTATAACACGATTTAATTTAAATTAAAAATTTGGGGGAATTTTATTATAGAAAAATGTTGAATATATGGGGGGTGATATAGATTGAGATTTACTAAGGTGAATTAACCGTATGACCTGTTATAACAAACAAAGAAAAGGTGTGAGATAGTAAAAACATGGCTTAAATCATAATTAAGCCACAAGTTAGTCGTCGACATAAAAAAAGCGTTAAGTTATTCAATGCTGAGTAACTTAACGCTTTTTATTTATACACAAATTTAGTTCGCTATTTCTTTTTTAATTTGTTTGGTAGCTTGAACTTGTTGTTGATGTTTTAAATAGTCGTTTATTTCTTGTTGTGACGCTTCTGGATGTTGTTTTTTATAGTTACTTGCTAACTGTTGCATTGCTTTTTTCTGTTGTTGCTGCTTCACTTGATTTCCTTCGCTGCTCTGTTTTTGCTGTGATTGTTGTAATTGTTTTGCTTGCTGAGCATCTAAAACGACCCACGTATCTTTAGGGACTGCCACAACGGTCGTTTTTTTGATTAATTCTTGGTTAGCATGTCCAAAGCTAAATAATGATTTATAAACATCTGATTTCCAAACCCAAACTGTTTTTTTAGTTTGTGTTGTTGCTTTATCAGTATCTTTTACTTCATATGTCGCTTGGTGTTTAACCGATTCTGATAATTGATCTTTATCCATATTTGGTTTAAAATGTGTCTCGGCTTTTTGATCGTCTGAATGATTTTTATAAACCATAATATAATTATTACTATTTTTGCCCATCTCGTTAGCGATTAACATATTGACTGGACTGTCTTTAGAACCAGCGCTATAGATTTCTTTTTTATCAGAAGTGACTACTTTTTTCTCCATTCCCCAATGGTGTGTCATGTTAGCTGTGATACCAATGATCATAAGTAATAAGGCTACTGTGGAAATAGAACCTAAAATATAGCGTGTGACCTTATGAGGAATTAATAACCAACTAACAAATACACATAGCGTTAAAATAATTGTTATGATCATATTATTTGTCCTCACTTTCAGATGAATTCATTTTCAAGAATGGTACGATGAGCACACCGACTAGCGCAAAGAAGATACCTATGATAAATGCTGTATTAAAGCCGTCAATTGACGCTTGTTGCGCCTGTTCAGCATATTTTAAAGGATCGATATCTTTAAGACTAGAAGCGGGCATATTGTTATTAATAATATTTTGTGTAACGGACGTTAATAGTGCTACAGCTATGGATGAAGCAACTTGTCTAGCTGTATTATTGACCGCTGTCCCGTGTGTGCCTTTTTCAACCGTTAATGCATCCATAGCGTTTGTAGTTAAAGGCATCATCAAAATGGCAATACCAAACATACGAATCGCGTAGAGTACAAGGATTAATGTAGGTGAAGTATGATCACTTAAAAATCCAAATGGTATGGATGATAAAGTTAAAATTGAAAATCCGACAAAGGCTAAACGCTTAATGCCCACTTTGTTATATAGCGTACCTGATATGGGTGAAATAAAGCCGAGCATTAAAGCACCAGCGAGCAAGGTCAAACCAGATTCAAAAGGTGAGAAACCATGAATATTTTGTAAATAAGTTGGTAACATCATTTCAACACCGTACATGGCCATAGCAACCACAATCAAACCAATCGTTGCGATAGTGAATCCTTTAGATTTGAATACGCATAAATCTAGGAAAGGATCTTTGGATTTGAGCTGTCTGATTACGAATAGTGTTAAGACAATAACACTGATGATAATCGGTAAGATAACGTAGTTCACACTGTCCCAACCTTCACTTGAAACATTGGAGAATCCCCATAAAAAGAGACCGAAGCCAATACATGACAGAATCAGTGAATATACATCTAATTTCAATTTACGGTTCGGTATAACGTCTTTCATAAAAAAGAAACTCAATACAAATGCGATGGCTACAATAATAATTGGTAATACAAAAATATTTCTCCATGAATCAGAAATCGTAATACCTAATAAGACGTGGTCTTTATCTAAGATCCAGCCTGCAAATGTAGGACCCATAGCAGGTGCTAAACCTACAGCTAAGCCACTTAAGCCCATAGCAGTACCTCGTTTATTGATAGGGAACATATTGATAATAATAATTTGCATTAATGGCATCATCAGCCCTACTGCAATGGCTGTGACAATGCGTCCTGATAAGAAAATAATCCATGCATCGTGATGTGATGGTGCAATAGCCGTTAGTGTTAAGCCGATTAATAATAAACCGTATGCACAGACATGTAACCACTTAGTAGAAATTCTGGTTGCTAGAAAAGCAGATAAAGGCACCATAATACCGTTAGCCAGTAAAAACCAAGTCGTTGCTTGTTGCGCAGTACTAAAATCTATATCAAAGTCATTCATTAAAGTAGGTAAAGCTGTACCTAATGACGTTTGCATGAGTGCACCAGCAAATGTGGCTAGAAGAATAATACTCATAATGATTTTTGGTTTATATTGTTGTCCATGAATGTCTAAGTTCATATTTTTACTTGTTTGGGTAGACATAAACAAGCCTCCTAAAGTTCTTGATAATTAATACTTTGGAAATATAGCATCCTGTATGAATTTGTAAAAGAACAAAATATGATACAATGTATGAAATCGAACAACTTGTATGATTTTGTATTATATTTGAAAAATAGGAGTGATGATGTGGGATATCAAAGGAAGACTACTTTAACTCATAAGCGTATAAAAAACAGTTTAGTAACTTTGTTAGAAACACATAAATTTGATTTAATTACCGTTAATCAAATTGTTGAAGAAGCGGAGATCACAAGAAGTACATTTTATAGATATTATGATGATAAATATAATTTGCTATCAGAGATAGAAGAAGAGATTTTGACGCATTTATACGAAGAACGTCAAAAGATAGATCAACAATTTGCGAAAGAAGATATGTTGAATGTTGAAGTATTTCAACAATTGTTTGAAGCATTAGAGCCATATTCAGAAACAATACGACTTTTATTAGGGCATAATGGAGACTCAAGTTTTGAAATGAAAATAAAGAATGAAATAGGTAAAAGGTTTATCAATTTAGGTGAGCTTCATCATGTATCCAAAGTACGTGAAGATTTAGTGAAAGAATATTTGTATGTTATTTTAATTAAAACATTTCAGTATTGGTCCGCTAATAAAGATAGCATTGACGTGAGAGAAGTGGCATCGACGATGAGAGATATTCAATTAAAAGGTATCAGAAAGACAATTGGGTTGTAAATTCAAGGAAAAACAAATAGTAGAAAAGAGGGAAATAATATGAAAATTCAAATCTTGTTATTTGATCATATTATAAATAAAGGCGAATCCTAGTGGGTTCGCCTTTTTGCATCTATAAGTATTTTATTTGTTACTGGCTATGTGTTATGACATCGCTTCAACTACAGGTTATAACTGTCGTTTTTAAATTTTACTGATTGATTTATTTTGATAGTTAGGACGTATCATTAAATCTATAATAAGGAGGATAAAAGTATCATTTCTTAATATAACCGAGATTTCCGTTAACAGTCTCATAAAAATCGAATTGCATACCTGATTTAATAGCAGCTCCATTTAAATCTTTATCAAGTACTGTCAGTGCTAATTTACCTTTTGAAAGTTCATTTGCTTTGAATTGAACTGTGTATTCTCCAGTTTTGAAAAGATGTTTTTTAATCTCTAGAACTGTATAGTTGGTTGGATCTTTTCTATTTTTTATTTCAAGATATTTTAATTCTGAGTTTTTAGAGTAGAGTTTTAAAAATATGTTTTCATCTTTTTTGATTATTTTTTGCAATATGATATGCATTCTTTTTTTATATTTATTTTCTTTATAGACGTAATAGTATTTATCGTTTGAAAGGTAAAGTGGCTTCTCGTCTTTCTTTAAATAAAAGTTAACAAAGTCTATAATCTCTTCTTTGTCACCATTTTTAATGAGCGTTAAGGCATGTTGATTCAATGTGTCATCTGCATAGTCCAAAGAATTAAAATCATTATCTATCGTATTTAAAATATCTTGAAAGACAGGAAGTAATGTATCAATATTTTTAATGAATCCTTTTTTATAAAATTTACCTTCTAAAATATCTTTGTTTATAATTCGGTATAATAAGTTAGCAAAAATTTTATTGTTTTTGTATTTTTTTGTTAAGTAACGGTAGGCTTCATTTTGCCATTTTATACGATTAAGCACGGTAGATGCTTCAGATTTTACTAAAGAAATATTTTCGTCATAACGATTAGCACAATAAACAACGTCTTGTGTGGTACTGATATTTTTAGTGTTAAAAAACACTTCAGCGAAAAATTGTAAATCTTCTCCAAATATCATTTCTGGGAAACGAATATTATTTTTTTTGATAACACTAGATTTCATCATCCTACCAGCAGGCGCTAAATGATAAAATGATTTTCTAAAATTTTTCAAACCAACTTTATTATATGCAATTTTAGATAAGGCAACACCACTACGTGCAATACGATCACTATATACATATTTTGTAAGACCTGTAGCATAGTCAGTTTTATTTGATTTTAAAAGCGTATATAAATTTTCCAAGGCATCTGAAGGTAACCAATCATCGCCATCTACAAACATAATGTATTTACCTTTGCTTAAATCGATTGATAGATTACGAGGTTTGGCAGGTGTTCCTGAATTTTCATCTAATTGAACAAATTGATAATTAGAAAAACTTTCAATCTTTTTAGATATAATATCAAGCGTATTATCTGTGGAACAATCATCTACAATGATTAATTCAAAATCATTTTTATTCATTGTCTGTGCCAATATACTATTTAACGTATTTTCAATAAACTTCTCCTTATTGTATGTACTTATAAGTATACTTACTTTAAATTTATTTGTTACTTTATTACTTTTTATAACTTTCATTTCATATCCCTTTCTATGTTCATAAGATTTATAATTTGATGAAATTTTGTAATTAGCCTCTAGTTGTGTAAATATAAATAGTGATTTTTTATATTTTGTGATAACAATTAACTTTTGTTATTTATTATACTATTAAAACCAGTAATTATGGAATAGTTTTTAAAAGTTGTATAAATTGTGCAATTCTTTTTGGGGTGATTTTAAAAAAGCAGCTTGTGAATAGTAGCTATTTTTATAGTAGTGGGGGCATAGCGCAACTTAATGTATTTTTCAGTAAATACGTCTTTTATGCGGTTTTCGTTCTCCTACAAAGTAAAAAAATAGCTTCCTTGACGTGTGGTGTCAAGGAAGCTATATTGCTTTTCGCTATATTAATAGTGAAATGAATTTGATTAGATGGAAAACAGTAAATTTATGATGATGGTTTACTTCTGAAATATTGAGTGGGATTACTTTTAAGTTTTGGTTTTCTAGGGACAGGTACGATATAGTTTCCATTTGGAATTTTAATAAGTAAATGAATAACTAGTACAGATAAACCGACGATAATGATATATGAAAGACCATATAACAGTATGCTATCTCTATTATCAAAAATTGAAATTTTTAATACAAGCCATTTTACTAAAGGATGTACTAAATATATCCCCATAGAGTAATTACCAATTAAAGTTAATGTTTTCATAAGTAATTTATTTTTTCTAATTAAAAAATAAAAATAAATCAAAAATATTAAGAAAAACGGTGTATATAATAAAAATGCTGGATGCGATGAGGTTACAAAATAATCTAAATCAATAAACAATAAAAAAGATATAAAGACGACAACAATGGCAGGTAAAAATAACTTGATATACTTTTTGATCAATGAATTGATTTCTTCATAATACTTAGCAAAAATAATACCCAATATAAAATAAGAAATCCAATTGAGTATGAATGCCCTACTTGTTATAAAAGTACCGATAACTGGTATATCAATTGAAATGTGTTCATAGTTTAATTGCCATAAAATAGTGATGAATGTAAATAATAAGTAAGTTAGTAATAAGGGAATCCCTTTTTTAATTTTTTGTAAGAATGGAAATAATATGTAAAACTGCAACACGGTTAATATAAAATATAAATGGTAATTTCCAGTTCCAAATAAATAATAGCTAATAAAGTTTTTATTACTATCTAAATTCACTTCAACAACACCTAAATAATATAAATAAACGGTAGTCCAAATGATATAAGGCACAAATATTTTGGTGAATCGTGATTTAGCGAAATAGTTTAAATCAAAACCTCGTTTTAATACAGAATGGGTTAATAAAAAAGCGCTAATCACTGCAAAAACAGGCGTGCCAAGCCGACCAATTTGACTCAAATATCCTGCGAGAATGGTCATATTATGGTTGTTTTCGCTATTCTTATATGAAACTGATAGATGAACACATACGATAAATAGTGTAGCAATAGATCTAATAATAGGTATTTCTTCAAAATACTTCAACATGCTCCCCCTTAATGAAAATAACACACATCAGCTAATTATAACTGATAGGCGCAGTTTAAACTAGAGTTGAAATTATTTTGGATTTAAATCGATTTTATGTATAAACTCTATAACTTTTAATTTTTGTTGAGTGACATAGGGATAGACATTGAAAAATGACTAGTTAATGATTTAGATATTCTTTTTTATTATACATAAAGAGACTGAGACATTTATTTATGTCCCAGACTCCCAATTTATAACACGATTTAATATAAACTTTATGCTCCTATCAATTTTAGCATTATAAGTGCATTGAATGGGGTTCCAATAAAACGGACAGCTCTGTTGTTAAAGTATCAATATCACATGGTTTTGATGCTTCAATCCACCATACAATAACGCCTACTACAGCTGATGATAAAAATTGGATTGTAATTTCATTATTTTCTTGATTCATGTTGTCGCGCATTTTCTTTGATAATGTTTGTTTAACTATATTAAGATCCGACCTTTTAAACAAAGTCTTTAAAATAGTGTACTGATCGTCAATGACATATAATATTTCACGTAATGCCTTTTCATTATCCTCTGATTTTGCCATGTAAAGATTGCATTGATTTACTGCTGCACTCAAAATAAAATCAATAGCATGGTCTAAAATGTCGTATTTATCTATGAAATTCAAATAAATGGTACCTCTATTTATATTGGCATGCTGAGCAATATCATTCATAGATATTTTATCAAAGTCTTTTTCTCTGATTAGTTCCACAAAACTACTAATAATCAGTTGTTGAGATTTTTCTTTACGTTTAACCATTTTAACTCCTTTTAACATCAACATTTTCAAGTATTTGTTCATTAAGCGTCAATAAAGTTGTATTGTTCATTGAGTTTAAAGTTTAGTGATGATAATTTCAAGTTATTGAACAATTGTTCAATAACTAAACTGGAGTGATAAGAATATGAAAATTTTAATATATGGTGCTGGTGTACAGGGTCAATTTTTGGCTCACGCACTAAATACCAAAGAAAATACTGTTACAATGTTGGCACGAGGGAAAAATTTAGAACAATTGAATCAAAAAGGACTAAAACTTAAACATTTATTACAAAGAAAGACGACAATTGAATATATACCAACGATCAACACACTTTCAGAACAGGATATATATGACGTGGTTTTTGTAACGATGAAGTATTCAGATTTTTATAATGTGGTTCCAACATTAGCTGAAAATAAAAGTCAAAATATTATCTTTGTTGGAAATAACATGAACCCTAAGTTACTTCAAAAAACATTAATGCAACAGAGTCATCATACTAAACATATCACATTCGGCTTTTTGATGACTGGTGGTTCAAGAGAAGATAACGATACTAAGATTTTAAGATTTAATGCTGGTGAACTCAAAGTGGGCAATATGTATGGAGATATTGCATTCGCACATGAACTAAACTCAATATTTAAAAATACGAAAATTAAATTAACATATGAGGCAAAATTTGAAGATTGGTTGATGTCACATGCTGCTTCAATTTTACCAATCAACATGCTTTTTATTCTAAAACAAAGTAAAAGACATCACACGAATGATTTAATAAAGGAAATAATAGCTGCTTTTAATGAAATGTATCAATTGTTGGAACATCAAGGTCATCGTATTAGACCGAAAGCACAGACTATTATTTTTAAAAATTTTAAAGGTTTATCCTATATATTATTGAAAGTAGTTATGAACATTGGACTTATTGATCAAACACAAGGTTCATTTAAAGAGCTTGAAGCAATTTATAACGATATTAAAGTGCTAAATCAAGATACTGCCTTGACTACACGTCATCTAGATAATCTATTTGAGAAAAGTAAATCTGTCAGTGAAAACAACTAAAATCACCGAAGCTAAAATGAAATGTATCCTAAGGTAACGTATGCTACTTCACTATTCTAAAACACACTCTTAGTAGTATTCGAAAATATAGCAAGTAAAAAAGTAGTATAGAAAAATAAAGTCTAACCCTGCCAATCTATTTCAGATATTGCAGGGTTAGACTTTATTTTATATTTTTGATTACTTCTTGACGAAGTTTGCCTCTTAATTCTGCCATGGTATTAAGGTGATATTTTTTATAATCTCCTGAATCAATTCTGAAAGCATGTACTCCTAAAATTTCATTTTTGCTATTTAAAATTGATCCACCAGAAGACCCTGGTTCAGCCATCATTTGATAATAACCCATTGGATTTACATTTCGAGCCATGAGTGAATATTTACCTTTTGAATGATACATAGTACCCATTGGATCTTTTTTATATTTTCCAGTTGGTAAACCGTAATGATATAAGTGAATAGGTGTATTGGATTTGATATTTGTAATCGATTTTTCAGGAGCAATTTTACGTATCTTCATATATTTTGAAATATCTTCATTTGTATACACTAAAGCAACATCGCCATATTGTAACATTTTGACACCAGTTACTTGGAGAGAGCGCGCCACTTTTGAACCTTCTTGTAATAAGTTTATTCTTAAATTTTGTGTTGATGAAGGTGTCATCGGTTTATGTGCTTGTTGATTATTGATGACATGGTTCGCTGTTATTATTGTATGTTTGCCAATTGCAGTTCCAGTGCCATAAGTTAACGCTTTTGCTGTAGGATTCCAATTGAATACAGTTGCAATATTAGCTGCTTTTGCATTTGTATGTTCTAAAGTAACGCCTTTATTACCTGAAGCTTTCATAATTTTTAATGCATCATTGATACCAGAAGCACTGGTTGTTTGACCGAAGTCTCGAACATTATCACTACCAGGTATCTTGGAAGACCATCGTTTTGGCGCTTGATTATAGTAGTTAAGGTTTGTCTGTTTTTTTTTGCTTGATTTTGGCGTAACTTTTACACTTTTAGATGCCTTTGCTTTTTTTATTTGTGTGTTTGATGGTTTGTTTTTTACAGTTGCTGATAATATTTGTGGTTTTTGAATTTTAGTTTGATTGTGTTTTGGTGATGGTTCCACTAGACTTTTCTTAAACTTCGTTACTTTACTAGAAGTTGATGGTACCTGCGGCTTCTTCGCTGTTACTTTGCTAGATTTTTGCCCGGTTTTATTAAGTTTAGTTGATTGAACTTGCGTTTTTACCTGCTTAAATTGTCTTGGTAAAGTATATTTTTTTTTCTTTTCACTTTTGATTACTTTCACATTAGTATTTATATTATTTTTGGTTATTGTATTCGATTGTACGAGTGTTTTGTGGTTTTGTATGGGTTGTGCTATTGTTTGTAGTTTTTTAGACTTTAGTATCTGTGATGCAGGTTGTGCTTTTTGATTTACAGCTTTTTTAGAAGATGAATAAATACTATTGTTTTTAACGATATTTTTGGCAACTTGTTTCTTATTGTTATGGTACAATGAGTTATTTTGATTAAATTTGGTATCCTTTGTTTGAATTGAATTGTTTTTAGTTAATTTATAGTTGGCTGCATGGTACTCATTAGTAGTCGTTTCAGCTGCTTGTAATTTAGTCATATGAAATGTCATTATGAATACAATTGCCATTAATAATGATATAAAGTGGTAAACATATTTATATAAACTTTTGTTCACTTAACCTGTCCCCTTACTGTTATTTGTGTAAAAAGTTAACGCTAACGTATTTATTCAATATTATATACATGTGCTATTTAGTATAGCAATATATTTTTCAAGTAAAAACAAAGAAAATTTTTAAAGTTTTAGATTCACGGTATTTTTTAATAATAAAAATAATGATATATCAGAGATTAGGAGGATGAAATATGCAAAAGAGAAATGATTTTATAGTTAAATTATTAGAAAAAGCATCGATCCAAAACGGAATGCGCGTACTGGACGTAGGTTGCGCTACGGGCGAGGTTACTCAAATTGTTGCCAATAAAGTTGGTGACCAAGGTGAAGTGATTGGTGTGGATATGAACCAAGATATGCTTCATATGGCTGAGGAAAATAAACAATTTGAGAATGTAAAATACATTAAAGGTGATATTTATAATTTGCCTAAAGACATTGGCAAGTTTGATGCAATTGTGGGTAGAAGCGTTTTGATGTATTTACCAGGTGCATATGAAGCTTTAAATGTATTGAAAGGTCATTTGAAACCTAATGGTATATTCTGTTTTCAAGAAAGTGATGCTATTAATAGCGGGGTAGGCGCAGATAATTTACCAATGCATCAAAAAGCGATTCAACTAGTATGGAAAACTGTAGAAAGTGAAGGTGGCGATATTCATATTGGTCAAAAACTTTATACATTATTTCAAAAAGTAGGCGTAGTGCCTGTAGAATTTATCGCAGAAGCAGTGATTCAAACCTCAGACGACAATGATTTGAAGTGGCTTATAGATATCATGGCTACCAGAATGAAAGAACGTCAGGTAGTTAAATCATCTTTTTCTATTGAACAATTTTTAAATGATCTAACAAATGAATCTGAAAAGCATCACAGTGCTTTTATAAGAGATATGGCATTTGGTATTTGCGGTAGAATTTAATAAATCAGCACTTTAAATGATAAATGACATGGAAAGTTTCTAAGAAAAATTAATAGCAACAGTGAGTATATTTGAAAAGTCTTTACAATAGATGAATGATAATAAGGAGCGGGGTCATTCACTGTAACTATAGGCTTATACAAGCGTTAGGTAACTATACGGTTTGTCTGAAGTTAGACTGAACATAGGATAATGTACAATAAAAAAGCTAATTTCATACAAGGTGAAATTAGCATGTAAGTTATCATTCCATAAAGTTGATCAAACAATTTTTCGACATTAATTTCTTGTTGCGAGTAATATACAATGTTATAAATATCTTTCTTTTCAATTAGGTGATTTTTCATGCGATGAAATCCTTTCATGATGTCCAATTTTAAGCAAAAACAGTAATACAATTAATAAAATAAATGATGGTAACCAAACAAAATTTAAATTCAATATGCTTAAATAAATACATAGCGCAAGAATAGGGAGCCTAAAGCATTTCCCAGGGAATAAATGTGTTTTACGGTATGGCTCGCATAGGTTGTAACAATCATTTTTCTGAAAATAATTCTAGCACCACCAAAGGTTAAACCGAATAGTAACATTAAAACTAATTTAAATAAGAGTATATCTTCTAATACATACCATGAGATAGTGATTACAATACTGAGGATGAATAATAAATGCATCCACTTATTTGAAATAAATTTACTAAATAGTAAACCAATGACAGCCATGCCTATACCTAAAACACTGTCTAATAGCGCGACTTCATGAACTTCACCGCCTTTATAAGTTGTAAGCGTAGGTAGCATAAAGTTAATTGTTCCCAATATTGGCCACATCAGCATGCTCATAAAATAATGTATTAATTTTACATATGACTTGGGTGGAGGTGATTCGTTTATAGAGGTAAGATGCATCATCTTATTTCTACTTCTAATTGCTAAGCAAAGAATTAGGTAGGCTAAACAGATAAAACGGTATAATGCAGTAATTATTAAATAATTAGTCATGATGCGCATCACTACAATCAAAAATTTTAGATGCGAGTTCATTGGCTTTATGAATATGTTTGAAAGTTTTTGTAGTCGATAATTCAGGCCAGCTAAACTGCACAAGTCCTTCACGACTGCTCCAATTTTCAGGATCGGTTACATTGTCTCCAATCCCCTTTAATAAATTTACTTTTTTTATTTCAGAATCATTGGCTATATCAGGATAGTTAATATTTTGTATCTTACCTTTTTTAGCTTTCATAAAAGCGATAGCAGACGTACGTTTTGGTGTGAATATATCTGCTGATTTAACTTTATTATTAATGTACATAGAAATATGGAGTTGATAAGGATTCATATCATAAGCATTTTCAACTAAGTCCATTATAGCGTCACCACCAGGTCTAGCAGCAGCTTCTATGACATAGAGTTGGTCGCCTTTGATTTTTATTTCCACATGAGCAACGCCTCGCGTAATACCTAAAGTCTGACACGTGCGGATTGCAAGGTTTTTAATATCTTCATTTTTATATCTGTGACTTGGGACTAAATGACCCATTTCAGTAAACCATGGTCTGGGAGATAAATATTTTTCAGTAACTGTAATGACCTCATAGAAATGATGACCACACAACACTTCAACTGAAACTTCGTCATCACTATCAATAAATGTTTCAATCAGAAATTTATTTTTAAACACATGAAAGGTATCAGCATAAGTCTCCATAATTTGTTTCGATTTTCTATAGGCATCCATGCATTCTTTTTCGTTATTTGCTAAGTAAACCCCACCACTGCCTCCAAAATCCATTGGTTTTATAATTACTGGGAAAGTAAATTCTTTGATACATTCTTTCAATTCTGTTGCATCATTAAATTGTATCGACTTTGCTGTAGGAATGTTTGCTTTTTCAAATAAGGATTTCATGATGTGCTTGTTTCTGCAAGCTTTAATAACCTTTGGTTCAAGGTAAGGCAAACCGTAGTCTTGATTTAATTGATTAGCTACTTCTAATGTCCAATCATTTAAAGGGACGATGCTTTTTGGTTCGTACCCCTGAATTTGATAATATGCTAACTCCTTTTTTATCTCTTCATAGCTTAAAGGATTGGCATCAATGCAAAAATCAAAATACGCATTGTACTTATATTTTGCATTTTGAATTGCTGTCCATATTTGAAAATCACCGATTGCTTTGCCACCAACGTAAGCACGTTCTCTTAAAAACTGATCTGAACCTAATAACAATAGATATTCTGTCATATGAGCCTCCTAATTTTTATGTAATGATTAATATATAAAAATAATACTATATAAAATTATATTTGGAATATAGTTGGAATGAACTTTGAGTAATATGAATTTTATTAATTTGAGTATTTTGAATTGGTTTGAGAGAAGTGTAATGAAATTCGAAGCATGATTAAGAAGATTGGAAATATAAAAAAAGACTAATTCGCTCAAGCGAATTAGTCTTTTTACAATTAAGAGTGGGGGTCGTTCTAAACTCTCAATTGAAGCCCTACAATTGTTAGTTGTTTTTAATATTCGATATTCGGTGCTTTATTCACGTGTTTTTGATAACGTTTTAAAGCGTAAAAACCGATAGCGCCGATTACTGAAACTACTAATAGTTTTTTCATTTTTTTCACAATCCTTTAAAATTATTATGCATTAAACTACTATTTACTATAATAGTTTAGGTTTAAGCTTTTAGAAGTTTGTTGACGTGTACGTCTCATTAAATCAGGATCTTCAATTAATGATTGACCATAAGATGGAATCATTTTTTTGATTTTTGGTGTCCATTCTGATTTATATTCAGGGAAGTTTTTCTCTAATACTTCTAATGCAACTGATACTGAAGTAGAAGCCCCTGGAGATTCACCTAATAATGCAATTACAGTATGATCTTCAGAATTAACCACTTCTGTACCGAATTGGATAAAGCCTTTACCGTTTTCAGGTGTATCTTTGATTACTTGAACACGTTTACCAGCATTGTATAATTGCCAGTCTTCGTCACGTGCTTCTGGGTAGAATGTACGAAGATGGTTCATAGTACCTTCTTTAGTCATCAAGATTTGATCAATTGAATATTTAATTAATGGTAAGTTTTTAACTGCTGATGCTAATAAAGTTGTGATGTTATATGGTTTAACAGATTTAAATAAATCTAAATTAGAACCTTGTTTAAGGAATTTAGGTCCAATACTAGCGAATGGTCCAAATAGTAATGTACGTTCACCATCAATATAACGTGTATCTAAGTGAGGTACAGTCATTGGTGGTGTACCTTGAGGTTCTTTACCGTATACTTTAGCATCGTGTGCTTGTATAACATCTGGATTTGTACAGATTAAGAATTGACCAGTGATTGGGAATCCACCTAAGTGTTTACTTTCAGGAATTCCTGTTTTTTGTAATAGTGGAATTGCGCCACCACCTGCACCAATAAATACATAATCAGCTAGTTGTGTTTTTACACTACCACTGTTACGTTGACGTACTTTAACTTCCCATTTACCGTCTTTACGTTGGTTAAAGTCCATTACTTCGTGGTTGTATTGAACATCTACATTAGGTTCTTTTTCTAAGTTTTTGGCCATTTTACGAGTAAGTTCACCAAAGTTTACGTCAGAACCTTCATCAATTTTACTAGCTGCCATAATGTCACCTGCACTATGACCTTGCATCATTAATGGAATCCATTTTCTCATTTCTTCAATATCTTCTGTATATTCAATATTGTCGAACATTGGGAATTCTTTCATAGCTTCATAACGATCTTTTAAAAATTGAACGTTATTTTTACCTCTTACAAAGCTAATGTGTGGTAGCGGACGAATAAATTCTTCAGGGTTACTGATTGTTTTGTTTTGAACTAAATGACTCCAAAATTGTTTTGATAATTCAAATTGTTCATTGATCTCTTTCGCTTGCTCAATGTTAATTGAACCATCTGGTTGTCTAACTGTATAATTCAATTCACATAAAGCAGCGTGTCCTGTACCAGCGTTATGACGCTCGTGAGAACTTTCATCACCTGGACGATCTAAACGCTCGTATAATTTAATATCCCATTCTGGTGCTAATTCATTAATCATTGTACCGAATGTAGTACTTAATACCCCAGCGCCGATTATTACAACGCTTTTTGACTCTTTGTTAGTAGCCATTATCTAATCACCTTTCCTTATCTCAACTTGCAACTATAGTATAATACTAAATCACCTATCATTAAAATACATATTTTTTATAGGTGCCATTCTAATATGGAATCTTTTTTATTTCTACTATTAAAACATAGAGAGAAATAAATTTTTTAAATATCTTTTTTGTTATTCGATTGATGTATAACTTCATTTAAACAGAAAATTTACAAACATTCCATAATATAGCATTGCTAATTAAATATAGAAAAATTATAGTTCTATGTAATTTTACCCCGATCAATCTTCAACAAACACGACTATCAAAATATTTGTACATTTATTTATTCACGCACGTGCGTATGTACACGTGTGTACATATTAAATAGGAAAGTTTAATTTTCTAATATCAACATTGAGCAACTGGAAAGATAACAGCTATTTTAAAAACTTCCTATATGATAGTTATCCATATACACGCAAATTATCCAACTTTCACATGTTCTAACCATTACTTTTTTCTATGGGTTGTATAGATAATATGTATTTTATTTATATGTTGCAGCGTTTTATAATTAGTATGTAATCAATTTACAGCGCAAATCATTCGTTATAACATGCCATGGTATAGGAACAAATGTGAACGGCGCTAATTTAGAGTATTAAATATGAATTTTTCATAATAATATAATGAGATTAAATTTTTAATACATTGTTGAGTGAATAATTTAAATTGTTTGCAATGATTAATGATTTTTTGCATTAAATGTTGAAAGGAAATGAATGTAAAATGGCTGACAAAAATTATACAGCAGCAAATATGGTAATAAATACTTTGAAAAATAATGGTGTGGAATATGTATTCGGTATCCCAGGTGCTAAAATCGACTATTTATTCAATGCACTTGAAGATGATGGCCCAGAACTTATTGTAACGCGTCATGAGCAAAACGCGGCAATGATGGCACAAGGTATTGGACGCTTAACAGGTAAACCAGGTGTTGCCTTAGTAACAAGTGGCCCAGGGGTAAGTAATTTAACGACTGGACTTTTAACAGCGACATCAGAAGGAGACCCTGTATTAGCATTAGGTGGCCAAGTTAAACGTAACGATTTATTACGTCTAACACACCAAAGTATTGATAATGCAGCATTATTAAAATCTTCAACAAAATATAGTGAAGAAGTTCAAGATCCAGAGTCATTATCAGAAGTTATGACAAATGCGATGAGAACTGCAACTTCAGGTAAAAATGGCGCAAGTTTCATAAGCATACCGCAAGATGTTATTTCTGCACCGGTTGAATCACAAGCGATTGCACTTTGCCAAAAACCTAGCTTAGGTGTGCCAAGTGAACAAAATGTTAATGAAGTAATTGAAGCGATTAAAAACGCGAAATTCCCTGTATTATTAGCAGGTATGAGAAGTTCAAGTTCAGACGAAACGAATGCAATCCGTAAATTAGTTGAAAAAACAAATTTACCAGTTGTAGAAACATTCCAAGGTGCAGGTGTGATTAGTCGTGAACTAGAATCCCATTTCTTTGGTCGTGTTGGTTTATTCCGTAACCAAGTCGGTGACGAATTATTAAGAAAAAGTGATCTCGTTGTTACGATTGGTTATGATCCAATTGAATATGAAGCGAGCAATTGGAATAAAGAATTAGATACTAAAATTATTAATATAGATGAAATTCAAGCGGAAATTACAAATCATATGCAACCAGCAAAAGAATTGGTTGGTAATATTGCTGGCACAATCGAACTTATTTCTGACAAAGTCGATGAACCTTTTATCAGTCAAAAACATTTAGACGAATTAGAAACTTTAAGAGCGCATATACTTGAATCAACTGGTATCAAACCAACACATGAAGATGGCGTGTTACACCCAGTTGAAGTCATTGAGTCAATGCAAAAAGTATTATCAGATGATACAACAGTAACTGTAGACGTAGGTAGTCACTATATTTGGATGGCACGTAAATTTAGAAGTTACAATCCAAGACACTTACTATTCAGTAATGGTATGCAAACGCTAGGTGTTGCGTTACCATGGGCTATATCAGCTGCTTTAGTACGTCCTAATACACAAGTTGTATCCGTTGCTGGTGATGGTGGTTTCTTATTCTCAGCACAAGACTTAGAAACAGCTGTACGTAAAAATCTTAATATCATTCAATTAATTTGGAATGACGGTAAATATAACATGGTTGAATTCCAAGAAGAAATGAAATATGAACGTAGTTCAGGCGTAGACTTTGGTTCAGTAGACTTCGTTAAATATGCTGAATCATTTGGTGCTAAAGGCTTACGTGTAACAAATCAAGAAGAATTAGAAGCGGCAATTAAAGAGGGATACGAAACTGAAGGACCAGTATTAATTGATATCCCAGTGAATTACAAAGATAATGTCAAACTTTCAACAAATATGTTACCTGACACTTTTAACTAATATCGAATCAAACGGCGAAAATGATTAATTATTTATCAAAATAGGAGTGAATAAAGTTATGACTAACGTACTATATCAACACGGCACACTAGGTACATTGATGGCAGGCCTTTTACAAGGTACTGCTTCAATCAATAATTTATTAGAACATGGAGACATTGGTATTGCGACTTTAACAGGTTCAGATGGTGAAGTGATTATCGTTGATGGTAAAGCTTATCATGCCAATGAACATAAAGAATTTGTAGAATTGAAAGGTGACGAATTATCACCATATGCAACCGTATCAAGATTTACACCTGATAAAACGTATAGCACGAGCAATAAATCTTCAACAGAAGTTTATGATGAAGTTAAAGAAAAAATGTTAAGTGAAAATTTATTCTCTGCTGTTAAAATTTCAGGAACATTTAAAAAAATGCATGTACGTATGATGCCAGGACAAGAGCCACCATATACAAGATTGATTAACTCAGCGAATAGACAACCTGAACAAATTGAAGAAAATATCAAAGGTTCTATTGTAGGCTTCTTTACACCAGAATTATTCCATGGCATTGGTTCAGCAGGTTTCCATGTTCATTTCGCTAATGATGACCGTAATTTTGGCGGACACGTATTGGATTTTGAAGTTTCAGATGTTACGGTAGAAATTCAAAACTTTGAAACATTTGAACAACATTTTGCAGTCGATGATGAAGCATTTACAAATACAGATATTGACTACAAAGATATTGCAAAAGAAATAAGACAAGCAGAATAAAGGAGTAGCGAGCAAATATGTTAGTTGAAAGTTTTAACCCTTTTAATAATTTGCTACTTTCAAGTATTGTAGCCGCAATACCAATTATATTATTTTTATTATGTTTGACTGTATTTAAAATGAAAGGTGTTTATGCAGCAATTACAACGTTAATCGTTACAATTATTGTTGCTATGGCTTTCTTTAAATTACCAGGAAGTATTGCAGGCGGCGCTACTTTAGAGGGCTTTTATCAAGGGATTATCCCAATAGGCTTTATTGTAATCATGGCAGTTTGGTTATATAAAATTGCTACAAAAAGCGGCCAATTTGCTATTGTGCAAGATAGTATCGCGAGTGTCTCAAGGGACCAACGTGTTCAATTATTATTGATTGGCTTTGTATTTAATGGATTTTTAGAAGGTGCTGCAGGCTTTGGCGTACCTATTGCCATTTGTGCGGTACTATTAACACAATTAGGTTTTAAACCTTTGCAAGCTGCGATGTACTGTTTAGTAGCTAATGCAGCAGCAGGTGCTTATGGTGCGGTAGGTATACCGATTGCTATCGTGGATACTTTGAATTTGCCAGGTGGTGTAACAACATCTCAAGTAGCGTTAATTGGTAATTTAACGTTAGGCTTTATTAGTTTCGTTGTGCCATTTTTATTAATGTATATTATGGATGGCTTTAAAGGTGTGAAAGAAACTTTCCCTGCTACTTTAGTTGTGGCAGTTACTTTCACAGTTTTACAAGTGCTTATTGCAGCTTTTGCTGGACCAGAGTTGGCTGATATTATCCCTGGCCTTGTAGCAATGATTGCATTAGCATTGTTCTCAAGAAAATGGCAACCTAAAAATATTTTCAGAATTAATAAAGATGAAAAAGCAGATGCCGTGCCTAAACATTCTATTGGACACATCACTTATGCATGGAGCCCGTTTATCATTTTAACGATTGTTGTGATGATCTGGAGCTTACCAGCATTTAAAGGTTTATTTGAAAAAGGTGGTGCCCTAAGTGCACTTGTTGTGAACTTTAATGTACCGGGTACGATGAATGCTGTGACTAATAAACCGAATGAACTGACATTCAATTTCTTTGCTCAAACAGGTACAGCGATTTTAATTACAGCGATCATTACAATTATTATTGCGAAAAATATGAGCTTTAAAACGGCTGGTCATTTACTGGGTCTCACAGTTAAAGAATTATGGATTTCAGTGTTAACCATTTGTTTCATTTTAGCAGTATCTAAAATTACAACATATGGTGGATTAAGTAATGCTATGGGACAAGGCATATCTAAAACAGGCGCTGCCTTCCCATTATTGTCACCACTACTTGGTTGGATTGGTGTATTTATGACGGGATCCGTCGTAAACAATAATTCATTGTTTGCGCCAATTCAAGCCTCTGTTGCTGAACAAATTGGTACAAAAGGTTCATTACTTGTTGCAGCTAATGTCGCTGGTGGTGTAACTGCTAAGATTGTATCACCACAATCTATAGCTATCGCTACAGCAGCAGTTAATAAAGTAGGTAAAGAATCAGAACTGATGAAAATGGCAATGCGTTTCAGTATCGGATTGTTAATTCTCGTTTGTATTTGGACATTTATTTGTAGTTTATTTATTTCATAAAATGAATTTGAAAAGACCGAAATTAAAGCATATCATGCTCGCTACTTATCTATATGAGCATGTATGATAAGTTAAAAAGTTAGTGGAAATACCGCATAGATTATTTCCTGGAAAATATTTATTATAAAACCAATTAAAAAACACTAAAGTCGATGGCGTT
Source organism: Staphylococcus sp. Y174-1 (assembly GCF_049897865.1). Taxonomy (NCBI): domain Bacteria; kingdom Bacillati; phylum Bacillota; class Bacilli; order Caryophanales; family Staphylococcaceae; genus Staphylococcus; species Staphylococcus sp. Y174-1. The sequence continues at coordinate 671,090 of NZ_JAFCXB010000002.1, read as the reverse complement.
TTGTCATACGACTTTAGTGTTTTTTGTGTTCCTCAAAGTTTTGCTGTATATAAAGTATTATTTATGCTAAAGATTCCCCAATCAATTCTATACACATTTTCAATTTTATTTGGACAAAAATGCTAACTGCGATACACCAACTCTAACTATAAAAATTGTGTTAGTTATCGCTTTTTAAAATTAAATATAGGTGTGGCTAGCAGTGGTTTAGTTAAATTGTTTAAGTGTTAAGTCAATGAATTGATCACTTGCTTTTGTTAAATTTTCTAATTTGTTATAACCAATCACTACTGTGTTTGTAAATGATTGATTTAATTCAACGTAAATGGCGTCACTATTATGTTCAGTAGAACTACTTGGTATAAATGTGAGGACGCCTGTAGAAATTGCAAGGCGATCGGCATTGTCTACGTTTGAAGTTTCTAAAATAATATTAGGGTAAATGTTGTATGTTTCTAGAACTTTATTGATGATCTGTTTAAGTCCGTATCTATCTTTTAGAATGATAAAGTGATCGTGAGATATGAGTGACATGATTTCATTGGAATTTAATTCATTTTGTTGAATTCTTTTATATAAATGGTGCTGAGGTGGCACAACTAAATATATCGGTTCCGTATAGATTTGAGTGTATTGAATATTTTTATTCCATAATGGTAGTGTATTTAGACATAAATCGACTTTACCCTCTAGTACTTGTTTTTCAATGTCTTAGGAATTACCTTCGATTAAGTTAATTTTAATATTAGGAAAAAGATTCATAAATTTAGGCAGAATTTTATGTAGTATATGGAACGCTAATGTAGGTGTAACACCTATATTTAAAAAACCGGAATTCAAGTTTGAAATATTAGTGATTTTTCGCGTTACATCATGATAAAGTCGCTCTTGTTCTTGTAGATATTGATAATAAAGTTGGCCTTCGGGCGTAAAGGTAATGGGATGTTTTTTACGATTAAAAATAATGATGTTCCACTCAGCTTCAATATTTTTGATAAAACTACTGAGATAGGGCTGGGAAACATAGAGTTTATTGGCTGCCTTGGTTATTGTTCCTTCATTGATGATCGTTTCAATATATTTATAGTTACGGTTAATAAGGCTCTCTCCTTAATGACATAAGTAATTACTTATATGTTATATATACTAAAAACTATTTTACATTTAGTCAATATGAGCAGACAATATATATGTTGCGTTTAATTTTTAAGGGGAAGGCACTGTAACTAGAAAAGAAGTCAATTTTTTATGGAAAATAGTACAATAGATATGGAACGAATTTGGACAAAAAATTTCACGATGAATTTTGTAGTTAACTTTTTGGTTAATTTGAATATGTATTTACTGATTGTTTTAATTGCAGGCTATGCGCAGTCTCAATTTAATGCCTCAGATAGTTCGGCTGGACTGGTAGCAGGTTTATTTATAGTCGGGTCACTGATGGGTAGATTTGTTATGGGGAAATATATCAATAGTTTAGGACCTAGAAAGGTACTCTTAATTGGAACTGTATTATTTACAATTACCAGTGTTTTTTATTTTGTAGAATCTTCATTATTATTTTTAATTATTGTTAGAATCATTAATGGATTTTCATTTGGGATTTGTACAACTTCAACTGGATCAATAGCAGGGTATATAACACCGGAAACTAAAAAAGGTGAAGGTATCAGCTTTTTAGTTTGAGTATGGTGCTTGGTGCAGCCATTGGCCCATTTTTAGGTTTATTGTTAATGCAACAATATTCAATAGAAGTCATCTTTGGACTTAATCTTGTATTGAGTTTTATTTCATTGATTTTGGCAATATTTATGAAAGTACCTTTTGAAACAATTGCTAGAACAGCAGAGGATAAAGGGTTTAAGGTTTCAGATTTTATCGCGAAAGAAGCCATTCCAATTGCCATTATCGTGTTTATAGCTGGTCTTTCTTATTCTTCTATTCTTAATTATATTAAAGTTTTTGCGCAAGAGAGAGACTTAATTACAGCTTCAAGTTACTTTTTCGTTGTCTATGCAATCGTCTCAATTTTTTCAAGACCAGTTTGTGGTAGATTAATGGATGCAAAAATGAAAATATAGTTATATACACTAGTATTATATTTCAGGCTATCTATTTCTTAGTTATTGCATTTTCACATTCAGCATGGATGTTATTAATTGGTGGTGCTTTATTAGGATTAGGTTATGGTAATATCACGTCTACGTCTCAATCGGTATCTGTCAAAGTCGTACCAAAAGAAAAAATTGCGCGAGCAACCTCAACATTCTTTATCGGTTTAGATTTAGGCTTAGGATTTGGGCCCTATATACTAGGTTTGTTTACTAATCAGATTGGGTTAGGCAATATGTATATAGTAATGGCTGTATTATTAATTGTCACTTTCTTTATCTATCACTTCATACATGGTAGAAAAGTGAGTGTGTCAAAAGCATAATCATGCCCCTCGTGAAATATTGAATCCATTTTCAAGAACTTGAATTATTTAATTAACATATGCCCTTTTCAATGATGGCACATATAAGTGCAAACTTGAGAGGGGATTTTTATATATTTTAAATGGTTACACATAATACAGCTGCTAACAAATTGATTAAAGCCTGAGCATCTATTTATGTTATACAAGCGCAATCAGTTTACGATATGTACAAAGCTGTAATTTTAGTTGTTTAGTTGGTACACTGAATATACCGTAGTTGTTAATACAAATACATAAAAAATTATAAGATAAATGAAAGGAGGTTGTTTATGTTTTTAGCATGGAATGAAATAAAGCGTAACAAATTGAAATTTAGTCTGATTATCGGTGTCTTAATTATGATTAGTTATTTGCTGTTCCTATTATCAGGTTTGGCAAGTGGTTTAATGAATATGAATAGAGAAGGTATTGATAAATGGCAAGCAGACGCCATCATTTTAAACAAAGATGCGAATCAAACGGTTGAACAATCAATGTTTGATAAAAAGGATGTTGCAGATACATATAAAAAACAAACAACGCTAAAGCAATCCGGTGTCATTGTATCTAATGGAGATAATGAAGAAAATGCATTAATGTTCGGTGTTACAGATGATTCTTTTCTCGTACCGAATATGATTGATGGAAAGAAATTTAATGCAGATAATGAAGTCGTTGCTGATGAAACGTTAAAAGAAAAAGGATTTAAACTAGGTGATACATTATCGCTATCACAATCCGACGAAAAGTTAAAAATAGTTGGGTTTAGTGAAAGTGCTAAATATAATGCTTCTCCGGTACTTTTTTCAAATAACAAAACCATTCAAAATATTAATCCGTCATTAACTGAAGATAAGACGAATGCGGTTGTTGTAAAAGATAAAGATTGGCAGTCTAAAGATTTAAATCATAATTTAGAAGCGATTGGTATCGAAAGTTTCGTTAAAAACTTACCAGGTTATACAGCGCAAAACTTAACGTTAAACTTTATGATTTCATTTTTATTTATCATCTCTGCTACAGTTATTGGCATCTTTTTATATGTTATTACATTACAAAAAACGAATTTATTTGGTGTATTAAAAGCACAAGGCTTTTCAAATGGTTATTTAGCCAAAGTAGTGTTGTCGCAAACGTTTATCATTGCCTTGATTGGTACGGTCATTGGACTGGTATTGACCTTAATTACAGGAGCGTTCTTGCCGAGTGCGGTACCGATTAAATTTAGCGCCACAACATTATTAATTTATGGGGTTGTCCTTATCGCTGTTTCATTAATAGGTAGTCTATTCTCCATATTAACGATAAGAAAAGTTGATCCACTGAAAGCGATAGGGTAAATGAGGAGTGTATAACAAATGCTAGAATTTAAAAATGTCACGAAATATTTCCAAGATGGAAACCAAAAAATAGAAGCTGTGAAGCCTACCTCACTAAAATTTAATCAAACTGAACTCATTGCAATTATAGGACCTTCAGGATCTGGGAAAAGTACTTTCCTAACTATGGCGGGCGCACTTCAAACACCGACGTCTGGAGAGATTCTCATTAATGGTAAGGAAGTCTCCCAGATGTCTCAGAAAGCATTAGCAAACACACGGATGCAGGAGATTGGCTTTATACTTCAAGCAACTAACTTGGTGCCTTTTTTAACGGTGAAACAGCAGTTTAAATTATTGGCTAAACAAAAGAAAGATGTATTAAGTCAAACTGAATACAAGCAGTTGATGTCACAACTCAATCTCGAAGCAATTGAAAATAAACTGCCGAGTGAAATTTCTGGTGGGCAAAAGCAGCGTGTAGCCATTGCTAAAGCGCTATATACACAACCTTCGATTATTTTAGCGGATGAACCAACGGCTTCGCTTGATACACAAAATGCGATGGAAGTCATGGAAATTTTAAAAGCACAAACATCAGAAAAAAATAAAACGTGTATTGTGGTTACACATGATGAACGACTTACATCCTATTGTGACAAGGTTTATCATATGGAAGATGGCGTGTTAACACAGACTTAAATAACGGTTTAATATGGGTACGGTGATATTAAATTATTGTGAAAGTTAAAGTTATAATCTCTAAATAAGGGGATGAGCATAATCAAACATAGGCATGAAATGGAATTGTTATGGAAAGCATATAAATATGAGGTCATGTGGCATAGTCAACAAAGCTATAATGAGATTAGAGAAATGCTTAAAGGGCAATGTGAATATAGAGATGTTGAAGAAGCAATTGATTATGCACTGTCCATACAGCCTAGCAAAGGTTCGGTAATCAATACATTTAGCCATATATGGGGTTATTTTAAAAAGTTTTGTAGCGCCTCAGAGAAAGCATTATTTAAAAAGCTGAAGGCACAATACTTACTAGATCGAATCGATACACATACGCTCATTTTCTTTATCTATTGTATGACAAGATATTATGATGTTACGTATCTCAAGGAATCCACATTAATCAAAAATTTTTCAATCGCAAATAGATCATTTAAATAGGATGATTTGCTAACGCGATGGTTGATTCAAGTTTATGATATACGCTGTGTGATTTAGTCGATGGTATGGGCGATAATTTTAATGTCATTACAATATAAAGTTTCTTAATCATAACGGTTGATGCATATGAAGCATCAATCGTTATTTTTGTTTTAAATTTAAAAAAAGTTGTTTCATATGCGGTTTATATAACTAATTGACTCTATAATAATGGAATGGTAATATTATCCCTATTAATCAAATCGGAATAATAAGTGTGTGGAGGGATAAAGATGAAAAGAATGAAATTAGGATATTTTTTAACTGGTTTTGGTCACCATGTTGCGAGTAGTAGACACCCAGATGCATTAGAACGTGGGGGTATGAATTTAACGAAAACCATTGAACAAGCAAAAACGTTAGAGCAAGCTAAATTTGATTTTCTATTTGTGTCTGATAGTTTATATCTTGATAACAAGACGCATCCAGATATGTTTACGATGTTTGAGCCAATTTCTTTAATGTCTATTGTAGCTAGAGAAACTCAAAATCTTGGATTGATTGTGACAGGATCTACTTCATTTTCAGAACCATTTAGCCTTGCGAGAATCTTTTCGTCTTTAGATCATTACAGCAATGGCAGAGCGGGTTGGAATATTGTTACATCAGGTATTAATCATACAGCGAAGAATTTTAATGGCACTACGAATGCAAATCATGATTTACGCTATGATCAAGCCGAAGAATTTGTGAATATTTCTAAGCAATTATGGGATTCTTGGCGTGGCGTTAATACGGAACATCTTCATGCTGCAGGAGGCTTTTTTAGTGAAAAAGAGCCAGAACCAATTAATTATCAGGGGGAATTTTACAGTGTAAAAGGCCCATTAAATATTGAAGCATCACCTCAAGGTTATCCATTACTTGTACAAGCAGGTTCTTCAGAAAAAGGTACAGAATTTGCGTCGAAACATGCAGAAGTTGTATTTACAGCGCAAAATGATATCAACGATGCAATCACGTTTGCACATAATTTGAAAAATAAAGTTGAACAAAAGCACGGAAATGCACATGAAATTGTTATTATGCCAGGTATTTTTCCATTTATTGGAGAAACACGCGAGGCAGCGGAAGCGCAATTCCAAGAATTACAAGATCTCATTGTGCCAGAGATGGGAATAGAGTTATTATCTTCTTATTTAGGTGATACAGATTTAAGTCATTACGATTTAAATACACCGTTTGAAAATATTGAAGTAGAAAAAGGAAACAATATACAAAGTCGTGTAGACTTAATCAAAGATACAGCGAAGAAGAATGAATATACTTTAGAAGATGTAATGAAGCACGTTGCTGGTGCAAGAGGGCATCATATCGTCGTTGGTACTGCTGAAGATGTAGCGGATAGAATGGAAGCATGGTTTACAAGTGGTGCAGCAGATGGATTCAATATTATGCCACCGCTCAATCCGACGCAGTTTGATTTATTTGTCGATAAAGTGATTCCGATTTTAAAAGAAAGAGGTTTGATTCAAGCGGCTTATAGTGAAGGGACTTTACGTGAAAAGTTGGGATTAAATCAAAAAATACATAGTTAATATGGATAGATAAAAAGCTAGAAAAAGTGACGACATCGCATCCATTTCGATATTAATTAGAAGGTATTTGCATATAAAAAATAAATAAAAAGAGAACGCACCGTTTAAAAGCGCGTTCTCTTTTTTATATGTGCAAACGCAACATATAGCCTTTAGTCAACTTCATTACTCACGAATCGCGTTAACTACATCAACCATGTCATCGTGAATAACAACATCTGCATCTCGATCATAGGGCGTTGCATCCTTATTAATGATAATAAGGTGTTGACCTTCAAAATAAGAAATGAGACCTGCTGCAGGTTGAACTACAAGAGAGGAACCTAAGACGACTAAGGTGTCAGCTTCTTGAATTTTTTGAATCGCATTAGAAATAGTCTGTTGATCTAACATTTCACCGTAAAGTACAATATCGGGTCTGATTGGACTACCACATGTTTCGCAATGGCGTAAATGCTTTGCCATCACTGTGGCTTTATCATATTTATGTTCGCATTGGATACAATAGAAGCGGTTTAAGGTTCCATGAAGTTCGTCAACATTCGCGCTTCCAGCATCTGTATGCAGTCCATCGATATTTTGAGTAATAACACCTAATGAACGTTGATGGTGTTCAAGTTGAGCAATCCATTCGTGTACGACATTAGGTTGCTTGTCTGCCAATAGTAGGCGCTTATGATAAAAATCAACAAATCCTTCTGGATCATTTTGTAAGTATTCAGCGCTTAGTAAATATTCTGGAGCGTAGCCTTCCTTTGAAATCTCATCAAACAAGCCGCCCATAGATCGAAAATCAGGCACGCCACTTGCGACAGAGACGCCAGCACCTGTGAAAAATGTAATCTGATTCGCATCTTTAATAATCTTTTTTAAGTGTTCAATATTTTGATTCATTTATCTCACTCCATTGGAAATTTTAAATAATATGATGCAAATACGAGTAATATGCGTTGCGCTTTTAATATAATTTTAAATTTTAGAAAGTATTTTAGCAAATATAAGAGAATTTAAATGATGTTCAAAAGAGGTTCGTCAGATACAAGACAATTTTATGAAGCATGCTTTATAATGGGTTTAAAACGAGAACCGAGGTTATTTTAGTGAAGAAATTGTGGATTTGGGGAGCAAGTATCATAGCGATAGTTATTGTAGTAGGGATTGTGATGGCAGTCTTTGTAAGTCAAAAGCCATCAAAACAGGTAACACACTCAAAATTCGTGAATCATCCGATACCTACATTATTTTTACATGGGTATGGTGGCAGTGCCAATTCAGAGAAGTTCCTGGTGCAACAAGCTGAAAACAAAGGCGTCACTCACGATGTCATCACCGCAGTGGTATCTGAAAATGGTAACGTCGCGTTTAAAGGTCAGTTAAACAAAAATGCCATCAATCCTATAGTGAAAGTTGAATTGGAAAATAATAAAGACGGTGACTACGATAAAAATGCAAAATGGTTTAAAAATGTTCTGGTAGCCCTACAAAAGGAATATCAATTCAAACAATTCAATTTTGTAGGTCACTCTATGGGAAATTTATCATTTGCGACGTATATGCTGAATTATGGTAACGATGCCTCTCTACCACGTTTGAATAAACAAGTAAATATTGCGGGGACATTTAATGGTGTCTTAAATATGAACGAACAAGTTAACGAAATCAGTGTGGATAAAGAAGGGAAACCAAGTCGCATGAATCCACCGTATCAGCAATTGCGTGAATTGAAAGCAATTTATCAAGGCAAACAGATTAAAGTGTTGAATATTTATGGTGATCTTGAAGACGGCACGCACTCTGACGGTCGTGTATCGAACAGTTCTTCAAAGTCATTGAAAGATTTATTGAGCAGTAGTCCGGAAAGTTATCAAGAATCAAAATATCATGGTAAGCAGGCACAACATAGCCAATTACACGAGAATAGAGATGTCGCTAATGAAATTATTAAGTATTTATGGGGAACGTCATAAAATTAAACATTTAAGGGTTAGAATTGAAAATTTATAAAGCGTGAATTGGTTTATTGTTATGGATAAATTATACAGTATAAAAGACCTGGAAATGCATGGAAAGTGCGTTGCCTAGGTCTTTTATATTTTGTCGTATTATCATTGTTAAGCTTCAAAGTAGAGATAGCGAGGTCGAAGTGTTTAACTTTTCATTATGTCGTTAAAGGTGTTCACGTAATGTATTTTTATGTTTAGGCTGTGTAATGAGTTGGTTGCTATTAGCTTAGCAACATATTTAATATAAGTTGTTAAGGATCAGACAATTTTATTGTTCTGAGCCTATGTTCGGGTCAGTAATGATTTGCATTAACTTAGAAACTTCGGAAATTAATGTTTCTTGGTATGGTGAGTCTGCACCGAGGTATAAATCGATAAGGCGCACCATGCCGTTACTAATAAATGTAAGGTATACATAGTCATCTATTTTTGATTTAAGCCTTCTTCATAAGGAATTTTTTTCTCGAATTCTTTTTCCATAAAAGTACGCAAATTTTTCTTATATTTATCAGAATATTGGATACTGAAAAGTTTTGTGAAAAACGCTTTGTTTTCTTCAAAAAACGCAAACCAAATTTTAACTCCCTGTTGCATACCGAGTTCTTTTTTGGCTTCACAAATTTCTTCGAGCGCTTCGAATTTTTTATCGACAATACGGTCTAATAAGTCATATTTATCAATATAATGTAGATAAAATGTTTTTCTCCCGATTTGCGCGTGTTCTGTAATATCTTTTACTGTAATTTTATCAAAATCTTTCTGTTCAAAAAGCTCATAAAAACTATCATTAATGGTCTTTCTTGTTTTTACAATACGTCAATCCATCGTGATTACACCTTTCTTATAACCCACTTTCAATAAAATAAGTATTATTTCTCATATTGTACTACTTATGAATTGTATAATTGATTCTATTTGTTATGATTCAATTATACACACATGATACATAATTAGTTGTCAAAAATCTTTTTATTGTGATAATTTATGCATAATACATTTATTATTAAACAAATTTCTTGAACAATAATTACTCTAGCTAATAAATTAAATATTAGTAAAGAATAATTTGATTTAAAAAGGCGTCATAGGGATGTCTGATCACAAGGAGAAGAAAGTGCTTCAAGAATTAAACGATTTTATAAAACATTATATCAGTCGCTAGGAGATGCTCACTTCAATGTTATCATTATAGTGTTTTACACAAAATCATATTTTAAATAATTGCTTTTAATATATAAAGGGCAAACAAGCTTATATACAAATGACGCACCTCAATTTAAAAGTGGTTATTCTTTTTTATTGGATATATCTTTCGTAAAACACCAATTTAAGGTAGAAAACAACTAAAAAATAATTTAATATTAATCTAAGGAATAATATGACCTGGCTTATATATTATAGAGATGCATACGGACACATATACCTTAAGTAATGAATCATTGTGGAGGTTTGTAATGTCAACAGAGATTAAGGGAATTACATTTTTTACAGATAATTTAGTGGATACATCATCGCATGCTTGTAATACATTCAACGTCAATCCAACATACAAGGAACTCTTTTTTGATAATAATGTTTATACCATGTCGAGTGCGCAAGGAAAATTCAGGTTGTCAAATAACCACCCATTAAAAGTAGCAAATTATGCACAAATTGAACAATATGCAATATTTTTTGTAGGAAATGTGTTTCATACTATGGGTGCTTTTAGTTCAACGAATAGTCAATTACCAGCTAATACAATCGTTGGTCGCTATAGCTCAATCGCTGCTCAAGTTAGAAGAATGGCTGGCAATCACCCGATGGAACGTTTTACAACGTCAATGTTAACTTACAGTAAAAATACTTGTGCATTTAATGACTATCTTGATGCGGCAGGCGTTGAATTCGATCATCGCCCCTCAACAGTCGGTGGCATGGAGCCGATAGTTATTGGGAATGATGTATGGATTGGACAAGATGTATTGTTTTCTTCAAAAGGTATCGCTGTCGGTGATGGTGCGATAGTAGCAGCTGGTTCAGTGGTTACCAAAAATGTGCCACCTTATGCAATTGTGGGTGGTAATCCCGCTAAAGTAATAAGATATCGATTTGAAGCACATATTATTGAAAGATTACTTAAATTAAAATGGTGGCAATATGGATTTGCAGATTTCAAAGGCGTGACTGCAGACGATTCGATTGAGGTATTTTTAGAAAAAGTAGAAAAACTTGTGTCTACAAATCAAATTCAGCCATTTCGTCCTACAACCATATCAGTAAAAGACTTTTTAGATATTGAAAAAAGTTCAGAGGAATAATTTCAAATGTGGATGTATGAATTGTATAAAAGTGAAGATGGTACACGGAGTCCTATTAATTGGTTTCGTGTACCATTTTTATTTGTTAATATGCGAGTTAACAAAGGGGAATCAAGGTCAATTATGAATGTTATAATTAGTTGCTAATTTTATACATATAATACTTTACTTAATAAAAAACGGGACAGCAGCTGAATTAAATCAGGTTTGCTGTCCCGTTTCGGGCTGGAAAGGATTAAGTTTAGAATGGATTGGTTATAGTGTGTATTGAAGTTTTAGCTAAATTTTAATTATAATTCTATTAGTTTTGTTCGTTACTACCTTCAAACAATGCAATCAGTCCATAGGGTGCATCTTGACCTAAGCACAAGTCTAATAATTCATGAGATTCTTCGGCCTCTGCGGCACTGCGTTTAAATAGGGCTTGTTCATAGTTTTCAAGTGCAAGTTCAATATCATTTGGATATTCAACAATTAACTTGCCAAGCTCTGCTGCATCATAAATTGCTAGGTTTGCGCCTTCTCCAGATGGTGCCATTAAATGCGCAGAATCACCGAGTAGCGTAACACCAGGTGTACGTTGCCAACGATGTTCATCAGGTAAGGCATAAATTTTACGTGGAATTAAATTCGATGATCCTTCTGTAATTAAAGCAGTAAGTTCAGGTGCCCAACCTTCAAATTGTTCAGCAATTACCTGCGTAGATGCGCTCAAATTAGTAAAATCGATATTAGAAATCCAATCTAAATCACATTTAAGTTGAATATATGTGTGTAGGACATCTCCTGCTTCACGATGTGCGACAATACCTTTATCTGGTGTGAGGGCGTACATTGCACAATATCTTCTGGTAAGGAGTCCAATAACATCTGGCGTAAATCGCCACGTAATACTTCGGGACGTGCATTTGATGCGTCACTAGGTATATCTAATAAAGTGCTAGCATTTGAGTCGACAATTTTTGTTGCGTCTGCGCCTTCATGAATAATGTCATGGAATTGTTCGGTTAGGTCAATTGCTTCAAGCGCAATTTGTCCATTGTGTTCGTGAATGTCCAATTGACCACCTTGAGTTCGTGTATGACGATCATGTTCAGCTTAATAAACAGTGACAGGTATATCATGAATATATAACATACGTGCAAGCGTTAATCCGCCAATACCGCCACCAATTATTGTGACGGGAGTGTTTAAATTATGATGTTGTGTTTCTGTTGCGTTATCGATTGGCATAAATTGTCACATCCTTTTCAGAGTGATTATCGTTTAAGTAATGTTGCTGCATTGCTAAATAGAAATTTCTCTTTTTGTGATTCTGATAAAATGTCGGAAGTCTCGATTTCATCCGAAAGTAATTTGACTACTTGGTCTGTAGTATAGGGCGCATCCGCACCGTAGACAATTTTATTTTCATCAACCATGGCTAGTAATGTGGGTAATTGATAAGGCAATCCTTTACCAGCTAAATCAAAATAGAGTTGCTGCATCACTGTAGCAATGTCATTCGGTTTATCGCCCACATTAAACATTTGATTCCCCATGCTAACACGTTGCGCAATAACTGGTAACAGTGCGCCACTGTGAGGGACAATCCATTGAATGTTTGGATATTTACTAAATACATTATTTTGACTCATAAAGACAATTGCACGGGTTGTATCAAAGAAGAATTCCATTAGTGGTGCAAGTACTTTTTCTTTAATCGCATCATTGACGGGCTTTGGCTCATTTGGGTGTATGCCAACTGTAGCGTGACGTTCATCAAGCTTTGCCAATACAGCATCTAAACGAGCGTCTCCTAAATAGATGCCACGTGCATTCGTTGGTAGGGTGAACCCTAATGCGCCTTGTTTATCTAGAGATTGGTCGATGGTTGCAATACTTTCATCTACAAGTGGTAATGGTAACGATGCAAAATAACCCAGTTTCGTTGGATGTTGTTGCACCATAGTTGATGCGTAATCATTCACTTCTTCTGTAAGACGCAGCATTGCTTCATCTGGTGCGGCGCTAAGGTGAGGACTAGAAATAGAGAGTACACCATAGTCTATTTCGAGATCAGCCATTAACTGAAGGTAACCTTCAATAGAGAATTCAGGTGTTGGGACGCCATCACCTTTACCATCAAAATAATCATCTAAAAATTTAGCAAACCCTGGTGAGATATAGTGTGAATGTAAATCAATCTTTTTCAAAAGAGCCATCTTCTTTCTGTAAGGAATTCGTTTGATAGGTTAACCATGCATCTAGTTGAACATAGTAATGATTGAGTGCTTCAGGACGATCAATACCTTGTAATTCATGATTTACTTCGTAGCCTAGATAGTTTAAACAATAGGATAGACAGGCATAACTAGTACGATAAGATGCTATATCAGATGATGGAATCGTCACTGTACTAGGCACAACTGGGATTAAGGTATCTTTTTCATAAACGCATTCTAGATTTTTAATGTACCAAACTCCGTTTAATTGTTCGACACAGTATATGATTTTAGCGTCTGAATTCAGTTGCATTTCGACGTTATCTATATTAATCCGTGTTTGAATCGTAGCTTGCATGATTGCTACGACTCGATGTTGATTCATCCAAATTTGGGTGTTGTAAATTTGATGTGGTGCATAACGATTCATTGCTTTTGAAGATTCAACAAATTCTTCACCAGTACCATCAAACCATGAAATGTTGACACGTGAATCTTTGGAAAAGCATTGAAGCATGCCTTCCCATAAATAATTATCACGACAAAAACGTTCGAATTGAATCAATTCTTGAATGTCTGCTTTGTTGCGCAAGGCTTCGTCATTATAAGGTGCGTTACGTTCGAATAAAATCATGTTAGCTCCTTAGTTACCAATGTTAAGTCCATAAATTTAATAAGACTTCAGCAAAGCCTTCAGGTTTTTGTACGTAACCTAAATGACCACCAGGAATATCAACGATGTTAATACCAGTCTGTTCTGAAATATAAAAGTTAACATCTTGAGGGAATGAGCCTTTAGAATCTGTGCCATTTAATAAAGTCACTTTATCTTTATATTGCGCTAAGTCAGCCAATGTAATATCAGAATGTGTATATTGTCTGATTTCATAAGCTGCCCAGAACATCATACGTTCATATTGTTCTTTTTGTGCTGTATCATCTTCAGAAACGGGTTGCGACATACTTTTTGCATCAATTGGTGCAATATGAAGTGTTTGTGCAAAAGTTTTCATTCCTGCTTGTAGTCCTTCAGTTAATACTTGATTAACGATCGCATCATTTTTTTCTTTCCAATACGTACTGTCCGGTAAAAACGTATTAATTGGAGGTTCGTGGAAAGCAATCTCTTTTATAATTTCTGGATAATCTTTTAAGACATGCATTGTTACAATTGCACCAGAACTAGAACCTAATAAATAAATCGGTTCATCGCTTAAGTGTTTTGCTAATTCAGCAACGTCTTGTGCATCGCGTTTAATACGATAGTCATCATCTGGTTGTTTTGCACGTTCAGGAAGCGGTTCAGTCAACTTGCTATGACCATAATCACGACGATCAATTGCTACAACTGTAAAATGATTTTTTAATTGCTCTATCAAGGGTAAGAAAATATCGCCTGTACCGTTTGCGCCTGGAACTAAAATTAATACCGGGCCTTGTCCTTCTTTATAATAATTTATTGTTGCGCCATCTAATGCTAATGTATGTGTCATAAATGCCTCCGTTATTTTGGAATTTTAATATTTAATAATTGTTCAGCGTTACTATAATTAATTTTCCTTTTTTCTTCATTTGCTAAACCAAGCTCATCTAAGAAGCTACCTAAATTATCTGGTTGTACATAAGGGTAATCCGCTGAGTATAGTATGTGCTCAATACCTACAGCATTTTTGACCATTTCAAATTGTGGTTTGGTTAACATGCCACTTGGTGTGATGTAGAAATTATTTTTGAAATAGTCACTGGGTTTGTGGTTAAGATGAGGCGCATAAATCATGTCATCCATACGTTCATAGAAGAAGGGGCTGAATTCTCCCCAGTGTCCAATGATCATTTTTAAATTTGGATAACGATCAAATACACCACTGAGTACCAAACGCATCGTATGAATCCCGACATCTATGTGCCAACCGTAACCATAGCACGCAAAAGAGCCAGCCGTTGAATCTGGATAGTTATCACTTTGATAGTAAGTTTGATAGGCCTCATCACTAATTGGTGCAGGATGTAAGTAGATAGGCACATCTAGCGCTTCAGCTGTTTGAAAGATGACATCATAGTCTGGATGGTCTAAAAATTGTCCTTTAGGATGGCCAAAAATAAGTGCCCCTTTAAATTCAAGTTCATTGACACAGCGTTTGAATTCTTCCACGGCCGCTTGAGGTTCATTCATAGGTAAAGTCGCAAACCCTAAGAAACGGTCTGGATAATGATCGATATAAGCTTTAAGTCTATCATTGGTATAACGACAGAGCTCAATCACTTTTTCGCCGGAAATTAGGGAAGGTGAACCATTACCATAAGATAACACTTGCATCTGTTCATCCTATTGATTCATGAATTGAATACGTGCATCATGTTCACTAATTTCATCTTGGTTTGTAAATCCAGTTTGTTGTTCAAGTGCTTCTAACATTGCTTTAAGTGGCACGCCATTTGGAGAAGGTGAAGTTAAATGCGTCATTTGATCTTGAACTTCTTTTAAGACGAAGTGTTCTTCGAAATTAATGCTTTTCATTGTATAAAAACCTCCATTTTGGATTTTCAGTCTTATGAACTTATTGGCATAGAGTAGTAACAGCAACGTGCAAAATATTTTATAAACTTCGCCGCTACAATACATGTAAATATCATCAAATTGACCTCACAATAGAAGTTTGATTGATCAATCGAATATCTTAAAAATAACTTCACATATATCATATTGACCATCTACCACGGCATAGGGCCATCGCCATCAATAAAAGTACCGGTTGGACCATCTTTGTCAATCGTAGCAAGTGTAACGATAGGTTTAATGCCTTCAGTTGCTGGTTTAGAATTATTGCTTGCATCACCTACCAAATCTGTATTCGTTGAGCCAGGGTCTGCAGCATTGACTTGCATATTAGGTAATGCTTTTGCATATTGAACGGTAGCCATCGTGACGGCAGATTTTGAAGAACAGTAAGCGAGGGAGTTGACTTTAGACTCCATTGTTTCAGGATTGGTCACCATACCAAATGAACCTAAGCCACTGCTGACATTCACGATAACAGGCTGTGTTGATTGTTCTAATAATGGAATGAATTGATTCGTTACGCGCACAAGACCAAAGACATTCGTTTGATAGACCTTCTCCATATCTTCTGGTGTAAGTGCTTGTGGTTGTGTGAAACCACCTGAAATACCTGCATTATTGACAAGGACGTCTAAGTGGCCCTCTTGTTCTTTAATAAACTGCACAGCTTGAGACACGGAGTCATCGTCTGTTACATCGAGTTGCACGAAATTAACGCCGAGTGATTCAGCTGCTTGTTGTCCACGTGATACATTTCTTGAACCGATATAGACGTTGTGGCCTTCCGCTTTTAGGCTTCGTGCCGTTTCAAATCCTAGACCTTTATTACCACCAGTAATTAATGTAACTTTCATAATCATTTGCCTCCTAATTGTCATTGAAAAATAATGATACAAGTTGTTCGCGTATTTGTAGATTTGATAAAGCTCTTTGTTCAGTTAGAAATTGATAATGTTGCGTTGTTAATGTGTTCATTAAGACATCTACTTTAAAAGTAAGATCTGTTTGGCTATTCCCGTTGTTCATATTAAGTATGTGACAATAATAACCATGTAATCTTTCAAAGAACGATGTTTGTCTAAAGTCACGTTTACTTTTCCCCATTTCTACACAATGTAATAAATCTTTATGTTTCATTTTGAATTGTAGAAATTGATCAATGGATTGGATAAACATTTCTTTTGCATCAGTGGGTTGTTGTGCAATTGTTTCAATTTCTGTCATAAAAGACTCAAAGTCATTGTTAATGAGTTGATAACAGAGTGCACTTTTATCTTCAAAGTGACGATAAAGTGTGCCCATACCGATATTAAGTTCTTCAGAAATACGTTTCATACTAACTTGTTCGACGCCCTCGGTCTTAAAAAGCTTGGCTGCGTGAGATTCAATGCGCTGTCTATTTTCCAAAGCATCTTTTCTCATAAATTTCACCTTCAATCATCTTTAAAATTGACATACGGATACCTGTCCGTTTACTATAAGTAGTATAATTTATATGTAAAACAAATGCAAAAATTTAATGAGAGAAGGCATATGATGTCACTGAATCAAGCGCAGAGAAGTATTACGAGTGAAGAATTAAAAGCACATTTTCATAAATCTACATTAACGGAAGATGATATCGCTCAGGCAACGCATATGACTGTTTCGGAAGTAAGACAAGTACTAGCAATGAATGCGCCTAAAAGTGTATTCAATCACCATCTACAAACATTTATTTTGCAAGTATGGGATGTACGTGATGTAATCAATGCCAATATCAAATCAAATGGAATGCAACCAACAGCATATTCGTTTTTAAAAGGTGAAAAGGAAGATTATTGGTTTTTAAGATAGGAGATTATAATATGAGTAAAAGTATTTTAGTGATTGGTGCTACGGGTAAACAAGGAAATGCAGTTGTGAATACATTACTTGAAGACGGTTGGCAAGTGCGTGCATTTACACGCAATAAGAACAATGAAAAACTATTGGCGCTTAATCATAAGCACCTTACTATTTTTGAAGGTGATTTAAGTAATCAAGCTGATTTAACTGAAGCGATGAAAGGGCAGTACGGCGTTTATAGTGTTCAACCTATCATCCCAAATGACACTCAAGAAGAATTGCGACAAGGTCAGATGATCATTGAAACCGCAGAGCGAGAAGGTGTCGACTACGTTGTATATAGTACAGCAGGTGGCGTGAATCGAGATCGTACAGGACCACATTTTGAGGCATTGGCAAAAATTGAGCACACATTGATGGATAATTCGCTCAACTACACAATCATCAAGCCGTCCTTTTTTATGGATAATTTTCTACGCATTACCACAGTGGAAGCAGACCGTATTTATATACCAGAATTTATTGCACCAGAAGTTAAATTTGCGATGATATCTTCTGTTGATATCGCCCGAATTGCTGCTAATATTTTCAAGGATACTCAACGTTATAACCATCAAGCAATTGAAATTGCATCAGATAGACTAACGTTAAATGAAGTCGTAGATATATTTTCCGAAACAACGCTGAAAAAGACTGAAATTAAAGGCACATTTACGAGTCAAACAGCTGAAAAAGATTGGCTTGAACAAAAGGGCTATCAAATAGATTTTGATCAAATGGTTCAAATTAATCCAGAACGCTTGAAATTAAGTGATTGGATTCAAATATATTTCAATAAATAAGCAAATGACAGGAGAACTGCATTGATGAAAAATAAAGTGTTGGTCACAGGTGGAACAGGCTTTTTAGGTATGCGATTTATATCTGAATTATTAAAAGAAGGCTATGCGGTACGTACAACATTGCGTTCATTAAATAACAAACATAAAGTGCTTGAAACAATGCAACAGCATGAACTACCTATTGAAAAACTAAGTTTTATAGAAGCAGATTTGTCTAAAGACGAGAATTGGGAACAAGCTATGGATAAATGTTTATATGTCTTCAGTGTCGCGTCGCCAGTGTTTTTTGACATACCAAAAGATGAACAAGCTGTTATTAAACCAGCCATAGATGGTAGAGATTGTTGTAAATCTATGTCCGCTTTATCTTTTAACTGATTTAAGGCATAACCATTATTCCACATTTCAGGTAGCACAATGATATCAGAATTTGTGTAATGCGTTTCTATTAATGAAGAGATCTTTGCTTTGTTTTGTTTGAAATTCGCTTCTGCAACTTCAAATTGATAAATTTGTAATTTCATATTGCTTACTCCTCGTACTTAAATTTATAAATTGAATAAATGTCATCTGAATAATATAGATCATCGCCATGTGAAGTTGTAATTAATTTGGGACAAAGATTATCGATGATTTGACCGCTTTTGATATTTTCAGTCATGTTATAAGTGAATTTTTTGATAGGAATATGCAGATGTTGCGCATCTGAAATAAATAAATCTCCGCATATTAAAATTTTATCTTGATTATGAAAATAGATGACATGACCTGGTGCATGACCAGGAGTTAAGTAATAATTGTAGGGCAGATTTGTATTAGTTTCTAGAGGTTTAACAATGTATTGAACACCTGTATTTTCGGTATGCGTTTTATTTGGATAAGTCAGCTCACCATTGATATAAGGGAGATCATTTTTATGTGTAAAGATAGGTATTTTCAAAGCTTCAGAAATACGTTTTGCGCCATTGATATGATCTAGATGTCCATGCGTTAAAAAAATGCCTTTAGGATTACCGAGCGATTTAGCAATCGTGATTTGTAGCTCAGCATAATCATCCATACCTGTGTCTATGATATAAACGTCGTTATCATTCACAATAAACCAAGTGTTGATTTGTATCGGAATACCAACTGTTGTCTGCATATTTAATTTATAAATATGGTCTGACATTTGAATGAGTTTCATTATTATCGCTGCTTTCTATTATTTGTTATAACTAAAGGGTAGAGGATAAGCGACAATGTCACAAGAAGGCACAAATAAGTAACTCACGTTAATGAGGAGGTTCATATGTTAAAAAATAGCATGGACTATGGTAGCTGTAATCTTGTAATTCAACGAGGATGTCCGATAGAAGAAACATTGATGTCATTAGGTTGAAAATGGAAAGGTATTATTATCAATACGCTTTATGATGAAGCTTACTTTTATAATGCATTACATCGTGAAGTTTCAGGTATAAGTAGAAAGATTTTGACAGAACAATTAAATGATTTGATTGCTTTGCAAATTGTAAAAAGAGAAGAAACGAATGATTATCCTAAAAAAGTTCGCTATTCCTTAACTCAACGAGGAAAATCCGTCTACCCATTGATAAATGAATTGGTGCAAGTGCTTAAAATGAATTAACTATGTCGTGTTATTGTGGAAGTTTAATAAAAAGGCAAGCTATCTGAATTAAAAATGCTCCTCTCAAAGTTTTCATTTTTTAATGTCTATTTTGAGAGGAGTATTTTTTATGTGTTAGTCTGTATTTGTTTGGTGTACTGAAAAACATGTACGATATTCAGAAGCACTTATTTCAAAATGTTTTGTGAAATTTTTAGAGAATAGCAGTGGGTCTTTATAACCTATTTTGCTAGATATTTCATTTATCAATAAATTGGTATTAATTAAAAGTTGAGAAGCATGATACATCCTAATATAAGTTAAGTATTCCTTAGGCGAACAGTTTAAATTTCTTTTAAATAATTTGAATAAATGACTTCTTGAGATATTGACTGATTTTGCAACATCAACAATTGTAATATCTTTTTGATAATTAGAATTTATATATTCGACAGCATATTGAATGTCTTCATTTACAATATCAACTTGAACAGAAAAGTGTTTTGGAAACTTGTCTTGCAAGGCATAAACCAGTTGATATATATGTTGCATAATCAGTATGTCATGAGAATTATTAGATTGAATCGTTTGAGATAGGTTACAAATTTTTTTAATAATAGATTGAATATCTTTAGTGTTTTTATTAATAAGAACGTGCGTATCGACGATACTAGAGCGAGATAAATATGTAAGAATTTGTTTGCCATTAATTCCCACCCAATAATAAGTCCAAGGGTTTGAGAAAGAAGGTTTATATTCAACTTTCATACCTCGTTCTAGTAAAAACATATCTCCCGATTTCAGATGATGAGTTTCATTATTATATGTAAAAATACCTTCACCTTGTGTGACGATATGTAATACGGCTTGTTGAAAAACGTTATAGCTATAGCCAACATTCGGCACACCAACTTCAATACCGCATTCTGCCAAGTTGGCATCTATCAATTTCTTTTGAAACTTTTTCCATAGTACTTGCATAATATCCCTCTTAATTAAAAAATGATTTTAATTTGTATTTATATAAATACATAGTAATATGAAATGAAACATTTTGCCATATATCATCACCATTATGCTATTCATCCCTCTATATCTGTATTGATAAAATAAAAACAACAAACATGAAAACGCTTTACTAAAAGAGGGTTTAGAGGTGGAAAAATGGACAGACATTTAACAGGAAAGCAGAAGTTTGCATTTGGATTTGGAGCAATTGGTAAAGATGCCATATTTAATATCGTCGGTGTCTTTTTAATGTTTTATATCACAGATATTGTAGGTTTATCACCCGCATTTGTTGGTGTTATGCTATTTGTTGCTCGTATATGGGATGCCATAAATGATCCAATTATGGGGATGATAGTTGATAACACTAGAAATAATTTCGGGAAATTCAAAACCTGGTTGTCTATAGGAACGTTAGCGAATGCAATTGTCACCATATTACTATTTACTAACTTTGATTTACCACAGACAGCAATGTATGTTTACATATCAATTTTATATATTTCCTGGGGAATGACTTACACAATGATGGATATTCCTTATTGGTCTTGGTTGCCGAATTTAACACATAATCCTAGAGAACGTGAAGAAGTGTCAGTAATTCCAAGATTTTTTGCGAGTTTAGCAGCATTCACAGTAGGTACATTTGGACTGTATTTTATTCATCAATTAGGAGACGTTTTTGGTAATGGCAGTGATTCAGTAGGGATTTTCATATTTGCAATCATTTGTAGTGCAGTATTTATAATTACAATTGGTGTTACTGTTTTTAAAGTGCCTGAAGATAAGGAATTAGAACAACAAATTGGTATTAAAGTTAATTTTAAAGATATTGGACGTATTTTATTTAAAAATAAAGAGTTATTGGCAATTATGGGGGTATTACTAACTTTTAATTTATGTTTACAAACTTTAAATGGTTCTATTATTTACTATTTTAAATATGTGGTAAATGCAGAACATTTATTTTCAATTTTTAATTCGATGATTTTATGTGAAATGGTTGGTTTATTATTACTTCCTAGATTTATCAAATGGGTAGGTAGAACAAAAGCGTTTAATACGGCTACTTCATTTATTATTTTAGGATTATTGATTATTTTAATAGCTGGATTTATCGCTCCGAAAAGTACACTTTTAATTATTTTAGGTGCGGGCATTTTGAGAATTGGTTCTGGCTTCATGATAGGTATTACAACGGTTTCATTAGCTGATGTTATTGATTATGGTGAAGTTAAATTTGGACAACGCAACGAGAGTATCATCACGTCAACGAACACTTTCTTAACTAAGGCTTCACAAGCTGTTGCAGCATTAATAGTTGGTGTCGGGTTATCAATTCTGGGATACACGCCAAATGAGTCACAATCACTCGTTACAATTAATGGCTTAAGAATCATGATTATCATAGCACCACTGTTATTCGTTTGTTTAACTGCATTTTTATATCACAAAGCCTTTAATTTGAAAGGAGATTTTTTAACGGATATTGAAAAGACTTTGCAATTTAAACGTCAACGAGAACATAGAGAAAGAATTAAATAGGGGGATGTCATATGTTTAAAGAAAAATTTCATGAAGATTTAGAAAAACAAAATGTGAATTTGTTGCCTAGAAGAGCTTTTTATATACCATATCAGCTTGGAGAAAAAGATTATGATTTCAAAACGAGATATGAAACTCAAAATATCACATTACTTAATGGTAAATGGCAATTTGAATTTTTTAATTCATTGGAAGACTATACAAATGAAGATATTAATAGCAAAGAGCAATATTTAACAGTACCATCTGTATGGAATTTGTATGGGTTTGATCAGATTCAGTATTTAAATACACAATACCCTATACCGTTTAATCCACCATACGTGCCTAGAGAAAATCCATGTGGTCGATATAAACGTTCATTTGAAATAAATGACTATAATGAACAAAGCGATTATCATTTGAACTTTGAAGGTGTCGATAGTGCATTCTATATCTGGATCAATGAACAGTTTGTAGGATATAGTCAAATTGCACATTCAATTTCAGAGTTTGATATTACACCATATGTTCAAAAAGGAATAAATTCAATTGAAGTCATTGTACTTAAGTACTCTGATGGAACATATTTTGAAAATCAAGACATGTTTCGTCATTCAGGTATTTTTAGAGATGTATATATATTAAAAAGATCTAAATCGCGCGTGGACGACTTTAAAATTGAGACAACAATAAACCATGAATCTAATAATGGAAAAATAAATTTCACTTTACAAGGAAAGCATCATTTAGGGAATATTAACTTGGTTTTATATAATCCTAAAGGGCTAGAAATAGATCGCGCAATTGTTTCAAAGCATCATCAATTTGTAATAGATAATCCACAATTATGGTCATCTGAGAATCCAGTACTTTATAAGATAATTATTGAAACAGAAAACGAAGTAATCACTCAGAAAATTGGAATAAGAGAAGTTAAAATACAAGATAATCAATTCTATATTAATGGAAAATCAATTAAAATACGGGGAGTAAATTACCATGATAGCCATCCTCAAAATGGTTTTGTCATGTATGAAAAAGATTTTGAAAAAGATTTAAAATTAATGAAACAAGGCAATTTTAATGCGATTCGTACTGCGCATTATCCGAAGGCACCATTATTTTATGAAATGACTGACCAATATGGTTTCTATGTAATGAGTGAGGCAGATTTAGAAACTCATGGTGTAGTAAGGTTATATGGAGAAGAAAATACAGAACACTTTAATATTATTGCTGATAATCCAAAATTTGAAACATCTATTATTGAAAGAATAGAAGCCTCTATCAAGCCATTAAAAAACTATAGTTCTATTGTTTCTTGGTCAATAGGTAATGAATCTGGATTTGGCATCAATATGGTTAAAGGATTGGAACGGGCAAAGCAATTAGACACGACAAGACCATTACATTATGAAGGTGCATTGTATCGAGATAAAGAAAAAAATTATGATATGTCCAATGTTGATATGATAAGTAGAATGTATGCTTCTCCAGAAGAAATTTTAGAAACATATCTAGAAAATCCTAAATTAGATAAACCGTTTATATTATGTGAATACGCACATGCAATGGGAAATTCACCAGGAGATCTTAATGCATATCAAACATTAATTGAAAAATATGATAGTTTTATTGGCGGTTTTGTTTGGGAATGGTGTGATCATAGCATTCAGGTTGGGATAAAGGAAGGTAAACCAATTTTTAGATATGGTGGAGATTTTGGTGAGGCCTTACATGACGGAAATTTTTGTGTTGATGGTATTGTTTCGCCAGATCGAATTCCACATGAAGGTTATTATGAGTTTAAACATGAACATAGACCTTTGAGATTGGTTAACGAAGAGGATTATCGGTTTACATTGAAGAATCAATTTGATTTTACAAATGCGGAGGATAGTTTGATTGTTGAGGGAGAAGCTATTTATTTAGATGGTGAGAGAAAGGTGTTTAATATTCCATTAACTGCTTTCGCGCCTCATATAAGCCAAACTTTTGATTTAAGAGATTATGTAACGCTTGATAATATAAGTAGTTTGATGCTTCGTTATAAATTAAAAGAAGAAGAAAGCTATAGAGATAATTATTTTGAGGTTGGACATGATCAAATTATTTATCAACGTCGAGCATTACCATATCTCAATGAAGAAAAAATGGAGTTTCAATGCAAAGATATGGAACATTCGATTAATATTTCGGTAGGCAACAAATATGCATATACTTTTGACAAGAAACAAGGATGCTTAAAATCAGTGCTTCACAATAATGAAATCATTTTCAATAACAATACCGAAACTAAAATTTGGCGTGCCCCGATAGATAATGATGCATATATTAAAAAAGAGTGGTTATATTCTGGTTATAATAACATTCAAACACGTGTGACAAATTATAAAATAATTGAAGATGAGTCTAATATCAGTCTCGTTTTTGAAATTAATATAGAGTCAGAAGCCGTGCCGCCAGTTTTGAAAGGATCACTTACTTGGACGGTTTATCAAGATGGAAAAGTAAATGTAGATTATAACTTAGAAAAAGATAACAACGCACCATTTTTACCAAGATTTGGTTTACTAATAACTTTACCTTCAACATATGAACAAATAAATTACTATGGAAATGGTCCAATGAGTAGCTATCAAGATAAAGGGATAGCAACATACTTAGACATGTTTGAAACAACGGTGACAAATAATGGTGATGTGCATATTAAACCTCAAGAAGCTGGTAGTCATAATCAAACAACAATTATGAATATTACCAACAATGAGCATACGCTTACCATCACTAGTGAAGATACATTCAGCTTTAACGCATCACATTATTCTTTAAATCAATTAACAGAGGCAAAACATGTGGATGAATTGGAAATAGAAAATAACACATATTTATATGTCGATTATGCACAAAGCGGTATAGGTTCAAATAGTTGTGGTCCTGAATTAAATGAGGAATATCGATTAAACAATAAAAAGATAACGTTCAATTTTGATTTGAATATTTATTAGAATAAAAATTCAAATTTATAAAAAGTTCTAATCCTGATAGATTAGAACTAATTATTTATCGATTTTAACTAGGCCGAGACATGATTAAATGCCTCGGCTTAGTTAATGATATGGATAGTATATGAATAAACTGAAAGGACAAGTACAACTTTTATAAATTATTACGTTATTGAAGCGGATACAAGATATTTAAATTATTTAAAATAACTTATTGCTATATGATTATTTTGATTTTTGTTTTCTACCAATTAGTAGTAAAGCAACACCTAAAATTAAAGATGACCAAAGTGGAGCATGGTTTTGACTTTGACCTGTGTTAGGGAGTTGTTGTTTATTAATTGAATGGTTGCCTTCATTTTTAGCTTCGGGGTGTTCTATTTCAGTATTTGTTGCGATAGGACTATTCATATTTATAATCTTTTGATGATTTATTTGGTTAGTTGTTTTTGTAGCTAGCTGATATTGATTATGGTTTAGTCGTGTATTCGCATCACTCATTTTCAATGTATGATTAGATGCTTCGTTTACAAATAATCTAGAAATTTTAGAAATGTTTAATGTCGCATTATTATTTAAATGCGTTGGTCCATGATGGACTGCTACTATATTTTCTGAATTTAGATTATCCGAATTATCAATGTCTGTAGTTTGATTGATAGCAGGACTTTTGCCAATGTTTTCAATCACATTATCTTCTATATTTGTTACTGAAGTTACACTATCATTATCTTGTGTCGCTACAGTATCCTCCTCATCATCTTGTGTTTCAACATCGGTATTATATTCACCTTTCGTTTCATCTGTATCATCATGTTCATCACTGTTATTAGATTGTTGTGCATTATCAGTATCATTTTGTCCGTCCGGGTGTGTTTGGTCAAAAGTTTCATCAATTTCATTTAATTCAAATGTAGATGTTGTTCCTGATAACTCGAATGACACCATTAACATGGGTTTACCAGTAGGGCCGTCTTCTGATGATACAAATGTAATGCCCTCAGGAGAGATATCTTTATTTTCTTCATCGTATAAGTATTGTGTGAATTGAGGTGTAGTTGGGTTTGTAATGTTATAAATCATCACACCACCTACGCGTTCTAAGCCAACAAAGGCGTACGTTTGATTGCCGATGGTTCCAACTTCGATGGATTCAACCTCAGGACCTTTGTCATCACTTCTTCCGTCTACTTCTATATCATTAAAGTCTTCGTAATTAGCATTAAAGCGCCCTGGTAAAATATCTTTTATGCGTTGTTCGATGTCGCTACCGCTATCGTAAACCATAGATAAATCAGAGCCTTTTAATATAGAAAATGAGCGACCGCTAAACGATACGAGTGCATTATATTTTCCATTTTTATCTCTAAATTTATGAGAAGTTGTCACTTTTAATCTACCTAATTGATCATCATCAAATAATCCATTGGCTACAAGTTTATCTAGTTCTGCTTGTGTATAGGCTTCATAGTATTTAGCATCTAGTTTGATATCGTCTTTAATATCTTTGACACGGACTTCTTCACTATAGCCATCATAGTCTTGTGCATCACCTTCATTAGCAATTAATAAGTATGTTTCGCCATTATACTCATATGCGGTAATACCATCTGGTTGTAACATGCCGAGCACAGGGACAGGGCGTAATGCTTTTTTACCATCTTTGTCTGAAGGGTCCATAGCATTTTCTGGTAAAGAATGATCTTTATAAGGCAAACCTTGTACTTTTACGAATTCACCTTTTTCAATATCTAGTTTCGCTATAGCACTAGATTCTTGAATTGTGACATAAGCGTATTTCCGATGTTCATCAGGAACGATGTACTCAGGTTCTAAATTTAGGTAAGCTGTTGATTTATCAGGACCTAATTCGCGAATAGAGTCGTTCATATGTGCCTGTGTGAGGGGAACGGTGTTTACATTTGTTTGATTTAATTTAGATGGTGAACCGGACGTATCAATAATTGACACAGAACCTTCTGGATTCTTTTTGTAATCATCAGATGGTTCGCCTTCGTTAGCTACAAGTAAGCGTGTCCCGTCTTTAGTGAAAGTTACCATATCGGGTAGACTGCCTACTGTCAAAGCGTTTAGATACTTTCCAGTATCACTATAAAAAACTACGTGACCAGGTTCTGTTTTGTCTTTGGCAGGTGCTGAAAGGGCGATATAATCACCGTTAGGATGAACAGCGACACTCGTTAAATCTCCGGATTTAATACCTGCATCTTCTAAATAAACTCTTTTTACAAGTGAAATATCTTTGTTGTTCGTGTTTTTAATATCTAAAATGTCTAAAGCTTCTTTATCACCATTTATTGAATAAGCATAACCATTTTTGGGGTTATACTTTACAATTTCAGTGCCACCTTTATCAAATCCTGAGCCACTGTCATAACGACCTGTATGCTCGATGTTGAGTTGTGTTGACTCTTTAGTTGCATTACGTGTTTGTCTTGTTGTTTTAATTTGAGTAGATAAATTTTGTAATGTTGCCTTAGGTTGTTTGTCTTGTTCTTGCGTATCATGTTGAATGGTTTTGAGCAGTGATGTACGTTCATTGTTAGATAAGTTTTCTAAATTCTTGGATGATTGTTTGTTATTTGAAACGGTGTCTTGGTGAATATGTTTGTCGTTGGTTATTTTTGAAATGGGTTGGGTTTTTGTTGATGTCACTTCCATTTCATGTGCTGGGTGCGTATGCTGAACAGTATTATTTTGTGATTTTTGCGTTGATTGTTGTTTATGAGTTGGTATGATGGTCTCTTCTGTTGACTGATGTACGTTATCTTTTTCAGTAAATGTCGCTGGTTGAGATTTTGTTTTTGATGTTGTTGATTCATTAGGTGAGTCTATAGTTTGTTTGGATTCATTATTGTATTGAACCTGATTTGGATTAATTGTTTTTTGTGTATGTGTGGATGTTGTTTTTTCCAATTTTGAAATCGTTTGTTTATCTTCTTGTTGAGTACGTTCTTGCTGTTGCTGTTTTTGAATTTTAGTGTCTTTAACGCCTTTTTGTTTTGCATTGTTTTCTAATAATGGTTCTTTTTGATATTTAGTATTGCTTGTGCCAGCTTGTTGTTTAGTAATATTGTCTTCTACTTTTTGCTGTTCAGTAATGTGATTTTCCATTTTTTGTTCAGGTTTAAGTTTATTTGAGTTTCTATTTGATGTATTTTGATTAGGAATTGATTCAGTACTGTCATTTATAGATTGTTTGGCACGATTAATTGCTGTTTCTTTGCGTTTTTCGGTTTCTTTATGTATCGTATCTGCTTGTTTTGTGTGTATCTTATGATTTTCAGTAGATGTGGGTGAAGTTGATTGTGTTGCTGAAGGATTACTTTCATTAGTGCCTTGTTTTGGAGCAGTGGTTGTTTCAGAATCAATACGGTTTTGTTCACGTTCATCAGCAGATGCTGTATGAGTCATCCCAAGTAATAGACATGTCCCTATGGTCACCGAAGCGGCACCCATTGCACTCTTTCTAATAGAATAAATGGTATTCTTTTTAGCTTTGTTAAACATAAAATCCCCCTAAATAGATAAAATACGTACGATTTCATTATCTCATTACGATGTTTGTCTATTATTTTATAATAATAAAGAATTAGTAAATAATCTTTACAATAAGTGAAATAAATAAAATGGTTAATCAATCATATAATTCGAACAATTTAAAAATAAAAAATGAATTCATGTTGCACTATGAAATATAGCAATTATACATATTTTATAGGGGGAACTTATATTATGTTTAGTAAAGATAACAAAGCGTCGATTGGGATTGCCCTAGCTTATCTTAGCTTTATCGTAGGCGCAGGTTTTACGACTGGACAAGAATTATTGCAGTTCTTCGTTAATCACGGCAATTATGGTTATATTGCTGCAATCATTACAGGTATCATCGTTACATTTGGGACGCGACAAATCTCAAAATTAGGATATCGTGTGGATGTAGATTCCTATGATATTTCTTTAAATAATTTGTTTGGAAATATTATGGGGAAAATCATCGACTTTTTAATTATCTTTTTCCTATTTGGTTTAACTGTGGTAATGGTAGCAGGTGGAGGATCTGCACTTAACCAAGGATTTGATATACCTATTTGGATAGGATCGCTTGCCATTGTTATATTATTGTTTGTTGTTTTACAACTTAAGTTTGATAAAATTCTTGCAGTACTAGGGACGGTTACACCATTTTTAGTTATTGCGGTATTAATCATTGCCGGAACGAATATCATAAATCCTACAATTTCGTTTTCAGAAGTATCACAACATATTGAACCATCTAAAGCGTCAAGAGCATTTTGGTGGTGGGATGCGATTATTTATGGTGGCTTAATCATTGGTAACAGTTTTAGCTTTTTAACTATTGTAGGTAATGATGCGAATAATCATAAAATTGCAGGTAGAGGTGCATATTTTGGCGGATTAGCTTTTAGTGTGTTGTTATTAATTATGGTCGCTGGATTACTCGCTAATATTGGTAATGCGAATAAAGTTGATATTCCAACTTTATTATTGGCAAATGATATTCACCCAATCATAGGTATTCTGGTGTCACTCGTCATGTTTGCAGTGATATTTAATAGCTGTATTGGCATGTTATATCCATTTTTAAATAGATTTACCAGCCCTGGTTCAAAGGCTTATGTTTTATTATTAGCTGTTTCATTAATATTGGCATATGTCTTGAGCTTTGTAGGTTTCGTAGATCTTGTAAACTTTGTATTTAAAGTGGTAGGTTACTTAGGATTATTTACCACACTTGCTTTACTTGTAAGATGGATTCAAAATAAATTCACGAAAAAGAAACTGATATAGCATAAAAAAGCTTGCCCTCTAAATTTTCAAACAGGGAACAAGCTTTTTACATATTATAGTTCTTGTTTTTTGAAAATATTTAATGATGCAATGTACGAAACGATTAAAATTAATAAGCCAACTAATGCATAAATACCAACAAATAGGTAAGTACTGCCCATAGTTGATGGGTTTAATGTACCCGTTGTAGAGCCAAGATTTGCGAAAATGGCACCATAGAAAACTATGAAAAATAAAGCAATCGCAATAATAGAGGTCGTAATTAAAATAACATTTGAATTTTCTGGACCAAATTTAAATGTTAATGGAAACATCATGGCATACGTTCCAGCACCACCAATACCGACGAATATAGACAGTACCGTCATTGCTAGACTTTGGGTCACGAGTGCAACGGATATTACGCCTATGATGAGGCCAATCAATATCAGTATGCCATAAAAGCTAAAATAACCATTTACATAGGCTTTTCTGCCACTAGGCAAAGTAGAGATATAGTACATCCATTTGGAATCTTTTTCATGTTTAATGTTATCTGTAACAGGTGATAGTAAGAAAATCATAGGTAAAAAACAAGTCATAGTCGGATTAATAAATGCGAAAATAATACTGGCAAAAATTGAGACAATAAGATAAGTGTAAAGTGAATTTTTACTTGAGTAATAACTGCTCATAATTAAACCTCTCATTATTTTTCACCTCTCATAATCAATTTTGTTGCATCGTCTATGCTTTCTAAAGGACGTGCATCTGAAATGTCTTTTTGGTTATTGACCAACGTAACTCTCACATCTTTACGCTTTCTAGTTGCTACAATCGCTTCATTAGGTAAGTTGAAATCAGCTTCAGGTTGTTCTACTATGCCATAATGGTCCAACAAGTATTGTTTATCTTCCTCAAGTATAATTTGACCGTCTTTCATAAATATTAATTTAGTCGCAAGTTGTTCAATATCTTCTGAAATATGTGAAGAAATTAAAATGCTATTGCCTTCTGCAACATAATCTTCTAATATTTCAATGACTTCTTCACGTCCAGAAGCGTCCATGCCAGCAGTAGCTTCATCAAGAATGAGTATTTTGCTATCATGCCCTAGCGCAATGGCTAATGCGGCTTTCATACGCATGCCTCGTGAGAAAGATTTGATTTCATTATCGGTTGGTAATTCAAATGATTTTATAATAGAGAAAAATTGATCGGAATGCCATGTTTGATAAATATTAGAAAATACTTTATCAATGTCGTTAATTGTTAGTTTATTTGGTACGCGTAAATCATCGAATACAACACCAATATTTTCTTTATGCGCATCGTCGTTATCCGATACTTGCTTACCGAAGTATGCAATTTCACCAGAATCTTTAAAACGATTGCCCACTAAAGTATTAAATAACGTGGATTTTCCAGAGCCATTTTTACCAATGACACCGATGACCTCATTTGGTTTCAGTGTAATTGAGATATTTGATAGTTTAAAATCTGATTTGTCATATGATTTATTTAGATTTTGTACTTCTAATAAATGTTCCATAAAATCCTCCATTTAAAAATTATTTTTATTTATAAAATTTTCGAACTTTCAATGTGTAGCCGAATGCATTATAGATGAAAAGTACTGTTAAAATTAATACGCCAAAGAATTGGTTAACCCCTGTAATAAACGAATATAAACTTAATACAATACCACCAGTAATAATGATGGCTAAGTTATAATGGTATATTTTAAACATAGATACAAGTGTGATATGCCGTTCACCATCATCCATCAGCTTTAAGATTTTTTCAGTATATTGTTCTTCGCCTTGTTTTGGATAGCGTGAATCAAATTTTCGCACGAAGAAACCTATCATTATGGAAGGAATCATAGTAACTAAATATGGGATAATAGAATATAGTATTGTATGTTCGGTATTGTGGCTGATAATTATTATTATCATTGTAATTAGACTTATTAAAATTTGAATGTAATAAATTAAATTAGAACTGATAAATTTCAAATTTGCTTTTTTCTCGTAATGATCAGCTTTTTGCTCATCTAGTACTTGTTCAGTTTTACGCTTATATTTAAGCGCATTTCTTTGTACTTGAAATAGTACTAGAGTAAGAATTAAATTGATGACTGACGCAATGATACAGAGAATTAGGATTGCATTGAATGACACTGTTAATTGCTCAAGTAAATCTGTATATTTAGAAACATTACTAAAACCACTAATCATACCACCTATAAATCCACCAACGATGGCTCCCAATAAAATGAGAAGTAAAAAACGTCCTACTTTCATAAATCAGTCTCCTCTACGATAAAGATATGTTCTACGGGTTCATCAAATATACGAGCTATTTTAACTGCAGTTAATATGGAAGGCATAAAATCATTACGCTCTATTAAAGAAATGGTTTGCCGAGAAATACCGGCTTTCTTTGCAAGTTGTGTTTGATTATAGCCATCACGAGCACGTAACTCTTTAACACGATTTCGCAAATGCTATCAACTCCTTGCTCACAATATATACTATATATGTCAATTTGACAAGTATATTAGTCAAAATGACGTGCATAAATTACTTTTAATGTTGTAAATCTTAATCGATGATATGTAGCAGAATATGCTTTAGAAGGGGATTTAACGGTATTAAAAAAGGCTGAGGACACCTTAATAGGTTTATCCTCAGCCTTTGCATTTTTTCAATTGATGATTTGTATTAAATTAGTAAAGTCCTTTTAGTGCATCGCTTGTATCGATATAGATATTTTTAACTTGTTGATAATTTTTAATTGCTTCTTTATATGTTTCTCTTCCGATACCTGATTTTTTATATCCGCCGAATGGGGCACCTTCAGGAACTTGGTTATAGGTATTAATCCAAATACATCCTGTGCGAACACTTTTAGCAATATTGAGTGCACGTGTGATGTTACGAGAAAATACGCCGCCAGCTAAGCCATAGTCAGAATCGTTTGCAACACGAATGGCTTCCTCGTCATCTTTAACTTTAATAATTGTTAAGACAGGTCCAAATATTTCTTCTTGTGCAAGTTTGTTTTTATTGTCTGATACAGCGATAAGTGTTGGCTCGAAGAAGGACCCTTTATCTAAGCCATTTTCAGTGATTTGACTACCACCAACAAGAATTTCAGCATCAGATTCTTTCGCATAATCAACATAAGACTGTATTTTCTCAAGTTGTGCTTTACTTGTTTGCGTACCCATTTGTGTGGATTCATCCATAGGATCGACAACTTTAATATTTTTAAATGCTTCTACGAGTTTTGGAACTAAAGTATCATAAATTTTTTCATGTACTAATAATCTTGAACCGGCGCTACATACTTCACCTTGGTTGAATAGGATACCTAATTGAATACCTTCTAATGCAAGCTCTAAGTTTGCGTCATCTAGGATGATGTTGGCACTTTTACCTCCAAGTTCTAATGTTGCTGGAACAATACGTTTAGCACCCGCATCTGCAACTTGGTAGCCGACATCTGTTGAGCCTGTGAATGAAAGTTTTTCAACGCCTTCATGATTGAAAATGGCATCTCCGGATTCAGAACTTTTACCAGTCACAATGTTAACAACACCATCTGGTAATACTTCTTGGAAAATTTTTCCTAATTCAATCAAACTAAGTGGTGTAGCCGAAGAAGGTTGGATGACGATTGTATTACCGGCAGCAATTGCTGGAGCGATCTTCCATGATTCTAATAAGAATGGGAAATTCCAGGCAACCACTGCTCCGACAACACCTATTGGGTTCGTGACGTACAATACTCATGACATCTTTATCAATATCATTCACAGAACCTTCATCTGTATCGATTACGCTTGCGAAGTATTTATAGTGTTTCGCAGCAAAAGGTATATCTGTGGCTTTCGTTTCACGAATAGGTTTACCAGTATTTAATGATTCGATTGTCGCAAATTTATCTTTGTTTTCAAGAATTTTATCACCAATTTGGCGTAACAATTCAGCACGTTCACTTTTAGAAGTTTGACTCCAGCCTTCAAATGCATCATGAGCAGCTTTGACTGCTTTATCCACATCACGATCTTGAGCTTTCGCAACTTTAGCTAATACTTCACCTGTCGCAGGGTTTGGTACTTCTAATGTGTCGCCACTATCACTTGCTACATATTGACCATTGATAAATAAACCATAGTTTTCATCGATAAAATCTTTTGTATTAATTGTCATAATAAATCGCTCCTTTAAAGCTCATTTTTAATTAAAACATCGTAGATACATTCGGACAAATATCAATCTTATGCGTTAACTTCACTGTTTTTTCTTGGTAATGGATAGAAACCATCATTTAAAAGTTTCCAAAGTTTCGGTGGTAAATCGTGTTTATCTTGACGATCTTCATCGAATTCAGAAATGATTGTTTCATCTTTACCATTTTTCAATTTTATTCACAAAATTGTGATCAATCAAAATTTCTCTTCCTAAGGCAATCATCTCAATGTAAGGTGATTGTATTGCTTCTAAAGCTTGTTCAGCAGTGAAGATAGATCCGATACCAATGAGTAGCATGCGACCGTCTATCCAACCATGTAATAACTTGATTCTTTCTTCACCAGCATATTTACCTTCACGAGTTTGAGAATGCACATCCATAAGTGATACATGAAGATAATCTAATGGTTGTTCTTTTAATTCATTAATTAATGATTCTGTAATTTCCATTGTATAGTAAAGTAATTACTTTACTAAAAATAACTAGAAAAATATATTTAAGCCGCCATTGGTTGGCGGCTTAAATACGTTATAATGCTTTTGTTGTACACATTAAATTTAGTATTCTATACTAAATAAATATTAAATAAGCGGGAAAATAGCAAAAATGCATTTCTAGGAGGCATTCCATTGAAACAAGCTACAGAGTTAGCGCAATTATTGAAATCCTTAGATGGACAAAAATATGGTGCATATAAACGATTGAAAGGTGCGTATCAGTTTAAGCAATTTCGTTTAGCTATTGATCATGCACAAGTGGATCCTTATGCACCACCTTCTAAAATGAGAGTCATTATGAATCGCGAAACTGCAAATATTCCAAGAGACTTACTAGATTCAAAAAATAAAGTGATTGCAGTATCAGATTTCTTAACGCGAGCGTTTAGAGAAAGTCTCGAATCATTCAAGCATAGTGAAAAAGATTCGAAAAGTGTCAAAAATATCTTTATAGATCATTGTGGTCAAGAGATTTTAGAGCGAACGGCAGTGGTCATTAATAAACATGACATCGACGTGCGACTTGAAGTTAGTTTACCTGCAGCTGGTAGAAAAATCTTAGGAAAAGTTGCAGCGCATATACTGATAGATACGCTACCAAAAATTGTAGCTGATGCATTACTTTATCAAAATATGAATCAGTCTGAACTAAAGAATCAGGTTACACTAATGTTAGATCAAGTGTTTATTCGTGAAGAACTTGAGCGTAGACAACTTGTATCATTTGTTGCAAATGGCGCGATATTGCCACGTAAAAGTGGGGTTTCGGATAAACCATTATCGGGTGCTGTTGCGTTTCATAGTCCTGAAAGTGTAGAAGTAAACTTATCATTGCCTAGTGGGAAGACGATTTCTGGTATGGGGATTCCAAAAGGCATTACGTTAATTGTAGGCGGAGGTTTCCATGGTAAGTCAACGATACTCGAAGCGTTAGAACGCGGCGTATATAATCATATTGATAATGACGGTAGAGAATATGTTATTACATCTCACGACGCAATGAAAATACGAGCAGAAGATGGACGTCATATTGAAAAAGTGAACATCAGTCCATTTATTAATAATTTACCGGGAAATAAAGACACACATCAATTTTCCACTGAAAATGCGAGTGGAAGTACATCACAAGCGACTAATGTGATGGAAGTGTTAGAAGCAGACACATCGCTATTACTCATTGATGAAGACACCTCTGCAACGAATTTCATGATTAGAGATAGCCGTATGCAACAATTGATTGCACCTGAAAAAGAGCCTATTACACCGTTTGCGAGTAAGGTGAAATCACTGTATGAAGATTATGATGTTTCCACTATTTTAATCGTAGGGGGTTCAGGGGATTATTTTGAAGCGGCAGATCATGTGTTGATGATGGATGAGTATGTACTGAATGATGTTACAGAAAATGCTAAAAAGATAGCTGCATCAGATGAAAGTGATAAACAGATAAATGCGAAACAACCATTTGGTGATATATCGAATAGAATCCCATTAAAATCCAGCTTCTCTAAAA
This sequence comes from Staphylococcus sp. Y174-1, assembly GCF_049897865.1. Lineage (NCBI taxonomy): Bacteria > Bacillati > Bacillota > Bacilli > Caryophanales > Staphylococcaceae > Staphylococcus > Staphylococcus sp. Y174-1. Next base: position 634,584 of record NZ_JAFCXB010000002.1, on the reverse strand, counting down.
AGGGAAAAGAAGATCGTTTTAAAGTGAAAGGCCGCTATTCCATTTTATATGGTAAGGAACTGATTGATATATCAGGACTAGAACAGCTTGTCGATCATAGTCAAACACAATGTTTAGCAGAAATGGTGGATTATTATAAAACACATCTTCTAAATGAACACGATACAGTATCTCAAGCTGCGGATAAACTTTATGACTTTATAGAAGTACATGGTCTTGATGCTATTTCATCATTTAAAGGCCATCCAGGTAATCTAGCCAAACCAAGAAAACAAGAATTCTGCGCGATGTTAAATCGTTATGGGGGATTAAAAGTGAAAAATAAATAGTAAGATATAAAAGAGAGCAATCATTGGTTATTAAACTCCAATGATTGCTCTCTTTTTATATGTAGATATTGAATTTATTGTGTTATTTATCCAATGTGAATACCATTTTTTGAATGATTATAATACAAAAATTAAAAGTAATGAGTAGTGTACGATAGAGACATAACTTATTATAAAATTGGGATAGGGAATTATTAGAAACTAGATAATTTATAATTCAAATTTGTTTGTAAATGTGAAGGAGTAACATGAATATAAGTATTTTAATAGCTGTTTTATGTATCTTAATATCTACTATATGTTCCATTTATATTCTAAAAACTAAGAATTTATCTATTATTGCATCTATAGAAATAAAGAAGGTACCACGTAATAAAGTGAATACATTAATATCTTTGTTTGTAACTTGTTTAATGATTAGTACGTGTTTTATATCAAGCGCAATAATATTTATGGATTATAATTTTTGCGGATCGCTGATTTTACTTGGATGGGGTTTAATAACAATTTTTGTATTTTATGTCTATTATCTCAAAATAAAATTAAAATGATCATTATAAAAGACATCAATCGTCGGATACTAAAATCTGAGTTGATGTCTTTTTAAATATGGCGATACATAGAAACACCAAATCAAGTTTCGTACACCTGAATTAGTGATAAATAAAAAATAACATTTACGACAAAGGAGTGGGAGTAATGGCAACAGAATCAGATCAAGGGTGTGTCAAATGTGGACATACTGAAATTGAAGAAGGCACGCTTTCAGCTACAGGTTCAGGGTTATCTAAAGTGTTTGATTTGCAACATAATAATTTTACTACAATCACATGTAAAAATTGTGGTTATACAGAATTTTATAAAGCAGATAAAAATCGAACAACAGATATTATCGATTTGTTCTTTGGAGGATAGTAAATATAAAAAGTGCTTAAACGATAGACAAACTGTATAAGATTTAACCCGAGTAGCACTATTTCACCTAATGTAAGAACGCATGATTGTGAGCGGAACTACGAAATCTTTTTTCCTAGATTTCTTATCCGCTCTTTTTTCATATAACATTTACTTCTATTTAATTTGAAATTAATACTCTTTTGTTAAGTTCGTGGTAATCAACATGAATACGCAATCTATAAAAATAGTTAGGAGTGGATTTAATTTATGAAAAAAAGGACCTCGAGTATCATATTTACTTTGTCAGCGGTTGGCGTATTTATCGGAACGCATCATGCCAGTGCCTCGGAACTAGAAGGACAGTAGAAAGAAGCGTTAGAACCAACTACAGATGAAACGCGTCAAAGTGATGAGACTATGTCACAATCACAAACTTCAGACAAACAGTTAGAAAGAGATACATATCCTAATAAAGAAGCTAATATAGATCAGAATAATACAATACATAATACAGATGACACAACGACACAGTCTCAAATAAATAATAATAAAAATTTTGATAAAGACAACTCAACTTCTGATAATGGAAAAGCGCCTCAAGCTAAAGCATTCACATCGAATCAACAAGATAAAAGTAATGAAACTTTAGCATCTTCTCAAAAACAACAAGAAGCGCCATCACAACTCAAATTAGAACAATATACAGACTCAAAAGCGCACCCGCAGTTACCTAGCCAATCAACATCTCATCAACATAACCCAGGAAATAATCAGCAAACTGAAACAGATAATACTGATAAAGTTATTGCAAAGGAACAACAGAAAAAGCAACAATCAGAGAACACACAAATAGAAGATAATCATCATGAGGCTCACAAAGAATTAGCAACTTCGGATAAACTAGAAAATACGGATATCAAAGATACAAAACAACTATCTAAGTCATCTCAACCATCTTATCCAAATAATGACGAACGTACGAAACAAGAGCAAAATAATAAAGAAACAGTTTCAAATCAAACACAAAGCAATGAACATCGTTATGACATCATGACGATTGGCAAAGATAATACAGAAAAGAATTTAACTTGGTATCACGAATCTGAAGAACAAGGTTATGTAGAAATTGCAAAAGCAAATGACCGTGGAGATTTTTCAAATGCAAGACGAATTGAGGGACAAACACACCAAGGTAGCAACACGAAACGTTTAGTAAATAAAGATATACCGAATATGAATTATACTCAGGCCACGTTACCTAATTTAGAAGAAAATAAAGCATATATGTATCGTTTTTATAATGGAGAGAATGGAGAGAATGGAGAGAAATCGGCTATACGTCGTTTTGATACAAATAATAATGGAGAAACAAATTTTATAGCAGTAGTTGATCCTCAACTAGGGGCTTCCGGAGATTTAGCATCAGATAATGAAGGTTGGCAAAATACTGTAAATCAAATGGCACAATTAAATCAGGATCCTGACTTCTTAATGAGCTTGGGGGATCAAGTCAATCTACCTTGGGATGAAAAAGCGTATAGTGGTTTTATAGAAGCAAAAGGTATGGAGAATTTTACAGTGGTACCTACTTTAGGTAATCATGATCGCGCCAACAAAGCATATTCTGAACATTTTAATCTACCTAATTTACAAAATGGCGGTAAAAACTTTGCGAGTTCAGATTTTTATTTCACTCACAATGATACACTTTTTGTTAGTTTGAACTCTGAGAGTTTAGACTTTAAAGGTCATGAAGAAACTTTAAAACGTGCAATTGCGGATACTAAAGATCAAAATCCTAAATGGATTGTGGGACTTACGCATAGAAACCCTTATTCGGCAGGTAAGCATTCTGACAAATTAGCGTCCAAAATCAGACGCGATAAATTTGCACCGTTAATGGAAAAATATAATATCGATTTAGTACTAGGAGGACATGATCATTCTTATAGCCGTTCGCATGTGATGAAGGGGAAAGATGCACAAGTACAATGCGATGAAAATGGACAAGCACCACAAACGTACACGAATCCGGACGGCACAATTTATGTAACGTTAAATTCAGCTAGTGGCAGTAAATTCTATGAATTAGATGGTGAAAAGGATTATGCAGCCAAATCGATACAGGACAATCAACCAGCGTATACGAAAGTAAACATAACGAAAGATTATATAGAACTATTAACCTACCATGTGCCACAAGGTAACGAAAAACTTGGTGAACCAATTGATCGCGTTCGCATTAATAAAGATAATAAATAAAATACGTATCTGATTGATATCGTGAAAGGCATGTCTTCTATAAAAGACATCTTCAGGTAGGCATCGGGTTGTGTTACTTCACTGTGACGGATGTTTAAAATGAAATGATTTCTAAATAGTATGATGAAAAGGTCTGAGACTATATATGTCTTAGAACTTTTTTCATAAACTCCGTAAAATCCATTGCTTTAAAAGAGAATGTACCCAGCTAATTGTGCACTTTAAAACGAAAGAAATACAGCTTTAATATAGTGAACTATACAAATTATTTAAAAAAAAGAATTATACAATATAAGATAACTAACATAAGCTTAAATAGAATGAAAAATAGTCTGAATCGATAATCGATAAGGGGATGGATAAGAAATGAAGGGAAAATGGGTTTTAACGACATTACTTGCAAGTACATTAATCATCACTGGATGTTCAAATAGTAATGATAAAGGCAAAAATAAAGAAGATAATGATAAACAAACTGAACAAGCTAGTAAAAACAGTGGGGTGACATATCCTAAAGACGGCGTGAAGGGGATTTACGTCAGTGCAAATTCAACAAAAGGTGAAAAATTTGATGAATTAACTAAATTTATAGAAGATAGCGATTTGAATGCGATAGTTATTGATGTTAAAGATGATTCAGGAAATGTCACGATTAATTTTAATACAGGTAACAAAGAAATCGATAAACACACATTAGATATTGTCGACGCGAAGCCATTACTTAGCAAGATGAAATCAAAACATATTTACCCAATAGCTAGAATTGTTACTTTTAAGGATAAGAATTTAGCAGAAAGTCATCCTGAATGGTCATTCAAAAATGCAGATGGTACTGTTTGGGAAAGTGACGGTGGAGATAAATTTGTTAACCCATTTAAAAAAGAAGTATGGGATTACAATATCAATGTTTCAAAAGAAGCAGCTAAAGCTGGATTTAAAGATATTCAATATGATTATGTGAGATTTCCTGAAGCATTTGAAAATGTAGAGCACAGTTTAACTTACGATAAAGGAAAGTATAAAGATAGTGACTTAAGTGAAGTTGACCAACGTGTGGATACAATAACTCAATTTTTGAAAACTGCACGCAGAGATCTGAAACCGTATGGTGCTGAAATATCTGCTGATGTATTTGGTTATTCAGCAATGGTCGAAGAAGCGCCGGGTATTGGTCAAAGTTTCCCTAAAATTGCTGAAAACACGGATGCCATTTCATCTATGATCTATCCATCACATTGGAGTCCGGGTGACTTTGGCTATGACGCCCCTGACAAAGAGCCCTATGGTGCAGTTGATAAATATTTAGATAAAGAGACTGAAGTATTAAATAAATTAGGTAATAAAAAACCTAAATCTCGTCCATGGTTACAAGACTTTACAGCGCAATATTTAGGTGAAGGCAATTATAAGACCTATGATAGTGAAGCTGTAGAAGATCAAGTAAAAGCATTGAAAGACCATGGTATCAATGAGTTCATACTATGGAATGCTGCCAATGATTATACAGAAGGTGTCGACTACACACCTAAAGCAGATAAAGAGAAGGTAGAAGCAAATAAAAAAGAATTAAAAGAAGAAACGAAGAAAGAAAAATAATGTGAGCGTTCATATAAGTTGAATGTTAAATATTATAACAATGAAAAAATGAGTCCGGAACATAAATAAATGTTTCGGATTCTTTTTGTTTAAATGTGAAAATAAAAAGAATCATTAGAATTAAAATTTAATTAATTACCGAGTGATGAAAAAATAAATACTACATTCTACTTTTAATATTGTATAATATGAAATATATTTATATAATTAAAATCGAAAGAGGAGCACTGTATTTTATGATTAGAATTTTAATTCCATGTTTTAATGAGGCATCAGTGCTAGAACAAACATATGCCAAATTAACTGAAATTATGCAACGAGATAGTATCAGCAACAATTATAAATATGAATTGCTTTTTATAGATGATGGAAGTAAAGATCGCACACTAGCCATTATTAAAACATTAGCACAGCGAGATCATGCGGTAAAGTTCATATCATTTTCAAGAAATTTCGGAAAAGAATCTGCAATGTATGCTGGATTATGTGCGAGTACTGAAGCGGAAGCATTAGTTATATTAGATGGTGACTTGCAGCACCCGCCAACCCTTATTCCACAGATGATTGCTCATTATAGAGATGGTGAAGACCAGGTTGTGGCAAAAAGAGATAGAACAGGTGAACACGTCATTCGCAAGACTGTATCTCAATTATATTATGCAGTAATTAATAAAATTGTAGATGTGGATTTAGAAGACGGCGTAGGGGATTTTAGATTATTGAGCCAACGTGCGATCAGAGAAGTAGTGAACTTAGGAGAATACAATAGATTTTCTAAAGGTTTATTTGCTTGGATTGGATTTGAACCTAAAGTGATTGAATATGAAAATGTTGTGCGTGCCGATGGTGAGTCTAAGTGGACGTTTAGTTCTTTATTGAATTATGGCATAGATGGTCTCATTTCATTTAATAATAAACCGTTACGTGCCATTTTATACTTTGGTTTATTTGTGTGCGCGATGAGTTTCCTTTATATATTATTTAATTTTATTTATACAGTCAGTTATGGTGTTTCGACGCCAGGTTATTTCACAACGATTGTCGCAGTATTATTTTTAGGTGGTGTTCAGTTAACATCATTAGGGGTCATTGGAGAATACATAGGCAGAATTTATTATGAAGTAAAACAACGACCGCTCTATATCATACGCCAAACCAATTTAAGTGATTGCGAGGTGGACTGAAATGAGAGCTTTACATATAAATAAAATCCATCTAATACTTACAGGATTATTTATTTTTTATATACTAATGGCTATTTTTACGCCATTAACCCATGATGACTGGGACTGGTATAGTCAATATGGTATTCAAATGTTGAAAGAACATTTTGCTAATTTAAACGGCCGTTATCTTGGTAATTTGTTTGAAATTGTAGCAGTTCGATTTGACTGGTTTAGGTGGTTGGCGTATGCCGTCTTTAGCATGTTGATCATATGGGTCATCAGTCAATTTGTTAAACATAAACAGACTTCTATCATTTGTTTAGCGGCATTTATTTTAATGGTGACAATGCCAAATGAAATCTATAAACAAACGTATGGCTGGTTTGCAGGATTTTATAATTATGTACCAGCAACGCTGTGTGTATTATTTATTCTATGGTTTATTGTAACGGTACTATTTTACCGGAACAGTCATAAACCAAGTAGGAATATCATTTTTTATTGCGTGTGTTTTGGTGGTCAATTTTTCATTGAAAATGCGACATTATTTAATACATTAATCATAGCAATCGCACTTGTATTACATATATATTTCTATAAAAAAGTGCATCCTAAATTTGTTGTAGGATGGTTCATTTCTGCTTTAGGGACAATCATTATGTTTTTGAATCCGAACTATCGCAAAATATTTTTTGAAGGTAGCGATTATCAACAGGTCTCTAGTGATACGGGTATCGTTGATAAAGTTTATAAAACGGTAACAACCACATTGCCGGATTGGATTTTCTTTAATCAAATTGTGATTATTACGATAATCGTTGGTATCTTACTTGTTATGTTGTATAAAACACGACAAATGACGAAAACATATACAAGTAGATATTGGTTCATTGTATGTGGCTTAACGCTATTACCGATATATTATTTTTTTATTTTTAAACAATTTGAATTACAACATTTTCACATGATTACACTTACTAATATTTTAAATACTATGGTATGTTTTATCTTTTTGTGTGCATTGATCTTGGCTATCCATACGGTCATATCTCAAAAGGAAGTTCGATATACGCTTTACTTATTAATCGCGTCAATCTTACTTGTGTGTGGTCCTTTAATCATCGTATCACCCATAGGTCCACGTAATTTTTACACAGTATATGCAATTTATGTTGTCATATTATTAATTTTACTTGCGCAACTGGAAGTGTTTAACAGGAAATCAGAAAAGTGGATTACTGGATTAGCTATCTTTTGTGCAGTGATGTATTTAGGGGTATTCTACAATATTCACGCTGCAAATGAAGCAAGAATTAGTCAGCTAAAAGAAGCCGTTCACGCAGATTCTAAGCAAAGAATTTATAGTATGGAAAAATTACCTTTTGAACATTATTTACATCATGCCACACCAACAAGTGCTAAGTATCAAACGTTATTTAATGAATATGAAGGCTTACCAAAAGATACGAAAGTGAAGTATGTGCCCTATGGCAGTATTAGTAACCAAAAACAATCAAAATAATATTGTTTTTAAGTACAACAAACAAAAGAAAAAGCTTTTATCCGATTTTTCTGAAAATAAGTTTGTAATACGTCGCCAAAGATGGTTAATTAAAGGTATACTTGAAATAAGAGGCATGCAGCAGTAGTACTTGGGATTTATGTGGTTTAACTGAGCAACAAGTGCATGTAGCAGTAGTGTTGACACAATCGCATTTGGACGTGTTACTTCAAATTTGGGGCTAATCATCTAGGTTTTAGATGATTAGATAGAGAGACAGTTATTTATGTATTGGACAATGGATTTGTTATAATTTGATTGTAGAAATTATAAAAAGAAGGTATTTATATGAGTGAAAAAGAAATTGAAGATCATGAACTTGAGCAATTGAATAAGGAAATTGAAACAGAATTAAACGCATATGACGCTGATAAAGAATTCCAAAAAGAAAAGAAACAATTTTTAACGCTTACATTTATTTGTAAATTGATTATTGTGTTGTTAATGCTAATGGGGTTAGTGAAGTTATTTATATAGAGTCATAGACAAATGCATATAGAGGTGAAATAGGTGACAATCTATAATATTAATTTTGGGATTGGCTGGGCGAGTAGTGGTGTGGAATATGCACAACGTTATAGAGCGCAGTTATTGAGAAAATGTAATGAAACGATAAAATTTGTGTTTTTAGATTTTATTAAGAATGAAAACATTCAAACATTGACTGAAAATATAGGATTTAAAAATGAGGAAATCATCTGGCTGTATCAGTATTTTACAGATATTAAAATAGCACCTACAAGTGTGACTGTAGATGAAATTATCAAACCATTGTATTCAGAAATCACTAAAGTTGAAGATCAAGGTAAAACTCGAAAAATCCATTTTAATCACAATAGTAATTATTTAGTATGTTATTTAAAAAATGAAGATAGTGATGTTGTAGATAGAGTGGAATACATTTCTAGAGGCAAGTTGCTTAGGAGAGACTATTACTCTTATGTACGCGTTTTGTCTGAGTACTTTGCACCTGAGGATAATTCGGCCAAATTATATATGAGGTCCTTTTATAATGAGGATGGATCCATTGCATATAACGAATATGTTAATGATGAGGAAAGTATGTTTGTTTTAGAGGATAATATTCTGTACGGTAAGCAAGCATTAATAGCTTATTTTTTAGAAAAATTGCATTTAACAGATAAAGATATGTTGATTGTAGATCGCTCAAAAGATATTGGACAAACGGTTTTGCAAAATAAAGGATCAGCACGCTTAGGAGTTGTGATTCATGCTGAACATTATAATGAATCGATAACAAATGATACATACATATTATGGAATAATCATTACGAATATGTGTTTATGAATGCACATGAGATTGATTTCTTTATTACAGCAACGGATATTCAAAATCAGTTGTTAGCACAACAATTTGAAAAAAATTATCATAGGAAGCCTAAAATTTATACAATTCCTGTAGGTAGTTTAAGTGCGTTAGTGAAGCCAAATCGTAGAAAACCTTACTCAATCATTACAGCCTCAAGGCTAGCGACTGAAAAACATGTCGACTGGTTAGTAAAAGCCGTATTGAAAGCGAAAGCATCTGTTCCTGAAATAACATTTGATATCTATGGCGAAGGTGGCCAAAGACAATTATTAAGTAAACTAATTCAAGAAAATCATGCTGAAGATTATATCACATTAAAAGGACATGTTAATTTAAATCAAGTTTATCAAGATTATGAACTTTTCTTATCGGGTTCAACTAGCGAAGGTTTCGGTCTTACATTAATGGAGGCTGTCGGTTCAGGTTTAGGTATGATTGGTTTTGATGTGAACTATGGTAACCCAACGTTTATTAAGCATCAAAAAAATGGTTATTTAATACCGATTGATTTAAATGAGGATAAAGAATCTGAAATTATAGATCACCTTGCTGAAGGTATTGTTAATTATTTCGATAATGACACAAGCCGATTTAATCAAGCTTCATATGAAATCGCTGAAAACTTTACCCAACCGGTTGTCGTACAAAAATGGAACAATTTGATTAGTGAGGTGCTATATGATTAATTTATTTGATGTTTTTGATAAAAAAGCCATTATCTTATATAAATCTTTTAAACATGTTGGTAAGCAACGCAAAACAATCGTTATTGAAGAAAATGGATTTTTACCAGATGATATATTAACACCTTACGCTTTTTTCGCGAATAATCCTGAAACAACTTCACAACCTTTATTTTTTAATGAAGTACCGATTCCAAGATTTTGGACGATAGAAGGTAATAATAATACTGCCTTTATCAAAAATTTGGATGAGGTGAAAGCGAGAATTATTTATAAAGCAAATTATAAACATAGAATTGTTGAACGTGTAGAATGGTTAAATAAACGCGGGCATACGCAATACATAGATTATTACAATAAAGTAGGTAAGCGATACGCACAAGTGGTATTGGACGCAAACTCACAAAAATGCATTTTGAAAAGGTATTTTAACTATAATAATGAAGTAATGATGGTAGAAAATTTTGTGACTAATGACATCATGTTAACTTGGAAAAACAAAGTCTATTTCTTCCATTCAAAGATACAGTTTGTCAATTTTTACTTAGAAGTTGCGCAGCTTGAGTCTGAAAACTTTATGATTAATTCACTATCGATTTCTTCTGCCGTATTAAATGGTTTGTCTGAATCTGGAAACGACTCTATTTTTTGGCAGGGAGATATTACGCCTGAAATTATGAAACATATGGAAAATGCACTGGCAAAAGAAAAACGAAATTTTAAAATTATTTTGCCTAGTCCTTCAGCGTATGAAAAAGTAATAGAGCTCATCGATGAACAATATAAAAATCGTATCTTCCAATCAGGATATGTTTATAGATTTGTGAAAGAGAATCGTCATTCTAATCAGGTATTAACTTTGACAAATTCAGACCAAATCCCGCATTTAGAAGAAATCGTACAAGCCCATCCAAATCTAGAGTTTCATGTTGCAGCTTTAACAGAAATGTCTATGAAGTTATTAAGCCTCAATAAATATGACAATGTAAATTTATATCCAAATGCCAAAAGGCAAAAATTTATTTCGTTATATAAATCATGTGATATTTATTTAGACATAAATAAAGGTAATGAAATATTAGATGCTGTAAGAGCGGCGTTTGATTACAATTTAGTCATCTTAGGATACAACGAGACATCTCACAATAAGGATGTTACGCCAGAGAACAATCTTTTTGAGGAAGCACAATTTGAGATATTAAGTAGTATATTGAGGGATATTGTTGCTGAACCATCTCATTTAGATCAAAGGTTGAGACAACAATGGCAACAAGCAGGTTCAATCAGCAAAGCTGAATTTATCCGTTCATTAGCGCAATAATTCATTTTATTACAGAACATAAAATTTTAAATAGGTTACCAATACCAGGAGATATAAAGGTATTGGTAACCATTTTTTTATTTATTTTTCTCTAGTATCACTTGTTTATAATCATTTATATCAATACGTCTCCAAATTTGCTTTTTAATGTCTTGAATATGTTGCATTTTATTCATATTACTCGCCATGTTTTTAGGTTGATACTGTTCCCATTTTTCTAATTGTTTAAATAGTGTGTGTAGAGATCTCATAAAAATAACCGCCTTTTTAATTTTTATAAATAAAATAGCCCTTCTTAGATAAGAAGAGCTTCCACACAACTTCCCATCTTTCAACTCAATCGTCATACTGAGTTGTTGGATTTAGCACATCGCATATGACTGCTGTTGCTGGAGTTTCATAGGGCCAAGTCCCTCCACTCACTCTTAATAAGAGAACTATTTTATTTAAACATCATTATAGCAAATAAATGTAAAATGATAAACAAAGTCATACAATACACTATTTTCTTCGGCGTGCGTATTTATAGTAATTGATGAATATTAATACTAAATTGACCATACCAATGATTAAACCAGTTAATAATGAGAAAAATGCAAGAATAACTAGAAACCAGGGTTCTTGTAACACACCATCTTGAGAGACATGTGAAGGTAAACTTGTGAAAAGCAATGCGGATACTATAGCAATTAAGATAAATATCATACTTAATATACTTAAGCGAATGCGTTTCACAAACTTCGTATCATTAACTAATTTATCCTTTACCACAGTATTACCTAAGATTAAATCATCTAGAGATAAATTAAAGGTTTTGGCAATTTCTACTATCATTTCAATATCCGGTAAGTAACGATTATTCTCCCATGCAGATACAGTTTGTCGTGAAATATTTAATTGATTGGCAAATTGTTCTTGGGTCAGTTGATTTTCTTTTCGAATCATTTTAATTTGAGTGCCAAAATTCATATGTTAAATGTGCTCCTTTTAAATCGTATTTTGTTTATAAAAAGTGTGGTTAAGCGAACGCTAGTGATACTTTACATGCTCCGCAAGTTCACCTAGCGCGCATATTTTAAAATGCTAGCAATGCTTTCTTTTAAATAAAATAAGCTTATTCAATAATAGATGACATCAAGTAAATTTAAAAATTTAGGAAGCATAATAAGTTTATGAATAAAAAGTTATTTTTTGCAAGTATTATAAGTATTGTTTTAGGTGCATCTTTAGGGATTAGTTTTCTTTTAATTCCAAGTTATGTAAATGAAAATGGCATATTGAAAGAGCCTTAGTATTTAGTAGAATCTGGATTTTCATTTGTCATTATTAGAGGTTTACTCATGTTTTTTGCAATAGGTGGTTATTTATGTCACTATTTTGAAAATAAGATTCATAAATAGAGTGGTTTGAAATAGGAAATAGGCTGAGGCATGTTTAATGTTACAGCCTATTTTTTGAGCTTATGGTTCAAAACGTAGGGATTTTATATGGTAAATACATTCAAAACAGATGAATTATTATAAATTTGCACGATATTTGTTATACTAATTGTAAGCGCTTACTAAAAATATTTAGACGCTTTAGTATAAATCGTTTTTAAAAGGAGAATGCACATGAATGGTAAAGTGATGATGGTGACTGGTGGAAGTAGTGGCATGGGCAAAGCAATGGCGCAAAAATTTGCTGAAGCGGGTGCAAAAGTGGTTATAACGGGTCGCTCATTGGAACGGTTAGAAGCGGCAAAAGAAGAAATAGAACAATATGAAGGACAAATTCTTTGCATAGATATGGATGTGCGAGATCCTGAAAGAGTGCAATATACAGTGGATAAAACGGTTGAAACGTTTGGCAAAATAGATGGTTTGGTTAATAATGCAGCAGGTAACTTTCTATGTGCAGCTGAAGATTTATCATATAATGGATGGCATTCTGTCATTGATATTGTCCTTAATGGGACATGGCACTGTACACAAGCTGTAGGAAAAGAATGGATTAAAAATGGTCAACGTGGACGTATTATTAATATGGTTGCGACTTATGCATGGAGAGCTGGTATAGGTGTGATACATTCTGCAAGTGCAAAAGCAGGCGTGTTATCAATGACTCGAACACTGGCTGTTGAATGGGGATCTAAATATGGCATTAATGTCAATGCAATTGCCCCAGGGCCAATCGATAATACAGGTGGATCGGGAAAGCTAAGTTTATCAGAAGAAGCAAAACAACAAACGCTGGATAGTGTCCCACTTGGAAGGATGGGTCAACCTGAAGAAATCGCAGGTTTGGCAAAATTCTTAATGTCAGAGGATGCGAGTTATATTAATGGTGCATGTATGACAATGGATGGTGGACAATGGCTGAATCAAAATCCATTTTAAAGTATTATAAAAACTTTAATAAAGATAATCGGTGTGCAATGTATGTAGAGAGAAGACTGACTGATGTCTAAAGGGTGTCTAATCGCTTTAGAATTGGAATCATGACAATCTCATTTTATGAGTTTACTTGGATTGCTTTAAATAGACAACGCCACAAGACTAAATTGAATATAGATCAGTTGTTAATGCCAATATTAGAATCATACCAGCAGTTTATAGCCACAGAAAATAGAGCATTTAAGGTTCATATACCTCAAAATATTCAACCTTTTGTTCAAGATCAAAATGCATTAGAGCGTATTATTACTAATTTTATAGATAATGCACTTAAATTCTCAAACGCGCACACAACCATTACAATTGACGTTTATGAGAAAAATCAAGGTATGTTAGCCATTTCAGTAAAAGATGAGGGCATTGGTATAAAAGAAACGCATTTGAATTATATCTTTAATAGAACATATAGAGTGGAGAATTCAAGAAATCAAGCAACAGGTGGTTCAGGGCTGGGATTATATATTGCAGCAAACTTAGCTGAACAAATAGGTGGATCTATTAGTGTGGATAGTGTATTTAAAAAAGGTACAACGATGACGCTGAGTTTTCCTTTGAACTAAAATGTACTATTACAATAGTAGTTAATTAATAAAAGATATGTTGAGGTGTAATAACAACATATCTTTTATTTTTATAAGTCGAGATTTCTTTATTAACCATTGAAAAACATGTATAGTTGTCGCAAAAATTACATAAATATTACAAGGTTTTATGGCTGAATTAAGTAACTCATGACTTTCATGACAGTTTTGAGTGGGTGTTTATGGTATATAAAATCCTATGGCGCGTGTCATTAGGATGTAAAAAAGTAAGGGGGTATTTTAATTTCGTTTTAACCTACATGCTATGTATGGATGTTATAGTGTTATTTGTGAGTCAGTTGAAAAAGTAAATTATCTATTTAAGGTATTTGAAATTCAACATTAAATCTTAAAAATAATAAAATCTAAAAATTATCTTCTGGGAGGATTATTAATAATGAAAAAAACAGTAGTAGCATCAACATTAGCAGTAGGACTTGGCGTAACAGGAATCGCAGCAGGAAATTCAGCAGACGCTTCAGAACAAGGCGTTGACAAAGCACAATTAGCACAACAAGCTCAAAGTAATTCAGAATCATTAAATGCAGCACCAGTTCAAGACGGTGCTTACGACATTAACTTTAACTATAATAATACTGACTATAGTTTCCAATCAGATGGTCAATATTGGACTTGGAGCTATGGACAAGGTTCAACTAATGCACCAGCACAAGAAACTGCTGAGCAACCACAACAAGTTGAACAACCACAACAAACTGAGCAAGCTTCAACTGAACAACCAGCACAAGAAGCTGCACCACAAACTGAAGAAACACAACAACCACAACAAGAAGCAACTACACAAACTACTTCAAGCTCAAATGAATCAACTTCAAATGAGTCTAGTTCAAGTGAAGCTTCAGAAGGTTCATCAGTAAATGTTAACTCTCATTTACAAGCAATCGCGCAACGTGAATCAGGCGGCGACCTTAAAGCTGTTAACCCATCATCAGGTGCAGCAGGTAAATATCAATTCTTACAAAGCACATGGGATTCAGTAGCACCATCTGAATATCAAGGTGTATCACCAACAGAAGCACCTGAAGCAGTACAAGACGCAGCAGCGCAAAAACTTTATGATACAGAAGGCGCTTCACAATGGGTTACTGCATAAAAAATTAAGTGTAGTAATGAATTTAAGATAAATATTTAAAGCTGAGACATATATGTCTCAGCTTTTTTATTTATAAGTATATCAGGTTGGTCAGTCAATAGAATTCTTTTGAGATAAATTTTGTTGCGCAAAACGCAAATGTGCTGTTTAAAACGCATTTAGTAAAGTAGTTAATTTGAATGTTTTTAAATATATATAGTAAGCAATGTTAATGTTTTCTGGAGTGCAAATAGACATCTTTTTTCACACTAATTACAAAGCGATTACATCCACAAAAGTGTATAAATACACTACAAGGTGTACATGAAAGGATTTTTAGGTAGAAATTCCTGATTTGAGTGTAATATATAACGTAATTAGGATGTAAAAAAGAGCTTGTTTTTTTAACTTCACTGTAACCTACAAGCTTTTTATAGGTGTTATAGTAGGAAATACAAATTAGTTGTAAAAAGTAAACTTATTTATTGACGGTTGAAATTACAAGCTAATTTATTAAATTTTAAAAATACAAACAATCTCTTAGGAGGATTATTAATAATGAAAAAAACAGTAATTGCATCAACATTAGCAGTAGGACTTGGCGTAACAGGAATCGCAGCAGGAAATTCAGCAGACGCTTCAGAACAAGGCGTTGACAAAGCACAATTAGCACAACAAGCGCAATCAAATCCAGAATCATTAAACGCGGCGCCTATTCAAGATGGTGCTTATAATATCAACTTTAACTATAATAATACAGATTATAGTTTCCAATCAGATGGTGAAAACTTTAGCTGGAGCTATGGTGAAGGTTCAGGCGAAGGATCTAATGCTTCATCAGAACAAGCTACAGACAATAGTTCACAACAAACTGCTGAGCAACCACAACAAGTAGAACAACCACAACAAACTGAGCAAGCTTCAACTGAACAACCAGCACAAGAAGCTGCACCACAAACTGAAGCAACACAACAACCACAACAAGAGGCAACAACACAATCTGCATCAAGCTCAAATGAATCTAGTTCAAACGAATCAAGTTCAAGTGAAGCTTCAGAAAGTTCATCATCAGGTGTTAATGCGCACTTACAACAAATCGCGCAACGTGAATCAGGTGGCGACATCCATGCTACAAATCCATCATCAGGTGCTTCTGGTAAGTTCCAATTCTTACAAAGTACATGGGATTCAGTAGCTCCAGCTGAGTATCAAGGTCAACCAGCTGCTTCAGCACCAGAATCAGTACAAGATGCTGCAGCGCAAAAACTTTATGATACAGAAGGCGCTTCACAATGGGTTACTGCATAAACTGTAAGTCATAATTTTAAAAATAAAGTATAAAAATTAAATTAACATGATAAATTTGGTCCCGGCTTCTTAATAAAGAAGTCGGGTTTTTTGTATAGTTAATTGTTGGTTTTAATTTTTAGGTAGGATATGGATTTTTGAATTTGTTCATTCAATTGAGTAAGAAATAAGATGACAATAGTACTAAGCAGCTTGGATTTTACTTTAATGTTTTTAATGGCATATCTTTGAATGATTAAATATGCAAATGGGTAATGATGTGGTAATACTTGGTTACATTTAGCTATAATAATTCAAATTAGGGAGTGATGATGAATATGAGAAAACTTATAGTATTTTTGCATAGTACGCTAGATGGTTTTGTAGAGGGTCCTAAAGGTGCAATGGACATCGGTTGGGTTGCCTATAATGAAGAATTGGAAAAATTTGCGGATGATGTACTGAGTAATACAGATACGATTGTTTGGGGACGTAAGACATATGAAATGATGTATGATTACTGGCCGACGGTACCATCTGATGAAAATGCAAATGAGCACGAATTGAATCATGCTCAATGGATTGAAAATGTTGAAAAAGTTGTATTTTCAAAAGCATTGAATCATGTAGAATGGAGTAACTCAAAATTGGTGAAAGATCATGTTGAAGAAGAAATTAATAAATTAAAATAGCAAGAAGGCGGAGATATTGTCGTGTTAGGCAGTCCAAGATTTGCACATTATTTAATGCAACTTAATTTAGTGGATGAATATAAAATAACAATATCGCCTACTTTAATAGGTAAAGGATTACCGTTATTTCAAAATATTCATGATAAAGTCGATCTCAAACTAATAAAGAGCGAGACATTTGAATCCGGTGCGTTAGGATTAAATTATCAAGTTTTAAATTAAATGAAAAGAGAGTAAATCGTTAACCTATATATTGAATCGTTCTCAGCAGTAGCTGGACAAATGTCCTTGTCGCATTTAAATGACATACTAAAAGGCATTTCAGAAAATAATGATATTGTAGGCTTTACTGTAGCAGAGTACATGCCATGGGATGAAATCAATCTGAAAAATACATTGAAAGATTTGAATATATTCCATTAAATAAAAAGAACCGTTGCTATTCAATATAGCAGCGGTTCTTTTATAGTTATTTAACTAATTCTTTAAAATTTTCTAAGCGTTTCGCTTTTTCTTCATCGCTAATGTTATGTTTTTTTACATAACGGTTATTTTCGTGTTTTGCACACTCATGTGAGCAAGCGCCTAAATAACGCGCTTCGTTTTCTTCTGATACAAGGATTTGTTTGTTACATTCAGGGTTACTACAATTGATATAACGTTCACAAGGCGTACCATCGAACCATTCTTTTCCTACTACAGTTTTATCTACATGATTCACTTCTACACTGATACGTTCATCGAATACGTACATTTTTCCGTCCCAGAATTCACCTTTTGTTTCAGGGTCTTTACCGTAAGTAGCAATGCCGCCTTCAAGTTGACTCACATCTTCAAAGCCTTCTTTTAGTAAGTAACCAGAGAATTTTTCACAACGAATACCACCAGTACAATACGTTACAATTTTTTTATCCATAAATTGCTCTTTATTTTCTTTAATCCAGTCAGGTAAATCTCTGAATCTTGTGATATCAGGACGAACTGCACCACGGAAGTGGCCTAAATCGTATTCATAATCGTTTCTAGCATCAATCACAACAGTATCATCTGATAATAATGCTTCTCTAAATTCTTTTGGTGACAAATAGTTACCAGTAAGTTCTCTAGGGTTTACATCATCTTCAAGGTCTAGAGCAACGATTTCTTGTCTAGGGCGAACATGCATTTTTTTGAAAGCGTGTCCTTCGGCTTCATCCACTTTAAAAGTAATCCCTTGGAATCTAGCATCGTTTTTTAATGCTTCCATATATTTATCGGTAGCTTCGACTGTACCAGAAACTGTCCCATTAATACCTTCAGTAGATACGAGGATACGACCTTTAAGTTCTAAGTCTTTACAAAATGCTAAATGCTCAGTTGCAAATAATTCAGGGTCATCGATTGTTGTATATTTGTAATATAATAATACTCTATAATCCATAATACTAATCTCCTTTTATTTCTTGTTCTTATAAATTTATATAAAATGTTGGTATCATTTTTTCGCTAATATAAAGTATGTGAGTATCTTCAATTTAATAAGGTTTATTTATTTTTTGAGCGAAAGCATAAAATTATCATTATTACATTATAACAAAAAAGGGATATTATTCAATTTATTAATTTAAGTATCTTCATTATTTTTATTATATTAAGTAAAGATTTTTGATTAATGTAATAAAAAATGCTCTCTACAAGTAAATCTTGAAGAGAGCAAGTTAATATCTATTATGATTTCTTTTTATTTGTAAATATTAATGCACCAATTAAGCTGATTGTGCTGATGGCGAAAATAATGTTCATGATAGATAATGTTTCGATAATAACGACATCTTTGCCGAGTCTCTCAAAAGCATTTTGTTGCATTTCTTTTTCTGAACTCAAATTACTTTCAGATCTTGTTTCTTTATTTTCAATATCTTCTAACATTCTTTCTTCTACTTTAGGCATAGAATTCCTCCTTATATAAATTTATTTTCCCTTTTTAAAAACAGTCAATCATATTGTGTGATGCTGAATTAAATAGAAGTGATTGAAAAAGTAACGGTAAATTACTATACTCAAATGATAATGAATATCATGAGGAGCGGATTGCAATGGAAACAGTATATTTAGCAGGTGGATGTTTATGGGGCGTACAAGCATTTGTAAAAACGTTACCCGGCGTTATCAATACTGAAGGTGGAAGAGCTAACGGTATTACGGATACGTTAGACGGTGAATATGATGGTTACGTGGAAGTAATTAAAACAGAATTCGACCCACAAAAAGTATCAGTAACAGATTTGATGGGTTATTTATTTGAAATTATTGACCCATATAGTGTGAATAAACAAGGTCAAGATGTGGGCTTAAGATATAGAACTGGATTATACAGCGAAGATGAGAAACATTTAAAAGAGGCTCAACAATTCATAGATGGTATTGAGGACCATCACCTTATTGCTACTGAAGTATTACCACTAACGAATTATGTAAGAAGTGCAGAAGAAAACCAGGATCGCTTATCAAGATTTCCAGATGATTATTGTCACTTACCTAAAGAACTTGTTTATAAGTATAAATAAAAAACAACCCCCTTTTCAAAATGATTCCTACATAAGTAAGAATTTTAGAAAAGGGGTTTTGTGTGTGATTTATTTAAAGAAACCTAAAACAAAGTCTACACCTTTAGCTAAAACATCTGCGATACTAACGCCTATTGTTGCCCAGTCGTGTGCTAATCCTGCGTTTACTGCATTACCAATCGCTTCTACGATTCCTGTCATGTGAGACACTTCTTTATTTTGAAAAATTTAAATTAAAACTTGCGCTTTAATTTGTTAAACACAATATATATCTTTTTGTTAATTAATTTTGTAAAAATGCCTAACTCACTATTTTTTATACCTAAGTGTAATAATAGTTTTTTTTATAGGAATTTTTATAAATAAATAAAAATTTTAAATTTTTGTAAAGATTTAAATGTTGTGTGGAAATGTCTGGAAGAATATGCAATATTGTAATTGATTGGGCTATATAAAATTTAGGAGGTGATTGAGTATGAATCAATTGGTTAAGGTAACATTAGCAACTGGATTAGCACTGAGCGCAATGGTTGGCACAACGAGTAGCGTGACATCAAACTCAACTTTTATTGCACACGGATCAGAAAATATTGATTATCAAGTAAATGGTTATACTACTGACGCAAATGACTTTATATTGGAGCCATCATTTATTGAAGACGTAAAAAATAATAACTTCGTGATTAACGGTTATAATATTACTGGAAACGAACAACAAGAGAGTTCGATGATTGATATATATGATCAAATCATTGCAAAGACAGGGGAGCAAACAGCTTCAATGGTAGATTTTGAAGTGAAGAAGGGTGCAGTATCGAAGGAAGCTTTAATTGAGCAATATGGTCAACCTATTGAAAAGCCATTTGAAAGTGCTCAAGGATTTGATTATAGATATCATATGGGAGATAACATAGTTCAATTTATTGTTGAAGATGGTTATGTGAAAGATGTACAAATTAATGCAGAAAATGAATAAATAATAGACGATTCAAAAAAGCACAATGCTACTTATAATGGCATTGTGCTTTTATTATATGTTTTATTAACCTAATAAAGAATCAGGTATAATTTTATGGATAATGGCAGATAGTTCTTCTGGGGTTTCTTGTTGACCATTATTGACCCATTCTTGAATAATACCAAATATAGCATTACTCAAGAAAACTACAAAATAGTGTCGTTCTTTTTCACTAAAATGGGATTTTTTTGTGTATGGGAAAACATTCTTTTCCGCATTATATTGTAATGTTTTTTTTAGTTGATTTTGAACGTCAGGTGATCCATTATTCGAAATGAGCAACAATAAAAGCTCGGCTTCATTATTCCAAAAGTTAATTATATGATAATACAACAAATGACGTTCACTTTGTAATAAACTTTGAACTCTTTTGCTGCCTTCTTTTGTAATTTCAAATTGATATTGTTCCACTAAATCAAACTTGTCTTTGTAATGTAAATAGAAAGTGCCTCGACTAATGCCAGCTACTTCACATATATCTTTAACTGAAATATCATCATACTTTTTATGCTTCAACAGCGTTATTAATGCCTTTCTGGTATTTCTTTTTGTTTTTAATATACGCGAATCTGTCATCATTTCTTCATTCAATCAAACTCACTCCAAATATTAATAGACATATATTTTATTATGTTCATTAACGGTTATTTTTCCATTGCTTTTGCAAAGTAGAGGTATATAATCGCATTATGAACGATAATTGACACTGTGTCTAATAAGGAGGGCTTATATGTCTGAACTTGTAGCCAAATTGACAAATGCAACGAAATATTATGGTAAGAAGAAAGTTTTAGATCATACCGATATAGAGTTATCATCTGGAAAAATATTAGGACTTATCGGGCCAAGTGGTTCTGGCAAAACAACTACGATTAAATGTCTCATGGGTATGGAGAAATTAGATGAAGGTCATGCTCAAATTTTTGATACTGAAATACCAGATCGTAAAATTTTAAATGAAATCGGTTATATGGGCCAAAGTGATGCATTATATGAATCACTAACTGCACATGAAAATTTAGTCTTTTTTGGTAATTTAATCGGCTTAAAAGGAGAGAAATTAAAGCAAGCTATAGCGACTAATATGAAACTTGTGAATTTAGAAGGAGAATTAAACAAAATTGTTAATACTTTTTCTGGTGGGATGAAACGTAGATTATCATTAGCTATTACATTACTTGCGAATCCAAACCTTATTATTTTAGATGAACCTACAGTAGGCATAGATCCAAGTCTAAGAAGAGATATATGGAAGCAGTTAAAACATTTAACTAAAAAAGGAAAATCAGTTATTGTGACTACGCATGTTATGGGGGAAGCTGAGCGCTGTGATTATATAGGTTTAATTGTAGAAGGACGATTATTTACTATGGGTACGCCACAAGAACTAAAAGATAAATTTGGCGTAGATTCTATAGAAGAAGTATTTATTAAAGCTGAAGCGGAGGTGCAATCATGAGATTCAAAGCAGTGTTCATAAGAGTGATTAAAGAATTATTAAGAGACAAAAGAACTTTGGCGCTCATGTTATTTGCACCAATCCTAGTATTAACATTATTATATTTTGTATTCGATACAAATTCAGAAACTGATTTAAAAATAGGCATCGATGACAATGTGCCCCAAAAAATTGTGAATGCATTACCTTCAGACAAAGTAGAAATAGAAAAAATCAAATCGCCTGATTCTATAAAAGATACAATCGTAAATTCTAAATTAGATAGTTACATTACGAAAAATGGTTCTAATTTAGAGGTCACATATGCAAATGAAGATCCTAGTAAAACAGGTTCAACAAAACAATTACTTGGTAGCGCGATACAACAAAATAAGATGCAAGATATGATGAAAATCGTTGAAAAAATACCGAATAATATGAAACAAAAAAATGCACAACAAGATGAAAATGTTAAATTAGATAATCATTATTTATATGGAGATGAAGATAGCACTTATTTTGATAAAATGTTTCCGATATTAATTGGTTTCTTCGTATTTTTATTTGTGTTTTTAATATCAGGCATTGGATTATTACGAGAACGTACAAATGGAACATTAGAGCGCTTATTAGCTACATCCGTTAAACGTAGTGAAATCGTATTTGGTTATTTAGCTGGCTATGGATTGTTTGCAATTCTCCAAACACTACTGATTGTATTTTATGCGATTCTCATATTAAACATTGAAGTGGCAGGTAGTATTTGGTGGGTACTATTAATCAATATTTTAATTGCATTAGCTGCTTTAGCGATGGGAATCTTCGTATCAACATTTGCAAATTCAGAATTCCAAATGATCCAATTTATTCCAATTGTAGCAATACCACAAGTTTTCTTTTCAGGTATTATTCCTCTTGAAAATATTGCTGATTGGGTCAGTGTGATAGGCTATTTGTTTCCATTACGCTATGCTGGGGATGCATTGACCAATATTATGATCAAAAGCCAAGGGTTCGAATTTATTTGGTTCGATATTGGTATTCTGTTCGTATTTATTTTCGTATTTACAGTGCTTAATATTGTAGGTCTTAAGCGTTATAGAAAAGTTTAGAACAAACGATAAAAAGGTAAATTTATTAAATTATATTCAATTAAAGCTTCTTTTTAAGTACACACTTTAGGGTGATAACTTAAAAAGAAGCTTTTTCTATAGCAAAAATTTTTGAAAACGGGACAAAATTAAATTTATTGACGGTAAGAAATAAAATTCACAGAAATGATACATATACAATTAAATTCAGTGTGAAAGCGATTGTGGGTTATTGGTTTTCCATTGATTTTAATAAACTAAAGCATAATATTCTTGTGTAATTATAAAATATTATGGAATTATTTTGTACTATTAGGTAAAATAAGAAATGTATTGTGCTAAAAAAACATAAAGTACAATAAAAATCAACTAGAAATTTAGGTTAGTAAATTAGGAGGAACATATGAACAAAAACAAGAAAAGACATCGATTTGATTTCTTGCCTAATCGATTAAATAAATATTCTATACGTAAATTTACAAATGGTATCGCTTCAGTATTAATTGGATCAACGATATTGTTAGGTGCAGTAATTGATAAAGAAGCGGATGCAGCGGAACAGCAACCAACATCAGAAGTATATGGACAGACTGATAATAATTACAAAAGCGAATCAAACAAGTCCAATTCAGTACAACATGATGAAGAAAGAACAAACATAATTAATGATAATGACGAGGCTAACTATTCTAATCATAGTGAGATACCAATCCACGATAAATCTAGTGAGTATGACCAAAAGCCTATAAATGAGCAAGATACGTCAAATCATCATGAAACTCATTTGAATCAAAATGCTACTGAAAATCATGTAAAAGAAGAAAGTAAAGAAGTATCAACAGAAGAAGAGTCAATAGAAGACAGAAAAACTGAAGAAAGCACAACCGAAGAAAGCACAACCGAAGAAAGTAAAGCTGTAGAAGAAGCAAACAAAGAAAATACAACTGAAAAAAATGATGAAGGCAGCTTAGATTTAGAAAAAGAGAAAGATACATATAAAGATGAAAAAGATAACGGCAAAAAGAAAAATGAATTAGAAAGCCATAATCACCGTATCGAAAATAAAGTAGAAGATAACGTCTATAAAAATAACAAAGAAACAAATTTAGAGTCTAAAAATGAAAATGTTAATAAAGATGATAAAGTTAACACTTCAAGTAGTACCTCTATTGAAAAAACTGAAGATAATGCAACCCGCTCAAATTTAATAAACTCAGTAAATCACTCTTTAAAGCAATTAGATAATGCTAAAAATAACACAGAAAAGCAATCTCTATTAGAAAATTATTACCAAACACATACGAATGCTACAGCTAGTGATGCAAAAAAAGCTATTGAAAAATTAAACATTGATTTTACTAAACAAAATTCAGATCAATTAATCGCATTATTATTAATTGAACTAGCTAATCAAATGGATAAAGATAAAGTACAAGCCAATGTGCCTGCTTCAAAGCGTGCGGAAACAAATAACGAAAGTTTAAGTATTGAAACGAATACTACGAATATTGAAAAAACTTTAGCTAAACCATCTACAAGTAAATTTAGATCTGCAAATACAAGAGCAACGAATGTAGTTAATTATGCAGCTAATCAGAGTGGTAGAAATGTTAACCATTTAGTCTTTGCAAACACTTCATATGAAATACTAGGTGGCGGTAAGAAATACAATCAAGTATTTATGACTATGGATGGTAAGTTGAAAATTAAGATTGACTATACGGTAGATGACTCCGTGGTTGAAGGAGATTACTTTACAGTTGATTTCGGTAAATATATACATCCAGGTACATCAAGAAAACCGTATCGAGTAAATAACATACATGATGCTAATGGGAGAACAATCGCTATTGGATCATATGATAGTGCAACGAATACTGCGAAATATACCTTCACAAATTATGTGGATATTTATAATAATGTGAGAGGATCTTTTAGTTTATTAAGTTGGCCATTTAAAGAATTAGTTACTACTGATGAACAGAGTGTCCCAGTAGGCATTACAGTTGCTGGAGAGGATTATACTCAAAATGTCATATTCAATTATGGTAATAGAACGAGACCAGTTATTTCAGATATAAATTATTTGACGAAGGACTTTGCTGAATTTACAACTTATATAAATCAAAATAGAGCATTTAATACAGGATCAAAAGTTAGGTTAAGTGGCCAAGGATTCAAATTTACATCTCCTGATGAGATTGAGGTTTATAAAGTATTAAATAACTCACAATTCAGAGATAGTTTCTCACCAGATTATGCAAACTTAACGCAAGTTAGAAATCCTAAAATCATTATAAATATTGATGGATCAGCAACTGTAGACCTGGGGGATATTGGAACACTTGGTTATATAATAAGAAGTAAACCAAACACGCTACCTGATTTTTCGGGGATTGGTGTATTAAAATCAGAATACACATTTACTAATAATAAAAACCAAAGAGACACACGAGCACACGCAAGTAGTATTCAGTTTGTCAGAGCAGAACTTGCTGGATTCGGTGGATTCGGTGGTTATGTATGGTTTGATAAGAATAATGACGGTGTTCAGAATGATTCGAACGCAGCTGCAGCTGGCATTACTGTGAATTTACTTGACCCAACTGGTATACGTTTAGCTAAAACGACTACTGATATAACAGGACACTACAATTTTGATAATTTAACAAATGGTAATTATCTTGTGGAATTCGTAATGCCAGAAGGATATATTCCTACACAAGCGAACAACACTGTAGATGACAAAGATTCAGATGTAGTTTTTGAGAATGGAAGATACATTGCACACGTTACTATTAAAGATGCTGACAATATGACGATAGATGCTGGTTTAGTTTCTGACACAACTTCGGAATCACTAAGCTTATCTGAGTCGCTAAGCACTTCACAATCATTGAGTTTGAGCCATTCACTATCGCTAAGTGAAAGCGAATCAACAAGTCAGTCACTATCCTTAAGCACAAGTGAATCATTAAGCCAATCACTATCATTGAGTGCTAGTGAGTCATTGAGTGAGAGTGAATCGTTAAGTGAGAGTGAATCCTTAAGTACAAGCGAGTCATTAAGCGAAAGTGAGTCATTAAGTGAGAGTGAGTCATTAAGCGAATCTGAATCGTTAAGTACGAGTGAGTCATTGAGTGAAAGCGAATCACTGAGTACGAGTGAGTCGTTAAGACAGAGTGAATCGTTAAGTGAGAGCGAATCATTGAGTACCAGCGAGTCATTAAGTGCGAGTGAGTCATTAAGTGCCAGTGAGTCGTTAAGTGCAAGTGAGTCAATAAGTGCTAGTGAATCGTTAAGTGAAAGTGAGTCATTAAGCACAAGCGAATCATTAAGCACGAGTGAGTCGTTAAGTGAAAGCGAGTCATTAAGTGCCAGTGAGTCATTAAGCACAAGCGAATCATTAAGCACGAGTGAGTCGTTAAGTGAAAGTGAGTCATTGAGTGAGAGTGAGTCGTTAAGCGAGAGCGAATCGTTGAGTGAGAGCGAGTCATTAAGTACGAGTGAATCGTTAAGTACGAGTGAGTCGTTAAGTGGATCTGAATCGTTGAGCGCAAGTGAATCGTTAAGTGAGAGTGAGTCGTTAAGCGAAAGCGAATCATTGAGTACGAGTGAGTCGTTAAGTGAAAGCGAGTCATTAAGTGCCAGCGAGTCATTAAGAGAAAGTGAGTCAATAAGTGCGAGTGAATTGTTAAGTGAGAGTGAGTCATTAAGCGAAAGCGAATCATTAAGTGAGAGCGAGTCGTTAAGTGAAAGCGAGTCGTTAAGTGAAAGCGAGTCAATAAGTGCGAGTGAATCGTTAAGTGAAAGTGAGTCATTAAGCACAAGCGAATCATTAAGCACGAGTGAGTCGTTAAGTGAAAGTGAGTCGTTAAGTGCCAGCGAATCGTTGAGCAATAGTGAGTCAATAAGTGCGAGTGAATCGTTAAGTGAGAGTGAGTCATTGAGCGAGTCCGAATCGTTAAGTGAAAGCGAATCACTAAGCGCAAGCGAATCGTTAAGTGCCAGTGAGTCATTAAGCGAATCTGAGTCGTTAAGTACCAGTGAATCTCTAAGTGAGTCCGAATCATTGAGCGCAAGCGAATCCTTGAGTGAGAGCGAGTCGTTAAGTGCCAGTGAGTCGTTAAGCGAAAGTGAATCATTGAGTGAGAGTGAGTCATTAAGTGAGAGTGAATCATTGAGCGAAAGCGAGTCATTAAGCGCAAGTGAGTCGTTGAGTGAAAGTGAATCACTAAGTGAGAGTGAGTCATTGAGCGAGAGTGAATCATTAAGTGCCAGTGAATCAATAAGCGCAAGCGAATCGTTAAGTGCCAGTGAGTCGTTAAGTGCCAGTGAGTCATTAAGCGAATCTGAGTCGTTAAGTGGATCTGAATCGTTGAGTTTAAGCGAATCATTGAGTGCAAGTGAGTCATTAAGTGAGAGTGAGTCAATAAGTGCTAGTGAATCGTTAAGCGCAAGTGAGTCGTTGAGTGAAAGTGAATCACTAAGTGAGAGTGAGTCATTGAGCGAGAGTGAATCATTAAGTGCCAGTGAATCAATAAGTGAGTCTGAATCATTGAGCGAAAGTGAATTACTGAGTGAGAGCGAATCGTTGAGTGAAAGCGAATCACTGAGTACGAGTGAGTCGTTAAGTGAATCTGAATCATTAAGCGCGAGTGAGTCGTTAAGTGAAAGTGAATCATTGAGCACAAGTGAATCATTGAGCACAAGCGAATCATTGAGCACAAGCGAATCATTAAGACAGAGTGAATCGTTAAGCGATAGCGAATCGTTGAGTTTAAGCGAATCATTGAGTGCCAGTGAGTCATTAAGTGAGTCCGAATCAATAAGCGCGAGCGAGTCATTAAGTGAGTCGTTAAGCGAAAGTGAGTCACTAAGTGAGAGTGAGTCATTAAGTGAGAGTGAGTCATTAAGTGCCAGTGAGTCATTGAGTGCAAGTGAGTCATTGAGTGCCAGTGAATCAATAAGTGATAGCGAATCATTGAGTGAGAGTGAGTCATTAAGTGAGAGTGAATCATTGAGCGAAAGCGAGTCATTAAGCGCAAGTGAGTCATTAAGCGCAAGTGAGTCGTTGAGTGAAAGTGAATCACTAAGTGAGAGTGAGTCATTGAGCGAGAGTGAATCATTAAGTGCCAGTGAATCAATAAGCGCAAGCGAATCGTTAAGTGAAAGTGAGTCGTTAAGTGCAAGTGAGTCAATAAGTGCTAGTGAATCGTTAAGCGCAAGTGAGTCATTGAGCGAATCCGAATCGCTAAGTGAATCTGAATCATTAAGCGAATCCGAATCGTTAAGTGAGAGCGAATCATTAAGTACCAGTGAGTCGTTAAGTGAGAGCGAGTCGTTAAGTGAGAGCGAATCATTGAGTGCCAGTGAGTCATTAAGTGAGAGTGAGTCACTAAGTGAGAGTGAATCATTGAGTGAGAGCGAGTCTTTAAGTGAATCCGAGTCACTTAGTACAAGTGAATCAATAAGTGAAAGCGAATCGTTAAGTGAGAGCGAGTCATTAAGTACCAGTGAGTCGTTAAGTGAGAGTGAATCATTAAGTGCTAGTGAATCAATAAGTGCCAGTGAGTCATTAAGTGAGAGTGAATCATTGAGCGGCAGTGAATCATTGAGCGAAAGCGAGTCATTAAGCGCAAGTGAGTCGTTGAGTGAAAGTGAATCACTAAGTGAGAGTGAGTCATTGAGCGAGAGTGAATCATTAAGTGCCAGTGAATCACTAAGTGAGAGCGAATCATTGAGTACCAGCGAGTCATTAAGTGAGAGTGAGTCATTAAGTGCAAGCGAATCATTAAGCGCAAGTGAGTCATTAAGTGAAAGCGAATCGTTAAGTGAGAGTGAATCATTAAGTACGAGTGAGTCATTAAGCGAATCTGAGTCGTTAAGTGCCAGTGAATCGTTAAGCACAAGTGAATCGTTGAGTTTAAGCGAATCATTGAGTGCCAGTGAGTCATTAAGTGAGAGCGAGTCATTAAGCGAATCTGAGTCGTTAAGTGCCAGTGAATCGTTAAGCACAAGTGAATCGTTGAGTTTAAGCGAATCATTGAGTGCAAGTGAGTCATTAAGTGAGAGCGAGTCATTAAGCGAAAGTGAATCACTGAGTGAGAGCGAGTCATTGAGTGAGAGTGAATCATTGAGTGCCAGCGAATCGTTGAGTGAGTCAGAGTCATTAAGTACGAGTGAATCGTTGAGTGCCAGCGAATCGTTGAGTGCCAGCGAGTCATTGAGTGAGAGCGAGTCATTGAGTGAGCGTGAATCGTTAAGTGAAAGTGAGTCATTAAGCGAGAGTGAATCATTGAGTGCCAGTGAATCGTTAAGCACAAGTGAATCGTTGAGTGAAAGCGAGTCATTGAGTGAAAGTGAATTATTAAGCGATAGCGAATCATTAAGCGCGAGTGAGTCAATAAGTGAGTCTGAATCATTGAGCGATAGCGAGTCAATAAGTGAAAGCGAATCATTGAGTGCCAGCGAATCACTAAGCGATAGCGAATCATTGAGTGAGAGTGAGTCATTAAGCGAAAGTGAATTATTAAGCGATAGCGAATCATTGAGTGCTAGTGAATCAATAAGTGAGAGTGAATCATTGAGCGAAAGTGAATCACTAAGTGAAAGTGAGTCATTGAGTGAGAGTGAGTCATTAAGCGAGTCCGAATCGTTGAGCGATAGCGAATCATTGAGTGAGAGTGAGTCATTAAGCGAATCTGAGTCATTAAGTGCAAGTGAGTCAATAAGTGCTAGTGAATCGTTAAGCGCAAGTGAGTCGTTGAGTGAAAGTGAATCACTAAGTGAGAGTGAGTCATTGAGCGAGAGTGAATCATTAAGTGCCAGTGAATCAATAAGTGAGTCTGAATCATTGAGCGATAGCGAGTCAATAAGTGAAAGTGAATCACTGAGTGAGAGCGAGTCATTAAGCGATAGCGAATCATTGAGTGAGAGTGAATCATTAAGTACGAGTGAGTCATTGAGCGAATCTGAGTCGTTAAGTGCTAGTGAATCAATA
>NZ_JAFCXB010000002.1:0-604248 GCF_049897865.1 Staphylococcus sp. Y174-1 | reverse complement strand
AAAGTGAATCACTGAGTGAGAGCGAGTCATTAAGCGATAGCGAATCATTGAGTGAGAGTGAATCATTAAGTACGAGTGAGTCATTGAGCGAATCTGAGTCGTTAAGTGCTAGTGAATCAATAAGTGAAAGCGAATCATTAAGCGCAAGTGAGTCATTAAGTGAGAGTGAATCACTGAGTGAGAGCGAGTCATTAAGCGATAGCGAATCATTGAGTGAGAGTGAATCATTAAGTACGAGTGAGTCATTGAGCGAATCTGAGTCGTTAAGTGCTAGTGAATCAATAAGTGAAAGCGAGTCATTGAGTGCCAGTGAGTCATTGAGTACGAGCGAATCACTAAGTGCCAGCGAATCATTGAGTGAAAGCGAGTCATTGAGTGAGAGTGAATCATTGAGTGCCAGCGAATCGTTGAGTGAGTCAGAGTCATTAAGTACAAGCGAGTCCTTGAGTGAGAGCGAATCGTTAAGTGAAAGTGAGTCATTAAGCACAAGCGAATCATTAAGCACGAGTGAGTCGTTAAGTGAAAGTGAATCATTGAGTACGAGTGAATCGTTGAGTGCCAGTGAATCATTGAGCGATAGCGAATCATTAAGCACGAGTGAATCATTAAGCGAGAGTGAATCGTTAAGTGAAAGTGAGTCGTTAAGTGCCAGCGAATCATTGAGTGAAAGCGAGTCGTTGAGTGCCAGTGAATCATTGAGTGAAAGCGAGTCGTTGAGTGCCAGTGAATCATTGAGCGAAAGCGGGTCCGAATCGTTGAGCGATAGCGAATCATTAAGCGAGAGTGAGTCATTAAGTGAAAGTGAATCATTAAGTGCCAGCGAGTCTTTAAGTGAATCCGAGTCACTTAGTACAAGTGAATCAATAAGTGAATCTGAATCATTGAGCGATAGCGAGTCAATAAGTGAAAGCGAATCGTTAAGCGAGAGTGAGTCGTTAAGCGAGAGTGAATCATTGAGTGCCAGCGAGTCATTGAGTGCCAGTGAGTCATTGAGTGAGAGTGAATCATTGAGTGCCAGCGAGTCATTGAGTACGAGTGAGTCGTTAAGTGAATCTGAATCATTAAGCGCGAGTGAGTCGTTAAGTGAAAGTGAATCATTGAGTACCAGTGAATCATTGAGCGAGAGCGAATCATTGAGCACAAGCGAATCATTGAGCACAAGCGAATCATTAAGACAGAGTGAATCGTTAAGCGAGAGCGAATCGTTGAGCGATAGCGAATCATTAAGCGAGTCTGAGTCATTAAGTGAGAGTGAATCGTTAAGTACGAGTGGGTCATTAAGTGAGAGTGAATCATTAAGTACGAGTGAATCATTAAGTACGAGTGAGTCATTAAGTGCAAGTGAGTCATTGAGCGAAAGTGAATCACTGAGTGAGAGCGAGTCATTAAGCGAGAGCGAATCGTTGAGTGAGTCCGAGTCATTAAGCGAAAGCGAATCAATAAGTGATAGCGAATCATTAAGTGAGAGTGAGTCGTTAAGCGAAAGTGAATCATTAAGTGCCAGTGAGTCGTTAAGCGAAAGTGAATCATTAAGTGCCAGTGAGTCATTAAGTGAGAGTGAATCACTAAGTGAAAGCGAGTCATTGAGTGCCAGTGAATCAATAAGCGATAGCGAATCATTGAGTGCAAGTGAGTCATTAAGTGAGAGCGAGTCATTAAGTACGAGTGAATCGTTGAGTGCCAGCGAATCGTTGAGTGCCAGCGAGTCATTGAGTGAGAGCGAGTCATTGAGTGAGAGTGAATCGTTAAGTGAAAGTGAGTCATTAAGCGAGAGTGAATCATTGAGTGCCAGTGAATCGTTAAGCACAAGTGAATCGTTGAGTGCCAGCGAATCAATAAGCGATAGCGAATCATTGAGTGAGAGTGAGTCATTAAGCGAAAGTGAATTATTAAGCGA
This sequence comes from Staphylococcus sp. Y174-1, assembly GCF_049897865.1. NCBI lineage: Bacteria > Bacillati > Bacillota > Bacilli > Caryophanales > Staphylococcaceae > Staphylococcus > Staphylococcus sp. Y174-1. The sequence goes on along the minus strand of NZ_JAFCXB010000002.1, from coordinate 602,351 downwards.
TAGCGAATCATTGAGTGCTAGTGAATCAATAAGTGAGAGTGAATCATTGAGCGAAAGTGAATCACTAAGTGAAAGTGAGTCATTGAGTGAGAGTGAGTCATTAAGCGAGTCCGAATCGTTGAGCGATAGCGAATCATTGAGTGCCAGTGAATCGTTAAGCACAAGTGAATCGTTGAGTTTAAGCGAATCATTGAGTGCCAGCGAGTCATTGAGTGAGAGCGAGTCATTGAGTGAGAGCGAGTCATTGAGTGAGAGCGAGTCATTGAGTGAGAGTGAATCATTGAGTGCCAGCGAGTCATTGAGTGAGAGTGAGTCGTTAAGTGAAAGTGAATCACTAAGTGAAAGCGAGTCGTTAAGTAAAAGTGGATTATTGAGTACCAGTGAATCGTTGAGCGATAGCGAATCATTAAGCGAGTCTGAGTCATTAAGTGAGAGTGAATCGTTAAGTACGAGTGAGTCATTAAGCGAAAGCGAATCAATAAGTGAAAGCGAATCGTTGAGTGCCAGTGAATCATTGAGCGAAAGCGAGTCACTAAGTGAGAGTGAATCACTAAGCGCAAGCGAGTCGTTAAGTGCTAGTGAGTCATTAAGCGAGTCCGAATCGTTGAGCGATAGCGAATCATTAAGTGAGAGTGAATCATTGAGCACAAGTGAATCATTAAGTGAGAGCGAATCTTTAAGTGCAAGTGAATCGTTGAGTGAGTTAGAGTCAATAAGCGAAAGCGAATCATTAAGTGCCAGCGAGTCTTTAAGTGAATCCGAGTCACTTAGTACAAGTGAATCAATAAGTGAAAGCGAATCGTTGGGTGCCAGTGAGTCAATAAGTGAATACGAATCATTAAATAGACACCTAAATAATGATGGAAACTATGAAAAAGAGAAAGATAAATTACCAGATACAGGTAATGAAGATAAACATAATGGGTTGATACCATTACTTACTGCGCTTGGAGGAATCATACTCCTTAGAAGACGTAGAAATAATGAAATTCAAGATAAATAAAAAAGAGCCTGCACTTTCAAAAATAGAAAGTGCAGGCTCTTATATTAATATTCTAATTTTTTGAACATTTTCAAACCTACTAAGTAGCAAATGACTGAGTACAATAGAGTTGTTAATATCATTAAACCTAGTTTTGTTAGTAAGTCTGAAGGCGTAATCGCATGATCATAACCATTTGGAAATAAATATTTGAGTCCATGAATCATTGGTGCAATAACCATAAACATAAGTAAAACAATAACGCTTAAAATATTAAATCCAGTAGACAATTTCATAGATAACATGACTGAAAAGCATATTGCAATTAAAGTAATGCAGAAAATACCGACGATACATAATATTGTACTGTAATTAGTTTCTTGAACATTCGATAAGAAAGCACCGGAAGCATAATCATATTGATGTATATACGTAAAATACAAAATTTCAGAAGACACAAATAATATTACATAATATATTATATACATAGAGAATAAGGCGACTAACTTTGAATTATATAGACGTATTCGGCTGATATCTTTATAAAAGATTAATCTACCAGATTCATATTCTTCAAAAAATAAATAACTGACAAAATATGTCATAAGAATCAATGGTACGGCAAATTGAGATTGTGCAAGTAAAATACCATAATAAAATTCTAAACCAGAGAGTGAATTCGTCTCTCCTCCAATTTGCATAAAATTGGTAGGTAGTATAAGTGTGATTAAATATAAAAATGGATAAAGTGCTATTGCATAAAAGATAATTGCAGAGTTACGCGAAGATACTGTAGTGAAAATATTTTTAATTAACATATCATCATTTCCTTTCGAACCCATCGAAATATTGATATAAGTTATCTTGTTCATTAATCGTGTTTTCTAAAGTGTAGTATTTAACTAAATAATTTATGATTTCATTATATTCTTCAGAACCTGACTGCATGATAACTGCTTTTTCCTCAATATCTTTTATTGTAGAAAACAAATTGAGAAGTTCCTGACGATGTTCTGGATATATTTGTTCTTTTACTACAATTTTTATCAATTGTTCTTTATTGAAATCAATATTTTGGAGTTTTCCTTCTTTTAAAAGAACAAAGCGATCACAGACTTCTGCTAATTCATTTAATTGATGACTAGAAATAAGTAATGCGGTTCCTTTTTTACTAGCCCAAGTTCTTAACGAGTGAATGAGTGTATTAACACCGTCTGGATCCAGACCAACAAAAGGTTCATCCATAATAGCTATTTCAGGTTCATCAACTAAACACATAGCTAGTGATAAGCGTTGTTTCATACCAAAAGAAAAATCTTTTACCTTTTTGCCATATGTATGTGATAAACCTACGAGATCTAATATATTATCGATATTTTTTAAGTACTGCGTTTTATGATTAACTTTTAAATAATAAGTTAAATTCTTTTTAGCTGAAAAGTGTTTGAAATGAACCGTATTAATCATGATACCTACATTTTTAAGTATATTATGATGTTGGAAAATATCTATGTCATTTAAAAATATAGCACCTGAAGTAGGTCGTTTTGTTTTAGCAATCATTTTCATAAATGTTGTTTTACCTGCGCCGTTTTTTCCAATTACACCTACGACTTCTCCACGGTTTATGGTTAATGAAACACCGTCAATAACATTAAAATCGGCTTCTTTAAAACGTTTATAAAGGTCATCTATTTTTAACATAATGTCCTCCTTTGAACTAATAGAGTTTTAATGAAATTTATATGAATTGTTGATGTTACGCTTATATAAGTTAATTTTAACAACGAGAATGAATTTGTTAAATATAGTAAATAAGTTGTTTTATTAAAAATTTATGTATTCTACTTACAATTTAATTTATATATTTTTAGTTTATAAAAAAAGGGATTTACTAGATTTTTGAAATCGCAATTGACAATGATTTTTAAGGAGAGTATGATAGATAACTGTATAAGGGGTGTACTATTCAAAAGATATGATCTATCCCTCATCAATTTGAATAGTAAACAATAGCCTAAGGTGGATTTCATGCGTTCTTGGGTTTAATTTTAACCTAATAGTACACAAGGTGTACAATTTAAAAATAGGAAGGTAGAAGAAAATGTTTAATGAATTTAAATTTATTTTCAGAAATAAAATGTTAATCATAGCACTTATTGCAATAGCAGCTATCCCGCTATTATATGTTGCTTTATTCGTAGGTTCTATGTGGAGCCCATATGATAAGACAGATCAATTGAAAATTTCAATTGTAAACCAAGATCAAAGTGCAAAGCTAAATGGTGAAAAGGTTACAATAGGTGATGATGTTGTCGACAAATTAAAAGATAACGATAAATTTGATTTTCAAGAAGTTTCAAAAAAAGAGGCATTTAATCAATTAGAAAAAGGTAAAAGTGTAGGAACTATCATTATACCTAAAGATGCCTCTAGTAACGCTACAACATTATTAGATAAAAATCCTAAAAAAATAAATATTGAAACACAAGTCAATCCAGGGTCTAGTTATACTGGTAGTCAATCAGCACAAAAAGCAATTAATACGGTAACAAATTCAATTAAGGATAATATTCGTACCAATTATTTAGATCAATTATTTGCTAGTGCTAAAAAATCACAATCTGGATTCAAGGATACTTCAAATGCATTAGGTGACATGTCTGATGCAGAATCACAATTGATTGATGGTAATCAGCAAGTAACGGATGGATTGAAACAATTAGCACCAACAGTAGGACAACCTGCACAGCAATTAATTTCAGGCAATCAACAAGTCACAGATGGACTTAATCAATTGCAACAAAATAATGATCAATTAAAAGCGCAAATAGACCAATCTGTAGAGCAACAAGACGGCGTTGCTTTTGAAGGTGACAATGAAAAAGCGTTAAATAATGTAACGAAAGTAAATGAAAATAATGCTACAGAAGCCGATAAATATGGTGAAACAATCGTGCCTTATATGGCGAGTGTTAGTTTATTTGTAGGTGCTGTGTCATTTAGTGCAATATACCCACTGAGAAAAATGTTAACTAAAGATGTTACATCACTAAAACAAGCATTCGGTAAGTTATTATTGTATCTCGTACAAGGTGCGGTATCTGCGTTATTGATGAGTAGTTGGGCGATATTTGCACTTAATATGTCTATAGATAACATTGGTAAATTTATCTTAGTCGGATTGCTATGGGCAATTGCAGCAATTACTATTACGACATTCTTAAGTTTATTATTAGATCGAATTGGTCTATTCATATCTATGGTTTTACTCATATTACAATTAAGTGCGAGTGAAGGTATGTTCCCAATAGAGTTATCAGCACAATTCTTTAGATGGATTCACCCATTCTCTCCAATGTCATATGCGATACAGGGTTATAGAGAAGCCATCTTTACAAATGCAGGACACTTTAACTTTGGATTTGTAGTAGCATTGCTCGTTGGTATTATTGTCATAATGATGATTTTACAATATTTAGTATTACTATGGTTTAACAAAAGACAACGTGTACCATTTTCAATAGAATTTAAATAAGTGCAATACGGAGGTGACTTATTTGGAAAACGTAGATAAAACAATTGAAGAAGCAATTACGAAATTTCAGATAGTTATGTTGCATTTAAATAAAGAGATAGTTGAAATTGTTAAAGAGACAGGTTTAAGTAATTTACTTTCAAGAGAACAAATTGATGCGATGAGAATTATAAAAAATGAAGGCAAAGTAACAATTAATGAATTAGCGGGTTTACAAAATATTTTTAAAACTGCTGCTTCTAAACGCATCGCAAAATTAGAAGAAATGGGCTATGTACAACGCGCTTATTCAGATAATAAACGTATTAAACTGATTATGTTAAGTGACGAAGGTGAAACATTTTTACAGAGAGCGACTGCAGTGATGACCGAAGCAGTAAAAGATCGACTAGGTAATAAATTTACTGCCGAAGAAGTACATCATTTCGTTGAGCAACTTACGCATATCGATATTGCGTTTAAAGCACATAAGTAGTTAATAGATGTACTTGTGGCATTTACAAATGTGCGAATTATAATATAAAAAGTGCCAATTCGATTCTATAGGATATTGGCACTTTTTATTTAACATTTTTTATGAAAATATAAGACATACGTAATTCAGCGAACATTATTATTTGTAAAAAATGTACTTCAATATTAACAATTAGTATAATTACTGTATAATTAAATATTTTTAAAAAGATTGTAGGTAAAGATTATTGTCCTAATAAATTTATTTTAAAAATTACAGGAGGTATATTGTTATGAAAAGAACAATGGAACGTGTACTGACGTGGATTGGTATCGTCTTACAAATACTTGGTGTTGTACTAATGGCTGTTCTAATACCTATGATGGGTAACGGCGAGGTCAAAGAAGCATTCATTAGTCAAATGATGCAAGAAGATAGTAGTTTCACGTATGAAGACGGAAATACGATATTTAGCACTTTTAGTGGTCTTTTGACTACTGGTTTAGTCTTAGGTATTATACTATTAATCATAGCGCTTATAGCAGTATTTTTAATTAGCAAAAAGGCAAAAGTGGCAGGCGTTTTATTAATTATCGCTGGTGTGATTTCATTCTTAGGAAATTGGATAAATGCGGTTTTATGGCTTGTTGCAGGTATCATGTTGTTAGTGAGAAAGCCGAAAGAACCAATTTATGACAAAGAAGAAGATGACGATGTAAATCCATATATTAAAGATGGATCTCAAGTGAATGAGCGTAATAACTCATTTATTTTATCTGAAGAGCAAAAAGAAAATGAGCAAGAGACAATAAAGGATGCTTACTCACAATCTAAAGATGATAATAAAACGGATTTAGATAACTTAGATGATTTAGATGAAAGATCAAAAAAAGTGAAAGAAGATCCTTATAAGTATTAAATGATACTTTGTTAATTTGTATATCTAAATAGACTGGCTACTAAATGTAGCCTAGTCTATTTTATAATACATCGATTGCAAACTAATGTTTAAAGCAATTATGTATATAAACTTAGAAAAATTGTGATATATTTTAATAAAATGAGATTAAAAGTAGTTAAATATTAAAATGGGGTGAGAAAGATGATGATGGCATTAGGCATGCTATTGCCTGTTTTGGTGGTTGGTTTTATTACTATGTCCATATTGGAAGAAAGAAAAAGAAATCGTAATAAAAAGAAAGATAAATAATTGTTATCAGAGTGAAAAGCTTATGCAGCTTTTTGTGTATATAACGTAAGAACACATATAAGTAAAAATCGAATTTCCAAAGAAAGATTTCATAGTGCCTACGCAAAAAGGATGATTAGTCTGTAGGAATGGAAAAGTCGTTTTATAGCGTAGTAGGATTTTAGGGTTAATTAGGCCGAGACATATAAAGATGTTTCGGTCTTTTTTCTTGTGAACTGAAAAATTATAGCAGTTTAAAAAATTAAGATATGGCATAAGGATGATGTTATTGAGATGCATAAAATGTTTAACGTGAAACATAATGATTTTAAATTAATGGTTAAAGTCAAACGATTAATATTCTGATATGATTAATAGTAATATAGGTTAAATAGCAAAGTTATAAAATGCAACTTCAATCATAAATAACTAAAGCGCAACAAAGGGGGATGCTTATGAGTGAAATGTTATATATACTACAGACTGTACTTTTACCTATTTTTATCATGATATTTTTAGGATACATACTGCAAAAGAAATTTACATTAGATTTAAATACATTGGCCAAACTTAATATCTATGTCTTTGTGCCGGGATTTATTTTTGTGAAATTTTACAAGACGCATTTTGCGTTAAGTTTATTGTTTTACATTATCATTTTCTTCGTAATCTATATGTTTGTACTATTTCTTATTGGTAAGTTATTGTCTATGTTCCGTAAAACGGATAAAGGGGAGACAACAACGCTTACAAACAGTCTGATGTTCTTTAATTCGGGCAACTACGGTGTCCCAGTAAATGATTTAGTTTTCAAAGGTGATCCATTAGCAATGTCTGTTCAAGTTATTGTGTTATCTTTGCAGAACATATTCACGTTTTCTTATGGTGTATTTGCGATTCAATCTTTACATATAGGAAAGTTAAAGGCACTTTTAGGTTATTTTAAAATGCCTGTGTTATATGCATTATTACTAGCAATTATATTAAATTACAATCATATACCTATTCCTGAATTTATTTGGACACCAGCGAATTATGTTGCCGATGCTATGATTGCGATTGCGTTATTAATGCTAGGTGCTCAAATATCTAATATCAAATTTAGTTTGAAGTGGTCCAAATCCTATGCGTATGTTTTTATAAGATTGATTATAGGGCCCTTGATTGCCCTTGTTATTATCAAAATCATGGGGATAGAGGGCATCATAGCTCAAACATTATTCATCGCATCAGCAATGCCAACGTCTGTAAATAGTTCAGTTATCGCACAAGAATATGATAATCATCCTGAATTAGCAGCAGAACTTGTCTTTTTATCTACTTTATTAAGTGCCATTACAGTTGTCATCGTGATATACATGTCTAAAATATTATTTTAATAGGAGCAGCTATATCATGATGTGCTTGCTCATGAAATTAAAAAAAGGTGAATATAAGTGATTAAATTATGATTTTAAGTCACTTATGTTCACCTTTGATTTTATTATATGATTCAAGTATTTAAAATTCTACTACTGTATATTGACGTAATGTCTTTTGAAAAGGTGGCTTGTCAGCTTCATCATTTTTAGATTTTTTATGCATTGCCTTATGCTCTTCAACATGAGAAGGTCTAGCAACCCAATTTTGAAAATCTTTTTTCTCATCCCATTTACTTACAACAACATATTCAACATCATCTGATTTAGATTTTGTCCACACTTCTGATGATTTTAAACCAGCCACATTATGCAACTCGGATTGTGTTTTCTTTACTTTATTATATAGTTGTTGTTCATTTTCCTTGTTAGTCGAAAAAGCAACTTCTGCTACAAACATTACAATCCCTCCTTATAAATTAAATACATATATTATTTTAGCACTAATAAATTTTTCGCTCTAATGAAAATTTCAAAATAAAATTCACAAAGTGTTAATAAACTTTTGACGAATTTGTTAATGTCTATCTTCAGATTTGAAACACAATATATAGTGTTTTATATTTAATGTATATACTATATATAGAAATGAGGGTTAATATGAACAAACTTGAAAAAAATTTAAAGCATCTCATTACGAAAGATCCAACTGTAGTTAATGAAAATGCTAATAAGGATAGTGCTACATTTTCGACTATGAGAGATTTAACAGCAGGTGTAGTGTCTAAGTCGTATGCTTTGGATTATTTATTACCTAAGCATGTCGCTCAAGCCCATGAAGCAGGAGACATTCATTTTCATGATTTAGACTATCATCCATTCCAACCACTCACGAATTGTTGTTTAATTGATGCAGAAAGTATGTTGTCACATGGCTTTCAAATAGGTAATGCGACCGTAACGTCACCGAAATCTATACAGACTGCATCAGCACAATTAGTACAAATTATTGCTAATGTGTCTAGTAGTCAATACGGCGGCTGTACAATAGATCGCGTTGATGAATTGTTGAGTAAATACGCAAAATTTAATGAAATGAAACATCGACAAATTGCAGAAAAATTTGTACATGAGTCAGTCATTGATACATATGTAGATGAGCGAGTAACGCAAGACATTGGGGATGCCATTGAGAGTCTCGAGTATGAAATCAATACGCTATACACTTCGAATGGGCAGACACCTTTTGTTACACTCGGCTTTGGATTAGGAACTGATCGATATAGCCGCAAGATTCAAGAAGCGATATTATCTACTAGAATTAAAGGGTTAGGTAAAGACCGAATTACTGCAATTTTTCCTAAATTAGTTTTTTCAATTAAAAGAGGTGTTAATTTAAATGAGTCAGATCCTAATTATGACATTAAGCAGCTCGCTTTAGAATGTTCAACTAAACGCATGTATCCAGATATATTAAACTATGATAAAACAGTGGAACTATTAGGAGATTTTAAAGCACCTATGGGTTGCCGATCATTTTTACCTGCATGGAAAGATAAAGACGGTCATTATGAGAATAATGGCCGCTGTAATCTAGGTGTGGTAACACTGAATGTACCAAGGATTGCTCTGGAATCAAAAGGTGACATGGAAGCTTTTTGGAAAATATTTCATCAGCGTATGGCCATAATGCACGATGCACTGGTTTATCGAATTGAACGTATTGCACAAGCTACGCCAGAGAATGCACCGATTTTATATCAAAACGGGGCATTTAAACACAGATTAAAAGAAACAGATGACATTATGACATTATTTAAAGGGCAACGTGCAACTTTGTCTATAGGATATATTGGGCTATATGAAGCGGCAACGGTATTTTATGGGCCTCATTGGGAACGTTTATCTAAAGCCAAAGCATTTACATTAGATATATTAAAATCCATGAAAGCATATCAGTTAAAATGGACAGAGCAATACGATATTTGGTTTAGTATCTATAGCACACCAAGTGAATCCTTAACGGATCGTTTTTGTCGACTAGATCGTGAACAATTTGGAGAAATAGCTGATATCACAGATAAAGGTTATTATCAAAATTCATTCCATTATGATGTTAGAAAAGATGTGACGCCTTTTGAGAAAATTGATTTTGAAAAAGATTATCCAGAATATGCGAGTGGTGGTTATATCCATTATTGCGAGTACCCGAAGTTAAATCATAATTTAAAGGCATTAGAAGCGGTTTGGGATTATGCTTACGATAAAGTAAGTTATTTAGGCACAAATATCCCAATTGACCATTGCAGAAAATGTGGATTTGACGGAGATTTTAAAACAACTGCAAAAGGCTATCAGTGTCCGCAATGTGGCAATGATGATCCTAAGTCGGTAGATGTGGTTAAACGTACGTGTGGCTATTTAGGCAATCCTGTTCAACGCCCTACGATAGAAGGTCGCCATAAAGAAATGTGCGCGCGCGTTAAACATTTGAAAGATGCATCAGTATGAATATTTTAAAAATAAGACATGGGCAAGGCCATATCGCTAAAATAGAAGCACAAAGCTTTGTAGATGGTGAAGGTGTGCGTTGCAGTCTATATGTTTCAGGTTGCCCATTTGCCTGTGAAAATTGTTATAATAAAGTGGCTCAAAATTTTAAATACGGTGAGCCATTTCATGAAGACACATTAGAAGAAATTATGGCATACTGTGCGCCAAATTATATTTCAGGACTCAGTATCCTTGGTGGCGAACCTTTTTGTAATGTAGATATCACTTTGAAGTGTGCTCAAACTTTTAGAAAACGTTTTGGAAATACCAAATCATTATGGGTATGGACTGGTTTTTTATTTGAATATTTAGAGCGAGATTCAGCAGAAAGAAAGACATTGCTTGAGCTCATTGACGTCTTAGTAGATGGTCCATTTATTAATCATTTATATAGACCTAATTTACCGTATAAAGGCTCAATGAATCAACGCGTGATCGATGTTCAAGCATCATTGCAAAGGCGCAGGGTGTGTGAGTATATCAAAAGTTAATTATAATATACATGATTTGCTCAAAGGCATTAATGTAAGTTAGATGAAATAAGCGTGAATTGGTTGTAAAATAGATATCCAAACAAAACAATTATGAATCATCAAAATATAAGTCATCATAATGTAAAGGAGTAGATAATGTATGTGTACAGGATTTTCATTTTTATCAAAAAGTAAGCAGGCGATACTTGGTCGAACAATGGACTTTGTTTATCACTTAGAGGGTCAACCTGCAGTACAACCACGTCATTTCTATTGGGAATCGCGTGTCGAATATAAAGGTAAAACACAATATGGCTTCATTGGTGCAGGAAGTGACATGGAAGGATTCTTATTTGGTGATGGGTTAAATGAGCACGGTGTAGGTGTATCGATACAGTATTTTAGAGGCTATGCTTCATATGCGACAGAAGTGCGTAAAGGATATATGAATATCGCTCAAAATGAAGTGATTACATGGGTGCTTGGCTATAATAAAAATATTGATGACTTGATTGAAAATGGTAAGCAAGTAAATGTTGTCGCACACGTGCTTAATGATATTGCTGAAGTCCCACCATTACATTATCATATTACAGATGATACAGGTCGTTCAGTTGAACTTACTTTCCAGGATGGGAAAATTGTAATTAACGAGAATCCAATCGGTGTTTTGACAAATAATCCAGATTTAAATTGGCATTATGAGAATTTAAGAAATTATACAGCTGTCACACCGCATAAACCCGAAGCTAAAAATGTCATGGGCCAATCATTAGGCTCTTTAGGCAATGAAGGTGGTACTTATGGATTGCCTGGTGGTTATACGTCACCGGAACGATTCATTAAAACAGCTTATTTGAAAAATTATTTAATTGGAAGTGAAGATCCAGAATACGATGTGATGGATGCTTTTAAATTATTAGATAGTGTGAGTATACCTAAAGGCGCTGTCTTAGATGAAAACGGCGATATGCATTATACGTTATATCAAACGGTATTTAATTTAACAACTCGCACAATGTACCTCAAGTGGTATGACACAAATCAAATTACCGAATTACAATTAACAGAAGATTTGATTTTAAAAGAAGACATGACAATATTTGAACCAGTCCAAGGATTTGTAACAAATAAATTGAATCATACATCTTCATAAATATGAATAAAATGGTCTCGTGATTTATTTTTATGATAGACAGAAGCGGTGCCGAGAACCTATTTCTAATTTAGGATTCTTGGCACCGTTTTATTTTTGAAAGTAATAGGTAGATGTGGGATTAAATAGTCAGATTTTGGAATGCAATCATTCAAGTTTTAGATGAAAAAATTGAACAACAATTTAAATAGGGTGTAACGTAAGTGCATTAAATATATTTGAAATATGTTATCTAAATCAAAACACCTAATGCATTTATTTTTAAGATTGTTATTTTCAGCCTTCTTTATAAATCATGTAATTTCTCTTCAATTTCTGTTCTTTGATTTTCCATAAAATCGGGGAGGTTCAGTTTTTTACCTAAATCTTTAATCGCTGTATCTACTGTAAAACCAGGTGCTGCCGTTGCAAATTCAAACATAATGCTATTATGGCGATAGTAAAGGGATTTGAAAAAGTAGCGATCAATGATGCCACTATGATTTCCCGGGTTATGATTGATTGTATCTAACACAGCGTACAAATCTGAATCATTTGGCGTATTGACTGCAATATGATGCACATAACCTTGTCCAGGTCGAGCACGTGAACCTTGTTCTTCAACTAAGACAAAATCCGTATAGAGCCCATCAGAATCTAATGTCAATACAGTTTCATCTACATTTTTTCTTAACGAATAACGTAAGTCATTTTTTAAAAAATGAAGTGTTGGTTGAATGTCGCGTAAGCGCAGTTCCACTGGCCCCATACCTAAAATTTGATATGCTTCTGGAATATCTGTATAAGGATTTTTTCTCCAAGCGTTAGGTGTGTTGCGATGGTTATTTGCAAGTAATAATATTTCTAAACCATCCATATCTTTGAATAACAGCGCATGATGATTTAAATAAGTCATTTGTGTTGTTGTGATATGCTGTTCATTTAAACGACGTTCAAAGTAAGTCAATGCAGATTCATCGGGAACGAGTAGTGATACGCGATGTATACTGTTCGTACCTGGACGGTTTTTACCTAAATTTGGAATTTCGAAAAAGCTAAGCAATGTCCCTGGTGTACCGATTTCATCTCCATAAAATAAATGGTACATCGTTGGATTATCTTGATTTACAGATTTTTCAACTAGGCGTAGGCCTAATGTCTGTGTGTAAAAATTTTTATTGATTTGTGCACCTTTTGTATACATTGAAATATGATGATGTCCGATAATATTCATAAAAGAGACCTCCAAAAGCAATTTATATCATAATTGCTATAATCATTTCCTTTTAGAACAAAAATAAACTTAATAAGTATAAAAAATATACTAACTGAAAGTTTAATTAATGAAACCGTAAACGATCATATTTCAAAAAATCTTAATGACTTTAATTATAAAATTATTGTGTTAGATGATGATCCTACTGGTACACAGACTGTTAAAGACCTACCTGTTTATACGGAATGGTCAGAGGCATTAATCGAAGATGGATTTAAGCAAGAAAATAATATGTTTTATATATTAACGAATTCAAGAGCGTTAAATGAAGTAGAAACAACCGAATTACATCAAGAGATTAGTCATCATATCGCAAGTGTTTCAAGAAAATTAGACCATCCCTATATCATTATAAGTAGAGGTGATTCGACATTAAGAGGACACTTTTATCTTGAACCTAAAGTGTTGAGTGAGGCTTCTAATGAAACATTTGATGCAGTGTTTTATTTACCTGCCTTTTTTGAAGGAAACCGTTATACCTATCAAGGCATACATTATCTTAAAGAAGAGGGACGCTACATACCAGTTTCAGAAAGTGAATTTGCAAATGACACGACTTTTGGGTTTGATTCTGAAACAATGGCAAGCTTTATCGAAGAAAAAAACGACGGCGAAATTAATGCAAAAGATGTAAAACGCATTAGTTTAACTCAAATTCGTGAGCGTGACACACTAGGAATTGAAAAGGTACTAAATGAAGTTTCTCATTTTGATGCAGTGGTCGTAGACGCATTAAATGATGAAGACATGAATTATTTTGCAACTTGTCTGATAGCATTTCTAAATAAAAATGAAAAAAGATTTATGTTTAGAACAGCAGCATCTTTTGTAAAAGCGATGTGTCAAACACCTGGAGAAATCATTAATTTAAAAACTATAGCGATCAAAATCATGGCGGCTTAATTATTGTAGGTTCACATGTGAAAAAGACATGTGCACAATTGAATGATCTCATAGTAAATTCTAATATCAACGCTGTAGAATTTGATGTTAAAGCAGTCACGTCAGATCATTTGCAAAGTTATATAGATGATCAAATAGTTAAAGTATCTGAATTAATCCATTCTGGAAAAGATGTCGTTGTCTACACTTCTAGAGATGTTATTAAAACGGAAGACCTATCGAACAATTTAAGTATTTCAACAAATATTTCCAATGCATTGGTAGAAATTGTAAAAGGGTTGACCATAAAGCCTCAATTCATTATTGCAAAAGGTGGCATTACTTCAAGTGATGTAGCGACGAAAGGATTAGGTATCAAAAAAGCCCAAGTCATTGGACAAATAACACAAGGGGTTCCGGCTTGGTTAACGGGAGAAGAAGCAAAATATAACAAAATGCCATATGTTATTTTCCCAGGAAATATTGGTGAGGTCGATACGCTAACAGAAGTTTATAAAATGAATTCAAATGAGTTATAGAAAGTAGGGGAATTTATGTTGGGAGAAATTTGGCCATTAATTGCTGTGGTGATAGGTGTACTTATTTTGTTAATGCTGATCATGTGGTTTAAATTAAATACATTTATTGCACTCATTATTACATCTATGCTTACTGGTGTGCTAGGCAGTCTTTATAATTCACATGGTGTGCCAGTAGTGATATATAGTACTTTAACTGGCTTATCTGTAAAAACATTAAGCAGCACCATACAAGCTCATTTTTTACTAACAGCCATTTTTGAGGGTACAGGTGATATTTGGACAAGTGCTACATTACCTTTATTTTTCTTAGCATGTCCGTTTTTACTTATTTCAGTGTTAATTGGTAAATACTGCAAACGCCACACATTAGATTATCATTTTGATAAATGGTTATATTTATTTATCGCATTTTTAGGATTGTTACTTATTTTTGCTCATTAAAAAACCTGCTTTCACATCATAGCGAAAGTAGGTTTTATTATATATTATTATACGTTTTTACCAGTATACGCATTGATTCTTTTATTTAATAAAACAAAGAATAATATAAAAGCAAGCGTAATCATAATATGACCCAACCCAGCAATGCCAGCGATAGCAGGACTTACATTAAAGTCTTTCATAGCCGCGATGCCATTTATAAATTGCATCGTAACCGTAATTAATACACCTAAATGGAAAATATAAAAGAAATAGTTAAATAATTGTCTGTTTGCGGTTAACTTTAATTGAAATTCGATAATCATAAATATTAAGAACATGATGGTACCTAATACAAATAAATGCGTATGTGTGATATTCAATTGTGAGTATCCGCTAAAGTTTTCTGCTTTTGACATTTCGCGGTAAAATAGCCCACTGAGTAGACCTAATAAAGTATAAAAAGCAGAACTGTACATTAATTTTTTCATAAATGTGTACCTCCAATTTGTTAATAATTACAATATAAAGTTAATTTATGAACACAATATGAACAATTTAGAAAAAAGACATAACAAAGGTCATATTTATCTAATATCATTTCATTTTGCTTATAGTTCTTTGTATTAAGGACTGAGTACCTATTAAAGAAACAAAAGCGAGATGGGACAATCATTTCAAATGGTTTGTTCCGTCTCGCTCATGTTAATTAAAGTTGAATATTAAAAGTGCTATTATTTATTTTTGTTGCGCAAGGAGTAGGTGGTATATCGTGTCTAAAATAGGTGTATTTAAATGATGTTTTCTTGCTTTATAGAATAGATAGCCTTGAATACCATCAATTTCTAATGATCTGCCATCAACTATATCATAGTACATGCTTGTGCCCATTTCAGCAGGGTAGCCATCATAAATATTAAGTATTGTATTTACAATGTTTGGTTCAAAGTGTACGTGTTCAGCTTTGGCGATGTTAATGCCTTCTAAGAGTAATTGTTCACAGAGTTTTTTTATCCCTGGTACTTCTAATACTGATGCAGTAGAACGAGTTAAGGCTGTAACACTATTAATTGCTAAGTTTACGAGTAACTTGTACCAAATAGCTTTATCGATATCAGTGGTAAGTTCAATATTAAGAGAAGAATTGGATATACATTGATGCAATGCTTGCGTATGTGCATTTTGGTCTAATATTAATTTGTGATCACGATAATGTGTGATGGTATTCCCTGTTTTTTGGCCACTAATATATACGACAGCTTGATATACATAAGGATGATCAAATTTGTGTAATTGGCCGTGTCCATTTTGTGCGAGGATAATTATCGTATTTTTATGTAATAAATGTTGATACGATGTTAAAACGGGATCCAGTTGGGGGATTTTGACAGCGATAAATAAGATGTCTACAGTTTCATGATATTCATTAAGTGCGCGTACATCTAGTTGATACGTAGGGTGAAGATCATTGTTTGAATGATACCGAAGCGTTTCATTGCGGCGACCAAGTAATTGTACATTTAATGAGGCGTCTCTTAAATCAAATGCAATGGTACTTCCTACTGCACCAGGACCTATAATTGCGACATTGTTCATATTATTTTATTTCCTTTTCTAAAAAGATTGGTTAATATATGGATAACAATGTAAATATATCAAAATGTGGAGTTGATTTTAAATGAAAACTTTAAATCAGTTACAAGATTTAAAAGTGAATAAAGAAAAAATTTCAATGGTGACAGCATATGATTATCCAAGTGCGAAGCAAGTCGAAGCGGCTGATATAGACATCATTTTAGTTGGTGATTCATTAGGAATGACGGTACTAGGTTATGATAGTACAGTTCAGGTTACAGTAGCAGATATGATCCATCATACAAAAGCAGTTAGAAGAGGTGCACCTAATACATATGTGATCGTGGATGTACCTTTCGGGGCAGTAGGTGTCAATGATCAATATGATTTAGAAATAGCGGTAAAACTATATAAAGAAACAGATGCCAATGGAATCAAAGCAGAAGGTGCACATTTAACTCAATATATAAAAAATTGTAGCAATATGGGTATTCCAGTTGTGTCTCATTTGGGATTAACACCACAAAGTGTTGGTATTATGGGATATAAAATGCAAGCTGGTAATAAAGAAGCTGCACGACAACTTATTGAAGATGCCTATGCTGTGCAACAAGCGGGCGCTGTGATGTTAGTTCTTGAAGCAGTCCCAAGCGATTTAGCAGCAGAAATATCAGATAAACTAGATATTCCTGTTATCGGTATTGGAGCAGGAAAAGAAACAGACGGACAAGTATTGGTTTATCATGATTTATTAAATTATGCTGTAGAACATAGAGCGAAATTTGTTAAACAATTTGGTGATTTCTCAGTGGGCATTGATGCATTAAAGCAATATAACAATGAGGTGAAAGCGGAACAATTTCCTGGTGAGGCCCATACCTATAAAAAGCAAATTATGAATGAGGTTACAGAATGACACAGTTAATTACAACAATAGAAGAAATGAGAAGTATTATAGCAAACCTTCATAATCAGCGTCGTTCAGTTGGGTTTATTCCTACCATGGGTGCATTGCATGACGGACATTTAAAAATGATGTCATTATCAGCGAAAGAAAATGATGTGACGATTATTAGTATATTTGTCAATCCATTACAGTTTGGTCCGAACGAAGATTTAGATTCTTACCCACGTGATATTGTAGGTGATACTGCAAAAGCTGAATCTGTAGGCGTGGATTATATCTTTCATCCAACAGTTAAAGAAATGTATCCAGAATTACCGACAATTGAATTAAAAGCAGGCCGACTTGCATCCGTTTTGGAAGGTGCTGAACGTCCAGGACATTTTGATGGTGTGGTAACGGTTGTTAATAAATTATTTAATATTGTACGTCCGCATAAAGCATATTTTGGGAAAAAAGATGCACAGCAGTTGGCAATAGTAGAAAAAATGGTAGAGGACTTCAATCATCCAATTGAAATCAAAGGTGTAGATATTGTTAGAGAGGATGATGGATTAGCGAAAAGCTCGCGTAATATCTATCTTACTAAAAATGAACGTATAGAAGCGGTGCACCTGTATAAAAGTTTATGTCTAGCACAATCGCTTTATAAAAATGGAGAGCATAATAGCGAAAAAATTATCAAAGCGACACGGGACTACTTAACAGAACACACAAGTGGAACGATAGAAACAGTTGCAATATATAGTTATCCAGAACTTGTCGAGCAAACACAAATCAAAGACAGCATTTTTATTTCACTCGCTGTCAAATTTAGTAAAGCGCGCTTAATTGATAATATTATTATAGAAGGATAATAACGCTATTTAATCTTGAATAAATATAAATGGTATGATTTATAGTATTGCAATATAGATTTTACATTTATGGATGGTTGTTTTATCATTAATATGGAAGATCCTTATCAAGGAAAATACTTTTATGATAATCATACGTAGTATAGGGTATAGATAAATTATACGTAAAATAGTTACTATATGAATATACATCGCTATTAATTATTATAAATGACTTATTGAAAAGTAAATACGAAAGGTGGAAAAAAGGTGAGTGAAAAGAATTCTAAAGACGTTATTTTAATTGGTGCTGGTGTTTTAAGTACGACATTTGGGACATTATTAAAAGAACTTGCACCAGATTGGAATATTAAACTTTTTGAAAGACTCGACAAACCTGCAATTGAAAGTTCTAATGAACGCCATAATGCAGGTACTGGACATGCTGCACTATGTGAATTAAATTACACGGTAGAGCAAAAAGATGGTTCAATTGATGTTGAAAAAGCGAAAGAAATTAATGAACAATTCGAGATTTCAAAACAATTTTGGTCTCATTTAGTGAAAAGTAAACAAATTCAAAATCCGCAAGCCTTTATTAGACCATTACCTCATATTAGCTTTGTTCAAGGTGATAAAAACGTAAACTTTTTAAAAAGACGTTTTGAAGCATTATCTCCTTTATCAATGTTTAAAGGTATCGAATATACAGAAGATCATGAAAAATTAAAAGAGTGGATGCCACTAATGATGGAAGGTCGCGATCCAAATGAAACCGTAGCGGCTAGTAAAATTGATGAAGGTACGGATGTTAACTTCGGTGAATTGACTAGAAAAATGGCTAAAAATTTAAGTGAACATGACAATGCAGAACTTTTCTATCGTCATGAAGTACAAGATTTTAGTCGTCGTAAAGATGGTAAATGGGAAGTTAAAATTAAAGACCTTAAAACGAAAAAAGTAGAACATCATATTACAGACTACTTATTTATTGGAGCTGGCGGTGCAGCGATTCCATTATTACAAAAAACAGGTATACCAGAAAGTAAACATTTAGGCGGTTTCCCAATCACGGGAGAATTCTTAGTATGTAATAATCCTGAAGTTGTAGCTAAGCACGAAGTTAAAGCTTATGGTAAAGAACCTGAAGGTACACCACCAATGACTGTACCTCACTTAGATAGACGTTATATTCAAGATGAAAATTCATTACTATTTGGACCATTCGCAGCAATTGGACCAAAATTCCTGAAAAATGGTTCAAACTTAGATTTATTCAAATCTATCAATCCAAGTAATGTTATAACGATGTTATCAGCTGCAGCGAAGAACTTCCCATTAATTAAATATTCAATCCAAGAAGTGTTAGCTAAAAAAGAAGACCGTATGAAAGAATTACGTCGCTTTGTTCCAGATGCTAAAGATGAGGATTGGGATATTATGCAAGCAGGTAAACGTGTTCAGGTTATAAAAGATACTAAGGAACACGGCAGAGGCTTTATCCAATTTGGTACAGAAGTAGTTAATTCAAAAGATCACTCTGTGATTGCTTTATTAGGTGAATCTCCTGGTGCGTCTACATCAGTGTCAGTTGCTTTAGAAGTTATTGAGAAAAACTTCCCTGAACAACTTAAACAATGGGAGCCTAAACTAAAAGAAATCATTCCATCTTATGGTCAATCATTAATTGAGGACTATGCTTTATTGAAACAAATACGTCAAGCGAGTAATGCTGAATTAGAATTAAATCATAAATAGTCAAAAATATACCCCTTGGTGCGCTGTGGCATCAAGGGGATTTTTTGTGGTCTGAAGTAAAGATTTATAAATGAACACATGGTCTAATAGTCAATATAGAAAAATCTCCCTACATAGTATTAAAGTATGTAGGGGGAGATTGTAGCTGAATTTAATTTTTATAATGCTTATGCAAATAAGTTTCAAATGTATCTGGTTTTCCTCCAGTAAGTTTTTCAAAATCGTTGCTACTTTGATCTAGTAATCTCATTTCTCCGGCTTTATACATGGAGGCAAGTAAAGGACCGAATCCTTTAGGTTCATCATACATTTTTCCAAATTTTTCAAGTGTCACTGGGTCATAGGATATATTTGAATTTGCAACTTCTGATAAAATTTGCGCTAATGCTTCCATAGAATAGGTATATCCAGATAGTAAATAACGTTTACCTAATAAGTTTTGATTTTTTACAATTTCAATAATACCTTATTAATGAAAATAAGGATAATAATGATAACGATATCTCTGTGGTAAATAAAGATAATAATCACGTTGAAAAAAATAGTGAAATATCAAAAATACAAATTAGTGAAAATAATATTATTAGAAATAATGTAGAAGACAAAAAATTCGATGAAGCAGTTTTAAAGGATGAAAAACAAGATAAACAACAAGATGAAAAACTTAAGCCAAATGAAAATAATAATCGAAAGTTTACAGAGATAAAAACGGAAGATGTTGGTCATTTTAATGGAACTATAAACGATAAAAAAATGGGGAATGATGCGGTTCAGGAAGGTGCCATTCAAACAAGAACGAAAGAGAATCTAAATAACCAATCTCAAACCAATAATCACATTAAAACCAAAGTAACTGTGAAACGAGCAACGACTGATTTTGAAAATATAAAAACAGTAAATAAAAGTGAAACTCCTAATAAAAATATAATTGGAACATCAAGAGCTTATAAAAAATTAACTGATAAAGATATTATAAAATTAAGAAAGCTACTTGCTAAACATGATTTGTATCACCCTGTAGTAACAAAAAGTGTAAGAGAAATGACAGAAGATAGTTCATTAGAAGCATTGGATTATTCTGACAACTATACATTTCAAACGTTAATTTTTCAGCCAGAACCATTAACTACGAAGGAAGTGTTAGACAGTAAAACAATACCTTTCCAAATACATAGTTATTTAACAGGAGCAAATTCAGGAGATGTTTATAAGATTAATTTACAATTAGATCCCATTATTGCAAACCATGTTAAGAAAATAACTGTAAACCCATCCGGTCGTAGTTCATCAGTGGAATTAGTAAGACTGGCAAATAAAGAGGGTAAGGCAACAAATATTTGGCAAGTTAACTTTATTAGAGCTAGTGGTGGCCTTTTTGGTGGAGCGGAAATATTGAGTCAGTACACAGCTGAAAACGGAAAAATAGAATTGGACGATACCGTACGGAACATATTAGAAAAAATGGAAGACCATAGTGATAAGTTAAATTACTTAATATATGTAAAAGATTCACAAGAAAACAAAAAGATTAAAACTTCTGAAACTAGCGGCTATTTCCTAACGCCATCTGAAACTTTAATTAATAGTATTGTCTCATCAAACTCTGATGCCGCGAATAGTGCATTTAAAGGAAGTAGTGGTGCTATCCAATTTGATTCCGATATTGGTGAATTTGGTGGTATTACGGTAGACCAACAAATATTAAAAAATGGAACTTTTAATTGTGGTGGCCCTCTAATAGATTCAGGATTAAATAAACAATGGAGATATCACTACCAAATTGATTCGAAACTTGTTCCATATATTGGTTCAATTGAATTACATAGTTATGACTTTTATGGAGTGAGTGGTTTCGATAAAACCTATTACCCTAAAAATAAAGTCGCTGATTTGGCAATAGATAAAGATGGTAGAGGGTCAATTACAAGTAGTAATTTAAATGATTTAATTGTGTTTCATAATGCATTACCGGAAACAGTGGGCATTAGATTGGTTATCAAATATAATCAAAGTCCAAATAATACATTAACAAGAAATGCTGAATATGACGAAAATGGTAATTTAATTAGCAATACTACAAAAGTAAAAGAAGACTTTGCATTCTATGGGTATCTGACAGATAAGAATGGTGGGATGATTAAAAATACATTCGGATCATCTACTTATTATATTCAAGATTTAGATATAGACGGTTTGACAGATAACTTTGAATTTCATAAATCACACACGGATCCCTTTAATCAAGATACGGATGGTGACCGTAAAAATGATGGTGACAAAGTATTACGTTATGGGCTTCTCCATTAGTAGGAAAACCTATAGCCGATGATATAACTACAGAAGATACTACAGTAATTGGTAAAGTAAATTTAGATTTTTTAGCGCCTCAACAAAAAGTGAAAATACTAGATGAAAACGGCTCATTAATAAGTATAGATACTTTAAATGAGGATGGTACATTCAGTATGCAAGTTCCGAAATTAAAACCAGGGACTTATACAATAGCTATCGAATCTCCAAATTATACTAATGATGAAGTTAACACTTTCAAAGTTATAGATATAAAAGAAATACTTAAACCTAGCATAAATCCTGTGAATGATCAAAGTAAGGAAATTGAAATTAATGGTGTTGAGGGCTCAACAATCATTATTAAAGATGAAAATAATGTTATTGTTGGTCAGACGATATTAAATAATGGACAAACTACAAGTATTATTAATTTAAAAAAACCATTAAAAGCAGGAACTATTTTAACAGCAATAGCAGAAAAAAATGGCATTAATAGTAATGTTTCGAATTCTGTCATAGTTGAAGATGTGACGTCGCCATTAGCGCCAACAATGAAAGATTTCACAAGTAATGATACCCAAATTACAGGAGAATCTGAACCAAATTCAACAGTTGAAATTACGTTCCCGGACGGCCAAAAAGTGACAACGACTACCGATAATCAAGGTCGCTACGTTGTAGATATTCCAACAGGAGCGCTAAACAATGGAGGAGAAGTTAGCGCCAAAGCGACAGATAAAGCCGGCAACGAATCACCAAAAACAACGAAAGATGTCGCTGATGAAAACGGTGCCAGAAGCACCAAAAGTTGATAATGTCACAAATAACGATATTCAAATTATAGGTAAAACAGAGCCTCATGCAAGCGTGACAATTCAATTCCCTAATAAACAAATTATTACTGGAAAAGCAGATGAACAAGGTGATTTTTCTATAGGCATACCAAGTGAAATTAAGTTATTAGGTAATGAAATTCTTATTATCAATATTACAGATAAAGCAGGTAATATATCTAATAGAACAAGTGTTTCAAGTTATCAATGAGTATATAACATTCTTTAATAATGAAAGAATTACATTAAAAATGGCTAATCTCGTATAAACCGAGATTAACCGATAATTTAATTATTTATTTGTCTACTTGACGGGGTGCAATTCAATTTATGTCCCAAGCTCTTTTTTTATGTTTTATGTAGAAGTACTTTCGAAATAGTTTTCTCCGAGTATAGATTTGGCACTAAAGCGTGAAGGATCTATATGCTCTTTGACAAATTGGGGAACTTCATCTTCCTTAATATCGTACATTGTTTCTATTTCTTTGGAAAATAATCTATGTTGTTCTTTTAAATACAATTCTAGGTTTGGTAGTGGTTTTGTCATCATTTTTGTTGTAGTATCAAGTGTTTTTAATGTTTCGATATAAACATTTAATGCTCTAGAACCAACAATTTTGGTTCCTTTGTTGTCATTATTTATAATAACAATCATCGGGAATCCGCGAACACCTAATTGACGCACTAAATTGAAGTCTTCTGTTAGTAGTCTGTGGCCTTTCTGACTATTAGCTAAATCGAAAATATGTTTTATATCCATATCATGATTATCCTTATATAAAGTATGAACAATATCTTTTAATACGGTTTGATTTGAAATGTTTTTATTGAAAACAAATACAGATTCCCTAACAAGACGGATATATTCTATTGCTTTTGAAGGAGAATCTAACTGCTGAATGGCTTTGTATATACGAGATGCTGGAAATGAAGATTGAATGGGATCTGTTTCCATAATTGTACCATCAATCGGCATACGTGAGTATTGACCGACTTCTTGCCAATGTGGTGTAACATCTGCAGGTTTATAAATACCGTTAGCGGGGTCTATGGTCCGTCTCCCCATGCTTCTAGTAATCCACCCATGACCATTTGAAAATTAAATAAATGACCGTACTGTACTGTACTAATAATTTATTTAATATAGGTTCAAATGCCCAACAATGTGAGCACATTGGATCTGTTACATAGTATAAAGTTAGCTTAGGTGTATCGAAATTAAAATCAATAGTTTCTATTGTGTTGTCATCACTAGATGTACAAATGCCAGAATAGATATCGCATACCATATTTTGTTTCATGTTCCTAACCTCCAAAGTTTAATTAAAAAGTATATAGCTTTATAATAGTGATAAATGTATATCATAAGTACCAACAAAATGTGTATTATGTTGGATATTCAATATACGGACACGAATGTTGGAGGAAAATGAGGGAGCCGAATGGTAGAATCAAAATCAGACTTACGAGTTATTAAAACTAGAAAATCTATTATGCAAGCATTCATAAAGCTTTCAGATGAAAAAGATTTTAAAAATATAACGGTAAAAGACATTGCGCAAGAAGCATTAATTAATAGAGCAACATTTTATTATCACTTTAGTGATATTTATGATCTATTGGACAAAGTTTTAGCTGAAGAACTTTTGATTAACTTAAATTATGAAGATTTTAAAGATAATAAGTTGAATGAAGAAACAATTGCCAGTATTTTTAAAGCTATTGCAGAATTTCAATTATCATTAAATAGAAGATATCATAGGAGTTATCCTGAAACAATAGGTAGTATCATTCAAGAGCATACCGAGAGAATGTTGTATAAATTATTAGCAGATGTTCCTTTTGAAGATGATAGTATTCGTCAGCTTTCAGCGAGTATGTTAAGCGCAAGTATTTATAGAGCTTCTGAAAAGTGGTGTCATGGATTTAGTGATGTTCCAGCTGAGACATATATTCAAAGTGTCACACCTTATATTATTTCTGGATTGGTATCTCGTAAATAAAATGAAATGAGGTGTTTGTTATGGGGATTATTATTATCATATTGGAAATTATTTTAGGTATCTTTTTTATAATGACAGGCTTGAAAATATTATCTGGTGCTATGAAACAGGAATTTGCAAAATTAGGTTATCCACCAATTTTTAATAAAATTACAGGGCTGTTTGAACTTATAGGTGGTATAGCAATGCTTGTTGGTATTTTTTATATACCATTGGCTATATTTGCGAGTATTTTATTAGCTTCAACTATGTTGGCAGGTGCAGGTTCACTTGTATTCCTTGGGAAAGACTCTATTAAAAAAGCACTGCCAGCCATCGTATTATTTGTTTTGAATTTGATTATATTGATTTATCTATTGATAGTTTAAAAACTTTGGCACCTGGGACATAAGGCATTGTCTTAGGCAACTTTTTTGAATAGTCAGTTGATGATTTATAGGAAAATTAAAATATCAATTTTATGGTATTAGTGTTAGTTATTTAAGTATTCATATCAATCTAATTGGAAAATAGCCTGAGACATCTATTTATGTCTCAGGCTATTTTGAACTATCTATTCATCATTGCCAAACTATATCTACGAAAATTTTATACAATCCCTTGTATTCTTAATACGATTTCCGCAACTAAGGCAGAACCAATATATGTACTTATTAAAATGACAATACCCACAACAACTGTTTTCCACCCTAACTTTGCGAAATCTGCCCAAGAGTTACCAATTGAAACACCTGCATAAGCAACGACAGGTGTTGCGAGTGATAATAAGTCTACTTTTTCAGTCCATTCAACTATATGTGCTGCACCTGGTACACCTGGAATAGTTAATAACAAGCCAATAATGCCTATGTAGGCAATACTAGGGATATTAAAAGGCACGATGTCACGGAGTATTAATCCTAGTAATGCGATGGCTATGAGTGAAAGAATGCCTGGTAAAGCGTTTAATGGCATAATGCTATAGCCTATCCAGTTACTTAATAAAGAAATAATACCGACAACACATAAAGTAAGTATCCAATTCATCACTTTTGATGACATTCTAATCACTCCTGTTCCTTAGTAAATTTATTTTTGATGTTCATGATTAAACTATAATATTTTCTAGTTAAAGGTAGTGCAATCAACATGCCGACATATAAACCAGTCACGGACGTGAGTAAATTACTTACACCAGAAAAAGCTGTGATTGTGCTTGTCTGATCTGGATACATTTCTACCAGAGGACCAAGTGCGGCGGCAGTCATTACACCACTTCCCACACCTGTTGCCATAGCATAAGCAATGGGACTTAAAGGTAGAATTGAAATGATGATGCCAGAAAATATACTGAAAAAGATAGCGCCGAAAATAGTACCAAATATGTACATGGACATAACGCCTCGCCATTCAGGAGAGGCAATGCCGAATTTTTCAGTGATTAATGCTAAATTAGGTTCTCTCCCTATAGAGTGGGTCATACCGATAGATTCACGACGAAGTCCAAGTAAAATCGCCAAAGGTAAAGAAAATACAATGGTTCCTAAATTACCAATTTCTTGAAGTATCAAAGCTGGACCAGCAGCAATAATTTTGGGTAAAGCAGGTCCGGCTTCTACACCAAATTTTGCTATAAGTAAAGCTACAGAAATGAACACCATAGGTTCAGAATTTTTAGCTTGTTTGTGCTTAATCAATGGCGTGAAATAAACAGCTAAACCTAATAGTACAGCATACACTACGGGTAATAAGAGGATTGATGTCATGCCCAAAGGTATTTTATGTGCACCGATGACTTCGGAAATAATGACTATGACCAAAACGATGCTATGTAATCTCCAATCTTTCCATAAGTTGTTTTGTTGTTCCAAATCAATCACCCCTACAATAATCTGAATATAAAGAAAATTCTAAATATTAATAGCATCTATTGTATACTTACTATTCGAAAATTAAAAGGGGGTAGAAGTGATTCATATATTTTTGGAATTTAATATATGTAAAGTGAAAGCTTAGGCGTATAATGGAATCATTATAGTTAGAAAGTGGTGGTGAAAGTGCAACACGCATACCGACAACTCATATTAGGGATGGTTTGTTTATTTATAGTGATGGCGATTGGACGTTTTGCATATACACCTATAATGCCATTTATGCAACAAACAGGTCATATGGATAATCAAAGTGCTGGTTTATTGGCAACAATCAACTATTTAGGTTATTTAATAGGTGCTATCATACCTATGTGGTTAGTTATAGTGAACAAAGTTACAGATTTGAAAATTTATTTATTTATAAATATCATTTCAACCTTAATTATGGGGTTGTTGGACGATTTTACAGTTTGGACCATATTACGCCTCATTTCTGGGATAACAAGTGGTACTGTTTTTGTCTTAGCATCAAATGTAGCCCTTGAGGCGTTAAGAGTAGCTAAGAAAGATGGTATTTCAGGTTTGTTGTACAGTGGTGTAGGTTTAGGAATTTTTACAAGTAGTATATTTATTTTCATCTATACTAGTGCTGACACGTGGAAGATGACTTGGATTGTACTTAGTCTTTTTTCATTAATTATGGGAAGTTTTGTATTATTTGGAATGCGTGAAAATCCAATCACTGAAAATGAAGATTCCAATTCATCAAATAACACAAATAATGTAGCGGTTAAGTTGAAGAAAAAATTTATTTGGGGATTTTCAATAGCATATTTTTGTGAAGGTGCAGGATATATTATAACGGGTACTTTCTTAGTAGCCATCGTTAAATCTATACCCGAATTAGCCGATTATGCAGCTTTAAGTTGGATGTTTGTAGGTTTGGGTGCAATTCCGTCAACGATTTTGTGGTCGATGATGGCTAACAAGCTAGGGCATGCGAAAGCAATATATTTGGCGTTTATCCTACAAATTATTGCTGTGGTATTGCCAGTATTTTCAGGAAGTATGATGAGTTTGGTGATTAGTTCGCTATTTTTTGGAGCAACATTCCTTGGCTTGACGACATTATTCATGTCTAAAGCACAAACGCTGATGTTTGAAAGTGCTAGTAAAATTAATTTAGTCGCTTCATTAACTGTCATATATAGTTTAGGACAAATGATTGCACCTGCTTTTTCAGGTGTATTAATTGGCGAGTCAGGTAATTATAATGCAGCATTAATATTTGCAGCAGTTATACTGTGTATCGGCTTATTAAGTAGTTTTTATAGCTATAGAGTAACAGATTAACTTTTGTGCAAAGTGTTTTTGTATAGCATATCATAATATCAAAGCAAGAATGATTTATATCTATAAAAGGCTTCTGAAGATATATGTGTGTAGTCTTTTTTATTGGTTATCATCTTTTTGTGTAAGTTGACATTTTGTGGTAATATCGTCATGAATAAAAATTCGAGATAATAATAGATAAGAAGGTTTAATTATATATGAAAGAAAATTTTTGGCGTGAATTACCGCGTCCATTTTTTGTATTAGCGCCGATGGAAGACGTTACTGATGTGGTCTTCCGTCATGTGGTTAGTGAAGCGGGCAGACCAGATGTATTTTTTACTGAGTTTACGAATACAGAAAGTTATTGCCATCCTGAAGGTGTCCATAGCGTGCGTGGGCGTTTAACATTTACCGAAGATGAACAGCCTATTGTTGCTCACATTTGGGGAGATAAACCAGATCATTTTAGAGAAATGAGTATCGGTATGGCAGAGATGGGATTTAAAGGTATCGATTTGAATATGGGTTGCCCTGTGCCAAATGTTGCGACAAAAGGAAAAGGTTCGGGTTTAATTCAACGTCCTGAAATAGCTGCAGAAATTATTCAAGCAGCTAAAGCGGGCGGTATACCAGTAAGTGTGAAAACGCGTCTTGGTTATTCTGAAATTGATGAATGGCGAGACTGGTTGAGACATGTATTTGAACAGGATATTGCAAATTTGTCGATTCATCTACGTACACGTAGAGAAATGAGTAAGGTAGATGCGCACTGGGAATTGATTGGTGAAATTAAAAAGCTTCGTGATGAAATTGCACCAGACACGTTGTTAACAATTAACGGAGATATTCCAGATAGAAAGACAGGACTTGAACTTGCAGAAAAATATGGCATTGATGGCGTAATGATTGGCCGTGGGATTTTTCATAATCCATATGCCTTTGAAAAAGAGCCGAGAGAACATACGAGTGAAGAGTTACTTGGACTATTGAGATTACATCTTGATTTGTTCGATCAATATACTGAAAATGAACCACGTCAGTTTAAGCCATTACGTAGGTTCTTTAAAATATATGTGCGAGGCATCCGAGGTGCAAGTGAATTAAGACATCAATTGATGAGTACGAATACGACAGATGATGCTCGGAAATTACTTGATGAATTTGAAGCACAAACGGAACAAGTCAAATAAAATATCAAAAATAAAAGCTAGCTCTGAAATCATAAGGATTCTGAGTTAGCTTTTTATTATAGTAATGAGGGTCTGAGGTATAGATAGTTGTCTCGGACTCTGTTTGAAATTAGGTAGTAGGTGACAGAATTGAAAATATAAAGTCTCACTTATTTAAAGAGACTATTTTCTATTTTTAGAGAAACGCGTCGTTCTTATATATGACCTTTAGATTAGGGTAACCCTTTATCCCAGCCAACATTGCAGGGATGTAACTAACAAATCTCTATTAGAAAATTTGATTTCTGTTCTATTCTCTTATTTTTGTTTTATAGTAAGCGCGATGATAAAGGCAATGATCATAAATGCTGTAATCATCAATACAACACCAGGCCATTGAATAGCGCCATAAAAAATCCCTGCTAAAGTACCACCGACAGATGACCCCATGTAATAGAAAAGTAAATATAAACTAGATGCCTGTGCTTTATGATCTTCGGCACGACTTGTAACAACTGCACTTGCAATTGCATGACCACTGAAAAACGCATAAACACTAAATGCTAAACCTAGTATTTTAAAGGGTAATGGCGGTAGAAGTGTGATCCAAATACCGAAAATGAGCAGCAATATACTAAATTTCAAAGCATTTAAAGTCCCAAGTTGTGCTCTTAATTTTGCATTAAGTATAGATGAAATCATACCGATTAAAAATAATAAATAAACAAAGCTAATCACACTATCATGTAAATGATAGGGTTCATCCGCTAATACAAAACCGATATAGTTAAAGGCTGCAATGTTACAACCTAAAAGCAAAAAACCTATCATAAATGGTTTTAATAATCTAATATTCTTCAAATGTTTACTGTAACTCACTAATAATGCTTTGACAGAAAAGCGTTGTTTTTCGAAATGGTTAGATGCAGGTAATAGAAATGTAAAAAGAATTGCAGCAATCACACTAATGATACCTATTGAAATTAGACCTGTTTGATAACCATAAATACTAGAAATAAAACCAGTGAATATCCTCCCAAAAGCACCACCAAAAGCATTACCGCTAATATAAATTCCCATAGCTTCAGGTAAATTATGTGAAGAAATTTCTTCGCCAATATAAGCCATTGCTATGGAAGGGAGCCCTGCTAAACAGATACCTTGTATCAAGCGCACGATTAGAAAAGTATTAAAATCTAAAATAAAAGGTTGCACCAATGCTAAAAGTGACACAGATATAACAGAAAATATCATAATCGGTTTGCGACCTAAAACTTCTGATAGTGCACCGAAGAACAGCATTGCAATCGCTAAGGTGATTGTTGCTGCAGACAGCGCTAAACTAGCAACGGTTTCGCTTACATTAAAAGCATTTGTAAAATGTGGAATAAGTGGCTGCACACTATAAAGAATTGAAAATATAGTGAATCCTGAAATGAACAGGGCAACAATGATTTTTATATAAGCCTGTGATCCTTTTTTGACATAGTTGTTTTTTAAATCGTCCAATGTTAAAACCCCGCTTATGATCTGATGTATTTATGTTAGCATGTAATTAATAATATAAAAAATGCATTATTTTCATTTAATGAATGCACAATATGCATAAGGGGTTGTTGAGATGGAGTGGCATCACTTTGAATACTTTAAGCAATTAGCACAAACTGAAAATATGTCAGAGTGTGCAAAAATGTTAAACGTAAGTCAATCAACGTTGAGTAGGGCGATAAAGAACTTAGAAGCGGAACTAGGCATCCCACTTTTTAACAGGGTTGGAAGAACGATTAAACTGAATAAGTACGGTATCGCATTTTTAAAAACGACGAATAATATCATCAATGAAATGGATATCTATAAAAGTAATGTGCTTGATGCTACTAATGTATATAATGGGAAATTAGTCATAGGTTTTTTACATTCAGTGGGCGTGACCTATATATCAGAATTTTTAAAGTCATTTAATTTAGCATATCCAAATATCCAATTGAAATTGATACAACATGATGCGAAACGCTTAATTACAATGTTAGATGACGGGGAAGTGGATATGATTATTACTACTATTTCTGAAACAAGTCAAAATACGCATTTTGAACCGCTCATTGTAGAAAAATTATATGTGACATTACATGAACAGCATAGGTTAAGCCATTGTAGTGAAATTGCTATTGAAGCATTGGTGAATGAAAAATTCATATTATTAAAGCCTAATTTATTATTACGACAACAAGTAGATGAAATATTAAAAGCATATCAATTTACACCGGAAATTAGTTTTGAAGGTGACGAAGTCATTACAATAGCGACATTTATCAGTTCTGGACTGGGCGTATCTATATTGCCACATTTGAGGGATGTGCGCTTACCTAATTTGAAACAAATTCCAATAAAAAATCATGATGCGAAAAGAACGATAGGATTGTGTTATAAAAATAAAAGTAACAAGGTTCCAATAATAAATAAAACTAAAGAAAGTTTGATTGAATATTTTTCAAAGATACAAAAATAGAGGCATAATCATTTAAATAATTAACTATATTTGAGTTAACTTCCATTTTTCTTTCTTACTTGCTGTGGTGTTATAATACGCGTGATAAAAATAAGCATTCATTTATACATCGCTTCCCTCATTATTACGAATAGTGAGGCGTATTTGTTGGTGTGGCTTCACAATCAAGATGAAAAGGAATGAGATACATACTTTTTCGTTTAGTATTAAAAATTCCAAAAATAATTACACAAAATAACCGTACAAATAAATTTTGTACGGTTATTTTGTTATTTTAAGTCATTTTATATACGCAATTCAAAAATATTTTAAAAGGTAAAATTTTTCTTTTAAAAACTATTGATTTTAATTAAAAATTTTATAAGATTATAGAGTATGTGTATAATTAATTTTAAAATGGAGTAAAACACATTAAATAAATAATAATAATAAAATTGGGGGATTGGGATAATATGAAAAGATTATTATTTTTTGTAATAATGGTTATGTTTGTATTAGCTGGTTGTGGTACTGAAAATGATGAAGCAAAAAGCGCGGATAAAGATTCAGATAAATCAAAAGCAACTAGCAAAATGAAAAAGTTTAAAATTGGACAGGCTGTTGATGCAGATGGTGTGCAAGTGAAATTAACTAAAATTGAATATGTTAATGATTATGACGAATATAGTGCACCAGAAAACGGAAAAGTTATTAAAGTGTATTTGAAATTTAAAAATAATAATGAAGATCAGGTGCTTATGGATTCATCTGACTTTAGCATGAAGGTAAATAATGAAAATTATCAAGAATGGTTTGGTAATGACGATACGAATGCAGGCTTTTCTCATCAATTAAATAAAGGGAACACTGGTTCTGGATACATAACTTATGATGTGCCGGATAGTGATAATTATACTTTAGAGATGGATGCTACGCCAAAATTCAATAATGTAAAAGCTAAATGGGAAATTAAAAAAACAGATATCAAGGAAGCATCTGTAGCTAATAGTAATGAGTCGAATGATGAAGCGGAAACAGACACTAATGTTGAATCAGAAGACAGCGAAGAACCAAAAATAACAGATGAAGACTCAGAAGATACTGAAAGTGAAGAAACAGGATATTCAGCAGAAATGTATAACGCACTAGTGGATGAATATAACGCATTAACTGATGGTGAAAAAATGAATCATGTAGACGATGATGTGTTAGAAATCGAATATGATCAATTAGAAGCACGTGTTGACGCATTATATGATAAGAAAATGGATGAAGAAGATAAAGCTTTAGAAGAAGAAATGGAGCAAGAAGACAAAGCTTTAGAAGAAGAAATGGAACAAGATGAAAAAGAGTATGAAGAGGAAATGGAAGCTATAGATAAAGAATACGAAGAAGAAATGAAGAAAATCGAAGAAGAAGATACAACGGATGAAGATACATCAGAAGATGACGCAGCATAAACTAAAAATGAAAGAGGTAAATAAATATGAATCAAAATCAAACGGTTAGACAAACAAACAGGGTAGCAGAAATGATTTTAGGAATTTTAGGAAGTATATTTGGTATTTTAGGTGGATTATTTGCTATTATGCTTGATGGTATTGGTGCAGAATTTGGAGCTACTGAAAGTGGTAGTATTACAGGATTAGGCATAGCAGTTATTTTAACATGTATTATAACTCTAGTGCTTAGTTGTATAATAAATAAAAAAAGAGTACTTATAGGAGTGTTGCTATTAGTTGGTGGCATTTTAAATATCGTGTTTATTAGCTTTTTTGGCATATTGTCAGGAATTTTAATTTTAGTTGCTGGTATCTTAGCTTTAATTAGAAA
Organism: Staphylococcus sp. Y174-1; assembly: GCF_049897865.1. Taxonomy (NCBI): domain Bacteria; kingdom Bacillati; phylum Bacillota; class Bacilli; order Caryophanales; family Staphylococcaceae; genus Staphylococcus; species Staphylococcus sp. Y174-1. The sequence goes on along the minus strand of NZ_JAFCXB010000002.1, from coordinate 568,670 downwards.
ATAAGTTAGTATTTAACGAAAATAGTGACAATACTTTAAATAGTTTTTAGTAATGATAAAAGTAAAACACGCTCAATGATGTGCACCTGAAAATTGGTATGAAAACCTAATTTTAGGAATTTAGTACATATTTGAGGGTGTTTTTAATTTTTAAATAAGGCATATTATAAATAATAGTTTCATGAATCTTACATAGATTATTTGAAATATGGCTATGTTCATATCATAATTATGGAAAACGATAACGGAAGAGGATGGTTCGATGTTTACAATCTATGGTCACAGAGGTTTACCGAGTAAAGCGCCAGAAAATACACTGGCTTCATATAAAAAGGCTGCTGACATACCTGGTTTAAAATGGATTGAATTAGATGTTGCAATTACGAAAGATGAACAGCTAGTTATCATACACGATGATTTTCTTGATCGAACAACGGATATGACAGGTGAAGTAACTCAATTAGATTATATGGACATAAAAAATGCTTCGACTGGCAGTTGGTTTGGCAAAGCATTTGAAGCTGAAAGATTGCCGACTTTTAAAGATGTCATCAAGATGGCGAATGAAACGCAAATAAATCTAAATATTGAATTAAAAGGCGTAAGTGGTTCGAATGGTACGGCCTTATCTAAAAGTATGGTTACACAAGTCGCTGAACAATTAAAAGAACTAGATTCGAATATAGAAGTATTGATTTCAAGTTTTAATGTCTATTTAGTTAAATTAGCCGAAGCGTTATTGCCAGAATATCCAAGAGCATTAATTTTTAAATCTGCAGCGTTCCAAGGAGATTGGAGAACTTTATTAGATTTTTGTGGATCAAATATTGTGAATATTGAAGATGCCAAACTTTCTCAAGCGCGTGTGAAAATGATAAAAAATGCAGGTTATACATTAAATGTGTGGACAGTTAACAAATCACTACGTGCGAACCAATTAGCTAATTGGGGCGTAGATGGTATTTTTACGGATCATGCTGACGATATGATTCATTTAGAGAGACCATAATGATTGAAAAATGAATGGGTACTGATGATGATTTAGCAATAAGAAATCACTTTTAAGTGTGTAAGCATTTTAGAAAAATAAGTAATCATTTATTATTAATTAGACATCTCGACAGTTAATATATGAAAATTAGATAATCCGTGGCATGAGAACTGTTATAATAAAGAAAATAGTGAGTAATATATGTATGGATAATGCTCATATGGATTTCAGCTAGTAAAATTGTATTAAAATAAGAAACAGAGGATTGTGTGTAATGGAAAGTAATAGTAATAACAATGATTATGAGAATTTGTTGTTTTATTTTGCCTATAAAACATTTATTAACACTGCAGATGAAATTATCGAAAAATATGGGCTGAATAGACAACATCATCGTTTTTTATTTTTTATTGAGAAAGTACCTGGTATTACAATTAAAGATTTATTGAAAAGTTTAGAAATATCTAAACAAGGTAGTCATGCCACATTAAAAAAATTAAAAGATGAAGCTTACATCATTGAAAAGCAAACAGCTACGGATAAGCGTGTCAAAGCGTTATATCCTACTGATAAAGGTACGAAATTAGTTAGAGAGTTAAATAAAAAACAAAATGATATGTTTCAAGATATACAGAAAAAAGTAGGTAATGATTGGTATGCAATTATGGAAGAATTGGCTTCATACCGTACTGGTTTTCAGGAAGTGAAATATCTAAAAGATGATTTTAACAAATAAATATGAGTGTTTAACTAACGATATAGCGTAACGAGCTGTATCGTTTTCTTTTTTAAAACAAAAAGTCGCTATCAATATATAAGTCAACATTGTTGACCTTTTATAATAAATGAGTTAAATTTGTAGTGTAATTGAGATGGTTTGAAAGGAGAAATGAAAATGAAAAAAAGAGTTGGACAATATTTAATGGACTGTATCAGTGATGTTGGTGTAGATAAAGTGTTTGGTGTTCCAGGAGACTTTAATTTAACATTTTTAGATGACATTATTAGCCGAGACGACATGGAATGGATTGGTAATACGAATGAGTTGAATGCGAGTTATGCAGCAGATGGTTATGCTCGCATGAAAGGTATAGCCGCAATGGTTACGACATTTGGTGTTGGAGAATTAAGTGCCGTTAATGGTATAGCTGGTTCATACGCTGAGCGTGTGCCTGTGATTCAAATAACTGGTGCACCTACAAGAGCAGTTGAAAACGCTGGGAAATATGTACATCACTCTCTAGGAGAAGGGAATTTTGATGACTATAGAAATATGTATGCATCCATTACTACAGCGCAAGCGTATATTACACCAGAAAATGCACAAAGTGAAATTCCAAGAGTAATCAATGCAGCACTTTATGAAAAAAGACCTGTGCATATTCATTTACCCATTGATGTGGCAAATAGTGAAATTGATGTAGCAACACCATTTGAAATTGAACAACGACCACAGACTGATGTAACGAAGTACATGACAATGGTTAAAGATAAATTACAAAGTGCAGACAAACCAGTTATTATTACCGGACATGAAATTAATAGTTTTAAATTACATGAGAAGCTTGAACAGTTTGTAAAGCAATCTCAAATTCCGGTTGTACAACTTTCATTAGGTAAAGGCGCATTTAATGAAACATCTCCTTACTACATGGGGATTTATGATGCATCGTTAGCCGAAGAAGATATTAGAAATTACGTAGATCAAAGTGATGCTATCTTAAATATAGGTGCAAAATTAACTGACTCTGCTACAGCTGGCTATTCATATCAATTTGATATTGACGATGTAGTTATGATTAATCATCATCATTTTAAAATGAATGAAACGAAAGATACAGAAGTATCATTGGTAGATTTATTGGACGGCTTGAATACCATTAACTATGTGAATAATGGGGAATTTCCAAAATTTAAACAACCGAAAGCACATGATTACGATTTGACTGATGAGCCGTTAACACAAGAAACGTATTTCAAAATGATGCAAGATTTTATTAGAGAAGAAGATGTTATATTAGCTGAACAAGGTACATCATTCTTTGGTGCGTATGATTTAGCATTGAAACATAACAATAAATTTATTGGACAACCACTTTGGGGTTCTATTGGTTACACATTACCAGCTACTTTAGGCACACAAATGGCAGATACAAGTCGTAGAAACTTATTGTTGATTGGAGATGGATCACTACAGCTTACGGTTCAGGAAATATCAACAATGATTAGAGAGAAGATTAAACCTATTATTTTTGTGATTAATAATGATGGTTACACAGTAGAACGTAAAATCCATGGTGAAAATGCTATGTATAACGATATTAAGATGTGGGATTATAAATTATTACCTACCGTATTTGGTGGAAAAGATGAAGTTCAAGTACATGATGTGAATACGAGTGAAGCATTTCAAAAAGTACTAATTCAAATAGAAGCGCAACCAGACACAATGCACTTCATTGAAGTTAAGATGGGTGTTCATGACGCGCCACATAAATTAAATGCAATTGGCCAAGCTTTCGCAAAACAAAATGGTTAAGATCGTTGCAATGATGCAAGATTACAGTCATTAAAATATATTAGATAATTAGCAGTATAATTAATAAAGATAAGAGCGACACAAATCCGAAGGTAAAATTTGGGTTTGTGTCGTTCTTTATTTTACGTTAGATATAAATAAATTTTAAAGAATAACGATATATCGTTGACATATTTCGATATATCGAAATAAAGAAAGGTGATTTATATGTTTAGAAGACATTTTCATAATACAAAGAGAAATCGTGAAGGATTTGAATTCGGTTTTGGTAGAGGTCAAGAAAGATTTGGAGGTCCTCAAGGTAGAGAAAGATTTTTTAAAAAAGGTAACTTACAATTTGTCATACTCAAGATGCTTAAAGAAGAATCAAAGCATGGTTATCAAATCATTAAGGATTTAGAGGCACAATTTAAAGGTTTTTATTCACCAAGCCCTGGCTCAGTATATCCGATATTACAAATGTTGGAAGATAGAGATTTTGTTTCTATTTCTCAGGACGGCAAGAAAAAGATATACACAATTACAGAAGAAGGTAATGCATTTTTAAATGAAAATATGAACAATGAAATGTTACAGCGATTAGAACATTTTAAAAATATGGATTTTGAAGCAATGAAGGAAGCACGTACGCAGTTATAAGATTTATTCAGAGAAATTATGGAAAAAAATAAAGAAGCATTGAATGACGCTGAGAAGAAACAAAAGTTTGATGCATTTATTGAAAAAACTAAAAACGAATTAAAGCAATTATATTAATTAAAGAAGGTATAGTATAACTGTAAAAAATATTAAAAACATAGCAATTATTGGAGGCGGTCCAGGTGGATTAATGCTAGGGCTGCTATTACAACAACAGGGTTATAATTTTACTATTTTTGAAAAGGAATCACCGGAGATAAATAAAAATCGTGGGGGTTCATTGGATATTCACGCAGATACAGGACAACTCCCACTTAAAGAAGCAGGTATATATGAAGCGTTTAAATCACTGGTACGTTATGAAGGTGAAGATACCCGTGTTATTGGTAAAGATGGTACAGTTCATTTTCCCGTATTATTGTGATCCTAAAGTGGAAATCGGTCGTTTTCAAAATACGGCAGTAGAAATTAATCAAGACTATGTAGAAGCGCACAATATTAAAGTTGTACGCCGTGATACTGGTGGTGGTGCAGTTTATGTAGACCGTGGTGCAGTGAATATGTGCTGTATATTGGAAAACGATGGCACGATTTATGGTGATTTCAAAAAATTCTATGAACCTGGTATCGATGCCCTTCATCAACTTGGAGCAACGGAAGTTGTACAAAGTGGCCGTAATGATTTAGCGGCTAATGGTAAGAAAATATCTGGTGCAGCAATGACATTGATTAAAGGACGTATTTACGGTGGTTATTCACTTTTATTAGATGTAGATTATGAACCAATGGTTAACGTACTGAAACCAAATCGTAAAAAAATAGAATCTAAAGGTATTAAATCCGTGCGTTCTCGTGTCGGTAGTATCAGACCGTACTTAGCATCTGAATACCAAGATGTTACGATTCATGAATTTAAAGATTTAATGGTTAAGCAATTTTTATGCATTGATGATTTAAGTGAAGCGAAACGTTATGAGTTAACGGAAGTGGATTGGAAAGTCATTGATGAAATGCTCGACAATAAATATCATAATTGGGAATGGAATTTTGGACGTTCTCCACGTTATGAATATAATAGAGATGCAAGATTGACTGCTGGAACAATTGACATTTCACTTGCAATTGAAAAAGGACGCATTGCTGCATGTCGTATTTATGGAGACTTTTTCGGTCAAGGTGATATAAAGGATGTAGAAGCTCTCAGTTAATGGGTGTGCGTGTCGTAAAAGAAGACATTGTTGCAGCTTTAAATGAGATAGATTTGACATATTATTTTGGCAAAACAACTGCCGAAGAAATTGCAGATGTGATTTTAAGTTAATACAACGAATATATAGTCTGGGACATATTAATGTTTCAGACTTTTTTGATGAATTTTCAGTTTGGTAAAATAGTTAACCAATCTAGGAAGTGATAGATTTTGAATTCACAGAACCGATAAAGTAGAATAAAGCTAATAAATGAAAAAGAATTAAGTTAAACGAGATGTAAATGGTCCTATACCTATACATATTGTTTTGGAAAAAATATAAAACAAAAAGGGGTAATTTAATGAATATTGGAATCGTTGGTGCGGGGAAAATTGTCAAAGAAGCATTACCTGTAATGGAACAAATTTCAGAATTTACATTTCAAAGTATTGTTTCTTCAGGGAGAAATCCAGAAAATGTAAAAAATTTACAAAAGCAATTTAATATTAAAACGATATATGATGATTATGAGCAATTTATACAAGACGAAATGATAGATACAATCTATTTAGCAGTGCCTAATCACTTACATTATGCCTATGCACGTAAAGCGATTCAACAAGGTAAGCATGTCATATGTGAAAAACCATTTACGTTAACAAAAGCGGAATTAATAGAATTAAGAGATTTAGCTCAAGCCCATGATATCATTATTATTGAAGCAATTACCAATCTATATTTGAGTAATTTTGAAGTTTTAAAACAATCTATGAATGAGCTTGGAAACTGCAAAATTGCACAATTTAATTATTCACAGTATTCATCAAGATATGACAAGTTCAAAGAAGGCATTGTAGCACCTGCTTTTGACCCGTCTAAAGGTGGCGGCGCATTAATGGATATCAATGTTTATAACATACATTTGGCTGTTGGATTATTTGGTAAACCCGAGGGCGTTGCATATTTTGCTAACATTCAAAAGGGTATAGACACATCAGGCATATTACAACTGGATTATAATGATGTAAAAGTCGTATGTATAGGGGCTAAAGATTCAAACTCTGACAATCAGTCTTATATTCAAGGTGACAATGCGTCAATTAATATAAAGGGACCGACCAATGAATTAAAAGCATTCGAATTAAAATATAACCAGGGTGGCACACAGTCATATCAAGTAAACCCACATAATCACCGCATGTATGAAGAATTTGTAAAAATTGCCCAAATCATTAAACAGAAAAATAATGATTTAGCCGCCCAAAAGTTAGAACATAGTATCCAAGTTATTGAAGTATTAGAACAAGCATTGGATAGTGCAAACATCAAAGTAGGACCATCGCAAAAATAGAACGCATGAAGCGTGTAAAGATGATTTTCTTCAAATGATGAGCAGTCATTACTGCTATAAAAAAGAGTGAGAACCTTCATCTAGTTAGTTGATTAGATGAAGGTTCTCACTTTTTCATTTTAATCTATTTGAATGTGTTTTCTGACTTCATTTTGAATGTCATTATATACATTAGTGAAAGACTGTCCAGAGTGAAGTGCTGCATTTTTAACATCTTCAAATTCAGGTTTTGCTTTTATAATTTTATTATCTTTCATTGCTAGTTTGACTAAAATGGCGCCATATGTTGTATGGATGGTTTGGAATTGACGATGCAAAATTTTGCGATTAACAGCGTAACTGCGCACACCGAGAGATGTAGTGTGTTTAAGAATAAAATCTTCGAATTCCTTTGCTTGTGTGACGCTACTTATTACTGTTAATTGAGTCGCAGGCCGACTTTTCTTCATCGTAATAGGTGTGTAAAATGCGTCTAATGCGCCTTCATTTATCACTTGCTCTATAAAGTAACCAAGTGTTTCTGGCGTCATATCATCAATTTGACATTCTAATACTTGTACTTGATTTGGAGTCGTTTCTGTCGCTGTATATTGTATAGCACGTATGACATTTGGAAACTCAAAGTCTTTTGTACCACAACCGTAACCAATATTTGACATTGATACAGCAGTCAAAGGACCGATATGTGTTGCTAAAGCCTTAATAAATGCCGCACCAGTGGGTGTTGTCAGTTCACTTTGAACATCAAATGTTGCAAGTGGGATATCCTTAAGTATTTCAGCGGTTGCTGGCGCTGGAATGGGATATATACCATGTGCAATTTTAATCTTGCCATTTCCAGTAGGTACGGGTGACGATTTTATTTCATCAATACCCAAATCTTCTAATGCAAGACAACTACCTATAATATCTATAATGGAATCCATCGCACCAACTTCATGAAAATGGACATCTTCTATTTTCATGCCATGAATTTTTGCTTCAGCTTGTGCAATAACATCAAATATCAGCATGCTACGTTCTTTGACTCTGTTGGGTAAAGTGCTCTCGTTAATCATGTTGAAAATGTCTGACGCTTTTCTATGATGATGTGCTTCTTCAAAGTCAATTGTTAGACCCATCGCTTGTATGCCTTGTTTATTTTTTTTAGCAAAGTTTAAACTAAATTGATCTAAAGGTAGTGATAATAAGTGTTGATGCACATAATCTACATCTGCACCTAAATCTACCAAAGAGGATAATAACATGTCACCCGCGATACCCGCATGACAATCTAAATAAAGACCATTTGTCATAATTTACCACTCCAATTTTAATGACTCTCAATCATATTAATAATCATAGCAGCATTGTAACCACCACCAAAACCATTATCAATATTAAGCACACTTGTACCTGGTGCACATGAATTAACCATAGATAATAAAGTTGTTACACCTTGTAGATTGGCTCCATAACCGATACTAGTGGGTACAGCGTAAACCGGATGATCAACTAATCCAGCAACAACGCTTGAAAGGGCGCCTTCCATTCCAGCAACAACTACTGAAACTTTACTTTGTCGAATAGATTCAATATGTGCAAATAATCGATGAATACCTGAAACACCTACATCATAAAAACGTTGAACTTGAATCCCCATGACTTCAGCGGTGATAGCAGCTTCTTCGGCAACTGGTAAATCTGAAGTACCTGCACAAATGATGGAGGCATAATGATTTGTCTTAGCTATATGTTTGATTGGTGTTGAGACAATGCGTGCCGTTTCATGGTATTCAAGCTGATCGTATTTGGCAGTAATATGGTCAGCTTTTTCTTGGTCAATTCTCGTAATCAGAACAATAGAGTCATGTTTAATAAGTGTATGCACGATATCATGCAATTGTTCTTTTGTCTTTCCTTCACCAAAAATGACTTCAGGAAAGCCTTGGCGTTGTGTTCTATGAAGATCGATTTTTGCAAAGCCTAGCTCGTCGTAGTGACTTAATTGGTCTTTTGCATCGTCGACAGATAATTCATTTGCATGTACAGCTTTCAGTAATTGTTCTATTGCGTCGTATTTTTCTACCATTTGACTGCCACCTTTACTTTGTTAATGTGTATGATGCGTATCGATCACTTCATTCATACTGCCTGTACGGTAGCCCTCAAGATCAATCGTAACGTAGTCGAATCCAAGTTCTTTAAGGTAGACGGTTATCTGGTCTTTGTTATGGATTACAGTAGGTATATCAGCGTCGTTGACTTCAATTCTAGCAATATTTTGATGGTAGCGGACCCTAACATGGTTTAAGCCCAAAGCTAAAATAAATTTTTCAGCTTCATTGATTTTATTTATTTTTGAAATGCTTAACGGTTCGCCGTAAGGAATACGAGAAGCGAAACTGCATAATGCGGGTTTGTTCCAAACAGGTAGATGGTTGGATTTGCTCATAGCTCTCACATCAGATTTAAACAATTCAGCCTCTTGGAGAATGCTTCTAACATTAAATTCTGTTCTTGCTTTTAATCCTGGTCTAAAGTCATTGATGTCATCCATAATCATCCCATCAACTACATAGTTAAAGTTGAGCTGTGCGCGTAATGCTTCGAGCTTAGAATATAATAGACGTTTGCTGTAATACCAACTATCAGGGGTATTTTCAACGATATGTGGATCTTTTAAAGCTTCTATCTCAGTTTCAATTACTTGGGCATTGAGTTGATGAGCTAAAGCAATGGCTTGATCAAATTCTTCATTTCTAGTTAACTCAGATTTAACAATAACGGCTTTGACATGATCATGTCCTAAAACATCGATTGCTTTTTTTAGCACAAGACTACTATCTACACCACCAGAAAAAGCAACAATAACACTGTTCATATCTTTAAGAATTGTTTCTAATTTTTGTTCTTTTGTAATCATTTCAGTTAACATAGTATTCCTCCTCAATTATGATTCAACATATGGAATTGTCAGTGGTCCTAATGGCATGACGCCTATGGTCATGTCAGTTCCATATTTTGTTTCCAGTTCTTTTAATGTGTTATTAATCTCATGTACAGGATGAAGCATAGCATCTGTTGTTTGTTTATCAGTCAGTTTAGAGTATAAATATACATCAGCAAATGTTTGAATGACTGCTTGTTTTTGAACTTGCCATTGATCGAGCATTGCAAAATTCGGATCGCTAATCATGTCCACAAGGCCTTGCGGGGAGTCTGCCATTTTCAGTATTTCAGCGTAGTTACCGTGATTGGGATAACCATCGCTACATTCTGATAACATGATGATACTGCCACCTTCTTTAACTACTTTGTGCGCAGCACTCATGCCTTTAACGGTTTGATATAAGTTCTGGTCTAGCGGATAACCAGAATTTGAAGCAATCACTACGTCAAAACGATCATCACATTTAAACATGGCATGAGCCTTAGCATAGGCGCATCCTTTATCGTGTGCTTCATATAATTCTCCAGCAAAGACTGCGGTAATTTCTTTTTCTTTATTTAAAGTGACATTGAGCATAAAGTCAGGTTTACACATAGCGTTGATTTCTCTAGTCATATCCTGGACGGGATTATCCGTCATATTGCCCCATGTAGAGCGTATATCGCCAATCATTTTAGCGTTGTGAAAAGTCATGATTGTTTCAATACCTGCAATACCAGGCATTATGCCTTTTGGGCCACCAGAGAATCCAGCAAAGAAATGCGGTTCGATAAATCCAGTGACGATTTTAAAATCGGCTTCAACATAGTTTTTATTTAAATAGACATCACATCCATATTTACTATGGCCTACCTTACTTAAAGTATCCTTGTCGTTACAATGATTATGAACAATTTTAATTTGATCGACGACATCTTTACCTAACATTTGTATCAATTCTTCTTGTGTTTGATCACGATGCGTGCCTGTACCATTTATGATGACGAAATTCTCAGGCGGTACGTGTGATAAAGTTTCTAGGATCAATGGCACAAGGATATGATTAGGCGTTGGTCTAGTAATATCGCTAATGACAATGGCGACGGTTTGGTTTGCACTTACCATTTCATTTAATGGTTTAGTGCCTATAGGATCTGCTAAAGCATTACGAATTGCATTTGTATCGTCATCGAGTGCATCGATATCAGTAGGTTCAATCAATACACTGTGATCAGGTAAATCGATTTCGACATTGGATTTACCATATAATATGCTTGTTTTCAAAATGATCTCCTCCTTATACTTCAAATTATGATATAACACATGACTAGTAATTGTAGTTTAACATTATTCAGAAAATTTAGATAAAATTGCTGACTCATGAAAAAAGAGGCTAACAATGTTTTGGGTTGTTTTTTTAACTAATTTTTCTGATTGGTTTATTGTTTCCTCCAGCGACATCGGTCCATCGGTTAAACTAAAAGCACCAATTACCCCCATATCTTTAAATTGATTGATATCGACATCAATCGATCCGCCTATAAAAACAACGGGGACATTGTATCTGTTTGCATATTTGGCAATACCCATGGGTGTCTTACCGTATAATGTTTGGAAATCGATCTTACCTTCACCTGTAATAACTAGATCAGCATTTTCTAAATATTGATCCAGTTTGATATAGTCTGTGACGACTTGAATGCCATCTTCAAAATGACTAGGGAAAAAAGCTTTGAAAGCACCACCTAAACCGCCAGCAGCACCAGCGCCAGGTAAGTCATGCAGACAAATGCTTTTCTTATGGGCTACTAAATCGGCCCAATGTGTCAGGTTGTGTTCTAATTGTTTTAAATCTGATTCTGTTGCACCTTTTTGTTTACCAAAAACGTAGGAAGCACCGTTTGTACCAATTAATGGATTCTGTACGTCAGTGGCAATCGTAAAGTTGCATTGGTTGATACGTGCATCAAAATGACTTAGGTCAATATGCTGTATCTTTTGTAGATTACCACCACCAAGATCAACTTCATGATGATGCTGATCTAAAAGTTTGGCACCAAGTGCCTGTAACATACCAGCACCTGCATCATTCGTTGCAGACCCGCCGATTGCAAGGATGAATTGCGTATAACCGCTATCCAATGCATCAAGAATTAATTCTCCAGTACCATATGTAGTGGCTTGCATCACATTAAGTGCATTGTCTGGCACATGCTTTAATCCAGACGCTTCAGCCATTTCTATGACACAGGTTTCCTTGTCATGGAGTACACCATATTGTGCAGAGACAGTATCGCCAAGTGGTCCTGTCACATTGAGTGTGGTGAATGTACCGTTCGTGGCATTTACCAAAGCTTCCATGGTGCCTTCACCTCCATCCCCAACGGGTAAGGTATGTATATCGGCTTCAGGGAATATATCAGAAATACCCTGACTCATATAGCGAGCAACCTCAGTAGCTGACATACTACCTTTAAATGAATCCGGTGCTAAAACAATTTTCATACGCCATCCTCCTTGTAAACGATTTCATTATTGTATTATTCTATTATATCGATTTAATTTTATTGAAAATAGGGTTAAAATATACAAAAATGATGTTATTAATTTGTATGAAAATGATAGGAGATAAAATGATGAATGTATTAACAGATGAATTAGCTGCATTAATCGTTGAGGAAACAGTAAAAAGAACGAATAGTAATATTAATATAATGAATTTTAATGGAGAAATCATTGCTTCGTTTGATAAGCGTAGAATTGGTCAAGTTCATGAAGGTGCGCGCAAAGTATTAGCGAGTGGGGATATAGTGATCTTGTCTGAAGAAGAAACGAGTTATTTACAAGGTACACAGCCGGGTATTAATTTACCAATTATATTTCAAGATAACGTAGTAGGTGTGATTGGTATTACAGGTGATCCATCAGCATTAGTGCATGTGGCTGATTTGGTGAAAATGTCCACAGAGTTGTTACTTTATCAAAATTATTTTACATATGAATTAGAAGGACAGTTACGTAGTCAGGAATTACTAATCGAGGAATTATTGAAAAGTGAACCCTCACAATCCTTTATCCAATATTTAACAAAACAATTAAATGTAGCGTTTCTAACTTATAGAAAATGCATCATTATTAATTTGGAGAAACAAATTTTTTCACGAAGTAGTATTGTACAAAGATTAGCTAAAATAATGGATAAGGCGACTTTCGCAGTCGCTTTTACTAATTATAATCATATTGTTATTTTAGCAACAGATGAGCTACAAGATGAACTGAATCAAAAAATATATCGCATTCATCAAGTATTTACATCCTTAAATTTAGATGTACGTATTGCTTCTAGTTTAGTGTTTACAAGTTTAAATGATTTTAAAAATGCTTACGAAGAATGTGAACTTGTGTTTATGTTAAACGAAGAAAATGTATCTTTCGCTTCATTTGAAGATGTGGAAGAAAAAACATTACTTTATCAGATAAATGAGGAAATAAGGGAGAGATATAAAAAAAGAATACTAGGTGAGTTAGACAATCAAAGTATTGAAACATTAAAAAGTTTATTTGAAAATGACTTGAATATTGCACAAACGGCTAAGTATCTTTATATTCATCGCAACACACTGCTATATCGTTTAGAAAAATGTAAACTACAAACAGGTTTGAACCCCAAAAAATATTCTGATGCAATCAAATTACAAATTGCTTTGTGGTGTTAAATAGTATAGACATTAAGTACAAAATATTTTATAAAATAGCTATAATCAATTAAAAAGATTACAGTATTTTTTGAGGTTTTCATTTTACAAATATGATAAGGCGAGAAAAATGTTATTTTAGTAAATACAAAAAAGCGCTTTACAAATTACACGAGAAACAATATAATAAAATTAAGTTATTACTAAATAATTCTATTAAATTTAGAATAAAAATCTTTATAGATACAAAACGTTTTGTTTCCAATCTGAATTTACTTGTTATAGAAATGGCGCCATTTTTTGAGTTATTGAGTAATGACTCACATCAATCTTGCTTTGATGTATTTAAAAAGATGGGGAGTGAATATGATGGGTATGATATGATGACACATGACTTATTTTGTAACTAAGTTTTAGCGTAAAAAATAATTACACTACAAAACAAACAGTCTAATCACGTCAAAATTAACGTGAAGTGAACCCTTAAACTTGTTGTAATTTAATAACAAGTATTCCTCTTTCACCACTTTCAAATGATTATATATTACAGTACCTACTTGAATACGCTTTATACTATGGTATTCAGTCACTTTTAAGTGAAATGCATACATTTATAAAACCCAATGCATAGACTCTAAATTTTATCTATTTCACCTACTTTTAATTCCTCATTTTTAAGGACCAGTTTAAAGAACATATGATTTGAAATAGAAAACGTTGTAACGTGAGCTATCATTTATAGGGTAGCCTTTATAAATGCGTCTATTTTGATTACTACCACCCAACCCATATCATTATTTAAGTATGTCAGGAGATATTTTCACTTAAAAGGACAATAAACTGGTGAAACAATATGGCCTCAGCAACAATGCTTTCATTGTTACTGAGGCTTTTTTTAGTCATTTAACGTACAGTTTTTCAATGTGTATTTGTTTAAATAATAGACAAAAAATTAAATATATTTTATTGATGTTAAATATAATGGTTGTCTTTTTCTTTTTAATGTGACATACTCTATAGCAATAAGTATAACATAATAACTTATAGGGGTGATTAAGTATGACAAAATATATTTATGCATTTGATGAAGGCCAAAAAAGTATGAAAGATTTATTAGGAGGAAAAGGTGCAAATCTAGCTGAAATGAAACGCTTAGGTTTACCAGTGCCAGACGGATTCACCATTACAACGGAAGCATGTATAGAATATTTAAATAACCATTCAAAACTACCTGATTTATTACTGAAACAGTTAGATGTAGAATTGGATGCGTTATCTAAACGTATACAGAAATCATTTTCTGATGATGGTGCTTTACTCCTAGTTTCTGTAAGAAGTGGTGCAAAAATTTCTATGCCAGGTATGATGGATACGATATTAAATCTAGGTTTGAACGATGAAAATGTAAAAAAATTAGCAAATAAAACAAATGATTCGCGCTTTGCATATGATTGCTATAGAAGATTGTTGCAAATGTTTGGTCAGGTTGTTTATGGTATTCCAATGTCATCTTTTGATACATATTTTGATAAATACAAGACACAACATCATTATGAAAGCGATGCAGAAATTCCAGCCGAAGGGTTAAAAGAAATTTGTGAACATTTTAAAGCAGTTTACTTAGATGAAGCATATAAACCATTCCCACAAGAACCGATTGACCAATTAACAGAGGCAATTGAAGCAGTATTTAAATCTTGGGATAATGATCGCGCGCGTGTATATCGTCAGTTAAATGAAATACCACAGGATATTGGTACTGCAGTCAATATACAGGAAATGGTATTTGGTAATAGTGGTGAAAAAAGTGGTACAGGTGTCGCATTTACGCGTAATCCTATAACGGGAGAAGCAAAGTTATTTGGAGAGTATCTACTGAATGCTCAAGGTGAAGATGTTGTAGCAGGTATTCGTACACCTAAAGATATTGAAACATTGAAAGAACAAATGCCACATGTGCATGAGCAATTTGTAAAAGTTTCAATACAACTTGAAACGCATTATAAAGACATGCAAGATATTGAATTTACAATAGAAAATGAAAACTTATATATATTACAGACACGAAGTGGTAAACGTACTGCCAATGCTGCGATTCATATCGCTGTTGATTTAGTTGAGGAAGATGTGATAAGCAAAGAAAAAGCGGTCATGAATGTTGAAGTGAAATCTATTGATCAATTATTACATCCAAATTTTGATGAACAATCATTAAAACAGACGTCAGTTATAACTAAGGTCGGCTTACCTGCCAGTCCTGGTGCAGCTAGTGGCGCAATTGTTTTTTCTGCAGAAACGGCTAAACAACAAGCAGAACAAGGGAATAAAGTGATTTTAATGCGTCCTGAGACATCACCAGAAGATATTGAAGGGATGGTTGCAAGTGAGGCAATTGTTACAACGCATGGTGGTATGACATCACACGCTGCAGTCGTAGCGCGAGGTATGGGCAAGTGTTGTGTCACAGGTTGTTCAGACTTAGAAATTAATATTACAGATAAGGTTGTATATTATAAAGGTGGTTCACTATATGAAGGTGATATCATTTCAGTAGATGGCGCGAAAGGGGATATTTATTTTGGTGAAGTTGAGACAATCCAAGCAGAGCGTAGTCATGCTTTTGAGAGATTTATGCAATGGTCAGAAGAAAATGCAAGATTAGATGTACGCATGAATGCAGAAACAGCACAAGATATTCAAGCAGGTTATCAGTTTGGTGCTAAAGGGATTGGACTTGTTCGAACAGAGCACATGTTTTTCGCGCCAGAGCGACTCATAGAAATGCGCAGATTTATTTTGTCTGATACACAGGATAAACGTATTGCTGCTTTAAACACAATTAAGCAGTACCAAAAGAATGATTTTGAAGAAATACTAAAACTTTCTGGTGAACGACCAACGATTATTCGTTTGTTAGATCCACCGTTACACGAATTTTTACCCAATTCAAATAACGAAAAAGTAACAGTTGCAGAGCAATTGAATGTAACGATTAAGGAATTAGACCAGTATATTGAAACTTTAAATGAAGTGAATCCAATGCTTGGACATAGAGGATGTAGGTTAGCCATTACGTATCCTGAACTTTATATCATGCAAGCAGAAGCGATTATAGAAAGTGCATTGGAGCTGAAAGCGCAAGGTGTGTCATGCCAACCAGAAATTATGATTCCTTTAGTTTCCACCGTTGCTGAATTTACAACGTTGAAAGCGCAAATTATTTCACGAATTGAAACATTACAACAAGAAGCAGGAGAACATATTCATTATATGATTGGAACAATGATCGAGACACCACGTGCTTGCTTGATTGCTAGTGAGTTAGCAAAAGAATGTGATTTCTTTAGTTTTGGAACAAATGATTTAACACAGTTAACATTCGGTTTTTCAAGAGACGATGCTGGTAAGTTTATTGGTACTTATTCTGAATTAGGCATTTTAGAGCACGACCCGTTCCAGACGTTAGATGTAGAAGGTATAGGTGAACTGATAAAAATCGCTACACAACAAGCAAAATCAGCGAATCCAGACATAACAATTGGTGTGTGTGGTGAACTAGGTGGAGATCATAAATCCATTCAATATTTTAATCAATTAGACATAGATTATGTTTCTTGTTCGCCATTTAGAGTGCCGGGTGCATTGCTTTCAACTGCGCAAAGTGAAGTAGAAGGTGACCGATTACATGTTTGATGATCAACAATCACCACAGCTGAGATTATTTGTCATATCGGATTCTATAGGAGAGACAGCGCAACGAATGATTCATGCGACGTTAACGCAATTTCCTGACATTTCACAAATAGAGATAAAAAAATATCCATTCATTAAAAATGATGAAGAACTGATGCATATTTTAAACAGAGCTAAAGAGTTGAGTGCCGTTGTTGTTACGACATTAGTGAATCCAGATTTCAATATTGCAGGTCAACAGCTTGCGAAAAAATTGCAAATTCCGTATATCGATTATATGTCTGATTTGATAGGCATTATTCAACAACAAACACAATGTAACCCCATACTAGAAAGTGGGGCATTACGTAAACTAGATGAAAATTACTTCAAGAGAATCGAAGCAATGGAGTATGCTGTGAAATATGATGATGGTAAACATTTTACAGATATTGGAGAGGCGGATGCATTGATTGTAGGTGTTTCAAGAACATCTAAAACGCCATTAAGCATGTACTTAGCAAATAAGGGCTATAAGATTGCGAATATTCCATTGGTACCAGAGGTTGATATTCCAGATGAGGTGTTTAAACATAAGCATTTGAAAGTATTTGGTTTAACTGCGAGTCCTGACTATATTTTAAATATTCGTAATGAGCGCGTTAAAATTTTAGGGTTATCGGGTCCGTCAAACTATAATAGTATGGATAGAATCAGAGAAGAGCTAATTCATGCAGAAGAAGTTTTTGAAAAATTAAATGCAACGGTTATTAATACAGAGTATAAATCCATTGAAGAATCTGCCTTTTATATTGAAAAATGCTTATAAGATGATTCAAAAAGAGAGAATAAGAGATATTAAGATAAATATACGAGTCACTGAGTACAGGAAAAATATTGGATTAGCGGCCTTGAAATTTTAATCATATTAAAGAAAAGCAGAAAAACGACCACTTCTATTTTAATAGAAATGGTCGTTTTTTTGTTAGCTTACATTGTTATGACCTCATTGCTTATGCTTCATTAAGGTTAGCTAGAGTTTCAACAATATCTTCTGAAGCGATAAGACCGCGTAATTTAGCCCAGTCATCTCTGCTTACAAAATGTACACGCTGACTTTTAACTGCTTCTAAGTCATCCCATTGATTACTATTTTGTAATTTATTTAAATCTTTATCGTTATCGTCTTCTACCATCACGATTAATCTTTCAGGGTTAACATTTGCAAGTTGTTCATAAGACATTTCTAAATAATCTGATTCTCTGTAAGCAGGTAATGTGTCTGCAACTTTATCATTAAGTGCTGTTGCAAAGCCTAATTTAGTTAAAAATTCACCTACATACGTGCTATTTGAATGCGCCGTCACACCTTGTTCTGATACGACTGCAGCTAATGTTTCTTTATTTTTATCTATAGAAATTTGATTGTTAAAATCATTAACTAAAGCTTGATGTCTATCTAGACGCTCTTTAGCATCTTTAGATTTAGAAACGGCAGTACCAATACGTTGGAATACTTCTAATGTTTCTTGATAACCAGCATCGAAGCTTTTGAAAAGAATGGTAGGCGCAATTTCACTTAACTCTTCATAAATCTCTTTGTGGCGATCAGAATCACCAATAATGAGTTGTGGTGCTGATGATCTAATAGATTCAAAATCTGGGTCTAAACGTGTACCAACTGAGACATAATCGCCTACTGCTTCTCTAAGTGGTGATGTTAAATTTGTACTATCACCGTCATCGGCAATACCTTTAACATCTATATCTAAAGCAACTAATGCATCAACGAATGAAAATTCTAATGCTACTGCTGAAGTTATATCTTCTGGTAATTCACTTGTACCTAAATCATGTTTAAATTCAAAAGTCATCATATTACCTCCCTAAATTGCTTTTACTATTTATATTCCACACAATTAAAATGTGAAACATAACAATGATGTATAGGGTTGTCATAAATGATTCAGAGGGTGTTACGTTGGTTATTGATAATACATTGTAGAAGTTAGTGCTACGATTGATGTTCCTGGATTAAAGTAACTATGAGGCAAATCACTATTAAATCGAAAAGCTTGATGATGATTGATTGTATATTGTTTACCATCGACTTCGATTTCTAATACACCGTCATTAACAATAATATACTCTTCGGAACCAGGGTGGTGAGGGTCGGAATGCATTTTGCCACCAGGTTGGATTTCCATTTTAAACATTTCGAATTTCTTGTTCTCATCATAAGGAAAGTATGGATATATTGAAACTTCCTTATCAATGAGAGGGATGATATCACTTTCGTCGATAAAATCGATTGTATCATTGGATGTAGAAGTTAATTGCGACAATGAAATATGAAGGCCATTTGCTATTTTCCATAATGTGGTAATCGTTGGATTAGATTGTCCCTTTTCAATTTGACTTAACATATTTTTGCTGACGCCTGTTGCATTAGCTACTTTATCTAAACTTAATTGATGCTTTTTTCGATAATCGGCAATATTTTTTGCTACGATGCTTTGAATATTATACAAATATATCTCTCCTATTTACATTATAACGTACATATCGTACCATATAATGTGTTGTTTTCAAAATAGACCTGATAAGGTGGTAAATGATAGATTATGGAAAATTATAGAAAAATAAAACCATTCAATTGGTTGTTATTTATAGGAATATTACTTGTCGGTGCGAATTTAAGAGCACCTATTACTTCTATTGGGGTCGCATTGCCTGATATTAAAACGGATTTAGCAATGTCGAATAGTGCTGTTAGTGTTATTACGGTAGTACCATTATTAGCTTTTGCAGTCATTTCATTATTTGCAGCACGAACAAGTAATCAATTTGGTTTAGAAAAAACGATTTTTCTAGCCTTATGTTTAATTTTTATAGGTATTATTGTAAGATCAATGACAGAAATTTCCTGGTTATATATTGGGACAGTGCTGATTGGTATAGGTATTGGATTTGGTAATGTCCTAGCACCCGCAGTCATTAAGGCGAAGTTCCCATTACATATCGGTATCATGACGGGATATTATACTGTTGTAATGAATGTATTTGGTGGTTTATCATCATACGGTACTGCGCCATTGCTAAAGTCGTTTCATTATAATGTAGCAATAAGCTTAATCGGTATCGTAACATTAGTGACGATAATTATTTGGTCATTTCAATTAAAAGGTAAACAAGAAATGGCTACAGCGTTACCTCGTAAAAGTGTGAATGTGTGGAAATCTCCAATTTCTTGGCAAATCACGATATTAATGGGCGGGCAATCGCTTATATTTTATTCTCTCATCAACTGGATGCCAGCATACTTGTCGCAGAGTGGTATGTCTATTAGTGAAGCGGGCGTATATTTATCTGTGTTACAGATTTCAATTATTCCATTTACTTTTATCACACCAATATTTGCAACTAAGATGAAATCGCAATTTACATTAACTTTCGTGACAGGATTGTTGTTTATTGCGGGTGTAATCATTATGTTATGCGTACCTCAACTGGCCATTATCTCTACAATATTGATAGGTGTTGCTGGGGGAATCGCTTTTGGACTTGTTAATACGTTCTTTAGTTTACGTACAGAACATAGTCAAACGGCAGCAAAATTATCTGGTATGGCACAGTCTATTGGTTATTTATTTGCCGCTATGGGTCCGTTATTATTTGGTGTTCTACATGATATGACGGGTACTTGGATTGCATCTTTAAGTATATTACTATTTACAGCAGTTATCATTACTTTGTTTGGTTCACAAGCAGGACGTAATCGAACAATCGAACAATCACTTCAAAAGTGAAGTGTTTAACTTGATTTTATAGAATTTAGATTAAAGCTTAAATGGTAAATATACCTATAATGGCATATAATGGGTATGAATCAATGTGAAATAAATCAGATTACATTGGAGCCAATTATACTAAAATTAATATATGTATAAGTAATATAAAATTTTAGAACTAAAACATTATAGTTGAAAATATTTTTAGATATTAGGGAAAGAATGATGAGGTGAAGTTATGCAATTAATATTTGATCCAAGTGTAAGTGCCATATATCGGGGTGTGTTAGCATTCTTCTTTGTTATCAATGTGATATTAGCCTTTGTTATAGTCTTTTTAGACAGGGATAGAAGAGATGCTACTGCAACATGGGCATGGTTATTTTTACTTTTTGTTATGCCTGTTTTAGGATTTTTCATTTATATATTTTTCGGAAGAGGTATTCGTAAGAAACGTGAACGTGGCTTTGCGCACAATCAGATAGAAGATGGGATGAAACGAGTTCAAGCCCAACTACAAGATTCGACAAATAAAATCAGTGATTCTGATAATCCTATTGTGAGAAAACACCGTGATATTGCAACAACACTTTTAACAAAAGAACCTTCTTTTTTAAGTAATGATAATAATATTGATATTTATACAGATGGTCATGATTTATTCAGTCAAATGAAAGAAGATCTGCGCAATGCGAAAACGTATATTCATATGGAATATTATGTATTGAATTTAGATGGTTTAGGTACTGAAATCATTAATATCTTAGAACAAAAAGCAGAAGAGGGACTTGAAGTGAAGTTACTTTATGATGCTGTAGGGTCTAAATCTGTACATAAGTCGAAATTTAAAAAATTCCGAGAAAATGGCGGACAAGTGGAGGCATTTTTCCAAGCTAAAATACCATTAATCAACTTTAGAGTGAATAATCGAAACCATCGTAAAATTGTCGTCATTGATGGGATGACAGGTTATGTTGGTGGCTTTAACGTTGGCGATGAATATTTGGGTCTAAATGATAAGTTTGGTTATTGGAGAGATACACACCTGAGAGTGAGAGGTGACGGCGTTGATGCCTTACAATTAAGTTTTATACATGATTGGAACTCCCAGGCTAAGCGTGAGCAGTTAGAATATAATATGAAGTATTTTCCAGATAATGCGCACCAAGGTGGTAATGTGTCAATGCAACTCGCACTGAGTGCACCAAGTGATAATTGGCATCAAATTGAATTTGGATATATGAAAATGATTATGAATGCCAAATCCTCCATATACATGCATAGTCCATATTTTATACCAGATAAAGGTTATATTAATGCGTTGCGAATCGCCGCTAAATCAGGGGTTGATGTTCGTTTAATTATCCCTAATAAGCCAGACCATATTTTTGTATACTGGGCGACCATTACAAGCGTTGCGCAATTAATTAGAGATGGTGTGAAGGTATATACTTATGAAAATGGATTTATTCATTCTAAGATGATGATTATCGATGATGAAGTGGCAAGTGTCGGTTCATCTAATATGGATATCCGTAGTTTCGAATTGAATTTTGAAGTAAATGCCTTTATGTATGACGAACAAATTACGAAACAACTTAAAGCAGCATTTTTAGAAGATTTAAAAGTATCAAAAGAATTAACAGAAGAACGTTATAATCAACGTTCAAACTGGATTAAATTTAAACAATCCATCGCCAAATTAGCCTCACCAATATTATAAAAGTCAAAATGAGCATTTAATTTAATATTAATTTTGTTGGAATCAGTAGTTATCATCGTATAACTACTGATTTTTTATATGATATAATTATTAGAATAATTGAAAAACATTTTAATAATATAAATAATGATTTGATAAACAAAACAATTGAGGTGTGCTATGCAACGTGATAGTAACTTATACATTTATAGACAACTATATACACAATTAAAAGAAGATATCTTAGCATTTAAATATAATAGCCATGAAAAATTACCGTCTAAGCGAGTGATGTCCAAACATAAAGATATTAGCATAAATAGTGTGAAAGCAGCGTATGAACAGTTGCTAGCAGAAGGTTATATTTACACTCAAGAACGTAAGGGCTATTATATCGAACCCATAGATAAACTGATTATCGAAAACGATAAGCAACCGTCATTAGAAACATATCATGAGCATACAGCAACAGAATTTGAATATTCATTCTCACACATGAGCACTGATATATCAGAATTTCCAGTAGATACATGGACTAAAATGATGAAACAAGTTTTTCAAAATTATGATCACTATCTATCATCTATTCCTGAAGTAAAGGGTCCTATGGAACTTAGACAATCGATTGCGAAACTAATTTCCTATCAACGCGGTATCCATTGCTATCCTGAGCAAATTGTCATAGGATCAGGCACCAATGCATTATTAACCAAATTAATTGAGCTCATGACTAAAAATATAACCATTGCAGTTGAAGATCCTGGCTATTCTCGTTTCAGAACATTGCTAGAACAAACGCGTATACATATGGAGCCAATCGCATTGGATCGTAAAGGGATTTCGTTAGAGGGCATTAAAGATATTCAACCTAATGCAGTGATTGTGACGCCATCGCATCAATTTCCAATTGGGACAATTATGCCCGTTTCAAGACGTATAGATTTATTAAATTGGGCTAGTAAAACACATAGCTATATTATTGAAGATGATTATGATAGTGAATTTAAATATGAAACAGATAATATCCCGTCTTTATTTAGTTTTGACAAAAATGAGAGTGTTATTTACTTAGGGACATTTTCAAAAACACTGATGCCTAGTATAAGAATGAGTTATATGATTTTACCAACAAAATTAGTTAGACAATTTGAACTACAAAATCAAAACACAATTCCAGATTATTCCATGCTAAACGCTTTAACGTTAAATTTGATGATAAAAGAAGGGCATTATGAAAAGTATATAAAGAAAATGCATCAGTTATACGGTAAAAAAAGAGAGAACCTTATAGCATATTTGAGTATGGCTTTCGGCGAACATATCCAAATCAAAGATACACAAGCAGGATTGCATTTTATTATTGAAGTGAATTCTCCGTATTCATATGAAGAAATTGAAACACGTGCGAAAGAACAAAAATTGGAACTTTATACTATTAATAGATTTAAAGTGAAAGCGCTTCAAAAAAATAATGACCCTAAAATATTGATTATTGGATTTTCAAAAATAGAACAAAATCACATACCAGAGGCAGTTCAACGTTTAAAAAGTGTACTTATTGAATAAACTGGTACCATTAAAAACTAATAACTGGTACTTTACAGAAGACCAATAATATTTTAAATTTCTAGACAATCAATGAAAATGTTTAAAACTAGGAGGTTTCATTATGTCGGAGAAATATGAATATTATAAAACGCAACGTGAAAAATATGTAGCTCGTGGAGTAGGAAACGGAAATTTACATGTAGCGGACGAGGCACAAAGTGCAACCGTTAAAGACGTCGAAGGTAATGTGTTCATTGATTTTGCTGGTGCCATTGGTACTTTGAATGTCGGACATTCCCACCCAGAAATTACGAAACACTTGAAAGCACAATTGGATAAATTTATACATCCCGGTTTTAATGTCATTATGTATGAAAGTTATTTAAATTTAGCGCAAAAATTAACGGAAATTACACCTGGTCATTTTGACAAAAAATCAATTTTGCTTAACTCAGGTGCAGAAGCTGTAGAAAATGCCGTTAAAATTGCAAGAAAATATACGGGAAGACAAGCCGTAGTCTCATTTGTAAGAGGATTCCATGGTAGAACGAATCTAACCATGTCTATGACGAGTAAGGTGAAACCATATAAATTAGGTTTTGGACCATTCGCTCCGGAAGTTTATCAAGCACCATACCCTAATATTTCTGAAAAATCTGAAGACTTATCAGATGAACTTTACACACAACATATAATCAATAAGTTACATGATTTCTTTATCGAAACGGTGGATCCGAGTGAAGTAGCATGTATCGTCATGGAACCTGTTCAAGGAGAAGGCGGTTTTATCATACCTGATATCCAGTTTGTAAAAGCCGTTAAACAAATTTGTGAAGATAATGGCATTGTCTTTGTAGCAGATGAAATTCAAAGTGGCTTTGCTAGAACAGGTAAAACATTTGCGATAGAACACTTTGATGTTGAACCAGATTTAATTACGGTTTCTAAATCATTGGCTGCTGGATTCCCTTTAAGTGGTGTCGTTGGTAGAAAAGAAATCGTTGATAGCGCATCACCAGGAGAATTGGGCGGTACGTATGCTGGAAATCCATTAGCATGTGAAGCTGCACTTAAAGTGATTGAAATCATAGAAAATGAAGATTTAAATGGAAAAGCGGAACAACTCGGTCATCAACTAGAAACATATTTAACAGCATTGAGACAAGATTATGAGCAAGTTAAAGCTATTCGTCGTTTAGGGGCTATGGTTGCATTTGAAGTCGTTGATCCGGAAACTGGTGAACCTGACAAAGCGTTAACAGATAAGATTATTAAAACTGCAAACGAAAAAGGCTTATTATTATTATCGGCTGGTATTAAAGGCAATGTGATTCGTTTCTTACCACCATTAGTTATTACAGATCAAGAATTAAACAAAGGTCTAAATATATTAACAGAAGTATTTGAAAAGGCTATTGAAAAGCAAACGAATTAATGAATAAGTAACATTATTATATATTTTATAAGCGGAAAGGGTATGGATAAATGAAAGGGCTTTTATAATTATATTTAAAAAGGGGTCGTTACCATGACAAAGTTAGAAGTAATTAATCCAGCTACTAATGAAGTTTTAGAGCGTTTAGATTATGCTACGCATGAACAAATTAATCATCAAATTAAACAAGCACATCAAGCATTTCAAAACTGGAAGAAGGTCGATGCGCACGAACGTTCAGCGAAATTAGCGCAATGGGCTCAATTAATTGATGATCATCAAGACGAACTTGCACGTCTGATTACATTAGAAGGAGGTAAGCCACTGGCAGAGGCAAAAGGTGAAGTAGCTTATGCGAACTCATACGTCAAATGGTATGCCGAAGAAGCAAAACGTGTATATGGTCGTACGATACCAGCTAATTCACCTTCGAAAAAAATTGTTATAGATAAATTTCCAGTAGGTGTCGTAGGCGCGATTACACCGTGGAACTTCCCAGCAGCAATGATTACGCGTAAGATGGCACCAGCATTGGCAGCAGGATGTACAATCATTTGTAAACCAGCAGTTAAAACGCCACTGACAACGATTAAACTTGTGGAACTTGCACATCAAGCGGGTTTTCCAAAAGATGCTATCTCCTACATTATTGCTTCAGGTAAAGACGCAGGGGACATTTTCACAAATCATAGTTTGATTAGTAAAGTGACATTCACTGGATCGACTGCTGTTGGTAAATCATTAATTGAATCATCTGCGCAACAAGTTAAAAATGTGACGATGGAGCTAGGTGGCTTAGCACCGCTTATCGTTCATAATGATGCAGACATTGAAGCGGCAGTAGACGGTACGATTGCTTCGAAGTTTAGAAATGCAGGACAAACTTGTATATGTGCAAACAGAATCTATGTTCACGAAGATATCGCCGAGGCATATAACGAAAAATTAATAGAAAAAGTGCATGCATTATCTGTAGGTGATGGCTTGAAAGAAGAGGTTAAAATTGGACCACTCATTGACAATCAAGCTGTAGAAAAAGTGTTAACACACATCAAAGATGCGCAAGAAAAAGGTGGGCAACTATCACGTAGTATTGAAGATATTCAAGCATTGGGCGGTAATTTCTTAAAACCGGTAGTCATTACGAATGCAAATTTAGATATGAAAGCAATGCATGAAGAAACGTTTGGACCAGTTGCGCCAGTGATGACATATAGTGATTTAGATGAAGTGATTAACATAGCAAATGACACAGAATTTGGCTTAGCTTCATATTTCTTCACGAATGATTATCGAACTGGATTAAAACTCTTTAATGAACTGGAATATGGTGTGATTGGTTGGAACGATGGTGGACCATCTGCTGCACATGCACCATTTGGTGGTTTGAAAGAAAGTGGTTATGGTAGAGAAGGTGGCGTAGAAGGCATAGAACCTTATTTAGAAACGAAGTATCTTTCTATACAAGAATAAAAATGCATTAGGATAAACCAAATCTTAAAGAAAATATAAAATCAGTCAATTAAAGATTGGGAAAGCGATTGGTTAATCACATATGATAGGGCGCCGTTTATTAAAGTGAAATAAATACAACGCTACGCTGCGCGCTTCTCAACTTTAATTGACGTTATTGAAAATGTTATGGGGTATGTTCAATGAAATCACAAAAATCACAATTTAATAAATCAATGAATATAGTTGATGTTTTATTTCTAGCTATTGGTGCCATGCTTGGATGGGGATGGGTAGTCTTGTCAGGAGAATGGGTATCAGCAGCTGGATTTATCGGAAGTATTGTCGCTTTTTTAATTGGTGGATTATTAGTTATTGTTATAGGCCTTACATACGCAGAGCTTGCATCAGCTATTCCGGAAACTGGCGGAGGATTTGTATTTGTTAAAAAGGCTTTTTCTCCTGGTATTGCATTCATTTCTGGTTGGTCCGTACTTTTTGGATATGTATCCGTAATTACATTTGAAGCGGTTGCTTTGCCCACAGTCATCGATTACGTCATTCCTTTTAAACATCATGGTTTTATGTGGAATATCGCTGGTTGGGATGTCTATTTAACATGGGTATTAATTGGTTCAATTGGTAGTATTGTATTAACATCACTGAATTATTTCGGCGTAAAACCAGCAGCCATCATGCAGACTGTGTTCACTATCTTTATTGTAGCAGTGGGCTTGTTGCTTGTATTTGGTGCTGGATTCAATGGCAACTTTAGTAATTTAAAACCTTTCGAGAATGGTGTTGGCGGAACCATGTCCGTATTGATGATGATTCCATTTTTATTTGTAGGATTTGATGTCATTCCACAAATTGCTGAAGAGGTGAAAGCACCTTCTAAAAAGATTGGTGGCATTTTAATATTATCAATCATTGCTTCTGTTATATTTTATTTATTGATTGTATTTGGGGTAGCCACAGGACTTTCACCTTCAGCACTGAACACGAGTAGTTTAGCAACGGCGGATGCAATGGTTAATCTGTTCGGTCATAGTGGATTTGGTGTGTTACTTGTACTCGGTGGTGTCGCCGGAATTATCACCAGTTGGAATGCATTTATTATTGGTGGAAGTAGAATATTGTATGCAATGGCTAAAAATAAAATGATTCCACAATGGTTTGCCTATATCCACCCGAAATTTAAAACGCCTACGCACGGTATTTTATTTCTAGGTGTACTCGCTTTTGTAGCACCGCTGTTAGGAAGACCAGCACTTTCGTGGATTGTTAATGCAGGCGGTATTGGTGTTGTTCTAGGTTATTTACTGGTTGCAATTTCATTTCTTAAGTTACGCAAAACGCATCCTAATTTAGAACGTCCTTACCGTATTAAAAACGGACAAATTGTTGGTATCATTGCGGTTATTTTGAGCATATTGTTTATCGTGATTTATTTACCGGGTATGCCGTCATCGTTAGCTTGGCCATCAGAGTGGTTAATTGTATTAGTTTGGTATTTGATTGCAGGTGTACTTTATTTAACTCAAAAAAGAAAGACAACAGAAGATGCCTATGTATCAATACAAGGAGACAAGCAATCAGATTATCAGTAACACTTTATATAAAACAGCCGTGTCAGTTTAATTTAACTGGCACGGCTGTTTTTAATGAAAATAGTTATGTTATTGAACTAGTTAGCGACATGGATAAGTTGATCGCCTGGCATAATCCACTGTTTTTTAAAGAAATACTTATATAAAGCAAAGCTAATGACTGCAGGCAATATAATATGGAAGATTATAATTAATAGCCAGGTTTGAAGTGAACCACCCATGGTATTAATCGTCATAATTTGGCCAATTAAACCACTTGTACCCATACCTGCACCAGCGGCATTATTTGTCATAGGAAATAGAGTTGTCATAACTGGAGCAACAACTGCACTTGCTATTGTTGGAGGTACTAAGATCATGGGATGTTTAATGATATTTGGGACTTGTAGCATACTTGTACCAATACCAATAGATAAAATACCACTCCAACCATTATCCTTATAGCCATTTACAGCAAAGCCTACCATTTGCGCCGCACAGCCTATCGTTGCTGCACCAGCAGCTAAACCACTTAAATCAAGCATGAGTGCAAGTGCTGCACTTGAAATTGGCGCAGTAAGTGCTAAACCAAAGATGACAGATACTAAAATTCCCATTATCAACGGTTGTTGTTCAGTTGCGACAATGATAACTTTACCTAACCCAGTCATAAACTCATTTAACGCAGGTCCAAAAAGTTTTGCGATAGCGCCCCCGATAACAATCGTAAGTAAGGGCGTAACAATGATATCGATTTTAGTCTTGCTTGCATAAAATCTACTTAATTCTACGACGATGAGTGTAGCAATATAGGCACCAACTGCACCGCCTCCAAACGTCGTATAACCTAGTGTGCCAACGATAACACACGAAAAAATAACTAGAGGTTTAGCGCCTAATCCATAAGCAATTGCTACCCCAATAGCAGCACCGGTAACTGACATTGCGACCTTACCAATTTCTGATAAAAACGATAAATCTATTTGTGGAATGAGTGTTTGATTGCCAATAGTTTCTAAGATAAGTCCAATAATTAAAGAGCCAAACAAACCCAAAGCCATAAAACTTAATGCTTCAATAACCCACCTATGCAAATGATTTTTCATTAAGTAATCTCCTTATTTTTAATTAAATTATTTCATAAATTAATATTAGTATATAGATAGTTAGTGAAGTTGGCTAGACTATATTGGGATTTTTTTCACAATCATAAAATAAAAACTGTCAGTGCGTATCGAAACGCACTGACAGTGTTGTAATTGTATTTAAATGTATTAGGATAGATTAATTTTTGTTTACAGAAGCATCATAGATAGATTCAACTGTTTCGCCTAAAATTTTGTCGAATTCTTCATCAGATTGGTTCACATTTAAATCATTGATTAATGCACGAGAGAAGCTAGCGATTAAATCTTTATTTTGTTTAAGTACTTCATTTGCATGTTCTCTGCTATAGCCACCAGATAACGCAACGACACGTACAACGTTTGGATGGTTGATTAATGATTGATATTGATTTGCTTTTGTAGGGATAGTTACTTTAAGCATTACAAGTTGATCATCGTTGAGTTTGTTTAGTTCTTCTAAAATTGAATCAGTTAAGTATGCTTCAATCTCTTCTTTGTTTTCAGCATTAATATTAACTTCAGGTTCAATAATTGGAACTAAACCAGCTGCAATAATTTGTTTAGCTATATCAAACTGTTGTTTAACAACTAAATCAATACCGTCTTTATTTAGTTCTAAGATATTAGAACGCATTTTAGTACCGAAAATTTTATGTTTATTTGCACGATTTAGTAAGTCATCTAGCTCAGGCATAGGTTTCATTAATTGAACGCCATCTTTTTGTTCATCTAAACCTTTATCTATTTTTAAGAAAGGTACAACACCTTTATCAGCTAGATAGTCCGCTGTATGTTTGCCTTCTACTTCGCGGTCCATTGTTTGTTCGAACAGAATCGCACCTACAATTTTATCTGAACTAAATGATGGTGACGACACGATACGTGTACGCATGTCATGAACGAGTTTGAACATTTCGTCTTCACTGCCATATTGATCTTCTGTAACGCCGTAGTCACGTAACGCTTTAGGTGTACTACCACCACTTTGGTCTAATGCAGCAATGAAGCCTTTTCCATTTTTTACTTTGTCAAATTGTTCTTGATTCATTCTTACCACTCCTTTTACTATATTCTCTTATAGTATGATAAAAATTAAAAAATAACGCAAGCTGTAGGCTCTTTTTACGATAAAATATATTGGAAATTGTGTCTTTAATAAAAAATTTTTTCTGTAGCTAATATGATTTAGTAACTGAAATTAAAAATATGGGCGTTGGGTTATAAAATTCATCTTGTTCTGAGTACATACGTAAATAAATTTCAGTGTCTAAATGGATATGATCAAATCCTAATGATTTTAAGATATCCATATCTGTTTGAGGTCTGGGTTGGTGATTAATGGGTATATTTTGTTTGATTGCCTCACTTTCAGCCAGCATATCTTTGCCGAGTGTGTGGTGTGCATGTTCAGTATTCAGGGATTTATAGTCAGTGAATGAATCGTTACCATAATTGGCATCAATATTAATCAGTTTACCGTTAGGTTTTAATACACGTAACCATTCTTGATATGCTGCCTTTGTATTAGGAAGTAGCCACGTTACATTGCGAGAAATAACCATATCAAAAGTTTCATCATTGAATTGTAGTGATTCAGCATCCATTACTTGAAAGTGAATATCTTGATGATGACTTTCGGCATTCTGTTTTGCTGATTGGATCATTTCAGGAGAAAGATCTATCCCTGTGACATCGCTACCTAGTTTTCCACATAAAATAGCTAAAAAACCCGCGCCAGTACCAATATCTAAGATTTTCATACCAGGTTGTATCGGGTTTATGTTATTAATTTCTTCTATCCATTTTTGAGCATGCGTACTTTCTAATTCTGCTAGCTTATTTTTACTAAAGGATTCAGCACGTTTATCCCAATAATTAATGATCTTTGATTTTTCCATTTAAATTCACTCCGCTTATTACAATTATTTTGCTGTTTACACTATTATAGAATATTTAAGTATAAAAGTTTGTGATGACTATTTAAAAACACACAAAAAACGACATACATTTAATTATGTATCGAACAACCTTTATGCGATATTTTATAAAAAAACAGTCTTTTTCTCTGAAAATACAAAAAAATAAAAACAAATATTTATACGTAAATAATGAATAAAGATACATATTATAAAGTTTATAAGATTCATTAATTTCATTAAGTTTAAACTTAACACTGTGATTATAGCGATTTATAATCCGAAATTAATTCTCTGTTTTATATAAATATTCATATAATTAATTTCAGAATATTGAATGCAATTTGCATTATTATTTAAAGTTCGTTAGGCTCATGTTTGTGAATTAATATATATTTTTGCTAATGTTTATCTATTTTTAGCGACTTTTACATAGTTATAAAAATAAATACAGGGGTGTTCAATAATGAAGAAAAATAAAGTTATGGATTGGACGACCTTTATAGGATCATCGGTTATTTTACTGATTGCAGTAATTCCTATGATGGTCTTTCCTAAAGCAAGTCAAGATGTGATTACTAAAATGAACGATGCCGTTTCTAGTGCATTAGGTTCAGTTTATTTGCTTATCGGACTCGCTATTTTAATATTTGTTTTATACATAGCCTTTGGTAAGTACGGTAATGTAACTTTAGGTAAAGCGACAGATAAGCCCGAGTTTAATAATTTTAGTTGGGCTGCCATGCTGTTTTGTGCCGGTATTGCGTCTGATATTCTATATTGGGGTATTATCGAGTGGGCATTCTATTATCAAGATCCGCCACATGGTGGTAAAGGTATGACAGATAGTGCGCTTAATTATGCAACGATGTATGGTATGTTCCATTGGGGACCGATTGCATGGGCGACCTTTGTACTACCAGCGCTGTGTATTGGTTACTTATTATTCGTGAAGAAGAAACCTATTTATAAAGTAAGCCAAACGTTACGTCCAATATTAAAAGGGCAAACAGATGGTCTTGTAGGTAAGATTGTCGATATTATATTCATTTTTGGATTATTAGGTGGTGCAGCTACATCATTAGCACTTGGTGTACCAATGATTACAGCAGGGATAGAGCGCTTGACTGGTATCGATGGTGATAACATGTTAATGCGTGGTGCGATACTGTTTTTAGTAACTGCTATCTTTGCTTATAGTTCATATTCTGGATTGAAAAAAGGTATAAAAGTATTAAGTGATTGGAACGTTATTTTGTCATTTGTATTACTTGGATTTGTGTTAATTGTTGGACCAACGGTATTTATTATGGAAACGACAATTACAAGTATGGGTAATATGATTAAGAACTTTTTCGAAATGGCTACTTGGCTAGAACCATTTGGCGGTATTGGTGGCCGTAAAGAAACGAACTTCCCACAACAGTGGACAATATTCTATTGGTCATGGTGGATTGTTTATGCACCATTTATTGGATTGTTTATCGCACGTATTTCCAAAGGTCGTACGTTAAAAGAAGTAGTTTTAGGTACAATTATCTATGGTACATTAGGATGTATGTTGTTCTTCGGTATTTTTGGTAACTATGCTGTGTTTTTACAAATTAGTGGACAATTTGATGTGATCCAAAATCTGAATACACATGGTACGGAAGCTACAATCATAGAGGTATTGCATCAATTACCGTTCCATAATATTATCATTGTATTATTTATGCTTTCGGCATTGCTGTTCTTAGCGACAACATTTGATTCTGGATCATATATCTTAGCAGCAGCATCTCAGAAAAAAGTAATTGGTGAACCATTAAAAGTAAACCGTCTTTATTGGGCGTTTGCGTTATGTTTATTACCATTTGCGCTTATGTTAGTCGGTGGCGAGAGAGCGTTAGAAGTACTGAAAACAGCAGCCTTATTGGCGAGTGTGCCAGTACTTGTAGTCTTTGTTATGATGATGGTCGCATTTATGCGGACACTTAATGAGGACCGACTTAAACTAGAAAGTCGGGCAGACAAGTATAGAGAGGTCGAGCGACGTTCATTGCGTATCACACAAGTTAGAGAACAAAAAGAAGATGATAATTTGTAATTTTAAATAAAAGCTGAGACAAGTACGATGTCTCAGCTTTTTTATGCTTTAACTTAAGGTTGAATTGTCATGCTTATTTGTTAAATAAAAAAGCGACCGTTTGAAATTTAACTTCACACGGACGCTTTTTGAAATTCTGTTGATTTTGGGCTAACTATCTTACACATATTTAATCTTCTTTGTAATTATTTTCAGGTATTGGGAAGTATTTAAATATTTCTCCGCTTTCCAATGCATCACTTAAATGATCTAACCATTCGTAATAAGGTAACGTGTCGATGAGTTGCTGTTTCGTTTCGTTTGCCTCAGTTTTAATAGCGGCATCTGTACTTTCGTCATTAATAATTTTGTTTAGTATCGCAACGGCATCATGGACAGCTTCGGCATTAATTACGATTTCCCGACGCCATTTGCGTGTAAAGAAATTGCTAAAGAAGTTA
The DNA here is from genome assembly GCF_049897865.1 of Staphylococcus sp. Y174-1. NCBI lineage: Bacteria > Bacillati > Bacillota > Bacilli > Caryophanales > Staphylococcaceae > Staphylococcus > Staphylococcus sp. Y174-1. Next base: position 534,593 of record NZ_JAFCXB010000002.1, on the reverse strand, counting down.
AAGAAATCTTTTTCTGCAATAAAATGTTGTTTTCTACTACCGCGTGTAAATTGTTGCTTAACGATATCAAATTCTTGGAGTCTTTTGACCCCAGCACTCATGCTTGGTTTACTCATTTGTAATTGTTCACGCATCTCATCGAGTGTCATGCTATCTTCGAAGAGCATAGTACCAAATAAATTACCAACACTTCTGTTGATACCATATAAATCCATTGTTTCACCAATCGCATTGATAACAATATCTTTTGCTTCGTCTAATTGATGTTCAGGGTTGTTTGAATGTGCCATGTAGTACACCTCCGACCAAATATTTTATTGTGAATTCAAATTATAGCAGGTTAACGAACAGAATTTAAGTAGCGCTTTGTTTCTGAAGTTATGAGCCAATTGAAATTTGAACTGGTTTGACACGCTTTCGTTTACTATGCTAACATAAACTCTATAAAATTAGTTAAATAAAAATTTAACAAACTTAACGGAGGTAATTTTAATGGAACTTGTAAATCAATTGTCTCGTCGTCAATACATTGATGGTGAGTGGGTAGATAGCTCGAATCAAGCAACAAGAAAAATTATTAATCCATTTAACCAAGAAGTCATATTTGAAGTAGCAGAAGGTACTGATGAGGATAGTGAACGTGCGATATTAGCTGCACGTCGTGCTTTTGAAAAAGGTGAATGGTCATTAGAAACAAGTGAAAATAGAGGCAAAAAAGTACGTGCTATTGCCGATTTAATTGTGACACATCGTGAAGAATTAGCGAGACTTGAAACATTAGATACAGGTAAAACATTAGAAGAATCTTACGCAGATATGAATGATATTGCGAACGTATTTAACTATTTTGCAGGTTTGGCAGATAAAGATGGTGGAGAATTGATAGATTCTCCAATCCCAAATACAGAAAGCAAAGTAATAAAAGAACCGATTGGAGTTGTAACTCAAATTACGCCGTGGAATTATCCTTTACTGCAAGCTTCATGGAAACTTGCACCTGCATTGGCAACAGGTTGTTCGCTTGTTATGAAACCAAGTGAAATCACGCCGTTAACAACAATTCGTGTATTTGAATTAATGGAAGAAGTTGGCTTCCCTAAAGGTGTGATTAATTTAGTATTAGGAAAAGGATCTGAAGTTGGTGAACCGTTATCTGCACATAAAGAAGTGGATTTAGTGTCATTTACTGGTGGCATAAAAACTGGTAAACACATTATGAAACAAGCAGCAGATCATGTTACAGATGTAGCGTTAGAACTTGGCGGTAAAAACCCAAATGTCATTTTTGACGATGCCGATTTTGACTTAGCAGTAGATCAAGCATTAAATGGCGGATTCTTCCATGCAGGTCAAGTATGCTCTGCTGGCGCAAGAATTATCGTGCATAACGATATTAAAGAAAAATTCGAAGCAGCCCTTATTGAAAGAGTTAAAAATATTAAATTAGGTAATGGTTTTGACTCAGAAACGGAAATGGGACCTGTGATTTCAGCTGAACATAGAGAAAAAATTGAAAATTATATGGAAATTGCAAAAGCTGAAAATGCAACGATTGCTATTGGTGGTAAACGTCCTGAACGTGAAGACCTACAAGATGGGTTCTTCTTTGAACCAACTGTAATTACAAACTGTGATACTTCTATGAGAATTGTTCAAGAGGAAGTATTTGGACCAGTTGTAACAATTGAAGGTTTTTCAACTGAAGCAGAAGCCATAGAACTTGCGAACGATTCCATTTACGGTCTGGCTGGCGGTGTCTTTACACAAGATATAGGCAAAGCTGAACGCGTCGTTAATAAATTGAAGATGGGAACAGTTTGGATTAATGATTTCCATCCATACTTTGCTCAAGCACCTTGGGGCGGCTATAAACAATCCGGTATTGGTAGAGAGCTTGGTAAAGAAGGTCTAGCTGAATATCAAGTAGAGAAACATATATTACGTAATACAAACCCAGAACCAGTTAATTGGTTTGGTAAAGCATAATATAGATTTTTAAATAAGAGAATGAACGTATATAAATTAGAGGAGGCAGTATCACAATGAAGCAATCATACGATTATATCATTATAGGTGGTGGAAGTGCTGGGTCAGTACTTGGTAGCCGTATAAGTGAAGATGTATCGAATAACGTACTTGTATTGGAAGCTGGACGTAGTGATTATCCATGGGACTTATTAATACAGATGCCTGCAGCATTAATGTATCCAGCTGGAAATAAATTATACGATTGGATTTATGAAACGACACCTGAGCCACATATGGATGGACGTAAAGTCGGTCATGCACGTGGTAAAGTTCTAGGTGGTTCAAGTTCGATTAACGGTATGATTTATCAAAGAGGTAACCCAATGGACTATGAAAAATGGGCGAAGCCTGAAGGCATGGATTCATGGGATTACGCACATTGTTTACCGTATTTTAAACGCTTAGAAAAAACATTCGGTGCAACAAAAGATGATCAATTCCGTGGACATCACGGACCAATTAAACTAAGAAGAGGTCCAGCTGATAATCCGTTATTCCAGGCTTTCTTCGATGCAGGTGTTGAAGCAGGTTATAATAAAACACCAGATGTAAATGGATTCCGTCAAGAAGGATTTGGACCATTTGATAGTCAAGTACATAATGGTCGTCGTGTTTCTGCATCTAGAGCATATTTACATCCAGCGATGAAACGTAAGAATTTAGAAGTGCAAACACGTGCATTTGTGACGAAATTAAATTTTGAAGGTAACAAAGTAACGGGTGTTACATTTAAGAAAAATGGTAGAGAACATACAGTAAATGCGAAAGAGGTTATCCTATCAGGTGGTGCAATTAACTCCCCGCAATTACTACAATTATCAGGTATCGGTGATTCAGAACATTTACGTTCATTAGGTATTGAACCACGTATTCACTTACCAGGTGTTGGTGAAAATTTTGAAGACCATTTAGAAGTTTATGTGCAACATGCATGTAAAGAACCTGTTTCAATGCAACCAAGTTTAAATAAATTAAAAATGCCATTCATAGGATTACAATGGATTTTCGGACGTAAAGGTGCTGCAGCATCAAACCATTTCGAAGGTGGTGGCTTTGTACGTTCAAATGAAGATGTAGATTATCCAAACTTAATGTTCCACTTCTTACCAATTGCGGTAAGATACGATGGTACGAAAGCGCCAGCTGCACATGGTTATCAAGTGCATGTAGGACCAATGTACTCAAATTCTCGTGGACATTTAAAAATCAAATCAAAAGATCCATTTGTTAAGCCAGATTTTGTGTTTAACTACTTATCTACAGAAGAAGATAAACGTGAATGGGTGGAAGCAATTAAAGTAGCTAGAAATATCTTAGGCCAAAAAGCATTAGACCCTTATAATGGAGGAGAAATCTCTCCTGGACCTGAAGTGCAAACAGATGAAGAAATTATTGAATGGGTAAAACGCGATGGTGAAACAGCATTGCATCCATCTTGTAGCTGTAGAATGGGACCAGCTTCAGATGAAATGTCAGTCGTAGATCCAGAAACGTTCAAAGTACATGGCATGGAAAATCTACGTGTTGTAGACGCATCTGTTATGCCACGTACAACAAATGGTAACATTCATTCACCTGTATTAATGATGGCTGAGAAAGCATCAGACATCATTCGTGGTAAAAAACCATTAGATCCAGAATATATTGATTTCTATCGTCATGGTGTACATGATAAAGATGCGGGTACTATAAAGTAATGTTTGATTATGATATTTTAAAATAAATGAAATAGATATAGAGGTAAGGCATGTATTTGTTATTATCTCTGACTGCCGACAAAGGCTTAGACTTTGTTGGCAGTTTTTTTGTGCACGTCCGACTAACATTGCCTTTTTTGATACTTAAAGCTTTTACGAGTTCATTTTCGACAGACGCACGCATAACGCGCTGTTACGTAATATGAGAGATATTATTTATCGGGGAGACTTGGTTAAATCTATGGTGGTTGAATGAATGACTTTTATACACCACAAATATTACAAGGAAGTATCATTTAATTTTGTTATAACGAGTAAAATAAACCATAAACAAAGTAGGGATACCCAATGGAATTGAGAACACTTAGATATTTTTGTACAGTTGCTGAAGAACATGCGATTTCAAAAGCGGCAACGGTACTAAACATTACGCAACCTACATTAAGTAGACAAATGCATGACTTAGAATTAGAACTAGGGGTAGAGCTGTTTTATCGAGAAAATAAAGGTATTATGCTTACAGAAGAAGGCATATTTTTAAAAATAGAGCAGAATAGATATTGTCATTAACGAATCAGATGCAACAAGAATTTGAAAATAAAAAACAACAAGCGTTGAGTGGACATATTACGATAGGATGTGTAGAAGCGGATAATTCTGACACGCTTGCCATGATATTAGAAGAGATGGTGAGAGAACATCCTTTAATCACTTTTCATATCGTAAGTGGTATAGGCAGTGAAATCAGTGAGCGTCTTGATAATGGATTATTGGATATTGCGATTTTAATAGAACCCATTGCAATGGAAAAATATGAGCAAGTACCTTTACCGAGACCAGAGCGTTGGGGTTTGCTTGTTTCTGAAGATTCTCCATTTAGAGGGCAATCCTCAATACATCCTGGAGATTTGAAAAAACAAAATTATTAATGTCTAGAAGACCAGAAAATCAAAAAATGATTTCAGAATGGAGTCAAATAGCAGTCAAGGACTTGCAAGTGATTGGAACGTATAACTTAATATTTAATATTTTTTCATTGGTAAGAAATAATGTCGGTTCAGCTGTTGTGATTGAAGGTGTAACATCGAATAGAAATTTAGATAATTTAGCTTTTATTCCATTTAAACCAGAACTTTAAACACATTGTGTTTTAGTATGGAAGAAAAGTAGAATACAAACACCCGAAAGTGTTAGAATTTAAATATAAAGAGGACCAATCCATACTAAGGATTAGTCCTCTTTTTTGAGATTGGGGATTTATGACCCAGACGCTTTATTTTCAGAATGAGTATTTTTGTTCCTAATTATTTCTAATTTAATAGGCTAGTTGTTATTTTTAGTAATTAAATCGGAAATTGCTTTAGACGCTTGTCCATTTTCTAATGAACAAAAGTCATCATAAAACTGATTGATTTTGTCATTGTAATCTATTGAAACTTGATCTAGATTTTTTAGATCTTCTGTTAATTGGTATGGATCTTGGTGAATAGGTCCAGGTAAATCATTGTGATAGTCTAAATAGAATCCGCGTAAATCTTGACCGTATTTATCTAAATCATAAGCAAAGAAGAATTGAGGACGTTTCAATACACCGTAATCAAACATGACGGATGAATAGTCTGTGATAAGGCAATCTGAAATTAAATATAATTCAGAGATATCACTGTAGTTTGAAACATCAATGGCAAAATCTTCATAACCACGTAAATCTAAGGCATTAGAAATGAGATAATGCATTCTCAATAGTACAACATAGTCATCGCCAAGTTGTGCTTGTAAATTATCTAAATCAATTTGTAGATTAAATAAATATTTACCTTTTTTCACAAATTCATCATCTCTCCAAGTTGGCGCATACATGATGACTTTTTTATCTGCAGGTAAGTTTAAATTTTCTTTAATTTCTTGGATATATGATTTGTCATTTGCATGGTTAACTAATACATCATTTCTAGGATAACCAATTTCAAGTAGTTGTTCAGGTTTCATCCAAAATGCAGTCTCGAAAATTTTAGAAGAATATCTATTTGGTGACACTAAATAATCCCAACGGCTTGTTTCTTCTCTGAAATTACGTTTATAGTTATCCGTTGTAGTTCCTGGCATACGAATGACTTTCATATCATTTGCTAATCGTTTTAATGGTGTGCCGTGCCAATTTTGTATATAAACTTGGTTTGGTTTTTTATTCAGATAAAGCGGTAATCTCGCGTTAGACACCCAGTATTTAGCTTTTGAATATGCTTCATAGTAAGCTTTAGAGCCTTTTTTAACTTTTTTAGCTGAGCCAGGAATTTGTACTTTAGAAGGTTTTTTAAAGACCCATATAAATTCATAATTCGGATGGCGTTTCATCATATATTCGTAAATATATTTCGGGCTATCACTGTAATTTTTACCAGCAAATGCTTCAAATACAATCGTATTTGGACTCACTTTATCTTCACTATCTGTTAATTGGTATAATGCACGATTTTTATTTTTTCTACGTAACAAGATACTTTTTACTAAACGTGCTTTTTTTCTAAGTTTATTTATTTTAAAAGCGGATTTACGTTTATTCACCATGAGCATCAATGACTCTAATATAAAGAGTGGTTTCTCATTTTTGAAAAGCGTCGGAATTAATTCTCTTGTCACTTTTGGAAGCAATTCACTGTTATGTTTATAACGCTCAGGGGTTTTTCTTGATGATGGTTCGAATGAATGTTTGTAAATATTTTTCATTTTATTTTTTATGAAAACTTTATTTTCTTTTAAAGGCGCACGTTGAACAGAATCAGAGAAACTATATACATAATCGTTGAACGTAATGCCAAAATCTTGTTTAGACAGTGCTGGTTTCACAAACGGGTCATAGATTTCCCCTTTAATATAGAAAGGAAAGCGACTGACACGCACGAATCCATTGGCATATTTAATAAATTCTAAAATAAAGGACCAATCTACAAAGACGTTCAAGTCTTCATTAAATTGTAAGTTATGGCCACGTGCAATTGCAGTTTTGAAAACAATATTACATGCAGTTTGCTTTCTTAAAAATTGATTAGAATGTGTTTTAGTATTTAAATATTGAGTACGCACTAAATTTTGGTCAACGTATTGAGGTATATCCAACGTGAACCCATGGATAGGCGCAATTAACGCATCGAATTGATTTAGTTTCTTCATATAAAATGATAATGCATAGGATGCCAAATAATCATCAGAATCAATAAAGATAAAGTAAGGAGATTCAACTTCTTTCAAGCCCATGTTTCTAGCATGCGCATGTCCTGTATTTTCTGGTAAATCAATTGCTTTAATTGGAATATCCCAATCTTTAAGTATTTGTGTTGCAAGTGGTTTCGATTGATCTGTTGAACCGTCATTTACTAAGATGAGTTCAAAATCTTGGAATCTTTGTTTTTTAAGGCTTATTAAACATCTTTCGATATAATCTTCTGAATTGTAATAAGTCACTATGACTGATATAGACTTCATTGTGTTCCCTCTTTTTACTTAAATTTTCTCACTATCTTCTATATAAGGTAAAATATTAACAAACTTTGTTTTATCTTTTCAACTTTGAAATCAAATTTTTTTGATTATTATGTGCATAAAACGTACGAATAATAATATATTATTATTTATAAGCATATAATTATTTCTAAAACATATATTGTAGCATGGTTATGTAGTATAAAGAAAAGCAAAAGACTTCAACTTATAGGTAAAATACATTATTTACTTTTATTATATTAAAGCATAGTTAGTAGTTTTGGAAATGTATATAAAAATATTAAAGACAGGGGATGAATATCATGACAATAAGATGTGCTAAAGATAATGAATTGAAACTCATTAACAAAGTTATACCAAAGTTATTCAAAGAAGCGATGATGGTGAATTTTGATTTATCAGATGCGTCATTGCGGGATATGTCAAATCAATTGCTATTGCAAGGTGCAAAATATTACGTGTTGATTGAAGAAAACATATGCAAAGGGTTTGTGCTTATTGATAAAAAAACAGATTACCTTGAACAACAAGATTATGGTTTTATCTATGAGTTATATGTCTTTGAAGGTTATAGAAGACAGGGTGTTGCTAAAAAGTTAATATATTTTGTTAATGACTTTTTTAAAAGACAGCATATTGGTGAAGTTAGGTTAAATGTAAATGTACAGAATAAAGCTAAATTATTATATGAAAAAGTTGGTTTTCAAGAGAGAAATATTACAATGTCTATGAAAGTAGTAGAATAATTTTTTTGAATATTTGCTATTTTTAAAAACTTTATTTTTCTTTTAATAGCAAGGGTTTTAAACATTATTAGTAATAAAGGTAAATTTAATAATCAAAAATATTGTTGACAGCGTTTTCATTTAGCGTTAAGTTTTTCTATATTTACCAATGTTGTAACCAAGTGGGGGAAATTAAAAAATGAAAAACTATCGTTATTTTATCATTACGATGATTATTATTATGACAATGATCAACTATGTCGATCGTGGCGCTATTTCCTATGCTCAAGAAGATATTATTAACGAATTTGGTTTCGATAATATCGCTTGGGGATCAATATTAGGTTATTTTGGATATGGTTATATGCTTGGTTCATTGTTTGGAGGGGTTACAGCAGATAAAAAGGGGCCAAAATTTGTTTGGTTAATTGCTGGTACACTTTGGTCATTATTTGAAATAGGTATGGCATTTGCTGGTGAGATAGGCATAGCTTTATTTGGCGGTTCTGCATTAGCTGGGTTTGGCTTATTAAGAGTACTATTTGGTGTATCTGAAGGTCCAATATTTTCGACAATCAGTAAGACCAATGCAAACTGGGCAGCACCGAGAGAACGCGGTTTATTATCAGCTTTAGGTTTAATTGGTGTACCACTGGGTGCGATAATCACAGCACCGATTGTTTCTGGTTTCTTAGTTATTTCAACTTGGCGCGTGCTTTTTGTAATTTTAGGTTTATTAGGTCTCGTATGGATTATTATTTGGTATAAAGTATTTACCGATTATCCTGAAGATAATAAACATGTTTCTCAGGAAGAAATTGAAAGTATTCGATCCACAGAAGAAACGGTTCATGGTGAAAAAACAGTTGAAACTGAGCACAATGCACATGAAAAATGGTATCACTTTTTCAAAAGTCCGACACTTATCTTTAATATGGTTGGTTATTTTGGTTTTCAATACATAAACTTTTTGATTTTAACTTGGACACCAAAGTATTTACAAGACGAGTATCATTTTGAGATTCACTCATTGTGGTATCTTGGTATGATTCCCTGGATAGGTGCTTGTTTTACAGCATATTTCGGTGGAAGATTATCAGATTGGTTACGTGTGAAAACAGGCAGTCTAAGAATTGCACGATCAGGTTTAGCGATATTTGGAATGACTTTGGCAGCGATTTGTTTTTTAATTATCCCAACAACCAATCAAATTGGCTGGATAATGTTCCTAATGATGCTAGGTAATGCCTGTATATTCTTGCCAAATGCTGTTTATTGGTCTGTCATTATTGATACAGCACCGAAGAAAACTGGGACGTATGGCGGTATTACACATTTCTTTGTTAACTCTGCAACGATTATAGCGCCAACGTTAACAGGTATACTTGTAACATCATATGGATATTCATCAATGTTTATATCTGCAGTAGTAGCGGCAGTCATCGGTATTATTGCGATGTGCTTTGTTAAACCAGGTATTAAAAAAATGAAACCAACTTCATAAATCAAATTTATGTAAGTTACAAGGATATATTCCGAATGCTTTAAAGAAGTATTACTTATAAAATAAAGCTACGAGTATAAATGACCATCATTTTAATATGAGGTTCATTTATACTCGCTTTTTTTTGTTTTTACTCAAAGTAAATAGTGTGGGGCGTTTGAGGTAAAATATTTTTTGTTCCTAATTATAAACAAATGATTTGTAATTATAGTTAAATTGAGTATAATTTGATTTTGTAAAAAATGATTAAGGAGAAATAACAAATGATAAATAATAATTTTGAAGAAATTTTAATGAATAGAAAGTCTGTAAAAGTATTTGATGAACAAGTGAAAATACCGAAAGCAGAAATGGATGAAATGATTAAAAAAGCAACGACAGCACCATCATCAGTTAATATGCAACCGTGGAGATTCTTAGTAGTCGAAAGTGATGAAGGTAAAGACACATTACGTCCGCTCATTCGTTTTAACACACGTCAAAATGATTCATCAGCGGCTATGGTCGTTATTTTTGGTGATATGAAGAGTCAAACAAATGCCGAAGAAATTTATGGTAATGCAGTTAAACATGATTTAATGCCGGAAGAAGTAAAACAAGAAATGTTAGAAAAAGTCATACCATTATATGATAATGCACCAAAAGAACAAATGAATGACATTGTGAAGATTGATAGTAGTTTAGCCGCAATGCAATTTATGCTTGTTGCGAAAGCCCATGGATATGATACAAATCCAATTGGCGGATTTGAAAGTGATCAAATCGCAGATGCATTTGGTATAGATTCAGAACGCTATGTACCCGTAGTAATTGTTGCGATTGGTAAAGCTAAAAATCCAGCCTATGGTTCTTATAGATTACCAACAGAAACAGTGACTAAATACGTTTAATATATAGTGAAAGACATTTTTTAATATTGAAAAATGTCTTTTTTATTTCTTTATAAAAAATAGTATTCGATTTTACAACTCTATTGATATATTGACTTATCAAATTTATAATAAAATTTAATGAGTATTGATAAGGTTATGAAATATGTGGAAATATGGGATTATTTTGTGTTTTTTGTTTTCGTGTTTTTTAGTTTTATGTGTAGGTTGTTTAAATGAAAAAGATAAATTAACGCAAACGTTATCTTTTTATGCAGTAGGCGATAATTTAATCCATCCAGTCGTTTATCAGGATGCTTTGCAAGATAATGGACAGTTCAATTTTGAGTCAATGTATGACAATTTAAAAGATGAAGTTCAATCAACAGATGTATCATACATCAATCAAGAGTCGCCACTTGGTGGTGATGAACGCGGTTTGTCAGGATTTAAACAATTTAATACGCCAGAGGCAATCGCACAAAACATAGTACATACTGGATTTAATGTGGTTAATGGAGCTAATAATCATGCTTTAGATCAAGGAACTGCTGGTTTAGAAAATGAAATCAGCGTTTGGAAGCAATTTAAGTCCGTGTTTTATTTCGGAACGTTTGATTCGCCAAAGCAACATGATACGATTCCTGTAATTGAGAAAAATGGAATTAAAATGGCAATGCTGAGTTATACATATGGAACAAATGATATTCCTAGAGAAAAACCATATCAAATCAATTATTTTGATAAGGCACAAATCAAAAAAGATATCGCAAGCGCAAAAGAAAAAAGTGATGCAGTTATCGTCTCCGCACATTTGGGTAATGAAGGTAAGACTAAACCCAATGAGACGCAACAACAGTATGCCAAAGTGTTTGCTGATGCGGGTGCAGATGTCGTATTAGGCACACATCCACATGTGATACAGCCAGTTAAATGGGTGAAAGGGAAAGATAATCATAAAACACTCGTTGCTTATTCCCTGGGAAATTTTCTAAATGGACAAGCTACAGGAACTGAAAAGAATATATTAGGTGGTAACATACGTTTTAATTTAGAAAAAAATCCTAAAGGCGTACAAATCAAAAATGTTAAATGGAAATCATTGGTGACACATTATGAAAATGGGGAACCTTATTTAAAAGCAACTCCTCAAAATTTTAAAATGTATAAATTAGATCATTATAAAGATGAGCAGGCACAATATCATGCTTTAAATGATAAAAAAGGCATGGAAGTATCACGTCAGAGACTTGTAGGTATTACGAAAGATGTGAATGATAAACAATATTTGGATGAAAAGAGTTACTAGTATGTTGCGTAAATAAATATATAAAAGTGCAAAAGCGCCCTCTCGTTACTACACAGTATTGAAGTGTAACAACGAAAGGGCGCTTTTTAACACGTTATTGTTCAACTTTTTTTGCTAAATCTGTAATGTATTTAAAGAAGGCATCGTGTTCGACATCATCGACGACTGAAATTGTTCTGCCACGTACATCATCTATATACGTTTGCCCCTGACTAGGCCCTTCTGTATAAACACTAGCATTGACCGAATGTTGCTGTACCAATTCAGGCTTACCTACATATGCAGTTGTTAGTACATCCCATAAGAAATAAGTAGAATTCGTTTGGAAATGTGTTAATGGAGGTACAGCAGCATAACTGACTCCTAAGAAATCAACACCTGGATAATGTCGTTCGTTTGCCCAAGCTTGTCTAATTTCCCATGTCAGTGGTACACGATTTGTACTTTCTAATGCGACTATGTCTATTTTTATATTTGTATCAAAGACGGTTTTAACAGATTCTGGATCCCAAAAAGCATTCCATTCTGCAGTACCATCGTGTTCAGGTTCTTCGACATTTCCTTTTTCTAAAAATGTACCACCCATCCATACTAAACGTTCAATTTTATTAATAATTGTAGGCTCAACTGTTACGGCTTTAGCTAAGTCCGTTAATGGGCCAGTAAATAATAAAGTCACTGGAGCATGACTCTTTTGTAATTTTTCAATAATATCTTCATAAGCATCGTGTTCAAGTAAATTTGAATGGCTTTGATTAGCTTCGTTTAAAATAGGTAAAGCGTCCATAAAAAATGCATGCATACGCCAATCTTTAGGGAATGGATTTTTTCCGCGTTGTTTCGAAGCGGCGACATGAATCGGTTGCTTGCTAAAGCGATTAATGATTTTTTGAGATGCACTTGCTGCAGGTTCAACATAGCTATCAGCACCAATTGCACTCACACCAATGAGTGATACATCCTCCATTTGTAGTAACAGAAATAGAGAAATTAAATCATCGACGCCACCGTCATGGTTAAAATATATTTGTTTCATAAAATATCCTCCGTTTCATTTTGTAAATCTATTATATCAAAAGTGAACCAGAGTCATATCGTGTTGAGAAAGAAGCGGCGTCTTTGAGATATCATGTTGGAACTTATTGCCTTAAATACTTATATAAATACTAAAAGATTGAAGTGTGTGTTTACGATACGGCATTAGATGAATGTCTATAATTAAAATGGCATTTAATAAATTCGCGAAATCATTTTAAAATTTATTGATTTTGAAAATTAAAAAATAATAAATTATAACTTATAAGTGTTTATAAGTTAATACATAGGTTATGTTATATAAATAGAAACAATTTAAGGGGTGTTTTTATTTGTGAAATTTAAAAAAGAGAAAGTTAACAGAGTAGATTCTGATCAAGCCAAAAAAGGTGTTGTAGCCACAGGGATTGGTAATGCAATAGAATGGTTTGATTTTGGTTTATATGCACAATTAGCTGTGATATTAAGTGCAAATTTCTTTGGGAATTTACCTCAAGAGATGCAAATTGTTTCAACATTTGCAGTATTTGCCTTTGCTTTTATAGTGAGACCAATCGGTGGTATATTTTTCAGTCACTTAGGGGACAAATATGGACGGAAAATTGTATTATCGACAACGATATTACTTATGGCAGCATCGACATTGATGCTCGGGCTGTTACCTACACAAGATCAAATTGGTATTTGGGCACCTATATTATTACTTGTTGTTCGTATGATTCAGTCATTTTCAACAGGTGGGGAATACGCAGGTGCAATGACTTATATTGCAGAAACAGCTCCTGATAAGACACGCGGTAAATTAGGCAGTGGATTAGAAATTGGTACACTTGCTGGAAATATTATGGCTGCTATTTTAGCGGGGCTGATGTATTCATTATTAAGTGATCAACAAATGGCTGATTGGGGCTGGAGAATTCCATTCATCCTTGCTGCACCATTAGGTATTATTGGTATTATCTTACGTTCAAGTTTAGATGAAAGCCCAGCTTATGAATCTACATTAGCAGAACAAGAAGAATTAGAATATTCATATTTAGATATTTTCAAATATTATTGGAAAGACGTCGTCGTTTGTTTTACAGGCGTAGCTTTCTTAAATGTTGCCAACTATATGGTACTTTCCTATATGCCATCATTCTTGAATTCAACAATCAACTTAGGTGGAACTATGGGATCCATATTGAGCACCATAACCATGTTAGTTATGATACCAGCAGTATTTTTCTTTGGTTGGTATAGTGATAAAGTTGGTAACAAACGTACCATTATATTTGGTTTAGCAGGATTTAGTTTATTCTCGGTGCTTGCATTTTGGTTAATGAGTATTCCAATGATTCCATTTGTAATACTTGGATTGTTTATCATTGCATTATTTATGTCAACATTTGAAGGTGTTATGCCATCCTTATTACCAAGTATGTTCCATACAAAGGTTAGGTTACGTACATTATCACTTGTTTATAATATTGGTGCTGCGGTATTTGGTGGTTTAACGCCATTTATACTTTCAACTTTAGTAGAAACGACAGGACAACAAATTGCACCATCTTATTACTTGATGTTTATTAATGTCGTTGGACTCATTATCTTCATAACAATGTTTAAATCTACCTCTAACAAATCACTCAGAGGTTCTTATCCAAATGTCGAAACGCAAGAGGATTATGATCATGTAGTGAAAAATCCTAAAGATGCTTTATGGTGGGAAGATGAAGTTAGAAAAGATTAAATATATTTAAGTAGTTGTCATTATCAAAAATGGCAACTACTTTTTATTTTTGAAAAATTTAAGCTCAACCTACTGTGAAGGACTACATTGAGTATAATTATATTTTTATACAAATAATAAATATAATATTTATTATTAAAAAAGATGTATAAATTGTTAGAATTTTAGAATTAGTTAATTAATTATATATATATATTGTGCTATTATAAAAGAAATTAAAACTTAAGGGGAGGTAGAACGATATGTCTAAGACAGTGAAGATTGTTATAGCAGTCGTTATTGGGGTACTACTGATTTGTGGCATTGGGGGAGCAGCAGCGTATTATTTCACAAAGAACACACCTAAAAATACGTATTTACTAAGTGAACAGGAAACAGCAAAGCAAATGAAAGCGTATGGTGAAGACAGGTTTGAAAATGAATTTGAATTTCAAGATAAGATGAAAGATGAGTCGTATTTAATTAATTTAAATGCAAGTGCAGATGTACCAGAAGCACTACTCAAATCATCGGATATACCAAAATCTGTTGCAGATGCTTCGAAGTTAGGATTTAAATTGGGACATGATCCGGATAAAGAGCATTCAGTTATAGCTTTAACACCTACAGTTGCAGATAATGAAATTGGGGAATTTCAATGGGCTGCCGATAAGCAAAATCAATATTATGCAGCTCCAATTTTAGATGATGTTTACAAAGCGAAGAATAATGAACTTGTCGATGTGTATAAAAAAATCACTGGGGAAACATCGAGTGTTGAAGGGACAAATAATGGCATTACAAATGACTCATTAAATTTAAATTCGTTGTTATCTGGTACACAAATATCTCAAGATAAAATTGATGAAATTAGCAAGAAATATAGTGAAGTGATTACAGATAAATTAGACGATGATAATTTTGAAAAAGACGATGTAACAATTAAGGTCAATGGTGAGGATAAAGATGTTAAAAAAGTAACAATGAATGTAAGTAAAGGTGAAACAAAAGCCATTTTAACAGACATTTTAGAAAAAGCTAAAAAAGACAAAGATATTAAAGCGATTGCAGAAGATCAATTTAATGCGAAAGACTATAAAAAACAATTAGATGATATATTAAAAGAAGTAAAAGATACAGATAAAGCAGAATTTCCAAGTGTGAAATCAGTTATATGGGAAGACGATAATCAGATTCTTAAACGTAATTTAACGATGAAAGATGAAGACGGTTCAACAGTGAAATTAAATGGGACAAGTCAAGTTGATGATGATAACTTAATGATTGATTATAAATTAACAACAGATGATGACCAAGAAGTAGCACTGAAAGGTAAGTCGACTAAAAAAGACGATCAGTATAAAGATAACTACAAAGTAACTTTTGATAATGGTTACCGTAAGTCTGATGCAACTTTAACAAATACAGAATCACAAGATGGGGATAAACGTAACGACAAAGGTCAGATTGAAATCAATGCTAACTACGATAAAACAACGATTGATTTCAATAATAAATTAGACACAGACACTAAAAATAATACACAAAAACAAGAACTTTCATTATCAACAGATATCGATAATGAGACGGTCGTGATTAATATTAAAGGTGACACAAAACTTAAAGAAGACATTAAATTTAAAAAAGCAAATGCACAAGATTTAAATACAATGTCTGATAGTGACTTTAGAAAACTACAACGAGAAATATCTAACAACACTGAAGATATTGTAAAAGATATCGCAAAAGATATTAAAGATAAAAAATAAAGATAACTCATTTAAAAAGGTAATATATTAATGGAGAGAGGAGTGGTTAAATGAAAACAATTCAATTGTTTCGCATTTACCACTCTTTTCTATTAAAAAAATGGCATCTTTTTTTCTATTTGATTTTGATGATGTGTGCTTTTTTAACTGCCTTACTAGTCGTTCAGTACGTTAATCAAGATGATGCAAAGTTTAGAATAGGTATTGTTGATCACGATAATTCCGCGGAGACACAGCTCATACTCAATTCAATGGGAAATGGAACACATCTAGGTAAAGATATTCGTATTCAGCGTTACAATCAAAATCAAGCGCAAAAATTATTGAAAGCACAAAAATTAGAGGGATATTATGTTTTTGAAAAAGGTATGACAAAAACATTTTATAAACATGGTAATTTACCTATAGCTGTTAATACATATGATCAAACGTCAACTAAAAGTTTAGTTATTAATCAGTTAACTGATTCAGTTTATAGTCGCCTCATGTTATCGATGGGTGGAGGGTTAACCTACACGACATTATCACCAGAGGCCAATAAGGACGATAAATTACAATTATTGACGGATTTATTATTTACCGGTTTAAATCGGACAGGCGGATTTGATTATCAATCGATACAAATATTTGATACATCGAGCTATTATGTAGTGACAGGTTATTTAGCCTCCATATTTATTTTTGCACTATCACTATTTTCAATTTTAAAAATGAACCAAGCTAAGGCATTAAAATCCAGATTACATATGTACCATTTTTCATTTGAAAAGCTAACATTAATTAGAAGTTTATTTACGCTATTTTATACTGGCGTGTGGACCTTGTTAGGATGCTTATGCATGATACAGATATTGCCCAATACTTTTGAGCCTTATAATTGGCCAACTGTAGTTATTCAATTAGTTTATTATATTCTAATGATTATAGGTTGGTTAACCATTATTGATTTGATCAATTTCCGTTGGTTCAATATCGTACTGAAAATCATGCTTGCACTTATGGTTATTCTATTTTCTGGTCAAATTATACCAACGATATATTTCAAACATTTATTGAATGGCATGTTTAATGTGCAGCCATTTAGTTTTGTCACTAATCAAATGTTAGAGATTATATTAAATAATTATATCTTAGATACACCCATTACTTTCTATATGAGCTTTGTGATAACAGCTATTATATTATTGGTAATCATTGTTTGGAGGTATCGCCGATGATACAGTCCTTTATATTTATCATTATATTAAAACAGTGGAAGCAATTAGTGATTTTTTTTACTATTTTAACGTGTACGTTGTTATTGATATGGGCAGCTTATTCATCGCTGAATCAATCTTTTAAAATTCCAGTCGCAGTTCAAGATCAGGATCAATCCCAAGCTTCACATACATTAATTCAAAGTATTGAGAAGAACGACTTTGTTAAAGTTGAAAAGTTGGACCAAGAAGCAATATATCTGGATGAAAGTGTTAGCAAGAAAGAAGCGGTTGCAGCGATGCATATCCCTAAAGATTACAGTGATAAATTGAAAAATAATCAATTAAAATTGGCACTTACACTTTATGCAAGAGATGATTTTATTGGTGATATTACATTTGAAATGATTAGTCGTTCATTATATGAACAACAAATTCCGTATATTGTAAAAAAACATTTAGATGATGACGGTCAAGAGACGTCCTTAGAAAAGGTGTCCGATACATTAAATCAACACACGCCCAAATCAGCCATTGTTCACCATGTCGTAAATACCAATTCTGAGACGTCTATATCAATCAGCCTAGTGTTTGGCATTATCTTATTCGTTAGTAGTGTTCAAATCGTGTTGCATCAAAGGCTGAAACAAAATGGTCCGTTAACAAGACTTTTTATATTTCAATACAGTAAGTTGATACTTTTCACAACTTATATTTTGATTCATACACTCATTTTAATGCTTGTACTTGGCATAACAACATTCATATTTCAACAACAACTTTCATTTACGTTCTTTGCGAAATCATTAGTGATTATTATTGTTTATGAACTAGGAGTTTCATGGTTACTTTTCAAAATAAATACACTCAGTCATAGGCTCTTTATGGCAGTCATATTTGCCTTATTGATGGCGGTGTTATATATCTTTATACAATTATAGGAGTGATAAGATGATAGAATTAAAAAATTTAAGCAAGCACTATCGTAAAAAATGCATCTTTGAGTCCCTAGATATGACATTTGAAAATTTGCAATTAACCGTTTTATTAGGTGAAAACGGCGCTGGTAAATCCACATTATTAAGAATGATTGCCGGTTTAGAACAATTGACTAAAGGTGAAATACGTTATTTTGGAGAACAACTGTCAAAAAAGCAAAGACAAGATAAAATCGGTTATGTACCACAGGATATTGCACTATTTGAACATATGACAGTTAATGAAAATATTCGATGTTTTAAGGCGCTATGCAAAGCACCGTTATCCAATGTATTGATAGACGAGTATGCACGTCAACTCAATTTAAATGAGAGAACCATGACAATTTCTAATTTGTCTGGTGGTACGAAACGAAAGGTGAATGTTCTAATCGGTTTATTAAGTAATCCGCAAATATTAATTTTAGATGAACCTACAGTAGGTATAGATTTAAAATCCAGATTTGATATTCATAACCTTTTGAATACAATGAAGAGGGAACGACTCATTATATTAACGACACACCACTTAGATGAAGTTGAAGCATTAGCGGATCAAATTAAAGTAATTGGTAATGATCCATTCTATAGGGAAATTCTTGAAGATAAGCATTGGGCATTCGAAGTATATAATAATAAATAGAGATGATGAACCACAACCATTCATGGAGAACCCCCGTGATGATGGATGTGGTTTTAATTATTTTGTATATAATGAGGTGAAAAAGAAGAAACATAAATTAATACAATAATAACAACGTTGTTATTATGCGATAAATAATTTATAATGAGTAATTGTGAATTCGCTTTCATTATTTTTAAGGGATTGGGGGAACACGAATTTGTCATTTTTAGGGGAACATTTGCCGCTCATATAGCTTGTTATTGGTGTAGGAGTATTACTATTTTTAAACATTAAATTGAAGATTAATAGTATCCTATCGCTCATATTCGCAGCGGTGCTTGTAGGATTTATGAATGGCATGAAGCCGTTAGCAATTTTTAGATACAATTAAGGAAGGATTAGGATCTGCATTAGGGAGTCTCGCATTAATTATTGGGTTTGGTGCAGTACTTGGTAAATTAATGGTAGATTCTGGCGCAGCACAACGTATCGCTTCAACACTTATAGAAAGGTTTGGTGCTAAATATGTTCAATGGGCTTTAATTATCATCGGTGCTGTATTTGGTATTTCTGTATTTTATGAAGTAGCATTTATGATTTTAGCACCGTTAGTCATCAGTATTGCTGTTGAAGCTAAGACACCATTTATGAAATTGGCGATTACAATGGTTGCAGCGACAACTTTATCACACAGTATTTTCCCGCCACAAGCAGGGCCCACAGCACTCGTAGATGCTTACAATGCGGATATGGGAATGGTTTATATTTTGGGGATGATCGTCTTTATTCCTAGTGTGATTATTGCGGGTATTATATTGCCGAGATTCATGAAGCACATAGATTATCCTATACCACCATTATTACAAAAAAGAAAAAATTTTACAGACAGTGAAATGCCTAGTTTTGGTTTGAGTTTATTTGTACCATTAATACCAGCTATTCTAATTTCAATATCAACCATACTCAGTTTATTTATTACCGAAGACACGATATTACATGAAATCGTATCATTTATTGGAAGTGTGGAAATCAGTCTTATCATTGCTATTATTACTGCGATTGTTATGTTTGGACTTAGAAAAGGTAAAGATATGGATACAATGATGAAATCATTTGAAACAGGTCTAAAAGGTGTTGCAACTATTATATTCATTGTCGGAGCGGGTGGCGCTTTTAAGGAAATCATTTTAGAAGCACATGTTGGAGATTATATTGCAGATATCATGAAAGGTAACAATATCTCTCCACTTATTATGGCTTGGTTAATTACAGCGCTGATCCGTATTGCGACGGGTCAAGGTGTTGTTTCAGCAATTACTGCTGCAGGTATCGTTGGTCCGTTGATACCCACTTTTGATGTCAGCCCTGTGCTTATGGTATTAGCTACAGCTGTAGGTAGTAATATCATTACTCATGTTAATGATGCATCATTTTGGTTATTCAAAGAATATTTTAATATTTCTATTAAGGATACATTTAAGACATGGGGTGCGTTGTTATTAACGACATCTGTAACAGGATTAATGGTTGTCTTAATTCTGGATCTATTTATTTAAAATAATAAAGTAAAATAACAATGATTCATATTTGTGTAACATCATAAAAAGCATTATTTGCAAAGTATTTAAAGATATTTTTGTGAATAATGCTTTATTTTAGTATAAATACACAAAACCGTTACAAAAGTTACAAATATTTTTAAATGCATCGATTCAAAGTCTTGTGATTACTGATGTAAAGGTATTTGTAGCATATGTATTATAAATTAGAAGGTTTTGGGTATTATACTTTATGTGAATAAATGAGTAACATGAATAAATCTACTTTCAGCGTATTAATGACACTATCTTGAGTGACTTATGTTGTGCGATGTTTTTATACAGTAATATGCTAATATTATGAATAAAAACACAAATATATACAATTATTGGTAGTGAAAAGTTGATTTGACTAGAATTGTTATACGAGTATAATAACACCATATACAAGAAGGTGTATAAAAGCCACTTATTCTTGATATGAATATAAAAGAGAAAATATTAGGAGTAATTATGGGACAAAAAGATGAAAGTAGTAAAATTAATTTACCACAGCTCGTATTGCTAGGATTAGGTTCATTAATTGGATCTGGTTGGTTATTTGGCGCATGGGAGGCATCTTCTATTGCAGGACCAGCCGCAATTATTTCTTGGATTATTGGTTTTGTAGTTATAGGTTCAATTGCTTATAACTATATTGAAATAGGAACGATGTTTCCACAATCAGGTGGTATGAGTAATTATGCGCAATATACACATGGTTCGTTACTTGGATTCATTGCTGCCTGGGCAAACTGGGTATCGCTGGTAACTATCATTCCTATTGAAGCAGTATCAGCTGTACAATATATGAGTTCATGGCCTTGGGAATGGGCGAAATTTACGTCTGGTTTAATGGATGGATCTACAATAAGTAACGCAGGTTTATTTGCAGTATTTGTGATTATTATTATCTTCTCATTATTAAACTATTGGTCAGTAAAATTATTGACGTCATTTACAAGTTTAATTTCAGTATTTAAATTAGGTGTGCCTTTATTAACGATTATCATGTTAATTATTTCTGGTTTTGACACTGGGAACTATGGTCATTCAGTTGGAACATTTATGCCTTACGGTTCAGCACCTATATTTGCTGCAACAACAGCATCAGGTATTATTTTTTCATTCAACGCATTCCAGACAATTATTAATATGGGATCTGAAATTCAAAAACCTGAAAAAAACATTGCACGTGGTATAGCTATTTCACTGACTTTAAGTGCAACCCTGTACATAGTACTACAAAGTACATTTATTACGTCAATGCCTACTGAAATGCTGCATGAAAATGGTTGGAGTGGTATTAACTTTAACTCACCATTTGCTGATATGGCTATTCTATTAGGATTAAATTGGTTAGCTATATTACTATATATGGAAGCAGTTGTTTCACCATTTGGTACAGGTGTATCATTTGTAGCTGTTACTGGACGTGTTTTACGCGCTATGGAACAAAATGGTCATATTCCTAAATTTTTAGGGAAAATGAATGAAAAATTTATGATTCCTCGTGTAGCCATTATATTTAATGCAATTATAAGTATGGTCATGGTATCGCTATTCCGTGATTGGGGTACTTTAGCAAGTGTAATATCAACAGCTACGTTAGTGGCATATTTAACAGGACCAACGACAGTGATTGCACTACGTAAAATGGCACCTAAAATGCATAGACCGTTTAGAGCAAACTTATTAAAATTTATGGCACCATTTTCATTTGTGATGGCTTCATTAGCGATATATTGGGCGATGTGGCCAACAACAGCCGAAGTTATTTTAATTATTATTCTAGGATTACCAATTTACTTCTTCTATGAATATAAAATGAATTGGAAAAATACCAAAAAACAAATTGGCGGTAGCTTGTGGATTATCTTATATCTTATTGTACTTGCCTTCTTATCATTTATCGGTAGTAAAGAATTTAAAGGTATGAACTGGATTCATTACCCTTATGATTTTATTGTTATTATCATTATTGCATTAATCTTCTACAAAATAGGTACGTCTAGTTACTTTGAAAGTGTTTACTTTAAACGTGCTAAAAAGATTAATAAAGATATGCGTGCGGATTTACGTGAAAAACGTAAATCAGAACACATTAGTGAAGAATAATTTAATTCTGTGAGTAGAAATATATATAGCGTCTGGGACATTGTTAAATCTCCCAGACGCTTTTTTCATATAAATAGCGACATAGTTAATCATTTGAATGATCATGCTTAAATGGAGTGGGAGCCTGAAATCTTTTTGAGACAATTTGATTTCTGCTCCATCTTTTTTATGTATAGAAAATGACTATAATAATGCGACTGTACTTAGACAATAAGCGTATGCAATATTGCAGTGGACAACATTTTATGCAAAATAAATGCATGGGATATTCTATGGAAAAGTAAATTTCATTAAAATAAATTATTTAACAATGTTTTTTATCCCCATTAAAACAACATTTTCAATTCGTTTAAAGTGTAAAAATTCAAAATAACCTTTGACTAATTAATATGACAAGTGTATTATTTATGAATATTAATTCATTTTTGAGAATAAATATTATGAAATGAGGGTTTTGATGCTTGATTTATATGAACACACAGACAAATATAGTTCTAAAAATTATAGTCCATTAAAATTAGCTTTAGCTAAAGGACGTGGTGCAAAAGTCTGGGATATTGAAGACAATTGTTATATAGATTGTATTTCTGGATTTTCGGTAGTTAATCAAGGCCATTGTCATCCTAAAATCATAAAGGCATTTCAAGAGCAGAGCCAAAGAATAACAATGGTTTCTCGTGCTTTATATAGTGATAATTTAGGTAAATGGGAAGAAAAGATTTGTAAACTTGCAAATAAAGAAAATGTTTTACCAATGAATACTGGCACAGAGGCTGTGGAAACAGCCATAAAAATGGCTCGTAAATGGGGCACTGATATTAAAAATATTGATGAATCATCATCAGAAATCATTGCTATGAATGGAAACTTTCATGGCCGTACGTTAGGTTCATTATCATTATCATCACAAGTTAGTTATAAAAAAGGTTTTGGACCGTTATTAAACAATATACACTACGCAGATTTTGGAGATATAGAACAATTAAAAAAATTAATTAATAATCAAACAACTGCAATTATTCTGGAACCAATACAAGGTGAGGGAGGCGTAAATATTCCCCCAACACATTTTATACAAGAAGTACGTCAACTCTGTAACGAATATAATGTGTTATTAATTGCAGACGAGATACAAGTGGGGCTTGGAAGAACGGGTAAGATGTTCGCAATGGAATGGGAAAATACAGAGCCAGATATATATTTATTAGGTAAATCACTAGGTGGAGGGTTATATCCGATATCCGCAGTGTTAGCGAATCAAGATGTGATGAGTGTCCTCACCCCAGGCACGCATGGTTCCACATTTGGTGGTAATCCACTAGCTTGCGCTGTATCAATGGCAGCATTAGACGTGCTGAATGAAGAGCATTTAGTACAAAATGCATTAGACTTAGGCGATAGATTATTAAAGCACCTGCAACAAATTGAAAGTGAACTAATCGTGGAAGTGAGAGGTAGGGGATTGTTTATAGGTATAGAATTAAATGTAGCAGCACAGGACTATTGTGAACAAATGATAAATAAAGGTGTGCTTTGTAAAGAAACACAGGGCAATATTATAAGGATTGCACCACCACTTGTTATTGATAAAGATGAAATCGATGAAGTAATTCGTGTCATAACAGAAGTTTTGGAAAAGTAAAATTTAATATAAAATTTCCGAATATTCAGAAAGGAATGAAGTGAATGATTGAAGTTGGTATCGTTGGCGGTAGTGGATATGGAGCCATTGAATTAATTCGATTATTAATTCAGCATCCTAATGTAAATATAAAATATATCTTTTCGCATTCTAAACAGGATCAACCTATAAAGGAAACATTTCCACATTTGGAACAGCTCACATATCACTATGAAACGTTAAATAGTGAAGGAATTGAATGCGACGTGATATTTTTTGCGACACCTTCAAATGTGAGTAAACACATTGTTCCTCAGTTGCTTAGCAAGAGGATTAAAATCATTGATTTGTCGGGTGATTTTAGATTAACTAATCGAGCTACTTATGAAACGTATTATGGAGAAACGGCAGCTTCTCAAGAATATTTGAATGAAGCAAATTATAGCATTGCAGAATGGTCAAATGTAAATGCACAAACAACGCAATTAATTGCGAACCCTGGATGTTTTCCAACAGCTACATTGTTAGCACTACATCCGCTAATAGATAAAGATATTGTAAAGCAAGATAACATTATCATCGATGCGAAGACGGGTGTATCCGGTGCCGGTAGGTCTTTGGCACAACATGTTCATTTCGCGGAGATGAATGAAAATTTAAGCGCCTATGCGATAGGAAAGCATAAGCATAAACCTGAAATTGAACAATATTTATCATTATTAGCCCAACAAGAAGTAAAAGTAACATTTACACCGCATCTCGTACCTATGACTCGAGGTATTTTATCAACCATTTATATCAAACTAAACCATGCTTTTACTAATGAAGACTTACATAATATGTTTAAAGATTATTATGAAGATAAACCATTTGTAAGAATTAGATCATTAGGCCAATTTCCAAAAACTAAGGAAGTTTACGGTAGCAATTATTGTGATATCGGTATTTATGTTGATGAAGAGAATCAAACAGCGATTCTCGTGTCTGTGATTGATAACTTAGTTAAAGGTGCAAGTGGTCAAGCGATTCAGAATTTGAACTTAATGTATGGATGGAAAGAAAACACTGGATTGCTACAATCACCAGTTTATCCATAAAGTAGGATGAAAGGAGAGAAGAAATGAGAGACATTGAAACAATTGATACATTAAACCAATTAAATATAGATTTAGAAGGCGACGTGAGTTCACCATTAGGTTTTATTGCTGGTGGTTTACATTGCGGTTTGAGAAGAAAGAAAGTGGACTTTGGTTGGATTTATTCAACGACGCCAGCTACAGCAACAGGTGTTTATACATTGAATCAATTTAAAGCTGCGCCATTAAAACTAACTGAAGATAGTATTAATAAGGATAAAGCACTACAAGCCATTATTGTGAATTCGGCTATTGCGAATGCGTGTACAGGAGAAAAAGGTATGCAAGATGCGTTGGATACACAAGCTTGGATTGCTGAGCAATTAAATATCGAGCAACATCTTGTTGGTGTTGCCTCTACAGGTGTTATTGGATCGTTTTTGCCAATGGATAAAATACAATATGCAACGCAGCACGTTTTAAAAGAACAATATAATAAAAGTGAAGCATTCAATCAAGCTATTTTAACAACTGATACGATGACGAAACATCTGTCAGTAAAGGTTGAAATCGATGGTACCACAGTAACGATAGGTGGCACTGCAAAAGGATCAGGCATGATACATCCCAATATGGCAACAATGCTAGGATTTATAACTACTGATGCCAATATTGATGCGAATACGTTGGATTATTGCCTAAAACAATCAATCGATCAATCGTTTAATATGATTACGGTGGATGGTGATTCAAGTACAAATGATATGGTGCTATGCATGGCAAATGGTCAAGCGCAACATACACAAATTGATGCATTACATCCCGAATGGCATAAGTTTGTGAATGCATTAAATTTTGTATGCCACTATCTTGCCAAGAGCATCGCTAAAGATGGTGAAGGGGCAACTAAATTGGTAACTGTAAAGGTCAAGGGCGCTCACGATGTTGTTGAAGCAAGAAAAATTGCCAAGAGCATTGTCTCCTCGAATTTAGTGAAAACCGCTATCCATGGTGAAGATGCGAATTTCGGAAGAATTGTCACTGCTATAGGATACGCATCGCGATATATAGAACCTAGCGCAACCCATGTTTCGTTATGCCAAGTGAGTGTGTTGGAAAAAGGTATGGCTGTAGATTTTGATGAACAGCGTTTAAAAGAAGAATTAGCATCAGATAATATTTTAATTGAAGCGACTGTTGGAAACGGGGAAGGAGAAGCGGCAGCATATGGTTGTGATTTATCATATGAATATGTACGTATCAACGCGTCGTACAGAACTTAAGGAGTGACTGCAATGAATTATATAGTTATCAAAATTGGTGGTAGTACCTTGACCGAATTACATGAAACTACCATTGATGATATTGCACAGTTAAAGCAACAGGGTTTGCATCCGATTATTATTCATGGTGGAGGGCCTTTTATCAATCAAGCGTTAGAGCAGCAAGGCGTCGATTCATTATTTGAAGATGGATTGAGGGTTACTACAGATGAAGTAATGTCAATTACAAGTCAGATATTAATCGGAAAGGTGAATCCGCAGCTTGTAAGTAAAATGAATGATGAAAATATTCAAAGTATTGGGTTAAATGGAATAGATGCCAAGCTATTTGACGTTGAACCATTAAACGAAAAATATGGATATGTAGGCGAACCAATCAACATTAATACAGCAGTTATAGATCATCTTACAGAAGCATATATACCTGTTATTGCGTCTATCGGCAGACATAAAACCTCTAGACATTTATATAATATTAACGCAGATACGTTGGCGTACAAAATAGCGCAGACATTAAACGCACCTATCTATTTATTGAGTGATATACCAGGTGTCATGATAGATAATAAAGTAAAGGCCACATTGAATTCAGAGCATATTAAAAATTATATTGAACAAGAGCAAATATATGGGGGGATGATTCCTAAAGTACAAGATGCGATCAGTGCCATTGAATATGGCTGTCAAAAAGTAGTTATCGCAGCAGGTAACGAAGCGCATGTCGTGGAAAGGATAAGAACTGGGCAAGGTATTGGGACAACGATTGTGTTGTGAGCATAATATAATAGCAATTTCCTGGGAAATCGTTAAATCAAAGTATCACTATATTAAAAATTTAAAAAAGACTTTGTCATAGTATAAACAAAATTGGTAGATGCTTGAAATAGCGCTGTTTTTAGACGATGTGGTACATATTAAAGTAACGCAATTAGTTAGTGTTTTTCAGCTGCTATTTACATTGTAGGATTGAATTGGCGTGATAGTGTAATGGTTAATTTGAAAATAAAAAAACAACGCATATGCTGGAATGACGCATATGCGTTGTTTTTTTATAAATGGCTTGGATATCGTGCTTAGTGCTAATCAGGCCATTAATAATTTTTTGAATAAGTGATTAATAGTTCTTTATAGAAATCAATGAATTTAATGTACATTGCTTTTTCTACACGTTCATCTACTTGGTGTGGTTTTTCACCTGGACCAAATACTAAGAATGGGAAAGATTCATCTTTACCGCGTAGTAAATTAGAAGCATCCGTCACACCACCAATTGGGGCAGCGACAAAATCTTTATTAAATGCTGTTTTGCCAATCGTTTTAGCAGTGTCAATTAGGCTATTTTGACCAGTAGTAAGTACAGGATCTAAGTCAAGATATAATTCACTTTCTAAATTTGAGCCATTTGCATTATGTTTTTCAATTGTATTATTAAATAAATTTTTAACTTGGTCATTATTGTATTCTGGGATTGTACGAATATTGAAATCAGCATCAGCGTCTTCAGGGACAGAATTCACTTGAACGCCACCCTTGATTAATGTGTTAGTGATGACAAGCCCTTGTAATGCGGATTCAATTTCTTCAACAGCAAATGTAGCTGGTAGAGAAGGTTTCATTCGATCGATCAAATGAGTGAAGTCTAAAGATTCACCTTTAATTTCTTTAGATATTTTTTGATATGCGTTATCGATATCTTGAATAAATTCAATTAAAGGTTTAATTGCGTTTACACCGAGGATAGGCATAGAACTATGTGCAGAAGTACCTTGTGATTTAATACGATAGTCCATAGACCCTTTATGTGCGTAGACCATCATATCTTGACAAGGCTCGGCTATGATGAGTGCGTCAACATCATCCATGTAACCTTTTTCGTAGAGATTTTGTGAACCAAGTTGTTCCATCTCTTCACCTGAAGTAGCTAAGAATTTAATGCGTCCTTTTGTTAATAATTGTGCATCGTGCATTTCGATAAGAACAATAGCGAGTGCAGCGAGTCCAGATTTCATATCAGCAGCACCACGACCATATAAATAACCATTGTCTTCGGTAAGTTTAAAAGGGTCATATGACCATTGTTCACGATTACCTTCTGATACGACATCCATATGTCCAGATACACCGATGACTGGACTGCCTTCACCAATGTCGGCAATTAAGTTAGCGCGTCGTTCATCAACTTTATCAATGGTTGATTTAATACCGTGTTGTTCAAATAAATTTTGGAAGTATTGACATACCTCGATTTCATTATCATTTACTGTATTCATTGCTACAATATCAGATAATATTTGTACTTTTTCTTCTACAGAAAATGTACTCATAACATACCACTCCTTTAGAAAGACTATAACAAGTATACATCTGGCAAATTATTTTGATAAGTGAAAAGACTTTTAATAAAAACTTTATAATTTTAAAATATATATTGTGTATAATTACAATAGTACGATTAATTGATTAATAAACTTGTTGTATACAAGTTTTAAAGCTATGATATAGAGTAAGCAAATAAGCGTAAAAGAGGTACGATTATGACGTTATCATTAAATAAAATTCATCAAGCACACCAACAATATACAGGCGTAGATTTTCCGAAATTGTTTAAAGCTTTTAAAGATATGGGAATCATTGTTAATACAGTGAATATAGAACAAGGTGAAACATCTTATATTCATCAGGATGGAGCTGAAATTACGGATGAAAGTGTTAAAGTAGCTGTACCCATTGCACAACAGACACACCTTGCGTTGGTAAAAGATATATTGCAGCGTCATCAATCAGGTGAAACGGATTTTCCAAAGTTTTGCGATGAAATGGCACGAGCGGGCATTTATAAGTGGCATATTGATATTATCGCTGGCACATGTGCCTATATAGACAAGGAAAATCAGGTTGTCATTACAGAAAATATACCTCAATCTTGATATGTGTTTATAAATACGAGTAAAAAGATAAGGTATTTAAGACGTATACTATGACAGCATTTATAATTGATGATACGGTAGAGAGTGTAGAAAGATTATAAAGTGGCAAGATTAAAGCTTAATTATTAATTAAACGTGGGTTGTTTAGGGGAAAAGTTGCGAGTCGAACAATGACCCTAAAGTGCTTCATATAGATATATCGTGTTTAACAATGAAAGGGGACAATAAGTATGGCAAGTGTAGCAATTATCGCAGGTGGTAATAAGATTCAGTCTAGGTTAACAGGTGTAGTAAAATATGCTGAAAAATATTTAAATGATGAAGGCATTGAGACAGATGTCATACATGTACATCAATTAGACGCTGAAGCATTGATTACCGCTGACTTTTCAAATGAATCAATTAATGAAACACATAAAAAAATTGAAGAAGCTGATGGGATAATTATCGTTTCACCTGTATTTAAAGCAGCGTATTCAGGCATCGTGAAGACATATTTAGATTTACTGCCACGTGGCGCATTTACAGGTAAAACAGTCCTCCCGCTCGCATTAGGTGGTACATTTGCACATGTATTAGCGATTCAATATAGCTTAGATCCAGTTATAAAAGAATTGGGTGCAGATACAATTCATAAAGGTAGATTTATTTTAGACAAACATATTACATCTAATGAAGACGGTACTTATGGTTATGATCAAGAAGCGAAAGATGGCTTAAATAAAACTTTAAAAAAGTTTGTCAGTGATAAAGCGCAAGTAATAGAATAAAAGATATTGATTTAAAGGCGTATCTAAATAATTGCGATACGTCTTTAAAAATGCTTTGTTTTAACACAGGTGTATTAAAATATGTTAAAGTAAATAAAATAAGTTTTAAAGGCTATTTTTTTAGTTTTTAATTAATACAATTGTATTAAAAAGGGAGTTCTGATATATGCCCAAAGTAGTAGATCACGAGAAAAAGAAGCAGCAAATTATACAGTATGCATGGCAATCTATCGTAAGCAATGGCGCTAAGGGTGCTACAGTTAGAAATATTGCAAAGTTAGCACGAATGACACCAGGACAAATACGTTATTATTATCCAAACCATCATGATTTGTTAAAAGCAGTATCGGTCGAAGTAGATAGTAAAGTTAGAGGAAGAATTAAAGCGGTATATAACGACGGAAGTCTAAGCCCGCTTGATAAAGTCATACAGGCGATGTTGAAAGCTATGCCGCTTGATGAAGAACGATATGCGGATATGGAGGTCTGGTTGGCCTTTCAATATGAGTTACATGAAGTAGGTAAAGATTCCATGGGGAATGAAATCTTTACTTTAGTAAAAGCATCGATGTCATTTTTAGAAGAACATGACTTACTCGACACATCGTTAAATCAATATGTAGCAATAATGAAAATGCATGCATTATTGGATGGATTAGCATTACATAAATTGTTAAATCCCGAGCAGATGATAAATGAAGATATTGAACATTTAATAGAGAGCGAAGTGAAATCCTGGTTAAGGAGGTAATATAATGAACGGGGTATTAATGATACTTATTGCAGCTGAATTATTATTTTGGATTGTCATTATTTTAGGTTTGATTTCAAGATATGTCTTACGCATGAAACAAGTTGGTTTGATTTTACTTGCAATGACGCCTGTAATTGATTTGATTTTAATTATTACGATGAGTGTAGATTTATTAAATGGTGCCAAAGCAACGGTTCCTCATGGCATAGCAGCAGTATATATTGGCGTTTCAATTGCATTTGGAAAACAAATGATTCAATGGGCAGACGAACGTTTTAAATACTATGTTTTAAAGGAAGGAAATTTACCTGAAAAGAAAACGGGTATTGCTTATGCAAAAGCTTATTTTGTAAGTTGGTTAAGACATGTTTTAGCCTATTTGATTGGAACAGGTCTATTGTGGTTAATTATAAATATTGTAGGACAATGCGATAGTGTAGCAGCGCTTTATCATGTTATTAAAATTTGGACAGTTATATTAGGGATTGATTTATTAATCACACTGAGCTACTTTATTTGGCCCAGGCCTAAAAAAGTATAAAGTATAACGGATGATATAAAAATAGTGGAACAGAAATTTAATTTTTAGAGAAAATTGGATTTCTGTTCCACGTTTATATTTACTATTTTTGAATAATTTAAGATGGCTTTAAGTGCCATTGATGACGCGTATCATACGATAAGTGGAATGTTTCCGTCTTAATATCAATTGGATACGCAATGGAATGTTTCTCAGAAAATGACCAGCGTCTATCTTCAGGTGTGAGTAGTATATAGCTTTCATCGGATGTATCGCCTAGAAAGTTTAACGCATAAGGTTCAAAATGAGCGTGTTCAAATGTTTCGATTTTATAATCCGATAAAGCTTGGTAAATAGCATTTGTCTCATTACATACAAAGCCGATTTCACTGATTCTAGAAAATTCAGGTTCATCTGTAATGTTGGATACTCTTGCAATCAATTCCACGATGTTTCCAGATGGATCATTAAAGTATACAGCGTGTGCGACAAATGATTCAAAATAAGTTGTATGGTGCCCGTCTTCCATCAATAAAAATAATATATTTTGATAATGCTCTTTCATGTCATAAAAATGATTGTATGGAATATCAATTGCAAAGTGATAATAAGGTTGAACAACTTCTTCAGACCTACAAAATTGCAATTGTGTTTCACCAATTTGAACAATGAAAGTATCTTGATTAATAACTTCTACAGGACATTCCAAAGTTTCCTCATAAAATTGTAGCGTTTCTTCTAATTCTGAAGTACATAACGTTATACTTTCAAATTTCATATGTATATCCCATCCCCACGTAGTAACCATATTTTAAAAAGTATTTTAATAGTACTTTATCAAAATAATAATAAAGATGATAATATTAAGAATTTATATAACCTAAATGTTTTGAAATTGCTGCAGATTCTAAATTATCATCAAAAGCAATTATTAAATTATAATAAAGTATTTATGAAGTTAAATAAAAGGACTAAGCCCAACAGTAAGGGTTTAGTCCTTTTAAAAATACATTTATAGATTAAAAGAATATTGAGGTAATGATATAAGCACTTAAACCAACTAAGAGACAGTATAGTAATGCTGGGCCGAGTGTTTTTCTAATTACACTGCCTTCTTTTCCTGGCATATTCACTACAGCACATACAGCTACGACATTGTGTACGCAAATCATGTTACCAGCTGCTGCACCAATAATTTGTGCAGCCAAGACGGTATAAGGTTCTGCGCCAATGGATTGAGCAATATTTAATTGAATAGGTGAAAATGTCAATGTAGAAACGGTTGCACTTCCTGTAATAAAGGAGCCTAATGCGCCTAAGAAAGGTGCTACGAATAGCCAAATAGGTCCTAAGTATTTAGACATATTCTCAGCAATATATTCTGGCATGCTGATTAAATCACTTGTATTGATTCCAGAATTGATAAACACATGCACCATCACAAGTGTAGCTACTAATGTTATTCCAGTGGTTTTAATCGTATTTAGCGATTCTACGCTTGCTTGCGATAGATCTTTGAACGATTTTCTCTGTATTAGGATGGCGAATAAAGCAGAAAGTAGTAAGATAGTGCCTGGTGAATAAAGAAATTCCCAATCAGATGAAATTGTTTCAAAGCCTAGAATTTGATTCCAAGATAAATCTAACACTTGTGTAGTGAAATCTTTAATCAGTGGTACAGTTCTTGTCAGTAATAATAATATAACGACCATTAAATAGGGTGCCCAAGCAGTTAATAATGGCATGTCATGTTCTGATTTTGTGGGTGCATAACTGTCATCAAAACCGTCTTTCCATTCATTTTTAGGGAGTAGCCAACCTTTACTTGCTGTGACTACGGCTACGATAAGTCCTGTGAGTGAACCGAGAATTGCAACGAATTCAGAACCGAATAGAAAGGCATAGGCAAATGAAGAAGCGACATAGATGAAACCAATACAGGCTAGCCATGGAATCATTTCAACAATAGATTTGAGTTTGTTTGTTTTGCCAAAGAAAATAATCAAAGTAGCAATTAATATAATAGGTATAAAAATACCACTTAGTAAATCTAATGTTGTAATACGTTCAGCTGTAGCTTGAAACAGTGAACTATCTGCGTCATTTAATGTACTTAAACCGACCAATACAGGTGTTCCCACGGCACCAAATGAAACAGCAACGCTATCAGCAATCAAAGCGGTAACAACAGCTATCATCGGTCTGATACCTAGTGCTACCATGAGCGGTGCTGTGACCATTGCAGGTGTGCCAAATCCAGATGCACCTTCAATCAATGAGCCAAATAAAAAAGCCACAATAATAACTTGAACACGCATATCTCCTGATATTTTTTTGAATCCTTCATTAATACGTGTGACTGCACCAGTTTGTCGCAAAGTATTAAGTAACACAAGCGCACCAAATAAAATATAGAGAATGGTAAGAGTTTTATGAGTACCTTGAAGCATTGAGGCCAATATGACATGCCCTTGCATTCCCCAAACAAAGATGCCCAAGAATGTGACAATGAACGCACTAATGATCATACCCTTTAGTGCAGACATACGTAGTAATACTAAAAAAATAAAAGGCACAATGACAGCACTAAAAGCAACAAATAACATCATTTAAAAAATCCCCCTAAGTAAAAATAACAATCATCTAGTCATATGATGATTAAATATTATTCATTGTAAACGCATTCATGTAAAAATTCAAATTCCAATAAATAAATTATTTCATTTAAAAATGACATTTATTTTTAAAAACATACTTTAAGAGTGAAAACGTTTGTAGGAAATTTAAAATTGTAAACACAGTTTTTAATAGTAATTAAAACAAAGAAACGAAAAGAAACGAAAATAAATTTGCGATAATAGAAAAAATGAAATAAGATAATAGAAATAAATGAAAGCGTTTTCTTTTGATTGGAATAAATGAATGCATAGGGTTTTAAAGAAAGCGCATATTATTTGAAATAACATAGGAATGAAAATTTATAGATATAGGGGTGTTATGAATGAATAAAAAGTTAGCTAAAATGGGCATGCCACCGACACTATTATGGGGGTATATTGGTGTACTCATTTTTATGATGGGGGATGGCTTGGAGCTAGCCTGGATTAGTCCATACTTACATGATCATGGCCTATCTGTGCATCAAACTGCTATATTAACTACTTGTTATGGTGTAACGATTGCTATTGGATCTTGGTTTTCAGGTGTATTAGTAGAGATTATTGGTCCACGAAAAGTAATGTTATTGGGAACGCTATTGTATATTATTGGTCACATGATATTTGTAGGCTTAGCACTTCCATCCATGAATTATGGACTAATGATACCATCGTATGCGATTAGAGGTTTTGGGTATCCATTATTTGCCTATTCATTTTTAGTTTGGGTAGCATATCGTTCTCCACAGAAACGTTTAGGTGCAGCAGTAGGATGGTTTTGGTTTGTATTTACAGGAGGTTTGAGTGTACTGGGTTCATTTTATTCTTCGATGGCGATTCAAATATTTGGTCATATATTCACCTTATGGACTGCGATTTTATGGGTGATTGTTGGAACATTTTTAGCAGTATTTGTAAATCGTGATAAATTTGAAATAGAGAATAAAGGGAATGGTTTTAAAACCCATTTGAAAGAGATGGGCGCTGGTATTACAATTTTAAAACGAGAACCTCGCGTAGCGGTTGCTTGTATTGTAAGAATTATTAATCAAGCTGCACAATATGCATTTCCGTTGTTCCTTCCAATATATTTATCTACGAAAGGTATCGCAACGACGACGTGGTTAAATATTTGGGGTACGATTTTTATTGCAAATATTATTTTCAATCTTATATTTGGCGCATTAAGCGACAAGATTGGTTGGAAAAATACAATATCTTATATCGGAGGCGTTGGTTGTGCTGTATTTACTTTAGGCTTGTATTTTATACCTGAAATATTTACAGGGAATGTGTTCATTATCGGAACAGTAGGATTTTTATGGGGAATGTGTTTAGCTGGATTCGTTCCTATATCAGCACTTGTGCCTTCACTAGTGCATGATGGTGATAAAGGTCCGGCAATGGCTATATTGAACTTAGGAGCAGGTTTGTGTGTGTTTGCTGGACCTGGATTAGTCGCTTTATTCTACGATAGTATTGGCGTACAAGGTATGATGTATCTTATATTTGGACTTTATGTAGCAAGTGCGATTATGACTCGTTTTTTAAAAACACCAGAAGAGCGTGGTATTTTGAACGAAAAAGAAGCAACTTAAAATACGATGGATAACATATAATGAACAAGGCCGTGATATCTATAGATGTCATGGTCTTTTTTCATAGGTAATAATTAAATAAATTGAATAGATATTGAAATATAACGAAATTTATAAAAAAGCCTATGAAATATAAGGGGGTATCTCATAGGCTTTGAATGAAATTGACGATCAACGACTGATTCGAAAATTCATTTCTGATTAAAAGGGTGATTATGGAATTTTTTGAGGTGGAGTGGAAATAAAGGCTTTATTTTTCTTGGAAACCGCCTGAAACAAATTGTGCTACGATTTGTTTAATTACAGCTACAATATCTTTAAACATAATAATTCACCTCCGTGAGATAAATGATTACATTCCCAATATACAACCATTTTGATAATAAAAGATATGTAACGCATAACTTGAAATTTAAAGTTCACAACTGTTTATTTTCAGATATTTTCAATGCTTAAATGACGAGATTTTCGACGTTATTGTTTAAGAGACTTTAACTTTTTTTAAAATTGGAAAAAGCTGTCAATGTACATAAAATTAAATAATATTCATTTTTTAGTATAAATATACTTGAAATATCATTTAAATACCTTTATTATGTATATAAATCTTATAAAACATTGGAGTGATGAAAATGGGGCGTACACAACAGCATTAAACAAGCTAGCATTATTCAAGGGTAAAGACTTTTTGAAGACATGTGATTTTTCAGCAGATGAGTTACATACTTTAATTGATTTTACTGGTGAATTAAAAGAAAAGAAAAAGCGTGGTATTCCACACCCGTATTTAAAAGGGAAAAATTTGGCATTCTTATTTGAAAAACCTTCTACTAGAACGCGTTCAGCATTTAGTGTAGCAGCATATGATTTAGGCGCTTATCCTGAATACTTTGGGCAAGGTGATATTCATTTAGGAGTTAAAGAATCCGCAGAAGATACTGCCAAAGTTCTAGGTAGAATGTATGATGGTATTGAATTTAGAGGTCATTATCAGAAAGATGTAGAAGCACTTGCTAAAAATGCAGGTGTACCAGTATGGAATGGGCTCACTAATGAATGGCACCCAACTCAAATGATTGCAGATTTTTTCACATTAAAAGAACACTGGGGAACATTACAAGGAAAAACATTGACTTATGTCGGTGATGCTAGAAATAACGTAGCTCATGATTTACTTATTACGGGTGCAATTTTAGGTGTGAACATACATGTAGCCGCACCAAAAGCATTACAACCGGATGAAGATATTCAAGTTATGGCACAAAAATATGCTGCTGAATCATCGAGCGATATATTGATTACAGATGATATTCAACAAGCGATCTATCAAACAGATGCAATATACACAGATGTTTGGTTTTCAATGGGTGAAGATCAATCGGTATTAGAACCGCGTATCAATCAATTATTACCTTATCAAGTGAACAAAGAGATGCTGATCAACACAATGAATCCAGATGTTATCGTATTACATTGCTTACCTGCATTTCATGATGTAAATACACAAGTAGGACAACAAATTTACGAAACGTACGGCTTAACTGAAATGGAAATTTCAGATGACGTATTTAAAGGTGAACATGCTGTCATTTTTGACCAATCAGAAAATAGATTACACTCTATTAAAGCAATTATGGCTGTAACACTGGGTGATATTTTTTAAATTAGATGTTAAGTATTATGAAGAGATTTTGTAATGCTACTATAAAAAGGATGGAGCCTGGGACAAAAAGAAATGTCTTACACTCTTTTCCTACGATTAGTCAGTAGATGACTGAATTGAACATGTCAAGGCCCACTTAATTTAATGCATAGATAGTGTTAGCATTTTATTATGAAATAGATCGACGTTTCTACTTGTAAACAATCAACAAATTTAATTTGTTGGTTGTTTTTTTATCTTCAAATTTAAAAATGAAGTTAAGGTGTGACTTTCGTTGAAATGAAGGAAGTTAAAAGTATATATCTAAAATGAATTTGGACAACATATGGATAACTTAATAGATGCATATAATAGATAATGATAACACTTTATGAAAATATTTTTCATATTGTTCTATTGTATTGATTAATATTTTCTTTGACTGTATATTGATGTTAATTAGGAGGTTATAGCATATGAGTAAGTTGTTTGAAAAAGCACAACAATTTGGGAAATCATTTATGTTACCAATAGCTATTTTACCAGCAGCTGGTTTATTGTTAGGTATTGGTGGTGCGTTGAGTAATCCGAATACAATCAAAGCCTATCCAGTATTGGATATTGCGCTCTTGCAAAATATATTTATTTTAATGTCAGCAGCAGGAAATATCGTTTTTCAAAATTTACCGGTTATTTTCGCGGTGG
The DNA here is from genome assembly GCF_049897865.1 of Staphylococcus sp. Y174-1. Taxonomy (NCBI): domain Bacteria; kingdom Bacillati; phylum Bacillota; class Bacilli; order Caryophanales; family Staphylococcaceae; genus Staphylococcus; species Staphylococcus sp. Y174-1. The sequence continues at coordinate 496,399 of NZ_JAFCXB010000002.1, read as the reverse complement.
GTGTGGTATTAGGTTTAGCAAAAAGTGATAAAAGGCACGGCTGGTCTAGCAGCAATGCTTGGGTTTTTAATTATGAATGCATCAATGAATGGTTTGTTGACGATCACAGATACATTGGCGAAAGGCAACTTAGCAGAAGAAGGTCAAAGTATGGTATTGGGAATACAAACTGTAGAAACAGGTGTATTTGGAGGTATTATCACCGGTATTATGACAGCTTTGTTACATAATAAATTTCATAAAATATCACTGCCTGCGTATTTAGGTTTCTTCGGTGGGTCACGCTTTGTACCTATCATCATTGCAGTTTCTTCAATAGTGCTAGGTGTGGTTATGTTCTTTATTTGGCCAACGGTACAAGGATGGATATTTGGTGTCGGTGGTCTAGTAGATAAAACAGGGGTTATTGGTACGTTTTTCTTTGGTTTTATATTGAGGTTATTAGGACCATTTGGTTTGCATCATATTTTCTACTTACCGTTTTGGCAAACCGCACTGGGAGGTTCTTTAGAAGTTAAAGGGCACATGGTTCAAGGAACGCAAAATATATTTTTGCACAGCTAGGTAATCCTGATGTAACTAAATATTTCTCAGGCGTTTCACGTTATATGTCTGGAAGATTTATCACAATGATGTTTGGACTTTGCGGTTCAGCATTAGCAATTTATCACACGGCGAAGCCTGAACGTAAAAAAGTAGTCGGTGGTTTAATGTTATCTGCAGCATTAACATCGTTCTTAACAGGTATTACAGAGCCTTTAGAATTCAGTTTCTTATTTGTTGCACCAATGCTATACGTAATCCATGCCGTTTCAGATGGACTAGCATTTATGATGGCTGACATTTTCAATATCACTGTGGGACAAACATTTAGTGGCGGTTTCATTGATTATTTATTGTTTGGTGTACTACAAGGTAATGAAAAGACGAATTTCTTATGGGTCATTCCAATTGGCATCGTTTGGTTTGTGCTATATTACGTCATATTTAGATACCTCATTACGAAATTTAATTTTAAAACGCCTGGTCGTGAAGACGAAGGTGTAACAGAAACAGTTGAAGCAACTGATCGTGCTAAAATGATTATTCAAGCGCTGGGTGGAAAAGAAAATATCGATGTCGTTGATTGTTGTGCAACTAGATTGAGAGTAACGTTAAACAGTGATAAAGCTGTCGATAAAACAATGCTAACTTCTACAGAAGCACGTGGCGTGATTCAAAAAGGGAACGGTGTACAAGTTATCTATGGGCCACATGTTACTACCATTAAAAACGAAGTAGAAGAACTTTTAGAAAATGATAAGTAAGGTATTCAATTAGAGGATGATTAAAAGATTATAGAAAGTTTTGGTGAGATGATGAATGTAATCAACTTAAAAAATCGTACGATTGGAAGCCAATACGTAGCAACAGAAATACTGAAACAGGTTATCTCCAAACCTAATGCTGTATTAGGTTTAGCCACTGGTAATACCATGATCGAAGTTTATAAAACGTTAGCAGCGTTATTAAATGTGAATCAAATAGATCTATCCAATGTCGTAACGTTTAATTTAGATGAATATGTAGGTTTATCTGCAGAACATAATCAAAGTTATCATGTTTATATGAATGCGCACTTATTTAATCATAATCAAACATGGAATAATAAAAATATTTATTTGCCTGTAGGTGATGCGCCTAATATTGAATTAGAAAGTGAACTTTATGAACAGCGTTTAGGTGAAATCGGTTCAGCTGATATCCAAATATTAGGCATTGGTGAAAATGGGCATATTGGCTTCAATGAGCCATATTCATCTTTTGAAAGTGTAACGAGAGTTGTTGATTTAACACCTTCAACCATTAATGCGAATAGTCAACATTTTGAAAATATAGAAGACGTACCTAAGCAAGCGATTTCTATGGGATTGTCGTCTATTATGAAAGCAAAACGGATCATATTGTTAGCATTTGGTAAAAATAAACAGCAAGCAATAAAAGCTTTGTTAGAAGGCGAAGTATCAGAAGCATTGCCAGCTTCTATTTTGCACAAACATCCTAATGTAGAAGTTATTATTGATGATGAAATTTTTACTTCACTCATAGAAGATGGAACATTGTAAGTGAGATATAAATAATCATATGCGTCCTTCAAAGTAGACATTCTAAAAATGACAACTTTGGAGGGCGCATTTTTATGTCTTGTAATAATTAAATACTATTTTTAATGAATCAAAAATGAGTCTGTATCGTTTTTAATGAAATACATAAAGTATAAATCTTAAATGAAATAATAATTTAAAAATTGATTTTTGTAAACGTTTGCAATTATAATGTAATTATACAATTTTAAAAGGGGTGTGTAGTTATGGTTAATGTGAAAAAAGAACGTATGAAAGTCTATGTTTTGGATAACGGACGCATGAAGATGGATAAGAATTTGATGATTGCTAATTCCAATCAAGCAACATTAGATGACCCTAACGCCAATAACGAGATGCATGAATTCCCTATATATACTGTGTTTATAGATCACCCAGATGCTAAAATCCTTTTTGATACAGCTTGTAATCCGAACGCTATGGGAGATAGTGGGAGATGGATAAGTGCAACACAAAAAGCTTTTCCGTACTTTGCTGATGAAGCTTGTCATTTACCTAATAGACTCGAGCAAATTAATGTAGATCCTAAAGAAGTCGATTTTGTTATTGCTTCACATTTACATTTGGATCATGCAGGGTGTTTAGAATATTTTACGAATGCAACTATAATTGTCCATGATGATGAATTAAGTGGTGCAATGAAAACATATGCACGAAACCAACAAGAAGGGGCTTATATTTGGGCAGATATAGATGCTTGGGTGAAAAATAATCTGAAATGGAGAACGATTAAAAAAGAAGAAGATAATTTGAAACTAGTAGATGGGGTTCGAATTTTAAATTATGGTAGTGGTCATGCATGGGGCATCATTGGTCTAGAGATTGAGAGTGCTGAATTAGGAACGATTATATTAGCATCGGACGCAATATACACCAAGGAAAGTATAGAAGATACATTGAAGCCACCAGGTATTTTATATGATTCTATTGGATGGACGAAATCTGTGGAGAAAATTCAAAGATTAGCAAAAGAAAAAAATGCTCAAATTTGGTTTGGACATGATGGCGAACAATTCGAAGGATTTAGAAAATCAACGGAAGGTTATTATGAATAATTGCTATTTTATCAAATTATCTTTAAATCACTACAGTGAATGAGGAGTGTATGTTATGAAAACAAGAGCGGCAGTATTGCGTGAGATGGGTAAAGATGCACCATATACAGAAAGTCATCCTTTAACAATAGAAACTTTAGAACTTCAAGGGCCTCAATCAAATGAAGTACTTATAAAAATAGGCGCAGTGGGTTTGTGTCACTCTGATTTATCTGTAATTAATGGCAGTAGACCACGTCCAATGCCAATGGTGTTAGGGCATGAAGCAGCTGGAGAAATTATCGAAGTAGGTGAAAACGTTTCGGAATTTGAAGTGGGTGATCATATCGTATGTACATTTATACCAAGTTGTGGACATTGTATTCCGTGTCGTGAAGGCAGACCTGCCTTATGTGAAAATGGTGCAGCGGCAAATGAAAAAGGAGAAATGTTAGAAGGTGGCTTTCGTTATGAATCTGACCGTGATGAGGTAATGCATCATCATTTAGGTGTATCAGGTTTTGCAGATTATGCAGTGGTATCTACAAATTCAATTGTCAAAGTAGATAAAAAGATTCCATTTGAAAAGGTGGCGATTTTTGGTTGTGCAGTCATTACGGGCATAGGTGCAGTCATTAATACAGCTCGCATTAATGCAGGGAGTACTGTTGCGGTTGTTGGGCTTGGTGGCATTGGTCTTAACGCAATTCTTGGTGCACGCCTCGCAGGTGCAAGTGAAATTATTGCACTAGATATTAATGAAGAAAAATTTGCATTGGCTAAATCACTTGGAGCAACAGCAGTATTTAATTCAGGTGAAGCACATACAATAGAAGATATTAAACAATATACGCAAGGTGGTGTGGATTATGCTTTTGAAACGGCGGGCGTAGTACCTGCCATGGATGTCGCATATCAAATCACACGTCGAGGTGGAATGACAACGACAACAGGTTTACCGGATCCCAAACACCAATTTTCATTTCCACAAGTAACGCTCGCTGCTGAAGAGCGTACGATAAAAGGTTCATATGTGGGAAGTTGTGTTCCTGACCGTGATATACCACGTTTCATCAACTTATATCATCAAGGTCGTTTACCAGTAAATGAACTTTTAACAGATACATTACCTTTAGAACATATTAATGAAGGGTTTGACCGCTTGGCGCGAGGTGAAGCGGCACGTTTAGTAGTGAAAATGGATTAGGGGTGTTCATATGAGTCGTTTTAATGACACATTAGAAAAGTATTTGTTACCAGTCGCGTCTAAATTGGGATCGAATAAAATTTTAATTTCATTGAGAGATGGTATTATCGTTGCGATGCCATTGATTATCATTGGATCACTATTTCTTGTCATTAGTGGTATAGCCATACCGGGATGGATTGAATGGTTGGAAGCACAAGGCATACAACCCTATTTAATGAAAGCAGTAAATGGTACATTTGGATTGATGGGATTAGTTGCAAGTTTTGGTGTGGCACATAGTATTGCTCGACAGTATGATACGGATGGTGTTTCAGCAGGAATTATTTCCATGGCTGCATTTTTAGTTGTAACACCTAATGTTATGACTGGTGGCAAAACACCAGAAGAAGCTATACCTCAAATGTATATGGGAAGTCAGGGACTTTTTGTAGCATTAATTATAGGGATCTTTTCCGGATTGATATTTCAATGGTTTATTAATAGAAATATAAGGATTAAAATGCCCGATCAAGTTCCACCTGCAGTAGCGAAAAGCTTTAGCGCATTAATACCTGGAGCTGTCATTATTTTATTGTGGCTTATAATCTATATAGCATTAGATAACCTTCCTTTTGGAAACATACATGACCTTATTGTTAATACATTAGGTGTGCCATTAAGTTTAATGGGAGGTACTTTAATAGGTACGATTATATTAGTAGGACTAAATAGTGCCTTTTGGTTTGTAGGTATTCATGGTGCAAATGTAGTAAATGCGGTTATGCAGCCAATATGGCTTAAGAACATAGATGAAAACCGTATTGCATATCAAGCTAATCCTCATGGCGATTTGCCACATATCATCACGCAACCTTTTATAGATAATTTTGTATTTATGGGGGGCGGTGGGTCAACCATTGGCTTAGTGATTGTCATTGCCATTTTAGCCTTTAAAAAGCGTTCTAGTAAAATTACGAAAACAATGGCACCACTGACATTGATGCCTGGTATTTTTAATATTAATGAACCGACCTTGTTTGGTTTGCCAGTCGTTCTCAATGTTAGGCTGATTGTACCCTTTATATTGGCGCCGATGATCAATGCGACGATTACTTATTTTTCCATGGCAAGCGGGCTTGTTCATTTAACTAATGGTACTGCGATGCCTTGGACAATCCCACCTATTATTAGTGGGTTTTTAGCTACGGGTCATGTTAGTGGTTCATTGGTACAAATGGTTTGTATCATTGTTGATATCTTATTGTATTATCCATTTTACAGAACGATGGAAAAATATAATTTGCAACTAGAGCAAAAAGAAGCAGATGAAACAAAAGAAATCTAAACAAAGGGGATTTGTCTCATGGTAAAAAGATTATTAAGTGCGAATGCATCTGAAATCGTTGAAATGACAGCCACAGAATTAAAACAAAGTATTAAAGCAAGCGATGGTCGTGTTGTATTATCTGAAAATGTGGTCACACGTACTCCAGTCATTCCAGATATTACAAATGCTGAACTTGCTCGTGCATTTGGCGCAGATTTAATTTTATTAAATGGTTTAGATGCCTTTGATCCTAAAGTTGTTAATGTAGATGAAGATAAACAGGTTATCAATGAATTGAGACGTCTTGTTTGTAGACCGATTGGTGTCAATTTAGAACCAGTAGATGAAACCGCAACGATGTCAGAAGAAAAACTAAATATTGTAGAAGGTCGACAAGCAAGTTCGAAAACGGTAAAGGCATTAGAAAAATTAGGTATTAATTTTATATGTATGACAGGGAATCCTGGGACAGGTGTAACGAATGATAAAATTGTCAACGCTATTTCAGAGACACGAAAGCATTTTACAGGACTTATTATAGCGGGGAAAATGCATAGCGCTGGTGTAGATGAACCTGTAATAACGGAAACGTATGTAGATCAATTTATAGACGCTGGGGCAGATATTATTCTTGTACCATCAATTGGCACGGTACCAGGATTTGATGAGGAACAATTGAAAAATATTGTTAAAGCAGTACACCGTCGTGAAGGTTTAGTTATGTCTGCAATAGGAACAAGCCAAGAAAGTTCTGATCCAAGTACCATTAGGGATTTTGCGATACGTAATAAAATCTGTGGTGTTGATATTCAACACATTGGTGATGCTGGTTATTGCGGTCTTGCACCAGTCAATAATATTTTTGAATTAAGTAAGGCAATCAGAGGGGAAAGACATACAGTTTCCATGATAGCTAGATCGATTCAACGTTAAATGATGAAACTACGCTTTTAATCAGGAGGAATTTTTTATGGCAGAAAAAACAATCATGTTGGTATGTGCAGCGGGAATGAGTACAAGTATGTTGGTACAAAAAATGCAAAAAGAAGCTGAAAAGCAAAAGCTTGATAGAGATATTTTTGCCGTTTCCACTTCAGAAGCAGATCAAAAAATTGAAAGTGACAATATAGATGTATTGCTACTAGGACCACAAGTTCGCTTTAAAAAAGATGAATATACTAAAAAATGCTCTGAGAAAGACATACCTGTAGCGGTCATTGAAATGAGAGATTATGGAACGATGAATGGAGAAAATGTATTAAATACAGCTGAACAATTGATGACAAAATAGAGGTGGTTCAATGTCAGAAGCGGAAAATAGTTTAGAGTTTGCCATGTCACTTATTGCATACAGTGGTGACGCCAAAAGTCATGCAATGGAAGCCATCTATGCGGCAAAGAAAAATGCTTTTGAAGAAGCTGAAAAGAAATTAAAACTTGCAGAAGTTTCATTATTAGAGGCACATCATATTCAAACAAATATGTTAACCAAAGAAGCGCAAGGTGATGAGATAAAAATGTCGCTGTTAACCATTCACAGTCAGGACCATTTAATGACAGCTATTACGTTCAAAGATATGGCAGCAGAAATGATCGATTTATATAAAAAGATGGATTCGAAAGCATAAATATATTAAGTATCATTGAAAAAGTACATTTTCAAAAGATTTGAAGATGTACTTTTTTGTTCATTATTGTAAAAAAAGGAGTAAACAAGGGAATCAACTTAATTGTGTTATATGTTAATTAATTGGAATTAAAAAATAAATGTATGTTTGGATAAAAAAGTTATTGACTTAATGAAGGGTTAGGCATAGAATATTTTTATTCCGATAAGAATAATAAGAATAGAGGGCGCGAAATGAAAAAAATATTATTAGGTATACTGACGTTACTTTTAGTTGTGGGACTCGCAGCTTGTGGTACTTCTGACAAAAAAGACAATGATAACAAAAATAAAACTGCAAGTGAAAATAAAACATTTGTTGTAGGTACGGAAGGGACCTATGCACCTTTCTCATATCATGATAAACAAGATAAACTAACAGGTTATGATATTGATGTAATGAAAGCAGTAGCTAAAGAAATGGGTTACAAAGTTAAATTTAAAGAAACACAATGGGATTCTATGTTTGCTGGATTAGACTCTGGTAGATTTAATGTGATAGCGAACCAAGTAGGTATTAATGATGAACGTAAAGAAAAATATAAATTCTCAGAACCATATACGTATTCAGAAGCAGTATTAGTCGTTAACAAAAACAACAAAGATATAAAATCATTTGACGATGTTAAAGGTAAGAAATTGGCTCAAACGTTTACTTCAAATTATGGTAAATTGGCTAAATCTAAAGGTGCAGAATTAACGAAAGTAGATGGCTTCAATCAGGCTATGGATTTATTACAATCTAATAGAGTTGAAGGTACATTTAATGACAATATTTCATACTTAGATTATAAAAAACAAAAACCTAATGCAGATGTGAAAATTATTGAAGGTAATGCTGAGAAGAGTCAATCTGCATTAACATTTAGTAAAAAAGAAGACGATGCAACAATTGAAAAAGTAAATAAAGCAATGAAAAAATTAAAAGATAATGGTGAATTAGCAAAAATAAGTAAAAAATGGTTCGGCGAAGATGTTTCTAAATCTTAATACTGAACAGCAACATGCATTAGACGCAGCTGGTCAAGCATTTGCACCGATGCTTGAAGGATTAGTGAAATTTTCTATACCTATTACATTAGTAACCTTTGTGTTAGGTTTAGTGATTGCGTTACTCACTGCGTTAATGCGCATTTCAACAAGCCGTATTTTAAGAGGGATTGCTCGTTTTTATATTTCAATCATCCGAGGCACACCGATGATTGTACAATTATTCATTATCTTTTACGGGATCCCTGAACTCGGCAGATTATTGACAAATAACTCTGAAAATCAATGGACGTTAGCACCAGTTATCGCAGCAATTATTGGTTTATCATTAAATGTAGGGGCATATGCTTCTGAAATTATTCGTGGAGGTATTATGTCTATACCTAAGGGTCAAACAGAAGCGGCCTATTCAATCGGTATGAATTATCGACAAACGATTCAACGTATTATCTTGCCACAAGCGATTAGAGTATCCGTACCAGCATTAGGTAATACATTTTTAAGTTTAATTAAAGATACATCACTTTTAGGATTTATATTAGTAGCTGAGATGTTTAGAAAAGCACAAGAAGTCGCTTCGACGACATATGAGTATTTAACTATTTATCTACTTGTAGCACTTATGTACTGGGTGGTTTGCTTTATCATTTCAATTGCACAAAACTTCTATGAATCTTATCTTGAAAGAGGGTATCGCTCATGATTGAATTAAAAAATATAAAAAAATCATTTGATGATAAAGAAGTTATCAAAGGGATTGATTTAAACGTTAATCAAGGAGAAGTTGTGACATTTATTGGACGATCAGGTTCAGGTAAGACGACTTTGTTGAGAATGATTAATGCTTTAGAGTTGCCTACAGAAGGTGCTGTGTATGTTAATGGAGAGACTTATAGCAATGCAGATAAGAAATCACAGATAAAAGTCCGTAAACAGTCGGGCATGGTATTTCAAAGTTATAACTTATTCCCACATAAAACGGCATTAGAAAATGTAATGGAAGGTCTCATTACTGTTAAAAAAACGAAAAAAGATGAAGCAAAGCAACAAGCATTAGCTTTATTGGAAAAAGTAGATTTAACTGCTGTAAAAGATCAAAGACCGAATGCTTTATCTGGAGGGCAACAGCAACGTGTAGCAATTGCTCGAGCTTTAGCCATGAATCCAAAAGTAATGCTGTTTGATGAACCTACGTCTGCGTTAGATCCAGAACTCGTTAATGATGTGCTTCGTGTCATCAAGGACCTAGCTAATGAAGGTATGACAATGATTATCGTGACGCATGAAATGCGATTTGCTAAAGAAGTATCTAACAAGATTGTATTTATACATGATGGTGTAATTGGAGAATCTGGGCCTCCAGAGCAAATCTTTAATCATCCACAAAGCGCTGAACTACAAAGATTTTTAAATATGATTCGTGAAGTTTAATGTTGAAAGAAAATTTAGCGAAAGTATTATGATAAAACGATTGCCTTGTTATATATACTGACAAGGATGATTAGGCAGTCTGAAGAATAGCATTTTAAAAAGTGATAGCGATGTATTTTCAATAGAATATATGATTGCCTAAATAAGGTGAGTCCGAGACATTTAGTTATGTCCGGGCTTTTTTTTATAAAACGATATCATATATGCACTTTGAACTTTATAATTTAAAAATATAATGATTTTTTATTTGATGTGCAACTTTTCGCATTTAAAGACGAAAGAGATTACACATCTATTATCTTTAGAAAGCGTTTACAATAAAGAGGCGAGGAGGTTGCTAATATGTTAAGTAAGCGACAGTATCATATTTTAACGTTCATACTTGAATGTGAAACTTTTGTGCAAATTCATCATTTAGCAACGCACTTTAATGTTACAGAAAGAACGATACAGTACGATCTTGAATACATTGAAGATATGGCAAGTAACCTAGGTTTAAATATTCAAAGGACTAAGCAAGAGGGGGTCAAAATAACCACAACACCAGAACAGTTAAAGCGCTTTGCACCTAAATCGACAACGCATACAATACATTATGCAAAAGAAGAGCGCTTGTTATATATAACGTTAAAATTACTTGAAGCCAATACGCCGACATCATCACAAGTGCTTGCGACCACCGTATCTGTTTCAAGACGAACGATTGTGGAAGATTTGAAAAGCGTTCAAAATTGGTTAGAGCAGCATGACTTAAGGCTTGAGTATAAGAAAAATAAAGGATTTGTCATTCAAGGCCCAGAAAATGCATATCGCAAAGCTTACGCAGAAATGGTGCGTGAATATTTTAAAATGTATACGCATGAGATGGGGCATGACTTATTTTCAAATCATGAATTAGAGCGCATTCGTTCAAGTGTTACAACTGTGCTGAGAAATACAAATTATCAATTAGTACAAAGTGCAATAGACGGTTTGATTTATCATATACTCATCGCGATGCATCGAATAAATGAAGATTTTATTTTTAAAATTCCAGATGATGCATATTTGAAATTGAAGGAAACAGAGCAGTTTCAAATTGCGCTACAAATTCAAGAAAGGCTTGAAGGCAATTTCCAGATTCATTTTCCAAAAAGTGAAGCGGCATTCATAACATTGCATTTACTCGGAGCTAAAACTTCAGAAAAGAATCAGTTAAATGAAGAAATTGATACGTTAGAACTTCTGACGGAGCAATTGATTGAACGTATGAGTGGCGCGCTAGGACTTGATTTGGTGACAGATATTAAATTACGCAATGGCTTAATTGTACATTTGAGACCAGCAATTCATAGATTGAAATTTGATATGACACACGAAAATCCATTGAAAGATGAAATTATAAGCCAATATCCTCAATTAATAGATGAAATTAAAAAGCATGTTTGGATCATTGAGGAAAAATATCAAATTGTATTTAACAATGACGAATTGACCTATATGATATTACATTTTGCATCTGCTATTGAAAGAATATCAACGATTAAGACAAATAAAATTAAAGTCGTATTACTATGTGGATCGGGTATTGGAACGTCACAATTATTAAAAAGTAAAATAAGGCACATTTACCCAGAGTTAGAAATTATGGATGCCTATTCAATATATGAAGTGGATGAAACGATATTGAAACATGAAGGGGTCGATTACATTATCTCTACGGTGCCTTTTAAGGAAACTGTCGTCCCAGTTATTCAGGTTTCTCCATTTTTAGATAAACATGATCGGGAGCAGTTAAATAGAATAATCAATCAATCTAGAGAAAAATATGTAATTCAGTTGCGTGGATTAGGTCCAACGTTAGAACAAGTCTTGCCACAATCCAGAGTTAAAACACAGCAAGCATCGCGAAATAGAGATGAAGCAATCAAGCAGAGTGTGGCACTACTTGTCGAGGATGGTGTAGTGGAACCAGCTTATGCTACAGATATTATCAAGCAGTTAGACACGTTTGGACCTTATATGGTGGTTAGTCCTCATATTGCACTCATTCACGCTCAACATGAACATGTTAAACAATCGGTAGGCTTTAGTCTTATACATTATAAAGAAGGTATTCATTTTTCGCAAGATGGGTATGATCCTGTTTTTATAATAATTACATTAGCAACAGAACATCCTCAAATACATTTAAATGCGTTACGTCAGTTTAGCGAGTTAATCATGGATGAGACATATAGAGCAACCATGTTTTCTGGAGATTTACAAGCAATAATGCAAGCTATTAGTAAGGTAAGTCAGGAATAAGGAGGTGCTTTTAAATGAGTTTAGAAATTCTGTCAGCTGACAAAGTTCAAATAAAGGAACAGGTTGATAATTGGGAACAAGGCATTGCTTTAGCTGCGCAACCATTATTAAACCAAGATTACTTTGAACAAAGTTATATTACATCAATGATTGACAGTGTAAAGAAATTAGGACCGTACATTGTTATTGCGCCAGAAATCGCAATTGCACATGCGAGACCCAATGATGAAGTAAACAAGATAGGACTGAGTTTACTGAAATTAAATCAACACATTAATTTTTCAGAAGAAGGTCACTATGCGTCACTTATATTTGTACTTAGTGCAGTAGACAATGAAGGACATCTTGAGATCCTAAGGCATTTGGCAACAACGCTAGGGGATCAAGAAGTGGTCAATCAATTATTGAAAGCACAAGAAGTTAAGGACATATTAAATATATTTAAAGGAGAATGATGAAAATGAAAATCTTAGTTGTATGTGGTCACGGGTTAGGTAGTAGCTTTATGGTAGAAATGAATGCTCAGGAAGCTTTGAAAAATTTAAATGCACCATCTGATATAAAAGTAGAACACAGCGATGTAATGAGTGCAAGCCCTGATATGGCAGACTTATTCATTTGTGGGAGAGATTTAGAAGAAAATACTAAAAATTTAGACGACGTCATTGTATTAGATAATATTTTAGATAAAGAAGAACTTCAAAATAAATTAAGTGAAAAATTAAGTGAGTTGAATCTTTTATAAATAACGCCTAAGGAGGTAATAAAATGAAACCGATTTTAGACTTTATCGTTGATATTTTAAGCCAACCTGCAATACTAGTTGCTTTAATCGCATTTATAGGATTGATCATGCAGAAAAAATCAGCAACAGATATCACTTCAGGTACGATCAAAACGATACTGGGATTTTTAGTATTAAGTGCTGGGGCGAATGTAGTAACGCAATCACTTGAACCATTTGGGAAAATATTTCAACACGCGTTTGGCGTGCAAGGTGTCGTGCCCAACAATGAAGCAATTATTTCAATAGCATTGGAACAGTATGGAACAACAGCTGCATTAATTATGGTGTTTGGCATGATAGTTAATATCATCATAGCGCGTATTACTAATTTGAAATATATATTTTTAACGGGTCATCATACATTTTATATGGCTGCTTTTTTAGCTATATTATTATCAGTCGGTCATATTACTGGAACGCTAACTGTTGTCATCGGTGCGATTATTTTGGGGCTGATTATGGCGATACTACCTGCATTAGCGCATCCAACAATGAAAAAAATAACGGGTAATAACCAAGTTGCTTTAGGACACTTTGGTACGATAAGTTATTGGGCAGCAGGTGAAGTAGGAAAGCTATTTAAAGGTAAATCAAAATCAACAGAAGAAATTAATTTCCCAAAAGGGTTAAGTTTTTTAAGAGAAAGTACGATTAGTATTTCGTTAACGATGACCTTATTATATTTTGTAGCTGCACTGTTTGCAGGGCCACACTATGTACATAGTGAAATTAGTAACGGTCAGAACTTTATTGTATTTTCTCTCATACAAGGTGTCACGTTCGCTGCGGGTGTGTTTATCATTTTGACAGGGGTACGTTTAATCTTAGCTGAAATTGTGCCAGCATTTAAAGGTATTTCAGAAAAACTCGTACCCAATACGAAACCTGCATTAGACTGTCCGATTGTCTTCCCATATGCACAAAATGCTGTACTCATTGGATTTTTTGTTAGCTTTATTGTAGGCGTCATTGGCATGTTTGTCTTATTCTTATTCGGAGGAGTGGTTATACTTCCTGGCGTTGTCGCTCACTTCTTCCTCGGTGCTACCGCAGGCGTCTTTGGTAATGCAAGAGGTGGTATTAAAGGTGCTGTAGCTGGCTCCGCATTGAATGGTATCTTAATCACGTTCTTACCATTGTTATTCTTACCATTTTTAGGAGACTTAGGAGGCGCGGCAACAACATTCTCAGATACGGATTTCTTAGTCGTAGGTATTGTTTTTGGTAATGTTGCGAAGTTCCTTGGATTAATCGGTATCATTATTTTAGTGATCGTTGTAGCTGCATTCGCCATTATTTTACAAAAAAGAACAGATGCTAAAGAAGTAAAAGAGCAATAAATAACAACACAATCACTTCAAAATGAAATAGATTAAGCGCCCAATGCAGTAATAGTTGCTTTGGGCGCTTATTTTGTCATCATTTAATGCCAATGCAATAGTAATGGGCCTTGTTCACCCCATAGTGGGTCTGTTTCAGGTAATGGCACATTTTCGATATTCATGATATCTTGCGTTCTGTTATTTTTATCTCCAGTACAAATGTCGAAAGACTGACCGTTAGGATATGCACCCATTACGATAAAGTCATGACTGGCATTTAATAATTTGTGCCCAGTACCAGCCGGTAATATTAGCACATCGCCAGCTGTGACGTTAATTGTTGAACCATTGCGCCCGCCAATAAGCAAGTTGGCCTCTCCTCTGATCGCTAAGAGTGTTTCATGCGCGTTACTGTGATAATGATGATACGAAAATACACCACCAGTCCAAGTATTGCCCCATTGATTAGAGGTAATGGTTTTTTCCAAATGTTCATGTGAACCTAATACATGGTGATAAATCAAAACAGGTAAGGTGGGATTATTCGGTATTGTCCCATCATCTATGAAACATAAAGTGGATACAGTGATGTCTGACATAGGTTTCATCTATTCATTCACCCCTTAATTATTATGATTTATAATATACGATTTGACTTGTGGTTGCTAATAAATTATGGTCCTGACTCCATATTTCACCAGTTTGATCGAAATAGCCATTAAAGAATTTAAGTGCACGTGTATGTCCAAGTACTGAGCGGCTTCCGTTGGCTAAGAGTGTTTCTGCGTCGGCATGGAAATAAATTGTCAGTGAGATGGTGCCTATTGGGACGAGTTCTTTGCGACGTACATAAATTCTTGGGAAAAAAGCATCACAAATTGCAGCTAGAGATAAAAAATCTAAGTCTCTGTTAGGGTTATCTCGTATCCATTGTAAGGTAATTGAATCAGGATAATCCGTTGTCGCTATTGCAAGTGGTGCGCCTTTAATCATTCTAATTTCATAATTTTGTGCCCATGGCGGTGCACTATCTAAAGGTGTTGGTTCAATTTGATCTGGATTTGGAACGTCTGGAAAGGATAACTCTGTAGAAGACCATGTATCACGCCTGTTTGCTGTAACTGCAGTACCAGTAATTATGATTTGTTCATTTTGTGTAAGTTCAATATACCAATGTTGTGTTGAGCGATTGGTTCTGCTCGGTGTGGCAACGATTTTAAAGTCGCCATTCGCTACTGGGGCAGCATAGTTGATTGTTAATGAAATAGGATCTCCTAATCTTTCATCATGATCTAATACAGCACGTAATAATGTAGAAGCAATGACACCACCAAAAGGTCCAACCATATTGGCGTAAGACTCAGATGTTTGCCCACGATAAACACCTGAGGATTGTATTGTGAGTTCTGTCGCTTTATCAAAATTATGTTTAGATGACATTATCAATTCCTCCAATTATTTAAGCTCATGTAATGCTATACCCTATAATTAAAGCGTTTACATCATATTTTATTTAGAAATTTGAAGGATATTAAAAAAATTATCAATATGATATTGCTTTTTGGCATAGATACCAATGGTGCGCGAGGCGTTAGGTAATTGAATGTGTGTATAAATATCACTGTTAACTTTTTTCATATAGGATTGTGGGCAAATGGCCACACTATCACTTGTTGCAATAAAGTTCATGATAGACTCTCTATCTTTAACATAGGACAAATCCATTTGTTTTGGGTCAATTTGGTTCTTTTTAAAATCAAATGTATCGCCTGGAGGTTCTAATAGATAAAAATGTTGTTGCTACAAATCATTCAAATTGATTGTTTCTGATTGAGCTAGAGGGTGATTTTTTGAAAATACTAGTTCGAATGGTTCGTCAAACCAATATTCATAGCAGATGCCTTCTTGAAGTTCTGTTTGTTCACCTATGACTAAATCAATGTCATCTTGCTGAAATTGAGCCAATAAGGCAGTAGCTGCATTAGAAAAAATGGGTTTAGACATGCACTGATAGATGCAATCAATGCAGTTCAACGATAAGGCAAAGATAATTGGAATTTAAAGTGTAAGTAACCATAATGCATATGCTTATTGCAATAATGTACTATATCTGTAACCTGAAGCATCAATATAATGGTATGCATAATTAGTTTAGTGAGGTGCGTTTAGTAATGAATTTATTACCTTTCATTATGTATACTTTTTTGATAACAGTGACTCCAGGTCCAACTAATATAGATATTTTGAATACGATTAGAAATAAAGGGTTGAAAGGTGGCATTCAATATACCTATGGTGCTATTACGGCATTCGTCTTTTTACTCATCATATCTACTGTTGTGAACATTTTTTTATCAGAAAAGATGCCTAGCTTTTTATTATTTATGAAATTAATTGGTAGTATCTATATGTTATATTTGATTTATACGCTTTTCAGAAAGCATAGCGAAAATAAAGTGGAAAATGATATTGGAACATTTTATTCAGGCTTTGCTTTACAATTTTTAAATCCCAAAGTGGTGACATTTACAATGACTGTCATTCCCACCTTTGTATTAGTGAATCAGCCGTCCACGCTAATGATTTCAATTTATGTTATTATGACTTCAATCATTGCGCTAATTTCATTTAGTTTTTGGATATTTTTTGGAACTTTGCTTAAGACTTTTATACAGAAACATGAAATGATTGTTAATATAACCATGGCACTATTTTTATTATATGCAGCTATTATAGTGTGGGTATGATGTTTAGGAAGTGTTTAGATGAATGAATTTAATTTTAAAAATGCAATTGGCATAACGGCATTAGAGGCCAAAATGGATGATTTCACCTATAAAAAGCATTCACATCAAGAATATAGCATAGGTGTGACCTTAAAAGGCATTCAAGGATATCATTTAAAAGGAGAACGAAAACAGTCCTATCAAAATGGGGTTATGTTTTTTAATCCAGAAGAAAACCACGATGGTATGTCTAATGGTGTACAAGGCTTGGAGTATATCATGCTCTATATCAAACCAGAACAATTATTAGAAGCTACAAATCAAAAACATATGGTTCAATTTAAAGAGCCGATTGTTTATAATAACAAAATAGCACAAAACATATTGCAATTAGCTAATTCTATTTTTAATGGATCAGATGATGTAATTTGTTATGAACATTTTCAAAACCTTGTGGATGGTTTGAAAATAGATACTTATTATGATGAATTTAATGTTGATAATGTTAAATTAAAATTAGCAAAAGACATTATTAAAAATAATGTTTCAACTTCGTTTAAATTAGATTTCATCTGTAGCGAATTAAATTTATCAAAGTATCAATTTATAAGATTATTTAAGCAACAAACAGGGATAACACCGTATCAGTACTATATAAATTATAAAGCTGAAGTTGCTAAGCATATCATAGAAAAGAGTAAAGATGTATATCTTGCTATAGCAGAATGTGCTTTCGTAGATTTAGCGCATTTAAATAAGGTATTTAAATATCGATATGGCGTAACAGCTTATCAATATATGTCAAAACTAAAATAATATTGCACTTATCGACTTAACTTTAAACAGCGCATGTCATCTCATAATAAAGATGACATGCGCTGTTGTATTTCAGATGTGTGATCTGTTTATATTATTTAAGCATTTCTTTATAGACTTTATGGTTTTGGTAGACGCATTTAAGTAATGGGGCGTCAATTTGGTACGTATCGGCTAAGTTTAATAAATAACCTTGTAAGTGATCTGTTTCAATATTTAATCCTTTTTCCATGTCACGTTGCATAGAAGTCTTAAAATGGTATGATAACTGATCAAATGATGTCATATATTGTGATACAATATCGTCTGCGAGTGGCGCTCGATGTGCACGCATTATCGAAGCGACTTCATTGTATAAAGAGCGAACGAAGTTAATGCCACCATCACTGTCTCGAATAGGACCAATAGGCGCATGCATTAATGTTGTGATACTGGATAACACAGTAATCATTAAATATTTGTGCCACATGCCTTGCTCGATTGAAGTGCTTAATTTGAATTCTGCCTTTGTTTCAGAAAATGCTTGTGCAATTTTTTGTGCGCGTTCACTTTTACTTCCATCTAGTTCTCCAAAAAAGAGTTTATCAAAAGGGCTTGTTTGTATGATTTCTCCCATACTATCTAATGTTGTTTCTATCACACAATAGCCACCCATAACTTTGTCTCTACCAAAGATAGATTGTAATTGTGGAATATGTGCGACACCGTTTAATAATGGAATGATGGCAGTATGACCATCGACAAATGGCTTCAAATCTGTCATGGCTTGCTCTAAATGATAGGATTTAGAAGAAAGTAAAATAACATCGAAAGGCGCTACGCGATCGTCTTTTGTAATGAGTTGAGGATTGAAATGATAATCTCCCTGCTCACTGTGGATGGCTAATCCATTTCTTTCTAAAAATGACTTGCGTTTGGGTCTTACTAAGAATGTCACGTTCTGTCCGCTTTCGGCTAATCTGCCTCCAAAATAGCCTCCGATACCGCCAGCACCTAATACTAATATACGCATTGAATACAACTCCTTATACGCTATGTGTGTTGATTTGTTAATTGATGTATATATACCACATTTGAGGGGCATATACGCATATGAAAATAATTTTCAAATAATTCAATAGATGTAGTTGAGACAATATATTTTATTTTTAAATATATGTTTGAAATCAATAAAGGTTGTGCAATGTAATAAGTGTTCACTAATTACAAACATGGAGGGGTTCCAATGTCGTTTAAAAATGATCATAAGTATCAGTGGAAAGATATACAAGGGAGAGATTTTCTACTACCGTTTATTTATTTGATAGGTAATTTTTGTTTATCTATAGTCATCTTAACAATCATGATCGGAATCAATGAAACGCAAGGGAAAAATAACGCTAACTTTAATGCTAACTTTTCAGGTACGCCAGGCATATTAATGGAAATGATTGCCTTTATAATTATATTCGCGTTATGGATTTTATTCCATAGACATTCATTTAGACAATCGTGGAAACAGGGGCTACAAAATATTAAGCAACACTGGAAACTCATTGTCATTACATTTATCGTTATTATAGTGTTTAAAGAAATTTATCCATATTTAGTAAATGCATTCGCACCAGAACATTGGAAATTTGAAGAAACACAAAATGACAAAATGGTGGAGGAAATGTTTGCTACGCCTGTATCAACCATATTAGCTTTTTTCTCAATTGTAATTATTGCACCAATGACAGAAGAATTTTTATTTAGACATTTAATTATTGGCGAATTAGGAAAGAAATTAAATTTCTATGTTATGTCTGTTATTTCAATTATTGTGTTTGCATCTTTACATGTAACAGAAGCTAAATCTCCATTAGAAATTGTGATGTATCTTGCCATAGCAGTTGGTATTGTATATGTATATATGAAATCGCAGCGTAGTTTAGCTGTAGCCATTGCGTTACATGCTTTGAATAATTTATTAGCGTATATTTTCATGATTATCATGTAATTTACATAATTCTTAGTGATATACCTGTCTTCTTTGTGAAGGACAGGTATATTTTATCGTGTTAGTGTTTAGAATTTTCTAAAAACTCATTGACTAATCTTGAGCATAATGCTAGGATTAAACCACTAAACATACATATGATTGACTCTTATCAAGAGTGGTGGAGGGATGTGCCCGATGAAACCCAGCAACCGTCGATTTTTCGAAATGGTGCTAAGTCACAAAAAGTTATTTAACTTTTGGAGATGAGAGAAAGTGCAAACTTTCTCTTGATTTATTAAGAGAAAGTTTTTTTATACATATAAGTACGTTGAAACAAATTTTTAAGGAGTGAAAGTATTATGAGAAAATGGTTTATTTTAGGTTCATTGTTTGTGTTAACGATTATACTAGCAGCATGTGGTAAATCGAATGGTGAAAAAGAGGATAAGGAAATTACGATTGCTGCTTCGCCAGCCCCCCATGGCGTCGTACTTGAACATGCAAAAGAAGAAATGAAAAAGAAAGGCTATGATTTAAAAATAAAAACAGTTAATGATTATAAGGTTCCTAATAAATTATTAGATAAAGGAGATGTTGATGCGAATGCATTTCAACATACACCGTATCTTAAAGCAGAAAAGAAAGACCATAATTATAAAATAGAAGAAGCCGGGAAAGTGTTCACGACACCGATGGGCGTTTATAGTAAAAAATATAAAGACATTAAAGATATCCCTAAAGGTTCTACCATTTATGTATCAAACAATCCTGCTGAAGAAGGTCGTTTCTTGTCATTCTTTGTTGATAAAGGCTTAATCAAAATTAAAAAAGGTGTCAGTATTGAAGATGCTAAGTTTGATGACATTGTAGAAAATAAAAAAGATTTGAAATTTAATAACAAGCAAGGTGCGGAATTCTTACCTAAAACTTATAATAGTAAAGAAGGCGCAGCAGTGATAATGAATTCTAATTATGCGATTGATAATGGTCTAACACCACATAAAGATGCAATTGCTATAGAAGGAAAATCATCACCATTTGCGAATATTGTTGCCGTACAAGAAGGACATAAAAACGATAAAAAATTCAAAGAACTTATGAAAGTTTTACAATCTAAAGAGATGAAGAAATTTATAACTGATAAATATGGACAAGATGTTATTCCGTATGAAAAATAAATAATCATGTAATATATAGATTGAAGAGGAAGGTGATTCGATTATGTCTAAGCTAGGTATTATTGGTTTAGGAAAAGTGGGTACGCAAGTACTTACAGATGTACAGCAACTGAATTTGTTTTCAGAGATTATTTTAATTGATGATAGAGCGGACGTGGCAAGTGGTGAAGCACTTGACCATAGTCACTCGCAAGGACTGATAAATACTGCACATATCAAGATTCGTAGCGGTGTCTATCAAGACTTAACGGATGCAGACTTTATCGTCATAGCTGCGAGTGAAGCAACCGATAAAAATAATGGTGACCGTACATTATTAGCGCAAGGAAATCACGACATCATTAAGGGCATAATGTCCCAAATAGCTGAAGTGACGCAAGAGGCGGTTGTGATTCTGATATCTAATCCTGTAGATTCTATGGTTTACTTTGCAAATCAAATAGATTACCCAGCCCATAAAATTATTGGTACGGGTACGGCTCTAGAGACATCAAGATTTAAAACAATTATAGCCGATCATTATCAAATTGATCCAAATAATGTGGAAGCTTTTGTCATTGGGGAACATGGTCAACATGCAATCCCCGTGTGGAGTAAAGTGCATATTCATGGTATGGAACTATCGGAATTTGAGGCATTAAGTGATCGTCCAGCAATTGATAAGTCACACATCTCGTCCATTATCAACGAAGTGTCGATGGATGTTTTTTATCAAAAAGGGTGGACCAACGCAGCGATATCAAAAGTGACATCATTTTTGATACAGTCCATTGCATTGGATCAGAGAACAATTACACCATTGACTTCCCTGAGTGCAGAATATGGCTTAGAAGATGGTGCATTTAGTTTACCAACATTAATAGATAAAAAGGGTATTGTTCAAAGATTTGCGATAACATTAGACAAAGAAGAAGAACGCCAACTTAAAGAAGCATATGAATATATTAGACAAACGATTCATACAGCACAACAATAGCGATTAAAACTTTCAAACACGCATTCATTAGATATTTTCTTTTGAATGCGTGTTTTTTATATTTAAAATAAATGCTTATCTTGTTTATCAATCCGGTAATGGCTACAATATACTTAAATATAGTGATGAATAGAAGGTTGTAGGAAATTACACTGAGGTTAGGCTTCGGTTTGTGTGAGGTAAGTATTCTGAGACGTGTAAAAAAGGCAGGGCCATAGTGATATGGCCCTGCCTTTTTTATGAGTATGTGTGATGTCACACTTTAGCGTTACATCATAAACGTAGTAATATTGCATAAGAATCACTAAGGAAATTCGTAACATTAATTACCAAGTGAAATTAAGGAATACAAAAAAATCTTTTGCATAAGAATCACTAAGGAAAATCGTAACATTAATTACCAAGTGAAATTAATGAATACAAAAGAAAATCTTTTGCATAAGAATCACTAAGGAAATTTTTAACATTAATTTCCAAGTGATTCTTTAAAACCGTTATCGAGATCAGCAATAATATCATTAATGTTTTCGGTACCTACAGACAATCTAACTAGTTCTGGTACTACGCCGGAAGCTTTTTGATCTTCTGGTGATAATTGTAAATGTGTAGTACTAGCTGGATGAATGATTAATGATTTTGAATCACCTACATTCGCTAAGTGGGAAAATAGATTTAAACCGTCAACAAATTTGGCGATATCGTCTACCGTACCATCTATGCCAAAGGTCAATATAGCACCTTGGCCATCAGGTAAATATTTTTGAGCGAGTTGATGATAAGCGTTATTTTCTAAACCTGGATAGTTGACCCAAGTTACTTTTGGATGTTGTTCTAAATATTGTGCGACACGTAAAGCATTTTCAGAGTGTCGTTCTAAGCGTAAGTGTAGTGTTTCTAAACCTATTAAGAATTCATGGACATTAAAGGGTGATACTGCAGAACCTAAATCACGTAACAACTGTACACGTGCTTTAGTAATATAGGCAGCTTCGCCAACATCTTTAGTATAAGAAATACCATGATAACTTTCATCGGGTTCTACTAAACCTGGGAATTTTCCATTATCCCAATTGAATTTTCCACTATCTACGATTACGCCACCAATGGAAGTGCCATGGCCACCAATGAATTTAGTGGCTGAATGTACTATGATATCTGCTCCAAATTCAAAAGGACGCAATAAGTAAGGTGTTGGGAATGTGTTATCAACAATTAAAGGAATGTTATGATTGTGTGCGATATCGGCTACAGCTTCAATATCTAACACATCAATGCGTGGGTTCCCAATGGTTTCAGCATATACTGCTTTTGTTTTATCTGTTATTGCATTTTTGAAATTATCTGGATGACTAGGATCTACAAAATGGACTTTAATACCTAGTTTTTTAAAGGTGATATTTAAAAGGTTATAGGTACCTCCATATAAATTTGACGAAGCAACAATTTCATCGCCACTTTCTACAATATTTAAAAGTGCTAAATGTATGGCTGCTTGTCCAGAAGATGTAGCTAAAGCACCTACACCACCTTCTAATGCTGCAATCCGTTCTTCAAAAACATTTTGTGTAGGATTCATAATTCTTGTATAAATATTGCCATCTTCCTCTAAAGCAAATAACTTTCTCGCATGTTCAGTATTATCAAAGACATAACTAGATGTCTGATAAATTGGTACAGCACGTGCTTTTGAAAAATCATCTACTACTTGCCCGCCATGAATAGATAAAGTATCTAAATGCCAAGGGGTTTGAGTCATATGATAAAACCTCCATATAATTTCTAAATTTTCTGATAATTACAACTATACAAGAGCTAATTGGCTATTTCAAGTATGCTTACTAAAAAAGTAGGAATTAGATTATTATACTTTATTATCTTGAAAATGAAATGATTGCAAATAAGAACAAAAGGATTTATAATTCTTATCGGTATAGTAAGGTATTGTGGAGAGAAAGGCATTATGGAGGGAAATAATGATTGCTTTTGATTTAATTGGAAATACGCCATTAGTATTGTTGGAGTCATTTAGTAATAAAGATGTACAAATTTATGCCAAGTTAGAACAGTATAATCCTGGTGGTAGTGTGAAAGATCGATTGGGAAAACATTTAATCGAAACAGCAATAAGAGAGAATATAATCCAAAAAGGTGATGTCGTTGTAGAGGCGTCTGCAGGAAATACAGGGATTGGCGTTGCAATTGCTGCTAACCATTATGGCGTCAGTGCTGTGATTTTTGCACCTGAAGGTTTTTCTGAAGAAAAGATATCAATTATAAAAGCGTTAGGTGCTGAAGTCATCAGAACAGATCAAACTTTAGGCATGGCAGGTGCACAAAAGGCCGCACGTGATTATGAACTGCAAACTGGTGCGTATTATTTAAATCAATTCGAATCTTATCGCAATCCTGAGACCTATAAATCTACAATAGGAAAAGAAATAACAGATAAGCTTAAAGATATTGATTATTTTGTAGGTGGTGTTGGTTCAGGAGGGACTTTTGCTGGTGTTGCTGAACATTTAGCAGCATCATATCGTACCGAAAGTGTCATCGTAGAACCAGAAGGCTCTATTTTAAGTGGCGGTAATGCGCATAGTCATGATATTGAAGGGATCGGTTCAGAAAAATGGCCATCTTTTCTACCTAAAGCATTGGTGTCAGATATTATAAAAGTGAGTGATGATGCCGCTTTTCAAAATGTTAAATTATTAGCAAGACAAGAAGGTCTTTTAGTAGGTAGTTCTTCTGGAGCAGCATTGCAAGGCGCTCTAGAAATTAAAAAACATATTAATAAAGGTGTCATTGTAACCATTTTTCCAGATGGCAGTGATCGATATATGTCAAAACAAATTTTAAATTATAAGGAGACAATCAAATGAATAAAAAAACACAATTAATTCATGGTGGACAAACAACAGATCCGTATACAGGTGCAGTTACAACGCCAATCTATCAAACAAGTACGTATATGCAAGATGGTATTGGCGATATGAGACAGGGATATGAATATTCACGTTCGGCAAATCCAACACGTAGTGCTTTAGAGGGGTTGATTGCAGATTTAGAGCAAGGTGAAAGTGGTTTTGCATTTGGTTCAGGTATGGCAGCTATTTCAGCAGTTATTATGTTATTAGATAAAGGTGACCATTTACTCATCAATTCAGATGTGTATGGTGGTACTTATAGAGCTTTAACAAAAGTGTTTAATAGATTTGGTATTGATGCTGAGTTTATCGATACGACAAATATAGAAGTTGTTGAACAATATATTAAACCTGAAACGAAAATGTTATACATTGAAACGCCGTCTAATCCTTTATTACGTGTCACTGATATTAAAAAATCAGCAGAAATTGCTAAAAAGCATCATTTAATTTCGGTTGTCGATAATACATTTATGACACCATATTTCCAAAATCCATTAACATTGGGTATTGATATTGTCTTACATTCAGCAACAAAATATATTGGTGGTCATAGCGATGTTGTCGCTGGATTAGTAGCAACAAGTGACGCTGAATTAGCTGAACGTTTAGGATTTATTCAGAACTCAACTGGTGGCGTGCTTGGACCTCAAGATAGTTATTTATTGATTCGTGGCATAAAAACGCTTGGATTACGCATGGAACAGGTCCAACGTAATACGCTTGCTATCATTGATATGTTACAACAACATTCAGCAGTGAAACAGGTATTCCATCCAAGTATCTCAGATCATTTAAATCATGATATTCATGAAGCACAATCCGAGGGCCATACAGGTGTTGTCGCATTTGAAGTCGCTGACATAGAAAGTGCTAAAAAAGTAATCAGTGAATCACATTATTTCACTTTAGCTGAGAGTTTAGGTGCTGTTGAAAGTTTAATTTCAGTACCTGCATTAATGACACATGCTTCAATTCCTAAAGATATTCGTGAAAAAGAAGGCATCGCCGACGGATTAGTACGTTTATCTGTAGGTATTGAAGATACAAAAGATTTAGTCGAGGATCTAGAACAATCATTAAACGCATTAGATAAATAGTATAAATTTCAAAAAGAAATGATATGCATATAGGCATAAGTTGGGAATAAGCTGAAATCAATTTAGAATTATTGATTTCAGGCTTATTCCCTTTTTATATATGGTTATATTCATCATTATTTGAGTTTGAAGTTTGATGTTGTGCGTAAGTATCGTTAAGTATATCTGAGTTAGTTTTTTGTAATTTACTATAACGACCTTTCGGTATTTTGTTTTCTGTAACCTCTACTTTAGGATAAATGAGTAATGGAATCAGTCCGATAATGCCAAAAATGATAAAGCTATATTGATAATTAAGTATATCAATTACAATACCAGCGATAGATGAACCTATGACTTGTCCAACCGCTAGAAGTAAAAAAGGTATGCCTATGCCAAGAGAAGCATTTTTGACAAACAGTTTGATTCCCCAAACCAGTAAAACACCGGTTAAGAAAATATAACTCAGGCCGAATAGTGATGACGCAACAAATGGCAGTAACCAAATGCTTGGCGTGAATGCTAATAATACACTAGCGCATGCTAATGCAATAACGCCAAAATTAAACGCGAAATGAATCCCTTTTTTATCGATAATTGAACCAGAAATACCACCAACTACACCAAATATGCCAATTAAAATCCAAAAAATAGAGAGTGCTATATCTGAATAATTGCCTGTTAATTGGACAAAGGATTTTGAGAAAGTCCAAAATGGTGCTGTAGAT
Organism: Staphylococcus sp. Y174-1; assembly: GCF_049897865.1. Taxonomy (NCBI): domain Bacteria; kingdom Bacillati; phylum Bacillota; class Bacilli; order Caryophanales; family Staphylococcaceae; genus Staphylococcus; species Staphylococcus sp. Y174-1. The sequence goes on along the minus strand of NZ_JAFCXB010000002.1, from coordinate 469,833 downwards.
ATACCGAGCAGTGTAGAGGCAGTGACGATACGTGTGCTCGCAGAAATATCTCTAATATTAAGACTACCTGTATGAATTTTAATATCTTTTTGAAGCTTCGGTATGACGATATAGTTCCAAAATAAAACAACCAATGCAATTAAAGCATATATTAAATAAGTATGACGCCAATCTAAAAATACAAGCATTGCTGTTATACCAGTAAACATTAAACCCATACTCGTTCCTGAATTAATCCAAGTATTTGCTTTACCTTGATCTTGAAGATTAATCCACAACGAAATGGTATAGCCATACGGAGGAGAAACGAGACCGGTGCTTGCACCTGTAAAAATAACACCGATAGATAGAATGATTGCATTGCTTGATACGCCAATAGTAATCAAACCAATGACTACAGAGATGCCAGCAAGTATAATCATACGTTTTGGACCAATCGTATCTGTCTGTAAAGTTGAATAAACGATTGTAAAACAATACGCTAAATAAAATAAAGACGAAATTAGACCAGCTTGAGATGCAGATAAAGATAAATCATTAGTAATGTCTGGTAAAAAGAGACCAAAACTAAAACGGCCTAATCCATAGGTCGTTGCGATCATAGCAATACCAGGGAATACAAGTTTTGAAAATTTCATTAATAGGAACCTCCTTTTATAGATAGAATGTTCATTCTACTTAGAACCAAAAAATATATAGAATGTTCATTCTACTTTTGCGCTAAAGATAACGAGTAAGTGCATTTTGTATTAAAATACTTCAAACTCGTTTGGAATTATTGATTATGTGCTTCATTTAATAATAACTTGGCCATTGTGATAGCATGCGAAGTCGCATCTTTAGAACCTAATAAAGCAGTCATAGAAGTTGTACCTTCTAAAAGCAAAGTATATTGAACGGCTAAATCATAACCATTTTCAATACCAGCATCATCAGCAAGTTTTTCTAAATAATGTAACAGTCTTTCTTTGTGACCTCTTGCTGTACTTTCAATCTCATTATCCGTGTCTGCATAATCCTCAATAGCACGCATAAACATATCACCTTTATACGAATAATCATTTAACCACTGACAATGCGCCGTGACTGCTGATATAAAAGGTTTTTCAGGATGTTGTTCAACGTGACTGTCTAGATAGTGCCAATAACGTGTTTCACGCTGTTTCAGTACTTGAGCCACTAAGTTATCTTTAGATTCAAAATGATTATATAGCGTCATCGTTGCGACATTAGCTTCTTGTATAATTTGCTTCAAACCTACACCTTTAAAACCATATTCATAAAATAGGCGTTCTGCTACACTCAAGATATCTTGTTTCTTTTGTGACATATATCTCACACTTTCAAAGTAGAATGGTCATTCTATTTAATTCTAGCAACGCACAATGAGAATGTCAAAAAAAGCGTAAAGCTCAATACACTTATCTGATTATAAAGTGTATTGAGCTTTACTAATAGCGTCGAATGATATTTGCATGATTTAGTTGTAGTAACCAAGCGTAGCTATTTCTTTGGAATGCCGATGACATGTCCGAGTTGTTTAGGTACGTCGAAAGTGTTTTGTTGATCAAAATAGTGTTTGATTTTTTCTTGGATGGGTTTAGGAAAGTCCATGCTTCGTCTTGTTTCATTGCCAACACCCATCATAATGGCTTCATATGTTGCATTGCGTTCATCGTTGCTATTATACATTGTTAAGAATAAATGTACTCTTTTGGCATCGTAATCGTAAATATGTACTTTAATATAGAAGGATTCATCGAGTAAAAGTTCTTTTAAAAATGAAATATGCGCTTCTATGCTGAACATTGTCACATCTTGACTATGACGATAATCTGTAGAGAAATCGATAGATTCAAAAAAGCCTACAACAGCATCACTGAAAATGGAATAATATTGCGCATCATGCATATGATTATTATTGTCTATCCAAGATGGCTGTACCGTATTTTTATAGATATATTCATCTGTCACAAAAATCACTCCTTTATTTTTTATAAGCCTGTACTATTGTATCAATTATGTATGAACAGAGTTAACAATTTGTTTTACGAGGCTTAAAAATAGTTAATTCTTTATAAAATCCATAATGTAAGATAGTATGATATTTAGCTTACTAGAAAAATTTACAACTGGAAAAGGGGGACATATATGGTATTGGTTGCCTTAATATTATTCATTATTTCTATTGTCTTTCTTATTTATTCTATTACATTATTAATGGGCAAAGATGGTACCATGTTTAGTTTGTTTACAAAAGAAGAAAAAGCATTAACTAAAGGGCAAAAGTTAACCATTTATCTCATTACTATTGTATTATTTGTAGCAAGCTTAGTTTGGCTACTTAACCTGATTTAAGAAATAGACTTTGAACGTTAATAATATAACTGAACTCATATTCATAATAAAAAGGACTGGAAATGATTCCAGCCCTTTTTTAAAACTAATACTTTCTTAAAAAATCTACATCACGGTCAAAGATTTGTTTGACGACATAACATTGAACTGCAGTTATGATACTTTCAATCACTTGTGTTTTATTAGATAAGATACGAAGGCTGAAACCGTGAGTTGGTAAATGTGTGATACCAAAACGACAGTCATATTTATGTTGGAAGTGTTTAATTTCCTCATAAACTTGTTCAATAAATTTTTGATTTACGCTAGGGTGGATGAAATAACAAGAACCAAGGTGCGTATAATCTTCCATATAACCTAGACCATCTACATTTTGTTTCTGTGGATCGAGTAACATATTATCAAACGTTACCAATGCATCATCTACATATATTTCGTTTAGTAAGTGCATATACGTATAACTAAAGCGTTTGTCTGATTTGGAATAGCCTGGCGTAAGAATATCTGTATAGAATAGGGAAGCAGTTGATTCCAAATTGAATACATTGTGTTGATAAAATTTAGCGTTTTCAAAGGCTATAATGGGATCACCAACATATTCAGCATAACCATTATTTTTTATATTAAAGGTTTGGTATTGCTCGACATGATCATTCAATGTTTTATAAATTTTTGTGGCACCTTGTGAAGTTAATATAACTTTAGCATCAGAATCAATATTAAAATTCATCGTATAGCGGTCACCATCTAAGTATCCGCCACCTACGTTGACGATATAGAAGGTGGGGATATCAGATTGATTTAGATAGACTGGACGCATGACTTTTAAGGCTTTTTCAAAAAAGACATCTCTAGCAACAGATTTTTTACCATTGTTAAAAACGGATAAATCTAATTGTCCTGTCCAAGCTTGTTTGTTGTTAGACATTTAGGCTAATCCTTTAAGAAAGACATCTTGTTCAATCCATTGTATGACTTCATCCAAGCCTTCATCTGTTTTAAGATTTGTAAAAGTAAATGGTCGTTTCCCACGGAAGACTTTCGTGTCTTCTGCCATACGATCTAATGATGCGCCAACGTAAGGTGCTAAATCTGTTTTGTTAATGACGAAAAAGTCGGACTTAATCATACCCTGGCCACCTTTACGTGGGATTTTTTCCCCTTGGGCAACATCGATAATATAGATTGAAAAGTCGACAAGTTCAGGACTGAATGTAGCAGCTAAGTTATCGCCACCTGATTCTATAAAGATAAGTTCAATATCATCATTGCGCTCTTTTAATTCATCAATCGCTGCAAAGTTCATTGACGCATCTTCACGAATTGCTGTATGAGGGCAACCACCTGTCTCTACACCGATGATTCTATCTTCGGGTAAGACACCTGAATTTACTAATATTTTCTCATCCTCTTTAGTATAGATATCATTTGTAATTACACCGATACTCATGTCTTTTGCTAAGCGTTTGACAATTTTTTCGATAAGTTGCGTTTTCCCTGCACCAACAGGGCCGCCGACACCTATTTTAATTGTATCTGTCATAAAGCTTGTCCTCCTAAGATATAAAAATTCTTACATTTACGTTTTCATGTTCCATTTGATTGATTTCCAAACCTGGTGCTGTAATACCGAGCTGTGACGCAGGAATTATCATGATATGGTCTCTTGTTTCTTTCATGATTGGAATCATCTTATGAACAATACGCTGTCCGGCAGTTTGTCCTAATGGAATTGCACGAACGGCATTTTGAGTGAGACTGGACACATTTTGATATAGATAATAGTCAATGATGGTTTCGATATCGACACCGAGATGGTGACCAAGCATTGTAAAGCAAATTGCAGGATGCAAGGATGCTTTTTTATCTTTCATTTGGTCATGATACCAATTAATCCAATCGCTATCATATAATTCAGACGCAAGTTTAACCATGCGATTTCCCATTTGTTTTGAACCTTGTCTCGTCTCTTTTGGTAAGTTTTGAACGAAAAGAATACGATCTAATTTCAATATTGCTTTTGTATCATTTTCATTTAGGGCATCATACACTAAACGCATTGTTAAACCATCTGCATATGTTAATTGCTCATTTAAAAATAACACAAGCCATTGTTGGAAACTTTCTTCGTCATGGACAGTATCACGCTGGATATATGTCTCAAGTCCAAATGAATGACTGAATGCGCCTGTTGGGAATTGCGAATCGCAAAATTGAAACAGGCGTAGGTGTGCATGATCAATCATGTGAATGTCCTATGTGTCTGAATGCTTTGTTAACTTTGCGGTCTTCATGTTCATAAGGAATACCTAGGTCTTTTAATAAAGATTCCACTAAGTAGTCATATTGAACGAGCATTTCAGTTTCTGTGAATTGTGCTGGTAAATGTCTGTTACCAAGTTGATGAGCGATATCTCCCATTTCTTGTAATGTACGTGGTTTGATTACCAGTAAATCTTCAGAATTTACATCAACAACAATCATATTTTTATCATCTTTATATAATATATCGCCGTATTGTAAATCAATAGGCTGTTTTAAACGGATACCTATTTCATTACCATGATCTGTTGTAACGCGTTGAATTCTTTTTACTAAATCTGAATTTTCTAGGTATACCTTTTCCATATGTTTACCTTTTTCACTATCTGAAAGATTAGCGATATTACCTACAATTTCTTCGATAATCATGATTTACCTCCTAGAATAAGAAATAGCGTTGTGTTAATGGTAATTCTGTAGCAGGTTCGCTTGTAATTTTCTCTCCATCAACAAAAACTTCATATGTTTGTGGGTCAACGTCTAAATCTGGTGTTGCATTATTGTTTTTCATATCTTTTTTACTTAATTTACGGATATTGTGCACAGGTCTTAATTTGCGTTTTAAGCCTAAAAGTTTACCAATATCGTTTTCATAAGCAGTTGTAGAAACAAAAGTCATCGATGTACTTTGGAGATTTCCACCTAATTGACCATACATTTTACGATATTTTAAAGGTTCTGAAGTAGGGATAGAGCCATTCGCATCTCCGTTGATTGCAGCATTGATTAATCCGCCTTTAACGATGACATCAGGTTTAACGCCAAAGAATGCTGGTTCCCAAAGAATGATGTCGGCTAATTTACCTTCATCAATTGAACCTACATAGTCAGAGATACCATGTGTAATGGCTGGGTTAATCGTATATTTAGCTATATAGCGTTTAATACGATTATTGTCATTGTATTCACTGTCGCCATCTAATAATCCACGTTGTTCTTTCATACGGTGAGCAACTTGCCAAGTACGGGTAATTACTTCTCCGACACGTCCCATTGCTTGTGAATCAGAACTTACCATACTAAATACGCCCATATCTTGAAGTACATCTTCAGCTGCAATGGTTTCTTTACGAATACGTGAATCCGCAAACGCAATATCTTCAGGGATTGATGCATTTAAGTGGTGGGTAATCATAACCATATCTAAATGTTCATCGATTGTATTGACAGTATAAGGTAACGTCGGATTTGTTGAAGAAGGTAAAATGTTAGCATACGCAGCAGATTTAATTAAATCGGGCGCGTGGCCACCACCAGCACCTTCCGTATGATACATATGCAATACGCGATCTTTTACTGCAGCCATCGTTTCTTCCATGAAACCAGCTTCATTTAACGTATCTGCGTGCAACGCGATTTGTACGTCATAGTCATCTGCGACTTGTAAAGCATGATCCAGTGCTGAAGGCGTTGCACCCCAGTCTTCATGTACTTTTAAGCCGATTGCACCAGCGTGAATTTGTTCGACTAAAGCTGTGTGGTTTACAGCTTGCCCTTTACCAGTAAAGCCAATATTCAACGGTAATGACTCTGCTGCGAGTAACATACGATGTAAGTGCCATGGTCCAGGTGTGACAGTTGTCGCCTTCGTACCCTCAGACGCGCCTGTACCGCCACCGATATGTGTTGTGATACCACTTTCTAATGCAACTTGCGATTGTTCAGGGTTAATGAAATGGACATGTGTATCTATGCCACCCGCAGTTACGATTTTACCTTCAGCAGAAATAATGTCTGTTGTAGCACCAATAATAATATCTACGTTATCCATAATATCTGGATTGCCAGCTTTACCAATTTTCATGATATAACCATTTTTAACGCCGATGTCGGCTTTGACAATCTTATCGTAATCAATAATCATCGCATTTGTGATGACTAAATCAGCAACTTGCTTGTCATCACGTGTGACATTTGGATTTTGTGCCATACCATCACGGATAGACTTACCACCGCCGAATGCAGCTTCATCTCCATATGTAGCGTAATCACGTTCTACGCGAGCAAATAAGTTTGTATCGCCTAATCTTACAGAATCACCAACAGTGGGTCCATACAGACTTGTATATTGGGATTGCGTCATTTTAAAGCTCATACTTTTTACCCTCTTCCTTTGTTAGCATTTTTACTCGTTTTGTCTTGTTCTGCAATGACTTCTGTTGCAGTACCATCATCTTCCGGTTTATAAACACGTGACTCATCGATGGAACCATTTACGTCACCATGAAAACCGTAGATTTTACGTTTACCACTGTATTCTACGAGTTGTACTTCTTTTTCATCACCAGGTTCAAAACGAACAGCCGCGCCTGCTGGTATATCTAGACGTTTGCCATAGGCTTTTTCATGATCGAATTGTAACGCTGGGTTAGCTTCGAAAAAGTGATAGTGTGAACCAACTTGAATAGGGCGATCGCCTGTATTTTTAACATTAAGGATTGTTGCATTATGCCCTTGATTCACTTCGATTTCTGTACGTTTGACTATAATTTCACCAGGTTTCATAATTTTAATCCTCCTCTAAACGATTGGGTGATGGACAGTAATGAGTTTCGTACCATCTGGGAACGTTGCTTCGATTTCCATTTCAGTTAACATATCTGCAACGCCTTCCATCACGTCATCTTCATTTAATATTTGTTTACCATAGCTCATGAGTTCGGCAACTGTTTTTCCGTCTCTAGCGCCTTCGAGTAACTCGAAACTGATAATAGCTACAGCTTCCGGATAATTTAATTTCAAACCTCGTTGTTGACGTCTGCGAGCTAAATCTGCTGCGATGACCAACATCAGTTTATCTTGTTCACGTTGTGTAAAATGCACAATCTCACTACCTTTCGACAAATTGAATTGTGTACATAAAAAATTATATGTGCACCTTAATAATAAGACGATTAATTTAGAACTACAAGAATAACCCATTACATTTTACAAAATTCAAAAATATTTAAATAAAATCATGATATATATTGCTTTAATTTTTTGTATTTCTCATATATTATTGTTTAAGTCAGAATATATAGAAATCAGGTGACAATGTGGATGCGATTCGAATTGTATTGAAGAATATCTCACAAGTACTACTGCTAAATAATGCATGGACGGGATTATTTATTTTGCTAGGGCTATTTATAGGTAGCTGGAAGGTGGGTGTGATGGCACTCATAGCGAGCGTCATTGCATTGTTACTAGCAAAAAGGACTAATTATTCAGAAGAAGAAATCAATACAGGATTATCAGGTTTTAATCCAGTATTAACAGCAATTGCATTGACATTATTTTTAGTACCACAATGGTACAGTTTAATTATTATTTTAGTTGCAATCATCATTACGATGCCAATCGGTTCTGCATTTAGAGAGTTCTTTAAACCTTTTGGTGTACCTATGTTAACGATGCCTTATGTGTTCGTAAGTTGGCTCATTTTACTCATGTCATTTCAATTTAAATTCGTAAATGCTGATGTAAATATTCTTCCCAATGCGATACAGGAAATTCAATTTTCGGGTCATCATATTCAATTTATCAATGCTTTTTTATCCGGATTTAGTGAAATATTTTTATTGAAAAGTGTGTTAGCGGGCACGTTAATATTAATCGGCATTTTTATAGCATCTAGAAAAGCGGGTGTTTATGCGATAGTAGCCAATTTAATAGGATTTTTAGCAGTGATTGTATTAGGTGCAAATCATGATCAAATTAATGAAGGTTTATTCGGCTATAATGTGATACTCACTGTGTTAGCGCTAGGCATAGCATTTCGAACTAGAATACAACGACCAATTAGTATCGTTTTAGGTATATTGCTGACTGTGGTCATCCATGCAGGTATGACGACATTATTAACACCCTATGGACTCCCTGTCTTTACACTGCCGTTTATTATCGCAACGTGGATAATGCTATTTGCGGGTAATCAAATGAAAGCGCAAGAAATATAATCATAGGTTATTAATAATGAATGTTATGCAAGATAAAGTCATAAGTATATTTTTTAAGTGATTAATAATTTATTAGAAAGAAGGAATATGAATGAAAAAAATGGTCGCACTATTAGCAACAACAGCGATTGTGTTGGCAGGTTGCAGTGGATCAGGTAATGAATCAAAAGGTAAAACATTGAATGTCGAATTGCCACTAAAGACAACTTCTATAGCACCTTACGAAACAGATGTACCTGTTAAGATAGGCTCAGCAGAATCACTATTTAAAGCAGGTGCGAATGGTAAAGTACAAAAACTTTTAGTAGATACGTATAACCAGAAATCACCAACGCAATTAGATTTGAAATTAAAAGATGACATTAAATTTCAAAATGGTAAAAAAGTAACGGGCCAAGCTGTAAAGGCGAGTCTTGAGGAAAGTATAAAAAAAAGTGATCTCGTTAAAGGCTCATTACCAATTAAAGAAATTAAAGTAGATGGCCAAAATGTAAGTATCACTACCAAAGAGGCTTATCCTGAATTAGTATCTGAATTGGCCAGTCCATTTTCGGCTATTTACGATACAAAAGCGGATAGTGATGTAACGAAAGCGCCTGTTGGTACGGGACCATACCAAATTAAAGATTACAAACAATCTCAAAATATTAAACTAGATCAATTTAAGGATTATTGGCAAGGTAAACCAAAATTAGACCATGTAAATGTTACATATCAAGAAGATGGTAATGCGCGTTCAAGTGATCTAAGTTCAGGCAAAGCCGATGTCATCACAGATGTGCCAGTCGAAAAAGAAAAAACATTAAATCAAGGTGATAAAACGACAACATCTTCAGTTTCTGGATTTAGAACGTCCTTGATCATGTATAACCACACAAGTAAAAAAATGACGAAACCGGTGCGTGAAGCCCTTGACAAAGTTGTGGATAGAGAAAGCATTGCTAAAAATGTCTCCAAGCATCATGCGACACCTGCCACTGGGCCATTTAATACAAAATTAGATTTTATTGATAAACAACAGGTACAAAAGCAAGATATTGATGAAGCTAAAAAAATAATGGCAGCGCAAGGCTACACGAAAGCACATCCTTTAAAACTAACGGTATCAACATATAACGGACGTCCAGAGCTTCCAAAAATGGCTCAAGTACTTCAATCAGATGCTAAAAAAGCAAATATTGATATTACGATTCGTAACGTAGATGATATAGAGGGTTATCTTAAAGACAAGAGCCAATGGGATGCATCAATGTATAGCTTTGGAACGATTCCTAGAGGTGATACGGGTTATTTCTTTAATCAAGCGTATAAGCCTGAGGGTGCAATCAATGCAGGTGGATATGACAATGCGAAAGTAACCAAACTGATTGATCAATTCAATAAAACAGTTGATAAAACTGAACGTAATCGACTAACTAATGAAATTATCGATATTACAGATAAAGATAAAGCCAATAGTTATCTTACTTATATGGATAATATTGTCGGTATGAATAAAAAAGTTAAAAACTTAAAAGCAACGCCTGAAGGCATTTATCTCATTGATTATAAGGTTGATAAAGCGAAATGATATTAAAAAATATACTTTCTAGAATTGGACAAATGATTATTGTATTGTTTGTCCTTTCTACTATTACTTTTATTTTAATGAAACTTACGCCAGGAGATCCTATAGATAAAATATTACATTTGGATGTAGCAAATGTTTCAAGTGATCAAATAGAAGCGACTAAAGCAAAACTGGGGCTAGACCAACCCGTAATCATTCAGTATGTGCAATGGCTCGGGCAAATTATCCAATTAAATTTTGGGACCAGTTATCAAACAGGTGAACCCGTTATCAAAGAATTAATTTACTATACACCGCCAACATTATTTATCGCAGTGATGACAATAGTTGTCGTGTTTGTCGTAGCCATACCATTAGGCATGATTGCAGCAAAGTACTATCATACATGGTTAGACAGTTTAATAAGAAGTGTGACATCTTTTACAGTAAGTATACCGTCCTTTTTCTTGGGTACGATATTGATTTATGTGTTTGCGCAAAAGTGGAATCTACTCCCGTCCTCTGGTCTTGATACAATGGCAGGCTATATATTACCAGTCATTGCATTAAGCGTTGGTATGAGTGCATATTACGTAAGGTTAATGCGTTCAAATTTAGTCGAACTCTACCAATCAAAAGAAGTGGAAGCAGCAAGATTAAGAGGGATGTCTGAACGTTATATATTATGGCAAGATTTATTTAAACCAGCAATTATTCCAATCATTACGGTGTTAGGTATGTCTGTGGGCAGTCTAATCGGTGGTACTGTTGTGATAGAAAATTTATTTGGTATACCAGGGATTGGTCATTTTCTTGTAGATAGTATTCGAGCACGTGATTACCCTGTTGTTCAAGGTGCTGTTATCATGATTGGTTTCTTTGTTGTATTAGCAAATACAGTGAGTGATTTACTATTATTATGGATTGATCCCAAGCGACGATATAACAAGCCAACGGATATTGAATGCATGAAACGTCAGGATGGTGAGTCATTATGAAGCACATTAACCGACGAAATATGATATTTTATGCATTTGCGGTTTATTTTGTTGTACTTATCATTGCACAGTTTTTTGTATCGTCTCATAGTGCATACGAAGTCAATTTAGGCAGTAGTTTGGAAACGCCAAATTTAACACATTGGTTAGGTACGGATGATTACGGACGTGATTTATTTTCAAGAGTGATTATCGGTGCTAGATATACATTAATCATAAGTTTAATTACGCTGTTTATTACAGTTATCATTGGTGTGCCATTAGGTCTGCTTGCTGGTTATAAGAAAGGTATCGTAGATACGTTCATTATGCGTTTAATTGATATTGGGTTAAGCATTCCTGAGTTTGTATTAATGATTGCATTAGCTAGTTTTTTCAAACCGAGTATTTGGAACCTTGTCATTGCGATTACAATTATCAAGTGGATGACCTATACAAGATTAACGCGGTCAGTAGTTAGTAGTGAAATCAATAAACCATATATACAGATGGCAAGATTATTTCATGTACCGACACATGTCATTATTTTTAAACATTTTATGCCGCAAGTGATGCCATCTATTATTGTATTAATGACTGTAGATTTTGGGAAAATTATATTATATATTTCTTCACTTTCATTTTTAGGATTAGGTGCACAACCACCATCTCCTGAATGGGGCGCGATGCTTAATGCAGGCAGAGATTATATTAGTTCCTACCCGTTACTGATTATTGTGCCAGCCTGTTTAATTACTGTTACGATTTTATTATTTAACTTAGCAGGCGACGCGCTGAGAGACAGGTTATTGAAAGGACAACGTGATGTGAATGACTAATATACTAGAAATAACAAATTTATCTATAGCAGATCGTTTTGGTAATAAGCTGATTCAACACGTGGATTTAGGTCTTAAAAAAAGTAAAGTGAATGTCTTAATTGGTGAGAGTGGTTCTGGCAAAAGTTTAACAGCTAGAGCAATGGTCCAACAGATACCGAACACACTAGATATGCAATACGATTGCATGACTTATGAACATAGTGAGATGTCTGATATGCACAATCTTTTAGGTAAAGAAATTGGTTTTATTTCTCAAAACTATACACACAGCTTTAACGATCATACGAAACTTGGGAAACAATTGATTTCTATATATAGACAACATTACAATACAGATAAAAAAGGTGCGCAAAAAATTGTGGAACAAGCACTATCATGGGTCGAATTAAATCCTTCTCAAATGATGTCAAAGTACCGTTTCAGTCTTTCTGGAGGGCAATTAGCTCGAGTTCAAATTGCTAGCGTATTAATGCTCAATCCTAAGGTCATTATTGCCGATGAACCAATAGCTTCATTAGATGCTGTTACAGGCGTGAGTATTATGAATTTGATTAAACATTTGGCTGAAGTACACAAAGTGACTTTGCTGTTAATAACACATAATCTATCGCATGTATTAGATTTTAGTGACTGGATTCATGTCATTAAAAATGGTGAAATGGTAGAGTCCAATCATATTGATGCTTTTAAAAATAATGATGTTAAACCGTATAGTTTAAAATTATTTAATTCCCGTAGTCGATTAAAGAAAGGGGATTACCATGCTTAATTTAACAGACGTTAGCTTTAGCTATAAACATGAAGCTATTTTAAAAAAGATTCAATTATCCATACAAGCCGACGAGATTGTCGGAATCGTTGGTGAAAGTGGTTCTGGTAAGACGACACTAGCAAAAATAATGCTCGGATTACTTCAACCAACACATGGTGAAGTTATCACGCATAAGGAACGCGTTTTACCAATATTTCAACATGCTGTAGATAGCTTTAATCCTAAATTTAAAATTAGAAAATCTATGGAAGAGCCAATAAAGTATCAACGTAGAGGGGAATCACAAAAGGCGGCGCAACGCTTGTCTGATTTAATGGTCTATATGCAATTAGATACAAAATTGATGGATCGATTGCCTGAAGAGTTAAGTGGTGGCCAATTGCAGCGTTTTAATACGATACGTACATTAATGTTAGAACCTGACATACTTATTTGTGACGAAATTACAGCAAGCTTAGATGTCATTGCAGAACAACGTATGATTGATATATTAAGGCATTATTATAAAACAACACATAAAGGCATGATATTAATATCACATGATCTTGCGTTTCTAAATCAAATTGTTAATCGATTCATTGTAATGAAAAATGGTGAAATTGTAGATGATTTTGAAACTAAAGATTTATTTAATGTTACGCGTCATGAATATACTAAAACACTACTTTCTATTTATTAGAAAGTAGTATTTTTTTAAATTTCGATAATAAAATATATTTAAATTTCGATAATAAAATATATTTAAATTTCAAAAATAATGCGTGATATATGATTGAGATTAATATATAATAATGTATAATTGAGAATAAGATGAGAAAAGGGGAAAGATAAATGAAAAAATTAATATTTCCGTTGCTAGCACTGATGTTAATACTAGCGGCGTGTGGCAATAATTCAAGTGATGACGCTTCGAAAAAGGATAAAGAAGAAAAGACGTATACACAAGATTCAGGTAAAAAAGTAAAGATACCTAAAGACCCTAAATGTATCGTAGTGTTAGGTGCAACATATGCAGGTGGATTGAAAGAACTTGATGCAAATATCGTGGGTGTCGCAAACATTGTAGATGATAGTAAAGTGTTAAAAGACAAATTTAAAGATGTTGATAAAGTAGATGCTGAAAATGTTGAAAGTGTAGCGAAACTTAAACCAGATTTGATTATTACATACAACACTGACAAGAATTTGAAAAAATTAAATAAAGTTGCACCAACTATTGCTTTTGATTATATGAAACATGATTATAAAGAACAGCATAAAGAGTTAGGTAAAATCGTAGGTAAAGAAGATAAAGCAGAAGATTGGATTAAAGACTGGGAAGAAAAAACAAAAGATGATGGTAATGAAATTAAAGATGCCATCGGTGAAGATACAACTGTATCTATCATTAAAGATTTCGACAAAAAAATCTATGCATTAGGTAAAACATATGGTCACGGTAGTGAAATTCTATATGATTCATTTGGTTTGAAAATGCCTGAAAAAGTAGAAAAAGCGACTAAGAAAAATGATTTAGCTGATATATCTGAAGAACAAATTCCTGAAATGTCAGGAGATTATGTTGTTACACCAGTTGCCAAAGGTGCAGATTTATCATTCGAAAATAAAGATATTTGGAAAAATACAGAAGCGGTTAAAAATGGTAAAACATTTAAAGTGGATGAAGGTATCTACTGGTTAAATGATCCATATTCATTAGACTATGAACGTAAAGACTTAAAAGAAAAATTATTAAATCATTAGTCATTTAAAACAAATTAGTTAGTGAAGTAAACTTAAAACTGTCGCCAAAGTTGTTAAACTTTGCGGCAGTTTTTCTATTTGATTGAGTATGTCAATGTGTATCAATGGTCATTATTTTGATAACAGCGCTAAGATGATAAAGAAAGATGCATATGTCATAGTTTTTGAGCTAAACATTATAAGGTGACATCCTATATTAAGACAAAAAATGTATTTATAGAATTAATTAAATAAATGTTATCATTTACATAAATAAAATCACATTGTATTAAAACGATGCTTATATCTTTGGGAGGATACGATGAAAAAACAACAGAAAATTGATAATTGGGTACAGCTCACGAAATATGTAAACTATATCGATACGATGATTGAGAAAAAATTGAAGCAAGAATACAATTTGAGTTTAAAAGAGTTTTATGTGTTGTATGAGATTTACAAAGCTAAAGGGAAAAAATATAAAATTAATGATTTGATTAAAATTGTAGATTTAAGCCAAAGTGCAATGTCACGTTTAATTGTAAGAATAGAAAAGCCAACGAAAGCATTAGTAGTGAGACAAGAATGTCTTGAAGATCACCGGGCGATGTATATTTATTTAACTGAGGAAGGGCAGGACATTACTGAAAAAGCTTTGAACACGTATGAAAGTCTGATCTCAAAAGTGAGCTTTTCTAATATTCGTAAGCTTTCTCAAATAGATAGTATAGATTAATGGTGTATGTAAGCTATAACGATAGCTGTGTTGATAAATAAACAGCAGTATAAATATTTGGTTGAATGATAAAACGAGTGTTTTATAAATAAAAGGGCTAAAACACGTATGCATGTTTTAGCCCTTTTTATTCGTATTATTAAGATTGACGTTTTTTAGAATGCTTCACACCATATAGAAGGTAAATGAGCAACCCAATAATAAACCAGATGAGTGTGTATAATTTTGCTTCAGCACCTAAGCCCCAGAATACAACAACGACACTGACAAACGTGATGATTGGCATAACAGGGTAGAATGGCATTTTAAAAGCTGGCATCGGAATATCTTTTCCTTCTCTTGGGCGTAACCCAAAAATGCCAATGGAAACAAACATAAATGCGACCAAGGTTCCTGCAGAAATTAACTGCGCAAGGAAGGCGAATGGGAACATAGAGCCAATGATAACTGCAATCATGGTTAAAATAATTAATGAACGATTAGGTAAATTTTTCTTGTTTAGTTTACCTAACCAAGAAGGTAATAAACCATCACGACCAAAGGAATATAGTAGACGTGAGCCAGCTAACATCATTCCAATAAGGGCTGTGAACATACCAATAACAGAAATTGCTTGCACAATAGCTGCCACAACACCAAAACCACTTTGTCTTAAGGCCCAACCAACAGGTTCAGCATTATCAGCATAAGCTGAATAAGTAAACATACCTACAAGGACAAGTGATACTGCGACAAATAGAATGACAGCTATTGCTAATGACCCTAAGATACCGCGAGGCATTGTTTTTTGTGGATTAATTGCTTCAGCCGAATTTGCTGCAATTGAATCAAAACCAATATATGCTAAGAATATCATTGATACACCTGCATAAATACCTTGCCAACCACCAAAGGAACCTGTTTCAGTTACTTTATGTTCAGGTATAAATGGTACATAATTGCTTAAATTAATAGCGGTTAAACCTACTACGATAAATAGTAAAACAGCTAAAACTTTAATTACAACGAGTATATTTTCAATACGTGCTGCTGCCGAAACACCATATGACAAGAGACAAGCAGTAAGTAAAATGACCACAGCGGCAACGATATCAATGATGCCTCCATCTGTCCCTAATGTATTGGATAATGATTTGGGTAATTCAATCCCTAATGGTGAGACGAGACCACGTAAATTTGCCGAAAAACCAGAGGCAACAAAGGCGACGGCTATAAAGTATTCAGCTAACAATGCCCAACCGGCAACCCAACCGAATACCTCCCCAAATACGACATTAATCCAAGAATATGCTGAACCAGCAAACGGCATTGCCGATGACATTTCAGCATAAGCAAAAGATACGAGACCCGCTACAACTGCAGCTAATAAGAACGAAAGTGCAACTGCTGGCCCAGTATGCTGTGCTGCGACTACACCTGGTAATGTAAAAATAGAAGTTGAAACAATGGTACCAACACCTAAAGCAAGGAAATCTTTTACACGTAATGTTCTATTTAAATGTGCATCCTTCACTTGATAGACGGAAGGATCTTCTCTTTTTAAAATCTTATTAAAAAAACCTTTCATAATGAACCTCTCCCAATGAATACTATATCGTAAAACTTAATAACTAATTTATGATAATGTATATCATAGCACATATATATCTAAATATTCAGAAAAATATTATAAAAATATGTGTAAATATACACAAAAATACCACTTTTATGTGAACCTTTGTTAAGCAGTGTTTAATACCAGTAGATAATTACCTAGAAATTTTTAGAAAAGTGATAATAAAGCTAATTAACACATACTTTTAGCAGCGCATTAATATTTTCAAAAAGTATTTTTATTTAGCCTCATTATAATAGAATGCTCTGATGAAAAATAATTTATACATCCCGAAAGTTAGGCACATGGTCTTAACTTAAAGGATGTATTTTTATTTATATTAAAAACAGTGATTTATAGTTTTATTCAAGTGCAAATGGTAAGCTAATATTAAATTTGAGATTGAATGAAATAGGGGGGATTTATGATGAATATACAATCATCATGGCTTAATTTACCAGTAAAAGATTTAAAAGCGAGTGCGACTTTCTTTGAAAATATTGGGTTTACGATTAAAAAGAATGAAGCTGTTTTAGACAAAATGAGAGGTATTGAAACAGCAGATCATAAAATCATTATGTTAATTGAGCAAGGTCAATTTGAAAAAGTGGCGCAACAATCTGATATAGGTAGACATGAAGCATTGGTTTCAGTTTCTGTAAAAGAGGCAGCAGAGGTAGATGACTTATTAAATCTTGTTGAAACAGCAGGTGGAAAAGTACTTCAACGTGGTACAAAACATGAAGGCTTTTATGGTGGTCTATTTAGCGATATTGATGGACATTTATTTAATATTATCGCAATGTAATTTAAACTATAACGTAAACATTTATATACAGTATTGAAGGGAGTATCAGTATGATAAAAGCAATTGCGGTAGATAAAGATGGTACATTTCTTAAATCTGACCATACCTATGACAAAGCATATTTTGATCGTTTATATCAAAAAATTGTACAGCAAAATATAAAATTTATCGTAGCTAGTGGTAATCAATATGCACAGTTACGCTCATTTTTTCCTGACAAGGTAGATAATATCACTTTTGTAGCAGAAAATGGCGCGGTAACTTATCAAAATGATGCATTGTTGACAGCACATTATTTTGACCAACAACTCATATTTGAAGTTTTAGAAATGATTCATCAAACGTATCATATCAGTGATGTTGTTTTAAGTGGTATACATTCAGCATATGTAAGTGATGAGAGTAGCGACGAATTCCTAAATTTTATACGAAATTATTACTATGATATCAAAAAAGTAGCTTCATTTAATGAAATCACAGAGGATCACTTTGTAAAAATAGCTTTACGGATTAAAGATGAAGACTTGGTTAAGCAAGTGACTAACGAAATAGAACAACGTTATAAAGGGAAGATACGTGCAGTGACAAGTGGAAATGACAGTGTGGATTTAATCTTACCTAGTGTGAATAAAGGCGTTGCAATCAAAGAATTGTTAAAAGAATGGGACATACAGCAGGACGAATTACTCGCGTTTGGTGATGCCAATAATGATTTAGAAATGCTCGGTTTAACCATACATAGTTATGCTATGGCAAATTGCAGTGATGAATTAGCAGCGATTGCAAAACATCGGGCACCGTCTAACGATGAATCAGGTGTTTTACAAGTGATTGAACGATATCTTCAACAATAGTGCATTTAATAATAAAACTCAATTTCAGTTATACCTGCCAATGAATAGAGGCGAGTTATAACTGAAATTGAGTTTTTATTTGCTAATTTACAATTAATACAGGTATGTCAACATTACTTGCAATTTTGTGTGTAACGTTACCAAGTATATTCTTGATATCAGATTTTTCACGCGTATTACTCATTACGATAATGTCATATGCATTTTCCTTCACTTCAGTCAAAATCGCTTGTTTAACATAACCTGCGCTAAATTTAACCGTGACAGTTAAATCGAGTGCTTCTAATTGTTGAATGAAAGGTGAGAGCACTTCGTTCTTCTCGTTTGCTAAATCTTCAAAATGCTTATTATCGTAACGTACCGACGTTTCAAGTTCACCTTCTGGAATAACATTAAATACTGTAACTTCAGCATTTTCAACGCCATTGGTTAAATTTTCCAATTCTTTAGGGACGTTATTGAACGAATTATCAAAGTCGTAAGCTAATAATATTTTCTTATACATGATAGCGCCTCCTTTTTATTCATATACCCTATTAAAAATAAAGTAATAATTTAATATTGATGATTAAGTGATTGCTTAAATAAATAGGATGACGCTTGTTAGCATAGCGTTATTTTACATCTAAACCGATAATTTCGTTAACATTGTTGTAGCCATTTGATTTAAGATAATGTGCTAATTGTTTATTCAATTTCTGAGTTAGTCCTGGACCTTCAAATACTAAAGCACTATAAATTTGAACTAGTGATGCACCTTGGCGCATCATTTTTATGACATCTTCTGCGTTGAAAATACCACCAGTTCCGATAATTAAAAATTGGCCATCTGTTTGTTTATAAGCATAAGAAATGAGTTTAAGATTACGCTCGAATAGTGGTTTGCCACTTAAACCGCCAGTTTCTTCACGATGATTTGAATGCAGTGCTTCACGTTGTTGTGTTGTGTTGGCTAGTATAATGCCATCAAAAGTTTGCGTAATTGGTGTTAACATTGCACCAAGACCATCTAAAGATAAATCAGAAGTTAATTTTATGAAAATAGGAACATTAAGGCTTTCTTTATGTTTATATGTCTGAATAGCTTCGCATAATTGCGAGAATTCATCTTTATCATGGAAGCTTTGTAAATTTTCTGTATTAGGTGAGCTGATGTTGACAGTAAAGAATGTGACGTCGTTTTTAAACGTATCAATCACTTTGATGTAGTCTTCATAACGCGCTTCATAAGGTGTGGATTTATTTACACCAACATTTAAACCGACTGGAATTTGATAACGATGCTTGCGTAAATAACTTAAAGCTTTATTCATACCTAAATTGTTAAATCCCATGCGGTTAATGAGTGCTTGATCTTCAACTAAACGATACATACGCGGTTTTGGATTACCTGGTTGTGGTTTAGGCGTTATACCACCAAGTTCAATTGATCCAAATCCTGCATTTTCTAAAGCTTTAGGAACTTCACAAGATTTGTCGAAGCCGGCTGCTAAACCAATAGGATTCGCAAAGTGAATGCCTTTGAGGTTTTGGTTTAATGAGTCGTTTTCGTAATGAAAGATTTTTTTAATTACAGGTAATAATTTTGGATGGTTTTGAACAAATTTAAGCGCGTCTATCGTCATTCCATGCGCTTTTTCAGGATCGAATTGAAATAACATTGGTTTGATGAGTTTATACATATAGTGATCGCTCCATTTATCAAATTTAATTAAAAATATTTATGTATATTAAGTTCAATATGTAAAAAAGCTGAATTGAAAATGATGTCTTTAATAGACTAGCATTTTACGGAATATATGCCTAGACCAAATAAAAATAATTAATAGAAGATTCACAGAAATCATTGGGTAGTTTTGTATGATTAAGTAGATAAGAAAAAGGAAATAATCATATATAACTTAATTTTAAGAGATTAGTGGAGGGATGATTCATGAATCAAGCGTGGCAATCACAATTGCCTTTAAGTCATATTAAAAATATCGTTCCTGTAAGTGGTGGAGATGTTAATGATGCATTTCGTATTGAAACGGATCAGGAAGATTATTTTCTACTAGTACAACGTAAGAGAAAGTCAACTTTTTTTGATGCCGAAATTGCAGGGCTCAATTTATTTGAAAAAGTCGGTATTACTGCACCGAGAGTCATTGATAGTGGAGAAATTGAAGATGACGCTTATTTACTATTAACTTATTTAGATGAAGGCGTGTCAGGTAGCCAAGAAGCATTAGGACAACTTGTGGCGCGTATGCATAGCGAGCAACAAGCAGATAATCAATTTGGTTTTGATTTACCTTATGAAGGTGGCGATATTTCATTTGATAATAGTTGGACGGATAGTTGGATTACCTTGTTTGTAGAAAAACGCTTAGATAAGCTCAAAGATAGATTGGTGCAACAAGGATTATGGGGAGACGCAGATGTCACTCAATATCAGGCAGTACGTCGTGTGATTGTAAATGAATTAGAAAGTCATAATAGCAAACCTTCGTTATTACATGGCGACTTATGGGGCGGTAATTACATGTTTTTAACAGATGGTTCACCAGCGCTATTCGATCCTGCACCATTATATGGGGATAGAGAATTTGATATAGGCATTACTTCAGTGTTTGGAGGATTTACGCAAGCATTTTATGACGCTTATCATAAGCACTATCCACTGAGTGAGGGAGCAGATGTGCGCTTAGAATTTTATAGATTGTATCTTTTAATGGTACATCTAGTTAAATTTGGTGAAATGTATGCAGGTAGTGTTGATCGTTCAATGCAAAAAATATTAAATCAATAAAATAAGGAAGTGGGATAGAAATCAAATTTTCTAATAGAGATTTCGTATGCCTATCTATGCAATCAAGGCAAGGATGACTCGGATAAAGGTTTGCATGAGCTAACGTTCATACATCAATCTCACTAGCATTTTTATGTGGCATAGCTAAGTTTCAGCTGATACATCAGAATGATTTGTGTCCATAAAAATGAAAACATCGTTTCTTTAAACAAGTGAGACGTTACATTTTCAATTCAGTCATCTACTGCCTAAACGAAAAAAGAGCCTGAGGCATCTAATTATGTCTCAGGCTCTTATTCATAACAATCAAGTATCTCTAGATGATTCATTTAAATTAATCTATATCAAGTGTACCCATTTCTTCTCTTAATTGGTAAACTTTGTCTGGTGTCACGTCTTCACCTAAAGGATCGACTACTTTTAACGTTGAAAATGTATGGATTACTTGTCCACGTATCATTTTCAAATATTCTTGTCTCAAAGTTTGTTGTTCTTCTTTTTCTTCAATGCTTAACGTTTCTATTTTTTCTTTATTTGCAAGTTCATTAATTCTGTCTAGTAATGTCATTGTTTTTTTCCTCCTGTGATAAATGAGGTGGGAAGTGTGGAATAATATAATCGCCGACCTCAGTTAATAGTGATTTATATGGTCTATCATTAGATGTTAAATGCAACATTATATGATTTGTACCGATTTTTTCATATGATTTTAAAATGTTTAATAAAGTATTTCTACCTAAACGGTAGCCACCTTTAATTGGTTTAACGAGTTCATTAGGATTTAAAGATAAGTCGATAACTAATGGATGCATAAATGGTTTGAATACATCATTGTTATGCCATTCTTTTAATAAAGCTTTTTGTTTTTGAAATGGTTGTGGATAAAACATAAGGCCATCCATATTTTTCTTAATCCAGGAGAGTTCCTGTCGCGAATATCCTGTAGCAAACATGGGTATATGATTGTGTTTTGGCAATATTTGAAGACCTGAATCTTCATATAATTCAAATATTGAATTTGATATTTTTGGCGAATGTGATTGCCACAAATCATTCATTGCATAGATCGCATCCTGGAATTGCTTTGATAATTGCGTTTCTTTTATCTTGAAAGCTGGAAACTCAAATGGACGATCTCCTGTTGCTAAACCTAATAAAAATCGCTCGTCTGATATCAAGTCAAGAGAAGTTGCAGCTTTAGCTGTATGAATTGGATGACGCAATGTAGCAACAATACTAGATGTTCCGAGAGCGATTTTCGATGTTTTAGCGCTTAAATAAGATAAAAATACAAACGGATCGTAGTTTGTCGTTACATTACCTAAATGTGGACTATAAAGTGGATTATCTCTCACAAAAAGGCTTGTAAATCCAAGATTTTCAGCATACTGTGCTAAATCAACTTGATTTTCAAACGACAATGCGATGTTTTCAGAATTATCAAAAGGCAGCATTAAACCCAAAGTTAAATGGCCTTGTTGAAAAGTCCGTTTGAAACCATTGTGTTTTTGAATTGTTGTCACGTCTATCCCTCCTTAACTTGTATTTACAACACTTGATAACTAACTAACACTTGTTGTATAAATGCATTGTATACTGATTTGTTAACTAATGCAAACAACATGTTTATGCATATATTGTCTAAACAACAAAAATGAAATTGTGTTGTTTATTCACTAAAAAAGTCAGTTGAATTTAAATGATATTTATTATTTTAAAAGCTAAATTTCTAAAACGATAATACAATTATTTGATTATTATCCGAAAATTCATTAAATTGAAATAGAAAAAATTTTGATGGAGGTTGTTTATGCTTAAAAGAAAACTACGAGGTGGTCTCATATTCATAATAGCTTTATTATGTACTGTGATCTCGATAAATGGAAATACATATGCTGCAACGCAAACACATCAATCGACTGATCAGTCAGCTCAGTCTGAAGACGCTAAAGTCGGTACCAATCAAATTAAGACAAGAGTCGTCTTACCTAATGACGATAGAACACAAATAGAAAATACAACAAATGGTCATTATCAATCTGTTGGCTATATTAGTATTGGAGATAATATTGCGACGGGTGTTGTGATTGATAAAAATACAGTGTTAACTAATAAACACGTTGCCAACCTTTCTGAAGGGAATATGACTTTTTCACCAGCTGCCCAAAATGAAAATACGATGTCTTATGGTACATTTTCTGAAAAAGAAATTGAAGTGTACCCAGGAAATGAAGATTTAGCGCTTATACATTTAAATAAAAATAAAGATGGCCAATCAGTTGGAGATGTAGTTCAACCGGCGACTTTAAAAGATGCCTCAGCGGTAACAAAAGATATGTCGATTACCGTAACGGGTTATCCAGGAGATAAGTCCTTGGCTACAATGTGGGAGAGTAAGGGCCAAATACTGAATACGAACACTACTGAATTTGAATATAATGCGAGTACATTCGGAGGTAATTCTGGCTCTCCTGTATTTAACGAAAATAATGAAGTGATTGGTATACACCAAGGTGGTATTGAAGGGGAAAGTAATAGTGCCGTAGCTATGACAGATGATGTATTGAGCTTTATTAATAAGAATAAAAGTTAATAAAAGGTACAAGCATAAAATCCACGACAGAGACCTAATAAGTCCTGACGTGGATTTTTATTTTAAAATCTGTTTCATTAGAAAGGGTAGTGCACCCTCAATGTAATCATTTGCTGATAATTGACTACTATGAAACCAATGCTTAGCTGTACCGTATAACCCCCATGAAAGAAATCTCGCACTTGCCGCAAGAGATTCTCTTGTTTCATTTGGATGTTGTTGGACAAGCAATGTTAAAAAGATATCCTCTAACTCTTCTTTGACTCTTTTTTCAACAACTTGTCCATAGGCTTCGCTATTTAATTTACATTCATTATGTGTTTCTTGAATATAACTCGTAATTGTAATGAAGCTGGAAGATAATGTCGTTTCGTTAAGTTCTGAAGAAACATCTAATGCATCATTTAAATTTTTTAATACAGTTTCTGAGAGCGTATAATCCATAATGTCATATTTATCATAAAAATGAGCATAAAACGTAGCGCGATTTACCGTTGCACGTTCCGTAATGTCTTTAATTGTTATAGTTTGTAATTTTTTTTCTTTAGCAATTTCACGAAAGGCGTCCATCAACAACTTTTTAGTTCTGGTTACTCTTGGGTCAACATGTGTTGTAGTCATTGACCTCATACCTCCTCTAATTTATAAAACGATTATGTATTCAAACAAATTATCTTGCTTTCATAACGAGATGTCAATGTGAATGATTTGAACTGCATATATTACAAATTAAGGAATACGTTTAAAAACCTTACTATAAAACTTTGTCCCAAAATATTTTGTGATTTGAATTACAGTGTCATGTTATTGTTTTCCTTAATTATGCTGTTCATGAAACTATAGATGAAAATACCTAATGTAATTATGATGATCCCTATCATACTAACTGTGCTTGGAAGCGGTAAGCCCAAAAGGAGCATTTCACCAATTAATGTAAAAATGATTTCAGTCGCTTGTGTCGATTCGACTGCTGCAAGTTTTGCTTGGTTATGTTTTACCATATTGGTTGCATAGAAAAAGAGTGTCGTAGCTATTATCCCAGAGAATACGGCTACGATAAATGTCTGTAAAAGTTGATTAGAAGAAGGCGGACCGGACCTCAATACACCACATATAAATATAACCACCCATATAGGTAGTGTGACGAGCGTCATACCATAAATACGTTCAAGTGTATTTAATTGATTATCCACAAGAATCATCATCTTACGATTACCTAAAGGATAGCAAAAGGCACCTATAATTAAAGGAAGTACCGACATGATAAAAACTTGTATTTCAATATGAGAAACTTGAGGTATTTGGACAAGTACCACACCCAAGACCATAATGTTAGAGGTACCTACAGAGCGCCAAGAAATACGCTCTCTTACTTTTATTTGTTGATGATTTATTTGCACATATTCATAAAAAAATGGCGCGAGGAGTAGACCACAAATGATTGTTAATTGCCATGTTGCAGAGATAAGCCATCCGGGACTGTAATTAGCGACAAATGTAATTGGCATATAAAAAAATACAAATCCTAGGGTACTCCAAATCATCCATGCAACAAAATGCGTTTTAATATGATGATGTACTTTAGTTAGGTTCTTTTTAATGTATATAATTATAAAAAGTATGGGGAACATAAATAAAAAGCGTAATGAAGCACTAAATAGCCAATTGCCTTCATCTTTAGCCATTGCATGATTCAAGATAAATGTTACAGAAAAAAATAATGCACCAAGAATACCAATTAATATTGCACGCATACGATTCACCCTTTAACACTGTAATTGAAAATAATTAATATTTTTAATTTAACATTTATTTAAAAATTAGCAAAGCTAGTATGTTTGTAAATATATTTATAGGCAATAATAAGCGTAAAGCAATATGATTTCATTTGTGTTAAAAGTATTTTGATACTTATCATGAAAAAGTAGTATGATAAAAATGTGCAAATATTTCGAATAAGGGGTAGAAATAATGGCAGATAAATTAAAGAGAGAACTCAGTAATCGGCATATACAGTTAATTGCGATTGGAGGAGCCATTGGAACCGGATTGTTTTTAGGTGCTGGACAATCTATTCACTTAGCTGGACCATCCATTTTACTCACCTATATTATTGTTGGATTTGTGTTGTTTATGTTCATGAGGGCAATGGGAGAAATGTTATTGTCAAACACTGAATTTAATTCTTTTGCGGATATCACGCATGAATATGTAGGGCCGTTAGCTGGATTTATAACGGGATGGACATATTGGTTAACATGGATTATTTCAGGGATGGCAGAAGTGACAGCAGTAGCTAAATATGTATCCTTTTGGTATCCAGATATTCCAAACTGGTTAACAGCACTGGCATGTGTATTGTTACTTATGTCGTTTAATTTATTAAGTACGAAATTATTTGGCGAATTAGAATTTTGGTTTGCAATAATCAAAGTAGTAACTATTGTGGCATTGATTATTGTCGGCATTGTAATGATTATCATGGCTTATAAAACGCCATTTGGTCATGCTAGCGTATCAAATATCTATCGTCATGGTGGGGTGTTCCCTAATGGTATGTCTGGTTTCTTAATGTCGTTTCAAATGGCAATCTTTTCATTTGTCGGCATTGAGATGATTGGTATCACAGCCGGAGAAACAAAAAATCCTCATAAGACAATTCCTCAGGCGATTAATAATGTGCCGCTTAGGATTTTATTGTTTTACATTGGTGCGTTAGCAGTCATCATTTCTATTATACCTTGGAATGAACTAGATCCAGAAGGCAGTCCTTTTGTGAAAGTATTTGCATTAGTGGGGATACCATTTGCTGCAGGCATGATTAATTTTGTTGTGTTAACAGCTGCAGCGTCAGCGTGTAACAGTGGGATATTTGCTAATAGTAGAACACTATTCGGATTATCAGATAGAAAACAAGCACCACCGAAGCTTCAAGCAACAAACCGTAAAGGCGTACCAGTTGTCGCAATTCTTGTAACGTGTGCATTATTGTTATTTGCAGTATTATTGAATTATTTTATTCCAAATGCGACGACTGTATTTGTGTATATCAGTACAGTTTCTACAGTATTAAATATCTTTATTTGGACAATTATTATGATTGCCTATGTAAGGTACACCAAAGCACGTCCGGACTTACATAAACAAAGTAGATATAAAATGCCAGGCGGAAAAATTATGTCGATTTGTATTATTGCATTTTTCGTATTTATTTTCGGGGTATTATTTGTTAACCCAGAAACACGTATTGGGGTTATTTTAGCACCTTTATGGTTGATTGTACTTGCTTTAATGTATAGACAATACAAAAAGCATACAGCTGAGTAATGCGTGCTTTTAACATGAATACGCATAGGTTGTGAATTTTTATATTGGAGTGATTAAAATGAGTAAAAAAATAATTATGGATTGTGACCCGGGTCATGATGATGCAATCGCATTAATTTTAGCAGGAGCACAAAACAGTCCATTAGATATATTAGCTGTGACAACGGTAGCAGGGAATCAATCGGTAGAAAAAAATACCAAAAACGCTTTAAATGTATTAGAAGTGATGGGAAGAGATGATATTAGTGTCTCTGTTGGTGCTACGCGTCCACTTATTAAGCCAGCATCCTTTGCTTCACAAATACACGGCGATAGTGGGTTAGATGGTCCGAAACTGCCTGAAGTCCCAGCACTAAAACCAACGCAAAAACAAGCAGTCGATGTTATTATCGAAACATTGAAGCAAAGTAAGGAACCAGTCACGCTTGTTGCAACGGGTCCATTAACCAACATTGCTACGGCGCTGATTAAGGAACCAAATATCACACAACATATTGAATCTATTACAATTATGGGCGGTGGCACCTTCGGGAACTGGACTCCTACTGCAGAATTTAATATTTGGGTTGATGCAGAAGCGGCTAAGCGCGTCTTTGAATGTGGTGTGTGTATCAATGTGTTTGGTTTAGATGTGACGCATCAAGTATTAGCCACAGATCATGTTATCGATAGATTTAAACAGATTAAGAATCCAATTGCAAACTTTGTTGTAGAACTTCTAGAATTTTTCAAATCTACGTATAAAACGCACTTTGACATGGATGGTGGTCCAATACATGATGCTTGTACGGTACTTTATTTGATGCAACCTGATTTATTTACAATGCAACATACACATATCGATATAGAGCACCAGAGTCCATTGACATATGGCACGATGTCAGTAGATTTAAATGATATTATGAATAAAGAGAAAAATGCCTATTTTGCTACAGCGGTCGATGTAGCGAGTGTATGGACATTAATGGAAAATATGTTAGCAAGTTATGAGAAGCATACACATTAACAAGCAGACATTTATAAGCGGGAGTGGTACAGAAATCTGATTTTACTATAAAGATTTCATAGTGCTGCTCCTTTTTGCTACAACTAAAGTATGAGCGCTAATTCAAGCGAATTATTAGAGATTTATCACTATAAAAAGTATACTGAAAAGCCAATACTTAAAATGATTAAAAGGTGAATCAAATAGTGAAAAATATAATGAAGTGGATTGTCTTACTAATACTTATTATTGTTCCACTAACGTGGTTAATACTGAATATAAATGATATAAAAGAAAATATGAATGAAACATTTACTACACAAAATCAGGACGCAGACCAAGGTGAAAGTGAAGGTTCTTTTAGTAAGTTTTTCGATGGCAGTAGGGAAACAGAAAATTTTGGGGAATATAAATTTAGTGAATTTGATGGTAAACACTACGGCATCGATTATCATTTGCCTGAAGATACGCCAATCAAAGCGGCTGCTGATGGCAAAGTGACGCGAACATTCGATGATGATTTAGGTGGTAAAGTAATTCAGATAGCAGAGTCAAATGGTGAATATCATCAGTGGTATATGCATCTTAATGAATTTAAAGTAGAAGTAGGAGATGACGTTAAAGCAGGTGATACGATTGCACTGTCAGGTAATACCGGTGAACAAACGACTGGCGCACACTTGCATTTTCAACGTATGGAAGGTGGCGTTGGTAACGATTATGCGATAGACCCTAAAGATTATGTTGAAGATTTGCCAAATGGAGAAGAAAGTTTATTTGAAGTAGAGTAAATCGCTATATTAAATAAAAGAGATTCTAGAAGTTAGAGTTTTTCATACTATTAATACCAAACAACACAAGAAGTAATGAAAAATGGGGTTTATGAAAAAATAATAGCTTTTGAGATAACGTGAATAGGGCGAGACGATGAATTCAAATGATAATGTTTGATTTCATTGCCTCGCCCTAATTTTTATGGTCTTTTGGTATATCATAGATAGAATCGTATTGTAATAAATCTTGATGAATTGCTTCCCATAAATAGAATGCACCAATTGAAGCACAACCCTGCCATTGTTCCTTACAGATAGTGAGTTGTTTCTTTCTTTCGGCTTTGGTTGTTTGATATAACCATTGAGCAGCACGTTGCAATCCAACATCGTATATAGGTAATATATTTTTGCGCTGTAATGTAAATAGAAGAAAAACTTCGGCAGTCCATCTACCAATCCCTTTAATTTGAGTCAGTGCGTTAATAACACTATTGTCGTCCATTTTGTAGAGTTGTTCAAAATTCAATTGTCCATTGCGCACTGCAAATAGTACATTTTGGATATAGTTTATTTTTGATTGAGATAAACCTAACGCTTTCATTTCGGATTCTCTTAGTTGTGATAATTGATTTACCGTCCAGTGATCGTCAATGGCGATGGATAATTTTTGGAAAATAGACTGCGCTACAGCTACTGTAATTTGCTGTCCAATGATAGACCGGATAAGGGATTTTAACGGGTCTGGGCGCGTCTGGATCTGTAAATCTCCTATCTGGTTAATTAAATGCGCAAGTGTGGCATCTTGTTTAATTAGCGTTTGTACGCATGCATCTTGAACGGAAATTTGCCATGTATTCATAAATTACCTCTTAATTTAATAAGTCTTGAAGCACAACTGCTTGATTGTGCTGTTCATCTTTTGCTGCAAATAATAATATGACATCATGCTTAGTATTAGAAATGATAGATTTTAATTTTTCAAAGGCTTCTTTTTGTGATTCATTGTCACGTAATTCTTTGGCATATTTTTCTTTGAAAGCAGCATATAATTTGGGATCGTGATTGAACCATTTTCTTAATTCGGTAGTTGGCGCTAGCTCTTTTAACCAAAAATCTAAATTTGCGTCTTCTTTTGATATGCCTCTAGGCCAAACACGATCTACAAGTATACGCGTACCTTCGCTCTGATTATTTTCATAAATGCGTTGTATTTGAATTGTCATGCTACTGCCTCCCTGAAAATCATTTAGTATCAATCATATTATTACCGTTAAATGAAATTTGAAAACATAGTTATATTATAGAAGGAACAGGAATGGGTATATAAATAAAAAGGGAAATAGGAGTGATGATAATGTCTAAATTTGATCATATTCAACCACCTGACCATTTTCGATATAAAGAGGGTGAAGTGTTAATAAAAAATTATTATGAATTTACATGTGATAATAGAATTTATTTTACTCAAACTGTGCATAAAGATTTAGAAAACCAAACATATAAGTTCAACATAGAAATATTATCTAGCATTGATGCATATGGTCTAGCTATGGATTTTAATGAAGTAGATAAACTGTATGAAAGAGAAATAGCGCCTTATATTGATGGTCAACTTGTGAATGAAACATTGCCAGAGATGAATACAACAGCAGAAAATATTGCGATTTGGATTTGGCATCAATTTAATAAACACTTACCTGAAAATAATTCATTACAAAAGCTAGAATTTTTTGAAACGGATACACAGGGGTTAGTGTTAACAACAGAATTAATGGATAAATGAAAATGACGATATAAAAAGTGTGAGTAGAACAGAAATCAAAATTTCTAATAGAGATTTCTTAGTTCTACCGATGCAATTAAGGCAAGGATGATTAAGATAATGGTTTACCTGAGTTAAAGCTTATGCATCAGAACGACTCGTTTCCATAAATATGGAAAAAAATACTTTCTTTAAATAAGTGAGACTTCATATTTTCAATTCAACTATCTGCTAATGCCTAAATGTAAGCGAGTTTAGGACCACTATTTATGTCCTAGACTCGTTATTTTGATATATCTCATTTTAGAATATCGTTAAAATTGATTTGATATAAGATGCGATTTTTAGAAAGTCGAGTTCCTCCAATGTTTTGTGTTTGCTACTAAATGAAATCACCCCTGTGATGAATTTAGTAAAAGTGAAAAATAATATAAAATGAATATTCTGAAAATTAAGAAGATATGATATAGTAGTATTCTATTTCAGCTTAGGGGGAACTTCTATGATTAAAGTAAGTCCAAAACAATTTCTATATAATGTTCTGTCAGGTGTAGCAATTGCTATTGTTGCAGGTTTAATTCCTAATGCGATCTTGGGAGAATTATTTAAACTTTTTGCACCAAAATCTTCAGTATTTACAACTTTATTGCAAGTTGTGGAAAGTATTCAATTTACAGTTCCTTTATTAGTAGGTGCTTTAATTGCCATGCGTTTCAAACTAAGCCCATTAGCAACTGCAGTCGTAGCTAGCTCTGCATTTGTAGGAAGCGGCGCAGCACAATTCAAAGATGGCGTGTGGTTATTAGTTGGAGTTGGAGATTTAATTAATACAATGCTTACTGCAGCGATTGCAGTATTTTTAATATTATTAGTAGGAGAAAAATTTGGCAGTCTGACATTAATTATTTTACCTACCATTGTGGGGGTCATCGCAAGTGTAATTGGTGTATTTACCTTGCCATATATCCAAATGATTACAACAGGTATTGGGAACTTAGTAAATTCTTTTACTGAGTTGCAGCCAGTCCTTATGTCAATGCTCATTGCATTAGTGTTTAGCTTTATTATTATTTCACCAATTTCCACAGTTGCGACTGCTTTAGCTATTGGTATCAGTGGCTTAGCTGCAGGTTCAGCTTCACTAGGTATTGTTGCGTGTGAAGGTGCATTAGTAGCAGGCACACTTAAAATAAATAGAGCGGGTGTACCACTTACGATATTCTTAGGTGGCGTCAAAATGATGATTCCGAATATGGTCAGACATCCTATTATATTGTTACCTATTTTTACCAATGCGCTTATTACAGGTTTAGTTGGTGGGTTAATTGGTATTGGAGGTACAAAGGAATCAGCTGGTTTTGGTATTATCGGACTAGTTGGACCGATCAGTGCTTTTAGATTTATGGAACATTCAATAATATTGAATTTAGTTTTTGTGTTTATTGCATTTTTTGTCGTACCATTTGTTATGGGGTATTTAATTAATACGTTATATATGAAGATATTGAAAATATATGATAGAGAAATCTTCAAGTTCTTAGCGTAAGGTTACACAATTTGCTTAAAATGTGTGTCATGTTTTGTAATAAAGCATAAGGTTGTCGTTACATAAAAAAATATAAAATTATTAAAAAAGGCCACACATCAGTGGTCTTTTTTTAATTTAAACAAAAAAATTTGCAAGTTTTACTCCAAAATATAATTTTTTTGTCTTTTTGTTATTTTACAGTTATGTAACAAAAGTGTGATTTGTAATATTTCAGAATATATGATTTTCTTAAATGTAAATTTATTTAATCGCTTTATATCATATACTCATATAATATCCTTTTATCTATCAATAGTTATTTAGCATTACAAAATAAAACAAATATGTCCTAATGTTACAAAGTGGAATTTGATTTGTAACGTTTTGTTAAGGAAGTGTAATATAACTGAACGAAATTTATGGTATATTATTTGTGGCAAAAAGATAAGACATTAAATTTAAAAGATTTCAGCACATACGATAAATAATTTAACGAAAATATAATTTAATTTAAAAAGAAATTAATTGGAGGATTTTTTTTATTATGAAGAAAACAATTTTAGCATCATCATTAGCAGTAGCATTAGGTGTAACAGGATATGCAGCAACAGCTGATCACAATCAAGCGCATGCATCAGAAGAAAATATCGACCAAGCGCATTTAGCTGACTTAGCTCAAAACAACCCAGAGCAATTAAATGAAAAACCATTACACGCTGGTGCGTATAACTATGATTTCGTATTAGGTGGAAACGAATATACTTTCACTTCTGATGGCCAAACTTGGTCATGGAATTATACAACTGCAGGTGCTCAAAGTGCATCTTCTAACACTATCCAAGATGTAACTGCTCAAGCAACTACACACACTAACGAAACTTCAGCTAACGAAGTTCGTACACAACAACAATCAAGCAACACTGAAGTAGCAGCTGTTGAAGCGCCTAAAGCTTCATCTAACACAAACGTTCAAACTGCACAAACAAGTGCTGCAGTAAAAACTTATAAAGCTGCTCAAACTTCAGCTGCTTCAACTGGTGGATCAGTTAAAGCTCAATTCTTAGCTGCTGGTGGTTCAGAAGCTATGTGGAATTCAATCGTTTTACCTGAATCAAGTGGTAATCCAAACGCTGTTAACTCAGCTGGATACAGAGGTTTAGGTCAAACTAAAGAATCATGGGGTACTGGTTCAGTAGCTGATCAAACTAAAGGTATGTTAAACTACGCTAAACAGCGTTATGGTTCAGTAGACGCAGCGTTATCTTTCCGTGCTTCACACGGTTGGTGGTAGGATTTATAGCACTGAACACGCGGTTTGGTGGTATAAATATAAGAGCCTGAGACATAAATTAATGTCTTAGGTTCTTTTTCAATTAGGCAGTAGATGACTGGATTGAAAATACACTTATATCAAGCTTTTTTCAATCCTAGTCATCCTTGCCGGGGTAGGACTACGAAATCTCTATTAGAAAATTTGATTTCTGTCCTACTCCCTTTTTTTGCATTGACATGTTTGAATATTCTGATAAAATTAATAGTAATTTAAAAGCAAAACTTATCCAGAGAAGTTGAGGGAATTGGCCCTGTGAAGCTTCAGCAACAGACTTTGTAAAGAAGTACTGTGCTTCGTCCAACAAGTAACACTACTTGAAAGATAGGTGACATGTAAACTATATGCCACTTTCGTAGGTATATAGTTTTTTTTAGGAGGACTTTGATGGTGATTTCGGATAGATTAGCACAAGTACCAGATAGTTATTTTGCAAAAACGATGGGGCAGCCTGTTGAACATGGGCCGTTACCTTTAATTAATATGGCGGTAGGTATACCAGATGGAGAAACACCAACAGGGATTATTGATTGTTTTACAGATGCATTGCGAGAGCCAAATAATCAAAAGTATGTAGCATTTCATGGTAAAGAGACTTTTAAACAAGCGATTGTAGATTTTTATCAAAGGCAATATGATGTCGTGTTAGATAAAGACGATGAAGTCTGTATTTTGTACGGAACTAAAAATGGTTTGGTAGCTTTACCATCTTGTATTGTTAATCCTGGTGAAAATGTACTACTACCAGATCCAGGTTATACAGATTATAAGGCGGGTGTCTTATTAGCTGATGCACATCCACAACCGCTCGTATTAGAACCACCATATTACTTGCCTCAATGGGATAAAGTGGATAGGGATATATTGAAAAATACGCGATTAGTCTATTTAACGTATCCAAATAATCCTACTGGATCAGTAGCTACACAAGCTGTATTTGATGAGGCTGTAGCGCAATTTAAAGGTACAAAGACTAAAATAGTTCATGATTTTGCGTACAGTGCATTTGGGTTTGATCATAAAAATCCGAGTATTTTACAAACAGAAGGTGCAAAAGATTTAGCGATTGAAGTATTTTCATTATCTAAAGGATATAATATGTCCGGTTTTAGAGTTGGATTTGCAGTAGGCAATAAAGATATCATTCAAGCGTTGAAAAAATATCACACACACACGCATGCGGGTATGTTTGGTGCGTTACAAGATGCAGCGACCTATGCATTGAATCACTATGATGATTTCTTGGACGAACAAAGTAATATTTTCAAACAACGTAGGGATACTTTTGAAGCGAAGTTAAAGGAAGAAAATATTCCATTTGAACCGATGAAAGGTGGTATATTCTTGTGGCTAAAAACGCCGCCAAATTTTGACGGGGAATCATTTGTTGACTATTTATTACAAGAGCAATCCATACTTGTTGCACCGGGTATTCCGTTTGGTGAACATGGTAAAAACTATGTGCGTATATCATTAGCGCTTGATGATGAGCAATTGAAAGTAGCTGCCGAGAGAATCCAATCTCTGAGACATCTGTATGAATAACATTAATTTTAAAGGGGATGCTAACATGACGCGTATAAAACTTTTTGGCGTTAGAAATGAGGATAAAGCTTTCATTGAAGCTTGGTCTAATAAGCATAAAGTAGAAGTCGATTTAGATGAAGATTTATTAACATGTGAAACTGTCTCACGTGTAAAAGGATTTGATGGTGTGTCTATTTCGCAACAAATACCATTGGACGAAACCATTTATAAGCAATTACATGATTTTGGGATTAAACAAATTGCTCAACGTAGTGCTGGCTTTGATATTTATGATTTTGAATTGGCGGAAAAATATAATTTGATTATTAGTAATGTACCTTCTTATTCACCACATTCAATTGCGGAATATACTGTGTCACAAGCACTCAATCTAGTTCGTAATTATAATGACATTCAACAAAAAACTGCTGAATATGATTTTAGGTGGCAACCGGATATATTATCACGTTCTATTAGAGACTTGAAAGTTGCTGTCATTGGAACAGGTCGCATTGGTTCAATTGTTGCTAAGATATTTGCGCAAGGATTTGACGCTGAAGTAACGGCTTATGACATTGCACCTAATGATGATTATAGAAGCTTTTTAACTTATGCAAGTACCATCAATGAAGCAATCCAAAATGCAGATATCGTAACAGTACATATTCCAGCTAGTAAGGAAAATGATTATTTGTTTGATGAAACTTTATTCAATGAATTTAAACCAGGTTCTGTATTTATTAATTGTGCTCGAGGTACAATTGTGAAAACAAGCGCATTAATCGATGCTTTAGATCGAGGTTTGATAAAAGGTGCAGCATTAGATACGTATGAAGGTGAAAAAGGCTTGTTCCCTAGTGATCAACGTCATACAGCATTTAATGATGATATGTTAAAGCAATTGATTGAACGACCAGATGTCATTGTTTCACCACACATTGCATTTTATACAGATGCTGCTGTCGAAAATTTGATTGTTGATGCATTAGATGCAACGATGGAAGTCATAAAAACAGGTGACACACGTTTAAGAGTAAATTAAATACATAAAAGAAGGGGCGCTTAAATGACTAAGCGTCCCTTCTTTTATATTTATTTAACATCGTAACCTTGGTCTTCTATTGCGTCTTTCATTTGAGGCATTGTAACTTTGTCAACGTCAAAATCTACTTTAACATTACCGGCTTCTAGACTAACGTCAGCTGTTGATACACCATCAAGCTCAGTTAATGCAGTTTCTACAGCATGTTTGCAATGATCACAGCTCATGCCTTCTACTTGAATTGTTTCTGTAGCCATATAAATCACCTCCTCATAAAGTCGTATGATTGTACTATATATCATTTATAATTTCATACGTTTTAATCTTAACGCATTTGTTACTACACTAACAGAACTTAGAGCCATGGCTGCGCCAGCAATCCATGGTGCGAGCAAACCAAGTGCGGCGATAGGTATACCTGCAACATTATAACCAAATGCCCAGAATAAGTTTTGGCGAATATTGCGTATGGTTGCTTTACTTGCCTTAATGGCTTTAGGTATTAATAATAAGTCACCGCCTAGAATTGTAACATCTGCGGCTTCAATAGCGACTTCTGTGCCAGTACCAATAGCAATACCAATATCGGCTTGTACGAGTGCTGGTGCATCGTTAACGCCGTCACCCACCATCGCAATGGTTTTATCTTGGGTTTGGAGTGATTTGATTTTTGCTGCTTTTTCTTCTGGTAATACTTGGGCAATGATTGTATCGATACCAACTTCATTGGCAATAGCTTGTGCTGTACGTTCATTGTCACCGGTTAACATGACGACTTTAATATTGAGATCATGTAATTGTTTAATTGCAGCAGCAGTTGAGTCTTTGACTGTATCTGCAACGGCAACCATCCCTCTATATTCTTGATTGATTGCAATTAACATAGCTGTTTTACCAGATTTT
This sequence comes from Staphylococcus sp. Y174-1, assembly GCF_049897865.1. Classification (NCBI taxonomy): domain Bacteria; kingdom Bacillati; phylum Bacillota; class Bacilli; order Caryophanales; family Staphylococcaceae; genus Staphylococcus; species Staphylococcus sp. Y174-1. Next base: position 432,797 of record NZ_JAFCXB010000002.1, on the reverse strand, counting down.
TCAAATTGAGTCATAGTGTCTTCTGAATCTTTTATATCGACATTTTCGTCGTTCATAAATTGACGGTTACCAACAATTAAATTTTTGCCAGATATATTTGCTTTAATACCGCGCCCAGGTACCGCTTCGAAATCAGTTGTATCTAATAGTTTAATATTCATCGTTTGGGCATAATTAACAATGGCATCTGCTAAAGGATGCTCTGAACCTTTTTCTGCGCTAGCTAATAATTGCAAAGCTTCTTCATCGCCATCAAAGTCAGTGACTACTGGTTTCCCATTCGTTATCGTACCTGTTTTATCAAGTACGACGGTATCGATTTGATGGGTACGTTCAATGTGTTCGCCACCTTTAAATAAAATACCGTTTTCTGCAGCTTTTCCAGTTCCTACCATGATTGATGTAGGTGTTGCTAAGCCAAGTGCACAAGGACACGCAATGACGAGTACTGCAATTGCGGCAACTAATGCGGGTTCAAATTGACCTTGTTGAACGAATGCAATCCATATAATAAAAGTGAGTACTGCGATACCAACGACGATAGGTACAAAGTAACCTGAAATAACATCGGCTAGACGTTGTATCGGTGCTTTCGAACCTTGTGCTTCTTCAACAACTTTAATAATAGACGCGAGGGCAGTATCTTTTCCTACCTTCGTAGCTTTAACAGTGATAGAACCATTTTTATTCATAGTTGAACCGATAACGTTATCATCTTGCACTTTTTCAACTGGCATGGATTCACCAGTTAGCATCGATTCATCAATAGACGTTTTTCCTTTAAGGATTTTACCATCTACAGGTATTTTTTCACCAGGTTTAACAATTAAATAATCGCCTTCAACCACATCGTTTAGCGGTATCATCTGTTCTTTATTGTCCCGCAAAACACGCGCTTCTTTGGCTTGAAGATTCAATAGTTCACTTAATGCATTTGTCGTTTGTGTTTTTGCACGAGTTTCTAAATATTTACCAAATAGAATAAGTGTAATTAATACGGCACTTGTTTCGAAATATAAATGAGGCATCACATTAGCATTGAATAGCCATTTGACCATTTCGTATAAACTGTAGAAATAGGCGGCACTTGTACCTAGTGCAACGAGTACGTCCATATTTGCTGAGCCATTTCTTAAGTTTTTGTAAGCTCCAACATAAAATTGCCATCCGATAATAAATTGAACCGGTGTTGCCAATATAAATTGGAACCAAGGATTCATAAAAATAGATGGAATTTGTATACTGAAAAGATGTACAAGCATTGTTAGCAAGAGTGGCGCGGCCAACACTGCAGAAATGATTAATTTAATTAATTTGCTTCTTAATTCTAATTCTTTTTGAGAACTTTTTTCGGCAACCTCTTTTTTGGGTTGTGCATCGTAACCTATTTTTTGTATTTTTTTAATTAATGCATCAACAGACGTTGTACTAGGATTATAGGAAATCGTAGCATTTTCAGTTGTTAAATTGACTGTTGCTTGATCTACACCATCTGTACGATTCAATACTTTTTCAATTCGGTTAGAACATGCTGCACACGTCATGCCAATAACATCTAACTCAGCTGTTTCATTTAACACACCATAACCTGTTTTTTCTATGGTTTTTGTTAAATCATCTGCGGATGTTGATTCTGGGTTGTAAGATATTGTAGCTTTTTCAGTTGTAACATTCACATTTGCTTCTACATCATCTAATTTATTTAAGTTTTTCTCAATGCGATTGGCACAGGCAGCACATGTCATTCCAGTAATGCCAATGGTCGTCTTTTTCTGTTCAGTCATATGCTGTGACCTCCTTATAGTTAAAATAAAATGTCTGGATACATACGATTAAGTCATTTGTTTTATATTTATAATATACCCCTAGTAGGTATACAAGTCAAACACAATGTTTAAAAAAAGACTGAAGCATCGTATGCCAATTAAGGTATATCATGCTTCAGTCTTGGAAAATATTTATAAAAGATGTTGTTGATTCACTTTACTTAATTCATTTACAATTTTACGGCTATCTTTATTTAGATACTGAACGTAAATTGTATTGTCTTTTTTATAATAATTATCTATTAAAGTATCTATGGCATTTACTGCAGAATCATCCCATAAATGTGCATCTTTAAAATTTAAGTAAATTGTTTTATGTCTTAATTCTAAATCAAGTTGGTTCATTAATGAATCAATAGATACGAAGAAAATTTGTCCAGTAATATAATAATGAATGGTGTCGTCCTCTTCTTCGTAGGTAACAACCACGTTTGAAATCTTTGTTGCAAAACAAAGTGCACTCACAACGACACCGACGATAACACCTAGAGCTAGGTTATTGGAGATTAGCACAATCGCAACTGTTAAAATCATGACAAATGCATCAGTGCGAGGTGCTTTTTTAATAAATTTAAAAGATCTCCAATCAAATGTACCAATTGAAACCATAACCATAATTGCAGCGAGAATAGGCATTGGAATTTGAACAACCCAGTCGCCAAAGATGATAATCAAAATGATTAAAAATATACCGGCAGTAAAAGTAGATAATCTTGTCGTTGCACCTGATCGAACATTAATGACAGATTGACCAATCATCGCGCAACCACCCATTGCGCCAAAGAAACCAGTTACTACATTAGCAATACCTTGACCACGTGATTCTTGATTTTTACTACTATATGTATCTGTTGCTTGATCCACAATTCTAGCAGTCAATAAACTTTCTACCAGACCGACAATCGCCATAGATAATGAGTACGGAAAAATGATTTGTAATGTCTGTAAGTTGAATGGTACATCCGGAATAAAGAATTGTGGCAATGAACGATTAATTGCACCTAAATCACCCACAGTCTCAACTTTTGCACCGGTAATTAAATACGTTATGGTTAGTAGTATAATTGCAACAAGTGGTGCGGGTACTTTATTAAATACGCGTGGTAGCAAGTAAATAATAAGTAGGGTAGAGATAACAAATAAATAAGTTGGGATAGAAATACCAAAGATATGTTTGATTTGGGTCATGAAAATCATAATAGCTAGTGCATTAACGAATCCAATCATGACAGAATTTGGAATGAATTTCATTAATCTTCCTATTTTTAAAATACCGAAAATGATTTGTATGATACCCATTAATATTGTCGCAGCAAGCAAATATTGGACGCCATGATCTTTGACTAAAGGAACAATTACTAATGCGACGGAACCGGTAGCAGCAGATATCATAGCTGGTCTGCCCCCTACAAAGGAAATGACCACTGCTATAATAAATGAAGAATATAAACCGACCATGGGATCCACACCAGCAATAATTGAGAACGAAATGGCCTCCGGAATGAGCGCTAATGCAACAACAATACCAGCTAAAACATTGGTGCCTGGTGCAGTTAGCCATTCACTTTTTAATTTATTTAACATCTCTTGTACTCCTTATTTAAAATTGAACTTAGCTATTATATCATAAGATATAATTGAGCATTTTAAGATTTGAATAAAATACTTTTTACATATGTGACAGGTTTGTCATTTAAATGGAAATATTTGTTAGTTGAAACAAACGAAAAAAGAATTGAGATTCGTTAAGCTATGACTATACAGTAATTAAGGAGTGAGCGACTTGTCTATATTAAAAGTAGAAGGACTAACGAAAAGTTACGGAAACAGACATCGTCAACAAGAAGTATTAAAAGGGATTGAATTCTCAATAGAAAAAGGTGAATTTGTTTCTATTATGGGACCGTCTGGATCAGGAAAGACAACTTTGTTAAATGTATTGAGTTCTATTGATTATATTACCAGTGGAACAGTTGAAATCAATGGTCACAAATTGAATGAAATGAGTAATAAAGCATTGGCAGACTTTAGAAAAAAAGAAGTCGGTTTTATTTTCCAAAATTATAGTGTCTTAAATACACTGACAGTTAAAGAAAATATTATGTTGCCTCTATCAATTCAAAAAATGTCAAAAGAAGAAAAAAAAAAAAATTATAAAGAAGTGACAGAAGCATTAGGTATTCAAGAACTTGGAGATAAATATCCTAATGAAATTTCTGGTGGTCAACAACAACGTACTGCTGCAGCGCGTGCATCAGTTCATAAACCAGCAATTATCTTCGCGGATGAACCTACAGGGGCGTTAGACTCTAAAAATGCGCAAGACTTATTGCATAGACTTGAAGATCTTAATAAAAACATGAATGCGACAATCGTTATGGTGACACATGACCCTGTTGCAGCGAGTTACTCAAATAGAGTAATCATGCTGAAAGATGGCAATATTCATTCAGAAGTCTACCAAGGTGAAGATACGAATCAAGCATTTTATAAAAATATCATTCATATGCAAACAGCCTTAGGTGGTGTGGCACATGAGCTTTAATCAAATTGTTCTTAAAAATTTAAGACAAAATTTACGTCACTATGCGATGTATATATTTTCGCTCATTGTGAGTATTGTATTATATTTTAGCTTTGTTACATTAAAATATACAGATAGTATCAATAACGCGAATTCTATAGGCATCATTAAAAAGGGCTCTGTCGTTGGTTCATATTTTTTATTCGTTATTATTATCGTCTTTTTAATGTACGCAAATCAGTTATTTGTTAAAAGACGTACACGTGAATTTGCATTATACCAACTCATTGGGCTTACGAGATCTAATATTTTACGCATGATTTTGATTGAACAAATCGCTATGTTCTTAGTGACAAGTGTAATCGGTATTATCGTAGGTGTTTTTGGATCGAAAATTCTACTGATGATTGTACTTAAAATATTGGATATTAGTACAAGCGTATCATTAACATTCCAATTTCCAGCAGTTACACAAACTGTATTACTCGTTATTGTAGCAATGTGTTTAATTATGATACAAAGTTTTATCTTTTTACGAAAACGCAGTATTTTATCAATGATGAACGATAGTTCAAAATCAGAAGCAACTAAAAATAATATTTCAATTGCTGAACTCATATCTGGTATTTTGGGTATCGCTATGATTATCTTTGGTTACTATATGTCTACAGAAATGTTTGGTAAATTTGCAAGTGGTATGATGTTCACACCATTTATCATTCTGTTCTTAACAGTTGTAGGCGCATATCTATTCTTCAGAAGTTCAGTATCAGTTATTTTTAAAACAATCAAAAATGCTAAACATGGTAAAGTGTCCATTACAGATGTTGTATTTACTTCTTCAATTATGCATAGAATGAAAAAGAATGCGTTATCTTTAACAATTATTGCTACAATATCTGCAGTGACAGTGACAGTATTATGCTTTGGTGCAATTAGCAAAGCAACGATTGATGACAATGTGAAGTTGAGTTCTCCACAAGATTTTAATTTCACAGAACAAAAACAAGCAGAAGCGTTCGAAAATAAATTAGATAAGGCGCATATTGGTTACGATGAACAATATAAAGAATTAGAGAGAGTGAAAGTGACGAAGGATAGCTTTTTCAAGGAAAGTGGAGGCACTGGCAATATGATGCCAACTGAAATGTTTATTACGAGTAATCAATATTTTAAAGATAAAGACATTACTGGAAACAAAGCTAAGATAACTAATTTAGCAGCTGCAGGTGGATTTGCACAACATAATGATCAAGGTATTATTAAACTGAAAAGTAAACCGGATCAATCAATTAAGGTTATAGACAGTAATGAAAATGTCCATTTCAGTAGTGAAGTGAGCTATGCTGGACCGGTACTTATTGTTAGTGAAGATAAATATAATCAATTGAAACAAAGTGCTGTAGAAACCAAACATCAATATGGATATAATTTGGAAAAACAAAGTGATTGGAAAGCGGCAAATAAAATCGCTAAATCCATTAATCCAGACATACAATCTCAAAAAACACAGCGACAAGATATGAATGATTCTGTAGGAATTCTACTATTTGTTACTGCATTTTTAGGATTAGCGTTTTTAGTGGCGGCAGGATGTATCATTTATATCAAACAAATGGATGAAACCGAAGATGAAATTCCTAACTTCCGTATTCTACGTAAGATTGGTTATACACATCAAGATATGCTGAAAGGGCTTGGACTTAAAGTGATATTCAACTTTGGTCTACCACTCATTGTTTCATTATTACATGCTTACTTTGCAGCAAAAGCCTTTATGTTTCTTATGGGTGGTTCAACGATGACTCCGATTTATATCGTCATGATTGCCTATTCAATTGTCTATGGTATTTTTGCAGTAATGGCTTTTGTGCATTCAAGCCGTATCGTCAGACATTCAATTTAAATATAATAACATTGGTTTTATTTAGAACACTGTAGCGTATATCGTTACAGTGTTTTTGGATAATGCACATAGTATGTCTAGAATTTATGTTGTGCCATTCATGTTTGTCATACGAATAAGGTGGTATCTATCAATGGATAGAGATTATAACAGAGAGGTGTATAGTTAATGAATTTATTAGAATTTCATAAGCAAATAAAAGGATACACACAAGATAGACAACCAGGTATACAAAAAGATATGAACCCACAACCAATCACGGAAATGGAAAGTTATCACAGTGGAGGCAAGTTAAAAGGTAAAGTTGCATTAATAACGGGTGGTGACTCTGGTATAGGACGTGCTATCGCAGTGCTTTATGCAAAAGAGGGTGCTAATGTAGCGATTGGTTACTATGATGAATATGAAGATGCTGAAGCGGTCGTTGAACAAATATCATCTTTAGGCGTTACTGCAAAAGCATACGCCCATGATTTAAAAAAAGTCGAAGATTCACAAAAATTAATTGAAAAGGTCATTGCTGATTTCGGAGAATTGAATATTCTAGTAAACAACGGTGGCGTTCAATTTCCACAAGATCATTTCGAAGATATCACACCTGAACAAATCAAAGAAACTTTTGAAACAAATATATTTGGAATGATGTTTTTATCTCAAGCAGCGGTACCACATTTAAAAGAAGGTGACGCAATCATTAACACGACGAGTGTTACAGCTTATAGAGGATCTGCACACCTAATTGATTATTCAGCTACTAAAGGTGCAATTGTTGCATTTACGCGTTCACTAGCGACAACTTTAATGAGCAAAGGCATTCGAGTCAATGCTGTGGCACCAGGTCCTATTTATACACCACTGATACCAGCTACATTTTCTGAAGATAAAGTGGAAAATCAAGGTGGGGAAACACCAATGGAAAGAAGAGGGCAGCCAGCAGAACTTGCGCCTTCTTATGTATTTTTAGCTTCCTATGCGGATAGTTCGTATATCACTGGGCAAGTTATTCATGTTAATGGTGGAGATTATATTACTTCATAAATATAGAAATGGAAAAAATAAGACAATGAGTCTGGGACAAACATAAATGTTTCAGACTCTTTTTCATTTTCTAGTCATCGTTCGCAGGATGGGACTAAAAAATATATATTAGAAAATCTGATTTCTGACTCATTTTGATTGCTTAATGTTATTGGAAACTTATATTTAATTGATAAAACTGGGGAGAAGTACCTTTTGTTAAAGTTAAATATTTTATTGGAAATATTATTTTTAATCATTTTAATGATGGGAAAGATTGTTTGCTGATATATTCTATATGTTCAACGTATGTACCTTTATGTTTTAGTTTTACATATTGTTGAGAAGGGTTATACCTATTAAATGACACTTTATAACTGCGTTTTTCTCCTTGTTTAGAATAAATGGATACATCTTGATAGTATTGCGTGTTTAATTTAACGATGGCATAAGAGGTTTCTTTTTTTTAATAATGGGTTAAATCTGTCAAATTTATCAAATGAGAAGAAGGCAACTGTCAATAGTACAAAAAGGATAACGATAATGAGTAAGGTTTTTTTCATGATGATAGCTCCTTTATTTTAATGAAATGAGTACTTTCTAATAACGACAATACTACCTATACTTTAATTCCAAACGCCACCTTGAGTATAAACAGTAGCGGCTTTGAGTATAGGGCTAGTGCTTAAGGAAAATGAGGCAAGCAACAATGAACTTACAATGAATTTCTTCATAAGAAAACCTCCCTTTTATAATTTAATTATATTATAAATAATTATTTATAATATTTCACTATAATCTATAGGGAAAATAAAATTCACGACAAAAAAGCAACGGCGCTTTTAAATAAGCGGTCCGTTGCTTCAGTCTGAAGGTTGTCTTAGAAAATCTATTTGTTGCAATTGCGTTATTCCGATACAGTAAATCCAATTTGTATATGCATAGCGTTACCTCAAGATAACGTATAGCATATGTTAAATACTTATGTGTCATGTCTTGATGAGGTTATAAACTTTAAAAGAAATCAGAAGGAATCAACTTTTCGAAATCCAAATTTTTTATACCGTCAAAATTTAGGTTTTCAATGCTTTGTAGTATTTCACCGTTTTTAACTTGGTTATAGTAATTTGTTGCCTCGGCAGTTACATCATGATCTTCAAAAGTCTTCACGACACCAAGTATAATGACCACGGCAATTGCTCCCTTAATTAAAAATTTCATAATTATTGACTCCTTTTATAAGTTTATATACCTAGTTTATACTGTTTCGCTCAATTTAACATGCGTCCTTAGTATAGATGTTGTGTCATACCTTAGCAGTATAGCACGTATCGATCGTTTATTGTGAAGCATCCAGCTATAAACCGAATGCGATAGGTAGCCAGAAATACGCAAAGAGTGAAATAACAATAATTGCAAAAATATCAAGTACAAAGCCAGCCTTGACCATATCTTTCATTTCTAACTCATCCGAACTAAATACGGCTGCATTCGGTGGCGTGGATATAGGCAACATAAATGCACAAGTAGAAGATAAGGCAACGATACCCATAATGATAAAGGGATCTTGGCTGATAGCTGCTGCAAATCCAATACTGATAGGCATTAACATATTTGAAACGGCAGTATTTGACATCACTTCTGTTAGGAATAAGATGGCCGTTGTTAATACAATTACAATGAGTATGAATGGCAGTGGCTTCACAATACCTAACATACCACCAAACCATTTTGTTAACCCTGAATCTTCAAATGCTGCAGCTAAAGACAAACCGCCACCAAATAGTAGTAATATTCCCCAGGGTAACTTATTCATATCGTCCCATACCAGTAATCCGCCTTTAGCATTTTTGGCTGGAATAAGGAATAACAACACAGCGCCAAACATTGCTATAATCGTATCTGTGATGTGCAATGTTTCAGGTAAAAGCCCTCCGAAAATCCATAATAAACTAACGAGTAAAAAGACAATGCCTGTTAATTTTTCTTCTTTAGACATCGGACCTAAATCATGCAAAGCTTTCTTGGCAAAATCTGAGGATATTTGGTCAGCGTCTTCAATTTTAAATAGCCATTTTGTTAAGAGAAAGTAGAGAATTGCTAATAAAATAACTGTTAATGGCACTGCGAAAATCATCCATTGCGCGAATGATACTTTTCGATCAAGACTTGATGATGCAACGGCAGCAAAGACTGCATTGGGTACTGAACCAATGAGTGTAGCTAGTCCACCAATAGAAGCGGAATAAGCAACGGTAAGTAAGAGCGCTTTACTAAACTTACTTGCAGATGCTGGTTTGAGAAATTGTGCATCCTTAATTTCTTGAATAAGTGCTAAGGCAATCGGTAACATCATCAGTGCTGTCGCAGCATTTGATATCCACATAGATATAAAGGCAGTGGCGATCATTGTTCCTAATATAATGCGGTTACTGCTTGTGCCCATCATGGAAATGATTGTCATCGCAATCCGCTTATGTAAATTCCATTTTTCAATCGCTAGCGCAATAATAAATCCGCCCATGTACATAAAAACAATGGGATCCGCATAGGCACTTGCTGCAATCACTTCATCTGTACCACCTGTAAGTGGTAGGAGAATAAGTGGAATTAATGAAGTCGCAGGAATTGGAATCGCTTCTGTAATCCACCATGTTGCTACGAATAATGTAACTGCTAACACAGCTCTAGGTGCGTCTGCTAAACCTGTAATGGCAGGTATAAAATAAAAGATAATAAAAAGTAATGGTCCTAAAATCAATCCGATTTTTTGTTTCATAAATGTAAATCCCCCTTGTTTATAACCCCTGTACCAGTAAGAATATCAATTTAAAACTTTATAAACAATTCATTTTTCAGAAAATTGTAAAAATAATCCGAGGTAACTGGTAGAATGAATTTAACAAATTGTAGATTGTCGAAGGGGGATTATTTATGCTAATAGGTGCAATAGTAGCTAAAGATGATACATGGTTATTATGGGCAATCATTATTGTTTGGGCAACGGTGAGTTTATTTTTAGAACAACGTTATCGATGGGCGAGTACCATTTCGGGTGCGATTATTGCACTTGTTGGGGCAATGTTACTATCGAATTTCAAAGTGATTCCAATGAGCGCACCAGTATATGACACTGTGTGGGATTATATTGTGCCCTTATCTATTCCATTACTTCTTTTTAGTTCTAATATATTGAAGATTTGGAAAGAAAGTAGAAGATTATTAGTGATATTTTTTGTAGCCTCTATAGGTACTATGATTGGTACAACGGTAGGATTTATGATCTTAAATCAATGGATTCCATATTTAAATAAAATAGGAGCCATGATGACTGGAAGTTACATTGGAGGAGGCGTTAACTTTGCGGCATTGAGTTCCAAACTTGAGACACCAAGTGAAATGATTTCATCTACTGTAGTAGCAGATAATAGCGTCATGGCACTTTATTTTATGCTATTAATCGCACTACCTTCATTGCCTTTAATTAAAAAACAATTTAAAAGTGACTATGAATCAAAAAGTACTCCAGAATCTCAACAAGCGTATTGGGAGCCAAAAAAAATACAATTATTAGATATTGCTTTTTCGATTGCAAGTGCTGTGACGCTTGTAGCAGTCAGTTTCAAAGGTGCTGATCTCATTCAACAATGGATGCCGCAACACAATGTAGTTCTTACATTGATTGTTTCTTTTTTGGGAGATCCTTATTTATTGTTAACCACTTTAACTTTAATTGTAGTTGCAGTTTGGGGAGACTTCTTTGAAAGTTTAGCAGGTGCTTCAGAAATTGGTACATTTCTAATTTATATTTTCTTTGTGGTTATTGGGACACCTGCCTCATTTGCTACGATAATAACAACGGCGCCTTTATTGTTTATCTTTGTTATAATTATCCTTGTCTTTAATCTAGGGCTAAGCTTAATCTTTGGTAAAATTTTTGGCTTTAAAATAGAAGAAATTTTACTTGCAAGTAACGCAACTGCTGGTGGGCCAACAACTGCTGCCGCATTAGCAATTGGCAAAGGTTGGACGAAGGTGGTTGGCCCTATACTTATCATTGGCACATTAGGTTATGTTATTGGAAATTATGCAGGAACGTTAATGTATCAACTTTTAACTTATTTAGGGTGAATATAAAAAATATGGAGGTGCATTTACGATGAGTGAAAAAGAAAAAATGTTAGCAGGTGATTGGTATGATGCTAATTTTGACGAATCATTAGATGCTGAGAGAATGAAGGCTAAGGATTTGTGCTTTGAATTAAATCATATCAAACCTAGTGATAAAGAATCGCGTCATACAATACTTACAAAATTATTAAATTATGAACCGAAAGCATTAGAGTTGTTAAGTCCATTCCAAACAGATTATGGATATAATATCTTTTTAGGTGAAAGAATTTTTATTAATCATGACTGCTATTTTATGGATGGTGGCAAGATATTTATTGGTGATGATGTGTTCATCGGGCCAAGTTGTGGCTTATATACAGCAGTGCATCCCTTAGAATATAAGGAACGTAATATTGGGTTAGAACAAGCACTACCAATTCGAATTGAGTCTAATGTCTGGTTAGGTGCCAATGTCGTTGTCTTACCTGGAGTAACAATTGGTGAAGGTTCAGTAATAGGCGCTGGTAGTACTGTGGCTAAAGATATACCGCCGAATGTGCTAGCGTTAGGTACACCAGCCAAACCGGTCAGCGATATCAAAAATCAATAAATTTAAGCTAATCGTATGTTGACATGCTGCTTAGCTATAAGTAATTTACAAGGTGTTTCTTGTTTTATATAGAAGAATATAATAATGCTCCGAAAGACGAGTGTGCAAATGCTAAAGTTGTTTTTTAGATTTGTATACTCGTTTTTTTAGTACAGTAAAAGTTAAACATATAAAATATACAAAACAAATATTCAGGCTTTTTGAAAGAAAATTAATATAAAATTGTGTAATATATTAAAAATAATTAAAACCATTTATCAAAATGTTCCGCGGAGCTTAAATAAAAATTAATAAAATTGTTCGGAATATAAAACGAATTTGTGTTAATATAAAATATGAGTGAAATAGTAGGAGTAATAATTAATAAAATGTTTGTCTATACTGCTTAGCAAATGGTTGAAAAATTATTTCCGTACTTAATTTAACTACTTCTAGAATAGGAATGAGGAATTCGAAAAAATGGATATTTTGATTGGAACATTGTTTTTAATTGTAGTGTTAGCACTTTTTACACTATTTACATATCGAGCACCTATGGGTATGAGAGCTATGGGTGCCTTAGCAAATGCAGCGATTGCGACTTTTTTGGTTGAGGCATTTCACAAATATGTCGGTGGAGATTTATTAGGCATTTCATTTTTGGGAGATCTTGGTGATGCAGCCGGAGGTCTCGGTGGCGTTGCAGCTGCTGGTTTAGTTGCACTTGCAATTGGTGTATCTCCGGTCTATGCATTAGCGATTGCTGCTTCATGTGGTGGACTAGATTTAATACCTGGTTTTGTTGCTGGTTATGTTATTGGTTATTTAATGAAATATGCAGAACGTAAAGTACCAGATGGTGTTGATTTAATAGTTGGTATTTTAATTATTGCACCCTTAGCGAGGTTAGTAGCCGTAGGTGTTACACCATTAGTCAATAATTCATTATTAAAAATCGGTGATATTATCCAAAGTTCTACTGAGGTCAATCCAATTATTATGGGTATTATCTTAGGTGGTGTCATTACAGTAGTAGGTACTGCACCGTTAAGTTCAATGGCTTTAACAGCGCTACTCGGTTTAACTGGTATGCCAATGGCCATTGCAGCGATGGTGTCCTTTGCATCATCATTTATCAATGGCACAATGTTCAATAAATTAAAATTGGGAGATCGTAAATCTAGAATTGCAGTTTGTATTGAACCTTTGTCTCAGGCTGATGTTGTATCAGCGAACCCGGTACCAATATACACAGCTAATTTTATTGGAGGTGCATTGGCAGGTGCTGTGATTGCATCATCAGGTATGATAAATGATGCTACAGGTACTGCGACACCATTGGCAGGGTTCTTGGTTATGTTCGGTTTTAATGATCCTATAAAAATATTTATCTATGGTGCGATTATTGGATTAATAGGTTTAATAGTTGGTTATGTTTGTTCAGTGTTATTTAAAAACTATCCAATTGTCTCAAAAGAGGATATAGAAACAAGATAGTAAAACACTTCGATGCTAAAAAGTTAAGGCATCGAAGTGTTTTTGACTAATCGATTAATTGACTATCTGGTATATCTGTAATAAACATATGACCTGGTGCATGTGTAATCATTAAATCGGGTTTAGCATCTAGTGCAACTGACTGAGGCGTTACACCACATCCCCAAAATACAGGAACTTCATTTTCATTAATAGTAACGGATTCACCGAAATCTGGTAGAGCAAGGTCTGTGATACCTATCTCTGTAGGATTACCAATGTGAATAGGTGTCCCGTGGACATTTTTAAAACGCGTCGTAATTTCTGTAGCTTTAATTGCTTGTGTCATGGTCATGGGTCTCATACTCACTGTAATGTTACCTTTAAATTGCCCACTTGGATTAGCAGGTATATTAGTTACATACATAGGGACATTGTGATTTTCTTCTAAATGTCGAATCGGTATGCCTGCTTCCAATAAAGCATGTTCGAATGTAAAACTACAGCCTATTAAAAAGCTAACCATATCATCAGTATATAAATCGTCCACATTGGCACGTGTTTCAATGAGTTCACCATATTGATAAATAAGGTAAGCAGCTACTTCAGTACTAATGTCTGCATTTACACCATATTTTGTAAATGATTTATTTCCTTTTTCAGATACGTCCAAGAGTGGACATGTTTTGGGATTTCTAAAACAGAATAGTAAAAAATCATAAGCATATTTAGATGGAAGTATGACTACGTTAGCTTGTACATAGCCTTTTGCCATCCCGCTTGTGTGACCAGTTAGTTTCCCTTGTGTAATCATTTCTCTTAAAGTGCTAGGTTGCGCATCTTGTAGGTTCAATCAAACCACCCCTTAACTATGTATTATTACTATTTTAACAAAAAATGTAATCAAATAGGGATTAAATACTTTTAAAGTAATTTACTTGAACGCGTGTCACTGAATGGCATACAGACCAGTGCATAAGTTATTGAAAAGCAGGGTATGAAAACAACATAGATGATGTTAGGAGGAGACATATGAAAAGGACTGCTGAAAAAATACTCATATGGATTGGTATTATTCTACAATTTATTTTAATTTTTTTAATGGCTATCGTTGCACCATTTTTTAATGATGTCAGTGTGAAAAATGAGTTAATAGAAGTAATAAACCAGAGTAATATTTATAATCAAAATGCATCACAGATGGATCCAGCTAATATAGTAGACTTAGTGAGTAATCTATTTATTTTAGCTTTAATTGTTGTTATTGTTTGTACAGTGATTGCCATTATATTTGCAATATTAACAAATAAACTTCCAAAATTTGTTGGTATTATATTTATTTTACTGGGACTTGTGACAGTTCTTACACTCAATTGGATAACAGCTATACTTTGGTTAGTAGCAGGTATATTATTATTAGTAAGAAAAAAACAAAAATCTTATGATTGCTATCAACCAGCTAAAGGAAATAGAAAAAAAGAACAAGCAAAGCATCATCATAACAATCAAAAACGTAATACTAAAACTACATATCATGAAGTGGATGATTATAAATCAGAAGAACAAGATAAAGCACCAACACAATTAAGTAGGAAATCACGTTATAAAAAATAGCGAATAAAATAGCCTGAGACACACATAGATGTCTCAGGCTATTTCCAATTTAGAGCGTAGATGACTGAATGAAAGTAGTAAATGCGCATTGACGTACATTAACATTTCAGCTTAATCCATTTTACCGTGTTTATAACTTTCGTATACTTTGTCATATTTTATATGGCCAATACCACCAACGATAAACTTACCATATTTTGACAAATTGAATATATAGGCTAAACAAATGGACACGGTTAACGTGATAATGAAATTGAAAGCAATATTTCTAAGTGAACTATCTGCTCTTAACAAACCTAAGTCATGGACGAAGAAGTAATGTATTAAGTAGATACAGAAGGAATAGTTACTTATAAATAATATGGATTTTGGTACATATTTAACATATGAAGCGAATAAGAAAAAGACTAGGATAACCATCGTTACATAAAAAGGAATATCAAAGCGTTTTGATTCTACCCACGTGCTTATGCCAAACAAATAGTTACCGACTAATATAGAAGTTGCTATTATTGCGCCAATAATAATTGGCCAAGTATATTTTTTAATCTTCTTCATGAAAGTTTCATAGTAGATACCAGTGTAAAAGCCAAGTAAGAAGTAACTAATCCATCCTAAAAAGAGCATCCAGCCTTCTCTTTCCCAGAATAGACCAAGGATTGGATGTTCTGACTGTGGTGCATATTGTCTAAATGCCCAATAAATTGTAGCAAAGATAACGGCACCAATAATCACTGGGACAGGTTTCCATTTAATGAGATATTTTGCAAAAAGTATATGTAATATATAGAATTGGAAAATAATAACAATGAAATATGTCACTGCACCACCATGGAACATTGTGTCTCCCAGATGTGTCATGAATTGATCGAATGTTTTGGATTCAAAATAGAATAGTGCAATACCAATGTTAATGATTATATAGGGGATACCTAAATAAATTAATTTATTCTTAAAAAATCCTGGTTTTGTTTTGACGTGATAATTTTTAGCTAATAAGAATTCAGAAATAAATACAAATAATGGGGTACTGAACATAAGCATTAATTGAAATACTCTGATTGCAGTTCCATGACCTACAAAATCCATTTTGCTAAATGTAGTTGTAATAGAATGAATGAGAACAATACTTAAACAAGCTATCGTGCGCATCCAAAATATAACTGACGTATATGTTTTCATATATAGCTTACCTCTCGATTGTTCATTTAATTTAAAATTTAATATAATTATAAAAGCGAATGTTTTATAATTTAAAATAATAACATAAGAATATAACCTAATCACGAATTTTAAGTAACAAATTATTAAATTTAAAATACAAAATATAAACATTACACAATTAAAAATATCGAATATAATATAAAGTGTGGCAAAATGAACGGAAATAGATTCGAAGCGACTCAATTTTAGGAAAGTTTATGTAAGCGATTGCATTTATTGTGTGATACATATACAATGACATTAAGAATGGAAGATTCCATTTAGTTTTCTATTTACAAACTCACATGGGGGTAGAAAAATGGTAGTCAATTATCACAATGAACCAGGCATAGATTTTACAGATAGTAAGAATGTTGAATCATTTAAAGAAGCATTAAAGAAAGTTAAAGGTGAATTAAATCAAAAAATTCCTTTAGTTATTAATGGAGAAGAGAAATTCACAAAAGATACGTATCAGTCTATCAATCCTGCAAATACAACTGAAGTGATTGCAGAAGTTTCAAAAGCAACTCAAAAAGATGTGGATGACGCATTTGAAGCAGCTAATGAAGCTTATAAATCTTGGAAACGATGGTCACACAAAGACCGTGCTGAATTTTTAATTAGAGTTGCAGCTATTATTAGACGTCGTAAAGAAGAAATCTCAGCAGTAATGGTTTATGAAGCAGGTAAACCATGGGATGAAGCGGTCGGCGATGCTGCAGAAGGTATTGACTTCATTGAATATTATGCAAGATCAATGATGGAGCTTGCTGATGGTAAACCAGTATTAGATAGAGAAGGAGAACATAATAAATATTTCTACAAACCTATCGGTACAGGCGTAACTATCCCACCATGGAATTTCCCGTTTGCAATTATGGCAGGAACAACATTAGCACCTGTAGTTGCAGGGAATACAGTACTTTTAAAACCAGCGGAAGATACACCATTAACGGCATATAAATTAATGGAAATTTTAGAAGAAGCTGGATTACCAAAAGGTGTTGTGAATTTTGTACCAGGTGATCCTAAAGAAATTGGCGATTATCTTGTTGATAGTGTACACACGCATTTCGTTACATTTACAGGTTCTCGTGCAACAGGTACTAGAATTTTTGAGAGAGCAGCCAAAGTACAAGACGGACAGCAATTCTTAAAACGCGTGATTGCTGAAATGGGTGGTAAAGATGCTATTGTAGTGGATAAAGACATTGATACAGATTTAGCTGCAGAATCAATCGTATCGTCTGCTTTTGGTTTCTCTGGTCAAAAATGTTCAGCTTGTTCACGTGCCATTGTACACAAAGATGTATATGATGAAGTTTTAGAAAAAGCTGTTGCATTAACTAAAAACTTAACTGTAGGCAATACGGAAAATAACACGTATATGGGACCAGTTATTAATCAAAAACAATTCGATAAAATTAAAAATTATATTGAAATTGGTAGTAAAGAAGGCAAGTTAAAACAAGGTGGCGGTACAGATGATGCTACTGGATACTTTGTAGAGCCTACTATTATAGCAGACCTTAAATCGAGCGACCAAATTATGCAAGAAGAAATCTTTGGCCCGGTTGTAGGTTTTGTTAAAGGTAAAGACTTTGAAGAATTATTAGAAATTGCGAATGATACAGATTATGGTTTAACAGGTGCTGTGATTACAAATAATCGCGAAAACTGGATAGAAGCCGTTGAATCATACGATGTTGGTAACTTATATCTGAACCGTGGTTGTACATCTGCAGTTGTTGGATATCACCCATTCGGTGGTTTCAAAATGTCAGGTACAGATGCTAAAACAGGAAGTCCAGACTACTTATTAAACTTCTTAGAACAAAAAGTAGTTTCAGAAATGTTTTAAATCGCATAAAGTGATTTATTAAAAGCATATCAATATAACACGATCTTTAAATTGAAAAAGGCGATGCCAGTAAAATGGCGTCGCCTTTTTGTAGTGTAATAAGTTTTAATGTCATTGAAAAAGGGCATTATAATTAAGATTATGGAAATGACATATCATATAAAATACTTCAACAATGATTAAACATCTTCAACTTTGATATTGATTAATTTTTGGAAGAGTACGTCGATTTCATGTGCGCTTAGTTGAATATCATTATCTCGTATCCATTCCATAAAACCATATAAACTCGTTGCGTAAATATAAAATATCAATTCTGTTGGAACGCTTGCGTCTACTGAAATGCGATGTTCATTTTCCTTAATATCATTTTGCAATATTTTGATGAAATAATTACTGATTGTACGCTCGAATTCTTTATCATCGCATTGTTTATCACCAACACGTTTCAACTCGTTAATATCATTTAAAGTTCTTTCCATAACACTAAAGGGATTATTGATACGATCTTTAATATCCATAGAAAAATAATCTTTTGTGATTTCTGTAATTAAATAAATAAGCAAATCGTATTTATCATAGAAGTGTTTATAGAATGTCGTTCGATGTGTGAGTGCTTCATTACAAATTTGGTTTACCGTGATGTTTGAAAATGCATGTTTCTCAAGCAAGACATATAGGCTTGTGGATAAAGCGCGTTTGGTTTTAATGACTCGTAAATCTTTTTCATTCATTCTACATTTCTCCTAATCTGTAGTTTAAATAGGCATATTACAGTTTTTAATTCTTTTATTAATTGTACACAGCGTTTATTGTGTTAATATAAATAATCTACACTATACAATTAAACTATAACGTTGATTATCTGAGGAGGCAATAGATTGGCAAAGTTTTTATACAAGTTAGGATCATTTGTGGCCAAACA
The DNA here is from genome assembly GCF_049897865.1 of Staphylococcus sp. Y174-1. Lineage (NCBI taxonomy): Bacteria > Bacillati > Bacillota > Bacilli > Caryophanales > Staphylococcaceae > Staphylococcus > Staphylococcus sp. Y174-1. The sequence goes on along the minus strand of NZ_JAFCXB010000002.1, from coordinate 413,740 downwards.
TAAATGGTGGAGTATCGTTGCGTGGGTTATTATACTTGCTGCAATTATTATCCCGCTTACAGTAAGTGCACCTAAATTTGATAATGATATCACAATGAATGGTTTGCAATCACTTGATACTAACGATAAAATTGAAGATGAATTTAATCAAGACAGCGAGAAGGCTCAAATAAGGGTTGTATTTAAAAGCGATGCCGATAATGGCATCGTTAAACAAGATATGACAAAAGATATCAAGGATACATTGAAAGACATCAAAGATGATGACAAAGATATTAAAAACATTACCGATCCATACGAAAATAGACAAATAAGTAAAGATAAAACGACAGCATTTGCAGATATTAATTATGATATCTCTGCGACGTCTATGACACAAGATGGCAAGGATAATGTGCAAGATAAAGTCGATAAATTAGAAGATGACCATAATGTGCAAGTTGAATTGATGGGTACAGGTATGGAAAACACAGAAATTGGCGGTTCTTCTGAATTAATCGGAATTATCGTAGCGTTTGTTGTGCTTCTCATTACATTTGGGTCATTTATTGCGGCTGGTATGCCAATTATTAGTGCATTACTTGGCTTAGGTACAGGTGTAGGTATTATTTCGTTACTTACATATGCTTTCGATATCCCTAATGTAACATTAACATTAGCGGTAATGATTGGCTTAGCTGTAGGTATAGATTACGCTTTATTTATATTATTTAGATACCGTCAGATTGTTAAGACGGAATCGAATCATATTAAAGCAGTTGGTTTAGCAGTAGGTACTGCAGGAAGTGCCGTTATCTTTGCTGGGGTAACTGTAATTATAGCTGTTTGTGGTTTATCGTTAGTTGGCATTGATTTCCTAGCTATCATGGGTTATGCCTCCTCAATCAGTGTGCTTGTAGCGGTTATTAGTGCGTTGACATTGTTACCAGCTTTAATCAGTATTTTCCATAAACAAATCAAACCGAAAAAAACGAAATCAGAATTTGACAACGATGTAGACACAAAATGGTCTAAATTTGTCGTCGGTAAACCATTAGCTGCTGTACTTATAGGACTTATTATATTAGTCGTAGCTGCAATACCAATTAGTAACATGAGATTGGGTATTCCAGATGATGGTATGAAACCAGCAGATAGTACGCAGAAGAAAGCGTATGATATTGTATCTGATAAATTTGGCGAAGGCTATAACGGTCAAATTGCCATGCTTGTGAATGTTAAAGATGAGAATGATAACCCACAAGCATTACAAAAAGATTTACAAGATATGACGAAAGATATCGATAAAAAAGATAATGTTGATATGGTGACACCACCACAATTGAGTAAAAACAAAGATTATGCCTTAATTGCGGTAATTCCAGAAAAAGGACCTAACGCAGAATCTACAAATGATTTAGTTCATGATTTAAGAGATTATAATGATGATGCTAAAGATAAATATGGTTTCAAGACAGAAGTGTCAGGACAAAGTGTCATCAATATAGACATGTCTCAAAAATTAAATGAAGCGATTCCGTTATTTGCAGGTGTTATCGTAGCATTAGCGTTTATCTTGTTAATGATTGTATTCCGTTCAATTATTATTCCACTTAAAGCGGTATTAGGCTTTGTACTTTCATTAGTTGCAACACTAGGCTTTACAACTTTAATTATGCAAGAAGGATTTATGTCAGGCTTATTCGGTGTGGATACGACTGGACCATTACTTGCATTCTTACCTGTTATAACTATAGGTCTGTTATTTGGTTTAGCAATGGACTATGAAGTGTTCTTAATGTCACGTATCCATGAAGAATACAGTAAGACACGCAATAATGAACACTCAATTAAAGTTGGTATTAAAGAAAGTGGCCCAGTTGTTGTCGCTGCCGCATTAATTATGTTCAGTGTGTTTATCGCCTTTGTATTCCAAGATGACGTGATGATTAAATCCATGGGTATTGCACTTGGATTTGGTGTATTATTTGATGCATTTGTCGTCCGTTTATTATTAATACCAGCATTAACACAATTGTTTGGTAAAGCATCTTGGTACATTCCTGGTTGGTTAAATAGAATCTTACCGCATGTTGATATTGAAGGACATGCATTACAAGATAAAATGCCTTCAAAACCAGAAGCGAAACAAAATCAAAATGCATCGAAAGAACAGTATGATCGTTCATTTAGTATTGCAACTTCAAATGATAACCGTGACAACAAAAATGTGATTACTACTGACGCACAAACAAAAGCTTTATATAATCAAATTGCTCAACAGTCTACGAATCAACATTTCTTATATGAAGCATTAAAAGCTTATCAAGGTAAGGCAGATAATGATGCTGATAGATGTCATGAAGCAACTTCTAAATTAAATGAAGATTCAGAGCTACAAGATAAAGCATTGATGTCACTCTTATCAAAACAAAGTGACAATATCAGTGAATTAAATGCATTGATAGAAAAACTTGTTAAAAAATAATAGATTCGATTGTTGAATTAAGCGTAGGTACATAGCCATTAGGCTGTGATACCTACGTTTTTTTATATACCAAATTGTTTCGTGATTGCGTAAGCGTCACTGTCAAAAATTTGCTAATCTTGCTAAAATGAAAGTATTAATTAGTCCTCGTACACGAAGTATAAGTTAATAAGAGGTGCAACATGAGAGAACTATATAATGTGGAATTTAATAAAAATTTTAATAGCCTTACAGATTTAGAAGAAGGGTTACGCATTGTGCTCGTACTAAACGGTATGATGAAAGTGATTAATGGAGACTCTGTGACAACCTATCAAAAAGGCGAAGTATTTCTGATTAATCATAGAGCGTCATGTCGATTTTCAACTCATAAAGATACATTATATCTTTCAATTCATTTAACGGAATCATACTTAAAACAGTATATGAATGATTATAAAGATAAAGCATTTATTTTAAATAAAAATACTTTGCAAGAAGTCATTTACCAACAAATTGTGAATGCAGTTGCCAAAATAGGCATTGTCTATATTAGAAAAGGTGAATTCTACCGTTTATATATCGAACAACAACTCATAGATTTAATATTTATCATGATGCGGTGTTTACCAACTACCAATATACAAGCACAAATGCCATTGGTAGCAGATGACAGGTTAGCATATATTTGCGAATATATTGATAAACATTATACTGAATCGATTAAACTTACTGAAATGGCAGACATGGTTGGACTTAGCGATGCTTATTTATCTAAATTGTTTAAGCAAAAAAAGGGCGTTGGATTTAATCAATATGTGAATCATGTGCGCCTTGAACAGTGTAAAAATGATTTAATTTACACGAATGAACCCATTACACAAATCGCCTATAAAAATGGCTTTAGTAACTCTAACGCATTATTAAAGTACTTTAAAGCTGAAACAACATACACGCCATCGAACTACCGACTTAAATTTCAAATGAAAGAACAACATATAAAAGTAGATGATTGTCCTACCACAACAACGTATCAATCTTATTTATATTATTTATCTTTATTGATTGATCAAAATATAGGAGATATTGTTCAATCACCCGATGCACAAAAAGTAATTGATATCACATTACAAAATGACGGTAAATCCATTTCCCACTATCAACACGTTATTCAAGTTGGTTATCTCGAAACAATCCTGACACATCGCGTTAGGAGACAGTTAATTGAAGTGAAGACCATGTTAGGATTAGACCATATACTTATCAAAGATCCCATTCAACAGGGACATATCAATCATTCGGAAATTGAGAGTGATGAAATGATTCCCAATATACATCCTTACATGCAAGTGGATGAATCAATTAATTTTTTAATAAAACATCAAATTGGTTTAGGCATCGAACTTACGCCACCTAGAAGTACGATTAATTTCACCCAATATTATCAAGAATTGACTTACCTTTTAGAACATATTTTTAATGGCTTACCAAATAATAATTTATTGAAATTTGTAGTTTATATTGATTGTAAGCAAGATTCAATATTTAATCAGCTGGTTGCTCTTTTTAAATATTATTTTACAAATGTGGAAATTGTGCTGAATGTGGACATAGGGAAATTAGAAGCGCCTCATAAAGCGAAACGAATTTTAGAACAATCAGACAGTATTGTTGATCGCATTGCTTTTTCAGCCAATCAGAATGATATGATTGATTTTCAATCTATAGAAAGTCAGCAATATGAATTAGCGAAACGACATATTTACGAACAATTTAATAAGGTTGTTGAAACATTAGAGCTTCAGCAAAGTTCTATCTCGTTTATATTATTAAATTGGAATACGTTGACTGGAGATACACATTTAACGAATGGAGAGTATTTTAGAGCGGGTATCATATTTGAACAGTTAATTGAAATGAATGACAGAATTCAAATGATCGGTTATTGGCTGAATTATGAGCTGCATGAACAATTTAAATTAAAAGATTCAAGTGCACAACTCACTGGTATTGAGTTATATCATCAATTTGATGGAAAAAGGCCGGCCTTTTTTACAAGTGCCTTTTATAGAAAACTGTTCGATCAAGTGTTATATCAAAGTGAAAATTGTATGGTTGTTGGATCGACTGACCATTTTCAAATTGTCATGTGGGATGCAGAACATTATAATCCATATTATATATTGAATCATCATGCACAATATTTAAATCATAAGGAATATCAGATTAATATCATCAATGCACATCCTGGAACATACAAAATTAAGCATATGACCTTAGATAAAAATAACGGGGCATTATATACAGTTTGGCAAGATTATAATACGCGATATGGTATGGATGAAGAAACCATTGCTTATGTTAATCGCATCTCATATCCGAAAATGGACATTAGTGAAGTGAAAGTCAATGATACAATCACATATCACTTGAAATTGCTAACGAATGCTGTCCAAATTATAGAGTTTAAAAAATATCTATGTTGAATTGGCTATTACAACGAAGGGGAGGCACCTTTTGTTGTAATAGCCTCTTTCTATTTATCAAAATTTGAAAGGTATGTTGTTATAAAGACAAAAATGATACATCTATTTTTGTGGTCAGTCGAAGAAATAATACATATGCAATAAATAGATAGTTAAAATAGCAAATAATATATATTGCTATTAATTGATAATCACTACACTTGAGATAGAGAGGATAGCGAATTAATAGAGTTGAAAATGTTACTATGAAGGGCATTTACAATGAAAGCTTATCTTCCCTAATGGTCATTAGTTAAATTGGATAGAGGAGGAAGTATAATGACACAACAGGGAAATACACAAAATTATAAAGGGGATAATAAACTCATATTAGGTATTGTGTTAGGCGTTGTTACGTTTTGGTTATTTGCACAATCTTTACTTAATGTGGTCCCAACGTTACAACAATCTTTTGATAGTAATATTGGAACAATTAGCATTGCAGTTAGTATTACAGCTTTGTTTTCAGGTATGTTTGTTGTAGGTGCGGGGAGTCTTGCTGATAAAGTGGGACGCGTAAGAATTACTTATATTGGTTTATGGCTCAGTATTATTGGGTCATTATTAATCATTATCAGTAATTTACCACTATTATTAATTGTCGGAAGGGTTATTCAAGGATTGTCTGCGGCTGCTATTATGCCATCAACATTAGCAATTATGAAAACTTATTTTGAAGGAAAAGAGAGACAACGTGCGTTAAGTTACTGGTCTATAGGATCTTGGGGAGGTTCAGGACTAGCATCATTATTTGGAGGTATGGTTGCTACTTTTGTGGGATGGCGCTGGATATATATTTTATCTATTATCATTGCATTATTAGCAATGTATTTAATCAAAGGAACACCCGAAACAAAATCAGAAAGCACACTGAAGCAACGTTTTGATTATAGTGGACTGATATTATTTGTGATTATGATGTTGAGTATTAACGTTGTTATAACGCAAAGTGGAACATTCGGTATCAAGTCGCCATTGATTTTAGGTCTTATTATTGTATTTATAGTAGCAACAATCATATTCTTAAAAATTGAAAACAGGGTGGGTAATCCATTAATTGATTTTAAATTATTTAATAATAAAGCATATACAGGTGCCACATTATCTAATTTCCTATTGAATGGTGTTGCAGGTGCACTTTTAGTTGCTAATACATTTGTACAACAAGGACTAGGATTTAATGCATTTCAAACAGGACTGTTATCCATTACTTACTTAATAACTGTGTTATTAATGATCCGTGTAGGTGAGAAAGTATTGCAAAAGGTGGGCGCTAAAAAGCCGATGCTATTAGGGACACTTTTTAATATGGTAGGTATTATGCTCATATCGCTGACATTCTTACCTAGTGTTATTTATGTAGTAGTTTGTATTATTGGTTATTTATTATATGGTTTAGGCTTAGGATTCTATGCGACACCGTCTACAGATATGGCAATTTCTAATTCTCCAGAAGATAAAGTGGGCGTTGCCTCAGGTATATATAAAATGGCATCATCACTTGGCGGTGCATTTGGTATTGCATTATCAGGCGCACTTTTTGGTGTTATAGCAAGTGCAACAAATGTTCAAATTGGTGCATTCGCAGGTCTTTGGTTAAATGTCATTATGGCACTATTATCTTTAATCATTATCATGTTTATGGTGCCAGCTACTAAAACAAAAGCGAAGGGTTAAAATAAAACAATTATAAATGTTTTAACACATATAGAGAAACTAGAAAGTGTATCATGTTATTAAACAAAGGATTATTAGGAGGAATAATAATGGTTAAACAATTAATAGATATATTAAAAAACAAAGAGTCACGTATGATTGAAATACGTAGATATTTACATGAGCATCCAGAACTATCATTTCACGAAGAAGAAACACCTAAATATATTGAAGCATTTTATAAAGATAAAGACTGTGAAGTTGAGACAAATGTTGGACCAAATGGTTTGAAAGTAACGATTGATAGTGGAAAACCGGGTAAAACAATTGCAATTCGTGCAGATTTTGATGCTTTACCAATCGAAGAAGATACAGGTTTATCTTTTTCATCTAAAAATGATGGTGTCATGCATGCATGTGGTCATGATGCGCATACAGCATATATGCTCATACTTGCAGAAACGTTAATTGAATTAAAATCACAATTCAAAGGGAAAGTAGTCATCATTCACCAACCAGCCGAAGAAGTACCACCTGGTGGTGCACAAGCAATGATTCAAGATGGTGTATTAAATGGCGTTGATCATGTATTAGGCGTACATGTTATGAGTCACATGCCAGCATGTAACATTTATTATCGTGAAGGGTATGTTCAAACTGGTAGGGATTTCTTTAAATTGAAAGTGAATGGCCAAGGTGGACATGGTTCCTCACCACATACAGCCAATGATAGTATTGTTGCTGGCGCATATTTCGTCAATGCAGTTCAAACAATTGTTTCAAGAAGATTAAATCCATTTGAAACAGGTGTTGTTACTATCGGCTCATTTGATGGTAAAGGACAATTTAATGTTATTAAAGACAGTATCGAAATAGAAGGAGACGTTCGCGCACTGACAGATGACACAAAACATACGATTAAGAAAGAAATACAACGTTTAACAGAAGGTTTAGAAGCTACGTTTGGTGTAACATGTGAATTAGATTATCATGACGATTATCCAGCGTTGTACAATGATCCAGAGTTTACGCAATTTGTGGTCGACTCAATTCAAAGTGCTGATACGGATGCCGTTCAAAAAGTAGAAAGATGTGAAGCTCAGCCACCATCAGAAGATTTTGCGTATTATGCAAAAGCGCTGCCTAGTACGTTTATATATGCGGGTGCTGCTCCAGAAGATGGTAACATCTATCCACATCACCATCCTAAATTCAATATCAGTGAAAAAGCCTTACGTGTCTCAGCAGAGGCTGTAGGTGTTACAGTTATGAATTATTTAAAATAAAATATAAGCCCAATGATTGAAAAGCATTTGTACCTTATGAGGAATAGAGACATATGCTAGTATTCATTTCGATAAAGTTCATTTATTTTTATTGTAAACATAGAAACAGAATGAGATAGCTATATAAAGTAGCTTATCATCATTCTGTTTCTATTTGTATTGTATAAAATTAATCAAAAAACATATATGTTACCGTAAGTTTATGAAAGTACGATATAGTGTATATAAAGAGTGATAATAAAATGATAAAGGATGATTAAAATGAACGGTGACAAAAAAATAAGTGAACTGCTTGATAATTATAAAAAACCACTAAAAAAGCTTTTTAAATATGATAAATCAAATGCATGTGCTTTTGATAAAGAGAGCAGAAGCAAGGTTGAAGGTCAAAAAGGGATTTTTGTTATTTTTAATAATAAGCAACCTATCTTTGTAGGCCAAGCAGGCGCTTATATGACGGGTTATAAAATAACACAAAAAGATTTAAACGATAAATTAGGCCAATTTAATGTGAAATCAGACTCTGGTACTGCAAGATTCAGAAGAGTATTTGCCGAACAAAATAGCTTAGATGAAGCTGAAACAAAAGAAATTAAAGCTGAAAATTATGGATTAAAATTTCAATTTATTAAAGTTAAAGGCAATCCATCAATGATTAATATATTGGAAATATTAGCTTTAGAGTATGCTAAAGAAAACGATATTAACCTTTATAATTTCTTATAAAAACAGTTCATTTTAAGTTGGTTATAGAAAGAGGTGATCGTTATGAGTATAAGAGAACTCAGTCTATCTTTTCATCACCAAGAAATAAAAATTAAATTACCGAAGAATTATTTTAAGACAAACGGTAAGTCTTATCCTTTAGTTATAGTTCAAGATGGAGACTACTTATTTAAAGATGTAAAAAAAGACGTTATATTTGTTGGTATCGTGCCGAATAACCGAAAAAAAGATTATACACCCTGGAAAAGTGTTGTTGGTGATATTGAATATGGTGGTCAAGCGGATGCGTATATCACTTGGGTGGCTGATGCGGTAATACCGTATTTAAGAAAATGTTTCCGTATTTCTCAGGATAGAAAAGACATCGGTATTGCAGGTGCCTCATTTGGTGGGCTCGTATCGCTATATGCGTTGTTTAAACACGCAGATACGTTTGGGCATTATATATTAATTTCACCTTCAGTTTGGTACCCTGACTTTGTTAAGTTTATGAAATCCCAACCGATTATTAATTCAACACATCATATTTACTGGTATGTCGGCCAACTTGAAGGGAAACAAAGTAATCACTTAAACCAATATATGGTGCCACAAACAGAGGCAGCAGTAGATATTTTGAATGAACTGCTAGTATCACAGACATCCGTATTTTATTTTGATACAAATAGAAAAGGGCTGCACCGCCAATATTATTTTAAGAAATATTTTAATAGAGCAATCAATAAATTATTTTAAGTAGCGACAGATAAAAGAAATACGATTATTGTCAGAAAATTCGCAAAAATAAGTGGATTCATCCTTTTTATGTTAAAAAAATGCTAAAATTCAAAGTGTAAATCATTTTTAAATATACCGCTCTTAGCCATAATGTGTAAAATGACGTTTTGGGCAGTGAGTTGGATATATGATTTTAAAAATATTAAGCTGAATTTTCGTATTAGTTTAAACATAGGGGATGTTTTTTTATGACAGAAGGTACTACTAAAATTTCAGACAATAAGTTATTGGTAGGAATTGGCTTATCTATTTTAACTTATTGGCTATTTGCACAATCTTTTTTAAATAGTGGACATAAGATACAGGCAACTTTTGGAGCAAGTCCAGATATTGTTAACATTTCAGTAAGTTTGACATCATTTGTTACTGGCGTCTTTATGGTTGTAGCAGGTAACATTTCAGATAGAATTGGGAAGGTTAAGATGACGCGTATTGCTCTAATTTTGAGTATTATTGGATCATTGATGCTTATTATTTCTGGTAATGTCACTTTGTTGCTCTTGGGAAGAATTGTGCAAGGTTTTTCAGCAGCGATTATTATGCCAGCAACCATTTCTATCGTTAATGATTTCTTTGAAGGGGATGATAGACAAAAAGCATTAAGTTTTTGGTCTATAGGTGCATTTGGAGGGACCGGCCTATCATCATTCTTTGCAGGTGCAATGGCTACGTTTATATCGTGGCAATCCATCTTTGTACTCTCTATACTTTTGTCCTTGGTTGCATTGCTGTTGGTAAAAAACCTGCCAGAAAGCAAACAAGTCAAAGCACAATCTAACCATTTTGATTATATTGGTCTAACTATCTTTGTAATTATGATTGCTAGTATCAGTTTTGTAATTACATAAGGATATAAATTAGGATGGTAAGTTCAGCAACGCTAATATTGAGTGCCGTATTTATTATCTGTATTTTTATTTTTTATAAAGTAGAAAAAGCAAAGCAATCACCGTTTATTGATTTGGAGTTATTTAAAAACAAACCTTTTATTGGTGCTGTCATTGCTAACTTTTTGTTGAATACTGGTGTAGGCGTTATTGCTTTATTTAATATATATGCACAAGGTGGCTTGAAATTCAGTACTTTTCAAGCTGGTTTGTTAACGATACCCTATTTAATTACATTGTTACTTGTAGTTCGATTAGGAGAAAAAAGTATCAAGCGCTTTGGTGCAAAACGCGCAATGGTTGTTGGACCTATTTTTACAGCGACAGGTATATTGTTATTTAGTTTAACTTTCTTTAATACTTCAATTTATGTAGTAGTCGCATTAATTGCTGCGGTTTTCTTTGGTGGAGGTACTGGCTTGTTTGCTACACCGGCTTTAAGCACCGCAGTTTCAACAACTCCTGCAGAAAAAGTTGGGGTAGCATCTGGTATTTTTAAAATGGGCTCAACGCTTGGTGGAGCCTTTGGTATAGCGATTATGATGTCCATATTTACTGGAGTTTCACAAAGCGGACAAACAGTTGATACAGCTGCTAGTATTGGGTTTGTAGTTGGAACATGTTTGGTTATAGGCGGCGTATGTGCAAGTGCATTGGTTATTCCAACGCGAAAAGTGAGACAAGGCGAAAAGGGGCAAGTGACAGAAGGATAATAAAAATAAAAAAACTGGTCGCTGCATAATTAGATGGTTTGACCAGGTTTATCTTGGAATTGTGTTTTAACTTAGGAAATCCTTTAACAAGATTCATTATTGCTTTCGTTTAAAAGCAAGATGTAAATCATGTACGAAGGCAATTAATGGTCTTATAGTCATTTGAATACTACCAATAACAAATAATATCGTACCATTTGTTACAGTTGAACTATTAAAAAATAGAATACTACCAATTAGAAAAACTAAGCCGAGTACGACATCATTGAATTGGTAAAGTGCTTTGTAAATGGCTGTTATGCGGTCAGATGCTTGGATTTGATGGAAACTTAAATTTAAGTGTTTAGATGATTGTTTGAATTTAGACATGTACAGTCCTCCTTTAGTAAGTAATGAAAATATTATAATATATCATCTTACGAGTTTACACGAAATGATGAAAGCATTAAGATTATAACCAATAAATGAGTAAGGAAAAGAGGGGATACCATGCATTATAAAAGTAATTATCAATCGACAATTGGTCAAATCGCACTCACTTCAGATGGGGAAAATATAACGGGTTTATGGCTACCTAATCATAAAGACTTTGAAACACAGTATAAAGATGAATTAATGACAGCTGATTTGCCAATTTTTGATAAAGCAAAACGTTGGTTGGATGCGTATTTCTCAGGAAATAATCCTAAAATAGATTTTCCTTTAAAAGCAACTGGAACATCATTTAAGGAACAAGTATGGCAAATACTTTTGGAAATACCACAGGGTGAAACATGGACCTATGGAGAAATTGCTCAAAAAATTGCTGAGAAAAGAGGTGAAGCTAAGATGTCATCTCAAGCTGTTGGTGGCGCAGTTGGTAGTAATCCGATTTCTATTATCATTCCTTGTCACAGAGTTGTAGGAAAAGATGGAAGCTTGACTGGTTATGGTGGTGGCATAGATACCAAAATAGAATTGTTAAAATTAGAGGGTCTAGACATGAATGTATTTTATAGACCCAAGCACAGTACGAAACCTTGATGCAGTCTAATGAACACCTACATGTATTGAGCTTTGCACTTTCTAATTACGGATTGTAAAGTTTTTCTAAATAGAGTTGATTAATTAGCTCAGTATGATATCGTGATAACCGTCTTTATTAAATTATTTAGGGATGGTGAGTGTTCTGTTAAAGGAAAAAAAGGGATTTTCAAGTGTATTTTTATATTCTACAGCAGTAATTGGCTTGCTAGTGATTGTGGGTGCAATTTTTCCACAACAATTCGGAACAGTTAGTGGCAATATATCAACATGGGTCTCTGAGACGTTTGGTTGGTACTATATGCTACTTTATACTGCTATATTAGGATTTTGTATTTTCTTATTATTCAGTCCAATAGGAAAGTTAAAGTTAGGAAAACCAAAAGATAAACCAGAATTTAAAACAGTTTCCTGGCTTGCTATGCTATTTAGTGCTGGTATGGGTATCGGTTTAGTATTTTACGGTGCTTCTGAGCCAATATCCCACTATATGGCACCGCCAACAGCAGATCCAGAAACAAAAGCGGCTATGGCTGAAGCTTTTAAGTCGTCATTTATTGACTATGGATTTCATCCATGGGCAGTATACGGTATTGTTGCCTTAGGTCTTGCTTATTCTCAGTTTCGTAAAGGTGAAAATGGTCTTATTTCAAGAACATTGAGACCTATATTAGGTGATAAAGTAGATGGGCCAATTGGTAACATCGTTGATATACTCGCTGTATTTGCAACAGTGATTGGTGTTGCTGTTTCTTTAGGTGTCGGTGCGATTCAAATTAATGGTGGCTTGCATTATTTATTTGGTGTACCAAGTAATTCAGTTGTACAAGGTATTATTATTGCAATCGTTACCGTATTGTTTTTATACAGCGCATGGAGTGGATTAAGTAAAGGCATACAGTACTTAAGTAATTTGAATATGGTTCTAGCAGCGATATTGTTAATTGTCATATTTGTCGTTGGTCCAACATTACTTATCCTCAACATGATGACGAGTGGTACAGGTGATTATTTAAACTCACTTGTATTTAATAGTTTAGACGTAGCGCCGTTGAACGAACAGAAAAGTAAGTGGCTTCAATCTTGGACTATTTATTATTGGGGTTGGTGGATGAGCTGGAGTCCGTTTGTTGGTACGTTCATTGCTAGAATCTCCAAAGGGAGAAGTATTAGAGAATTCATCATTGCAGTCTTGGGTGTTCCAGTTGTTATAAGTATTATTTGGTTTAGTGCTTTTGGTGCTACAGGTATTACAGTGGGCCAATCGCATTCAAGCATTTTAAAAATGCCACCAGAAACGCAACTGTTTGGCATCTTTAATGAATTGCCATTTGGATTTATATTATCAATTGTAGCATTAGCGTTGATAGCTTCTTTCTTTATTACCTCTGCCGACTCTGCGACATATGTACTGGGAATGCAAACTGCATATGGAACATTAAATCCTTCAGGTTTTATAAAAATTGTTTGGGGTTTGGCTTTAGCAGCTATTGCCTATGTATTATTGTTAGCAGGTGGAGATACTGGACTAAGCGCTTTACAATCAGCTGCCATTATTTCAGCACTTCCATTTAGTGTTGTTGTTTTTCTAATGATGGTTTCCTTCTATAAGGATGCTAATAGTGAGAGAAAAGCCTTGGGATTAACATTAAAAATAAATGAAAAACGAAGTGAAACATATACAAAATTGATTGAAGAAGAAAATAGAAAAAGATACGAATAACATTTGTTGTTATTACGGTTAAACCTATATCCGCCTCAAAGAATTCAAACAATTTTTGAGGTGGATTTGTTTATTGAATATAAAAAGCGCTTTTCATTACATCAGTGAAACTGAAGTATGAAAGCGCTCATTATTAATTAATAATTTTGAACTTGAATTTATAACGAACAACGGACATTTGATTAAAATGTATACAATAAATAAGACAATTTAAAGGATGTCGTTCGTAGGTGATAAGATTTAGTGATTTAAAATCTAATTTAAGGTATTATAATTACGGATATGATCATTAATACTTTCAAGGTAGAAGATAGTATTTTTTTCATTTTCTAACTCAGTTTCATGATCAAATTCTAAATTGTCGAAACGGTTAAAGAATGATTCATAAGTTTCGACTGAAATTTCTTCGCGGTTATTTAATAAATCTTTATGTCCTTGAATATCAAGTACATCTTGGTAGCCATCTACGATTTTACCACTGAAGAATTCGCCAACAGATCCTGAACCATAACTAAATAAGCCAATCGTATCGTTTGCAGATAAATCATGTGTTTCAAGTAAAGAAATCAAACTCAAGTAAAGTGAGCCAGTATAAATATTACCTACATAACGATTATAATAAGTGGCTGCATCGTAACCTGAAGTTAAACGTTCTTTTGTTTCAGCATCAATGTCATCTGTTAAAATAGAATCAAGTGCTTTTTTGCCCATTTTAGTAAATGGTACATGGAAACATAAAGATTTAAAATCAGCTAATGATTTGTTGTAGCGACGTGCATATTCTTGCCAACTTTCTTGGAATGAACGAATATAAGCATCTTTAGATAAAGCACCATCTACAAGTGGATAAGCTTGTCCGCTTGGACGCCAAAAATCATAGACATCTTCTGTAAATGCAACGGCATCGTCATTTAGTTCAAGAATGCGTGGATTTTGTGAAATCATCATAGCTACTGCACCAGCACCTTGTGTTGGTTCGCCGCCAGAATGTAAACCATAACGCGCTGTATCACTAGCGATAACAAGCACTTTTTCATCTGGACGTTGTGCTAAATAATCTTTAGCTAATTGAATGGCAGGTGTAGCTGCATAGCAAGCTTCTTTCATTTCAATACAACGAGCAAATGGTTGAATGCCTAGCAAGTTATGTATTTGTACTGCAGATGCTTTAGCTGAATCAATGGCAGATTCAGTTGCAACAATAACCATACTAATTTGTTTTTTATCTTCATCTGTAACAATCGCTTTGGCAGCATTTGCACCCATTGAAACGATGTCTTGGCTCATTGGACTTACTGACATTTCAGTTTGGCCAATACCTAATAAATATTTGTTTGGGTCTACTTGACGGGATTCGGCAAGCTTAGCCATGTCTACATAAAATCTTGGAACATAAAAATTAATTTGATCAATACCAACTGTCATAAAGCGTATCGACACCTTTCTATATATAAATAAGCAATTGTATCATACCAAATCGTGACAATAAAATACAATGATTTGAAAAAGAGATATAAAGGAGAATGAACATGAATAAAATCGCAATTGTAAGTGCTAAGCGTACACCGATAGGGAGATTTAAAGGAAAGTTAAGTCATTATTCAGCAGTAGAACTTGGCACTAAAACATTGGAAGCTGCTATAAAAGCTATAAATTTAGATTCACAAAATATTGAGCAAGTCATATATGGTAATGTACTACAAGCTGGCAATGGACAAAATCCAGCACGTCAAATCGCTATTAATGCTGGCGTGCCTAATACAACACCAGCTATGACAATAAATGAAGTCTGTGGTTCAGGATTGAAATCCATTATTTTAGGAAAACAATTAATACAATTAGGTGAAGCCAAAGTCGTAGCAGTTGGCGGTGTTGAAAGTATGACGAATGCGCCTCAACTCATTTTAAATGACAGTGAAACACCTGTTGATAGCTTTATGCATGATGGTCTTACTGATGCCTTTATGAATGTACCTATGGGTATTACAGCGGAAAAAATTGCTGAAAAATATGATGTGACACGTGAAGCGCAAGATGCGTTTGCTAATGAATCACAACTGAAAGCACATCAAGCCACACAAGCTAAGAAATTTGAAAATGAAATTGTACCTTTAGAAGATGTAAACGGAGACTGGATGACGACAGATGAAGGTATTCGTGGCAATAGTAGTGTTGAAAAATTAAGTACACTAAAAACAATCTTTAAAGAAGACGGTACTGTGACAGGTGGCAATGCTTCAAGCATTAATGATGGGGCATCAACAATTATCTTGATGGATGAAGTTTATGCCAAAGAAAATGGTTTTGAAATATTAGCATTTGTTGGAGCACATGCAGAAATAGGCTGTGATCCAGAGTTAATGGGTTATGCACCATATCATGCAGTTACAAAATTATTAAACCAAGCTGATAAAGCGATAGAAGACTTTGATGTGGTTGAAATGACAGAAGCTTTTGCGGCGCAGAGTATACCAGTAAGTAAAAATCTAGGTATAGCTGAAGAACAACTCAATTTATATGGTGGAGCGATTGCCTTGGGACACCCTATAGGTGCAAGTGGTACGCGTTTAGTTACAACACTTGTAAATATTTTAACACAAGAAGATAAACAAACAGGCATTGCTACTGCTTGTATTGGTGGCGGTTTAGGTATCGCTATTGCTATAGAAAGAGAGGTTTAATAATGGAAGCATTAGACAAATCATTTCGTCATTTATCAAGAGAAGACAAGTTAAACACGTTAGTTCAAAAAGGTTGGTTAAATGAGGAAAATAAAAATACTTTGTTAAATAATACTTTAATCCCTGAAGAAATTGCGAATAGTTTAATTGAAAATGTCATTGGACAAGGAACATTACCTGTCGGTTTATTGCCAGAAATTATAGTAGATGATAAATCTTACGTGGTACCGATGATGGTTGAAGAACCATCTGTAGTAGCAGCGGCAAGTTACGGTGCAAAACTTGTCAATCAGACAGGTGGATTTAAAGTTATTTCTAGTGAACGTCTAATGATTGGTCAAATCGTTTTTGATGGAGTATCCGATACTGAGATACTATCACAACAGATATATAATCTCGAAACGCAAATTAAACAAATTGCGGATGAAGTGTATCCTTCTATTATAGAAAGAGGTGGCGGCTATCGTACAATAGATATTGATACTTTTCCAAATGAAGGGTTATTATCATTAAAAGTATCCGTAGATACCAAAGATGCAATGGGTGCGAATATGTTAAATACCATATTAGAAGGTATAACAGCGTATCTTAAAAATGAATTAAAAGACGTTGATATATTAATGAGTATCTTGTCGAATCATGCCACAGCTTCTGTAGTAAAGGTACAAGGTGAAATTACAGTTGATGCGTTATCTAAAGGTGATCGAGATGGCGAAGCAGTTGCTAAGCGAATGGAACGGGCTTCTGTATTAGCTCAAGTTGATATCCATCGTGCAGCTACACATAATAAAGGTGTCATGAATGGCATACATGCAGTTGTACTCGCAACAGGCAATGATACTAGAGGTGCAGAAGCTACAGCGCATGCTTATGCAAGTAAAGATGGTCAATATCGTGGTTTAGCAACATGGAAATATGATGAAGAAAGACAAACTTTAGTGGGAACAATTGAAGTACCAATGACACTTGCAACGGTAGGTGGAGGCACGAAAGTGTTACCTATTGCAAAAGCATCTCTGGATTTAATGAAAGTAGATTCTGCGCAAGAACTTGGTCATGTTGTTGCGGCAGTTGGTTTAGCACAAAACTTTGCAGCTTGTCGTGCGCTTGTATCTGAGGGTATTCAACAAGGACATATGAGCTTACAATATAAATCTTTAGCAATCGTTGTTGGTGCGCAAGGTGAGGAAATAGCACAAATTGCGGATATGTTAAAAACACAACCAAGAGCGAATACAGCTGTTGCCCAACAATTATTAGACGAATTAAGATTACAAAAACAATAAGTACAATACGAATGATTATAATAGAGTCATTTATTAATTATTTAACCCCTTTTAATTTCTCATTAAAAGGGGTTTTTATTATAAGCGTTAGATATATACGCACGATTCAGGAAATGAAATTATTTTATTTTATGAAAGGCTTTGGATATAATTAAGAAGATGAGTAATTAAAAAAGGGGTGGAGCTTTATGGATTCAAATGAATTGCCAGTACTAGCTTATAAAGATGGAGAAAATAGTGTCGCACCAATACCTGCACATGAGCAACAATTACCTACAGTCACTGCCGAACCTTGGCTAGAAATATCTAAACAAGGATTACAGTTAGAAGGATTATGCTTTGATAGACAAGGTAACTTATTACTTTGTGAAGTGTTTGGTGGTACGATTTTTCATGTGAATTTACCAGATAAAAAAGTCACTGAACTATTTAAATCGCATAAACAAAACCCAGCAGCCGTCAAAATTCATAAAGATGGCAGACTATTTGTCTGCTATTTAGGGGATTTTGAGAGCACTGGAGGAATCTTCATGGTAGATGCTGACGGTAATGACGCGCAAGATATCGTTTCAGATATTGGAACTGAATACTGTATTGATGATCTTGTCTTTGATAGTAAAGGTGGGTTTTATTTTACTGATTTCCGTGGTTATTCTACTAATCTCAAAGGTGGCGTTTATTATGTATCGCCAGATTTTAAATCAATTACACCAGTCATACAAAATCTTGCAGTTGCTAACGGTGTAGCTTTAAGCACAGATGAAAAAACATTGTGGGTAACAGAAACGAATGCCAATCGTTTACACCGTATCGATTTATTAGAGGATGGGGTGACAATTGCGCCATTTGGTGCTTCCATTCCATATTATTTTACAGGTCATGAGGGTCCAGACTCGTGCTGTATTGATAGCGATGATAATTTGTATGTTGCCATGTATGGTCAAGGAAAAGTTCTCGTTTTTAATAAAAAAGGTTCGCCTATTGGTCAGATATTAATGCCAGGGCGGGATCAAGGTCACATGTTAAGATCGACACATCCAGCGTTTATACCAGGTACAGACCAACTCATCATTTGTGCAAATGACATCGAAAATGATGGGGGATCATGGATATACACTGTTAAAGCATTTGCTAAAGGTCATCAAAGTTATCAATTTCATTAATATATAAAATAAGCGTCCGAGACATGAATAGATGTCTCGGACGCTTATTCTTATTTGGCAGCAGATGACTGAAAACATTGAGCCACCACTTTTTTAGGTATGCGTTTTGGCTTGAATTAAACAGCAAGACGTCATCTATGGCGTACTTGTAACAGTTATATAAAACGCTGGCTAATCTAGAAAGATTTCTATGGCAATTATGATTTGCATCTATTTAGTCTAAATAGAAACTAATAAATGTAATTGTACTTCGCTGCAGAGGATTTGCTTAACACTCTTGTTCCATAGGCTAAAGGTCGATTGTAATTATATTCAGAGACTTTAATACTACCATTATTATAAACGGTTTCTACATATGCTACATGACCGTATGTGCCACTAGTAGATTGCATGACAGCACGTTTTGCTGGTTTTTTTCCTACACGATATCCGGCTTTTTTAGCTTTACTGTACCAGTACTTTGCATTACCCCAACCATTTGGTACAGCTTTACCGACACTCGCACGTTTTTTAAATACATACCAAGTACATTGGTTTTTATAGTAATAGTTAACAGCAGCATTTGTAGTTTGTGATTCATTAATCGCTTGAAAAGTGACTGTCCCTGTCATTAATAGCGTAGTTGCAATAAATACATTTACTAATTTCTTTTTAATATTCATACATATCTCCAGTCATTTTTAAAATTGTATTTTTATAATAAGGTTGAGAAATAAAAAGTACAATAATATAAACAATTATTACAAATAACTTTAACAAGGAAGAAATATATGCCACACAATTGTAATATGACATCTGAATAAGTACATATTTAAAAGTCAATATCACAAATCAATATCATTAATTGTCCAACTATCATTAAAAAAATAAAAATTAATTATATAATTAAATAATAAGTAAAGTGTTGTAAGCGTTTCCGTTTTCGAGTATGATTTTATTAACAAAGGAGGTGGCTATTATTTTTAGTAGAAAAACGAACAATAATAGCAGTAGACGCAAAGCGAAAAAGACTTTAGGTTTCAGTGCAGCGCTATTTACTTTAATTACCATGATTGTAGCAATGCTTATAACAGTGGCTGTGCTTGAAAAAGAACCACACATCCCATTATTAATTGGTACAGCAGTGGCTATTTTAGTTACCTTAATACATGGTTATGAATTCAGTGAAGTAGAAGAAATGATGTATAAGGGCATACGACATGCTTTACCAGCGATTGTCATCATTATATTAGTTGGTTTAGTAATCGGCTCATGGATTGGTAGTGGTGTGGTTGCGACTATGATTTATTATGGGTTGCAATTGATAGATCCAAGATATTTCTTGGTTGTAGTTATTATTTTGTGCGGTATTGTTGCGTTAGCGATTGGCAGTAGTTGGTCAACGATGGCAACGGTGGGAGTAGCATCAATGGGCATTGGAATCAGTATGGGGATTTCAGCTGGTATGGTTGCTGGTGCGGTCATTTGTGGTGCATATTTTGGTGATAAAATGAGCCCGCTTTCTGATACCACGAACTTGGCTTCTGGCTTAACAGGCGTTGATTTATTTGAGCACATTAAACATATGTTCTATACAACGATTCCAGCTTTAATCATTTCACTGGTTGCATTCTTTATTATTGGTCACCGTTTTGGGACGAAAAACTTTGATACAAAAAACATTAATGCCATTCTAGAAACCATGCAAAATCACTTTTTAATTACGCCATGGTTATTATTAATTCCTTTAATCGTCATAGCTCTAGTTGTATTAAAAGTACCGGCGATTCCAGCCATCTGTATGGGGATTGTTCTTGGATTTTTTGCACAAATCTTTGTACAAGGTGGTACGATTACAGAAGCATTAACCGCGCTACAAACAGGGTATACGATTGATTCAGGTAATAAACTTGTAGATGAATTATTCAACCGTGGTGGATTAGAATCTATGTTCTACACAATTTCTTTAACATTAGTAGCGATGACATTTGGTGGCGTATTAGAGTACTCAGGTATGCTAAAGGCTTTAATCACTCAGATACTTAAAATTGCAAAGTCTACAGGTACATTAATAGCATCGGTCATCGTATCATGTATCGGCACAAATATTACTTGTTCAGAGCAATACATATCAATCATCGTACCTTCTCGCATGTATATTAATGCCTTTAAGGAGAAGGAATTGCATCCTAAAAACCTTTCGAGAGCACTGGAAGATGGCGGTACATTAAGTTCTGTATTTGTACCTTGGAATACATGCGGCGTATTTATTGCATCTACCTTAGGTGTTTCAGTAATAGAATATGCACCCTATGCGATATTAAATTATACAGTCCCTATCATCTCAATAATATTTGGTTATATTGGATTTAAAATTGTTAAACTTAGCAATCAAGATAATGAAATAACTAATCAACCAAATAAATTAACACAAACAAATGATGCGAATAATGCTTAAAACTGAAACGAATTTAATAAATAAAAGAAAATAATTTTATTTTGTACGTGTTATGATAGTTTATAAAATGTATTGAATATATGTTCTGTATTCATTTTTTTAGTTGAAATGTCTAAAGTGGGATGTAAGCCTAATAGTAACTTAGGTTTCAGTCCTACGATATTATTGAATTATTGAAATTTCAACGTATACTGAATAATATTAAATAAATATATGCAAAGGAGTGAATACATGGACATTAAACATATGAAATATTTTGTTGAAGTTGTTGACCAAAAAGGTATGACGAATGCTTCAAAACATTTATTTATCGCTCAACCGACAATAAGTAAAGCGATTAAAGATTTAGAACAAGAATTAGATATGACATTGTTTGATCGCAGTAAGCGACAACTTGTCTTAACCGATGCGGGTTCGATTTTTTATAAAAAATGTAAGGAAATCTTAACGTTATATAATGATGTGCCGAAAGAAATCAATAGCCTTTTAGGATTGGAAACCGGGCATATCAGTATAGGATTGTCTGCTGTGATGAACATGAACCAATTTATTAATATTTTAGGTGAATTTCATCAAAAATATCCTAATGTTACCTATAGTCTTGTCGAAAATGGCGGGAAAATGATAGAAACACAATTAATTAATGATGAAATCGATATAGGCATCACAACATTACCGGTTGATCAGTCCATTTTTCATTCTGTGACGTTATATCAAGAAGATTTAAAATTAGTATTAAATAAAGAACATCATTTAGCGAATGAAGCGCATGTTGATATGAGTATGTTAAAAGATGAAGACTTCATTTTATTTAATGAAGATTTTTATTTGAACGACAAAATTATTGAAGCGGCGAAAAATGCCGGATTTATTCCTAATACGATTTCTAAAATTTCACAGTGGAATTTTATCGAAAACTTATTGAACGCCCATTTAGGAGTCAGCATATTACCCGAAAATATTGTACATTTATTAGATAGTAGTTTTAGTAACAAAAGATTAGAAGATCCAGGTATGCGTTGGGAATTAGGTGTGATTTGGAAAAAAGATAAGTACCTAAGTCATGCAACGAAACAGTGGATTGATTTTATGAAAGAAAGATTATAAAGATAAACATGTATACACTTAATAAAAGCCGAAAAGAAATCTTACATTAAATAAGATATCTTTTCGGTTTTTATGCGTAATTCATTAGAATAAGAGGATTTATTATCTGAAATGATTAATCAAACCGCTTTCATTCATAATCATAATAGGTCATATAAAAATTCAATATTTTTATTATAAGAATAATCATTCTATACTAGTAATTGTAATCAAGAAAGCAAGTAGAAAAAAATGCAATTAAGGAATGATGCTATTGCAACAATTTAAAAAGATAATAACAGTGTTGATTCAAGTATTAGTGATTATGGGGATTACTTATTTAGGTAATGTAATTCAACGTTATATGCATATACCCATTGCAGGCAGTATCGTAGGATTATTATTATTTTTCTTATTATTACAATTTAAAGTAATTCCAGAAAAATGGGTAAATGAAGGGTCAAATTTTTTCCTAACGACAATGGTATTTTTCTTTGTACCTTCAGTAGTAGGAATCATGGATGTTGTACCAATGATTAATTTGAATTTCATTTTATTCTTCTCAATGATTCTTCTTGGTACATGTTGCGTAGCTTTAATTTCAGGCTTTATAGCTGAAAAAATGGTTAAAAATAAACAAGACGGGAATGGAGTTAATTAGATGTTGATTTTAGAAGCGATAATAATGATTATTTTAACAATAGCAATGTATATTGGCGCGAAAAAGCTACAACAAAAATTTCAAACTCCATTTTTGAATCCTGCACTTATAGCATCTATTGGTATTATTATTGTTCTATTATTATTTAGACTAGATTACAAGACTTACATGCTCGGTGGAAAATGGATTAATTATTTATTGAATTGTACGGTGGTTTGTTTAGCTTTCCCACTTTATCAAAACCGTCATAAAATTTTAAAGTATGCGCGTGTTATTTTTAGTAGTGTATTGATGGCGGTCATGTTAAATTTTGTATTTGTATTTAGTATATTAAAATTATTTGGCTATTCTAAAGAAACTATTGTAACGATGTTACCAAGATCAATGACCGCTGCAGTAGGTATTGAAGTGTCAGATCAACTAGGTGGCATTGATACAATTACGGTTATGTTTATTATAACGACAGGTTTGATTGGTAGCATTTTAGGCGCTTATTTATTAAGATTAGGAAGATTTAGATCTTCAATTGCTAAAGGAATGACTTATGGTAACGCATCACATGCCTTTGGTACTGCTCAAGCACTTGATATTGATTCAGAAACTGGTGCTTATAGTTCAATTGGTATGATTTTAACAGCAGTTCTAAGTTCAATTGTTTTACCTATACTCATACTATTTTTATACTAAATAGGTATGCGTTATAATCAATTTGTACATTTAAGTAATGATGTGGTATCAGTGAGCTGGAGTTAAATGAAATTAATGTAAATATTTTAAAGAACTACTCCTTTATTTAAAAAAAGATATTAGAAAATCAGCTTACTGTTCCACATCTATCTTAAAATTAGCTTTAAAAATTCGATTGAAGTCGATTTAAAAAATGAAGGGAGTTTTTAATAATGGGCAAGATTAAAGCAAATGAAGCATTAGTAAAAGCATTACAAGCATGGGATATTGATCATATTTATGGTATTCCAGGTGACTCAATAGATGCAGTAGTTGATAGATTAAGAACGGAAAGAGATAATATTGAGTTTGTACATGTGCGTCATGAAGAAGTCGGAAGTTTAGCTGCTGCAAGTTACACTAAACTAACAGGTAAAATTGGTGTCGCATTAAGTATTGGTGGTCCAGGTGTTGTACATTTACTTAATGGTATGTATGACGCCAAAATGGATAACGTACCGCAACTTATTTTAGCAGGACAAACAGATAGTACTGCTTTAGGTACAAAAGCTTTCCAAGAAACTGATATTAGTAACATGGTTGATGATGTTGCTGTATATAAACATCAAATTTCTGAAAATGATAAAGACGTATTTGGTATCGTGAATGAAGCGATTCGCACAGCTTATGAGAAAAAAGGTGTTGCGGTGTTAATTCTTCCAAACAACTTATTAAATAATAAAGTTAAAGATACTACAAGCAAAGGTGTAGATACTGCACCTCCAGCAAGAGTTGCGCCAAAACCTCGTAGTGTTAAAAAAGCAACTAAATTAATAAATAAAAGTAAACGTCCAGTGATGTTACTTGGTACAGGTGCGAAACACGCTAAAGATGAAGTACGTGAATTTATCGAAGCATTTAAAATCCCAACAATTGTTACGTTACCTGCGAAAGGGATTCTTGCAGATGACCACCCTTATAACTTAGGTAATTTAGGTAAGATTGGTACGAAAGTATCTTATCAAACAATTCAAGATGCAGACTTATTGATTATGGTAGGTACGAACTACCCTTATGTAGATTATTTACCTAAGAAAAATATTAAAGCAATTCAAGTCGATACAAATCCTGAAAATATTGGACACCGTTTCGATGTAAATGCTGGTATCATTGGTGATAGTAAATTAGCGTTACAACAACTAACTGATTCAGCAAAACACGTTAAAAATCGTGATTTCTTAAATAAAACACTTGAAAGAAAAGCGACTTGGGATTCATGGATGGCAAAAGATATGGCAGACAGCAGTTCGCCTATCCGCCCTGAACGTCTCATGGATGCTATCAATCAAGTTAGAACAGATGATGCCATCTTCTCTATTGATGTTGGTACTTCAACTGTTTGGTCTACGCGTTATTTAAACTTAACTGTAAATAACAAATTTATCGTTTCAAGTTGGTTAGGTACAATGGGTTGTGCATTACCTGGTGCTATTGCAGCAAAACGCGCTTACCCAAATCGCCAAGTTGTCGGTATTGCTGGTGACGGTGCTTTCGAAATGGTTATGCAAGATTTTGCAACTGCCGTTCAATATGATTTACCAATGACAATTTTTGTATTAAATAACCAAGAATTATCATTCATTAAATATGAACAACAAGCAGCGGGCGAATTAGAATATGCAATTAATTTCACAGATATGGATTTAGCAAAATTTGCTGAAAGCTGTGGCGGTGTTGGTTATACATTGAAAGATCCAAATAGAATTGACGAAGTAGTGGAAGAAGCAATGTCTCAAGATAAACCAACAATAGTAAATGTTTATGTTGATCCAAATGCTGCACCATTACCTGGTAAAATTGTTAAAGATGAAGCAATTAATTATGGTAAATGGGCATACAGATCTATTACAGAAGATAAAAAACTAGATTTAGATGAAATCCCTCCAATGTCAACTGCCGTTAAACGTTTCTTCTAATAGTTAAAACGGAACGTAGCAACGTGTTTATTTGACTAAAATAATATTTAAAAATGGATAACTAGGTTGCTATAATTTAATAATTTAGTTATTGATTTTCTATTAGAATAGCAGGCCAAGATGTTTAATAATATCTCGGCCTGCTATTTGTATTTTGTTTTCGTTTTTTGTCGCTTTAGTATTGATTAAAATTAGGACTATGGGATAATAGAGTAAGCGCAATATTCTGATAATTATATATGTAAATGGCATAATATAAAAATAAGACTTATACAAATTTTAAATAAATGAACATTTTAAAGCGTACTTATAGTTGGGAGAGGAAGTTAAAATATGGGGAAACATAGCTTTAGGCATTTACGTATAAAAACACCACATACATATGCACTGTTACTCATGATCATCATTATTTCTAGCATATTAACATATTTAATTCCTGCTGGAGAATATGCCAGGGAGAAAAAAGATGGGCAGACGCTTGTCGTTCCTGGTTCGTATGAACAAGTACAACAGCACGGTGTTTCATTTTTCGATATTTTTCGTGCAATTCCAGAAGGATTGATGAGTGGTGGCGAAATTGTATTTTATATCTTTCTTGTAGGTGGCGCGTTTGGCATTGTACATAAAACGGGTGCATTTGAAAATGGTGTAAATAAAGCAATGCAATCATTAGGAAAATATAAAGTGCTGATGATTCCATTGACGATGACGATTTTTTCAATCTTAGGTTTTTCAATTGGTTTAGCAGAAGAAACAATTATTTTTGTACCTATTGGGATCATCATTGCACGTACTTTAGGTTATGATGCGCTTACTGGTGCTGCTATGGTTATATTAGGCGCAGCGAGTGGTTTTATGGGTGGTATGTTAAATCCGTTTACTGTAGGTGTTGCTCAAACAGTAGCAGAATTACCGATGTTTTCAGGATGGGGTCTACGTTCCATCATCTATATTTTCATTTTAATTGCCGCTATCACTACAGTGATGTTATATGCGCGTAAAGTTAAGCATGATAAAACAAAAAGTTATGTTTATGAATTAGAACAATCTGAAGGACATACGGTTACGTCCATGCATATAGCTCGTTTTACCAAAAGACAAGCATGTGGTTTAGGCTTAATCGTTCTAGCAATTATCTTAAATGTATACGGTATTTTTTCATATGGTTGGTCATTCAATGAAATGAGTGCGAATTTTATATTGGCAGGTTTACTTGCTGGATTTATTGGTGGACTTGGTTTAAATGGTACATTTGATGCAATGATTGATGGTATGAAAGATATTTTGTTTGGGGCAATGATTGTAGGATTTGCTAAGGGGATTATTGTTATTTTGGAAAACGGACAAGTCATAGACAGTATTGTCTATGGTATGACGACATTATTAAATGGTGTTCCATCAGCATTAGTCATCATCGGAATGTTCATTTTACAATTCATGTTAAATTTCTTTATTCCATCTGGATCGGGACAAGCGTTGACGACCATGCCGCTTATGGTACCGATATCAGATTTATTAGATATTAATCGTCAAATCACTGTATTAGCATTTCAATATGGTGATGCAATAAGTAATGTATTATTTCCTACGTCGGCTATTTTAATGGGCGCTTTAGCAGTCGGTAAAATCACGTATACACAATGGTTGAAGTTTGCTTGGAAGATTATTTTAACTTGGGTACTTATCTGTTGTATTGGTATGTCGATTGCATTAATTGTAGGTTACTAATCACAAGGGTATTTAGATTGAGATCAAAAAAATAAAATAAATTTGCAATTAGTTATTGTATCTTTAATGAAAGCGTTATATAATATAAAAAAATAATCGTCAAATTGCGTGTTACTGGTTAGGCAGGCATGAGCAAACATAATGACTATCTGAGATAGTCTGTTTGTTCATGTCTTTTTTTGTGCGCTTTTTGGTGGTTTTGATAAAATTTTAAATTTTTGAAGGGATGTTTTTATATGTTTAAAAAGCTATTTGGACAGCTACAGCGTATTGGTAAAGCATTAATGTTACCAGTCGCTATTTTACCCGCTGCCGGGCTATTATTAGCAATTGGTACTGCGATGCAAGGTGAATCGTTACAACACTACTTACCATTTATTCAAAATGGGGGGGTTCAAAGTGTCGCAGAAATGATGACCGGTGCCGGAGGTATTATATTTGATAATTTACCTATGATTTTTGCGATGGGTGTCGCAATTGGGTTAGCAAGTGGTGATGGAGTTGCAGCTATTGCAGCATTTGTAGGTTATCTTGTAATGAACAAAACAATGGGTGCATTTTTACATGTATCTCCTGATAATGTAAATGATGCAGCGAGTGGCTACGCAAGTGTGTTAGGTATCCCAACATTACAAACAGGTGTATTTGGCGGTATTATTATTGGTGCACTAGCAGCCTGGTGTTATAACAAATTCTATAATATTTCGTTACCGTCTTACTTAGGTTTCTTTGCAGGTAAACGTTTTGTACCTATTATGATGGCAACAACATCATTCATATTAGCGTTTCCAATGGCATGGATATGGCCGAGTATTCAAACAGGCTTAAATGCATTTAGTGAAGGTTTACTTGACTCGAATACTGGATTAGCCGTATTTCTCTTTGGATTTATTAAACGATTATTGATACCATTTGGGTTACATCATATCTTCCACGCACCATTCTGGTTTGAATTTGGTGCATGGAAAAATGCAGCTGGAGAAATGATTCATGGGGATCAACGTATCTTCATTGAACAAATACGTGAAGGTAGTAAATTAACTGCAGGTAAATTTATGCAAGGTGAATTTCCAGTGATGATGTTTGGTCTCCCTGCAGCAGCTTTAGCCATTTATCATACAGCAAAACCTGAAAATAAAAAAGTCGTAGCTGGCTTAATGGGATCAGCTGCATTAACTTCTTTCTTAACAGGGATTACAGAACCATTAGAATTTTCATTTTTATTTGTAGCGCCAGTATTATTCTTTGTGCATGCAATATTGGATGGTTTATCATTCTTAATTTTATATTTATTAAATGTACATTTGGGATATACCTTCTCAGGAGGATTTATAGACTACGTCTTACTAGGTGTATTACCAAACAAGACACAATGGTGGTTAGTGATTCCTGTAGGTATTGTGTACGCCTTTATTTATTACTTTGTCTTCCGATTCTTAATTTTAAAATTCAAGTATAAAACACCGGGACGCGAAGATAAACAAGCACAATTTACAAATTCATCAGCAAGCGAACTTCCATTTAATGTATTGAAAGCAATGGGTGGAGAAGAAAATATTAAGCATTTAGATGCATGTATTACAAGATTACGTGTGGAAGTAAAAGAAAAAGATAAAGTTGATGTAGCAGGATTGAAAGCATTAGGCGCATCAGGTGTGCTTGAAGTAGGAAACAATATGCAAGCCATTTTTGGTCCTAAATCAGATCAAATTAAACACGACATGTCCTTGATAATGAAAGGTGAAATTACAAAACCTCAAGAGACGACAGTTACGGAAGAAGAAAGTGAAGAAGTAGTTCATATCGAACGTGCGTCTGAAGTAAACATTTATGCGCCAGGAAATGGTCAAGTTATACCGTTGTCTGAAGTGCCAGACCAAGTCTTTGCGCAAAAAATGATGGGCGATGGTGTTGGGTTTATACCAGCTGACGGTAAAATTGTTGCGCCATTCGATGGTACAGTGAAAACCATTTTTCCGACAAAGCATGCCATTGGATTAGAATCAGATCAAGGTCTTGAATTATTAATACACATAGGCATAGATACGGTTAAGTTGAATGGGGAAGGTTTTGAAAGTTTTGTAGAAACAGATGATAGAGTCCATAAAGGACAAGTACTGATGCAAATTGATTTAGATTATATAACAGCCCATGCACCAAGTACGGTTACGCCATTAATTATTACTAATTTAGAGGATAGACAATTATCTGTAGAAGACGTCAAAGATGTAACAGCAGAACAATTAATCATTAAAGTGATAGATGACAAATAAATGTTGTAAACTAGGATGAAACACTTGAGTTCATCCATATAGTATAGGAGTAGAATTTTGAGATCTCATCATAGATTTCAAAGCTACTCCTATTTTATTTTGTCTAAAGTATTGAAATATTCTGAAAATATAAATATCATGAGAGATAACAAATAAATGATCGCAGGTGAACGTATGAATTATAGACCAGCAATGAATGTAATGCCCAATGTTTCGCTAATACCGCCAGAGTTAAATATGGCGGAAACTTTATATGATTTGATTAAAAGTAATTTTTCACATTTATCTCCATTTTTAGATTTTATTAAGGAAGATGTAACCGTTGAAGATGAAAAAGCATATTTGAAAATGATGATACAGCAGCATGCAGAAAATAAGGCTAGGTTATTTATGATTTACTACGAGGAAACGATGATTGGTACGATAGATTTACATCATATTGATCAAGCTAATTACAAAGCAGAGGTTGGATATTGGATAGCAGAAGGCTATACAGGGAAGCAAATTGTTACAAAATGCGTTAAACAGTTATGCCATTACGCTTTTGAAACATTATCACTGAATAAATTAACTATTATGGCGGATGTTAACAATATAGCGAGTTGTAAAGTAGCAGAAAAAGCGGGCTTTAAATTTGTTGCAACAGATTATGAAGATGTGTTTAATGGTGAACGCTTTAGAGATATGAATCGCTATGTACTGTTGAAAAGAGATTTTTAAGCGCAGGTAGAACTATTTCTTTTAAAATCAATGCATAATAATTACAGATGATTACTTAAGTAAAAATATATTATCGAAGCGGAACGAAAAGCATGAAAAATATTTTCCGGAAAATAAAGCGTTAGCGATTTGACACGTATGAAGGAGATTAAAGGATGTTACATAATAAATTAGATATTGCCAATTTAAATACACCAATTCAAAAATTAGATCAGTTAAGTGATGCATTAGGAAAAAATATTTATATTAAGAGAGATGATTACACTGGATCAGAAATATCAGGTAATAAGGTGCGTAAACTCGAGTATACAATGCAATATGTATTAGATCATGGATATGACACTATTATAACAACCGGAGCAATTACATCGAATCACGCACGTGCTACAGCTGCCTTGTGTGCTAAGTGTAATGTATCATGTCATCTTGTTCTAAGAGGAGAGATGGCAGAATATGAAGGGAATCTATTTTTAGATGCAATGTTAGGTGCGCATATACATATCATCGAACCAACAAGTTCTCGGGAAGATGCGATGGATAAGCTATATAAGACATTAGAAGGACAAGGGAAAACACCATTTTTAATTCCAGTGGGTGCTTCGGATTGGATAGGAACACATGGTTACGTTAATGCGTATAATGAAATCATAAAGCAACAGGATGAGCTGAAAGTACATTTTGATTCAATCAATGTTGCTGTTGGTTCTGGTGGTACGTATGCTGGTCTTTGGTATGGGCAAATGATTAACTGTGAAACTACGCAAATTATAGGTTATGCAGTAGACCAAAATGCACATGCATTCAAAAATAAAGTGATAGAGATAATAAAGCAATTAGATGAAACAATTCAATCATACGAGACAATTACGATAAACGATGCTTATATTGGACTGGGATATGGTAAAGCAACTGACGAAGAATTACAATTTTATATCGATATTGCACAAAAAGAAGGCATTATACTAGATCCAACATATACTGGAAAAGCTTTTAGAGGTTTAGTTCATGAAATAAAATCCGGTGCGTATGATAATCAAGACAACATTCTATTTATACATACGGGTGGACTACAAGGCTATACGCAAGAGAAACGTTTACGTTTGCAAACGATGTTGCATAAAATAGATCTTTCATTATTAAAGTAAATTTAACTTTTACAAAGAATAATCGCATTTTTAACAATAAACTCAAACAAATGCAATTTGCTAGTTATATACTTATAATATAGAGGATAGATAAATTAAAGGTTGTTTGAGGAGCGAATAGGATTATGACTGAAAGAAAATTAGTGGCTGAAAGAAACTTTGAAGTAAATGGATATGATATTGATGCGATGGGCATAGTAAGTAATATTGTATATATAAGATGGTTTGAAGATTTACGAACTGACTTTATTAATCAATATATGCCATATTCTGATATGATGAATCAACAAATATCGCCTATTCTAATGAATACAGAAGCAGAATACAAAACACCCATTACCATACATGATAAACCCGTAGGACGTTGTTATTTAGTAAAAGCAAGTAAACTACGTTGGGAATTTGAGTTTGAAATTGAATCAGAGGATGCAGTGCATTGTATAGGCAAACAAAGTGGGACATTTTTTGATTTACAAAAGAAAAAAGTAACGAGATTGCCGGAAGTATTTCAAACGATTTTAAGCTAATCATAATATGTGAAAAAGTGTAAATATGATATTACAGTGAGCAAAATAATTGATTGTCCAAAGCAATACAGTACATAATGATATTCAATTTATGTTGTAGAGGTGGTGTTCAAAATGCCAAAAACATTAACATCGATAGAAGCGTTTCATGAATTTATTGCAGAGCATAGGCTTGTAGTCATTCATATCATGAGAGATCATTGTAGCGTATGTCATGCTGTATTACCTCAAATTGCGGGTATAGTGAATGAGTTTCCTGATGTTCCATTAGGTGTGATTAATCAAAGTGAATTAGAGGAGATTGCAGGAGAATTATCTATCTTTACTGTGCCTGTAGATTTAATTTACTTTAATGGTAAAGAAATGCATCGTCAAGGTCGATTTATTGATATGCAACAATTTGAACATCAACTGACTTTGATGTATAAAAGCATGGTATAACAGAAAGATTTGTATTAACTATATATAAAAAATGTATACAACCATCACGTTGATATAACGAAGCATGAGTCTGGGACATAAATAGTTGTCTCAGACTCTTTTTCGTTTAGGCAGTAGATGACTGAATTGAAAATATTAAGTCTCACTTGTTCTTTTGCAAAAGCCTATGTATGCCACGTAAAAATGCTAGTGAGACTTATGCATGAGCTTTAGCTCAAGTAAACCTTTATCCTCGTCATCTTTGCCTTGATTGCATAGTTGGGGCTACGAAATATCTATTAAAAAATTTGATTTCTGTCACACTTCCATGCTTTTATTTTTAATTAAAAAAGTTGTGTTAAATTGAAACAAGAAAAATCAGATAAATTATATCTCAATTATAAAAAGTAATGTATGATAAATTTAATTTATAGCATTAAGGGGGGTGTTTATGCGTATCGAAAGAATCTGTCCAAATGAAGCAGAAGCACTTTATAATTGTATGAAAAAGATAGATTAAAAAACGCAATATATGCTTTATTTGCCTGATGAAAGAAGTTTTGATAAAGATAAACTGAGTGAAGATATAAAAAGGAATTTTTATATAGGTGTTAAAACGGACGATAATCAAATATTAGGTTATTTATCTGTCCATATCAGTATGTTAGCTAAAGTTAGACAAATTGGATATATTGTGACTGGCTTAATCAATGACTTACATCAACAAGGCTTAGCGACGCAAATGTTTAATGAAACAATCAAATGGGCACAACGCAAAGGATTAAGGAGGCTAGAATTAACGGTGATTACTTCGAATAAACCAGCAGTTAACTTTTATGAAAAGTTAGGTTTTAAAATTGAGGGAATTAAGCATGAATCTGTTTTTATGGAAGAACATTATTTTGATGAATTATATATGGCAATGATGCTAAACCAAGATTAAAATTTAACGCTTAACAAATCTGAGCATGATGCATTAGAATTTTCTATAAACAGGAAATTGCGTATATACTTTATAATCTACTATAAAGATAGTACCTTTTATTTAAAATGATTGCTCAATTTGTTATAAAATATATGTATAAGAAAGTGCGAGGAGGATAATTAACGTGATTAGAAAAATAGCCACTATTGTTGGTATAGGTGTTGCCACATCATACGTATATGCAAAAGTTAAAGAAAAACGTAGCTACAAAAGTTTTTTAGAAGAAATCATTATTAGAGCAACAAAAATGAAAAGTTCATTTTTAAATGTGGAAAATGCGCAACAAGCATTAGAGAAGGTTAAAGATGAAACGAAAGCATTATATGAAGGTACGGATTATTATTTCAATCACAATGTCCAAACGACTACAGTTCAAGAGTCTACAGTATATATTGTGAATGACAACAAAGATAGACAACAACCAGTTGTCTTGTATATTCATGGTGGTGCTTGGTTCCAAAATCCATTAAAATATCACTTTGATTTTATAGATTCACTGGCTGGCGAACTAGGTGCTAAAGTAATCATGCCTATATATCCTAAAGTACCACATGCAACCTATAAAGAGACGTTCACATTGTTGGAAACATTATATACACAATTACTGAAACAAGTCGAAAATACTCATCAACTCACAATAATGGGTGACTCTGCAGGAGGCCAAATAGCCTTATCATTTGCACAATATATTAAAACGTTAAACTTAGCACAACCAAGTAACATCGTTTTAATATCTCCAGTGCTTGACGCAACATTTTCAAATCCGGAAGCAAAAATTTATGAAAAAATAGACCCAATGCTTGCAATCGACGGAAGTAAATATTTTATAAAATTATGGGCGAATGGCCTTGATTTGACAGACTGGCGCGTATCTCCTATATTTGGTGATATTGAAGGGCTGGGCCATATAACAATTTCAATAGGGACGAAAGAAACGTTATATCCAGACGCAGTGAAATTATCAAATATGTTGAATGCTCGAAATATTCAACATGATTTTATGCCAGGATATAATTTATTTCATATACATCCTATTTTCCCAATACCAGAAAAAGAACAATTTATCGCTAAGATCAACAAAATTATTAAACAACATTAAATATACATGATAGAGGTAGTGTCACTGACTTCATAATCTGTTGTCACCGAGGGAGCATTGTATGAGTATGAGTAAGAGATTGACAACTCAAGTTATGCTCTAGGTTCTAAGCAAGCATGCACCTTCAAAATCGTATGATTGCCTCAACTAAAGAGGACTCGTCCGTATATGATGGATGAGTCCTCTTTAGTATAAGATTGAGTAGTTGTGTTTTAATGTTTTACATTGATGTACAATACATATTTATCGTTCTTTATCCTTTTTTAAAGAAAGTGCTAATATCAGAATAATAATGAGCACGATACCTAATAGTTGAAATGGTAGGAAAACAACTTTTAACCAAAGTGCGCTCGCAACAATTGCCATTACAGGTTCTATTGTCCCAAAAAGTGTAGTTTCTTTGGCAGATAAATAATTTAAACTTTTAATAAAGAAGAAAAATGCCATTGCGGTACCTAAAATAATGCCAAAGGCTAAATACAAAATCACACTTATATCTATTTGAGATATAGTGAATTGCCAAATAGGTGCTTTGAAATTCATTAAGATACCAGAAATGAGCATTGCCCAACCAACGACGAGTATTGCTGGAAATTTGGATAATAGATTACTGGCATAAATAGTATAGAAGGCTAACGATAAACCAGAGATGATACCCCAAATCATACTCGAGCTTGAAACCATTAAACTGTCAAGGGAACCATTGGTTAATAATAAGAATGTTCCTGTGAGTGTTAATAATATTGCAATAACATCAAATAATTTAAAGGTTTCTTTTTTGAGTATGATAAACCACAAAATAATATAAACAGGTGCAATGTATTGTAATAAGGTAGCAATGGCAGCATTACCATAGTTAATTGATGCCATGTAAGCATATTGAACAAGTAGCATACCTAAAGTTGAAAATATAAGTAACTGTATTGTATTGGTTACATTACGAAATACTATAAATATGGACTGCCTAGGGTTAAGTATTTTAAATATTGTTAACAGTAGAAAGCCACTGATTAAGAGTCGTGCAGTAACGTACCAGTTAATGTCGATATTTTGCTGTTTAAATAAATAATCAGAAACTGTGCCACCTAAACCCCAAAAAGATGCGCCTAATATTGCCAATATAATGCCGAGAAAACGAGATTGTTGTTTCATTTTATCACCTACGATGTATTAATATATTAAAATATAACGCACTTAATATTGATATAATACAAATAAATGGTTTAAAATTATCAATATATTGAGGTGATAGGCTATGTATAAAGGGATAATTATTGAAGATAATGGAGAAGAGCGCATTCAATACCCTGATGAATATTGGTGACATATTGTGTTGAAAACAAGGTTAGATCAAGCGTTTATGGAACAGATACCCATACGCTGGCACAGTGCATTGCAATTTGTATTTGTATTACGTGGTAAATTGACTATTCGCATTAGTGACAAAAACATCGTGTTAAATACAGGTGATGGCATATTTATTAATTCGAATGTTGTGCACGAGATACAGGGGCTTGAACATATAAGTGAGTTTTATTGTTGGAATATTGAAATACCAAATATTTCGAGTTATATGGAGTATAAATATTTAAGTTATATATCACAACAAGCTGAAATTGTACCTTACATATTTATCTCACAAAAATTTGAGTCATCATGCATTACTAGCATGTATTGAAAGCGTTGGTACAATATATCAGAAACAAGAGGCATATTTTCAGCTGGATATCATGACCTATTTTTATAAGATAGTGAAATGGCTCATGCAATATATGAAACAACAACCTACGGAATTAACATACCATTTTGATTATAGAGTAAAGCAAATGATGTCTTATATACATAAACATTTTCAAGATAAAATCACTCTAGGACCTCTGAGTCAAAATATTTATTTAAGCGAAGCTGAAGCGATAAGATTATTTAAAAAATATGTTAAACAAACGCCATTTGAATATCTGTTGAGATACAGACTAGAACAAAGTAAATCTATCCTCGATAAAGATAGGTTATCTACTATTACAGAAATAGCTATGGCTTGTGGATTCTCAACTACGAGTTATTTTATAAAAGTATTTAAAGCACGCTACGGTATGACGCCAAAGCAATACCAAAAATATCATCATACAAATTAACCGCATCAAATATGCAAACAGAAAATATTTACATAAATAATATACGCGCTACAAAATAGACACTGATAAGTGAAAATTTGTAGCGCGTATATTGCTGTTACGACTTTTGCAGAAGTGTCGTTTTTATAAAGTGTATTATAAAAGTTGAGTAATTGGATTACTTGTTAATAAATTATTTCATGTTTTTTAAATAAGTAGGGAAAAATTCTGTATACAAATCTATAAATGTAAGATAAACATCTTTTTCAACATATTCATCAACTTGGTGTGCTTGATGTATTAATCCAGGTCCATACATAATGAATGAAAAGTCTTCATCTTTATCAACTAATAAATCGGATGCATCGGTTACGCCAGGTGATGCTTCAAGAGGTAAATCGGAATTTAAATATTTTTACCCAAATCATGCGCTAATGAAGCTAATTTATTTTCACCTGTCGTATATACAGGAGGTCTAGACATATAAGTGTCAATTTCTATATCTGTTTTATCGGTTTCAACTTGCTTTAAAATTTCATTAAAATAAGTGATGAATTGGTCATTATCATGTTCTGGAATCGTACGTATATTGAATTCAGATTCGGCATGCTCTGGAATTGAATTCACTTGATTACCACCATTGAAAATAGTCGCGTTCATTAGTACATCACCTAATAAATCGTTACGTTTATTGAAACTTTTAAAGCCTTCATCCGCTTTGTAAACAAATTTTACGAGTGGTGAAATGGCATTGAAACCAAGTTGTGGCATTGAACTATGTGATGCTTTACCTCTGGAAATAACACGGATATCCATCGAACCCTTATGTGCATAGATGATGCGGTCTTGTGAAAGTTCAGCGATGACAAGTGCTTCTACATCTGTCATGTAACCTTGTTCTTGGAAAGCTTTAGCCCCTTCGACAACAATCTCTTCACCTGCAGTGGCGAGTAAACGGATTCTACCATATTCTAATAAACCTTGATCATGAATATCAATAAAGCTCAATACTAAAGCGGCTAAACCTGATTTCATATCTGCAGCACCACGACCGTGTAATTTGCCGTCAACTTCAGTTAATTTGAATGGATCATATGTCCATTTTTTAATATCGCCTTCTGACACAACATCCATATGTCCTGAAATACCTAAGACTGGTCCTGATTCACCAATTTCAGCAACTAGATTGGCACGCGTGTCATTGATTTTAACAATCTTAGCATCAATATTATGTTGCGATAGTAAGTCTTTTAAATACATACAAACTTCCATTTCATTGTCATTAACTGATTTAATCGCAACTAAATCTTCTAGAATTTGAACTTTTTCAGCTTCTGTAAATTTACTCATAATTAAAAACCCCTTTTCAATAAATAAACAATTTATGTGAGTTATTTTAATTATATCGAATATATTAAAGATGGCATCGCATAAATTCAGAAAGGGAAGGTATTTGCATTTGAATGTTCAACTTGAATATTGGATATCATGACGTATTAAATCAAAAAGGGCTTTCAATCATTGTTATATATAGAAATAAAAAAATCATACATGGTTTTTAGAAATTGAATTATCTAAAGACCATGTATGATGAGCGTCTTGTATAGAAGACAGTTTATTTGAAGTTGTATCGATACTAGATTGTGAATTTTTTGGAACACTATCTGAAGGAGATGCATTTGATTCTGATGATTTTAAAGTATTGTTAATATAGTCTACATTTTCAATATTTTTTGTGTTATCCGTATCTAGCACAGAACCTCTCATATCATTTCCTTGAAAACTACCAACTAGAATCATAATTAGATAGCTACAACAAATAATTACAACTACTGCAAGATAAATTGAAACTACTAATTTAACTGACTTACTCATAAACTGCCTCCTTATCATTTATTCGTATATGTCTTAATACATACAAGATAACATTTGATTTTTAATATCATGTAAAGTTGAAGTAAATATTATATTTTTGTTTTTTGAAAATTGTTTGAGATGAGTAAAAATATTTTTAAAAAATAATCAAAAAAATATTTGCTTTTAAAAAAATTAAAACATTGTTGTGATAGGATTTGTTGATTGAAAAAAATTCTTTTTTACATGTATTGTAAATGCGAATTTACATTTGATTAACACTTAGTTCAAAGTGTTTATATTAAATCAATAACTCCGTGTTAGGATGGCTTTATTGAATGGTGAAGAATATACATAGTCTCAAACATCGTATGTATAGTGTGGTTGACTCATGTGCTTTGCCTTTAAGCATTTATACATAAAATTTAATAGTCTGAAGTGAAAAGAGGGACAAAATTTGCTACTAATCATTATTTGTGTAGGTTTGATTCTATGGTTAGGAATTGTTGAGAAAAGACAGCATTCTGATAGATTAGAAAAAATTCCTATACGCATCAATATAAATGGTATTAGAGGTAAATCAACAATTACAAGATTGATTTATAGTATTTTACGCGAAGATCAATATCGTGTAATAGGCAAGACAACAGGTACAGACGCTCGTATGATGTATTGGTTTACACCGAGAGAGTATCCAGTTTATAGAAAGCCTCAAGGCGCTAATATTGGTGAACAACGCGACATTATAAAGAAGGTTGTTAAACAAAAGGCGAACGCGCTTGTAAATGAGTGTATGGCAGTGAATCCTGATTATCAGATAACCTTTCAAAAAGAATTGGTTAAAGCTAATATTGGCGTTATCGTTAATGTCATGGAAGATCACATGGATGTCTTAGGACCTACTTTAGACGAGGTAGCTGAAGCATTTACAGCGACAATTCCTTACAAAGGTCATCTTATTGTAATGAAGGATGATTACACCGACTTTTTTGCTAAAGTAGCCAAAAGACGTAAGACTAAATTAATTGTCGTTAATAAAGAAGAAGTGCCTGAATCATTCTTAAGGAAATTTGGGTATATCGTGTTTCCAGATAATGTTGCAATTGCAATGGGTGTGGCTGAAGCACTTGGCATCAACAGAGACGTTGCGTTACAAGGCATGTTAAATGCACCACCAGATGTCGGCGCAGTAGAAGTGAAATACTATAATGCGAATAATTCAACAAATGTTTATGTAAATGCATTTGCTGCCAATGAACCGCAGTCTACAAAAGCAATTTTAAATAAGGTTGAAACGTATAATTACCCTTACAATAAAATTGTTCTTATATTAAATTGTCGTTCAGACAGAATTGATAGAACGAGACAGTTCTGTGAAGACTTTATTACGGATGTTGAATTCGATACATTGATATGTACAGGAAAGAGTACACAGATGGTAACGGACGTAATGAAAGGATTGCCCGAGAAGAAATATTTAAACTTTGAAGGTAAAGACATAAAAGAGGTTGAACGCGCAGTTTATAATGAATCTCAAAATGCCTTGATGTTCTGTGTAGGGAATATTCACGGACCAGGTAAACAAATAGCAGAGTATATAGAAGGGATCAAATAATATGATAGGTTCAGAGTTATATTTTTCATTATTTGTAGGCATCGTATTAAGTTTAATATTTGCCGAAAAATTTGGTATCAGTCCTGCTGGTTTAGTAGTACCAGGATATTTAGCTTTAATATTTGATCAGCCGATCATGTTATTATCCGTACTGATTATTAGTTGTATTACATACTTCATCGTTAACCATGGTATTAGTCGTATCGTTATATTATATGGACGTAGAAAATTTGCGGCGATGATACTAACCGGTATGGTGTTGAAATTTGTTTTTGATTTAATTTATCCGTTAAGTCCATTTCAAATGGTAGAGATGTCAGGCATTGGTGTTGTAATACCGGGCATCATAGCTAATACGATTCAAAAACAAGGTGTCATAATTACTTTGTCAACTTGTATGTTACTCACATGTATTACATATGTCATCTTATTCTTTTACAGCTTTATCAACTAGTAAGGAGCTTGGATTAT
This sequence comes from Staphylococcus sp. Y174-1, assembly GCF_049897865.1. NCBI lineage: Bacteria > Bacillati > Bacillota > Bacilli > Caryophanales > Staphylococcaceae > Staphylococcus > Staphylococcus sp. Y174-1. The sequence goes on along the minus strand of NZ_JAFCXB010000002.1, from coordinate 373,071 downwards.
GAAGAATTCTAAAAAATTTTCAATGGAAGAACGCATACTAAAGTGGACGAAGCGGCATAAAAAAAGGAATTCAATATACACCGGTATTATCTTCGTTGTAGCATTGATACTTTTAGTATTTGCCATGACTTCACAAAAAATAGAACCAGTAAAAGCAATAGGAAAAGCACCAAATGAGATAAGTATGACATATCTAGGAAACATTGAATTAAATAATCATATCAGAAAGAACAATCTTAATGATGCTTTTGCATCCATTAAAGAGATCTTAAAGGGAAGTGATTATTCTACTGCGAGTTTAGAAATGACGAAGTTCTCAGATGACAGGAAAACGAATATATCCAAAAACTTGGAAAATGTATTGTTCTTAAAGGGACTCAATTTAAAAAGTTTGAATGTGATCAATCAAGTTACCGATAATATTACGGCGCGTGATTTTATGAAATCAGTAGAAGCTCAAACTGGATATAATTATCTTACTGGAAATGGTTCAAATCCGATAAATAGTAAGACGGTACAACAAACTATAAAGGGTAAAAAAATTGCCAATGTTTCATTTACAGATGTTGAGTCAAATTACACGGATACATTGAAAAATACAACATCAGTTAGTTTAGAACCCAGTATTTATATGCCATTAATTAAAAAATTAAAAGAGAATAACGATTATGTCGTCGTGAATGTTGATTGGGGGATTACCGATGAACGTTCAGTGACGACTAGACAACGAGAGTATGCACATTCATTATCTAAAGCTGGTGCTGATGTGATTATTGGCCATAATTCGGTTGTTCAAGAAATTGAAAAATATAAAAATACAGATATTTTTTACAGCTTAGGCAATACGACATCCGAAGATTTCTTATCAAAAAATAAACAAGGTCTAGCAGTTCAGCAAACTTGGAATGGTAAACAATCTAAATTTATGATTACACCAATTAAATCGCAAGGTGGTAAAGTGACGAAGTCATCACCAAATGTAGTAGAAGAGAGAAAGTTATTGAACAATATAGAAGGTAAAAACTTGGATCTTAAAAAAGAGAATGGAGGCTACGTTTATGAACATTAAACAACATTGGGTAAGTATTACAATCATTTCAATCGTATTGGTTATTTTTCTTTTAATTGTATTTGCTAGAGCGAATGAAGGCTTAGATCAATATGAAAAAAATGAACTGGAGACTTCTCATCACCAATATTTGTCTAAAGGAGCTTAAGTATGAGTATTTACAATAAGAAATCGCTCATCGTAATATTACTCCTAACAATCATTATTTCGTTTATCTTTTTTATGATTACAAAAAAAGATAATTACGATAAAGATGATTTATATGAGAATAAAATAGCTGATCATAACCAAGATAAGTCAGATAAAAATTACGGTGTCGCTTCAAATAACCCAATTGCTACGCGCGTTGGTGAAAAAATATTAAAAGATGGTGGTAACGCCGTAGATGCATCCATGGGTGTTTCTTATGCTTTAGCTATAACAGAACCGCATTCATCCGGTTTAGGTGGTGGAGGTGCAATGTTATCTTATGATGGTCAAGAGAACGTTGCACCAAAACAATGGCAATATAAAGATATTTCGTCATTTAACTTTAAACAAAAGGATGAAATCGGTACACCTGGTTTTGTTCGAGGCATACATGATGCACATAAAGAAGCAGGGAAAATGGATGAAAAGAAAATCCTGAATTACGTTATTCCTTTAGCTGAAGATGGTTTTGAAGTAGATTCAGAACTCGAGCGAAGTCTAAAATTATACGGTTCAGACATCGATAGAAATTCACCGTTTTTTGATGGAAAACAAACGAAAAGAGAAGGCGATGTTGTTAAACAACCAGCTCTAGCTTCTACTATCAAAGGGATTAGAGACAAAGGACCAGATTATTTCTATGATAAAATTGGTGAAAGTGTTTCTAAACAAGTAGATGATGAAATTAATGAGAAAGATTTTGAAAGTTATAAAACAGAGAAGAAAGAACCTGTAGGTACAGATTATTTGAATAATAAAGTTTACTCTGCGTCTAACCCACTTGGTGGTACATTAATGCTTCAAGGATTGGAAATAGATGAAGCTACTGATAACCAAGCAGCACCAGATAATCGTCTAGATTACATAACAGGTATCTTAAAATCTAGAGCATTGATGTATAGAAATAGAGATATTATCAATGGACAAGATGAAGATTATGATGAATATTTATCACAAGATTATTTACTCGGTAGACTAAACGAGGTTAACTTTAATAGTAACTTTAATACGAATAATGTTGATAATACGAGCACAACGCATTTTGTTGTCATAGATAAAGATGGAAAATTAACAAGTACTACCAATACACTCGCGAGTTTCTTTGGATCTGGTAAATTCATGAAAGAGGGATTCTATATGAATAACTCTTTAAGTAACTTCTCATCGAATCCAGCCAGTCCTAACTATGGTGGTAAACACAAAGAACCGAGATCATTTACTGCACCAAGTATTGTTGTAGGCCCTGATTATTATATGGGTATAGGAACACCGGGTGGTAATAAAATACCAACAACACTGAATGAAGTACTGGTAGATTATTTAAGAGGCGATGGCACGTTACAAGAGTCTATAGATAAACCACGCTTTTACAACGATGGTGGAAAAATATTCTATGAAAATGCAACTAGTAAACAAGATGTAGATATATTCAAAAGTTTAGGATTCGAAATTGAAGAAAAACGCAATGATCCAAACTTTGGTAGTGTCCAAGCTGCACTTTACAATAAAAATGATAAAACAGTAGAAATAGGACAAGATGTTGGTAATAGATAATCCATATATCTTCATACAAAGGGGTATGAAACGTAATATATAATTCAAAACAAGGAAGCGGGACAGAAATCAAATTTTCTAATTGCGATTTCGTAGTCCCATCCTTATTCAACGCAATCATCTACTTCACAAATGAACAAGAGTCTGAGACATCTATTTATGTCCCAGACTCTTGTTTTTTTAATTATACTGTAGTTTTAAAATCTAACTTTTGTTGTTTATTTAAATTCAAGAAGGTTGTCATAGTTTACTCATTTATTACCAACCCTGACCTGCAGTGTCGTAGTTATCTAGTTTACCCGATTCAAAATCTGATATCGCTGCTTCCAAAACGTTAAGCGCAGTGTCCAGTTGCTCATAGGTAATGACAAGTGGTGGTTGAAAGCGTAGTACATTGCCTGCTACTGCAATAATGACAACACCATTATCAAAGCAACGGTTACAAATTTTTAGTGCTGCTTCTGATGCGCGTGTTTTATTAATTTTATCAGAAACGATATCAATACCAATGGATAATCCTTTTCCTCTAACGTTACCCACAGTATTGAATTGTTCTGTCCAAGCATCAATACGTTTGCGCACATAATTACCTTTATCTGTACTTGCTTGTAATAAATTCTGGTCTTCAATCATGGCGATGGTTGCTAATGCTGCTTCACAACTCACTGGATTAGCCCCCGTGGTAAAGAGATGTGCAGGTGCTTCTAAATAATCCATGATTTCTGAACGCCCTACGATTGCAGACATTGGTAAACCGCCTGCTAATGATTTACCGAATGTAATCAAATCAGGTTCAATATTGTAATGTGAGACAGAACTCCAGCTACCTGTGCGTCCTAATCCTTGTTGAATATCGTCAACAGCAAGTAAGATACCGTGTTCTTTACATAAGTCTTGTAAGGCTTCGAAATAGCCATCTACTGGTTCGAGCAAACCACCATCTCCTTGTATTGTTTCAATCATGATGCAGGCCACTTCTTCTGCAGGTACATATTTTTCAAACATTTCTTTAAGTGGTGCTAGATATTCGGAAACGGTATTGGGCTGGTTGCTGCCAAACATGCCACGATAATTGTCTGGAAAAGGAATATGATAAAAACCAGGCAACATTGGACCATAATGTTTACGCATATTTAAGCTAATAGCAGACATTGAAAGTGAACCATAGGTTGAACCATGGTATGCATTTACAAAGCTGATGATATAAGGTCTGCCGGTGTAAGCACGTGCTAATTTGATAATACCATCATTGGCATCTGATCCAGATAGTCCAAATAAGACACGTTTTTCATATTGGCCGGGTGAAATTTCACATAATTTTTTTGCTAATTTAACTAAGGGTTCATGATACATGTAAGCAGGGGTATAGTGAATGAACTGGTCTACTTGTGCCTTAATTGCTTCAGTAACTTGTTCAGGTGCATGTCCAACATTCTGTGAACTTGCACTTGATAATAAATCAATATATGTATTGCCCTCAACATCAACAAGTGTCGCACCATATCCATGAGAAATTGCTAAAGGATAATATTTGATGCGTCCTGGTTTTGCGAAGTATTGACTGTCCTCATTTATAAGTTGCTCTGATTTGTTCATAATTTGTGCCTCCCAATGATTGAAAATAAGATAGTGCGCATGATTGATGCAGATTTGGATTGAAAATAGTGATTGGCACTCTATTAATTGCTAGTGTATTTCTAAATAGAAATGATTACTATACGCCACAGTGCATGCATTATGACATCTCCCAAATAATCGTTGATACGTATGAATATACTAAGAAAATTTAGAATTGTAAATATATTCTGAAAAATTAAAATTGAATAACGCTCATTATGTGTAATTTGACACAAATATTCTGTGGATGAAATTAATCCTGAAAATATTGTATCTAATAAATAGCATTGATTTGAGAAATGGTTGGACACTGTGAAAAATGTAATAAGTAGAAAAAGTGAGGGATAATTGGTAATATTGTTCTTATAAAATAATATTTTTATCTATAACAAAATTCAGGAAATATATATAGCGTTAATTAAACATGAAAATAAATAGTAACGAAGTTGAACAACAGTATGAGTTAGAACTTTAATGGAGGAATGTATATGATTTATGCAGGTATATTAGCGGGTGGCATTGGTTCAAGAATGGGCAATGTACCACTACCAAAACAATTTTTAGATTTAGATGGAAAACCTATCTTAGTACATACGGTTGAGAAGTTTTTATTAACAAGTGAATTCGATAAGATATTTATCGCGACACCTCAAAAATGGATTTCTCACACAAAGGATACATTACGTAAGCATCACATTACAGATGACAGAATTGAAGTTGTTCAAGGTGGTTCTGATCGTAATGAAACAATTATGAATATTATTAGTGCAGCAGAAAAAGAAAATGGTATTTCTGATGATGATGTTATTATAACGCATGATGCGGTACGACCATTTTTAACACGCAGAATAATTAAAGAAAATATTAAAAGTGTTCTGAAATATGGCGCAGTAGACACTGTTATTACAGCAACTGATACGATTATCACATCGGCAGATGGTGATTCAATTCAATCGATACCGGTGAGAAGTGAGATGTATCAAGGACAAACGCCGCAATCTTTCAATGTAAATCTATTGAGAAATAGCTACAATGATTTATCTGATGAAGATAAACAAATCATGACAGATGCATGTAAGATTTTAGTTGTAGCAGGTAAACAAGTGAAATTGGTAATGGGAGAATTATATAACATTAAAATAACGACACCTTATGATCTTAAAGTGGCAAACTCAATCATAAAAGGTGGGATGTTGAGTGATTAATCAAGTTTATCAACTCGTTGCGCCAAGACAATTTGAAGTAACCTATAATAATGAAGATATTAAAAGTAACAAAGTGATTGTCAGACCGTTGTATTTGTCTATCTGTGCTGCTGATCAAAGATATTATACAGGTAGTAGAAATGAAAAAGTTTTGAAAAAGAAATTACCTATGTCATTAATTCATGAAGGTGTTGGCGAAGTCGTCTATGACAGTAAAGGTGAATATGAAATTGGTACAAGGGTCATTATGGTTCCTAATACACCAGTTGAAAAAGATGATGTTATAGCAGAAAACTATTTACCTAGTAGTAAATTTAGATCTAGTGGCTTCGATGGATTTATGCAAGATTACGTTTTTATGGATCACGATCGCGTCGTTGAAATAGACGACAGTATTGAAGATTTAAGTACGATTGCTTATTCAGAGTTAGTGAGTGTAAGTTGGCACGCATTACAAAGATTTGAACGTAAATCAATTTCCAATAAAAATAGTTTTGGTGTATGGGGAGATGGGAATTTAGGTTATATTACAGCTATTTTGTTAAGTAAATTGTATCCTCAAGCTAAAATTTATGTGTTTGGTAAAACAGATTATAAATTAAGTCATTTTTCGTTTGTGGAGCACATCTATCATATTGACGAAGTACCTGCAGATGTCACGTTTGATCATGCTTTTGAGTGCGTGGGTGGCAAAGGTAGCCAATCCGCAGTTAACCAGATTATTGACTTAGTATCACCTGAAGGAACGATTAGTTTACTTGGTGTCAGTGAATATCCAATTGAAGTCAATACACGTTTAGTACTTGAAAAAGGTTTGACGATGTTTGGTAGTAGTAGAAGTGGCGCACAAGACTTTAGAGAAATTGCTGAATTTTATAAAAATAATCCAGATGTTGTAGAAAAATTAGCGCTCCTTAAAGGTAATGAGTTTGATGTCAAAACAATCAACGATGCGGTCAATGCATTTGAAACAGATTTATCCACTTCATGGGGTAAAACGGTTATCAAATGGACAATGTAAATTTGTAAGGCATTTTCGCTTTTTTAATTAGTAATAAAAACCTATCAACTTGAATGAAGAGAGGATTTTTTAAAATTGAGTAAATCTAAAATAATAATTGATAATATATATTGGGAAAGAATTCAATTATTTATTGAAGGTCATGTTGAAGATATAAAGCTTAATAAGAAAAACTTTGTATTGAGAAATTTGACTGAAACCAAAGAACTAAAAGCAAACGATGTGAAAGTAGAAGGCAACCAATTTAAGGCACGTTTTAATGTTGCCATATTAGATGACGGTAATTATCTTCCACCAGGTGAGTACTTAATTGTTTATAAAGGCGATTTTGATTATATTGCCAATATAAATGAAACATTGTTAGATCCCAATAATTATGAATTAGAAGAAACAGCACTCGAACAGTATAGCGATGAAATGACTCAAAATGGCAAAAATAATTTATTATTAGACCACTTTACATTTACCTTTAAAAAGGGAGGTAAATCATCTAAAACAGAATATACTGTAAAGCCTATGATTTCGAGTGAAGTGAACGAATTTGTATTGAATATTATATTTAAAGCACCTATGCCTAAAATGAATCCAGTTAAGAAAAGGATTACAGACCTTAAATTAAAATATAATAAATATTCATTTAATGTCCGTAACTTCATCTTTCAGTCTATTTTCAAGATTACTAAATTTTTCCATCTGAAAAAGGGGAATACAGTACTTTTCACTTCTGATTCTAGAGCGGAAATGTCAGGTAATTTTGAGTATGTTTACAATGAAATGTTACGTCAAAATTTAGATGAAAAATATAAAATACATGCATTGTTTAAATCTAATATATCTGTACGACGTAATTTTATCGATAAATTTAAATTTCCGTATTTATTAGGTAAAGCAGACTACATATTTGTAGATGATTTCCATCCATTACTTTATACTGTGAAATTTAGAAAGAGTCAGGAAATTATTCAAGTATGGCATGCAGTAGGCGCATTTAAAACAGTAGGCTATAGCCGTACTGGTAAAAAAGGCGGACCATTTTTTAACTCAGTAAACCATAGGAATTACACCAAAGCATTTGTATCATCAGAAACGGATATTCCATTTTATGGTGAGGCGTTTGGTATAAAAGAACAAAATATTATTCCAACTGGCGTACCAAGAACGGATATATTATTTGATCAAGACTATGAAAAAGCCATTGTTGCAGATATGGAAGAAGCACTTCCAATTGTTAAAGGAAAGCAAGTGATATTATTTGCACCGACATTTAGAGGGAGTGGCCATCATACTGCGCATTATCCGTTTTTCAAAATTGATTTTGCAAGATTTGCACGTTATTGCCGTGAGAATAATGCAATTGCGCTATTCAAGATGCATCCGTTTGTTAAAAATAAATTGAATATTCCTAGAGAATATCAAGAATACTTTGTAGATGTATCTGATTTTAGAGAAGTGAATGATATTTTGTTTATTACGGATATCTTAATTAGTGATTATTCATCACTTGTATATGAATTTGCTGTATTTAAACGACCAATGTTATTTTATGCATTTGATTTAGAAGATTACATCACATCACGTGATTTTTATGAACCATATGAAACATTTGTACCTGGTAAAATCGTTGAATCGTTTAACGATTTAATTGTAGCATTGGATCAAAAAGATTTTGACGTTGAAAAAGTTGAGCCATTTTTAGATAAACATTTTAAATATCAAGATGGACGTTCAAGTGAACGTTTAGTAAGAAATGTTTTTGGCAGCTAAATTAAGTGAATAGAAATACCAATTAAAACATAATGAGTTAACTACAAAAATATATATTCAGCGTTAGATATAGAACGGGATCCTGTAATTGAGATTGCTGAACGGCTGATATTGATTTGTACTTAACTCATTTTTACAAGGTGGAGTATAATGAAATTTTCAATTATAGTACCAAGTTACAATTCAGAAAAATATATAGCAGAACTTTTAAACAGTTTACAAAATCAAAGTTATGATAAAAAAGATTTTGAAGTTATTTTGGTAGATGATTGTTCATCAGATAATACTTTAAATGTGGTAGAAGCTTATAAAAATAAATTAAATTTGATAATAAAACAACTTGATACAAATTCAGGCGGACCAGGTAAACCTAGAAATACGGCTTTACAATTAGCGCAAGGTGAATATGTATTTTTCGTAGATTCAGATGATTACATTAATAAAGATACATTAAAAGATGTGTCGAAATTTGTTGATCAAAATCATGCAGACGTGGTCTTGGTGAAAATGGAAGGCGTGAATGGTCGTGGTGTACCGAAATCCATGTTTAAAGAAACGAGTGATGCAGTCACATTAGCCAATTCTAGAATTATTTATACACTTAGCCCAACTAAGTTCTATAGAACCTCATTATTACGTGATCACGCAATCGAATTTCCAGAGGACTTAAGAAGTGCAGAAGATCAATTATTTACAATGAAGGCATATGTCAATGCGAAACGAATCGCTGTACTTGCAGATAAGCCTTACTATTATGCAACTAAACGTGAGGGAGAACATATGAGTTCTGCGTATGTCTCACCCGAAGATTTTTATAAAGTGATGTCATTAATTACTGAAGAAATATTAAACAGCCCATTAGAAAATAAAAATGAAGTGCTAGGATATTTTATAGATAGACATTTCTCATTCTCTAGAACAAATAACTTTTCTCTTAAAATTGCAGATGATAAAAAAGAAGCGTGGATGGATGCGTTAGGAGATTTTATTCAAAAAGTACCAACAGCTGTAGATGAATTAGTGAATGATTCATTCAAACCGTTATTACATTACGCTCGTCTAAAAGACATGAAGCATTACCAAATGGTAGAAGAAAGTTATAAAAATGGGAAGTTTCATAGCTACAGTGCTCAAGAAGGAACGTTAAAAATACAATTTGATGAAGGTGAACCGTATTTTGTCTTCAAAAAATTAGTGAAGCCTGATATTAGAATGTCACATTTCGAATTTAACGATCAAGGTTTTGAACTGGAGTTAGAATTTATTAGTTCTATTATTAATCCCAACCATGTTGCTTCAATGATTCAACTCAAATTATTATCACGTAATAAAAAAGAATTTATTTATATACCTTTAACTATGAATGATCAGACTAGATTTAAGTTTAAGGCAGATTTAAATGATTTGATGCCTTATCTCATAAAAGAAAAAGTCTGGGATGCACATCTAGAGATGCGTGTGGATAATATGACCATTGAGAAACGTATTGGCAATAAACGTGTTAAGTACCCGTATAGTAAGGAAACGAGCACAATTACCCAATATAACAATCAGTATTATCGATTTACACCATATTTTACGAAAGACTTCGATAATTTATCATTTTATATAACGAGCAACAAATTAAATGAAATGTTAGCTGTTGAAATTAAGGACAAACAGACAATACAACTACGCAGCTTAGAATTTAACTATATTCTATCTGAAGGGATGACAGCTGTCATCTTACCTCATATGTTTACGTATGGTTATTTAACGTCTGTGACTACAAAAGACACACTTACTTATCATCTGTCTGTTGGAGAAAAAGTGAAAGATAAAGATCTGAAAAAGAACTTCAAAATTGAAACGCCCCATTTAGTTTTAAAATACTAGTTGGTATATAATAGTAAGTGAGTTAAAGAAATATTAGCTGACTTACTATTTTTTTAATCGAATGTTATTGATAATGATTTTCAATTATAGTATGTTTGAAATGAATGATTTTTATATCTTAATTTAATAATAATTAATTTATATATAGATTGTCTTTTAGATTCATGTGAAGAGGGAGTTACCGATGACAAAAAGTAAAATAGATGTTAAAGATTTAATTAATATAGGACTCTTTACGGCAGTATACTTCATTTTTATAGCACCACCGGGTATTTTAGGTATTATACCTATCTTTATGTTGTTACTTCCTGCAATGATAGGGCTAGTAGGTGGCATACCTGTGATGTTACTTATTACCAAAACGCAGAAATTTGGTGCATTAACGATTTGTGGTGTTGTCGTAAGTTTATTATTAGCAATCATGGGGCATCCTTGGATGGCTTTGATTTTAAGCGTGCCAGTGATTGTGATTGCAGATATGGTTATGGCGATGGGCCAATATAAAAGTTGGAAATTAAATAGTATAGGTTATATTATTTTTTCATTTTGGCCAATAGGTAATTTACTACCGTTTTATTTTATGAGAAATTCATATTTAGCTTTTATTCAAGACAAATATGGTACAGATTATGAAGCGACAGTAGAAGGATTGTTTTCTATTGGTATGATTCCCATTATTCTTATCACTACAATTATTGGTGCTTGGATAGGTGCATACATTGCTAAAGGCATTTTGAAAAAGCATTTTAAGCGGGCAGGTATTATATAAAATGTATAATCAAGTATTAAGTCAAAATCATATATTTAACTTTGATCCAAGGATAAAAATTGGACTCATGCTAATTATTTCACTCATTTCACTAACAGGTGGCGTAACGGGTCAGGGCATATTTATCAGATTGATTATAATGGTGATTCCCGTCTTATTATTGATTGTGATAGGGAAATATAAGATTGGCATTGCCTGTATTGTGCTAACCGTAGCTGCTTGGTATGGTGAAGCATTTGTGTCTATTGAACAAAGCCAAGTTGCAACATTACTCGTGTTTGTACCTTCTGGAATTATTACAAGATTTTTGCCTTCTTTAGCCATGGGTTACTATATATTTAAGACAACACAAGTAGAAGTGCTTATTATAGGTTTAGAACGCATGAAGTTATCTAGAAAAATAACTATCCCAATTGCTGTTATGTTTAGATTTATACCCACAATAAGAATGGAATCAGCTTCCATTAAGGATGCAATGAAAATGAGAGGGATTTCTTTACGGTTTGCGTTTAAAAAACCAATGCAATATATCGAGTATCGTATTGTACCTTTATTAAATAGTGTGATTAAAATAGGGAATGAATTGACTATCGCATCCATTACTCGTGGATTGAATTTGACACATAAAAGAAGTTCTATTGTGACGTTGAAAATACGTTGGCTTGATTGGTTATTCATAATTGGCACACTGCTTTTATGTATAACTTACTATATAGTGTGAGGTTAAAATATGATTCAATTTGAAAATGTATCATTTAATTATGACAATAGCGAAAAAATCTTAAACGATATAAACCTTACTATTAATGATGGTGAGGTTATTTGTTTAACTGGTGCATCAGGTTGCGGTAAAACCACCATAACACGATTATTGAATGGGACGATACCACACTTCTTTCATGGAGAGATAGATGGTCGTATCATTGTGAATGGTAAAGACATTACTAAACAATCTATTTATGAGGTTTCACAAGTAAGTGGCTCAGTCTTTCAAAATCCACGCTCACAATTTTTCTGCTTAAATACAACAAGTGAACTTGCTTTTGAGCCTGAGAATTTTGGTGTGGAGCCAAACGAAATTAATACACAAATTGCTAACAGCGCCTATGAATTTAATATTGAACATTTATTGGATAGAGGTATATTTAATCTTTCTGGTGGAGAAAAACAGTTAATAGCATGTACGACGATTCAAGTGAGTGGTCACGATATCATTATTTTAGATGAACCTTCATCAAATTTAGATTTCAAAACAATCAGCAAACTGCGAAAAATGTTAAATATATGGAAGCAAGAAGGTAAAACCATTATTATAGCTGAACACCGTTTACATTATTTAATGGATGTTGTTGATCGCTTTATCATATTGGCACAAGCTACAATGCGTAAACAATATGACAAGGATACATTTAATAAACTGAGTCATGAAACATTGGCAGAGTTAGGATTGAGAACAACACATTTAGATAAAATGAAACCTAAAGTTCATCACAATGTCGCATGTGGTACGTTAACGTTGAAAGACTTTAATTTTAAATATAAACCTAGATTACCTTTATCAATTAATATACCTAAAGTTGAACTAAATAAAGGTAAAGTGACAGGAGTTATAGGGCAAAACGGTTCGGGAAAATCTACATTTGCACGATGCTTAACAGGTGTGGAAAGTAAATTCAAAGGGAAAGTTGATAATGATGAAGTTACTTTGAAGCGGGGACATAGATTAAACAATGTCTATTTGGTGTTTCAAGATGTAAATAATCAACTTTTTGCAGAAAGTGTTGGTGAAGAATTACGTTTAAGTCATGCTGATTTAGATGACGAAACAATTCAAAAACAGTTACAATATTATGGTATTTCTCAGCACATTGAACGGCATCCTTTATCATTATCAGGAGGAGAAAAACAACGTTTGGCTATTGCAAGTGCAGTAGAAACAAGCCGTGATATACTTATTTTTGATGAACCATCAAGTGGTTTAGATGGTCAGCGTATGCGAGAAATTAGTGGAATCATCGACGATTTAGCAACTAATGGGCATACCATTATAGTGATTACTCATGACTATGAACTATTACTATCATGTGCCGATGAAATCTTACATTTAGAAAATGGGCACGTTAAAGATCAATATACAATGAATGATGCAAATTTAGGGAAATTACAATCATTTTTTGAAATATAAAGTTATTGAGTGTATGGATAAAGTAGCGCATATGAACGACTAGGATATAAAGTGAATATTAGGGCTAGTGCGCATGCAAAAGAACCTGAGGCATAAATGGATGTCTCAGGTTCTTTTTTGAGTTAATTGATAGAAATCATAATGTTAAGTAAAGCAGATTTTGTTAGCTTGAAAATCAAAGGATCTTTAAAATAATGCATTGTTAATTTTAAACGTGGATAATTCGTTCTGTTTATTTGTTTTAATAGTGATTTATCTATATAGGTTTGGTTTATATTTTGAGGTATTAAATTGTTAATCAGACCATATTCACTATTGATTAAACTAGAAAATATTGGAAATGACTTAATGAAATGATGATTGATATTAACTGAAATCGTTGATTCGCTAAGATTATTAAAAAGTAATATATGATAGTGTGTTTTGGTTTTTGTGACGATAGCATAAGGCAGTGTTGTAATTGGTTGCTTATAATAAGGTGATAACAAACCGTAAATATGAACCACTGGCATAGCACTTTGATATTGATTGAACAACATGATGCGATCATAATCATCAGAATAGTAAGGATAACCAAATCCTCCAATAAGTTGATTAAATTCAATAAGAAATTGAGTTATTGCGACATGTGTTTCTTGTTTAGAGTAGTGATAGCAACTTTTTATTGCACTATGGGTAAGGTGATTGAATATCAATTTTTTAGCATGCTTAGAACCTAAACTGTGAATAAACAATACGATACGTGCTTTTAAATCAAGGTCCTGTTGTATAGGTGAGATTTTTTGTGTGATTAACTCTGCTAAAGATATTAAATCTAAGTTAATAAAATATAAATCAGTTTCTAACAATGACATAAAGCGACGAATTTGTAGTATATTAGCACTGTTTTCAATAATCTTATCAATTATCACACCAATTTTTATTTGTGGGTAAGACTGTTTGATATTGTTAATCGTTTCAGTCATCGACTTAGCTTCATTAAAAGTTAAATCTAACTGTAATGTAATATGATTTAAGTTATTTTTTAATTCAAGCAATAATTTACGCAAAAAAGTACTAGATTGATTTGTTAAAAATTTAGACGTAATTTTAAGCGTAATGTGATAATTTCTATCAATGAGTTGGTGTATAGATGTTAATACTTGTTGTAATTTAAAGGCATTTAAATGAATGATTTGCGTATCTAATATAGATATATTTACTTTTGGAAATACAAGGATATCATTTTGTTCTGAAATCATAGCATCAAAGTGTACTAAGTCATCAAGTCTTTCTAATTGTATGAATGTATGAGGTTCATTAAAAGTATCGCTAAAAGATAATGTTGATAAGTTGAGTGTCTTTGCAATGTGGTCTACACGTTTAGCTGACTTTTGAATTTGTGCAAAATAGTGAATCGTTTTAGCTTGATCTATATCAATTTGTTTGGGCTCGTTATAGTATTCTTGCCTAAAATTATAAATATATTTTTTGGGTGGCATCTGAATGTAATGTTTGAAATGTTTTGAATACGTACTTACATTTGTAAATTGATATTTGATAGCCACATCATAAATACTTTGATCATTTTGTATTAAATCAAATAATGATAAAGCAATTCTTAATGAAGTAGTGTAATGCTTAAAGTTCATATTTAGAATACTGGAAAATAATATTGAGATATATGATTGTGAAATATAAAATGCTTTAGATACATTCTTCGTACTTATTTTATGATAGATATTGTGATGTATATATTCAGTTATTTGCTGCAATAGCGGATGTTTGGTATTAAGTGGTGGAATATAGACTGTATTTAAGGTTACTTTAGCTTCTTTAATTAAAAAGTCAATGATATTTGAAATATAAAGACTTGCAGTGTTTTCATCTTGTAAGGGTAAGTGCAAATTCTCTAGTATTAAATTTCTAAACTGTTCTACAAGTTTGATGTGATTGAAATCAAAGTAAGAGGTTGAAAGACAGGTATCTTTTTCAAAAAATAATGGTAAAGGCAAACTTAGTTCTACTAAATCTTGTACATCGAACATTTGAAATAGATCAGCGTTGTTAATGATGATCCCGTCTTCAATGGTAATCGTTGATCCATTTAAATTGATTTTACAAGGTTTATTTAAGGGGAGTAGTATAATAACTTTGTTTATACATCTTTTTAATTCAGTTGTGTAATGATTTCTAATTGATAAGGAACTAATCACAAATATCACCTTTGCCTAGATAAATAACGATTGATTTAGATAATAATATTATTATTGTACAACTTCATTGTTTGAAAATGTTGAATATCTAAATTTATTAATATAAAGACTATTTGAAATAATTAATGAGGGGTGAATTTATTTATATTTTAGATTTTGTACAGATGGTATTAAAAAGTTGGGGTGTTGGATTAATAAAAAGATGTCTAAGAAAACTTGAAGCGAGGAAATTCAAAATTTGTTTGGTAGCGCTTGCAAAAACAAAGATTAGTTCTTATAATGTATATATTGACTTGTAAAAGTCTACAGTATAACTTAAACGTTTAAGGTGAGAGAGATGAAAAATAATAAACCTACTTTGCATGACGTAGCTCGTGTGGCCGGTGTATCCATTGCCACAGTATCAAACGTGTTGAACAATAAAAGTTCTGAATTAAGTGATAAAACCAAAGATAAGGTGCTAAATGCCATAGAAACATTGAACTATGAACCTAATCAATTTGCTAGGGGATTAAAGACAGGACGTTCCAATATTATTGCATTTATTGTCCCAGACCAAAATCCATTTTTTACAGAAGTGTTAACTGAGATAAGCCACGAGTGTCAAAAACATCATCTACATGTTGCCGTTGCATCTTCAGAAGAAAATGAAGACAAACAACAAGATTTAATAGAAACATTTGTATCACAAAATGTAAGCGCTATTATACTTGTGCCAGTGAAATCAAAATTTCAAATGAAGCGTGAGTGGTTGAAAATACCGATAATGACGTTGGATAGAGAGCTTGAATCTACAAGCCTACCGTCAATAACCGTTGATAATGAAGAAGCGGGTTATATTGCAACAAAACGTGTTTTAGAAAGTACATGTAAAGAAGTGGGCTTACTACTTGCGAATCCTAATATTAGCACTACAATTGGCAGGAAAAATGGCTATAATAAGGCTATTTCCGAGTTTGATTTAAATGTTAATCCGTCATTAATTCATTATAGTGATCAACAATTAGGGACAAATGCTCAAATCTATAGTGGTTACGAAGCTACGAAGACTTTGCTAAGTAAAGGGATTAAAGGAATTGTTGCTACGAATCATTTATTACTGTTAGGCGCGTTACAAGCCATAAAAGAAAGTGAAAAAGAAATTAAAAAAGATGTTATTATCGTGGGTTTTGATGATAGTTATTGGAATGAAATTTATACACCTAAACTTACAGTAATATCTCAACCAGTTAAAGAAATGGGTCAGGTTGCAGCAAAAATGATTTATAAATTGATTAAAGGTAAGGATGTAACGTCAATCAAACTATCGACAAAATTGATTATCCGTGAATCGTGTTCATTTAATAAAACTTAAAAAATCCATGACTATATGGGTTTTTATTGAATTTAACTTAAACGTTTAAGTTGAAAGATGGTTAATCATAAAGGGGGGAATTAATTTGGATACTTCAAGTAATAGCGTGAGAGAAAAGACTTGGATGGGAGTACCGAGAATCATATTTGCAGCGCTCATTGCAATATTCATTTTCATGACAGGTGATGGCATCGAACAAGCATTTTTATCAAAAAACATTGTTGATTTAGGTTTTTCAAGCGGACAAGCATCACTTGTATTCACGTTATATGGTGTCATGGTAGTCGTCGGTTCATGGTTAGCGGCAGTTTTATCAGATGTCTATGGTCCGAGAAAAGTGATGGTTCTAGGAACAGTTATTTGGTTAGTATTTCACATATTATTTTTAGTTTTTGGGCTTGGTTTAGAAAATTACAGTATGATGTTGCTCATGTACGGTATTAGAGGATTAGGTTATCCTTTATTCTTATATGGATTTTTAGTGTGGGTAACATATATTACGAATAAAGCGCGGTTGGCAACTGCTATAGGTTGGTTCTGGGCAATGTTCTCAGTAGGTATGGGTGTGATTGGTACATATTTACCAAGCTTTACTATCCCTCATATAGGATTTATGGGCACACTTTGGATGTCTGTCATCTGGATTGGGGTAGGTGGATTAATTGCATTCTATGTCGTTGGCAAGAGAAATATTAAACCTAATGTGGATAAGCCTATTAAAGAAAGATATGTAAAAGTACTTAAAGAAGTGGGGATTGTCTATAAAAATCCAGATATTATTAAAGTGTTTGTAGTTAGGATTATTAATCAGCTTTCTCTATTTGGATTAGTCGTTATTTTCCCTGTTTTATTTACAGATACGATTGGTTTTACAATGCAACAATGGCTATGGACATGGGGAACGATGCATATTACTTGTATTGTAGGAGATGTCGTATGGGGTATTGTAGCGGATAAGATTGGATGGAAACGCCAAGTCATGTTATTTGGTTGTATAGGATGTGGCATTACAACGTTACTTTTCTATTATTTACCAATATTGAGTGGAGATATATTTGCTATTGCTATTTTATGTGCAGTGTTATTTGGTATTACGCAGTCAGCATTTGTTCCAATTTTTGCAATTTTTACTGCATTAGAACCTGAACATATTGGTGCAACGTTATCATCACATAATTTAGCTGCAGGTTTGAGTAATTTTGCTGCACCAGCCATTGCAACACTGTTCTTACCAATATTTAATGAAGTTGGTGTCGTATGGGCATTTGCAATTTGTTATTTCGTGGGTGCAGTGATTACTTACTTTATAAAAGTACATCAACCGGGTATAGATGATCGTAAAGTAACTGAAATGAATAAACAAACACAAACTAATTAGTAAAGGAATGATTTTAGTGGAAGAGGTCGTTCTAGGTATCGATTTAGGTACAAGTGCAGTTAAAACAATCGCAGTTAATAGAGATGGGCAAGTAGTTGGTCAAATGAGTAAACCATTGACATTAATTCAAACTGAACCTGGTTATAATGAACAAGATCCAGATTCGTGGGTTGAAGCGGTTATGAAAAGCATTAAAGAACTGCTTAAGTTAGATGAGTTGAAAAATAAAAAAATATCTGGCGCATCGTTCTCCGGACAGATGCATGGATTAGTAGCACTGAATCACCAAGGAGAACCAATTAGAAATGCAATCTTATGGAATGACACAAGAACGACACAACAATGCCAATCAATCAAAAATCAGTTTGGAGAAACATTGCTGAAAAATCCAATACTAGAAGGATTTACTTTACCTAAATTATTGTGGCTACAAGAGAATGAACCAACACATTGGCAAGCATTAGATGTGTTTTTACTACCTAAAGATTATGTTAGATACAAAATGACTGGTGATATTTCAATGGAATATAGTGATGCTGCAGGTACGTTATTATTGAATACAGATACAAAGCAATGGGATACACGAGTAGGTGAACAATTAGCAATAGGTGATATATATCCTAAGTTAATTAATTCGCATGATTTTGTTGGTAATTTAACAGAAGATGTAAAAGCAGCATTAGGGCTTGATAATGATGTCGCTGTATTTGCTGGCGGAGCTGATAACGCTTGTGGCGCCTTAGGAGCAGGGGTTATAAATGAAGCACAGGCTTTATGCAGTATAGGAACGTCTGGTGTTGTATTAACTTGCTCACAAGAAAATGAAAAATCATTAGGAAACAATATACATTATTTTAATCATGCATTGCCTCAAATCACATATACAATGGGGGTGACTTTGAGTGCAGGAGATAGCTTGAATTGGTTAAAACGTACAATGTTTGATGATGAATCCTTTGATGATATTGTGCAACAGGCTGCCGAATCTCAAATTGGTGCCAATGGTTTACTATTTGCCCCATATTTACAAGGTGAACGTACACCTCATGGTGATGCATATATAAGAGGCAGCTTTATTGGTTTAAGTAGTAATACAGTTAAGGCTGATTTTGCACGAGCAACAATTGAAGGGATCACATACTCGCTTTATGAATCCTATCGATACATGATGCAAGCGAACAGTAACAGTAATCGTGTTATTTCGATTGGTGGAGGATCTAAAAGTAATTTTTGGTTACAGCTTCAAGCTGACGTCTTTAACGCAGAGGTCACACCTTTGAAATATGAAGAGGGGCCAGGTATGGGTGCAGCAATGCTGGCAGCTTATGGATTGGGTTGGTTTAAATCTATGGAAGACTGTGTAGATGCTTTTATTGAATATGATAAAACGTATTATCCAAACTTGGAAAACCATAAAAAATATGAACAGTATTATAACGTTTATAGACAAATTTATGAACAAACACAGACATTAACGCAACAATTATTAACTATTAAATAATATAGGAGGAGTACAATTATGGAAAAAAATATACCAGAAACAATGAATATCTCATTATTAAATAAGCCATTTGATATGGAAATGAAAGAAGTTAAAGTGCCGAAGATAGGCGCAACAGATGTCTTGGTAAAAGTTATGGCTGTAGGGGTATGTGGCTCAGACGTACATTATTATGAGCACGGACGTGTAGGTGAATTTGTAGTTGAAAAACCTCTCATTCTAGGGCATGAGTGTTCAGGTGTAGTGACCGATGTAGGTAGTAATGTAACAAGATTTAAAGTCGGGGATAGAGTAGCGATTGAACCTGGTGTGCCTTGTGGTGAATGCGAGTATTGTAAATCAGGGAAATACAATCTATGTCCGGATGTAGAATTTCTTGCAACACCGCCAGTTGACGGTGCATTTAGTCAATATATCAGCCATCCTGAGGGCTTTTTATTCCATATACCAGAAGCATTATCATACGAAGAGGCAACCCTTAATGAACCATTTTCTGTAGGTGTGCAAGCTTGTAAAAGAGCCAATGTTCAACCAGGCTCAACAGTGGTTATTATGGGAATGGGACCAGTAGGGCTCATGGCAGTTGTGGCAGCCAAGGCATTTGGTGCTACAAAAATTATTGTATCTGATCTTGAAAAAATACGTCTAGACGAAGCATTAAAATTAGGTGCAACACATGCAATTAATATTAAAGAAGAAGATGTGGCTACACGAATTAATGAAATTACAAAAGGTAAAGGTGTTAATTATGCATTTGAGACAGCGGGTAACCCAATTGCTCTACAAAATGCTTTAGCTGCTTTAAACAATGGTGGTACATTAGCTATTGTTGGTTTACCTCAACAAGAAAATATTGAGTTAAACATTCCTTTTATAGCAAATCATGAAATCAATATTGTAGGTATTTTTAGATACGCAAATACGTATGATATGGGTCTAGAAATGTTGGCGTCCACATCAGCAGATTTAAACACGATGTTCACGGATGCTTATGATTTAAATGAGGCAAAAGAAGCGATGGAACAGGCGAGAACGAATAAGAGTGGATCATTAAAAGTAATGGTTTATCCTAATGGTAAACCTGAATAAATTGATTATAAATAGAAGAACTAAAGTCACAGCCTGAATGTGACTTTAGTTCTCTTTTTAATGCACACACAATTAAGCGCACATTTTAAGAATGTAGTTTTATATCATAGATTAAAATGGGTGCATAAAGTTTAATTCTGGGAATGGAATATAACTATGATAATTAACGGCACATCACAAGCCTCGATATAAACACACACATTCTATATGGATATTATATAACTTATAATGTATCTTTACAATATTAAATCAAAAACATTTTAAAGATAAAACGATTTTAATTGCGATAAATACTAATTACTGCTATAAAGTCATTCATGATGACGTCGCATTATCATTAAGTGCACGTTTATTTGCTTTATATATATAAATCGATTGATTTATATATGAAGATTAGAGAAGAAATGATTAAAAATAAAGTGAATAATCCATTGAATACTGAATTACTAAAAATATTAACAAAAGTAATCTGACTCAGGGCGATTAGAAAAACAGAACCGGTTGTTTTAATTTCAAGTAAGTCGAATGAAAATAGTAGGATTGCAATGATTATTAAATAACCCAGTGCTATGAAGAACAAGTTTAATAAATCTACCAGAAAAAGTTTTTTCATATCAACCAGCCTCCTTTTTACTATGCTATAACCGTTTTAAGATTATATAATCTACATAAGTGTAATTTTACAAATTCTTAATATTTAGCATGATAACTATAATTAAAGTGTTTATATGAATCGAATGATTGAAGACATTAAAAAATTTAATTAATTAGGTTTAGTAAGCTATATATATAGAATTTGAGTAAAAACGGTTTTGATTGATTAAATTGGTGATAAATAGTAAGTGAGTTTGATTTTTGGATGAAGGGGAGGTTAATGATGTATAAAGCGATTATTTTTGATGTGTATGGCACTATTTTTGATATATCTTCACTTGAAAAGCATATGGACCAATTTGATGAAGCGCAAGCATCTTCTATCTCACAATTATGGAGAAAAACACAATTACAACATATGTTTTTAAAACAAATTATGCAACGTTATATCACTTTTGATGATTTAACTAAAGATGCTTTGCGATATACGTTAGATGAACACAAAGTACAATATAATAGAGAAGATATTAATCAATTGTTTGATGCTTTTTTAGATCTAGACTATTTTAAAGAAATACCAAGCGTATTTTCGGATTTAAAAGCTAAAAATATAGATATAGGTGTGCTATCGAATGGTAATGATAGCATGTTAATGCCTTTAGTTGATAATTCGAAAATCAGTGAATATATTGACACTGTCATGAGTGTGGACGAAATTAAACAGTATAAACCAAGTCCTGCGAGCTATGCTTTAATATTAAATTATTATCATTTGACTAGAGAAGAGATTTTATTTGTTTCCTCAAATTCATGGGATATTACAGGTGCTGCAAACTTTGGCTTTGATACCGTTTGGATAAATCGTGACAAAGTACAATTCGATTATAATGGCCAATCTCCTACGATGACTGTGAGCAATCTTAATAAGTTAGTTAAATGGTTAGAAATGAATAAATAATAAAATAACATTTTGAAGTTTAGTGAAAATTTTGGATTACTTTATGTTGATAGTTGTTATAAGTGAATTTAATATTGACTGAAGAAGAAATAAACTCTATACCCATTGCCAAATAGAAAAAGAGCTTGAGCCACTTATTTGTGTCCCAAGCTCTTTTAGTACATCTTGTATTAAAAACAATATATTAGATTATTTAAAGTCATTCAAATATTGTGGAAGCATTTGTGTGTAAAGATCAATGAATGTTAAGTACGTATCTTTATATACATATTCGTCAACTTGATGCGCTTGTCCTGTTTCACCTGGACCATACATAACAAATGAGAAATCTTCACCTTTATCTTTCATTAAATAAGACGCATCAGTAGTTGCTGTAGAAGACGTAACATCTAAATCTCTGTTGAAATATTCATCGCCTAAAGATTTTGCTAATTTTAAGAATTCATTGTCACCAGTCGTATATACTGGATCACGATTAACATAAGGATTAACAGTAATATCGGCGTTATCTTCTTTTTCTACTTTTTCTTTTATACTGTTGAATAAGCTTTCGAATTTTTTATTATCATATGCAGGAATGGTACGCATATTAAATAATGATTCTGCGTATTCAGGAATGGAATTCACTTGATCGCCACCATTGATAATCGTTGAATTCATTGTAGGTGTACCTAAAAGTTTACTACGAACATCTACTTTATTATATTCAACATTTAAATAGTGAATAAAATCAACGAGTGGATTAATAGCATTAAATCCAAGTTCTGGCATTGAACTATGTGCGGATTTACCTTTTGAAATCACTTGGATATCCATCGTACCTTTGTGAGTATAAACAATACCATCTTGTGAAGGCTCAGCAATTAATAATGCTTCAACGTCATCCATATAAGCTTTTTCATGCAATAAAGCAGCTCCATTACTCGTTACTTCTTCACCAGCAGTTGCCATAAAGCGAATGGTACCTTGATTTAATGTACCTGCTTTTTTAATTTCTATTAAACTAATAGCGAGTGCTGCCAACCCTGATTTCATATCAGCAGAACCACGCCCGTGTAATCTACCCTGATCATCTTCTGTTAATTTAAATGGATCATAGTTCCATTGCTCTGTATCACCTGTTTTAACGACATCCATATGTCCTGAAACTCCAACCACAGGTTTGCCACTTCCAATTTCAGCCACCAAGTTTGCACGTGAAGATTCATCTTCTAATTCTAATATTTCGGAATTAATATCATATTGTTTAAATAGTTTTTGTAAATAATGTGCAACATCTAACTCTTTTTCATTTACGGATTGAATTTCAATGATATCTGATAATATTTTCACGCGTTCTTCATTAGATAATACTGACATTACAGTACTATACACCACTAACATGCATTTTTAAAACGCATAGGAGAAGTGAGTTGATGTCGTAATGACGTGTTTTATTTGCTTAAGTCAAGTTGATAAAATGCAAGATCTAACCATTTATCGAACTTATAACCAACATTTTGTATCGTACCTGAGTGTTGGAAATCGAATTTTTTATGCAAATAAATACTATTATCGTTTGTAGCATCAATACCTGCAACGAGTGTCTTATAACCTTCAACCTGAGCATGATTTATAAGTTGTTTGAGTAGTTGCGAAGCGATGCCTTTACCTCTATGATGTTCATTTACGTATATAGAATGTTCAATTGAGTATTGGTATGCAGGCCAATCACGGAAAGACCCATAAGTAGCAAATGCAACAGCTTCACCTTGTTCTTCGAAAACAAAAATGGGTTCATTATTTTGAGATTTATTTTCAAACCAAATTTCACGTGATGCTAAGGTCTGTGGCTTATACGAGTATACTGCAGTTGTATTTAAAATTGCATCATTATATATATCTAAAATATTTGGCAAATCACTTTTAGTAGCATGTCTTATCATTATATGACCATCCTTTTTTTTTACTATGTTTCAAATTAAATAATAAAATCATTAAACACCTCAGCGCAAAATTTAGCAAATGTATGTTATAAAAGTTAACATTTAGTAGCATTATACTTCTTTTGGTATAGTTAGATTAAGGTACATCATACATTATAAGTTGTGCTATACTTATTTATAATATTTGAAGAAAAGATGATTTGGAAAAGGAGTTACACGTGTATGAAAAAATGGGGGAATCGACTCATTACCTTAATTGGTATGCTATTCATATTAGCAGCGATTTATTTATTCGCTAAACCGCATATTGACCAGTATTTACATGAAAAAGAAAGCGAAGAAAAAATAGAAACGTATGATAAAGATGCTGCAAATAAAAAAGAAAACAAACAGGAAATTCCAAAAGATAAATCTGAGATGGTGGGATACTTAACAGTCCCAGATGCAGAAATAAAGACGCCTGTTTATCCAGGACCGGCAACGCCTGAGCTGTTAGATAGAGGTGTTAGCTTTGCAGAAGCGGATGAGTCGCTAGATGATCAGAATATTGCCATTGCTGGTCATACTAATATCGGATCGTCTGATTATCAATTTTCTAATTTAAAAGAAGCGAAAAAAGGCAGTGAAGTGCGCTTTAAAGTAGGCAATAAGAACAATGTCTATAAAATCACAAAAATATTTGATGTCAAACCTGAAGATGTGCAAGTTTTAGATGAACACAAGTCTAGTAAAAAACAATTAACGTTAATTACTTGTGACAACTATAATGAACAAACAAATACTTGGGAAGATCGTAAAATATTTATAGCTGAAGCGGTATAAGTTTAAATAAAAGACCTTATCATAGAAATGATGACACGATACAGATCATTCTTAAGATAAGGTCTTTTTTATTGTATTATTTATCAAAAGCATTGATAAAACGTTTTGTGATTTCTTTCGGTCTTGTTATCGCGCCACCTACAACAGTACAATGAACACCTAAATCTGTTACATCTTTAAACATTTCAGGTGTAATTACATTACCCTCAGCAATGACTTTAGCATTTACATGAGCCAAGACATCTTTTAAAAACTGATAGTTGTTTTCATATAAAATATGACCTTTTGTATATGACGTATACCCACGTAACGTAGTGCCGACATAGTCGAAACCAAGTTCGTCTGAATTTTTAGCTTCTTCAAGTGTAGAAATATCCGCCATAATTTCAACGTTTGGTGCTTTATTTCTTATATAGGATACAAGCTCTGATAATGATTCTTTAGGACGAGTTTGTTTGGTTGCATCTAATGCGATGACTTCGCAGTTACTTTCAATTAATTCATCGATCTCTTTACTAGTAGCCGTGATGAAAACGTCAGAATGCGCATAATCACGTTTTACTATTCCAATTACTGGTAAGTCGACTTCTTTTTTGATTTCAATAATGTCTGCTTTAGAATTCGCTCTGATACCAACGGCGCCACCTTCATATGCTGCTAAGGCCATTTTAGACATAATAAAAGATGAATGTAATGGTTCATCTGGTAATGCTTGGCACGATACGATTAATCCCTGTGGTAACATAATTGCACTCTCCATAACTTTAGTAGATTTAATTGAATATTTATATTGTATTAGATTTGTATTTTCAATATAACACTAAGAAAATATTAATCGATACATTTCGTTGTTATGAAAAATATTTTCATTTATAATATAATGAAATCAAAATTTGGAAGCAGGGGATTATATGAAATTTGAGAATCGCATTCAACGCTATCATCATTTATTTACAAAGACAGACAAACAAATTGTTGAATATATTCAAAGTAATCATTTTGATGATTCATTTTCAACAATCAATTCATTGGCGCATGCGATTGGAACATCGCCAGCAACGATTACGCGCTTTAGTAATAAATTAGACTATGATAATTTCCAAGATTTAAAATTTAATTTACAGCAAGAAATGACGGATAAAGTGATAGAAAATAGTCCGTTGATTCAGCGTATTCATAAATATCATCAAGATATTATCCAACAAACTGGTGAATTTATATCTGATGAAAAAATTCAAAGTTTTGTAAATCAAATCATGAGAAGTAGACAAATTATTTATGCGGGTTTAGGTAGTTCTGGTTTATCTGCGACAGAGTTTTATTACAGAATGATGCGCATGGGATTAAAAGGTAGTGTATCGACAGATGCGCATCAAATGAAAATATTTGGATCATTATTAACAACTTCTGATACATTTGTTGCCATTTCAAATAGTGGGGAAACTGCTGAGTTAATTGCAGCAGCTGAAGTGGCACACGCGCGTGGGGCCTATGTGGTTGCTATAACAAATTACGAAGGTAGTACATTGACGGAATGTGCAGACTTGGTATTAATTACTACGGATCAATCAAGAATCAATGATTCAAGATTTATCAATACACAAATAGCGACACTTTTTTTAATAGATATTGTAAGTTATTTACTGTTAGATGACGATTATATGCATAATGTCTATCAACATACGAAAAAGACAGTGCTGAATGAATAGTATTTTATATGTAGGATGTTGTTACTTAAAAGCGCACTTTATCAAACCATATTTGGTTTTGATAAAGTGCGTTTTTTTAAATTATTAAAATTGTGAAACTGCACCAAATAGTGAAGCATGATTCTTAGTGTGTGTCGTTTTAATTTCGGCATGACCATATTCAGGTGGAAGGAAATTCTGAATTTTAGGAACGATATATTTAAGTAAAGTTTGATCTTGAGCAGAAATCCCTCCACCAATCAGAATTAAACCAGGATCATATATGATTTGTATTTGTGCTAGGCCTTCTGCAACATTAAAGCTCCATTCATTTAGAATATCTAAGGCGAGTTCATTGTCTTGATCCGCCAATTTAAATAGCATTGGCACATCATCGCTATAAGGAAATGATTTGGATTTCATTAAAGATTTAAGTGCTGTTGTAGAAGCGCGTTGTTCAAATGTTAATTGATCTTCAGAGCGATATAATAGGTAGCCAATCTCATTCGCACGATGACGTGTGCCATTGTATAAACCTAAAGTTTGATTATAAAAAGCACCACCAATACCAGTCCCCAAAGTAAGACAAAAAATGTTATCTACATCATATTGATGAAAATAAAGTTCTCCTAATAAAGCCGCATTAACATCATTGTAAATTTTGACATCCGCATTGAGTGATGCTAACAGTTTGGGGAAATTTGTGCCCCTAAAATTCGGAATGGTAGGGCCAGTATAATCAACCACGCCATTGGTTTCATCTATTACACCTGCGCTGGAAATGCCTACATGCAGTGGTGAAAGTTTATAGGTCATTTGAAAATGTTTAACAATGTCATAAACTTTGTCAACGATGTATTCATTTATATTATTCGGTGTGGGTATTTTTTGATAATCTACAAAATTTAAGCCGTTATCTAAAACAGCAGCTTTGATATCAGTGCCTCCGATATCAATTGCGACTTTATAATCCGTCATTTATATTGCCTCCTGTAATGTATTCAAATATATATGTATCATTTTTAAATTTAAAAGTGTAGCTATAATAACTTTGAAAAATATTTTCATTGAAATTTAGTATAAATGATGAATTTTTTCAAAATACTATTGATACACTTTATGGTAGCGTTTACAATTTGAACTGTAAATAGTATTAAACAAACATTTTTCAACTTGGATAAAGGAACACAGGGTTTTTAACAGAAGAATACTCATAAAAGCAAACGGAGGTTTATTTCATGGAAGATAAATTTAAAGGACTATATGCAGCATTATTAGTACCATTTGATGAAAATGGACAAGTGAAAGAAGAAGGGTTAGCACAAATTGACAAAAATGCGATTGAGACAGAAAAATTAGATGGCTTATATGTTAATGGTAGTTCAGGTGAGAATTTCTTGCTCAGTAAAGAACAAAAAGAAACAAGTCTTCAAAGTCGCAAAAGAAGCGGTCAATGACGATGTGAAAATGATTGCGCAAGTTGGCTCATTAGACTTAAATGAAGCGATTGAACTTGGTAAGTATGCTACAGAACTTGGGTATGATGCGATATCTGCAGTCACACCATTCTATTATCCATTTTCATTTGAAGAAATTAAAGACTATTATTTTGAACTTATTGAAGCTACACAAAATAACTTAATTATTTATGCAATTCCAGATTTAACGGGTGTAAATATTTCGATTGAACAATTTGGTGAACTTTTCAACCATGAAAAAATCATTGGTGTGAAATATACAGCGCCAAACTTCTTCTTATTAGAAAGAATTCGTAAAGCTTTTCCAGATAAATTAATCTTATCAGGATTTGATGAAATGTTAGTTCAAGCAGCAGTATCAGGCGTAGATGGTGCAATTGGTTCAACCTATAATGTCAATGGTGTGCGTGCAAGACAAATATTTGAAAAAGCGCAAAATGGCAATATTGCGGAAGCTTATGAAATTCAACACGAAACCAATAATATTATCGAAAATTTATTATCTATGGGGATTTATTCTACGTTAAAAGAGATTTTAGCATCACGTGGTATTGACGGCGGCGTACCTAAACGTCCATTTAAACCATTTAACGAAGCAAACAGAAGTAAATTAGACAAACTGATTAAAGACTATAATTTATAAGACATCGCGTAAGGGGATGAAGTAAATGCAACAAGTAGGTTTTGGGACGTGGAACTGGGTAGCTGTAATAGTTTATCTCGTATTAATGTTATTGGTGGGTGCGTATTTTACAAAACGAGCAAGTCAAAACACAGATAGTTTCTTTACAGCTAGTGGCCGTTTGCCTTCGTGGGCAGTTGGGTTCTCTATCTATGCAACGACATTAAGTGCGATTACATTTATGTCGACACCAGAAAAAGCATTTTTAACAGATTGGTCTTACATAGCTGGCAATATCACTAATGTAGCTATTATTCCATTGTTAATTTATTTTTATGTACCATTCTTTAAAAAAATTAAAGTTGACATCAACTTATGAATATTTAGAAGCACGATTTGGGCCGAATGTCCGTGTGATTGGGTCGTTGCTATTTGTATTGTTCCATTTAGGAAGGGTAGCTATTGTGATTTATTTAACGACGCTAGCGATTACTGCGGTTTCTGATTTAAATACTTATGTCGTAGCGAGTCTAGTAGGGATATTGTGTATTCTTTATACATTCCTTGGTGGTTTTGAAGGTGTGGTATGGAGTGACTTCATTCAAGGGGTCATCCTATTAGGTGGTGTTGCAGCAATCATTATCTTGGGTATTGTACATATCAAAGGTGGTATGGGAACTGTAGTGACGGACGCGCTAGATCATAAAAAATTAATCAGTGCAAATAATTGGAAGTTTAATACTGCCGCGGCAGCAATTCCTATTATTTTCTTAGGGAATATATTTAATAATTTGCATCAATATACTGCAAGTCAAGATGTTGTACAACGTTATCAAGCATCTGAATCCATGTCTGAAACGAAGAAATCATTATGGATGAATGGTGTTTTGGCATTGATTTCAGCCCCATTATTTTATGATATGGGGACAATGCTTTATTCCTTCTACACACATGAAAGTGCTTTGCCAGAAGGTTTTAATACATCATCGATTGTACCTTATTTCATACTGATAGAAATGCCACCATTTATTGCCGGATTACTTATTGCAGCAATATTTGCAGCTGCACAATCTACAATTTCATCAAGCTTAAATTCAATTTCAGCTTGTTTATCTGTCGATATCAAACATAGATTTTTCGGTAAAGGTAAAGAGAAAGACGAAGTTACTTTTGCTAGATGGATGATTATACTTTCTGGTTTATTTGGATTTGGTATGTCTATCTACTTAATTGCTTCAGATTATAATGACTTATGGGATTTATTCCTATTAATTACAGGCCTTGTAGGTGTGCCATTGGCGGGTGTATTTGCTGTAGGTATCTTTACGAAACGAACAAATACCCTAGGCGTTATATGCGGTTTGGCGTTAGGTATTATCTTCGCTTATATCTTCAATGGTATTGGCGGTGGCAATTCGCCATTCTTTGTATCCATTATTTCATTCCTAGTTGCATTTATCTTCTCTTATCTAATCAGTATTGTAATACCTGGTAAGAAAAAAGATATTGTTGGCTTAACTATTTTTGATATTAAAGAAAAATGAAATTACGTTTCTAAAATACATGTGAAGAAATAGATAAGTAAAGCTTATCAGTGTAGTACACACTGGTAAGCTTTTTATTGTAATTTATTTTTTAATTAGCAATTAAATATGCGAAGAATCTCAAGATAGAAAATGTAAAATAAATTTGACATTTTCTAGTAGGATAGTTATATTAATAATGTAAAAAACCTTTGACATTTAGGATTGTTAAATATGAATATTCTACTATTTGGAGTTGTATTGATTTTTTCATGTATTTGGACTTGGTTTACCAATAAATTTTTACCAAAAGAAACTTTAGACCAACACAAAGGTAGATCGAAATATGATGAAAGACAAAGTAAAATGTTTGTAGAAATACTAGCTAAAAGTTTTATTTGGCTCGTGTACTGTTTGTTGTTTATATTTATACTAAGAACCTTTGGTTGGTTTGATATGGATGGAGCATTAATATCGACATATCCTGAAATTATATTCTTGGTTATTGGTCTATTTCTACTACTATTTAATTATTTAACTACGCGTTCAAAGTACACTTTTAAGGATTGATTAAATGAAAAATAAAATTAAAGTATATAGAAAACGTACTGGTGTTTCTCAAGAAAATTTGAGTGAAAAATTGGGAGTATCAAGGCAAACAATCAATGCTATAGAAAATGATAAATATGACCCTTCATTGTCATTAGCATTTAAACTCGCGAAGTTATTTGATGTGACAGTAGATGAACTTTTTTCTTGAAATAAATATGAAAAAATAAATAATTTTAAAAAGATTTAGTTAAATTAGGCAAAAAATTTTCAATTTGAGTCATATGCGATTAATATATACTTATTAAATTTAAAAAAGTGAGGTACTGACCAAATGTCTACATTAGTCATTATTGCACATCCAGATATTAGCAATTCAACTGTGAATAAGCATTGGAGAGATGCACTTTCTAAGATAGGTGAGTCTGTCACAGTACATGAAATCTATGCAGAATATCCACATGGCAAAATTGATATCGAAAAAGAACAAAAACTGATAGAAGCGCATGATCATATTATTTTTCAATATCCATTATATTGGTATAGTTCTCCACCATTAATGAAACAGTACTTAGATGAAGTCTTTACACATGGTTGGGCATATGGTTCTAAAGGAGACGCCTTAAAAGGAAAGAATATAGGATTGGCGATTTCTATTGGGTCAATAGCAGAAGCCTATACACCAGAAGGTAATGTGAAATTTACAATTGATGAATTAGTGAGTCCGATGATTGCAACGACACTATTTGTATCTGCAAACTATGTTGGTGCGCATAAGCTATACAGTGCATTTACTATTGCGCCTAGTCAATTAGAAGAGAATACGCAAGATTATTTGAACTTTATTCAATCATTAAACAAGTAATTAAAGATAATCTAAGACAAATTTTTTCGTTTATGGTTATATTTAACATGATTGAATTGAAGCGGTAAAGTATAGGTATTTATAATATGGTTTCATACCTACAGGGTGGAACAAGCGAAATCTTATTAAAAGAGATTGCTGTTTGACTCTGTTTTTTTATGAATTCAGCTATTATGTAAGGGATTTACTTTGAATCAAACTACAATATCGATATAATAATAGATAAACATATAAATTGAAAGATTTGAGGGGACACTATGATAAAAGCAATTGCAGTTGATATGGATGGTACATTTTTAAATACGCAAAAAACATACGATGAAGAACGATTTGAACGTATATTTCAGCAATTAAAAACGCAGCAGATTAAGTTTATAGCTGCTAGTGGTAACCAATATGCGAAATTGAAATCAATTTTCGGAGAACGAGCGATGTACTTTGTGGCAGAAAATGGTGCGGTTATTTATGAAGGGGATAAATTATATGATTATCAAACATTCGATAGAGACTTTTATCAGCAAGTGGTAGATTATTTAAATATTGAAAGAGGTATCAATAACTTAATTGTATGCGGATTAAGTAGTGCCTATATTTTAAAGGAAAATCCTGAGTCGTTTAAAAAAGATGCACATTTTTATTATCGTCAATTAGAAGAAATTCATTCTTTACAACACTTACCCGAAGATGAGTATGTGAAGATAGCATTTAACATAAACCGTGAGACGCATCCTACACTTGATGAGGATCTTAAAGCGCGTTTTCATGGTAAGTTAGAATTTGTATCTAGTGGACATGATAGTATTGATATCATTATCCCTGGTGTAACAAAAGGGAACGCATTAAAACGTTTATTGAACACATGGCAACTCGACGCGTCAGAATTAATGGCGTTTGGTGATGCAAATAATGATTTAGATATGTTGCTATTAGCCGAGCATAGTTATGTGATGGAGAATAGTGAAGATCATTCGTTGTTTGAAGCAGCAAAACATGTGGCACCCTCGAATGATAAGCAAGGTGTGTTAAGCGTGATTGAATCCGAAGTATTAAACAAACCGATTTGATTGTGTTATAAAACATATTGTTTTAATACGAATTTCAAAATTGCTACACTACATATATAAATGATTAATTTGAAAGGTAGGTTTCAAAAAGTGATAACTCAAATGCAACAAACGATTTTAGATGCTTTTAATTTTAGACATGCAACAAAACGCTTTGATGCAAACAAAAAAATTTCAGAGAGTGATTTTAATACAATTTTAGAAACGGGGAGACTTTCACCCAGTTCACTAGGCTTAGAGCCTTGGAGATTTGTAGTTATTCAAAATCGTGAAATTAGAGATAAACTTAAAGCAATCAGTTGGGGTGCACAAGGGCAACTTGATACAGCAAGTCATTTTGTATTAATTTTAGCACGCAAAAATGTAACTTCACAATCAGATTACGTACAACATATGATAAGAAATGTAAAAAAATATAGTGAAGCGAGCATTCCAGCTACAGAAAAGAAATTTGATGATTTTCAAACTAACTTTCACATTAATGACAATGACCAATCTTTATTAGATTGGGCGAGAAAACAGACTTATATTGCACTGGGTAACATGATGACAAGTGCAGCATTATTAAATATCGATTCATGTCCAATAGAAGGCTTTGATTTAGATGCGGTCACACAATTTTTAACTGATGAA
The DNA here is from genome assembly GCF_049897865.1 of Staphylococcus sp. Y174-1. Taxonomy (NCBI): domain Bacteria; kingdom Bacillati; phylum Bacillota; class Bacilli; order Caryophanales; family Staphylococcaceae; genus Staphylococcus; species Staphylococcus sp. Y174-1. The sequence continues at coordinate 339,585 of NZ_JAFCXB010000002.1, read as the reverse complement.
GGCATTATAGACGAAGCGCATTTTGCGCCATCTGTTATGGTGGCTTTTGGTTATAGAGAAACGGAACCGAAAGATAAAGTACGCCAAACACAAGATGATATCGTAGAATGGTTAGAATAAATGAAGAAAAGCTTGGTGCAGTTGCACCAAGCTTTTTATATTATAAATCACGTGCATTCGATTGAATTAAAGCTTTATACCAGTCAAAAGAATCTTTTTTAATACGTTTTTTAGTACCTTGACCGTAATCATCTTGATCTACATAAATGAAGCCATAGCGTTTAGTCATTTCACTCGTTGACATTGATACTAAATCAATAGGCCCCCATGCAAGGTAACCCATTAAATCAACGCCATCTTCAACGGCTCTTTTTGCTTCAGCAATATGTTTTTGTAAATAATCAATGCGATAATTATCATGAATTTGGCCATCTTCAATAGTGTCTTTTGCACCTAACCCATTTTCAACAATGAATAACGGTTTATTATAACGGTCCCACAATTCATTTAAGACGATTCTGAGTCCGATTGGATCGATTTGCCAGCCCCAATGGGATGCTTCTAAGTAAGGATATTTTATCTACACATGCATCGGATTTCACATGTTTTTGTTGCAATACTTGTAGCAATGATTCATCAGTCACTTCGTTTAGTGACTCATGGTTAATTAACCTTTGGCTGAAAAATTTGAGGTGAGTCATAAATCTGGAGTAGCTTAGGGCATCTTCATTAATGTGTAAATTAAAGTGATAGCGCACAATATCTAAAATACTTTTGGTAATCTTTGTGATTTCATATATATTTGCGATATTTTCATCCATACTTGCGTTGACAATATGCATAGCAATAAATCCAGCCTCATCTTTAGGTAACTGAATATCAAAGCGGCGGTTAATGGTCTCAACTGCGTTTATTGATAAATCATATTCTTTAGGATAGAGTCTGTTGATTTCGTATAATAATGGATTTTTAATAATGTGACCTTCTCTGGTTCTTTTAATAGCGTAATCTATGTGGTCCGTTAGTGATAGGTAAATAGATTCTGACATAGGTTTTTCATAAAGCTGATTGGCTTTGATAATAATATCTTGAGTCGTTAATAAGACATTTTGATCGATTTCATTAAGTAACGTAAGCATACGTTCTTGTTCTTCGCTTGTGATTCTAAAAACTTTATCAATTTTGTCTTTTTCTAGCTCTTGACCATTTTGTTTGCCACAGGGAATCCCTTTTCCCATGACGATACGTTCTTCATTGTTAATCTTTGAAATAACCACATTGTTATTCAGTATTTTAGTAATTTTCATAATAAATATAACATCCCTTATTTATTAACTTAGTAATAAAAATGATTATATATTTAATATAGAGTAGATGTTTATCATAAGTCAAAAAGAAACGCCGATATCGTTTCTGAAAACAATAAAAAGCAGTGCGCATTCAACTTGAATGAACACTGCTTTTGCAATCAATGTCATAACATCTTCCTAGCATCAATTAGTCTTTATCAGCAACGAGTTGTGTATTGCTATGAACTAAAATTTCGAAACCTTCTGGTCCAATAAATTGTGTTTCTTGTGCATTTGGTTTATATATTTCTATATGTGTTAAGCCTAAACTTTGGCTATTGTTTTGGCGTAATATATTGGATTGCCAAGTATTAAAAGCAATGTGGTGGTGGTAATGATTAGTTGACATAAATACAGCCTGTGGTAAATCAGAAACGTGGTCTAAGCCGAGTTCGTCGAGATAATAATGACGGGATTGACCTATATCAGCAGCTTTTAAGTGTAGGTGACCAATTTTTGCATCATCTGGCATACCTTGCCATCCATTTTCACTTCTTTGTTCAACTAAGTCATTCGCATCGACTTCGAGCGTATCCATCTTCACTTTATTGTCATTCCAAATCCAACCTGCTTTAGGTCTATCATAATAAATTTCAATCCCATTACCTTCAGGGTCTGCAAAATAAAGCGCCTCACTGACAAGGTGATCGCCACCGCCAACTTGAACACCTGTACTTGCAGCATGATATAAGAAATTACCGAGATCTTGACGTGTCGGTAATAAGAGCGCCATGTGAAATAGTCCTGATTCTCTCATAGAGGGACGACGTCCGTTTTCTATTTCATTTAGTGTTAGCGTATGTCCGTGTGCGCCGACATTAAAGGTAACGGCATGATTTGTTTCGTGTTTAATAGTTAACCCTAAAATTTGTGTGTAGAATTTAATCATATTTTTCAAATCTGAGACGTTTAATGTGATATTTGTTACTTGCGTTGCATTTTTATCGTGGAAAGTCATAATTTAGCTCCTTATTCATTGCATGTATTTATAATTATTACAAGTTGAATTCTAGTATAAAAAATATACTAAGTCAATACACAAAGCTTGGAAAGTATAAAAAATATATTTGGTGGCATTAAAAGATTCGTTTTTGTAAAATGGGTATAACACAATGTATTAAATCCAAAAGAATAGGATGTTATAGATGACACACTATTATTTTAAAGAAAACTTTTTCAATGCTTCTAGATCAGCGATAGAAATTTATAATGATAAAGAAGATGTAGTGTTTACCATCGAACTGTTTTATACGTCGGCTGTACAACAAACAATGGCATATTTAGGTAATAACAAGCAGAACTTTGAGATTACAGATGGTCAAGATACCTATCGTGTGTTGCAAGAGGGTGCTATTAAAACACCTTTTAAGACAGTCTGGACAGTTGAAAAGAATAATCAACCCATAGGCCTATTTCGTTCAAAAATGGGGCTCAAACCAACTATGTATTTTGAAGGGACTCAAGGAGGTATAATAAAATTTCAGTCAGGATTTTTTTCGAGAAGTGTAAAGGTGACAAAGCGTAATCAAGAAATTACGCAAACAGAATCAGAGCGATTTAAATTTGCTTCCAGGCACGATGTGTATATAGAAACGGAAACATATCATCCGGCTATGTTAATACTATTGTTCCAAGTGTTTTATGAATTTCAGGAAAAACAACGTAAAAATGCAAACTAGGTTAACAATAGCATAATACAAAGCTAGAACTTGAGATATGGCAAATGTCTCAAGTTCATTTTTTAAATTCAATGGAAATCTGTGGATAGTTAGTGTGTAATATATCCATTCTATTTACAGATGTTAAGTTGTGGTAAAATATGAGACACGTATTGTATGGACTGATATAAAGCATGGATGTCCATAATAGTTGATAGATTTGTTATTAAATCATGATTTTATGGAGGTGGCGTGATGAAAGTATTCTTGAAATTAGGTTGGTTTTTTAAACAACAAAAAACGAGTTATCTCATAGGCTTAGGCACCTTATTGTTAATCGCATTAATTGAAATTGTACCGCCTCAAATCATTGGTCGTACAATTGATGAGATGACTTCTAATAGATTAACGCCTCGATTATTAGCCATTTATTTATTCATACTTGTTATTACTGCAATATTAACTTATGTTCTCAGATATGTATGGAGATTATCTATATTTGGAACAAGTCAAAAATTAGGTAAGATATTAAGGACCTATCTATATAAAAAATATACAGAAATGAGTGCTATCTTTTTCCAAAATAGAAGAACGGGTGATCTGATGGCACATGCTACGAATGATATCAGAGCTGTTCAAAATGCTGCAGGTGCAGGTATTTTAATGATTGCAGATTCGTTGATAACTGGTGGCACAGTCATTATCACGATGGCAACAACAGTCAGTTGGAAATTAACGTTAATTGCCATGATTCCACTTCCATTTATGGTATTGCTTACCAGCATTTATGGTTCGCTACTAAGTAAAGGATTTAAAAAAGCACAAGCTGCGTTTAGTAAACTAAATGATAAGACACAAGAGAGTGTGGCAGGTATTAAAGTAACTAAAACATTTGGCTATGAACCAAGTGATCAGGCGGATTTTAAGCATTTAAGTGATGATGTTGTTGCGAAAAATTTGAAAGTATCAAAAATAGATGCACTTTTTGATCCGACGATTACTTTAGTCATAGGTATGAGTTATTTCTTATCAATTGCATTCGGTGCGCAGATGGTTTTTCATAATGATATCAGCTTGGGGCAGTTAATCACATTTAATACATATCTTGGCATGCTGGTATGGCCTTTACTAGCGCTAGGCCTGTTTTTTAATATTGTCCAAAGAGCTAAAGCATCATATGAACGTATTGAGGAAATTGGCGAACTACCTAATGATATCGATACTTCATATGTCATTGATGAACGTCCTCAAGGGGATATAAGGTTTAATATAAATCAGTTTCATTTCCCGGGTAATGAGGATCAAGGTATTTATGATATTCATTTTACAATTAAAGAAGGTTCTACAGTTGGTATTGTTGGTCGTACAGGTTCAGGTAAGAGTGCATTAATTAGGTTATTATTACGAGAATTTGATACACAACACGCTCAAGATATTGAATTTGGTGGACATCCCATTCGTGATTACAATGTTGAGTTATTAAGAGCTCAATTTGGTTATGTGCCACAAGAACATTTTTTATTTTCAACAACCATACGTAATAATATTGCATTTAGTAATGAAACGATTGACGATGAGAAAATATTTGAAGCTAGCAAGCTTAGTCACATTCACGATGATATCATGCAATTTTCTAAAGATTACCAAACCGTAGTAGGCGAACGTGGTGTATCGTTATCAGGTGGTCAAAAGCAACGTGTTTCTATTGCACGTGCGCTACTCGTTAATCCAGAAATACTCATTTTAGATGATTCATTATCAGCAGTAGATGCACAAACAGAAGAAGCCATATTAGAAAATTTGGAACATCTGAGAAGCGGTAAGACCAATATTATAACGGCACATAGAATGAGTGCTGTAAAACACGCCGATTTAATTATAGTAATGAATGAAGGCCGTATCATCGAGCGTGGTAATCACGCAACACTGATGAGTAAAAAAGGTTGGTATTATGATACTTACCAGGCTCAAGCATTACAAGAGCAACTGTCTCGCAACTTGGATAGTCTAACGAAAGGGGATGGTGAAAATGACTGAAAATGCTAATCTAACAGCAAAAGATCAAGGTAGCGCACTCATTAGGTTATTTAAATACACCTTACCCTATAAATGGATTATTGTTTTGGCCTTTATTACGCTCATATTATCAACGATTGCTAGTATGATGACACCTTATATGGTGAAAATTTTCATCGATGATTATTTAACACCACGCCATTTTCCTAAAGAGACAATGGTATGGTTGATTGTTATTTTTATTAGCATACAGTTGATTGGCGCTATCACCCTTTACTTTAGCCAATATTTATTTCAATATTTAGCATTTAAAGTAATTCAACAATTAAGGATTGATGCATTTAATAAGCTGGGTAAATTAGGTATGAGATACTTTGATAAAGTACCTGGTGGTAGCATTGTTTCTCGACTTACAAATGATACAGAAACGATTGTTGATATGATTGTAGGTGTTTTTTCCACATTTATAATGGCATTCTTTATGATGATTTCAAGTTACATCATGATGTTTGTGTTAGATGTCAAATTAGCTTTAATTGCGCTCATTTTTTTACCTATCATAATGATAATATTAGCAAGTTATAGAAAGTATTCTGCTTTTTTATTTTCAAAGTCAAGACAACGGTTATCTGATTTAAATTCGAAGTTAGCGGAATCTATAGAAGGCATGAAAATTATCCAAGCCTTTAATCAAGAACGCCGATTAAATAAAGAATTTAATAAGATTAATGATGAACATTATCAATATATGTTAAAAACTGTTAAATTAGACAGTCTTTTACTTCGCCCTGCAATCAGTTCTATTTCAATTTTTGCGGTTGTAATGATTCTTGGATACTTTGGAGTAATCAGCTTTACTACTGGCATCACTGCAGGTGTGGTGTTTGCTTTTGTACAATATATGGAACGTTTTTTTGAACCTATCAATCAAGTAAGTCAAAATTTAAATATACTGCAACAAGCGCTGGTTTCAGCAAGTAGAGTGTTTGCACTCATCGATGATGATACGTATGAACCACAACAAGAAGCAAACAATGACAATGCTATTGAGACCGGTGAAATCGAGTTCGACAATGTGAGCTTTAGTTATGACGGAGAAACAGACGTGTTAAAAAACATTAGTTTGACCGCGAAACCAGGAGAAATGATTGCGCTTGTCGGTCATACAGGTTCTGGTAAAAGTTCTATCATCAATCTCTTCATGCGTTTCTATGAATTCAATCGCGGTGATATTAAAATAGACGGCAATTCAATTAAAAAGATACCAAAAACAGAATTGAAAGAAAAAATTGGCTTGGTTTTACAAGATGCCTTTATGTTCTATGGCACGATAGCTTCAAATATTAAACTTTATCATCCTTCAATGACATTTGAACAAGTGAAAGCAGCAGCAGAGTTTGTTCATGCAAATCATTTTATTGAAAAACTGCCAAATCAATATCAACATAAAGTGATTGAGAAAGGTAGCGCATTTTCAAGTGGTGAAAGACAGTTGATTGCTTTTGCAAGAACGATTGCAACAAATCCTAAAATCCTAATTTTAGATGAAGCCACAGCGAATATAGATTCAGAAACAGAGGAACAAATCCAACAATCTTTGAATAAAATGAGAAAAGGCCGTACGACATTAGCGATTGCCCACCGATTATCTACAATTCAAGATGCTGATCAAATATTTGTATTAAATAAAGGGGAAATTGTTGAACGTGGTACGCATGCACAATTGATAGCACAAAAAGGTATTTATCATAATATGTATTTATTACAGAATGGATAAAACTGTTATCATAATTAATTTAAATATAAGTATAGGCATAGGATGACGAGTGTGAAACTCGATGTCCTATGCCTATATTAATAGGTCCAATGTTTGATTAACCGACATACACATCTTGATATTCATCATGTTTTTCAATAACACTTTTAGCAAATGGACATGTAGCAGATACTTTTAAATTATTGTCACGTGCGTAATCAACAACAGCTTTAACTAACTGAGAACCAATACCTTGGCCGCCCATTTCTTCTGGTACACCAGTGTGGTCAATATCGATTTGATTATCATTTTGTTGGTTAAAAGTAATTTGAGCTTGTGGATTATTTTCGTCATCACCAATGTAAAATTTGTTTGTACCTTGTTTAATTTCAGCCATAATATCGCTCCTTAATTTTTGTCTATAGTTATTAAATATCACATTTGAGCGACTATTAAACATTTTGTGATTGAATGAAATGAGAAGAAATGTAATAGATTGAGTTAAAAGCATTGAAATATTGCAAAAATAAGTTTATAGTTTTAACGAAATAATTTCGATTTGGAGGGGCGTTTTTTGAAGAAAAGTATAATAATCATGCTGACATGTGTAATGATGACTACATTAAGTGCGTGTGGTAACATCAATAAAAGTGAGAAAAAAGACGTCAGTACAAATAATAAACTTAAAATATATACAACAGCTTTTGCTTTTCAAAGTTTTACGGAGCAAATTGGTGGCAAATATGTAGATGTTGAATCAATTTATCCGCCTGGCGCAGATATGCATTCTTTTGAGCCAACACAAAAAGAAATGGTGAATATTGCTAAGAGCGATTTATTTATTTATTCTAATCAAGATATGGATCCTGTCGCTAAAAAAATTGCGGGCTCAATCAATAATGAGCATCTAAAATTACCTGTAGCAGCGAATTTAAAGCAAGCTGATTTATTATCAAATCATGAACATGACCATGAGCACGAAGGACACGAAGCGCATGAAGAACATGATGAACATGAAGGGCATGATCACGAAGAGGGCAGCAAAGATCCACATATTTGGCTAGACCCAGTTCTAAACAAAAAGATGGTGAAAGCGATCAAGGATGACTTAGTGAAAAAAGATTCACGCCATAAAGCATATTATGAAAAACGTTATAAACAACTTATTGCTGATTTGGATGATATTAATCATAAAATGAAAGATATTACTTCAAATCCTAAACGAGATACAGTAGTGATTTCGCATGATTCTATTGGTTATTTAGCCAATCGTTATGGATTTAAGCAAGAAGGTGTCAGTGGTATGAATAATGAAGAACCTAGTCAAAGGGATTTAATGGCTATTGTTAAGCGCATTGATGATACAAAACAACCATATGTGCTTTATGAACAAAACATCTCTTCTAAAGTAACAGATGTTATTCAGAAAGAATCTAACACAACACCGCTTAGCTTGCACAATATGGCTACACTATCTAAAAAAGAAATGAATGATAAAGATATAACCTATCAATCACTTATGAAAGAAAATATTAAATCATTGGATAAAGCATTAAATCATTAATTAGAAAAAGGCGCGCATAACCATTTATGAACTGTCATAAATAAGCTATGTGCACCTTTTTTATTTTGAGCACTTTTCCGTCAGTATCAATCTAATGAACTTATATTATAAAAATAATAGTCGGTATTAACAAAAGGCATGGTCTAAGTTAGTTAATCATATCTAATATAAGAAACAGTTGTATTATAATACGCTTCTAAGCCATGAATACCATCAGCGCCACCTAAGCCAGATTCTCTCCAACCAGCATGAAAACCATTAACTACTTCTTCGGCTTCACAATTGGCAGAAACTTCAACAAATTTAAGTTTTTCAGTAGCTAACATAATTTCTTTTAAGTTTTCAGAAAAGATATATGATGATAAGCCTGCATTCGTATCATTGGCTTGGTTAAGCGCATGTTCAAATTCAGAATATGTCACAATTGGTAAAACAGGACCGAATATTTCTTCTTTGAACGCACTGTCTTCGGGATTGATATGATCTAAAATAGTAGGAGCATAAAAGAAACCAGAACGCTTAATTTTATGAACACCAGTGATTTATTGAGCACCATTTTATACAGCATTTTGTACTTTGTCATCTATACTGTCAAGTTGTTGTTGATTAATAATGGCACCATAATCTGTAGATTCATCAAACGGATCGCCGACTGTTAATTGTTCCATTTGAGCTTTCAATTTGTCGATAAATGTATCGTGAACATCTTGGTGGACAAAAATACGCTCAGGACAAGTGCAAACTTGACCAGCATTATTTATTCTTGCTGTAACAATATAATTAACGGCTTTATCTAAGTCAGAATTTGGTGTAACGATAACTGGCGCGTTACCTCCAAGCTCTAAGGTCACTTTTTTGACTGTAGAGGCACTTTCAGCATAGACAGACTTGCCAGCGCGCATACTACCGGTTAATGAAATGAGTTGGATATCAGGATGTTGTGCTAGTTGCGTTCCTACAGTTTCACCTGTACCTGGTAATATTTGTACTAGGCCAGCAGGTATCGTTGAGGCACGTAGTAATTCTGCGATTTTTAATGTAATTAAAGAAGTTGCTTCACTTGGTTTAATGACAACAGAGCAACCAGTAATAACAGCAGGAATCACTTTTCTCATCAAGACCATAATTGGCGCATTCCAAGGTACAATGCCTGCAGTTACACCAATCGGTTTTTCGTTAGTAAAATGGTTTCATTTTCACGACTATTTTGTAAAACTTCTCCTTTATTATTCATACTCAATCCAGTCATATAGTCAATGAATTGAATAGCTCTATCAATTTCACCTTTTGCTGAAGCTAAGGTTTTACCTTGCTCTTTAACATAAAGTTCAGCTAATGTATCTTTGTTTTGTTCTAATAATGGAATGAGCAATTTAACATGATCAGCGCGTGTAGGCTCTGGTGTTTTTTCCCATTCTAATTGAGCTTGTTTGGATTTTTCTACAGCATCATTGACTTCGGCTTCCGTTGCAAATGTAATCGTATCTATTTTTTTCTCTTGTTGCAGGGTTGATAACATCCATTGTGTCAGTAGATTTACTTGCTATAAATTCATTGTTTATAAATAATTGATTCAATTGTGACACCTCCACAATATATACATAACACTTAAGTAATGTTGAAAAACCGAACGCTTGATTTTCATTGAAACGTACATTCAATATATTATTTTATATGTCCAACTGAAAGTGCTTAAAACGGACTAATGCTAAATTTGGAGCGGGTGATATATTTTTTATACTTATATGTTGACAGAAAGTGAATAGCCCATTATAATTTATCTCGAATTCGAAATAAATTTAGGGAGTAGGTGAATAAAGTGGATCGTACACAAATATCTTTAAATACATTTGTTGGTTTAAATCGAACCTTAGATCATCTAATGAAAATCGTTAAAACAGATGTGCAACGTTATGGATTAAATGTAACAGAATTTGCTGTAATGGAGCTGCTTTACAATAAAGGTGACCAACCCATTCAACGCATCGGTAATCGTGTATTAATAGCAAGTAGTAGTATTACGTATGTCGTAGATAAATTAGAAGAAAAAGGCTGTGTAGTTAGACAACGTAATGAGAAAGATAAGCGTGTGACGAATGCATCTTTAACCGATAAGGGACGTAGTATGATGGATGAAATATTCCCAGATCATGCATCAACATTAGAATCTACTTTTTCAGTACTAACAGATGAAGAAATAACGGTATTACAAACAGCTTTAAAAAAATTAAGTGCTCAACCGATTGAATAAAAGGGCACTTAAAATTTTTATCAAAAATTACTTCGAAATCGAGATAATTATAAGAGAGAGGCGTTTATTATGACAAATAACCAATTATTAGGTATTCATCATGTCACAGCAATGACAGATGATGCGGAAAGAAACTATCAATTTTTCACAGAAGTATTAGGTATGAGACTCGTTAAGAAAACAGTAAATCAAGATGATATTTATACGTATCATACATTTTTTGCGGATGACGAAGGCTCGCCTGGAACGGATATGACATTCTTTGATTTTCCTAATATTCCTAAAGGGGCAGCAGGTACAAATTCAATTACACGTCCTTCATTTAGAGTGCCAAACGATGAAGCGTTGGAATATTATGAGCAACGATTTGACGAATTTAATATTAAACATGAGGGTATACAATCACTCTTTGGTACAAAGGTATTACCGTTTGAAGAGGTAGATGGTCAAAGTTACCAACTGGTGTCTGATGAGCATAATAAAGGTGTGGCACCAGGTAAACCATGGAAAAATGGTCCAGTACCAATGGATAAAGCAATCTATGGTCTAGGTCCTATCGAAATTACCGTGAGTTATTTTGAAGATTTTATGAAAATACTTGAAGATGTATTTGGCATGACAGTCTTAACTAAAGAAGACGGAGTAGCCATTTTAGAAGTCGGTGAAGGGGGTAATGGGGGTCAAGTTATCTTAAGGAAAGATACAGATGGACCTGAAGCAAGACAAGGTTATGGTGAGGTGCATCATGTATCATTTAGACTAAAAGATCATGCAACAATCGTACAATGGTTAGAAAAATATCAAACATTAGGTATCGGTAATTCTGGTTTAGTAGATCGATTTTATTTTGAAGCGTTATATGCACGAATAGGACATATATTAATTGAAGTTTCTACAGATGGACCTGGATTTATGGGTGATGAGCCTTATGAAACATTGGGTGAAAGTCTAGCTTTACCACCATTTCTAGAACCACAAAGAGCCTATATTGAATCAGAAATACGTCCGTTTGATACAAGCAGATAAAAGGACTTTTGGTTAGAGTAAACCACCATAGCATAAGATATAAAGGGAAATTTAAATTCAAATATTTAAGGAGGTAATTTTATGGAAGCAATTCAACATATTCATCATATTTCAGCAATTGTAGGTAATCCAGAAGAAAATATTCGATTTTACAGAGATGTATTAAATCTAAAATTAATTAAAAAAACGGTTAATTATGATGATCCATCCACTTATCATCTTTACTTCTCAAATGGAAATATTGAAAATGGTACGATTTTAACGTTTTTCAATTGGCCAAATGCACATAAAGGTCGTAAAGGAAATGGGCAAGTCGAACGCATTGCTTTTAGAATACCTAAAAACTCAAGGGATATTTGGAAAGCACATTTACAAGCACATCAAATTGAAGTAGTAGAAACTAGATTGTTTGATCGTGAAACATTAGAATTTAACGATACACATGACTTACCTTTAGCACTAGTTGAAGCAGATGACGATAACGACCAAACTGACGCACAGAGTATCATTGGATTTCATGGGGTGACTTTATTATCTAGTCATCCTAAGGCAACGTTGAATACACTAGTAAACGATATGGGTCTTCATAAAGTGAACGAAGATGACAATGTGGTACATGTTGAAACAAAAGGCCATTGGCAACATCATGTGATTATCAAAAAAGAAAGCGCTCAAATGAATGTTCGTTGGGGTGTTGGTGTTGTTCATCACATTGCTTGGTCAGTTCCAACTGATAAAGTACAACGAGAATGGTTAGTTAAAATGACTGGTAAAGGTTATCATGTGACTGACGTTAAAGATCGCAACTATTTCAAAGCTATTTATATGAAAGAGCAGGGTGGCATTATCTTTGAATTTGCGACAGAAGGCCCTGGTTTTACAGTGGATGAACGATTTGAAACATTAGGTACGCATTTAGTATTACCACCTCAATTTGAAGACAGAAGAGAAACGATACTTCAATTGCTACCACCTATTCGTATATAGAAAATAGATATAAGAGGAGGCACACTTGATATGGAACATATTTTTAGAGAAGGTGAAGCAAATGCACCTACATTGATTTTACTACATGGGACAGGTGGAGATGAAAGTGATTTATTACCATTAAGTCAGCTACTTAACCCTAAGTATAATGTGTTAAGTATAAGAGGTGAAGTATCTGAGAATGGAATGAACCGTTTCTTCAAACGTCACGGTGAAGGACAATACGATATAGAGGATTTAAACTTTCGAACAGATAGACTCATTGCATTTTTAAAAGAAGCTGCTGAACGCTATGGTTTTGATTTATCGCTAGCAATTCCTGTAGGTTTTTCAAACGGTTCTAATATTGCAATCAGCATGATTTTACATCAAGACATTTCATTTCAAACAGCACTGTTATATGCACCACTTTATCCGGTGAATGACGCCAATGATAAAGATTTAAGTGGTATGCATGTATTACTTTCAATGGGCGAACATGACCCAATTGTTACAAGCAAAGATAGTCAAAATGTCATTGATTTATTCGAAAACCGTGGTGCAAATGTCACGCAAGTTTGGGTAAATAGTCACGAACTGACTCAAGCAGGTGTGGTAGCCGGTCGAGACTTATTAAACAATATTTTTAAATAAATTACCAATATAAGTCACCATTTGTTACACATGATACAAAGTGTAGATGGCTTGTGGCGATTTCAATTTTAGAAAATGAAGTCAATCTAGACTATAATATATGGATAATAGAAAAGGTGGCGATCATTATGAATCATCAAGCGTTGATAGTGATGGATATGCAAAATGGTATTGTAAATGGTTTGCAGCAAAAAGAAAATATAATAGCTAATAATCAAAAAGTAATTGAGACTGCACGTCGTAATAGTATGCCAGTCATTTTTGTACGTGTTGCGTTTACAGGGGAATATATGGAAGTTTCACCAAATAATAAAATGTTTTCGCAAATGAAAGCAAAAGGCGTGCCTATGAATAAACAAGATGAATCAACTCAAATTGTTGAAGCGTTGAATCGCCAAGCAAAGGAACCCCTTGTAACGAAGCATCGATTAAGTGCGTTTACTGGTAGTAATTTAGAGGTGTTATTACGCGGTTTGCAAGTTGATCATCTTGTACTTACAGGTGTGAGTACAAGCGGTGTCGTATTATCTACAGCAGTTGAAGCGGCAGACAAAGATTATAAGCTAACGCTATTATCAGATGCAATGGCCGATCAAGATGTAGAAAAACATCAATTTTTAATCGACAAAATATTAACGCGTTATGCAGATGTGACAACAGTAGAAGCATGGTGTAACAGTTAAAATAAAAATAAATGCCCTATGTTATATTTCAAACATTTACATGACTTTAGCATTAATCATGTCGTTGAAATCATAACATAGGGCTTTATAGTTACATAAGGCCGATGAGTTTCATCCATAAAGAGCCGATACCTAACCATACAATAAAGTAAAATATCGCAAGTACGGCATTCATCGTCCACCATCGATTTTGAGAAACATAGCCTGCTGAATATAAAATAGGTGCAGGACCACTACTATAATGTGTAGTAGATGCCATTAAATTACCGAAGAAACCTAACATTAACGCACTGAAAAGTGGTGGTGCACCAGTAGCGATAGCGACGCCTAATAATGCTGAGTACATAGCACTTACATGCGCGGTTGAACTAGCAAATAAATAATGAGAATAGAAGTAGAATAAGATTAATAGTACTAACACGATTGGCCAACTAAGACCTCCTAAACTACCTGAGATAGACTTACTTAGCCAAGGAATAAAGCCCAGTTCATTAAGTTGATTAGCCATCATTACTAATATTGAGAACCATACTAATGTATTCCAAGAACCAGTTTCTTTGAGTACGTCACTCCAAGTAAGGACACCGGTAATGAGTAATAAGGATAGTGCGATAAAAGCGGTTAATGTCGCATTGATATTTAACGTGCTACCTAATACCCAAAGTGCAAGTGCAACGAGAAAGATGCTAACCATAAATTTTTCACTGGTCGCCATTTTACCCATATCTTTAAGCTCGTTTTGAGCCCAAGATTTCGCATTAGCAGTTTCTTTAATTTCTGGAGGATACATTTTATAAATAATTAATGGCACAAGGATTAACGATATGATACCAGGGATGAGTGCTGCAATAAACCATTGCATCCAGGTAATATCTACGCCTTGATGTTTCGCTAAAGATTGAGCCAAAGGGTTGCCTGCCATAGCAGTAAGAAACATGGCAGCTGTAATAAGGTTGCCGTGGAATTCTGTAAAGATAAGGAATCCACCCATTTTACGTTGGGTACCATCTTCAGGTTTTGATCCAAATGAACGGGAAAGTGCATTAATGATTGGAAACATAATACCACCAGCACGTGCTGTATTACTTGGTGTGGCAGGTGCTAAGATTAAATCTACACCAATCAATGAATAGCCCAAGCCTAAAGTTTTCTTACCAAATAATTTAACAAATTGTAAGGCGATGCGTCGGCCTAGACCTGTTTTTACAAATCCTCTTGAAATAAAAAATGCCATTGCTATAAGCCAAATACTACTATTTCCAAATCCAGAAACTGCAGTGTCTATCTTAACGGTTTGCGTTAATACCGCGAGTGTAAAACCAATCATTGCAACGGCGCCTATTGGAAGTGGTTGTGTAATACAACCAATAATTGTTGCTACAAAAATTGCAAACATATGCCATGCGCCAACATCTAAGCCTTCTGGTCTAATTGGGGTAAGTAGCCAGATAATGATACCAATCAATATGGGAAAGATAAATTTTCTGTAGTGGATGTCACTATTCATATTATGATGCACCTTTCTTGTCCTTTTATTTGATAAAAAACTAAATATAGTACAAGTATATGATATTAAAATAGTATTTAAGAAAACTAGCGTAGAAGACGCAACTAAAGCGCTTACCACACTATATTTAACATCATATCCTATTAATTTATTATAAGATTTTTCATAATAATTATAGTTCTGTCAAAACCTTATGTAAAGCTAGCTTTTAGAAAAATAATGGCAACATCATTAACTTATAGCGTATAAGTTAATGATGTTGCCATTTACAGAGATATTTTATTGTAATAAGCAATAGTTTAGCATTTTTAAATGGGGGTTATTTACGTGAAATACCTTTTATCAAAATTGGAAATAATAATATAAAACCAAAGATCCCCATAACAGGAAATACTTTTCCTATTAAATCAATAAACCCAATGAA
Source organism: Staphylococcus sp. Y174-1 (assembly GCF_049897865.1). Taxonomy (NCBI): domain Bacteria; kingdom Bacillati; phylum Bacillota; class Bacilli; order Caryophanales; family Staphylococcaceae; genus Staphylococcus; species Staphylococcus sp. Y174-1. The sequence goes on along the minus strand of NZ_JAFCXB010000002.1, from coordinate 323,731 downwards.
GGTCGTAGCAAAGGTAAGGATTGCCATACAAATAATCATAATATAATAATGTTTGCTATAAGGTCTTGTAAATCTAGAAGCAAATGCATACATAAGACCCACGACAGTATTATAAATAACTAATATCATAACGATAGACATAAATAAACCAATCATAGGAGAAATTTCTTTTGCTAATAATAGTGATGGCAGTGCGACATCTTTTATGTGAGAGAATTGCGATACCATACCTAAGTTTAACATAAGCAATAAGAAAGTAATGATTAAGCCACCTATCATGCCTCCGTAAACAGAGGAAGATTTAAATTTTAAACGACCTCCCATTACAGATAAAAAGCTGAACGCTGCTGCAATTTGTAAGCTCCCATAGTTAATTGCATCGAACCACCACCATTGATCAGAACGAGTCCCGGTATTCGTGTATTGATTGGGATCACTAAAGCTGAGTGAACCGGTCATTAAATAATACATAGCAATAATAGTAACGATAATAACTAAAAAAGGTGTGACCATACCTAGAATTGCGATGAGGCGTTCAAATTTTAAGAATAATGTTATTAAAATAATTGAAATTAAAAGTACAGAACTCAATGCATATGGTATATTAAAACTTTCATGAATCGTTGAAACCCCACCTGCCGTCATAATCATAGCGAGTGCAAGTAGAAATAAAGTTAAGATGATATCAAATAAAGTGGCAATACGCTTGGGTAAATAATACTTTATAGGTCCAGTGTGATTATGTGCATTTAATTTATAGCCAGTTTGGAGTACAAAAATGCCACCTAGAGTGACAATACAACCCGTTATAATCACGCCCCAGATACTGTAATTGCCATTACTGGTAAAGAATTGGAATATTTCTTGACCTGTAGCAAATCCAGCGCCGACAACCACACCAACAAAAGCAAATGCCACAATAATAATTTCTTTTAAACTTGTCATAGTCATATAAATCCTTTCAATGGTGTAGATAATATAAATGTCATTCATATATATAAACTCACAATTTATTATTTTAGCTTAAAATAAAATAAATTGAAAAGAAAAAGTATTTTTGATAAGAACAATTGTATTTTTAGAGAGAACTTAAAAGTGCGCACATAAACGTATTTAGATTAATGGTTTATCAAAGTGGGTAAATGATGAAGGTTCTTTGGATGCGTTAAATTTAAAAATTTGATAGTATGTTTTTTTATTATGTGATAAATGTTTAAAGTGATTTGGAAGATAACGAAATTTAATCTGTATAAGAGAGAGGGAACAAAGTGACTTTATTAAACTTACCACTAACATTACTCATTGTTATCTTTTTAGCGTTGGGTATTTTTAGCCAATGGTTCGCCGATAAAATAAAATGGCCATCCATCGTTGTTATGGCTATTGTAGGGTTGCTTGTGGGCCCTATTTTTGGATTGATTAACCCTCAAGAAAGTTTGGGTCAAGAGGTGTTTAGCCCACTCGTTTCGTTGGCAGTTGCAATCATCTTGTTTGAAGGTAGCAGTAACTTAGATTTTCGTGAGTTGAAAGGTATCTCTAAAGCAGTTATAAGAATCATTACTATGGGGGCAGTGATTGCTTGGATTTTAGGATCCATGGCTTTACATTTTGTATTAGGTTTCTCAGTAACGATATCACTTGTATTAGGTGGCTTATTTTTAATTACGGGTCCTACCGTGATTCAACCATTATTAAAACAAGCGAAAGTTAGGAAAAGTGTAGATTCCATCTTAAGGTGGGAAAGTATTATTCTTGATCCTATTGGACCAATGTTAGCGTTAGGTGCATTTTATGTTTTTCAAATCGTAGAGCAAGGTTTTGAGATTCAAATTATTTTAAGTTTTGCTTTACGTTTTGTTATTGCCATTGTTATAGGTTTTGGCGCATCTTATTTATTTATGTTGCTCATTAAAAGAGATCTCATTCCACAAAATTTAATGCCACCTATCCAATTGGTATTTATTTTACTTATTTTTGCAATATGTGATGAAATATTGCATGAATCAGGGCTACTTGCGGTAACCATATTTGGGTTAATGATGGCACGTATGAAGCGTCATGATTTGATCTTTAAAGAATCAGATCATTTTATTGAAAATGCATCTTCTATTATGGTTTCTACCGTCTTTATATTAATTACGTCTTCGTTAACTTTAAATGTGTTAGAAAGTATTATATCGTGGAAACTATTTATATTCTGTGCAGTCATGATTATATTAGTCAGACCTATTTCTATATTGTTATCTACGATGAATACTGAGATTTCTAAACGGGAAAGAGCTATGGTTTCAATGATGGCACCACGAGGTATTGTCGTACTTACTGTTGCACAGTTCTTTGGAGGCTTATTTGTAGAAAAAGGGACACCCATGGCAGAATACATCACGCCTGTTACATTTGGATTAGTATTTATAACTGTGGTCATTTATGGCTTTAGTTTTCTACCGTTAAGCAAAATGACGCACCTTTCAAGTACGGAACCACCTGGCGTCATTATTGTTGGAGAAAGTGAATTTTCATTTCATTTAGGTGCGAAATTGAGGGAACATCACATTCCAGTTATGACTTTTAATTTATTTAATAACACATCAAAACGAGCACAGGAATTAGATTTTGAAGTATTTGAAGGCAATTTATTATCTAGTAATGATCGTATATATGCCGATATGACACGTTACAATAAATGTTTATTAATGACTCAATCTTTTGTGTTCAATAGTTTGGCGTTTAATGAATTAGTGCCTGAGTTTGGTTTGAAAAATGTCAACATGATGCCAGTTTCTTTTAGTGATGAACATGCGCGAAGTAACTTAGATGGACCAATTAGAAATCACATACTATTTGATTCTAATTTTACGTCGCATTGGTTTAATCGCTATATCGTCGAACATAATATTTTAGAAATGCCAGTTTCGAGTAAGGATAATTTAACGGCTTATGACATGGTCCTCTATCATATTGATGATAATAACGAAGTCACATTTAAACGTGATAATCAAAATATTACAAATTCAGAAGAAGGTATGATTGGCTATTTAAAAGATGCTTATTTACATTCGAATATATAAAAAATCCCCGTCCATACAGATTGAAAATCATGTGTGAACGGGGTTTTTTATGAATACTGATTAGTTAACATAACGATCATGCATAAGTTCTTTTAAAATATCGATTTTTTCTTGAATATCTTGTCCGGTGTTTGTATGTCTTATTTTTTGTCGTTGTAATTCCTTATCGACGACACGACGTATAGAAAGTTCATCAGCGCCATTCAGTAAAACATGTTTTTTGGAATTAAAATGTTGGTGTGCGACTAGTTGCATACCAAATGAATTATAAAGTAATGTATAACCTGCGATACCTGTTGTTGACTGATAAGCTTTCGAAAAGCCACCATCAATCACAATCATTTTTCCTTCAGCTTTAATTGGATCTTCACCATCAATTTCTTTGACAGGTGTATGCCCATTGATAATGTGCCCTTGTTCAGGGTCTAAGCCAAAATCTTTGAGCATTTTTTTACACATATTAACATCCTCACGCAAATGGTAATAAGGGTTTTTAGTTTCTTTATGCGCTGTTTTGTCTTTAATAAAGTAACGCTCGAAAGTCGTCATAGCGCGTTTGCCAAATAGTGAAGAGTATTTACCAGTCCAAAGATACCATACTAAATCTGTGGCTAAATCGTCTTGAATATCTTTGTGATCAAAAGCTTCTCTGACGTAATCTTCAAAATGGTCTAATAAATCTCTGCCATAGCATTTCACATCGTTGATAACCATTGATTCCATTTCACCATTTTCATCTACTGGAATACAGCCGTGAATCAATAAATTACCGTTATAAGGCAGGTAAAGCGTGCCTTTTTGCATAAGGAAGGTCATATGTCGTTTCAATTTTTCTGATTGTTGGACAGATAATAATAGTTTATCCATCACTTCTGACTCTTCGTCTGTGAGTTTGTTTGGATCATTTGGGTCAATCGTTTGGAAACAAGTATTTTCTAATGGATATGTTTTTCCATAGAGTGTTGCTTCATTTTTTTCATAGTTAATACTTTCTAATACCAATCGTTCTTCCATTTCAAAAGTAGGGCGACGTTTAATGATTGGTGCCTCTAATTTAAATTGTATGATGGCGATGGCTTGATGAATTTTTGTGATTTGCTCAAGTTCTAATTCAGTTAAGCCTTCAGCATTTTTAGGTCTGAATGCTTTGTTTTTTCCATCATAATGTTTTTCTGCAAGGGTTAATAAGGGTCTTAAATTGATACCATAAGCATCCTCAATAATGTCTAAGTTATCATAACGTGCACAAATGCGAAGTAGGTTTGCAAGGCAAACTTTGGAACCTGCATAGGCGCCAATCCAAAGGACATCATGATTTCCCCATTGAATATCTACTGAAGGATAATCAATCAGTGTTTCCATAATTTTATCAGGTTCTGGTCCTCTGTCGTAGATATCGCCAACAACATGAAGGTGATCCACTACAAGGTGCTGAACTGTGAAAGATAAGCCAATGATCAAATCATCTGATTGTTCTAGCTCTATGATTTGATTAATTAATGTTTCATAATAAGAATGTTTATTATTATATTTATTACTTTTATATAACAGTTCTTCTATAATAAAGACGTAATTTTTTGGTAAAGATTTGCGTAACTTTGTGCGCGTGTATTTGGATGAAGCATAGGTGATTAGTTTTATCAGACGATTAATCGTTGTAATGTACCATTCATTGAGCTCGGATTTTGAGCTAAAGCTGTTTTTAATTAATTTAAGTTTTTCTTCAGGATAGTATACAAGCGCAGAAAATTCATTAATTTCTTTGCGTGTCAAAGTATCTTGGAAGATATCATTAATTTTTGAACGAACGTTGCCTGAACCATTACGCAATACGTGTTGAAAGGCATGAAATTCACCGTGTAAATCACTCACAAAATGTTCAGTACCTTTAGGGAGTTCCAAAATAGACTCTAAATTAATAATTTCTGTTGCAAGTTCTTCTTTAGTATTAAATTGTTGTGAAAGTAAATCTAAATATCTATCTTTTAGGCTCTTATCTGCTGATTTCTGCATGGTTATGTCACTCCAGTTGTAAAAATATCGTAATTATGAAATGCATTTTATAAAACGCTTCCAAATTATGTTTCTTATTGTAGCATTAATTGGCACGCCTTTGTCTATTTCTTATTATATTATGAAGTTAAATTAAATTCTAAAAAATGGATTGAGTGTATATTACTAACTGAAAAATTTAAGGTTTATTAGTAAGCGCATATGTTAGAAAAGTAGAAAAAGGAAATGATGCTACTCAAATATAATAAAATGGGGATTTATATAAAAGTTGTAGGAAACATACATTTTAATGAATGTTATTTATTGTATAATTAACATTGTGTAGTAATTTTACCATTATAATTTTGGAGCTTGAAAATACTGTTAAATCAATGCTTAATCGTTATAAAGCTGTATTTTATTGGTTTTATTTGAAAAAAATTATTGATTTACTGTTTAATTTATAATTTATTTTTGTATAATATATGCATGTAACAAAATTATAAGGGGGCGTTTTGTTTCATGTTTACATTGGGGACATCATTATCGAGTCAAGTCGATCCAAACTGGCAAACATATATCATGCTTGTCGTTTATTTTGTGGTATTGCTAGTGATTGGGTACTATGGCTTTAAACAATCTACCGGTAACGTCAGTGAATATATGCTGGGCGGTAGAAACATTGGTCCATATGTAACTGCATTATCTGCAGGCGCATCTGACATGAGTGGTTGGATGATTATGGGATTACCTGGTGAAGTATATACTACCGGTTTATCAGCAGCCTGGTTAGCGATTGGATTAACACTTGGCGCATACATAAACTATATTGTTGTTGCACCTCGACTTCGTATATATACAGAGAAAGCCGGAGATGCAATTACACTACCTGATTTCTTTAAAAATAGATTAGATGATAAATCTAATTCGATTAAAATTATTTCAGGTGCCATTATCGTTGTATTTTTCACACTTTATACGCATTCTGGAATGGTATCAGGCGGTGTATTATTGGAAAGTGCGTTTGGCGTTAACTATCACATTGGTATGTTACTTGTCGCTGTGATTGTCATTGCTTATACATTTTTCGGAGGTTATTTAGCAGTATCATTAACAGACTTTTTCCAAGGTGTAGTGATGATTATTGCTATGGTTATGGTACCAATAGTTGCTATGTTGCAATTAAGCGGACTTGATACTTTTACGCAAACAGCAGAATTAAAACCGACAAACTTAGACTTGTTTAAAGGAACGACGTTTATAGGTATTATTTCATTCTTTGCGTGGGGATTAGGTTACTTTGGTCAACCACATATTATTGTACGTTTTATGTCAATTAAATCTGTCAAACAATTACCAACGGCAAGACGTTTTGGTATCGGTTGGATGGCAATCAGCTTATTAGGCGCAGTGGGTGTCGGATTGACAGGTATTACGTTTATTAATCAAAGTGGTACAGATATAGAAAATCCTGAAACACTATTCATTTTAATGGGACAAATTTTATTCCATCCGTTAGTTGGTGGATTCTTACTTGCTGCTATTTTAGCTGCGATTATGAGTACAATTTCTTCACAATTGTTAGTAACGTCAAGTTCATTAACAGAAGACTTTTACAAATTAATTCGTGGTGAGGAAGCTGCAAAGGAACATGAAAAAGAATTTGTTTTAGTAGGTCGATTATCAGTCATCATCGTAGCGATTGTTTCGATTTGGATTGCTTGGTCACCTAACGATACCATTTTGGGTCTAGTAGGTAATGCATGGGCTGGTTTCGGTGCCGCATTCGGACCGCTTGTACTCTTATCCTTATATTGGAAGGGGTTAAGTAGAACAGGTGCTGTAAGTGGTATGTTATCAGGTGCCATTGTAGTCATAATATGGATTGCATTTGTTAAGCCATTAGGCGATGTGAATGATTTCTTTAATTTATATGAAATTATACCTGGATTCTTAACTAGTTTAATCGTTACGGTTGTAGTAAGTAAATTCACGAAGAAACCACAAATTGATGTTAAAGCAGATTTAACAGATGTTCGTCGTCTGGTTAAAACTGGTGAAGATCAAAAAGAATCATAATTTAAAAAGGGGTTTAAATTATGATTTAATGTAGAAAATGATAATTGGCTATGTCTGTTATCAAAAGGGAGAAATTTTTAAATAGAGAAAAGGCTAACTTCAAGGGGGAGTTAGTCTTTTTATATTATTATAAAACAGGGTCTGACACTTATTGATGTCAGACCCTGTTTGTTTGGAATTGAATCTATTTATTGAGCGCGATTCTTTTTGAATAATCTATATACGATGAAAATCACTGCAAGAATGATGATGACATACATAATATATGAATATGTATGGAGACCATTCATTAGCATATCCCAACTGCCGCTCAACATTTTACCCAGGTAGATCAGTGCAAAATTCCATATCGTAGTCCCGATTAAAGACAAGATCGCGAATAGCATCACATTCATGCGATTAATACCCGCTGGAATCGTAATCAGTACACGTAAGACAGGTATAAAGCGACAAATAAAAACAGCAATTGCGCCATATTTTTTAAACCAATCGTTTGCACGTGCAACATCTTTACCTTTAAGTTTAATCCATTTGCCATATTTATCTACAAAACGATACAAACGTTCTTCAGAAACAAGCCTACTAATATAGTAAAGCACAAGTAAACCAATTAATGAGGCAATGGTTGAAATTGTAAAGAGTACGGGAATGGATAAGTCAGATTTGACGGACATCAGTCCGGCAAAGGTTAATATAATTTCTGAAGGGATAAAAGGTAATATATTTTCAAGTAATATTAATATAGTGATTGCGGCGTAGCCCCATGTACTAATAAAATCAGTGAGTATCTGTTCCATAATTCTGCAATGTGCTCCTTTTAAAATGTAACTTAGTAGTTAATTAAAACATGTCTTTTTATTATAGTCCAAAAACAATAAATATGCATTGTTATGTTATAGGTCTACAGGATGATTTTTGTGTAAATCAATTATAGGAAGTATATTACATTTTAAATAAGTAAATTTTGAAAAAAGTCATTGTAAGCGATTTCATATTGTGGTACTATTTTTAAACAATAGGTCATATGATGACTATAAAAGATTGGGAGAAAGTTGGAGAAAACATGGATCAAAAAAGAACAAATATTAGATGGTATTTTGCCATAGCGTTTTTCATTATAGGGGTTATTGCATATATGGACCGCTCGAACATATCGATTATAGCCGGTCCGATGATGGAAGATTTACATTTGAATAAGACACAATTTGGGTTATTAGCGTCATTCTTCTCACTGGGGTATGCACTGATGCAAGTGCCTTCTGGATTTTTAGCTGAGAAATTTGGTTCTAAAAAAATGTTAACCATTGCACTTGTATGGTGGAGTGCCTTTACAATATTGACAGGTGTTGTGAAGAATCACGGGATGTTATATGCGGTGCGTTTCTTATTTGGTATTGGTGAAGCGCCAATGTATCCTTCTAACGCAGTTTTTAATACGAACTGGTTTGCGAAAGGTGAGAAAGGACGCGCATCTAGTGCGTTATTAGCTGGATCCTATTTTGGCCCAGTCATCGCGCCAGTAGTAACCATTGCAATCGTAAATATGTTTGGTTGGCAAGCCGTTTTCTATATTTTTGGTGCTATTGGTTTTATTATTGCTATATTATGGATGGTTATTGCCAAAGACTTGCCAGAACAACATAAAATGGTTAATGAAGCAGAAAAAAGCTATATTATGGAAAATCGAGACATTATTAAAACTGAGAAATCTAATGCGCCATGGAATATATTTTTAAAACGCTTTAGTTTCTATGCATTAGCAGCTCAATATTTTGTAGTGCAATTCGTCGTTTCATTATTCTTGATTTGGTTACCAACCTATCTAACGGAACAGTATAACGTTAAATTAACAGATCCAGACATGGCTTGGGCAGCCGGTGCACCATGGATTGCAATGTTCTTATTGATTTTATGTGGTGGTGCTATTTCAGATAAATTATTACAAAGTGGTATGTCACGTTTCATAGCACGTGCTTCTATCGCTATCACAGGATTTGTTGTATTCTGTATTTCACTCTTCATGTCTATACAAACGGATAATTTAGTAACAAATGTTATTTGGTTATCGCTTTGTTTAGGCGGTATTGGTATTGCGACTGGAATGAGCTGGGCAGCAGCAACAGATTTAGGACGTAACTTCTCAGGTTCTGTATCAGGTTGGATGAATTTATGGGGGAACATTGGTGCGTTATTAAGTCCACTATTAGCTGGTATGATGGTTGATATTGTAGGTTGGACAGTAACGTTAGAACTTGTGATTATCCCAGTTGTTTTCGCAATTATTATGTGGTTCTTTGTAAAACCAGACCAACCACTTATCGTAGAAAAAGAAGACTTGTAATGTTTAATTTATTAACTTTTAGGTAATTATTAAACATCATGCTTATAAAGGAGGAAATGATATGATTACTATCAATGCGATTATGAAAGTGGATGCTGCACAACGTGATAATTACTTAGCTTTAATAGACCCATTAAAGCGCGCTTCAAATCAAGAAGCAGGTGCATTATACTATGAACATTTTGAAAATACAGATGAACCGAATACGTTTGCTTTTATTGAACGATATAAAGATGAACAAGCTTTGGAAGCGCATAATCAGTCAGAACACTTTCAACAATTCTTTAGCGAAGTTAAACAATACTTAGTTGAAGAACCTGAAATTAAAGTGCTAAGTTCAAATTAATATATTAAACCCTGATCTTACAAATAACTGTGAGTTCAGGGTTTTTTTGAATAGTGTGATAAGAGAGAAAAAAATGGGCTTGTTATTGTGTAAATATAATGTCATTACATAACGTATTAGATGGATAAATAGCTAAATTTGAATATTTAGTCATGAACTCTGTCTATATAGCACTTGCCATGATTTACACAGCGATTTGAGAAGAATTAAATGAGCACGTATGTATGTGAATATAAAGACAATGATATGGAGGTAAATTTATTTTAAAGACATCGCCACTAGAAGAATTTAAAAAAAGTGTTAAAATAGTAAGGTATTGTTACGAATTTATGCGCGGATATTTTAGAATGAAGATATAGATTTTATAAAATGAAAAGTAAATTGATGTTTACTTTACCTATATGTTTTTCTGAAAAATACGTTATTTATGAGTAACGTATTTTTAAATGTCATTTGATATGGTGACAATAAATGAAATAAAATACGAAATATTAAAAATTAAAGGAGATGCATGACAACATTGATTAAATATTTAAAGTCATTAATACGTTTCAATTCGATGAAAATCGATGTTGCTAAAGGTATAAGACAATGTATTCTCATGCTCATTCCGTTACTTGTTGGCTATTTGACAGGTCACTTTTCTAAGGGATTACTCATTTCAACAGGGACGCTAGCGCATATTTATGTATTTGGTGGTCCTAAGAGATCTAAGTTACGCATTGTCTTATTTTCATCTCTAGGTTTATCCATTGCGATGATTTTAGGGACACTCACAGTTAATCAACCACTTATATTTGGTGTGTTACTACTATTAGTAACTGTTATTCCATATTACATCTTTAGTTCGTTAAATATCCCAGGGCCATCTTCAACCTTCTTTATCGTTGCCTTCAGTTTGCCAATTAATTTACCAGTAGCGCCAGAAGAAGCATTAAATAGAGGTCTAGCAATGTTTGTAGGTGGATTATTAGCAACACTGATTGTAATCGCTGTAATCCTACTATCTAAAGAATCTACAGAAATCAAAGCCATTAAAAATGATTATAATATTATTAAACAATTGGTCTATAACTTTGATGATCCCAAAGCGTTTGCGAAAGCATCACAATTTGCAGTAACAGCTTTCAGAAATTCGGATAATCAATTGATTACGTCAAGTACACCAAAATCGAAAACCTCACCTGAATTTCAACGCTTATTATTATTGCATAATACAGCGCAAGGTATTCATTCCGAACTATTGGAACTAAATGAATGTAATGCACGTCCGTTACCAACGGAAATAAAAGAAATGACGGATTTTGTCATTAAACGTGTTTATTCACTCGGTAAGTCAACCCAACAGTGGACTAAAAAAGTAGATTTCGATAAAGAGTATCAAAGTTTAGTAGATAGTATCATTAAAGTTGACGCAATTATGAATGCAAATAATGATAGAGTCGAACATGAAATAGATATTCGTGTACCAATCTATGGACATCGCATGTTGAAAAACTTGACGTTAGATTCTTTTATATTTAGAAATACAATACGCTACACAGTCATTATGGCAATTTCTATTTTTATTGCTTTAATGTTTGATTTTGAAAAAGCCTACTGGATACCTTTGAGTACACATACAGTCTTACTAGGCTCTACAACACTGCATAGCTTTGAAAGAGCTGGGGCAAGGGGCGTTGGCACGATCTTCGGGGTGTTGGTGTTATCACTCATCTTATTAACAACACCGCCTGTACCAGTAGCCATTGTTTTATTGGCTTTAGCTGCCGGTGTGACAGAAATGTTTGTAGGTGCAAATTACTCATTTGCAGTTATATTTATCACGATACAAGTTATCTTGTTAAATGGATTAGCGTCAAATCATCTAACCATACTCATTGCATTACCAAGAATTATTGATGTAATTGTAGGAATTATCATAGCAGTGATTTGCTTGCTAGTGATCGGTAGAAAAACAGCATCTTCTATGTTGCCAGGTACATTAGCAGCCGTAGCGAGAGACGAATCCATATTATTTCATTACTTATTCTCAAGTAACAAATATGCATCTAGAGAACAAGATAAAAAAGAAATGTTAAAACTAAGTGTGAAATTGAATAATATGACCCAAGTGTATAACAGTGCAAACGGTGAACTATTCAGTAATAAAATGGTTATACAGTATTATTATCCAAGCATTTACGCATTAGAAGAAATCAGCTTTATGTTAACAAGAGCACTAAGTAATGAAAAACGATATCATATTGATGATGAAACGATGGGACAGTATTTACTTGTCTTTGAAAATATAGCCAAACATTTTGAAAGAGGCACGAATATTCAAGTTCAAGAAATGGCTACATTACCGCAATATACACATATAAAAACAGCTTTAATGAGTATACAAAACAACTGTGTCAATGCTCGAAAAGAAGTTAAATTATCTCTTAATTAAATATGGTTATTTGAAAAAAGGCCAAGACATTTATTAATGTCTTGGCCTTTTTATTAAAAATATTTGAGTATATTGAGATAGGTAGTGTGCGGGTTGTCTTAGGTCAGACTGCCGCCACTTGAAAGTGTCAATCGTCGCTTCGTTCTTGTCTAGCCTTTGCTTCACTTTCTTGTTTTTTCTTTTCAATGGCAGCTTGCGCGTGTTGTTCTTTTTCTGCTTCATTTTGTTTATCTTCATTCATTTTTTGATAACGTTGTTTTTGGCGATAACCGTATGTACTTTCTAGTATTTGTGATTCATTATTCAACCCAGCACCAATTGCACCTGCAACAGTAGAAATGGATGTTGCAAACCAAGCGAGATTAATATAAGTCATAAAGTTAGCCGAGCCCTGCAACTGGAGTGCTTGCCCTAAATATCCTGGTGGCAATACAACGAGTGTGGCTAACAAGAAAAGACAAAACAATATGACATAATAAAAAGCAATGGATACAGTTAACGTTAAAGTTGTAGTTAAATTGTATAATATTGTTATTTGTCTATCATTACTTTCAGAAGTAGATTCCCATAAACCATGTGCAACAATAATCCATAACATCATGCCTAAAATAGCGACCAGCATAATTAATAACATGCGCCATCCAGAATAAACAAAACTTAAATTCCACATTGTTGTAAAGACAATGCCAAAGGCACCAGTTGTAAAGGCAATAGTAACTACATTACTGAGGCTTTTGAGCATATTAAAAGGATTGTTAGCAAAAGTCATCCCACTAATTAAACGTATCATGCCTCTCGTATTCGAAGATACATAATATAAAGTATGTTGAGAGTCTGTATCTTCAAAGTACTCAGTATGTGTTTCTAAAGTTGAAAAGGGGAACTGTGAATTTAATTGTTCTTCACTATGATGTTGAGTAGACGATTGGTTTGGATTCATATTTTCGTCAATTGCTTTAATAATGCCCGATATGGAATGCTTAATTCTTTTTTTTATGGGGCGCCAACCATATGCAGGTAATGAAATTAAGCTTGCGCCATTTTTACTATTGATATCAAATGCGACAACATGCTTGTTCTTAATAATTGGTAAATCAGTTAAACCAATCGTATATTGCCATTCATTATCATTTTGATTATCAGAAATTTTAGTGTATATCTTTTGCACCGTTTCAGCAGAACCAGTAAGTGGGTCAATCATTGTATCAATTTGCCATTCAACTTCTGAATTTATAGTAGATGATAACAATGAAGGTAGCTCTTGTTGCAAATGGTTGGCTATTGTTTCAGTCACACCAGGTGCAGCTACTAAACCTATCTTGATAATGTGATTGCACATTATTCTTCCTCCTCTCTGTGCGTTTGTTTTCGACCTGCATAATCATTTGATTCTTCATCGTTATTATAATCCGCATCATTTTCTTGTTCTAATTGCTTGTTTCTATAATATTGTCTGAATGAATAAGTAGCACGTTTAATCTTGTCAGCATTTTCTACGGTTGATCCCATTGCACCTGCTAAGATTCCTAAAGAAGTGATAAACCATATCAAATTAATATAATTGATTAAAGTGGGTTGTTTACTACCAAGCGAAGTCCAGTTGGAAAACAATTCCGGAGGTACAAATAATAATGTGCTAATGGTTAGTAATAGAAATAGGGTTATAAAATTAAAAAGCGTAATTACAGTTAATGTGGTCAACGTTGTAAAATTATAGATATATCTATATAACTTTTGTGTTTTTGGGTTTTTACGTTCCCATAAATTATAAGAATAAATAAGCCAACCAACCATGCCGAAAATGGACATAAACATAAGTAAAATGAAGCGCCAATAATCATAATCTAAGCTTATATCCCAAGGAGTAGAGAAAATTGAAATATAAGTACCTGTCGCAAAGGAGACAGAAATGATTTTTTTGAAATCAAAAATTGTTGACCATGGCTCATTAGCAAAAGTCATACCGGATATGAGGTGTAACCAACCTATGAAGGTAGATGTTGAAATAATACGTAAATGATTTTTATTTTTATCTTCTTCATTTGGAGTAACTGTGGTAAATTTAGTTAATTTAAAATGTTGACTATTCAAGAGATTATTATCTGAACCATTACTATGCATATATTGAATGACAAATGAAATAAAATGGCGTAATTTTTGTTTTAAATTTATTGCACCTAATGCTGGTAATGAAATCAAGGCAATATTATTTGTTAAGTCTATGTCACATACGACGGTTTTATTGTTAGAAAGAGTAGGTAAATCTGTAATACAAATAGCATAGTCCCATGCTTTTTGTTTTTTCATATTCGTCGTGATATCCATTGCTTTATCCATGTGCTCAGCAGTGCCTACAATTGAAGCAATGTGTTTTTCAATGTGCCATTCATCATTTCCCCCTGTATGATGACGGATTTCATTCGGTAAATCAGTATATATTTTATTTATAATTTTATGTGGCATATCGGGTGAAGGGATTAAACCAACGGTGATATTAGCCATAAACAACACCACCAATCTATGTATGTGATTAAATTTCCACTGTTTTATAATTCCCTTTATGACCAGTATTAATCATGCACCATTTTATAAGAGTACAAAATATCAAGCGCTAGCGCGCGTTTATTATTCAATGTTGGTGGTAAATAGATAACAAGAACAAAACAGATTGGAAGTGCTCATAATGCCTTGGACAATGGAAGATTACCCTCAAAGTTGGAAAAATATGGATAAACTTGAACGAAAAAAAGCCATTGATATTGGCAATGCCATGTTAAAAGATGGTTATGAGGAGAGTAACGTGATACCTATTGCTACAAAGCAAGCAGAATCTTGGTATAAAGATGCATCCGAAAAAGAATTGGAATCCTTAAAAAACAAAAAAATTACTAAACATGAAAAAGATGATTCAGCAGATCCTGCATTAAACAAGAAAGATGTACATGTTTATTATGAAGATGATGAATGGAAGATTAAATCAGATGGTGCGAAACAGGCATCTGATAGTTTCGATAAAAAAGAAGATGCCATGAAACGTGCACGTAATATCGCTGATAACCGTAGAACTGAAATTATCGAACATAAAAAAGATGAATAAAATTAAGCATGCTAGAACAATTAAAAATAATTAAAAGGGCAATCCAATGCATAAATTGAAGGCATTGGGTTGCTTTTCTGTATTGAAAATAACCACTTAAAACACAAATTGAATCTTTTAGAAGCGTAAAATTTGAATAGCTTTTAAATTTAATAAGTCAATTATAATAAGCTATAATGAATTTTAAAGAAGTTTTTTATTGGAGGTAAGACAAAATGTATATAGAACGTAAACCCTCGGTAAACATTGACGATTTGAAAGCTGAATTTAAGGAAAGTATTGATCATATAAACGCGTCAGAAGAAGCATTAGA
Source organism: Staphylococcus sp. Y174-1 (assembly GCF_049897865.1). Lineage (NCBI taxonomy): Bacteria > Bacillati > Bacillota > Bacilli > Caryophanales > Staphylococcaceae > Staphylococcus > Staphylococcus sp. Y174-1. The sequence goes on along the minus strand of NZ_JAFCXB010000002.1, from coordinate 308,058 downwards.
TATGGTTGTAGGCTTTGTTGCTTTAGAGCAACTTTATACGTCGGCTCTTAAAGAAATTAGTACAAAGTTAGATATTTTAGATGATCAATTTCAACAGATGTATAAACATAATCCCATTCATCACATGGAACGTCGTGTGAAAGAGATGAGAAGCTTAATTAAAAAATTAGACAGAAAGCGTTACCCTATTAGCACTGAGTCAGCCAAAGAAAACATATTAGATATTGCGGGTATTAGAGTAGTTTGTAATTACTTTGATGATATATATGTTATTGAAAAATTATTATTAAAACAAGAAGACGTGAAATTGATTAAACGTAAAGATTATATCGAACATCCGAAAGAAAATGGTTATAGAAGTTTACATATTGTTGTAACCATCCCAGTTTATTTAGCGCATTCTGTTGAAATAGTCCCCGTAGAAATACAAATAAGAACGATTGGAATGGATATGTGGGCGAGCTTAGAGCATAAAATACGTTATAAAAACACAGAAAATACGGAAAAATATAAAGCGATATTGAAACAATGTGCAACAGACATTACATCAGTAGAAAGTAAAATGCAGGAAATACATTCTGAAGTATTTGATAATTAAATAATAACAATGCAATATAACAATTTGCTTGCTCATGACGTCGCGTCATCAACTATGATTAGACTCAGGAGGTGATTACATGAGCCAATATCAAACAGGTGAATTAGCGAAACTAAAAAATGTTTCTGTTCGGACCATTCAATATTATGATAGAAAAGGTTTATTAAAAACGGTACAAACAGCAAAAAATGGGCGGCGTATATTTGATGAACAAAGCAAACAAGATTTAGAAATCATTCTAATTTTAAAAGCTTTTAATTTCTCCTTGAAAGATATTAAAACAATCTTGAATGAAAAAAATAAGTTGAAAACGGTTCGTGTTATGTTAGCACAAAAAGAATTAGATATAGAAAAGGAAATGCAGAGCCATAAGACTTTGCTTGCAGAGATACGACAATTTAAACAATATATTGGTCGACGTTCTGAAGCGCCTTTAGAAAAACTATTAGAAACAAAAACATACGTAAATCAAAAACCAAAAATGAAACAATTTAAACAATCTGTATTGTATCGCATCATACCTATAGGTATATTTCAATATACTGCTTTAATAGTAAGTATGGTCACTAAAAAATGGTGGCCATTGTTATCTACCTTACCTATATTGTTTACCTATGCTGTAAATTTTACAATATTTACTTATACGGCACTAAGCTATGTTTGTCCAAATTGCCAAGCAACATTTAAACCCAATTTAAAGCAATGGATGTTTTCGGCACATACGCCTAAAACGAGAAAATTACAATGTCCACATTGTGACCAAGATCATCACTGTGTAGCAATTGTCCAATCTTAATCAAATTTCATATGAATAAAAAAATTTTTGTAACCGATGTGTGAGGGATGAAACCTGACATATCGGTTTTTTTACTTTAAGAAAAACGATATTTATAATTGCAAGCGCTTGCAAATTGGGTACTTGTGTTTTAATATACTTGTATACAAGTATATCGTAAAGTTATCGAGGTGATGTTTTAGTGAAATACGATTACCCAGAACAATGGTTAGAAGGTGTTTCAAAGGGCGAAATGATTGCGGCAGAAATTCGACTGAGAATTGTAGATGGAAAAATAGCACCAGATACATTATTAACGGAGAACCAAATTGCTAAAGAATATAATGTAAGTCGATCACCAGTGAGAGATGCATTTAAATTATTAAAGCAAGACCAACTCATTCATCTTGAACGAATGGGAGCAGAAGTTTTACCGTTTGAAGATAAAGAGAAAAAGGAACTCTATGATTTGAGAATTATGCTAGAGTCCTTTGCTTTTAGTAGAATTAAAAACTTAAATCATGAGCAAATTGTAAAAGAAATGAGAAAGCAGCTTGAAATGATGAAAGTTGCAGTGCAATTTGAAGATGCAGAAGCCTTCACTGAACATGATATGAAATTTCATGAATTAACGATTATGGCTTCAAAGCACCAATATTTAAAAACATTCTGGAATAATTTGAGACCAGTGATGGAATCACTCATATTATTATCTATGCGTAAAAGAATGAATGAGAATCCGGAAGATTTTGAACGTATTCATCATAACCATGAGATATTTATAGAAGCGATAGAACAACAAGATGCTAAGAAATTAAATAAAGCATTCCATTTAAACTTTGATGATGTTGGTGAAGACATCGATAGTTTTTGGTTAACTTAGCAATTTAATGCAGTAAAGATTGTAGGAGGCGAAATCATGAAATACATGATTGGTGTTGATATTGGTACAACAAGTACAAAGTCAGTACTTTATGACGAAAAAGGTCAGTTTATAATGAAACATAATATTGGTTATCCATTGCACACACCAAATGTTGAAGTTTCAGAAGAGAATCCAGATGAATTATTTGATGCCGTGTTAATGACCATAAAATATGTTATGAGAGAAGCAGACATAGCTAAAGAAGACCTCAAATTAATTTCATTTAGTGCACAAATGCACAGTTTAATTGCAATGGACGCAAGTCATCAACGTTTAACAGAGAATTTAACTTGGGCTGATAATCGTGCGAGTCGATATGCAGAATCAATTAAAACCAAGCATAATGGCGATGCGATTTATCAAAGAACAGGGACACCTATCCATCCAATGTCGCCATTGTCTAAGATATTCTGGATGAAACATGAACAACAAGAAATATTCAATCAAACTGCAACGTTTGCGGATATTAAGACCTATATCTTTTATCAACTTTTTGAAACGTTTGTGATTGATCAATCAATGGCTTCTTCGACAGGGATGCTTAATTTGGAATCGTTGGAATGGGATAAAGAAGCCTTGTCGCTTTTAGGTATAACTGAAGCTCAATTGCCTGAAATTGTACCAACGACACACATCTTAAAAGGTATGAAACGTAGATATGCAGCATTAATGGGTATCGATGAAAATACGCCAGTTGTAGTGGGTGCAAGCGATGGCGTACTTTCAAATTTAGGTGTGAACGCATTTAAAAAAGGTGAAGTTGCAGTGACCATTGGAACTTCTGGTGCCATTAGAACCGTGATTGACAAACCACGTACAGACTATAAAGGTAGAATATTTTGCTATGTTCTGACAGAAGACCATTATGTTATTGGTGGTCCAGTTAATAATGGTGGTGTTGTACTGAGATGGTTACGCGATGAATTACTAGCTAGTGAAGTAGAGACAGCTAAACGTTTAGGCGTTGATCCTTATGATGTCTTAACCAAGATTGCTAATAATGTCAAACCCGGTGCAGATGGACTAATCTTCCACCCTTATTTAGCGGGAGAGCGTGCGCCTTTATGGAATGCTGATGCAAGAGGTTCATTCTTTGGTTTAACACTATCACATAAGAAAGAACATATGATAAGAGCCGCTTTAGAAGGTGTACTTTATAATCTATACACTGTGTATCTTGCGCTTATTGAAGTGATGAATGAAACGCCTAAAACAATCAAGGCGACTGGTGGTTTTGCTAAAAGTGAAGTCTGGCGTCAAATGATGGCAGATATATTTGATACAGATTTAATTGTGCCAGAAAGTTACGAAAGTTCTTGTTTAGGCGCTTGCGTATTAGGTATGAAGGCATTAGGTGAAATTGATGATTTTTCAATTATAGAAGATATGGTTGGAACAACAAACAAACATCATCCTAATGAGGATAATGTAAGAACGTATCAACAGTTAGTATCTATATTTATTAATTTAAGTCGTTCATTGGAAGCACGTTATACAGAAATAGCAGCATTCCAACGCGAACATATGACAGGAGACGAATGATGAAATATTAGAGCAGGTATAACGGATGTCATGATTAAACAAACAATGTATTTTTAATCATGACGTTACCTTACCTGTGTCATATTATTAGGAATAAAAATTTTACGTAATTAAGAAAGCGTTACCAAGATTGAATGGCGATTTCAATTAGCTGAAATTCAATCTTGATATTGAAAGGGGAGAACGGAAATGTTTGAAACAATTTGGCCACTGATCACTGTGGTAATCGGTATCATTGTATTATTGTCGCTCATCATATTCTTGAAATTAAACACGTTTATTTCACTTATTATTACATCAGTTGTAACTGCTATATTACTAGGAATGCCTTTAGATAAAATCATAGAAACAATCGAAAATGGCATGGGCAGTACACTAGGTCACATTGCTTTAATATTTGGTCTAGGTGCCATTCTCGGTAAATTACTTGCGGACGGTGGCGGTGCTACACGAATAGCTGATACGCTTATAAAGAAATTCGGTCATAAGCACGTACAATGGGCAATGTTAGTTGCCGCATTTATTGTAGGTATTGCGTTATTCTTTGAAGTAGGTCTTGTCTTATTAATTCCATTGGTATTTACGATTGCCAAACGAGCTAATGTTTCACAATTAAAATTAGGCTTACCAATGGTAGTGGCGCTATCTGTAACACACGGATTTTTACCACCACACCCTGGCCCAGTTGTAATTGCAAAAGAATTACAAGCAAACTTAGGACATGTATTACTATACGGTATTATTATTGCAATACCAGTGACATTAATTGCTGGACCATTATTCAATAAAATTGCACAAAAAATCACACCATCAGCTTATCGTCGTGAAGGCGACATATCAGCTTTAGGTGCACAAAAAGAATTTACTGAAGAAGAAATGCCAGGATTTGGCATCAGCTTTTTGACAGCTGTGTCTCCAGTTATCTTAATGTTATTATCAACAATTGTACAGTTAGTAACAGGACATGAATCAGCGACGAATGGTTTTGAATCATTTATTTACTTTATTGGTACTGCAGCAACTGCAATGTTGATCGCTGTCTTATTTGCGATTTTTACAATGGGTATCAAACAAGGACGTAAAAATGCCGATATTATGGATTCAGTTTCAAATGCGATTTATCCAATCGGAATGATGATTTTAATTATTGGTGGTGGCGGTACTTTCAAACAAGTATTAATTGATGGCGGTGTCGGTGATACAATCGCTAAATTATTTGAAGGTACAGAAATGTCTCCGATATTACTTGCGTGGATTGTAGCTGCAGTGCTTCGTATTGCACTTGGGTCATCAACCGTAGCTGCTATTTCATCCACAGGTATCGTTTTACCGTTATTACAAGCATCAGACGTTAACGTTGCATTAGTGGTATTAGCAATTGGTGCAGGGAGTGTTATTTTATCTCATGTTAATGATGCTGGGTTCTGGATGTTCAAAGAATATTTCGGTTTAACAGTTAAAGAAACCTTCCTAACATGGTCATTACTAGAAACAGTTATCTCAGTTTCAGGTCTTGTCTTTATCTTGATTTTAAGTATATTTGTATAAAACGAAATCATAGCAGTGAAAACGATAGAAGATTGAATGGGATCACGGTTTACATTGTAGATGTTTTTTGACCAGACTCACTAACATAACTTCAATTTTTAAAGGCTTAGATTAAGCTTATTTTAAATTAAGTTAATTATTGAGTTTGGTTTATTTTATAGTATGGTACAAATGCTTACTGAATGAATACTTGGACAATGTTTTAACATAAAAGGGTCAGTGAAGGAGTTTGAAAATAACAAAATTTAGTTTAGAAAGTTTTTCTTTAAAAGGTAAAAATGCGATAGTAACAGGCGGTGCACGCGGATTAGGCAAATATTATACCATTGCTTTAACAATGTATGGGGCAAATGTAACTGTAGTTAGTTCTTCAACCAATGCCTGGGATGAAATGAAAGCATATGTGAAACAGCATGAGGGTAATGTATCCTTTCTTCAGCAAGATTTAACCGAATCGGGTTCTGCAGCAAAGGTTATCACAAATGCAGTTGGAACGTGGGGATCACTTGATATATTAGTTAATAATGCAGGTGTTCAAATTAGAAATAATATTTTAGATTATAAAGATGAAGATTGGCAAAATGTCATAGATATTAATTTAAATGCAACGTATTATATGGCTCATGAAGCGGCTAAAGTGATGACAGAACAAGGCTCAGGTAAAATCATTAATATAGGTTCTATGCAGTCATACCGCGCTGGAAAAAATATCTTTCCTTACGCAGCGAGTAAGCATGGCGTAGTTGGCATTACGCGCGCCTATGCAGATACTTTGGCACCATACAATATACAAGTAAATGCATTATCTCCTGGTTATATCCGTACTGATATGACGAAAGTGCTAGAAGAAGATCCAATTCGAGGGCCAGAAATTAAAGGACATATACCATCGGGACAACGGGGTGTTCCGGAAAATTTAATGGGTCCACTTATATTTCTAGCTAGTGAAGCCTCAGATTATGTAACAGGTATATCATTACCAGTAGATGGTGGTTATTTACTAAGATAATAGATAAACAGATGCTTCGGACAAAATCATTTTTGTCCGATTTTTTAATGAAACAAATTTAATAATGTTGATATCAATGCCGTTTGTTTGAATGTGAGACCATTGAATTACAACATGAATTAATTTTAAAATGATAAAATAGAGAAGTTACTATTGTCTGAACATACTGAAAATGCATTGGAATGTATAATTTAGATGCTAGATTAAAGTATAGAGATAAACGGAAGTATGTTGTAAAGGAAGTAGTTATATCGCTATAGGGGGTTGGAAAATGAAAAGGATATTATTAATTGCGAGTACTTTTATTGGCGTCATTGTTGGTGCAGGATTCGCTTCTGGACAAGAAGTGCTCCAATACTTCACAAGTTTTGGCATGATGGGAACATTCGGCGCAATGATAACGACCGCATTATTTACATATGTTGGAATGATGTTAGTTTGGCTGGGAAGTAAGTCTGAAACTGATTCTCATAAAGAAGTCATTTATCGTATCACGGGTAAGTCAATGTTTGGAAAATTATTGGGATGGGTGATTGATTTAGTCATCATATTCACATTATTTGGTGTAGGGGTTGTCATGATTGCAGGTGCAGGTTCAAATCTTAATCAGCAGTTTGGCTTACCATCTATCGTTGGCACACTATTGATGACTGTACTTATCATTCTCGCGGGTATGCTGAAAGTTGAAGGTGTTGTAAAAGTAATTGGAAATATTACGCCGTTTTTAATCATTTTTATAATTATTATTTCAGTTTATAGTTTTATGACAACGGATAGTTCATTTTCACAGTTAAATACTTTGTCTGATGCGAAACCTTCAACATTACCGAATTGGTTTGTAGCAGGTGTGAACTACGCATCATTTAATACAGCTGTAGGTGCATCAATGGCCATTGTTATGGGAGGTTCAGAGAAGAATACGAAAGTAGCAGCTATTGGCGGACTAGTTGGTGGACTCGCGTTAGGCGTCATGATTGTATTGAGTCATTTGGCTATATTCACACAAATAGATATCGTTGGAAATATGGAAATGCCAATGTTAGGTATTGTGAATCATATTTCACCTATACTTGGAGTCATTATGGCTATTGTTATTTTTGGAATGATCTTTAATACGGGTTTAGGTATGTTTTATGCGTTTGCTACAAGGTTTACAGTCGTAGATACGAAACGTTTCAAACTGTTCTATGCTGTTACCGTTATTGTAGGTCTATGTCTGAGTTTTGTTGGTTTTACAGATTTAGTAGCAATCTTCTACCCATTAATCGGCTACCTAGGCCTTGTATTAATTTTTGTATTGTTGTATGCACCTTTTAAATTGAAGTTTGGCAAGAAAGATATATAAAAGTTTTATTATAATCTATAACTTTGTTTATGCTTGTTGACATTTATGTATATAAAATTAATTTCGAAACACACCTTATCCTTATTTTTAGTTATAATAAAATAAAGGAATAGAGGGTGTTTTTTTATGAACGAGGAAACATTAGAAATTTTACAGACGAATGCGTTGCAATTATTGGGGATTCAACTAGAAGGCTATGATATGGATGACTTAAAAGGGATCAGCAATCATATTAAGTCACCATTTACAAATACGTCACGTAAACAATTCAAAAATGAGTTGAAACATTTTATCATCAATATGGGCAGTAATAAAATATACCATTATACCAATGTTTTCGATGTGAACTTCTTAATATTTAAATTTAAAAAATATAAACAGATTTACATTATAGGCCCATATATGGAACAGCGATCCAATGAACAACGTTGTAATGAACTGCTACAACAAGCGAATATTAAAATATCTAAGCAATGTTCTTTCGTACCTGCTTCTTGTGCGAACATACCATTTAAATAAGGTGTTAGATGATAGGTTTCCCACTCGTGTTGTACTGCAGATAGATTAGCCGAAGATACGATGGCGATATCGGCGAATGTTGCAGCATGTTTTAATGTATCAAGCACATAATTAAATGGCCCGGTACTAGGTAATGACTTAATTCGACTATTTACCATGTGAGACCAAGAGAGTGCTTTGCGTAAGCCTATTTGATTTGGAGAGGCAGTAATAGCTTGTTCTAAGCTTGGATTAGAAAATGAATCGGTTGTTGTAACCCAATGTTTAATGTATTTATAACCTTCAATTTCAATCCCCTCAGAGACCAATTCGCCTAACATTTTTTCTAAACCTTTGAACCTATTGATACCTCTTGTGATTTCATAGAGGTTAAATGCATTCCAACGGTTTAATATCTTTTCGGAATAGGTATCAAGTTGCCATTCATTAACAAGCGCAGGGCCGAATGCACGTTCATGTTTAATAGTCATTGAATCGATAGCACAGCCATCAGAATCAACACATATTAATTTTTTATAATGTGGTTTGTATTGTGTTAATGATTCGATTATGTTAAAAATTCCTCTCGAAATAAATTGATTGATTAAACAATCGATATGTACCGTTTATAGAGCTTGAGTGTTGAAATGAAAATAGATAAAAGAAAAGCAGAGTGTAAAATAAAGCGCTTTCTTTATACTATTAAAGTTAGCATTTCAAGTTCAAAAAAACTATAGGATTCAATCATATTATGTGAAATAACTCACAATATAATCACTTTAGGTTGAATTTATTATAAAAAGGTTAAGTAAATAACAAAATAAATTAACAGTCATCTATTTATATAAAAAGGTTGTATTAATGCACTTTTCAGTAAGCAATAAGATCTCATTGGTTTCGATTGTACAGATTGAAATTAAAAACTTCGTGTATCTTAACAGAAGTTAAAATTGCTGTATTGATTATATTGTCAATTTTAAAACTAAGGAAATTAACCGGAGAAAGGCAAAAGTGATAAATTTGTGAAATTAATCACAAAACACTTCCAATTTGTATCCTTATGAATTAAGATAAAGATGTAATAAATGACGCAAGCTTTGCGAAAGAAAAAATACGGAGTGATTCATATGAGAGAAGTAATTGAAAAGGTTATTTTTTCAAATGAAAGCAGCTATGAAATTTACACTCATACAGGTGTAAATCAAGGTATTATTAATGATATTAAAGATGGATACAGAAGTATTGACTATATAGCTTATATTGATGCAGAAAAGTTATACAACTATGGATTGAAAAAGACGCTATTAGTTAATCATTAATACACTGTATGCATCAAGTAATTAAAAAGTTTTGTTGTATTCACAATCTATTAATATAGCAAACGGGTATTATTTTTAAAGTTTTTCTCCCTCGTATTAACTTTCATGATTTATTTGAAACGCCCTAAAGTATTTTAAAAAGCCTATGTTTACTGTCCATCCAGTAACATAGGCTTTTAGTTATAGTATTTAATGATGACAATTAAACATAATCTTTAAAATTATGCTTGATTTCATTAAAATCATATAAAGAGTTGTACATACGCATACGAATATGTTCTTCAGATGCATAAGGAATGCGTAAGTGATTATGTTGTGCTACATATTTACGGAAAGTTTTTTCTAATTGTTGTCGTTCTAATATAGGCATTTGAATCCATTCATCTTTGTCGAATAAATCTTCAAAATGAAATTGGAAACTTGTTCGATCTATTGATTTTCTTAATGCTTCTAATTTTTCATCAAAATTCATAATATATATGCCCCTCCCTTAACGCTACAATAAACATTATTAATATATACTTTATTATATACCCACTTTATATTGAAATATGGATATTGACAAGCTGATCAAAAGCAAAACTTTCAAGAAAATGAAAACGCCATGATACAATAATCGTAATTAGGGAAATATTTAAATAAATATAGAGAAGTATAAATAGAAAGGAAGATATACATGGTTGAATTACAAGATAAAGTGGCAGTCGTAACAGGAGCGAGTAGTGGTATCGGTGCAAGTATAGCCGAAACAATAGCTAATCAAGGAGTCAAAGTTGTCTTAACAGGACGAGATGAGTCGCGCTTAGCAGAAGTGGCTAAACGTATACAAGATAATAAACAAGCAGTAGTTGAGACAAGTATTGTGGATGTTACACACAAAGAAGAAGTAACAGAATTAGTTGAAAAAACAAAAGAAAAATTTGGTCAGATTGATATTTTAGTGAATAGTGCTGGCTTAATGTTATCATCAGCAATAACTGAGGGTGACGTTGAAGCATGGGAAGCAATGATTGATGTGAATATCAAAGGTACCTTATATACAATTAATGCTGTGCTACCATCTATGCTAAATCAGTCTAGTGGTCACATTATCAATATTGCGTCAATTTCTGGATTTGAAGTTACTAAAAAAAGCACGCTCTATAGTGCATCCAAAGCAGCTGTACACAGTATTACACAAGGTCTAGAAAAAGAATTAGCGAAAACAGGCGTACGTGTGACAAGTATCTCTCCTGGGATGGTTGATACACCATTAAGTGGAGATACAGATTGGGGAGCACGCAAAAAATTAGATCCTAAAGATATTGCAGAAGCAGCAATTTATGCATTACAGCAACCAAGCCATGTCAATGTGAATGAAGTGACAGTGAGACCTGTTTAAACATAAATGAAATATTAGAAGGCCGGGACATTAATAAGAAGTGTCTCGGCCAAATTAATTTATATGGACTGTAATCTACATGCTAAGTTACAAATATAAAAACGCTAGCTCATGTATTACGCAAATGAGATTCATTTAACGCGTTATTTAATAAGAGCGAAGACTATGAAATTTTTATCAGGACTTTTTGATTTTGTTCATTTTTCTAATAGTTTAGCTTGAATGTATTCGTGAAAGAAGTGAGAAAAATGGAAATGCGATACCTTACCGAAAGAGATGTAAAACAGTACCGAGCCATTCGATTAAAATCGTTACAGACGGATCCAAAGGGATTTGTATCAACATATGAACGTGAAAAATCATTGCCGGAAGATGAATTTAAAGCACGGCTTAAATTAAATGATACGCATTTTACGATAGGCACGTTTGATAGTGGGGAGCTTATTTGTATCGCTACATTTTATAGTGAGAGAATGGAAAAGGTAAAACATAAAGGTAACTTAGTGACTGTCTATTGTGATCCCCGATATAGAGGTCAAGGTATTACAGCTCAAATGATACAACATATCATTAACGATGTTAGTGTGGTTGGTGTTGTGAAAATCATTGGCTTATGTGTATTATCTGAGAATACACAAGCCATTCGTTTGTATGAAAAATTAGGGTTTCAGCGTTATGGTAGGGAACCTAAATCAATCTTTGATGGTCATAGGTATTATGATGAAGACTTAATGTATCTTGAAGTGTAGTTGTTATAAATAACACGTATTCAACTTATGGGTGCACATAAAAAAACCAGGGCGAGTCACCATTATGTCTCGTTCTGGTTTTTTAGTTTGAAATATCATAACCATTCTATAATTTCAATTCTGTTACCAAATGGGTCATAGATATAAAAACGATTGGCGCCTTCAAGTTCATCACCATAGATGATTTCAATTTCTTTAGCTTCAAGTTCTTTCCGTATATCTGAAGCGTTCTGTACTAAAAACGCTGGGTGGGCTTTTGTTGCTGGTTTAAAGTCATCTTGAACACCAATATGTAGTTGTTGGTCACCAACTTGAAACCAAACGCCACCATTTTTCGCGAGATTGGAGGGTTTTGCTATTTCTTTAAAACCTAATTTATCAGAATAAAAAGCCTTTGCTAACGATTCATTGTGAGGTGGTGCAGCTAACTGAACATGATCAATACCTAAAAATTGATTGAACATAAATAACAACTCCTTTAATATATAATAGCAAAAATATAACTATAAAAGTATTTGGTAAATTATTTTTTTATAAATTAGAAGCAACTAATTATTTTAAAAGTTCATTTTATTCTATTGAAATTGATAATCGTTTTCGATTAAAATAGTAGTAATAAACAAGAGAAGAGGTTATCGTTTTGAACAAATTTTTATGCTTGATGTTATGTTTGTTATTATTTTTAGCAGCTTGCGGTAATGGTTCGAAAAATTCAGAGTCAAAAGATGACAAAGATACAAAGACTTATACTACAGATGATGGTAGTAAAGTAAAAATACCTAAAAATCCAAAAAGAGTACTTGTGTTAACCGCTAATTATGGAAACTTTAAAAATTAGGTGTTAAACCTGTCGCTATCACAAATGTATTTCCAGATTCTAAATATATAGATATGAGTAAGGTTAAAAAATTAATCCTGAAAATGTTGAAGCGGCGGCAAAATTAAAAACAGATTTAATTATTACATATAAAGAGAACAAGGATAATAAAAAATTAGCTAAAATTGCACCGACAGTACCTATTAAAGTACAGGATATGGACTATAAAGATACACATAATGAAATTGGGAAATTAGTAAACAAAGAAGCTAAAGCTAAAAAACAAGCTGATAAACTATGAGAAAAACTAGCTAAAGATGGTAAAGAAATTAAGAAAGCAATTGGTAAAGATAATACTTTTTCAATTATGGATATTCAAGCAAAAGATATTTATCAATTTGGCCCTAGATTCGGCTGCGGAAGTAAAGCTATATATGAAGGGTTTAAGTTGAAAGAGGACCCAGAAGCTAAGCAAGCAATGCCAAAAGAGAAGTTTATGAAAGTTTCAAAAGAGAAATTCAATACGTATTCGGGAGATTATTTACTCCTTCCTACTAAAGATGGTAAGAAACCGAATAATGATTTTGTGAAATCAAATACTTGGAAAAATAATAAAGCTGTTCAAAACGGTAATGTTATTTATTATTCTATGGATGAAGCAATTTATGCAGATTTAATTTCAGTAGAGAAACAAGCTGAACTATTTAAAAAAGAACTTTTAAAGCATAAGTAAAAACTAAGCACGTCATAGTCATCGAATTTATATAATTTGATATCTATGATGTGCTTATTTTATTTTGACGCTTACCAGTGATCAATATCACTTCGTTCGCCTTTAAAATTATTAGTTGTTTGATGACGTTTTGCTAGTACTTTTTCAACTTCTTCAAATTTAATATTTAAAGCATGTAATAATACAAAAAGGTGATACATAACATCGGCGGTTTCATTCGTCACTTCTTCAACGTCGCCTTTCATTGCACCAATCACCACTTCAAATGCTTCCTCACCAAATTTTTTAGTTATTTTTTCAAGTCCTTCTTTTAATAAATATTGAGTATACGAATTACTTTTATCTGCCTGCGCACTTGCTGCAACTGTTTGTTCAAGTTGTTGCACATTAAAAGGTACGGACGTATTAAAACAACTTTGATTACCTGTATGACAGGTTGGTCCGTTTGGAAGTACTTCAATAAGCAATGTATCTTGATCACAATCCAGATGGATATGTTTCACTATTTGAGTGTGACCTGAAGTTTCACCTTTAGTCCATAAACGTTCTTTTGAGCGAGAGTAAAATGTAACAATTCCCTCAGTGAGTGTTTTTTGATAGGCAGTTTCATTCATATATCCTAGCATGAGCACTTGCTTGTTACGTACATCTTGTAATACAACAGGGATAAGTCCTTTGTCAAAATCAGGCTCTTGAGTAGTCATCTTACTGGAATACCTCCTCGTTTCATTGATGATTTAATTTGATTCACAGTTGTTTCTTTATCGTGTAATATGCTTGCCGCAAGTCCCGCTGAAACGTTTGTTTCTTTAAACAAGTCAACGAAATGTTCAGGATTTCCGCCACCACCAGAAGCGATAACGGGAATATTCACAAGTTTTTCAATTTCATGTAAGTGTGAGACATCAAAACCTTGTTTCATACCATCGTGCGTCATACTTGTAATGAGAAGTTCACCTGCGCCTAGGGCTTCAACTTCTTGAACCCAATCATAAACGCGTTTATCCGTTCGCTGTTTACCACCGTGTGTGTAACAAAAATAATCATTTAGTTCGCTATCGTAATTGCTATCTATGGCGATACATATACATTGTCGTCCAAATTTTTCGCTGGCTTCCTTTATAAAACTTGGATTTTTAAGTGCACTTGAATTTAAGGATACTTTATCTGCACCGTGGTTTAATAATTGAGAGATATCGTCAATGGTTGAAATACCACCGCCAACTGTCAATGGAATGAAAAGTTTTTCTGCTGTTTCCGAAATAACATCAAGTACAAGATCATGTCCAGCTTCTGTACGTGAAATGTCTAAGAAAACAAGTTCATCAGCACCTTGTTCATTATAATAAAGTGCAAAATCTACAGGGTTGCCAATATCACGCAAGCCTTTAAATTGAATGCCTTTGACGACGCGACCATCTTTGACATCTAAGCATGGAATAATGCGTTTTTTAATCATGACAATCCCTCCCAGAAGGTAGCGTTGTGTGCAGCTTTGCCAACAATGGCTGCATGAACGCCAATGGATTCTAATTGGGCTAAATCTTGTTGATGACGAATACCACCAGAAGCAATAATTGGTTTTTGAGTTGCTTGAACTAATTGTTGTGTGATTTCGAAATTAGGGCCCTCGAGTTTGCCATCTTTAGAAATATCTGTGTAAATGATACCACCGAGTGGGAGAGCTTCTACTTGTTGTAATAAATCAAAGATATCGAGGCCAGCATCTTCTTCCCAGCCATTAATTTTGACTTGTCGACGGTAAGCGTCAATGGATAGATATAAACGATTTGGAAATGCTTGTGTCATGTGCGATAACCACGCTAAATCTTCGATACCTTTGGTGCCGATGATACAATAATCAATACCATTATTAAAGTAAGTGTCAATGGTATTTCTATCTCTAATACCACCGCCAACTTCCATAGGTTTATCAGTCAGTGAGCGTAATTGATTGATATAGTCACTCTCGATGGATACTTGATTTTTTGCACCAATTAAATCGACGATATGAATTCGGTCTACACACTGATACTGATTGTAGAAAAGTACACTTTCTTCTGCGCTACGCGCCATTTTAACTTCTGAATCGTATTTACCTTCAGTAAGTCGCACGCTAGTAGCATTGATTAAATCAATTGCCGGCCATAGTTTGATCATCTTGAAATCCGCCTTTCAGTGCTTGATTAAGTATTGCTAATCCATCATCACCACTTTTTTCTGGATGGAATTGAATGCCGATATAATTTTGATATTGCACAATTGCTGGGATTTTTGTGCCGTATTCTGTGTAAGCAACCACATGTTGTGACATTTCAGCTTGATACGCATGGACAAAGTAAACATCATGTAATAATAAAGGGTGTTTACTTATTAGATTATTCCATCCTAAATGCGGTACAGGATAAGGGGACTGTATTGGAATTATATTTCCCGGGAAAATATTTAACCCTTTGACATCACCCTCTGCACTCCAATGATAAAATAGTTGCATACCGAGACAGATACCAATCACTGGTTTATCCGTAATGGATGTGATTATATTTGCTAAACCGCGCTCGTTAATTGCTTGCATGGCATCTTTAAAGTGACCTACACCGGGTAAGATGACGACATCAGCATTTGCAATTTCGTTATACTTATCGGTCAATATCGCATCGTATCCTAAATACTGAACTGCGCGTTGAACATTTTTTACATTACCTAATCCGTAGTCAATGATCGCAATCACTCAATCACACCCTTAGATGAAGGGATGTTATCATTATCATTTTCTGAAAGTGCCATTTTTAATGCACGGGCAAATGATTTAAATATGGCTTCAATTTCATGATGCGTATTGCCGCCTCTAAGTAGATCAATATGCGTAGTTAAACGTGCATTGATGATCAAAGCACGGAAGAACTCTTCAACCAATTCGCTATCAAATGTGCCTACTTTTTCTTTACTCAAAGTGGCATTAAACGATAAATAAGGGCGTCCACTAATATCAACTACAGCACGAGATAAAGTTTCATCCATAGGGATGTAACTCACACCATATCTTTGGAAAGATTTGCGTTCTCGAATCATGTCTAATAATAGCTGACCTAGTACGATGCCAATATCTTCTGTTACGTGATGATCATCTACATCGGTATCTCCATTTGCTTCAATTATAATTGACAGCCCACTATGAAACGTAAAGAGTGTGAGCATATGATTTAGGAAACCAACCCCTGTGTTAATTTCACTTGTTCGTTTGTCATCGGCTAAAATGATTGATAACTCTGTTTCTGCAGTCTTACGTTTCTTTTGAAATATCATATTGTGACCTCCATGATTTAATGAGCTGTTCTAATTGGTCTAACTGGTCGTCTGTGGCGATGGAATATCTTACATAATCGTTCATGTTTGGTTCGTCATAACGTCTAGGTAAGAAGCCATGATCTTCAATATAAAGGCCAAGACTTTGCGCTGCGGATCCTTTTGTTAAGACAAAGTTAGTTGATGAAGGGAAGACTTTCATTATATCGCTAACATTATCTTGGAACATTTGTCTTAATCTAACAGCTAATGCACGCTGATGTTCAATGAATGTGCGTGTCTTATCAATATGTTCAAACATGAAAAGTGCAATGTGTAAAGTGAGTGTGTTTAATGGATAAGGATGTTCAATACTTTGTATAAGTTGAATCGTCTCAGGTGTTCCAATTAACACGCCTAAACGTAAACCGGCAATACCAAATGCCTTTGAAAGGGTACGCATTTGAAGAACATGTGGTTGCAATTCAAGCGTGTAGGCATCCCCAAAATCTAAATAAGCTTCATCAATAACAAAATAACCACCAATATTTTTCATTTTATCTGCAATTGCAGTTAAAAATGTTAGATTATACTGCTTGCCAGATGGATTGTGTGGATTACTCATAATAAAGAATGCGGGTTGCACTGTTTCAATGCGACTTAATATATTTTCTAGATTAAATGTTAAGTCGTTATCTGCATTTACAAACGCTATTGGTCGATGAACTTGGTCGGCATAGGCTTGGTACATAAAGAAATCTGGATTAAGTGCTAATGCTGGACCTTCTGGCATGATAAGCATTAATTTTTGAATTAATTCATCAGAACCATTACCTGCAATAATTTGGTCTGGTGATAGATTATAATAACGCGCATAACCTGCCTTAAATCGTTCATATTCTTCATCTGGATAAAAGTTAAATGAAGCATGATGTATAATCGATGTGAGTTGTGCTTCTGTTAAAGGGCGAAGTGGGCTTTCATTTTTGTTAATTCTTATCATCGTTAAACTCCTTTGATGTTCTAATTTCTATGGATTGTTCGTGATTATATAATTGTTCAACATGGGCTAATTTACGCGCAGTCAGTTCTACGGTATCGAATGTATCTTTTGATAAATCTATCACTGAATGACGTGTTAAAAAATCATTAACAGATAGACCATTGGTAAATCGAGCTGTTTGATTGGTTGGCAGTACGTGACTTGGGCCAGCGACATAGTCACCAATAACTTCAGGTGAATAATAACCTAAGAATAGTGCGCCGACGTAACGGACATGATTTAGATAATCATGTGGTGAAACTGTTTGTATTGAAGCATGTTCTGGTGCAATGAGATTCATTAAATCACACGCTTCGCTAAAGTTATTCACATGTATCAAAAAATGGTTATCATTTAAACTTGCTTGAACGATTGATTGACGTTCAATTTGAGGAAGTATGTGCTGTATTTTTTGTTCAAGTTGTTTTAATAATGCTTCATCTTCACTAATGACAAAAGTTCTTGCAAGTTCATCGTGCTCTGCTTGTGCAAATACATCATATGCGATGGCGTCTAAATCAGCAGAGTCATCAATAATTAATGCAATTTCACTAGGGCCCGCGATTTGATCAATTCCTACTTGACCAAAGAGGTATTTCTTAGCATAGGCAACAAATTGGTTACCAGGTCCTACAATTTTATCAACTTTTGGCAATGTTTCTGTACCGTAAGCTAGGGCAGCAATACTTTGAGCACCTCCAACTTGATAAACGTTATCGACACCTGAGATATAACAGGCGGCTAATACGATATCTGGTATACCATTTAGTTGTGGGGGCGTGACTACAGATATATTTTTTACACCAGCTACCTTTGCCAGTGTTACTGTCATTAAGACGGTTGATGGGTAACTGGCTTTACCACCTGGTACATATACGCCAACGCGTTCTAAAGGATGATACAATTCATAACAATCTGATGTGCCTTGTTGCTTAGTCCATTTAATGGATTCTTGGTAAGATTGAATACGCGCGTGACTTTGTTGTAAGGCCTCACGTAAATCACTGTCTAGGCGATTATAGGCATTTTCTAAAGTTTGATAAGCGACTTCTAAATTGCAAGTCTCTACCTGATCAAACTGTTGATTATAATTTCTGAGGGCATCATCTCCGTGAAGTCTGACGTTTTCGCAAATATCCTTTACGATGGGGTATAGGTCTTCATTTAAGGAAGATTGGTTTAAATACTTTTTCAAAAATAGCGTTTTATCTATGATCAATGAGTGACACCTCCAGTGTTGATAAAAAAGCATCAATTTCAGATGATTTTTTAAAATAGGATTGCTTATTTGTGATAAGTTTCGCGTTAATGGGTTTAATCGTATCTTTTTCAACTAAGCCATTTGATTTTAGTGTTGTACCAGTCTGTACAATATCTACTATTCCATCCACCATTTCTACGAGACAAGCTAATTCAATAGAACCTGATAGTTTTACCAATTCTACATCTATACCTTGTGCTTCGAAGTAGGCACGTGCAGTTTTTACATACGACGTAGCAATTTTATTGAAAGAAGAAGTTTCTGGTTTAGCAGCTAAAGCAAAATGACAATCTCCAAATGGTAAATCCACCAAATTATTAATTGTATAATTTCCTTCTTCTAAAATATCACTGCCAACAATCCCGACATCAGCTACACCTTGTTCTACATAAATAGGGACATCGCTACCTTTAACTAATACGATTTGAATAGATCCTACAGAAATTAATAATTGACGTTCTCGTTTTTCTAATGCATCTACTAGTTCTTGTTCATTAGCTTGTTTTAAATAAGTAATAAAGCTTTTTAATAATCGACCTTTGGCTATAGCTACTGTAAGCATAATAAGAACTCCTTTTATTTATAATATAAAACCTAATCCAAAACCATCTAATTCACCTTTGTAGAAACCTCCCGTAAGTTGGTGGTTTTTATCATTTTTTAGATAACATTTTAAAAATGCACCTTTGTAATATGAACGAGGCGGTTGTGGTGTGATATCTAAATGTATATCTTTTACATTTAATGACTTAAACCACTGTTCCCAACGACGCAAAGCTTGTATTGTACGATGATCGTAAGGAAAGAGTTGACTTAGTAAATCTAATTGATCCGTTGTTTTTGTTGTCAATAATTGAACAAGCGGATGAGAAGTGCCAAGTTCGGATGAAAGTTCTGAAATATTACGCTCTTGTACTAATTTTAAAATCGTTATTGTTTGTTCTTTAGTAGTTAACAGTAAATCGATAAGTTGATAATGTCCTAAAATGACAAAATCGATATCGTCATTAAGATATTGTTGTATATATTTATAAAACGTCATAAAATCTTCCTGCATATCCGTTATGGTAGGGTTGTAATGTTCGATACCCAATTGCGTATAGACATGGTTATCACGAACAATCGGTCCCGCATAAACTACTTTTTGATGACGCGGAGGATAATTACTGTAATAACGCAATAATTGGTCGGTGAAATCATTACGTAATGCAAAGATATGATGGTCATGTTGCCAGAAACTTCTTTCAGTCATTTGCTGTAAATCATCTTTATTCAATGTTTGCCAAGCTAGAGATTCAATAAAGCTAAAATCTACTAAGTTAAAGTCAGCTTGTTGAAAATGCTTTAAAAAGTTAAGTTCTTTTTCTTTGTTATTAATGATTGTTGCTGCATCCATATTAAAACCATCCTTTGCATATACTTTGTTTCTCTACCGAACTAAAGTAAATTAATAAAGAATACTTTAACACATTTATTTTTAGAATTCAATAAATATTCTGAAAATGTTTTTGGTTAAGCGGTATAAAAATGCCCTTGCATTTAAAAAAGTGCAAGGGATTAATACTTATAAGCAAGATTTACCATGATTAACATATTTTAGCATTTCTTCTTTAGGCACCATATTACCACCAGTTGCCCATACAATATGATTTGCTTGATTCATTTGGACGCCCTGTTGTTTGGCTAATGTTATTGCTGATTTAATGCCAGCAAACCCTGACGCGGCAGAGGGCTCAATAAAGATATCTTCTTTTTCACTTAAAAGATATAGATAACGATACATTTCGCTATCAGATACAGTCTGTATACCATAGAGTAACGTATTCATAATTTGCCCGACTAAGCGAGATGGACGTGCAACTGCTAAACCATCCGCATCTGTGCTTCCATCAATGCCAATATCCTTAACTGAAATTTTATCGTGTAATTGCGTCATCATACCTAATAACATACAAGGGGCATGTGTTGGTTCAGTAAAAATACAATAAACATGTTCTCCAAAGACTTGTTTTAGACCGAACGTCACTCCTCCTGGGCCACCACCGACACCACAAGGTATGTATACAAATAGAGGGTGTTCAGCATCTATTTGTATATTTTCAGCAGCTAATTGTGCTTTTAATCTTAATGCAGCGACTGTATATCCTAAAAACAAGTCAGATGAACCTTCGTCATCCACAAAATGACAGGTAGGATCGTTTTCAGCATGTTTTCTTCCTTCTGCTACAGCGTACTGATAATCTGACTGATGTTCTATGACTTCCACACCACGTGACCTCAAAAGATCTTTCTTCCACTGACGTGCATCTGTAGACATATGAACCGTCACTTTAAAGCCCAGTTTTGCACTCATAATACCGATACTTAATCCTAAATTACCGGTTGAACCAACGGCAACATTATATTTACTAAACAGACCTTGATATTTTTGCTCAGCCAGTACACGATAATCATCTGTCTCTTTTAAATCGCCATCTTGCATCCCTATCGTTTCAGCTAATTTAAGTACTTCATAGATACCACCGCGCGCCTTAATTGATCCAGATATAGCGAGGTGACTATCACATTTTAGCCATAGCTTACCTTCAGTGGGTAAGGACTCTAAGTTTGTCAAAGTATTTTGCATAAAAGGTATGTGTTTTAAAGGTGATTCAATAAGGCCATGATTATTTTCCGTTTCTGGGAATACAGTGCTTATGTAACTACTAAATCGTTCAAGTCGTTGCGCAGCGTCTTCCATATCTTTTAAAGTAAACGCTAATGACGCTGGTTTACGAAAATTTGTGTTTTCCCAAAAAATAGGCTTATAATTTTGCATACTATCTATGAGAGGGAAATCTTTTTTAAGTGTTGCTAAATCGTTCATATTAATACCTCCGTATCATTTTAATAACAGTACGAAATATAAATTTCACGCTACATTAATTATAACAAGAAATAGATGAAATCGCCTGATTCGCCGATATAATATGATGATATTGGTTATTGTAGTTAGAACCATTGACTCGATTTAAAAATGGGTTTACACAGAGTGAACGATAATATTTTTACAAATTAGCGTGATTGCTTATTTTAATTGTAAGTTAGAAAAATGATTGATGAAATATAAACAAAAAAGAGTCAGGAACAACTTTGAATGTTCCTGACTCTTTGTGGACTAGTTAAAATGACTGCTTTGTCTAAGCTATCTTACTAACAAATTACTTTCTGAATTGCTTACGTATTTTAGTAAACCAGCCTTTACGCTCGTTAACAGACATAACTTGTGGGCGTGTATTATCCTCTTTTAATTGTTGGCCATAATCCATAGCTTCTTTCATTAGAAATGCTTGAGAATTTAAAGGTGATAAATTATTTTCAATATAATGATATTGACCTAATTCATCTTGGTAACGTCCTTTTTGGTTATCTGAGAGTTGTAAGTTCATATAATCTAATAAACGTTTCGCAATATCTTTATCTTCAACTGGGAATAAAATTTCTACACGTTTAATCATATTTCTAGTCATTGCATCGGCGGAAGAAAGATATATGATGTCGTCGCCATTATTATGGAAATGATAGATGCGTGAATGTTCTAGGAATCTACCAACGATACTTACGACTTCAATGTTTTCACTGATTCCTGGAACACCTGGCTTGAGACAACAAATACCACGAATGATCAATTGAACTTTTACTCCTGCACAGGATGCTTCAAACAATTTAAGAATGATATCTTTATCCGTTAATGAGTTCATTTTCATGATAATCTTACCGTTACCATTTTCACGATGTGATTTGATTTCGTTATCTATTCTAGCTAAAAAGACATCACGAATATCGAAAGGTGCGACAATCAATTTGTTATATTCAGGTTTTACTGAATAGCCACTTAAATAATTGAAGAAATTAATCGCATCTTCAGCAATTTCAGCATTCGTTGTGATCAGTCCCATATCGGTATAAATATTCGCTGTTTTATCATTATAGTTACCAGTACCTAAATGAATGAATGAAGTTAATTTATTATTCATTCGCTTAACAACGAGTGTAATTTTACTATGTGTTTTCAAATGTGTCATACCATAAATAACATGACAACCTGCATCTTCCAACATTCTTGCCCAATGTACGTTGTTTTCCTCATCAAAACGTGCTTTTAATTCGACAAGCACAGTGACTTGTTTGCCATTTTCAGCTGCATTTTTCAAACTATTAATAATAGGAGAATCCTTACTTACACGATAGAGTGTTTGTTTTATTGCAATAGTATTTGGATCTTCAGCTGCTTCCCGTATAAAATCAACAATAGGTTCAAATGATTCATATGGGTGGTGGAAGAAAATATCTCTTTTTAAAGATAAATCAAAAATATTGTGATTTCCTAGAGATTGAGGTATTTGTGGGACATATTTATTATATTTCAAATATTTCAGCTTATTGGATAGGTGGTCAACTAAATCAGTCAACATGGTTAAATCGAGAGGCCCATCTACAAAATAGACTTCATTATCGTGCACATCTAGTTGGTTGATAATCCACACAATATCCTCATGTGTCGCTTGTCGGCCATCTACTTCTAAACGTACAGCAGTACCACGTTTACGCTCTTTTAAGAAGCGCTCAATTTCTATTAATAAATCTTCTGCGCCATCTTCATGAATAGTTAAGTCAGCATTACGTGTGATTCTAAACGTAAATGTGTTCAAGACCGTATATCCTGAAAATAAGTCGTTAATGAAGTAGGTGATAATATCTTCAATCAAAATGATATATTGTTTATCACCTTTGTTAAATGAATAAAATCGAGAAATAAGTGAAGGTATTTGAACGATAGCAGAATTAATATCATCTTCTGTATCGATATCTACAAAAATATTCAAGCTTTTATTATTTAATTTAGGGAAAGGATGATAGGCATCAATCCCTAAGGGCGTTAGTGTTGGCAAGATGCCATACTTAAATTCTGATTCAAGTTGAGGCAATAAATCGTCAGGTAGTTGTTCTGGTTTTATGATTTCTACTTGATATTGTTTTAAGTCATCAATTAATTCGTTATAACGCTTGTATTGTAAATCAACAATTTCCTTGTTCTTTAGCTTAATTTGATCGAGTTGTTGCTTAGGTGTTAATTGTGCTTTGTTTTCAGGTTTATCGTATCCCATTTTGACTTGATCTTGTAAGCCCGCTACGCGAACCATAAAGAATTCATCTAAATTCGAACTAAATATAGAGATAAAGTTAAGTTGTTCTAATAGTGGGTTGTTCTTATCTTGTGCTTCTTGTAATACACGGTAGTTAAAATCTAACCAACTAAGCTCTCTATTATTATAATATTGCGGTAAATTTAAGTCTTTATCTCCCAAATTTCTATGCATAACGCTTTATACACCTCGTTGTAGTCTAAAATACATATTTTGCTACGTATACCGTATCATATGAATTTTAAGATTTTGTAAAGATAATAGAAAGATTTTCTTTTAAAATTTTCTCAATATGTTTTTTTTGACGAAGTGACTGATATTCTTCAGCAATTGGTGCACCATTATAGTAAACGTATAATGTATACTCGCCATCTTTTTCTTTTAAATCTATCGACTCAACAGCACTTGTATGAGAGATGTTGAGCGCATTAACAAATTTTATAATGCCACCAAGTGATTGAACATTATCCAATTCTTTACCACGTAGCCATTCCGTCTCATGACTAAAGAATTTTAACAGTGATTTATTTTTAAAACTTGCAAGCAATGCTAATTTAACGCGGTCCTCATGTTTGAAACCATCAATCATAGAGTTAGCAATAATATAATATGTGTGCGGTGAACTAGAATCTGAATCAATAAATCTACCTAAGTAATACAGGTAAGCACCCTCGGCAAATAATGTTTTTTCGTCATCTGATACCTCAATTTTATCTAAATTGATAAGTTGTTTTAATAAAGACTGTGCCAATTTAACACGTTGATTTGCGCTCGATTCCTCTATGCCATATTCATTAGCTAAGTGGAAAAGGGCATCTTTTCTAATGTTTTCTTTTTTAAATTCTGTTGGATAACGCTCACTAATAATATTCATGGCATAGCCTTCGCGTAAACCTTTACGAGAAAATGTAAACTGCGAAGCTTCTATTTTATTAAACAGTACTTTAAAGACGGAGACAGCAGGCAGTATAATATCTACACGATCTCTACTTAAACCATCGATGTCTTTCAATTCATCACGAGAACTTTTTTTAAGTATAGAATATACCTCATCGATATTATCGTCCGTCATT
Source organism: Staphylococcus sp. Y174-1 (assembly GCF_049897865.1). Taxonomy (NCBI): domain Bacteria; kingdom Bacillati; phylum Bacillota; class Bacilli; order Caryophanales; family Staphylococcaceae; genus Staphylococcus; species Staphylococcus sp. Y174-1. The sequence continues at coordinate 282,972 of NZ_JAFCXB010000002.1, read as the reverse complement.
GTATAATTATGGACACCGCCAATAGGGTATGAATGTTCAGATTGATGGATGCGTGCAACATTACGAGCTGAACCGCCTATCCCAACTAAAGCGACTTCTTGGTCTTTTAACCAAGCGAGTTGATCAAATTGTTTAGATAAAAATTTCTCCATATCTTTGATTGAAGATTTATCATTATGATCTTTACCGTCAAAGAATTTACGCTGTAAAGTGACGACACCAAATGGAAAACTGTGTGCTTCTATTAACTTTTTGTCTTTAAAAAGTGTCACTTCTGTAGAACCACCACCGATGTCGACAGAAACACCATCTTGGATGTCTGTGGTATGAGTAATGGCATAAAAACCATAAAATGCTTCTTCTTCTTCAGGTATTAACTTGATTTTTATATTCAGTTCTTTTTTGATGTTTTCAATAATTTTGTCTCTGTTTGTTGATTGTCTAATTGCCGCTGTAGCAATGGGATGTAATTCAGTTACTTCAAACTTATCTGCTACAGTTTTAAAACTGCTTAATGTCTTAGTTAATACTTCAATACCTTCGTTGTTCATCGCCAAATCTTTTGTTAAATATTGGCTTAGCCTTGCTGGTGTTTTAATGTTCAATAATTCGTTTAGACCTGTTTTTTTATCAAATTCGAAAATAACTAACCTGATTGTATTTGAACCGATATCAATTAATCCTATACGTTCCATGTTTGCCTCCTATGTAAAAAATGAGGTTCTATCATATGCTCTATTTTGTTTACCCTGTTCTTTCCTATATATTACATTAAAAAATAAAATTTGTGATTAAAAATTTTCATATTGTCCAATGTAAATACAAATAAGTCAATTGTTTGAATGGTAATGATGAAAAAAACCAAGCATACAGTAACATCGCTACTTGTATGCTTGGTTATAATCGTTTATTTAACCTGTAAAGGACCGCCTGGACCTAATGGCCAACCTAATAAATACCAGATAATCATAAATAAAGGCCATACGATACTTAACACAATTGTATAAGGCATTAGACTCGATAATAATGAGCCTAACTTCATGTTATTATCATATTTTTGTGCATATGATAATAACAGTGGTAGGTAGGGCATCATCGGTGTAATCGGATTACTTATTGAATCTCCGATGCGATAAAGCATTTGTGTGAAAGCAGGATGGAAACCTACAAGCATGAGCATAGGTATAAAAATAGGTGCTAAAATGCCCCATTTGGCAGAAGCGCTACCAATCAATAAATTGATGATTGCGCTTAACAAAATAATGCCTAAGATAAGTATGATGCCATTTTGACCTTGTAATAAGGCGGCTCCCTTAACAGCAACGATAACGCCTAAATTACTCCATTCTAAAAATGCTAGTAGTTGTGCTGCAAAAAATACGATGACGATAAATGAACCCATCGACGACATAGAATCAGCTAACATTTTACCTAAATCTTTAGAGTTTTTAAATTCCTTCATCATTAAACCATAAACTAAACCAGGTACTAAGAATAAAACAAGGATAATTAGCCCAACGCCATTAATAATAGGGGCATCGTTAAGTAAGCTACCTGTTTTAGCATTTCTTAAAAAACTGCCTTGAGGTATAGCTAAAATAATAAGTAACGCAATCATGATGAAAAAACTTATATTTGCCCAAAATACAGCGCGATTTTCTTCTGTTGTCAGTCCAGTATTTTCATCATCAACTTGAATATCAGAATTTGAGTCGTCGTATGAACCTAATCTTGGAATAACAAAGCGCATAGTTACCCAATAAACGGCGGGGAGTAAAACAAGTACACTTGCAGCAATAAAATACCAATTCATGGCCACATTGACATGAACATTGTCAGAAACAATTTTAGTCGCAGGTTCAGTAAATGCATATAATAAGGCATCTGACATACCGATCATGATATTTGCTGAAAACCCACCAATGGCTGATGCGTATGCCATCGCTAATCCTGCAATAGGGTGATATCCCAATTTAATAAATACCATGGCAGTTAACGGGGGTAAAACGATAGGTGCAGCATCACCAGCTGCATTACCTAAGATTCCAATAAGTATGATGACTGGAACGATAAATTTTTTAGGTGCTTTATGTACAACTTGAACCATTAATTTGTCAAAATAACCTGTTTTTTCAGCCACACCTACACCAAGCATAACAGCTAATACGAGACCTAGAGCTGGGAATTCAGAAAAATTCTTCACAGCATCATTTAATATCATCATTAGACCGTCTTTACTTAAAATACTCTTAATAGCAATTGTATCTCCTGTACCAGGGTGTTTTACGGTGATGTGAAATAGTGAAACAATCCATGTGATAATAGCAAGTCCTAAGCACATCAAGAAAAATAAAATACTAGGATCAGGTAGTTTATTACCAACTTTTTCTACAATATTTAAAAATCTATCTACGAGTGTCGGTTTATGCTTTGTATTTGAAGTCATATGTACTACCTCCTAATTAAGTTAGCGTAAGTATATCAGAATAATCTTTTTAATTGAACAAATATTCTGAAAATAAATATGTGCTTAAGAAAAAATTTACACATATGCATGTAAAAAAGTATCAAAAAGCGTAATCAAGTTTCAATTTTCTAGAAAAGGTAATTATATAAAGAAACGTTTTTTACAGAACTGGAAATACATTTTTTAGATAGGAGAAGTGATGAATGATGGGAAGATTAAATAACAAAATCGCTATTTTGACAGGTGCAAGTACAGGTATTGGTGCTGCCTCAGCAAAAGTATTAGCGAATGAAGGTGCGCATGTATTGGCAGTGGATATTTCAGAAAAAGTGCATGACACTGTCAAAGAAATCAATAATGCAGGCAATACAGCTTCAGGTTATATCGTCGATGTGTCCGATGCGCACGCAGTTGAACGCTTTGCTCAAGCAATTAAAGAAAAGTATGGAAAAATAGACGTGCTCTTTAATAACGCTGGTGTTGATAATGCGGCGGGGCGTATTCATGAATATCCAGTTGAAGTATTCGATAAGATATTAGGTGTTGATTTAAGAGGTACATTTTTAATGACTAAATTTTTACTACCGCTTATGATGGATGAGGGCGGTTCGATTATCAATACGGCATCATTTTCTGGATTAGCTGCAGATTTAAATCGTTCAGGTTATAATGCAGCCAAAGGTGGGGTCATTAATTTCACGCGTTCGACTGCGATTGAATATGGTCGTGAAAATATTAGAGCAAATGCTATTTCACCAGGTACGATTGAAACACCACTTGTAGATAAATTAACAGGTACGGCTGAAGATGAAGCGGGTAAAGCATTTAGAGATAATCAAAAATGGGTTACACCATTAGGTAGATTAGGAACACCTGAAGAAGTTGGCAAACTTGTAGCCTTCCTTGCGTCTGATGACAGTTCATTTATAACGGGTGAGTCTATCACAATAGATGGTGGTGTTATGGCGTATACATGGCCAGGAGAAATGTTAAGTGATGATAGTTGGAAAAATACAACGAAATAATTTGGTAGCTGTTTTTATGAACGAATGTGAAATGTAGTAAAATCCACACAGTAACTGATTAAACTCAGTCTCTGTGTGGATTTTAATTTATAATTAGGTTAGCGAATATTACCAGATAATTTGATCGACAACATCATTATTTAATGATTTTACAATCTCAGTTACAAGCGCTACCGAATTTTTATAATCATCTGTGTGTAAAACGGACACATTAGAATGCATGTAACGCAATGCAACCCCGATAGAGACGGTTGGTGTGCCTTCATTAGCGACATGAATGCTGCCGGCATCAGTACCGCCACCAGCAGTGGTATCTAATTGAACAGTAATATTATGTTTTTTAGCTACGTCTTTAATATGTTTTGTGAAACCAACATGACCAATGTTGGATGCGTCCATAATAATCACAACCGGCCCATTACCAATAGCCGTATCACTGACTTGACCTGACATACCTGGCGTATCATAAGCAATGGCAACATCAATGGCAATTGCCAAATCAGGTTTGATTTTATTGGCAGCAACTTTGGCGCCACGCAGACCGACTTCTTCTTGTACATTTGCGCCAGCCATCAAGTTGATATCTATCGCTTCATTCTTTAAATTTTGTAATACATCTATGGCAAGTGCACAGCCATAGCGGTTATCAAATGCTTTAGCAGTTAAGTATTTTTGATTAGCCAATGTTTCGAATTCACTGTATGGCGTCACCATATTACCGATTTCGATGCCAAATTGTTCTGCCTCTTTTTTACTCTTAACACCAATATCAATAAACATTTCTTTCATATCAATTGTTTTTTTACGTTCCTCTGGTGATAATACGTGAGGGGGTTTTGAACCGATGATACCTCTGATTTTTTTACCTTCATCTGTTGTAATCGTTACCTTTTGCGAAAGCATGACCTGGTTCCACCAACCGCCAATGGGTGTGAATTTTAAGAAACCATTGTTATCAATTCTAGTAACGATAAAACCAACTTCGTCTAGATGACCTGCAACCATTAATGTTTTATCTCCATTAGTAGCTGATTTTTTACCAAAAATACCACCAAGATTGTCTTCGATAATTTCATCGCTTACGGGTGTTAAATAATCGTTCATTAATGCTTTGACTGCCATTTCGTGTCCAGCAATGCCATCGACATCCGTTAGTGATTTTAGTAATTTTACTGAATCATTCATAAGAATTCCCCCTTAAAAATTAATGTGTATCTATATTTTACCATTTAGAATTTAATAATATAGTTTTTTGATTGAATACAAATTCAAATCATAAGAAACAATAATGATTGTTAATCCTTACTAAAATACTAAGACTAAATGAGTGCAATATGTAATGTGTCATGTTTCAATAGTATTATAGATAAAGTGGAGGGATTAATTATGACAGAAGTTAAACATCTAACATTTGGTTCGAAAAATGCGCCAATAACAATTGAGTCGTTTATCAATTTTGCATGTCCGTTCTGCAAGAACTATTTTAAAGCAGCAGATCATGCACTCACACCTTATATTGAGTCAGGTGAAGTGCAACATGTCGTTAAACATTTTGATAAAACAAAACAAGCATTATTAAAAGGAACAGTTGCAAACATTCATTTAAATTATGACAATCCTGAAGAAACATTAGCAATTATTCGCCAATTATACGATACACAAGATCAATGGAAAGTAAGTTTTGCCACAGTTGAAGATAAAATGACAAATGAATTTAATTTAACACCTCAAAAAGATGCAGATGAACGCTCTTTAGCAATCAATGAAGAAACTTTTGAACGCGGTATTAAAGGGATACCCACTGTATTTATTAATGACAAAAAATTTGAATTTAACCCCTTAAAAGATGAACAAGATAAAATTGAGTCATTGTTAAATGAAGCTATTTCTAAATTAAAGTAATCTATAAAATAAAAAAATCTCAAGCGTTAAAGTGATTACTTTAACGCTTGAGATTTTTTTTGGCTTAGCTTGGATTAAATCATGTGAATTGCAAAAGTATTGAGTAGTTCAATGCTTATTATTTACTTTAACTTTAGCGAACTTAATCAGTTAAGCGTGTTCAATTAATTTTAATTTATAGTCCTGTATAGATTGGATACCACCATCTTTATTTTTAATGATAATATGTTCTTTTGTAATTTTTGTAGGGGAATCTACGCCTATAGCTGCAGAAATATTAAATAAGCCTTCATGTAAACTTGTAATAAAATTAGTGACACGATATTTTTTCTCATCGATGATTAATCCTTTTTCACGTTTAGGATCAGTCGTTGCCACACCTACTGGACAAGTATTCATATGACATTGTTGACTCATAATACACCCAACACTAATCATCATGCCACGGGCGATGTTTACCAAGTCTGCGCCAAGTCCTAATGCGATAGCTATCTTATCTGGCGTTATCAATTTGCCTGATGCAAAAACTTTAATTTGATCTCTAATACCATATTTTTCCAATAATGCTGTTAAAATAGGAAGCGCTGTAAATAGAGGTAAGCCGACACCATCTTCTAATTCTTGGAATGTTGCACCAGTACCGCCTTCTCCTCCGTCGATGGTAATGAAATTAGGATATTGCTGATTTTCAACCATTGTACGAACAAGGTTTTCTACTTCAGATACTTTGCTAATGACCATTTTAAAGCCAACAGGTTTTTGTCCGGTTTGTTGTAATTCATGGACCCAATTCAATAAGGCATCTGGACTGTCGATATGCTCAAAACGGTTAGGTGAGTTTATTGTCACCCAAGGTTCTACTTTTCTTATAGAAGCGATTTCTTCTGTGACTTTGTTGCCTTGCATGTGGCCACCACGTGTTTTGGCGCCTTGTGCTAATTTGATTTCAAATGCTTTAATATGTTGATTATGGGATAAATCGATAAAGGCTTGTTGGTCAAACTTTCCTGCTTTATCACGAACACCAAATAAGCCTGGTCCAATTTGAAATATAATATCAACGTTTCCAGATAGATGATGTTCCGATAAACCACCTTCGCCCGTGTTCATCCATGTACCAGCTTGACCCAGCCCTTTTGAAAGGGCAGTGATAGCACGGCTACCTAAAGCGCCATAACTCATACCTGATTGACCTACTAAACGTTTTATTTTAAATGGATGCTTAAGTTGAGCACCTAATATAATTTGGTCTTCATCTGATAAATAGTAAGGATCTATTTCAACTTTTGTTCTATGTTCATCACGGTTAAACAAGCGTTCGTTATCAATTTTATAAATAAAAGAAGAAATCATAGGTGATTGGTCGATATGTAACTCAGCTGTTTGTAAAGGAAACATCGTGTTTTGTATATAAAAACCATCTTCATAATCATGTTGTGTTCCAAAACTTGTCATTCTAGAATTATATTTACCCGCAACGACAATATTTGTAAAATCATTTCTTGTAAATGGTTTACCTTTGGTATCAGCCAAAAATAGATACTGACGTAATTCAGGCCCAATTTTTTCTCCAAAATAACGTATGCGTGCAAGTAGTGGATAATTGCGTAGCACACTATGTTGCTTTTGTCGTTTATCTTTAAAAAGTAACACTGCCCCCATTACCAGAACACTAAATAAAAAGAATACAATTATAATATTAACGATAAATTGCAAGGTAGTTAATATAGTCATAAAAATCAGCCCCCCCTTATGTTAATTATATAGTACAACAAAATGAACATATTACAATAATATAGTGAGTTGAATAAGTAAGTTATTTGAGATTATAATATTTTAGAAAGGAAGTTGATAAAAAATTTAATAATTTGTATATACACTATAAGTAGACATGATATATTTAGTATATGTACGAATTAGGAAGGTGTCATATGACTGAGAAATCAACCGAATTAAAAAATAATAATCAGCAAGATATAAGTGTTTGGGATAACAAAAAAATTGTAAAAAGAGATTTTTGGCTTATTCCAATTTATTTATTAGCGAATAACATCATGCCACTCTTGTTATTTGCTGCTATATATATTGTCTATTCAGTATTTAATTTTAAAAATGAAACTTTTGTAACTGATGAAAACATACTAATTATGGGTGGCTTGCTTGCCGAAATCGTTATATTAGTTAGTTTTTATGCAATGCATTTAAAAGATCGTTTAATACCGATTTCCAACCAACGCATTCTTGCAATCCCTAAATATCTGTTTATCATCGTGGCGACTTATATTGTCACACTTGGATTAAATAGTTTATATGATTGGATGATGGAATTTTTACCTAAAGGATTGCAATATACAGAAACTCAAAATCAAATGCTTTTAGAAAAAATGTTTGAAAATAATTGGATGTTACCATTTCTATTTATAGATATTGTCATACTCACACCAATCATCGAAGAACTATTATTTAGACATTTAATTATTCATGAGTTAGGCAAAAAGATAACATATACTGTTGCCTCGATACTCTCAACGATATTATTTGCAAGTGTGCATGTGTTAGGTGCAACATCACTATTTGAAATCGGTAGTTATCTCATCATTGGGGCTGGTTTAGCCTTTGTATATGTGAAGAGCGGAATGAATTTGGCCGTTTCAATAACATTACATGCATTAAATAATCTCATATCATTTATAGCTATCGTTATTTTAAAATAAATGATTTTTGAGCTTATTGATGAAACAAGCTATTAAAATTGAAAAGTTAGGGAATAGTAATGCGAGAAATTAAAAAAGGTGGGCTTCTATGTTAGAACTAAAAAACATAACATATAAGATAGATAACCGGGATATTATCAATGATATAAATTTAAAAATTGAGGCAGGCGATACGATAGCAATTGTAGGGCCTTCCGGAAGTGGTAAAAGTACATTGTTGCGTTTGATTAGTAATTTGATTAGCCCAACAAAAGGAGAACTATATTTAAATGATAAGCCTTACGAACAAATAAACCCAGAACAACTACGTATGAATGTAAGTTATCTATTACAAGAAAGTGATTTATTTGATAGAACTATCGGAGAAAATCTAGCTTTTCCAGCAGAAGTTAGACAAGATAAATTCGATCGTAAACAAGCTAAACGTTTATTGAAAACAGTAGGTTTAGGTCATTATAATTTTAATACACGTGTTGAACATTTATCCGGTGGTGAAAGACAACGTATTACGATAGCGAGACAACTCATGTACACACCAAAGGTATTGCTTCTAGATGAAGCGACAAGTGCTTTGGATGTGCATAATAGTGAAAAAATAGAATCCTTAATCTTTAAATTGGCTGATGAAGGCGTTGCTATTTTATGGATTACACATAGTAATGATCAAAGTAATAGACATTTTAAAAAGAAAATTAGAATTGTGGATGGCAAAATCGATAAGGAGGAGCGTTTATCATGAGTACAACTGCACTAGCATTAACGGGTCTCCTCTTACTTTTTCCGATTATTGTTTCTTACAAAGAAAAATTACATATTATTAAAGATTTATTAATTGCGACGGTTAGAGCAATTATTCAATTAATTATTCTCGGCTTTCTATTGCATTTTATATTTGGTGTGAATCAAACATGGCTATTAATCGTATTTGTACTAGTCATTATTATTAATGCTTCGTGGAATACAATTAGTAGAGCATCTCCAGTAATGCATCATGTATTTTGGATTTCGTTTGTTGCCATTTTTGTTGGTGTAGCGTTACCTCTAGTTGGTGTCGTTTTAACAGGGGCGATAGAGTTTAAGCCTAATGAAGTGATACCGATTGCAGGTATGCTAGGTAGTAATGGTTTAATTGCTATAAATTTAGCCTATCAAAATTTAGATAGAGAATTTGTGAAAGAAATGAGCCAAATTGAATCTAAGTTAGCACTTGGTGCGAATCCCAAATTATCTTCTAAAGAAACGATACGTAATAGTGTGAAAACGGCGATTGTACCAACAATTGATTCCGTTAAAACGTATGGTATTGTTTCGATACCAGGTATGATGACCGGCTTAATTATTGGAGGCGTAGAGCCGTTACAAGCTGTTAAATTTCAATTAATGGTTGTCTTTATTCACACAACTGCGACGATTATGTCTGCGCTTATTGCGACTTATTTAAGTTATAAACAATTCTTTAATCACCGCGATCAACTGATAAGTAGACATTTAAACCAAGAAGACGCATAAATATTGGATAGACGGCGAGTATAAAAAGCACTGTTCAGCATTTTAATAAAAATTTTAAAAAGAATTGAGCAGAGCTTTATTGTTATGTTTCAATATAAACACGAACCTGAGATATCTATTGATGTCTCAGGTTCTTTTTTTGTATGGTTGGATATTTGCTGTGAGAGCAAATTCAGAAGTGTTCAAACGTGTTGACGTATGGTTTATAATGTAATAGTTATGTAAAAATTTACATCTTAATTTAAGGGAGGAGTGAAAAGATGTCGATTATGAGAATTGCCACCTTTATTTTGAGTATCTTTATCGTAGGTATGGTTGAAATGATGGTTGCAGGGATTATGAATTTGATGAGCATTGACTTGCATGTTTCGGAAGCGATTATTGGACAGTTAGTGACGCTTTATGCCATCACATTTGCCATTGCAGGACCTATATTAGTGAAATTAACGAATCGGTTTTCTCCAAGACCTGTATTATTATATGCATTGCTTGTTTTTATTGTCGGAAATATGATCATTGCTTTTGCACCTAATTTTTCTATTTTAGTATTTGGACGCATCATATCATCTGCAGCAGCAGCACTTATCGTGGTTAAAATATTAGCGCTAACAGCTTTATTAACTGCGCCACAACATCGAGGGAAAATGATAGGTATTGTTTATTCAGGCTTTAGTGGCGCAAATGTACTTGGTGTACCAATTGGGACAATTATCGGTGACTTAGTTGGATGGAGATATACATTCTTATTTATTGTCTTTGTAAGTGTGTTAGTAGGTATATTGATGTATTTCTATGTACCACAACCTCAATATCAAACGGTAAATACAGAGTCTAGTACTAAGCAGCGTGAAAGTAATTATTCTAAAATACTTAGACCAGGAGAAGTCGCTAAGTTTTTAGCTATCACATTCTTATTGCTAGTTGCAAATTCTGTGACATTTATTTATATTAATCCACTTATGTTATCAAGTGGTCATGACTTATCCTTCGTATCGATTGTATTATTAATCAATGGTGTTGCAGGTGTTATTGGAACATCGATGGGTGGGTTCCTTTCAGATAAATTGACGAGTAAACGTTGGCTAACGATTGCCACTATTATATTTATCACGATGATGTTACTGTTGAATTTATTCTTATCAGTGACAGGCGTATTATTAATGATTATCTTCATATGGAATATCATGCAATGGAGTACAAATCCAGCTGTTCAAAGTGGTATTATAGAACATGTTGAAGGTGATACAAGCCAAGTGATGAGTTGGAATATGTCTAGTTTAAATGCGGGTATCGGCATTGGTGGTATTGTCGGTGGTCTAGTTGTTTCTAAAATAGATGTTTTAGCAACTACGTACTTCACTGCAGCCATCGCATTCGTAGCTTTTATTTTAATCATTAGTCTAAAGCAAATGACTAAATTTAATAGAGCCTAAGGTAAATCAATTACACTTATAAAATGAACAGTGCTTTGTATATAAAAGCGGACTTACATTCTCAATGTAGAAGAGAAGATGTAAGTCCTTTTTTTAATTTATAAAGTTGATTTTTCTATTGATTGGGCTGTATTAAAATGAATATCGCTAAGTGCAATTTTATTTTTCTTATTAGAAACTTGCGCAATAATAGCGGAAAGTAAAATATAAATTAATGTACCAATAATATAACCTATTTTTAAATCAGAAATTAATAAATAAGATTGATACAATAGCACAATAATAGCAATGATTGCCATCGTTACAAGTATTGGATAGGGTACTTTAAACGGCGATTGCTTATAAGCATCTGGATATTTTTTGGGTAGTTGCGTAGAAGCTAAAGCTGGAAAAGCAAAAACAATTAATGAAATCCCAGTACCTAACTGTGCTACAACATTTAGTGACATACCTGTAATAATAGGTAATGCACCAATAATGTAGAAAAGTAATAAAAGCCAATGAGGTGTACCAAATCGTTTGTTCACACTACCTAAACGTTTAGGTAAATAACCATCGTGTATTGCAACTAATAAACTTTTAGTTACCCAAGTAAACGTTGAATTGAGTGTAGTCGCTAATGCGAACATTGCGCCCCCAACCATGAAGAAGATGAATACTGGGGTCGGCAAGACTTCTTGCGCAACACTCGTTAATGGTCTGCCAGCAACCTCTGGAATTGGGAGTACCCCTACAGCAATAGAAGCGATAAAAGCGTATAACAAACCTACAAATATAGTTGCAATGATAATGACTATTGGAATATCTCTTTTTGGATTTTTCATTTCTCCACCTAATTCAGCAACAACTTGCGCGCCACCAGTTGCAAACGAAACAAGCCCAACGGCAGTAAAGAATCCTGTGAATCCATCCGGAAGCATGGCATGCATATTAAAAACACCAAAATCCACATGTGGAAGACCGAAAATGATAAAACAAGACAAAGCAATAATTAGAATGACAACCATTAAATTACCAATGATAGATGCTGACTTAATACCAATGATATTAACAATAAATAAAATGGTAAGTAAGGCAAAAGCAACAAGTCTAACAGGAATACCTGGTAAGAGTCCTTCTAAGTATTGTGCGAATGATAAAGCATATAAAGATAATGTAACCTGTAAAAAGATGAATAATAATAACCAAAATATCCCGATTTTAGGGGACAATAAACGACTTGTATACTGATACATACCACCAGTCGTAGGTAATGTGGATCCTAATATGGCAATTGGGAACATCGTTAGTAATGTAATGATTGCGGATAAGATAAATGCGGGTGTGATACCACTTCCGGTCATTTGTATGCCAATGCCTGTTAGCGACATGACGCCAGCACCGATAATTTGACCTATAGCAATACCCATTACATCCGTAAAGCCTAATACTTTTTTTAAGTTTGTTGCTTGTTGCATTCAATCACCTCTAAATTATATGTATTTTTAAAAATAATAAAAAAATTATAACATAATTATCCCTTAATTCATAGTAAACTTATCGGAAAACAAGAGTTAAGTTTTTGACAAAGCTAATTATAGATAAATCAAAGGTTTTCATAGTAGAATAAAGTTAATAAAAAAATTATTAAGAGGTGTAATTTTTTATGACTAATGAAAAAGAAAATATTAAAGTAAATGCATTTATTGATAGATTGAAACAATGGCAAGAGGAATTTAAAATTTTACGTGAAATTATAAATGAAACGGAATTAACTGAAGATTATAAATGGATGCATCCTTGCTACATGTTAGATGATAAAAATGTCGTTATCATACAAGACTTTAAGCATTATTGCGCATTACTTTTTGAAAAAGGTGCTATTATGGAAGATCCTTATCAATCACTTATACAACAAACTAAAAATGTAAAAGCAGCAAGACAATTACGTTTCGAAAGTTTAGATGAAGTTAATCAACGTAGAGACGAGATTAAATGGTATGTTGAAGAAGCGATTAGAATAGAAAAATCAGGTGAGAAAGTACCTATGAAAAAAACTGAAGACTATGATATGCCTGAAGAATTACAAGCAAAATTAGATGCAATGCCAGAATTAAAAGAAGCATTCAGTAACTTAACGCCTGGTAGACAAAGGCAATATATGTATCATATTGGTCAGGCAAAGAGAGCGGCAACACGTGAAAATCGAGTAGAAAAATATATTGATTATATATTGGATGGCAAAGGCATGAATGATTAAATACTTAAAAGCATTTGTATAAGTAAAAGAAGTTATCATGTGAACGACGTTGCAAAAATACAAAGCGGATTGCCTTATGAAGGTTAACGCTTGAGTTATGATAAAATAGCACACATTTTAGTTCAGCATCCAAAAATGAAGTTGCAACTTTATCATATATCGTATATAGTTTGCTCGAATATAAAACTACGGTTAAGTCATATTTTGAAACGTATTTTGAGAAAGAAGGTGTATGAATGCCGAGAGTTTCCAAGAGGATACAATTACTACAAGCTGCTGCAGCAATTGTAGATGAGCAAGGTAGTGAATATTTAACGCTAGATGCCGTTGCCAAAAAAGCAGGTGTCAGTAAAGGTGGGCTATTGTATCACTTTAAAAACAAGTTTGCATTAATTCAAGGTCTTGTTGATCATGCCGATGAATTATATAGAGAAAATGTGAATGGACATGTACATGCAGATAAACAAGACCAAGGGAAATGGGCACGGGCGTTTATTGAAGCGACGAGATCTCATCGTTCAGAAAATAGATCGATTACCTCAGGAATGCTTGCTGCACAAGGTATTAATAGCAATTTGTTATTACCTTTACAGGACACTTATAAAGAGTGGCAAACTAATATTGAAAATGATGGATTAGACAAAGTAGACGCTACAATTATTCGTCTGGCAGTGGATGGTTTGTGGCTTTCAGAAATATTTGGACTAGATGGACTTGATGAAAACATGAGAGAACAAGTTTTGAATAGATTAACCGAATATACGCACCCCAATAAAAATCAAGAAAGCAATGGCTAAATGTTCTAAATTAATAAAAAAATAATAAAATGTTTAATTCATGTAAACCACTGATGGTATAAGGATAATCAACTTTTGAATGTTGTTTATCCTTATTTTTTATATTTATAAAACTTGAAACTAAACCGTCTGGTTGGTACACTTAGCGATGTGTTAAATAACTCTGTGGAGGTTTATAATCAATGAAAAAAGTGATGCTAACAGCAGCTTTAACAGGTGCTGGAGATACTACAGCAAAGAATAAGTGTGTTCCTGTAACACCTCAAGAGATTGCTAAATCAGCAATAAAATGTGCAAGAGCAGGCGCGACAGTTGCACATATTCATGCGAGAGATCCAGAGACAGGTGGTATTAGCCACGATGTTGAATTTTTCAAAGAAGCCGTACGACTTATTAGAGTTGCAGATGAAGATATTATTATAAATATTACGTCAGGTGGTGGCGGAGATTTTATTCCAAACCTTGAAGATCCATATCTCGCTGCAGAAGGATCTGATATACAAACACCAGAAGAAAGACATGAACCGATAGGCAGCTTACTACCTGAAATGTGTACTTTAGATTGTGGTAGTGTCAACATGGGAGATACAGTTTATATAAGTCCAACTGATTGGTTAAGAAAACAAGCTCAACTTGTAAAAGAGGCTGGTGTTAAGCCTGAATTAGAGTGCTTTGACAGTGGTCATATTTCATTCGCTAAGCAATTAATCAGTGAAGGATTAATTGATGGTGAACCAATGTTCCAATTTTGTTTAGGTATACCTTGGGGAGCTGAAAATGATCCAGAAACGATAGAATACTTTAAAACGCGTATACCGGAGCATGCCCACTGGTCAGCATTTGGTATTGGAAGAATGCAATTTCCAACGGTTGAAGAAGCAGCAAAGCGTGGCGGCAACGTTCGTGTTGGATTAGAAGACAATTTATATTTAGCCAAAGGTGTTAAGGCAACAAATGAGCAATTAGTTGAAAAAGCTGTCGAAATATTGAACGGATTAGATATAGAACCAATGACCCCGGCAGAAGCACGTAAAAAATATCAATTAAGAGATCCACAAGGAGGAGCATAATGAAGTTTGCAGTTGTAGGTACAGGCGTTATCGGAAGTGGATGGATTACTAGAATGTTAGCTCATGGGCATGAAGTCATTGCTACAGACCCAAGTGAAGGCGCATATGAAAGAATGTTAAAACAAGTGAAACAAAATTGGCCATATGCAGAACAATTAGGTTTAGCAGAAGGCGCTGCAATCGATAATTTAACATTTACACCTTATTTGGAAGAAGCGGTTAAAGATGCAGATCATATACAAGAAAATGTTCCAGAAATTGAATCTTTAAAAGATCAAGTGCTGACAGAAATTGATTTTTATGCGAAAACGGATGCAACGATTGGTTCGAGTACTTCTGGTATTATGCCATCAGAATTGCAACAAAATTTACAACATCCTGAGAGATTGATTGTAGCCCACCCATTTCATCCAGTTTATATTTTACCGCTCGTTGAAATCGTTCCTGGTAAAGCAACAACGGAAGCAACAACATTAAAAGCTGAAGAAATTTACGAAAGCATTGGTATGGATGTACTTCATGTTAGACATGAGATTGAAGGACATGTAGCAGATAGATTAATGGAAGCACTATGGAGAGAGGCATTGCACATTGTTAATGATGGTATAGCGACAACGGAAGAAGTTGATAAAGCATTTACACATGCTGCAGGTTTGCGCTATGCACAATATGGTCCATTCATGACTTTCCATTTGGCCGGTGGTGAAGGCGGTATGCGTCACATGCTGAAACAATTTGGTCCAGCTTTAAAAAAACCATGGACTAAATTAGTAGCACCAGAATTAACACAGGGCCTGTATGACGAAGTGGTCAATGGCTGTGAATCATCTTCTCAAGGACAAACAATGGCGGAACTTGACCAAAAACGTAATGAATTCTTAGTAAAAGTAAAACAGCTTGCTGAGTCATATTGGCCAGAAGATACACCTTCTATGAAAAAGAAAACACAACAATCGGTGAAATAAAATGACAAACAAATTATATGAATACAAGACGCATGTAAATGAAGCTTGGGTCGACCATAATGGGCATATGAATGACGCAGAATATAATCGTGTATTTAGTGATACAATGGATGCATGGCTCGCATTTTTAGGGTTAGATGTGCAAACAATTGAAACGTTGGACTACACTGTCTTTACTTTAGAAAACCACGTTATGTATTTAAAAGAAATTAAAGTAAATGAAGCGATTACTGCTACAGTTGAGTTATTTGATTACGACACCAAAAGATTACATGTGTTTATGACATTAAGTGATGAAGCAAATGATAAGTGTGCAACTTATGAGGTTATGTTAATGGGAATGAATACTAAATTGCATAAGCCTGATGCTTTTCCTACTGATATACAAAAAGCAATTGATGATTATGCACAACATGCTTCAATAAAAAAACAACCCAAAGAACTTGGACATCTTATTGGTATAAAACGTAAATAAAATTTTTGAATGAGTTTGAAACGATTGAATAAAAAGGTGTTAAAAATATTTTATATAACCAAATATTTGGTTATAAATTGTTTAATGTTATTTATTAATGTATCTTGTTATATATAGGATGATAAAATCAAAGCTAAATTGATTATTCTGTTTTGATTGTTTACACACGAATAAAGTAGGGCTATGTGTGCTCATGTTTTTACTTATTTTTTAGTATTTGTATAACATCCACAGATAGTCCTATATTTATTATGAAATATTTGAAATTGAATATGTACATAGAAAGGAATTGACTCATGTTAAGTATTAAAAACTTATCTAAAGTCTATGGTGGAGGAAAGAAAGCTGTAGATAATATTTCACTTGAGATTGAAGCCGGTGAATTTATTGCATTTATAGGGACAAGTGGTAGTGGTAAAACAACTGCTTTAAGAATGATCAATAGAATGATTGAAGCAACTGAAGGGCAAATAGCTATAAATGGCAAAGATGTTCGCAAAATGAACCCAGTTGAGCTACGTAGAAAAATTGGGTATGTGATACAACAAATTGGATTGATGCCACATATGACGATTAGAGAAAATATCGTATTAGTACCTAAACTTTTAAAATGGTCTCAAGAAAAGAAAGAGAAAAAAGCTAAAGAACTGATAAAATTAGTGGATTTACCAGAAGAATTTTTAGATAGATATCCATCGCAGCTCTCAGGAGGACAACAGCAACGTATCGGTGTTGTGCGTGCGTTAGCAGCAGAACAAGATATCATTTTAATGGATGAACCATTCGGCGCGTTAGATCCAATTACGAGAGATACGTTGCAAGACTTGGTTAAAGAACTACAACAAAAGTTAGGTAAGACCTTCATTTTCGTTACACATGATATGGATGAAGCTATTAAACTGGCAGATAAAATTTGCATTATGTCTGAGGGACGTGTCATACAATTTGATACGCCAGACAATATTTTAAGACATCCTGAAAACGATTTCGTACGAGACTTTATTGGTCAAAATAGATTGATTCAAGATAGACCTAACATGCGTACAGTTAAAGATGCGATGATTAAACCTGTAACAGTTCATGCGGATAGCTCATTAAATGAAGCAGTTAAGATTATGAGAGATCGTCGTGTTGATACCATCTTTGTTGTGGGTAACAATCGTAGATTACTTGGATATTTAGATATTGAAGATATCAATCAAGGGTTACGTGGAAATAAAGAACTGATTGATACAATGCAACGCGATATCTATCGTGTAAGAATAGATAGTAAATTACAAGATTCAGTTCGTACAATATTGAAAAGAAATGTAAGAAACGTACCTGTAGTGGATAGTGATGAAGAAACGTTAATTGGATTGGTTACGAGAGCAAACTTAGTAGATATCGTGTATGACAGTATCTGGGGAGAAACGGATGAAGACGATGATGCTACACAAGACGCAATTGTTGAGCCCGATAATGTAGGAGCTGATAAGTAATGAAACAATTCATAGAGCAATATGGTGGGCAACTGATTTCCAAAACAGTCGAACACTTTTATATCTCAATGATCGCTTTGTTAATTGCAATCGTAGTCGCAGTACCATTAGGTATTATACTATCCAAAATGAAAAGAACTTCAAACATTGTTCTCACAATTGCTGGTGTATTACAAACGATACCAACATTAGCAGTATTAGCTGTAATGATACCAATCTTTGGTGTTGGAAAATTACCGGCCATTGTCGCATTATTTATCTATGTACTACTACCAATATTAAATAACACAGTATTAGGTGTTAAGAATATTGATAGTAATCTTAAAGAAGCAGCAATCAGTATGGGGATGACACGCTTTCAATTAATGAAAGACGTTGAATTACCATTAGCTTTACCATTAATCTTGGGTGGTATTCGATTATCATCTGTTTATGTCATTAGTTGGGCAACACTTGCAAGTTATGTAGGTGCAGGTGGCTTAGGTGACTTTGTATTTAATGGATTGAACTTATATGACCCATTAATGATTGTGAGTGCAGCTGTATTAGTTACAGCATTAGCATTAATAGTGGATGTACTATTATCATTAGTAGAAAAATGGGCAGTACCCAAAGGATTAAAAGTATCCAGATAATTTAAGGAGGACATTATGAAAAAGATAAAACAGTATTGTATCGCGCTTGTACTGTGTCTGACGGTGTTATCTGGATGTAGTTTACCCGGTTTAGGTGGAAATAGCTCAGACAACGAGGTCAAAATCACAGCACTTGCAACGAGCGAGTCACAAATTATGTCTCATATGTTGAGACTATTAATAGAACATGATACAGAAGGAAAAATCAAACCATCATTAATTAACAACTTAGGATCGAGTACCATTCAACATAACGCACTCGTAAATGGTGATGCAAACTTATCAGGTGCCCGTTATAATGGTACGGATTTAACAGGTGCATTAAATGAAAATCCTATTAAAGATCCAAAAAAAGCTATGAAAGCGACACAAGATGGTTTCCAAAAGAAATTTGATCAAACATTTTTTGATTCATATGGATTTGCAAACACTTATGCATTTATGGTAACTAAAGCAACTGCTGAAAAATATAATTTAGAAACTGTGTCTGATTTAAAAGCGCATAGCGATAAATTGAAACTAGGTGTCGATAGTTCATGGTTAAACCGTGAAGGCGATGGTTATCCAGGATTTACGAAAGCATATGGCTTTGATTTTAATACAGTACGACCAATGCAAATCGGATTAGTATATGATGCATTGAATTCGAATAATTTAGATGTAGCAGTCGGGTATTCAACGGATGGTCGAATTGCCGCATATGATTTAAAAGTATTGAAAGATGACAAACATTTCTTCCCACCTTATGACGCAAGTTCAGTGGCGACAAATAATTTATTAAAACAGCATCCAGAATTAAAACCAACAATAGAAAAATTACACAATAAAATTTCAACGAGTGAAATGCAGAAACTTAATTATCAAGCTGATGGTGAAGGTCAAGAGCCTGCAGTCGTCGCTGAAAAATTCTTAAAAGCACATAACTATTTTGAAAATGATAAGAAAGGTGGTCATTAGTAATGGAAGGTAATTTATTTCAACAATTAATTGAATATTATTCAGTAAACTTTGGCTACCTATGGGATTTATTTATTAAGCATTTACTTATGTCTGTTTATGGTGTTCTATTTGCAGCTATTGTAGGTATTCCTATTGGTATCGTCATTGCAAGATATAAAAAATTGTCTTGGACAATTATTACCATTGCAAACATCATTCAAACTGTACCTGTTATTGCGATGTTAGCAATATTAATGTTAGTGATGGGACTAGGTCCTACAACTGTAGTGGTAACGGTATTCTTATACGCACTATTACCAATTATAAAAAATACATTTACTGGTATTGTTGGTGTCGATGAAAATATTAAAGATGCCGGTAAAGGTATGGGAATGACGCGCAATCAAGTCTTGCGTATGATTGAATTACCATTATCTTTATCAGTCATTCTTGGTGGACTGAGAATTGCGCTTGTTGTAGCCATCGGGGTTGTTGCAGTCGGCTCATTCATAGGTGCGCCAACTTTAGGTGACATTGTTATTCGAGGTACAAATGCAACAGACGGAACAACATTTATTTTAGCTGGTGCAATTCCAATTGCTTTAATTGCAATTTTAATTGATATCTTCTTAAGATTTTTGGAAAAACGTTTAGATCCATCTAATAAAACGCATAAGAAGAAAAAACACGAACCACAAAGTATTAATTAATAAAGGTTGTGACTGACTTTGGCAATATTATCAATAAACTATAATTCGACGACGATTGGTATGCATCATCCTTTTATAGTGATTTTACCTGAAGACGCTACTTATTTTGATTCAAATGCACAACCGAAAGCGTTGAAAACGTTATTGCTTTTACACGGACTTTCAAGTGACGAAACGTCGTATATGCGTTATACGAGTATTGAACGGTATGCAAATGAGCATCAATTAGCAGTAATCATGCCGAATGCAGATCATAGTGGTTATAGTAATATGGTGTATGGTCATAAATATTATGATTATATACTTGAAGTATTGGATTATGCGCATCAAATATTACCACTCTCGACTAGCAAAGAGGACAATTTTATTGCGGGACATTCGATGGGTGGCTATGGCACAATCAAATATGCGCTGTTAGAAGGTCATCGTTTTGCGAAAGCTTGTCCTTTATCTGCTGCATTTAACGCACAAGGTTTGATTGATTATGATTGGTATGATTATTCTGGATCTGCAATTGCTGGTCCAAATGCACAAGTAGCAAATACAAACTTAGATCCGTATTATTTAGTGGATGAAGCGATTAAGAAACAAAAAGAAATTCCCGAATTGCTTATCATGTGTGGTACAGAAGATGATTTATACCGAGACAATCAGCAGTTTGTACAATATTTAAATAAACGCCAAATACCAAACATATTTGAAGATGGACCTGGTGAACATGATTACGCATATTGGGATAAAGCGATACAACGTGCAATCAAGTGGTTCATAGAAGGAATATAGAAAATCAAATCGGAATGATATGAGTCAAAAAAAGCATCCCCATAGAGGGATGCTTTTTTACGTATATTAGAAAATTTAAACTAATTTACAGTATAATTAGATGATTTAAATTCTTCTTCTAATTTACCTAAATGTCTTAAGGTAGGTGTCAATGCTGCAAAGAAAAATCCTTCTTTCAACTTACGTGCTTGTGGTGCTTTAGGAGAGTATGCTCTTGAACCACCATTGACCATAGACGCCTGATTAACTTCTAATAGTAAATATCCAGCTTCTTTTTTAAGTCGAATAAGTTCGCCAAATTGATTATCCAAATCATTTTTTGCAACAAGGTTATAAAAGTCTTGCTTGATCTGTTTATAGCGTGATTCAAAATCTGAAATGTCGTATTCTAAATATTTATTGATGCCATTTTGTGCGTCAGAGAATTTATGAATTAAATCAAGTGAAGCACGAACGGAACCTAGGGCAATAGGCACTTGTAGTGTTACAAATTTTGGTCGAATATCTGAGGCAAATGATTTTGCGTCATGCGTGATGATTTGCGTGTCAGGAATCAGTACATCATCCATCGTTATCGCAAATGTTGCTGAACCATTGACACCTAAGAAATTCGACTTCTCATCAAGTGTAATACCATCTTGATTGGCATGTACAATAAACATTACTAATTCATCATCAGTTTCAGACTTTGAAATGGCCCCAAAGTAGTGATCAGAACCGATATTGCTTACTGCTGGAAGTCTACCGTTTACGTAAAATTTTCCCTCTTGATAATGGTGAGATAAATTGAAAGACTCTAAATCATTAAATGATTTCATAGGATTTGATAAACCAGTTGCGCCTAATATATCACCATTTAATAATGATTGTTGTAAATCATGATTTAAATGCGCTTGGTCAGCATTTTCTAAGTATGTTGAGAATGCGAGTTGGCACCATAAGCAAAATCCTGTAGTTAGACAAGATTTGGATACTTCTTCAATAATTTCTAAATTATTTTTCAAATCATTTTCTTTAAAATAACCTTCTTTAAATAAAGTTTGAATAAATTGTTTAGGATAGTGTGTACCTTCATCTATTTCAATTAAATATGGATCTAATTCATATTCGATAAGTGTTTGTAAACTCATAATAACGTCTCCTTTATTCTCCGAATCGTTTTAGAATTAATTTTTCTAAATAACTAATAAATCTATCTATAATGAAGCCGAACAAACCAATAAAAAATATTGCGGCTAATACATCTTCTAAGTTCAACATATTTCTTGCATCTACTATCAAAAAGCCTAATCCAGACTGGGCACCAATCATTTCACCAGAAACTAAAAATATCCAACTCGTACCTACAGCCATATGAATACCACCCATAATATGTTTGAAGGCACCAGGGAATAAGATATTTTTATATAATTGCCAACCTGTTAAGTTAAGATTGGAAGCGATTTTTAAATATTGAGGTTCAATATGTCTAATGCCTTTAATTGTGTTAAAAACAATCGGAAAGAAAGCAGCGATAAAAATAATTGCCATAGCTGGTAAGCTACCGATACCAAACCAAAGTACAACGAAAGGTGACCAAGCGATAGGTGATATAGGTCTAATTAATTGTAAAAGTGGTTCGATGGCATGGAATAGTGCATTTACACGACCTAATAAAAATCCGATAGGAACACCGATTAAAATGGCAAGAACAAATCCGACTATGAAACGAAATAAACTAATAAACAAATGAGAAAATATTTCCCCGGAAATGATGAACTGCCAAATGCTCTTAGCAACAAGTAAAGGACCAGGTAAGAGGATAGGTTGATAATTTCCTATCCAAATTACGCATTGCCATATAAATAAGAAAATGATGAAACTAATAATAGGTAAAGTGAATTTTTTAGTTAATGCATGTGTCAATGCGTACTAGCCCTCCTTGTATAATGTTGGATCAACAAAATCTTTATAGTCAGGTGTGTTAAATAATTTATGTTCTTTGACTAAATGAGTGATTTTATTATAGCCTTCTTTTTCAATTGTTAAATCTCCATAAGAAGTCCAATCTGCTGATTGTTTTAAAACTTTTTTATCTTGTTTAAAATGTTTACTCATGACTTCTACGCTTTGCTTTTTATTGTTCATTTTATAACCAGCTTTTTTATAATCAGTCATAAAAGCTTGTGCTGTATGATGGTGTTGATTGATTAAATCCTCTCTGAGCACAAGTGCACAGCAATATGCATCAGGTATCACATCGCTACCATGTTTTAGCGTATGTCCTTTGCCTAGTTTTTCTCCTAAGGCACCAAAAGGTTCAGCTACTGAGTATCCTGAAATACGATTTTCACTTAAAGCTGCGGGCATTTCTGCAGGCGCCATTTCATGATAACTAAAGGTATCAGAGTCTAAATGAAGTTGTTTTCGCATTTCTTCTAATAGTAGGTAATGTGTCGAATACCGATGTGGTATCGCAAAGCTATAATCTTCGTGATTATGGAAGTCTGAAATTGTTTCATTATTTTGTCCCATAATGACATTACCTTCGTGATGGCCTAGAGCAACTGCTTTAATATTTGAACCTTTCTCTTTAGATTTCATCGCAAGTTCGATTAAGGTAGATGCACCATCGATTTTGCCACTATTTAAAGCGTCCATCAGGTCAGGCCAATTATTAAATCTTACTAGTTCTAAGTTGTAGTTCGCGTTTTTGGTTTGTTGCTGTATTTGTTGGGTCATCATCAAGTTTGCTGAATGTGTAATAGGTAAATAACCAATTTTTATAGTTTCTTTTTTATCGGATTGTTTTTGACTATTACTTTGTGTACAAGCAGAAAGTAATACTAGGAATATTAGAGAAAGGATTAATAATTTTTTCAATATGCTGCCTCCTTATAAATAATATTCCGGTTCTGCCATATAATGATTTAAGGCAAACTTTTCCATGATAGTATTACGGATATTTAATAAATGGCTATCATTGCGATTACGAGGATGTGATTGCTTAATCTTATATTGATCGATAATTTCACAACCCTCTCCAAGTAAAATAATATTGTCAGAAAGATATAATGCTTCATCTATATCATGTGTGACAAGAATAATAGTAGCGTCAGTTTGATGCTTTAATTGAATCAATTGATCTTGTAGTTTATAACGGGTAAATGCATCTAAAGCACCAAGTGGTTCATCCATTAAAATAACTTTCGGTTGATGTACTTGTGCTCTACAAAGTGCAACACGTTGTTTCATCCCACCAGATAATGATTCAGGGAATGCTGAGCCTTTATTATTTAAATCGACACTTTTTAAATGATGGTTAATTTCTTCATTACTCATACGCTTATTTAAACCAATGCGTATATTGTCATAGATATTTTTCCATGGAAAAAGATTATGATGTTGGAATATCATCAAACAATCTGGAGATGGCGTTTGTTTAATTTGACCATTGATATTAACAGAACCAGATGAGGGTGTTAAGAAACCTCCAATAATATTTAATAAAGTTGATTTGCCACATCCACTTTTCCCAATAAAAGTAATGATTTCTCCTTTATCTATATTTAGTTCGAAATCGTTAATGACAGTATTCTCTCCAAATTGATGATGAACTCGATTAATATGAATCACGGTAGACACCTCAATTATTCTTATCGTTTTAATAAGAATTGCGTTTACACTAAAGGGCTATGCAAGTACATAGCCCTTTAGTGGTTGTTTATGAATTTACTTTTTAGAAAATCTAGTGATTAATCACTTTGTAAAAAGGCAGTAGATGACTGGATTGAATTGCGCTTATATTAAGCTTATTCAACCCTAGTCAT
Source organism: Staphylococcus sp. Y174-1 (assembly GCF_049897865.1). Lineage (NCBI taxonomy): Bacteria > Bacillati > Bacillota > Bacilli > Caryophanales > Staphylococcaceae > Staphylococcus > Staphylococcus sp. Y174-1. The sequence goes on along the minus strand of NZ_JAFCXB010000002.1, from coordinate 258,019 downwards.
CCTTGCCGGGGTGGGACTACGAAATCTTTATTAAAACAAATGATTTCTGTCCCTCTCCCTAAGAACTACTAATCTCAATTCTATTGAGAAATATATAAGGATTACATTAGCTAAAGCTAATGCATAAGAACTACTAATCTCAATTCTATTGAGAAAGTAGTTCTTTATATTTTTTCGATGTCATCGATTGGTGTATCTACAGCTTTACGAGCACGGCGTACAGCGTCTTCATCTGGCGCATCGTACATACAAATACATTTTGTCATGTCTTCACAAACATACGTACGTTGGAATTGTACTTCCGGTACTTCTTCGTAGTGAACTGAATTTTTCTTCTTACGTGCTAAATATTGATCCATTGTAATACCTTCTGGGATATTCCAAGTTACAAGGTAGTCAATTTTAGGATCGCCTTTTTTAACTTCATCCAGTTCTTTACCAACTAGACGCACTTCTTTAACTAAATTTATATTAATTGAAGCATCTTCTAGAAATTGTTTTGCTTCAGTATCATTATTTGCTTCTACAATAAAGTAACCATGTGTTAAGTCTTCAGTAGCTTGAACTTCAATTAAAGTAGGTACATCACCAGTTGTTAATTGAGCAGCTTTATCTTCTAATTCTTTTTTATTTGAGGCAAAAGCCAAATCGTTTGCTTCTAGTAAAAATAATGTCATAAATCTTAACCTCCAAATATTAATAGTAGGTGTATAATACAATAAACCTTATCAGATTACAAGGATATGAAAATAGGTAATTTAAATTTTCTGATAAATTATAAAAATAGTATATAGTTAGCGGTTAAATTGTAATGGGTGCAGTAAGGTAATAAAATATACGTGTATAGATTTAAGTTTTTAAAAAATAAACCCGCACACGTCATTTAACTTTATACGTGTGCGGGTTATTAAATTATAATAGTAATGTTGCTAATATTGGAGCTACGATTACAACAATCACACCAACAATAACTAGAGAAATAGATGCCATAGATGCTTCAGTTTCACCAAATTCTTGTGCAGAAGAAACACCTAACGAATGGCCACTTGTACCAAGTGCTAAACCACGTGCAATAGGATTTGTTATATTAAATAACTTAATTAATTTAGATCCTAAAGCATATATCATCACACCATTTAAAATAACTGCTAGTGATGTCAACTCTTTGATGCCGCCGATATCTGCAGATACGGGTAATGCAATGGCAGTTGTCGCACCTTGAGGTAACATAGATGCTATGATGCCATTAGAAAATTGGAATGCTTCGGCGATAAGATAGATACAAACAAGTGCAGCAGTTGTACCTAATGTGATGCCCCCTAGGATTTGTTTCCAATATTTTTTCAAGACATCGCGACGTTTATATAAAGGTATAGCGAAACATATTGTTGCTGGTTCTAAGAAGAAATTAATGATATCGCCACCGATTTTATAATTTGCGTAATCAATACCAGTTAATTTTAAAAAGGCAATGCCGACGACCATGCTGACAAACAATGGTGTGAACAAGAAAAAGCCATTTGTCTTTTTAAATAAAAAAGTTGCGATGATAAAAGGTATAAGTGATAGTAGAATACCAAAATAAGGTGTATTAATCGCTAAATGTTCAATCATAATTTATCCTCCGCCAATTTTTTTTGTTTTGAATTTTTCGGAATAAAGGATTTCGTAATAAGCAACTGAGATAAAAATCCTGTACATAACAACAAGAGCAATGTTGAAATGATAATTAATAATATAATTAGGATTGGACTTGTGCTTAATACGCCTAATGAATTAATGACTGAAACACCTGCTGGTACGAATAAGAAACCAATGTTATTCGTTAATGTGGTTCCAACAGTTTCTACTTGGCCAAGTTTTACAATACCAGTACATAAAGCAATAAATAATAGGACAAGTCCTATTACTGAAGCTGGCATTGGCACCGGCATGAAACTTTCGATGATGTTTGAAATAAACATAATAATCGCTATAACAAGCGCTTGATGGAAAAAATTATATGTTTTAGAGATTTTATTGTGCCTTTTGCTTTGTTCTTTTTCTACTCCCATTTAAAATTGCCTCCCAAAATGATCTTGAGTTAATTATAAAATGAAAGCGATTACGATAGGGCGTTTTTGATGTGACTTACGACACGTTAGAGCTGAAATGCATAAATTGAAATGTGACTATCAATTAAGCCCCATCATTTGTTTGAAAGTTTTCATATAGGAGCGGCTAACTTGAAACTTTAATTGATTTGTCATGGTAAGTTGATACGTATAATTGAACCAATGTTCAATGGTTTGAATATGGGATTTATTAATTAATGTTGCACGATGGATACGCATGAAATTTTGCGTTTCAATTTTCTTTTCATAATGACTCAAAGGCTCTGAAGTTTCGAAATCGTCGAGTGTTGTATTAATTGTAGTAATACCATTGTTGACCGAAACTGCAATAATATCATCTAAGTTAATAATATGAATGCGTTCATTTACCTCAATAGGGAGCACTTTACTTGTTTTTGTTTTTTCGTTGTTTTGAGTATCCATAGAAGCTGTTGTATAACTATCACTATGATGTTCGGTAGTTTGCCCCAAAGCTTGTTCTACTTTGTGAACTGCTTGTGCAATACGTTGTTGCTCAAAAGGTTTAAGGATATAATCGATGGCATCCAATTCAAAAGCCTTTACAGCAAAAGTATCATGCGCTGTGGCAAAGATGATAAAAGGCGCATGTTTCATTTTCTTTATTTTGTTGGCAAGATCAAGACCACTTTCGTCCATTAAATTAATATCAAGAAAAATAACATCATAATCATCATAAAGTAATAGTTCTAATGTCTCAGAAACATTTTCTGCTTCATCAATTTTTTCAAAATGGTTTATTTGATTTAGCAAATAGTGAAGTTCATTACGTGCTAAGGGTTCGTCATCTACAATGATTGCTCTCAATTTTTTCCTCCTCTAAATTATGGTACGGAATCGTACAACTCACTTGTGTGCCTTGGTGATCGGAATGAATTTGAAGACTTGCTTCATAACCAAACAATCCATCTAATCTGCGATTTAAATTTTCTAACGCGCTGCCTGAACCAGATTCTGAATGGACACTGGTTTTACCAATTTTATCAAGTTTTTCATAAGGGATACCATGACCATTATCTGATACGGAAATGACTAAACCTGTTTGAGCTTTGTGTGCTTTTACGATAATTTCGTTATTGTATTTCCTATTTTTAAAAGCATGCTTAATGGCATTCTCAACAAGTATCTGTATAGCAAAAGGCGGTACAAGTGCGCCGTAACAAGTACGATCTATGTCAAACGACACATTGAAGCGGTCCGGATATCTAGCTTGTTCTAGAGATAAATAGGATTCTACTTGTTGTAATTCTTTTTCTAAAGAAATCGTGTTATTACGCGCACCTTGTAAATTAGATCTGAAAAATTGACTGAGTTGTAAAAGTAATTCACGTGCTTTTTCACTATCAATACGTACTAATGCAGAAATGGTATTAATTGCATTAAAGAAAAAATGTGGATTAACTTGTGCTTGAAGTGATTTAATTTCAGCATCACGTATTAAGGCACTTTGTGTTTCGGCTTGACCTAATTCAAGTTGACTGGAAAATATTTCAGCAAGTCCAGTTGCTAATTGTTTATCTGAATAGTTAACATCATATTTATTTGTAAAATATAATTTTAATGTCCCGACAACATCATTCTTGACGCGTAGAGGTACTACGATTGCTGCTTCTAAAGGGCATCCTGGGTGGTTACAACCGATTTCTTCACTAGAATATGCTTCTTTTAAAGTGCCAGATTGAATGGCTCGTTTAGATAAATTAGTAATAATTGCTTTTTGGGCAACATGATGGTCGCTCGCTGCGCCAACATGAGTCAAAATATCTTTACGGTTGGTAATTGCTACCGCAGATACGCGCATTAAATTAAGTATAATCTCTGCTGCTTTTTTCGCTGATTGCTCATTCAAACCAGAGCGGAAATAAGGCAATGTCTGGTTAGCAAGCTGTAACACATCATGTGTTTGTATCGCACGCGTTTCTTCCTCTTGTTTAATAGTAGATAAAATAATAGATAAAAATATTGCTGTACCGATGGAATTAATCGAAATCATAGGGATAGCGATGAGTTTTACTAATGTCCATGCATGTTCAGTATTATCAGAAAATAAAAGAATACAAAGCATTTGAATTATTTCTGTTGTACCACCAATGCACGCACCTTTGACTATCGTAGGATAACGGTTAGCACGCATCGCTTTATAGCCAAAATAGCCAGAAATTAAAGCGATGAAAATAGATGAAATCAAGTAAATATATGCATCAGCACCACCAATGTAAACACGATACATACCTGAAATGACGGCAACTGCTAATGCTACAAATGGACCACCGATAAGTCCTGATACGCCAATAGTCAAAACACGTGTATTTGCTAAAGAAGCATCAGAGTCTAGATGGTTATAAACAGTTCCATTAATTATTTCATCGCCTCGGATTTGTATACCAGTGAAGTTTGAAATCATAGAGAAGCAACCAAAAATAATAATTAATTGCCATTGTGAACGTCGTTTCTCGCGCTCATTCATCATTGTTTTAAAATGGTTGATGTTCATTAGTATATAGGCAATAAGTATGATTAAGCCCACACGTTCAAGAAGTAGTATAAATAAATTTAACATAATGCACCCTTATCATAGTTTGTCTTAATATAGTATACAGAAATTTTTTAGCTATATGTTATTGCAGAAAAGTAATTATCATTTTAAGCGATAAAATTTTAGTATAATTCGATGAATTTTAAAGAGAACATTACTCTTTAAGTTTACAAATACACATTTAACGCTGTTTTTTAGCAATATCTATAGCTAAGTGTTATTTTGTTAATATTGGGTTTTTAAATATTTTGTGAAAACGAAAAAATTATATAATAAATAATTGTCTGATGTTTTCACAAATAAATAAAGCTTAATTTCATTTTAAAAGATTCATTTTGAAATAGATATAGACTTTTTTAGAATATGTTTAATTTGAGTTTAAAAACGTGTATATCTTTTTTGAAGTGATGCAATGCTTTTTTGGGGACATAGGAGGAAAAAAGAATATGGAGTCATCACAATCATTTGAAGGAGATAATAGGCTTCTTGTAGGTATATTTTTAGGAGTTATTACATTCTGGTTATTTGCACAATCTCTTGTAAATATCGTACCAGATCTTCAGTCATCGTTTGATACAAATTATGGCACAATTAACGTGGCAGTTAGTATCACAGCATTATTGTGTGGGCTGTTTGTTGTCGGTGCTGGTGGGCTAGCTGACCGATATGGTAGAGTTAAAATGACATATATAGGATTGATTTTAAGTATTGTCGGTTCATTACTGATTATTATTCCTGGATTTATACCATTGTTAGTAGTTGGTAGAGCCATACAAGGCTTATCTGCTGCGTGTATTATGCCATCAACGTTAGCAATCATTAACGAGTATTACATAGGAAGCCGACGTCAACGCGCCCTGAGCTATTGGTCTATTGGTTCATGGGGCGGTACAGGTATTTGTTCATTATTCGGTGGCATGGTGTCTACCTTTGTAGGTTGGAGATCAATTTTTATTATCTCTATTATTGTGGCACTCGCAGCGATGTATTTAATGAAGCATGCGCCAGAAACAAAGGCGGTTCAAACAAAAGAAACGAAACGCGCCAAATTTGATACGATTGGACTTATTATTTTAATTATTGCAATGTTGAGTGTCAATTTGATTATTACACAAGCTTCAAATTATGGTTTATTTTCACCACTCATTTTGTCATTGATGTTCATTTTTATTGTTGCAGTTATTGGATTCTTATTTTATGAAACAAGAATACACAATCCGCTGATTGATTTTAGGATATTTAAAAATAAAGGTTACACGGGTGCAACAGTATCGAACTTTTTATTAAATGCCGTTGCCGGTACTTTAATTGTAGCGAATACTTATTTTCAATCAGGCCTTCATTTTACATCATTCCAATCTGGCGCAATGACGATTACTTATCTTGTGGCTGTACTTGTAATGATTAGAGTCGGAGAAAAAATACTTCAACACATTGGACCTAAACGTCCAATGTTAATCGGTGCAGGGTTAAATGCTGTTGGTATTATTTTAATTTCACTCACATTCCTACCTACACCGATGTATATCGTTATGTGTATACTTGGTTACTTAATTTATGGTATCGGATTAGGTATGTATGCAACGCCATCTACAGACACTGCTGTTACGACAGCGCCTGATGACAAAGTAGGTGTCGCTTCTGGTGTCTATAAAATGGCGTCCTCTTTAGGTAATTCGTTTGGTGTTGCGTTGTCAGGAACAATTTTTACGGTTATGACAACCACTGCGAATATACATGTAGGTGCCATGTATGGTTTGTTATTTAATGCAGCATTAGCTATTATTGCATTTTTAGTTGTTCTATTACTCGTGCCTAAACATCAATTCAATAATTAAAATAGAATGCAAACTGGGATATGAATTGATCCTGGAAGCTTATCTTTCATAGAACATCATTGTTATTAGAGCGGGACAGAGAAATCATTTCTAGAAGATTTGATTGCTGTTCCGCTCTATTTTTATTATCAAGGAAATTTATGAATTAATAGTTAAATAAGTGTATTGAAAAATTTTAATACTAAATGCATTGATTATGAAATTCAAAACGGTTTATAATCTAGTAAACGCTTACATATAGAGGTGATCAATTGACTAAATTATTATGGCAAACATATGAAGACAGATTGATTTTATTAAAACGTTTAGTAAATCATCAAACTGTGACGAATACGGAAGGTGAATTAACATTTCCGAGTTTTATAAAGCAATTATTATTACAGATTCCTTATTTTGAAAAAAATCAGTCACAAATTTTACTTGAGACTACAGAAGATAATAAAGAGGCCGTTGTAGTCTTTTATAAGGCGCCCACGACAACTAAAACGATTGTGTTAATTAGTCATTTCGATACAGTAGATGTAGATGATTATGGCTCATTTCGTGAAGATGCGTTTGACCCAGATAAACTAAAATATGATTTCACACAATACAGCAGTTATTTAAGTACAGATGCTATTGAAGATTTAAAAAATGACACCTACCTCTTTGGTCGGGGCGTGATGGATATGAAGGCTGGGTTAATGTTGCATTTATCATTAATCGAATTAGCAAGTATAGAAGTATGGGATATCAATTTGATCTTAGTAACTGTGCCAGATGAAGAAGTAAATTCATCAGGTATGAGAAAAGCAGTGGAAACGATAGCTTCAATAAAACAAACATTTCAATTAGACATTCAACTACATTTGAATAGTGAGCCAACGTTTCAACAAGCAAGTGCAGATGAACAACATTATATCTATTCTGGCTCTATAGGTAAAATTATGCCTGGGGTATTGTGCTACGGAAAAGAAACACATGTAGGTAACCCATTAGATGGTCTGAGTTCTAATTTTATGATGAGTTATATGAATCAAGCAATTGAGTATAACCATTTATTTAAAGAAGAATTTGAAAATGAAACGACACCATTGCCTGTTTCGCTTATGACGAAAGACATTAAACAAACGTATGATGTTCAAACGCCATTTAGGACAATGGGGTTATATAACATGTTTCTATTTAAGCAAAAGCCAGCGGATTTATATAGACAATTTATAGATACGGTCATTCGTGCGACAGAGCGTTGTGAAAGTGATTGGTTAAAAATATTAGAGAACGAAGACATTGAATTTGAAACAAAAATCAACGTCCTCACCTTTGATCAGTTAAAACAATATGCGATTAAACAATATGGCGAATCACGCATCGATAAAGAAATACAACAGGTTATCAAAGAAACGCCGGGGCTTCATATGCAGAGCATTCGTGTGACAGACCGCTTAATGCAAATTTGTCGCAATATCGCACCTGCAGTTGTGACATTTTTTGCGACACCATATTATCCTGCTGTAAATGTTTCATACGATCAAAAAATTGAGGAAACCATCGCATTAGTTAAAGAGACGTTTGAAGAAAAATTTCAACGTCAGAGTAAACGTATACATTATTTTAACGGTATCAGTGATAGTAGTTATTTAAATTTTGCTGGAGATATGTCTCAAATGATAACTTACGAAAAGAACACACCGAATTTTAATGCAACGTATACGATTCCATTTGAGGCGATTAAAGAAATCAGTGCGCCGACATTACTTTGTGGTCCTATTGGCAAAGATGCGCATAAAGTGAGTGAACGATTGCATAAAAAAAGTGCTTTTGAAGAATTACCATTTGTGTTAGAGAAACTCATAAAATCATATATTTAATTTCCGATTATCATCTATGGGTTGAGTGTGATGTGGGTATTACGATATATTAAGATTATATAGAAATGAGGAACCATATAATTAAATTAGAGAGGTAATGCTATGATAGAGGCGTATAAAGATTATTGGAAAAGATATATAGATTTTAAAGGTAAATCGAATCGTTTAGAATTTTGGACGCCAGTATTGGTACATATTATCAGTATTTTTATCATTGCGTTGATTGGTGCGTTTAGTTTTATTGTCGGTATATTCATTGTAGCAGCAGTATTGTCAGCTTTAATAGGGTTGTTTGGATTAGCGAACATTGTCCCGATGGCTGCAGTGACCTTGCGTAGATTTTATGATGCTGGTCGAAAGCGGACAACAGCGATCATATTAATTATTCTATCTGTGGTGGTTAATATTATCTTTGATATTATCCAAGTTGACAGTATAGCAGTCTTCTTAAACATTGTTTCAATAATTTGTACTATTATATTAGTGATAGAAACACTACTACCTTCGAAAAATGTAGAAGATGCACAATTAAAATGGTTATAAAATATAAAGCATGGAGATGGAAATCATAATGATGAAATGTGATTCCTATCTCCATGTTTTTTTATTAATAAAAACTTGTGAAAAGCACGTTTTTTCATTAAAAAAATCAGAAAATTCATTGTTTTTAGACAAAAGAAAACTATAATATAACTGAAGGAGGGATTTTATGGAATGGCTAAAATTAATAGGTATTATAATTATCATTTTAGGGTTTTTACTTAAAATAGATACCATTGCAGTTATTTTAATTGCAGCTGTCGTTACAGGACTTGTTTCAGGCTTAGATTTATATGCCATATTAGATACATTAGGAAAAGCGTTTGTAGATAATCGTTTAGTTACATTATTTATATTGACGTTGCCGATGGTCGGACTTATTGAAAGATTTGGACTGAAGAAACAAGCCTCTAATATGATTGGCAAGTTTAAGCAAGTGACCAGTGGTCGATTACTGACGATTTATTTAATTATTAGGGAACTTGCTGGAGTAGCATCAATTCGTATAGGTGGTCATCCACAGTTCGTACGTCCATTGATAAATCCAATGGTACAGGGCGCACTAAGGACGCGTTATAATTTAAATGAAACAGAAATTGATGCCAAAGATATTGAGAAAATAAAAGCTCAGGCATCGGCAATGGAAAACTATGGTAATTTCTTTGGTCAAAATTTATTTGTTGGTGCAGCTGGTATATTATTGATGGTTGGTACTTTTCAATCCTTAGGTATTAAAGTGGACGCAGTTCAACTTGTATTAGCGTCTGTACCGATATCCATTATCGTATTTTTAATTGTATGGATAAATAATATACGATTTGATAAATATTTAGATAAGAAATATGGTACAAAGCGGGTGAATAAGGATGAGTGAAAGTATTTTAAATCATATTTTAGAAATTTTTTACATATTAATAGGTCTCCAATTACTTTATACTGCTTTTCGAATACTTAAATCTTCTAAGCATCATAAAAAGTATGGTACGGCATTATTTTGGATTTTATTAGCAATTACATTTATCGCTGGCCCTTATATACCTAATGTCTTTAACGGCATATTCATATTAATGATGGGCGCATTGACTTTATTTAAACAAGTGACCATTAAAAATATCGTTGATGTTACAGAAAAAGAAGGGGATATGGGTGCACAAAAATATGGTAATAAATTATTTATACCGGCACTTATATTAGCGATTGCTGCTATTGCTGTCTCAAACTGGACGCCATTGGGTGGCGCAATTGGTTTGGGCATTTCCTCTATATTGGGACTAATTGCAGCATATATGGTGATTAAACCTAAAGTGAAATATATTTTCTATGATAGCGATCGATTAACACAACAAATTGGCACGGTGGGCATACTACCACAATTTCTTGCAGCTTTAGGTGTGCTGTTTACGGTTAGTGGTGTGGGTGATGTGATATCTAAAGGCATTTCGACAATACTACCAGAAGGTAATCATTTAATTGGTGCAACAGCCTATGTCTTAGGCATGGTGTTATTTACCATGCTTATGGGGAACGCATTTGCAGCATTTACTGTGATAACTGCAAGTATTGGTATACCATTTGTTATTACACAAGGTGGTGATCCAGTTATTGCAGGCGCATTAGCAATGACAGGAGGATTTTGTGGCACATTATTAACGCCAATGGCAGCTAATTTTAATACGTTACCCGTAGCTTTGCTAGAAATGAAAGAAGAGTTTGGTGTGATTAAAGCGCAAGGACCCATTGCAATAATAATGATTATGGTACATATCGCTTTAATGTATGTATGGGCGTTTTAGAAAAAATAAGGTTAAGAAGGGAACATTTATATGAGAATTTTAATAACTGGTTTCGATCCATTTGGTGGAGAACGTGTTAACCCAGCATTAGAAGCTGTGAAATTATTACCTGATGAAATTGGCGCACATAAGATAGATAAGTTAGAAATACCTACTGTTTTTCACAAAAGTAAAGATGTCATTCTATCTCAAATGAAGCGTTACGAATATGATATCGTTTTGGCTATAGGACAAGCTGGTGGGAGATATGAATTAACACCTGAGCGTGTTGGGATTAATGTGGATGATGCACGCATTGCCGATAATGAAGGTAATCAACCGATTGATGAAGTGATACAAGTTGATGGAAATGCAGCATACTTTTCTAATTTGCCAGTCAAACGAATAACAGAAGCGATTAAAGCACAAGGTATTCCATCAAGGTTATCTAATACTGCTGGCACTTTTGTTTGTAATCATATTTTATATCAGCTAGGTTATTTACAGGCAACAGCGTTTCCAAAAATAAAATTTGGCTTTATTCATGTACCATTTGTTCCTGAACAAGTTACTGATAAACCAGAAAAGCCGTCTATGTCATTAGAAACGATTCGAATTGGTTTATATGCTGCTTTAGAAGCAATTGTTGAATCAGGAGTAGATATAAAAGTCGCTTTAGGTGAAACACACTAAATAAAATAAACAAATAATGAGACCGAGACATGTATAGATGCCCCGGTCTCATTATTTGTTTATTGGAAAAGTAGATCAAGCAATGATTTTGCGCCGCTTTTTTAATGATCATGTTCTGTACGTGTATAATCCATGCGGACTTCATTATAGGTTTTACCAAAGTATGTTGGCTTTTTATGCTCAGTTGCTTTAAAGCCTATTTGTTCATAGAAATGAATGGCATTTGTGTTTTCTTCAACTACCCATAGCGTCACATTATCAGGATAGGATAATTCTAATGCACGTTGCGTTAAAGCGTAACCAATCATATGACGCTGATAAGCTTCTAATAGATATAATGCATAAATTTCGCTCCAGTCATCTGATTCTGAAATGGATTCTGTTTTACCATAAGTGATAAAACCTACGATTTCATTTTTAACAATTGCTACTAACGTAGGTAAGTTATGCAAGGAGGACTTCTTAATAAATTGTGCTTTATCAAGATTTTCTAGATAGTCATTTACAGATATATGGTTATAAGTGCTCAACCAACTTTCGTAATGGACATTTGCTTTGCTATGTCGATCTTCTTCAGTTAAAGCTCTGATTGTAAATTCCATAGAATGTCTCCCTTACATACTAAATTGATATTATTATAGCATCATTATTTTTGAAAAAGAAATTTTTCAATTCAAAATTGCATGTAATTAGAAATGAGAGATACATTGTATTAAAGTATAAACGATTTTATGATTTCGTTTCTTTCTTTTAATTCATCTTGAAGTAATGAAGCTTCATTGCGTGCAATTTTGCCATAATATGCATGTGCAAAATGCATTTGTATGATTAAGAATAAACCACCTACTGTCCAATAAAGTCCTAAAGCGGAAGCAGATTGTAACGAAATATAAGTGATAAATATGGGAGATAGTATCATTAAAACATAGTGCGTTTTTCGCTGATCTTTTGGGTAGTGAATGGCATTTACTAAAGGTTGGAAAAAATAAACCACTGCTGCAATTAAAGAAATCCATAGATTTGGCTCAGTTAAATTAAACCAAAGAAAATATGGATGGCTGTCAATGCCTCCATCACTCGGGAATTTTAAAGTGATAATTAAACCATATAAGATAGGCAACTGAATTAATATAGGTAAACAACCAAGCATATTTTTTAAAGGGTTAATATCATATTGTTTATATGTATCCATCAAAAGTTTATTTGATTCTAATTTTTCTTCTTGAGTTTTAGCAAGCTTTACATTTTCTTTCAATGTATCAATTTGAGGCTGTACCACTTCAGTTTTTTCACGCATCATGTGCATATTTTTAACTTGCAATACCATAAAGGGGAGTAAGAGCACACGTATTATTAAAACAATGGTAATGATTGCTAAACCATAATTTTCTCCATACAAATGGCCTAAGGCATGTAATAACTTATCGATAGGTTGTACGAATATCATATTGAAAATGCCTTGATCATGATTATGAGTTTGTTGTGAATTATTGCATGCAGTTAGGAAAAGGGGGATCGATAATAAGAATAGCCACTTTATACGCATCATTCATCCCTCCAAATTAGTGTTGATATAAATATAACTTTAACACAATTGAATGAGATTTTTAAGTATTTTTAAAGTAGTAAAAATAGGAAGCATTATATTTATCCATAAGTATAAAAATAAGGCACCACTTTAGTATAGCCTTATGACTAAATTAAAGTAGTACCTTAAGTATGAAGTTGATACCGAGGACTTAACAACCTACACTAGAACGCATTCAGCATATAGAGATGATTTTAATGTTGTGACACTATCTATCTACGAGCGTCTAATTAAGCAATCGTTTAAAAAAATTGATTTCTATTCCATCGCTTTATTTTGATGCCCAAACAATCTCATTATAATTTATATTTTCACGAACTTGTGAAGCGATATGTGCATCCAATTTATTATTTTGTACAAGTTTATCTAAGAATGCTCTTTGCATGTACAAACCTTCAAGTTTGTGCGCTTCTGTAATAGAAGCGGGTGTTTGATTGTTTTTATTTTGATTTTTTCTAATTCTGTATAATCTATTGTAATACTGGTTTAAAACAATATTTACTTCTAATACGTTGTCACTTGTTTGTTCAGACTTTAAGCGTAATGCAACGTTGTGATTTACAATACGCATGATTTTTTTTACTTCTTGGAAATTAGATTTAAATTGTTTTATCTGTGATGTGTCTGCATGTTTTTTAGCTCTAATTCTCAAAATGAGCATTTGTAATACCACTTTGAATTTATGAAGTGCAGATGAGTCCTTGTATTGTCTAGAAGTTTCTAATGCAGAACGGTAATTTAAAATAGTTTGACGGTCTACTTTGTTTTGAGATACTAAGCGTTCCAACGTCTCAGATTCTTCTTCATTGGCAATATCTTCAAGACGCTTCATTTCCTTAGCATTATTATCTTCTGGTGACATTTGCAGTAAAAAGAATAATTCATCAAAATACTCTGATATAACAGTGTTATAGTTTATAGACTCATCTTCTTTAGATTTAACTTTAAAGTGTTTAATTACATTTTGAACTATAAAGACTTTGGCAGCAACATAACTCATAGAAGTTGATGCTTTGCGTTGTTCAGACGGTGTAATTATTGGGAGAACGATTTGTGCCATGACTAAACTAATAATTACCATCAAAGAGGCAATAAATAGTAAGTCATTTTTATAAGTAAAAGTTTGTTGCTGTGCTAGTAAAGTGGGCAAGGTTAGTGCCATAGATAGCGAAATCGTACCGTGAATACCACACATTGTCATGATAAATGCGTAATGCAGCCGTTTTGGCGGTGTTTCTTGATTGTCATTTAAATAGGATTGAATGTTATTTGGATAGTAAAATTGTTTGAATAAGATGAACACCCAAATAAAACGAAATACATAAATGGCTAGAGCGATAAGTAACGTTGTCGTAATTAAAAATTTAATATTTTCTGGTTCTTTATTAATAATTTCAGAAACGACCTTTGGCACGATGAAACCTAACACTACGAAAACAAAGCCATTAAGCACATAACTTAATGTACTCCAAATTTGATTGTAGTTCATTTGTAACTCTGTTTGAGCACGTATCAAACGATCTCTTTCAAATCCATGAATTAAACCAGCGATGACTACTGCGATAATACCGGATGCGTGTAACATTTCAGCGACGAAATAGACTGCAAAGGGAGTCAGTAATTGAATGAAAATCATTGTATTACCATCTTTAAGCCCTTTATTCATTGATAAATAAATACGCAAACGTACAATTAACATGCCGATAACAATCCCTATTACAACCCCTAATATTGTAGAAATAATAAATTGTTCAATTGCATCAAATGCAGAGAATGCGCCTGTTACTAAAGCAGTTACTGCTATTTTGAACGAAATAATACCAGCAGCATCATTTAACAGAGACTCACCTTCAAGTATAGATAGTGCCCCTTTTGGTAGGATTTTACCTTTAGTGATTGCTTGAACTGCAACGGCATCCGTTGGACAGAGGATTGCAGCAATTGCAAATGCTGCTGGCATAGGAAGTTCCGGCCAAATCCAAGCGATAAAGTAGCCGACGCCAATAACGGTAGTAAATACAAGTGCCATAGCCATCAAAATGATAGGTTTACGATATTCTAACAGCTTAGTTCTTGATACATGTGTGCCTTCAACAAATAGTAATGGTGCGATGACAGCCATCATAAATACTTCTGAATCAAATTCAAAATGCAAGGGGATGGGAAGGACATAAAGACATACACCTAACGCAATTTGAACAAATGCCATTGGCACTTTAGGGAATTTATTGTGAATAATTGAACTGATTATCACAGCAATAATAAAGATTAGAAAAGCTTCTAGTAATAGCATAAAGACTCCTAGTTATTTTTTTGATTATTATATCTTATCATTATATAAAAATCATAGATAGTCATAAATAGAATGTCACTAAATTTAATAAGTATTTCAAAGGATTGATTAGGCGCATCATTTAATACTATTTAACGGAATATGTCATAATGGTGATGTTAAGTTAATAGAGGAATGTGATAAATATGAACATTGGTGTTATTTCGGATTTACATATTGATAGGCATAAATCTCTAAAGCCAAAGGATTATGAAGACGAACTCATCAAGGCAATACAGCGTAATCAAGTAGAATTATTATTAATTGCTGGAGATATTTCGAATAATTACAAGTTAACTCAAGCTTTTATTAAATCAGTAGAAGCACAAGCTCAAATAAAAGTTTTATTTATTCCGGGCAATCATGATTTCTGGTCTGCTGATACGAATGCTACATCAGCTGAAATCTTAGAAGAGTATATGGGGATGGAAGCCTGTTTAATCGGTAAACCATACCATTTAAATGACGCTTGGGCAATAGTGGGAAATACGGGGTGGTATGATTATTCATATGCAAGTCCAGAATTTTCACTTGAACGCATTGCACGTAGAAAATACTATGGTGCAACGTGGCAAGATAAGGTGAAAATTGATTGGCCCATGGACGATAGAAAATTATCGAGAATTGCAGCAAATCAAGCCATTAAAGATATAGAAAAAGTCAAAGATAAGCAAATTATTTTAATGACCCATATTGTGACACATCCAAAGTTTGCAGTGCCGATGCCACATCGATTATTTGATTATTTCAATGCTTTTATTGGAACATCTGATTTTGATGAAATTTATAAAAAGTATCCAATTCGTTATAGTATTATGGGACATGTACATTTTAGAAATCGTTTTGATGAACAAGGTGTCACTTATATTTGTCCGTGTCTTGGATATCAACGAGAGTGGCGTTCAGATGATGTGTCTCGTGAAATAGATCATGCGCTAAATATCATTCAGATTTAAAACATGCAGAAACTATAAATAGGATAATGAGTTTAATTTCATTGTCGTTTAGTAAAAAAAGAGAACTAGCGCCCGATCAACCATAAGTGATTTTATCATTTTATGTTTGATTGGGCGCTCGTTTTATTAGCAGTTTTATGATAAATGAAAACTCATGCGGCCAGGCGCATCATAGCTTTGCTCTAATTTTGATTTTTTGATTTTCATCAATTGATATTTGGTTGGTATTATAGCTGGTAAGATAAATGATTTTCCTAAGTGGGACCACAAGGGATCAATATAATAATAGTGTTGAGCATCATAACCAACGAGAACGGTGACGTGAATATTAGCTACTAACTTTGTTGGTTGGTTATCTAATTTATAAGTACGACGGTAAGGTCTTTTACCCAGTACGGTATGATAAATAACAACGGGTTGTCCTTGGTCTATAATGTGACATAAATCAGTTAAGGATTGACCAGTGCTATCAACGACATGATTTGAATAGCGTCTAAGATGTGGAACGAGAGCAGTTGGAAAAATAGTCTGATGATAACCTAGTTTTATCCATAAATGATGTCCTACGTATCCTTTATAGGGGTTATTTCTATGTCTCGGCCAGTGACGCATAATTTCAGTGGCTGGTATGTTAAAGTGGTTAAATTGTAAAATCATTGCTGCAGAAACACCCTCACAACCCATGATCATCGGAATTGGAAACAATTGACTGATGGGTTTTACTGATAAAATATTTGAATTCATGATGAAAATCTCCTAGTAAATTTTACTCAACAAAAGTGTGAATGAAGTTAATTGCTATTATTATATATCTATTCATAAAGATTGCCTATTAAGATGCTTGAATTTCGAAGTAATAGTTTGTCATGGGTATTCTATATATGTTTTGGTTATAATAGCAAAAAAGAGGGTGGGGAATGCGAATGAATTATAGAATTGAAGAGTTGCCAACGTTATCTGTTATTGGTGAGAAAAAGATATATGCCACTGACAAAAAGCACAAGAAAATATTTTTATGTTTTAGATGGAATTTGATGATAGTGGAAAAAAAGATCAATTACTAGAGCTAGGAAATAATCAATTGCCGGGCTTACTTGGTGTTTGCAAGCCCCATGATAGTGGAGAGATGCATTATTTGATAGGCGTAACCAGTGAACATAAAGATGACAAATGGCGAAACATAGAATTGGAAGGTGGCAGATACTTAGTATTTGATGCTAAAGGACCTGTACCAGAGTCAATTAAAAAAGCGATGCAACAAATTAACAAAGATATTTTACCTAAATTGGATTATGAAATAAGACATGCACCATTTTTTGAATTATACAAAGAAGGGGCCATTAGAGAAGATGACTATGTCACAGAAATATGGTTACCTATTGTTTAATAAAATATAAAGTAATCACAAGTGGGACAGAAATCCAAGTTTCTAATAGCGTTTTCGTAGTCCTACCTATGCAATCAATGCAAGGATGACCTAGTTAAAGGTATAACTAAGCTAACGCTCATGCTCATGCATAAATCTTGCTAGCATTTTTATGTGGCAATATATGCGTTTGCTGATGCATCAGAATGACTCGTTTCTATAAAATGAAAAAATCGTTTCTTTAAATAAGTGAGACTTTGCATTTTCAATTCAGTCATCTATTACCTAATATAAAAAGAGGCTGGACATCTATGTTTGTCGCAGCCTCTCATTATTTGATTTTTTAATTAGAACTGTTTTTGAAGGTAAATGATTTTAATGAGATTTCGAGTAATACAATGAAAATCGTCGTTATAATCAGAATGATTATATAAGGCATGACACTATATTCTCCTTTTAATCCCACAAGTGGCGACATTATACCACCTAATATAAATTGGAATAAACCAAGTAAACTTGATGCATTGCCACTACCGCCAGTTCTAGATTCCATTGCCAAAGTAAAACTTAAAGGTCCGATTCCAGTAACAGGACAAACATTTAAGAAGAAAGCAATGACTAATACCCAAAGTGGTAAGTGGAATATAAGCGTAAAGCAAATTAGAATAACGCCAGCTATTTGAATCAGGGTTAGTAGTATTAATAACAAATAACGATTTATATATTCAACTAATGTAGCGGTTAACTGACTCACTATAATTAACCCGATACCGTTAATTGCGAATAAAATACTGAATTGTTGTGGCGTCATGTCATAAATTTTTTGAGTGATAAAAGGCGCAGCTGATGAAAAACTAAATAACATCACATACGTTAACCCTTGTAGTAACATAGGTATAATGAAAGCTGGTTTCTTTAATAAGGAACCAAAATTTTTAAAAATAGCTGAAAAGTTAAGTTTTGAGAGATGTGTACTTCTTGTTTCTTCCATTTTAAAAAAGGCAAATAACAAAATTGCAAAACTTATAATGGTTAATATTAAAAATATTGCTTTCCAATTTGCGATAGTTAGTGCATATCCTCCAATTAATGGCGCAATGATACTGATAATGCCATTAACAACAAGTAGAGACGCTAAGCCTTTAGCTAACGCTTTTCCTTTATGTTGATCGCCAATGGATGCTTTAGCAATGACGATGACACCACCGCCAGTTAACCCTTGTATGAGACGAAGTGTAAGTAAGATAGACAGCGAAGTCGTGAACACGGCTATTAATGAAGCGATGACATATAATGAAATAATAATTAATGCTACTTTTTTGCGACCATAAGCGTCTGATAATGGTCCGAAGATAAATTGTCCAACTGCAAGACCAATCATTGCAAATGAAAGAGTGAGTTGTACTTGTGAAGCCGTTGTGTCAAAAGCATTTTGTACATTTGGAAGCGATGGCACATACATATCTATCGTTAAAGGACCAAAGGTAGTCATGATTCCCAACATAATGATGACCATGATGGGTAATCGGGGATTTGAAGTTTTGTCCATATATAATACTCCTTAAAAATCGGATTAAAGTATAGTGTGAAAAAGCGGATAATTTCTTAACTAGACTATTATCCCATACGTAAAGATAAATGCAATGGAAAAATTTCTTGTCGAAATGCAATGTATGTTGCATGATATCAACATTGTTATATAATACAATAGATTATGAATAAATTTAATGTAGCATATTTACAATGAATCACAATACGAATCATTTAAATCGCACAATTGAGATACAAGATAGATAATGTTTGGTTATAAAGGAGTAAATGAATGAGCTTAAGTAAAACACAATATGAAGTAATTAAATTCATCATAGTAGGTGGCATAAATACGTTTAATTATTATGTGGTCTATTTAATATTATTAAAATTATTAGGTATTAATTATTTAGTCAGTCATGTAAGTGGGTTTGTAGTCAGCTTTATTATTTCGTATTATTTGAACTGCTATTTTGTTTATAAAGTAAAACCTACATGGCGAAAATTTATACAATTTCCGTTGACACAGGTTGTAAATATGGGAATGCAAACAGGTTTGTTATACGTATTTGTACAATGGTTTCATATATCATCGGTCATTGCACCGTTTGCTGGATTAATTATCACGATTCCAATTACCTTTGTCTTATCAAAATATATATTAAGAGACGAGTGATACAAAGTTCCTGTTATAAAAGGGAACACCAACTTTATTTAATCTTTTTAGTTGAAGGAAACAACCAAGAAATCAATTTCTAATAATTAATTTCTTGATTATTTCCTTTATTTTTATGCAATTTGATAGTGATTTTTAGGAAAGGCTAAATAAATAATTAAAATAATTATATTAAATAATTTTATAATAAAAAATGTTGTAAATGTTGTTTTGATGCGTCATAATATATTATCCAATATCAATTAAGGTGGAAACAGACATGACACAAAGTGAGAATTTAAAAATCGCTCAAAAAGGCGCATATCTTAGTTTAATTGTTTATATCATTCTGTCTATAGTAAAGTATTTTGTTGGTTATGTATATGACTCAGCAGCAGTAAGAGCGGATAGTTTAAATAATATGACGGATATTATCGTTTCGCTAGCTGTAATTATAGGATTGAAAATTTCAATAAAACCTGCGGATAAAAATCATCCATACGGTCATTTAAAATCAGAAAATATTTCCACACTGCTTGTTTCATTTATTATCATGTTTGTTGGTATTCAAGTTGTTATAGAAAATTTCCCTCGAATTTTTTCAGGAGCATATGCAACACCAAATGCAATCACGATTTATGTCAGTGTTATCAGTGGTGTCATCATGATCATAGTCTTCTTTATTAATCAAAAATTAGCTAAACGTACAAATAGTAGTTCTCTAAATTCTGCAGCAAAAGATAACTTGTCTGATGCTTTGGTCAGTATTGGTACGGCTATTGGCTTAGTATTTACACAAATTGGCTTTCCAATTGTGGATATCATATTAGCGACAATCTTAGGCCTACTTATAATATATACAGGCTTTGGAATTTTTAAAGAATCTATCTTCACTTTGAGCGATGGATTCAATGAGCAAGAATTAGAAGCATATAAAAATTATGTCTTAGAAATAGAAGAGGTTATTGATGTTCAGTCAATTAAAGGTCGATATCATGGCAGTAGCATCTTTGTAGATGTCACTATTGTAGTGGAATCTGATTTATCTTTGGAAGAAGCACATCATATTTGTGACAAAGTAGAACATCACATGCATGAAAAAGGTATTTCTTCAGTTTATGTACATCCAGAACCTGTTTCCATACAATGAAAAATGAGCGTGTCAATATGTGACTTGACTGTAAAAGCGTTTGAGATCTAAATATTCATATTTTAACTATCAGTTATTTTGTATATAAAAATGATGTTATCAAAATTTATGCTCTTACAAAGGCATTTATTGCTTTCGTGAGTAGCTTTAAATACAGGCCTAATTAGAATCAATAATGATTTGATGTCATCGTAAAAAAACAGCAATTTCTATTTTATTACAATAGAAATTGCTGTTTTCATTAGTCTAAGTTATTTATTTTAAAGTCACTCTCGTGACATGATACTTACCACCAACCGTTAGCTAAACGGAAGTCAATTGCTGCATCTATTGAACCATAACGGTCTTCAGCATATTTAATCATACCTTTAGTTTGTTCTTCAACTGAGCCTGTTCCCCAAGCTTCTTTCGTTTGTCCTAAACCTCTATATCCTAATTCATTTACTGCATCAGGATTACCACTTGATTCAGGCATTACAATATTGTCCCATAATGCTTTAGTTCCACCAGCTTCGATAAATTGGCTGTATACATCGCTATTAGATTGAGATGATTGTTGTACTGGTGTTTCTGCAGCATCCGCTGTTGATGTTACGCCGTATCCAGTAGCTGCAATTGTAATTGATGCGAAAGATGCTAATAATAATTTTTTCATAGTTTAAAAATCCTCCTAATGAATGTACCTGTCTGTTTTAATATAATGAACAGGTTTGTGTTCTAATTTGTTTAAAGTACTATTTATTTAATTTACTGCCTTATTTGCTTTGCTTTTTTTCAACGATTACAACTATAACACCTAATTTTATAACGTAGGTTACAGTAAAATAAAAAGAAAGTATCTTTTGTGAATAAAGGACTACAATTATTTCAAAAGCTATTGTAAATTGTTATAATTTTAATATATCAAAGCAAAGACGACAGCATAAATGCGATTATTAAAGTATTTATGGGATATGTTATGCATATGCGAATTGTAATATTACTGTAAATATCGCAAAAAATTTAATTTCACTTAATGAAAGAAGGAATATTATGCCAAAATTAATTTTATGTAGACATGGACAAAGTGTGTGGAATGCAGAAAACCTATTTACAGGATGGGCAGATGTTGATCTATCAGAACAGGGCGAAAATGAAGCCATAACATCTGGTAAAAAATTAAAAGCACAAGGCATTGAAATCGATATAGTTTATACATCTCTACTCGAACGTGCGATTAAAACAACTTATCACTTATTAAATGAATCTAATCAATTATTTATTCCTATAATTAAATCTTGGAGATTAAATGAAAGACATTATGGTGGTTTACAAGGACTAAATAAAGATGATGCACGTAAAAAGTTTGGTGAAGATCAAGTACATATTTGGAGACGTTCATATGATGTTGCACCGCCAAAACAAGATGAAGCACAACGAGAAGGTTATTTAAATGACCGTAAATATGAACATTTGGATAGACGTGTCATGCCTGAATCTGAAAGCCTAAAAGATACGTTAGTAAGAGTGATACCGTATTGGAACGATCAAATTTCTCAACAACTTTTAGATGGTAAAACAGTGTTAGTATCAGCGCATGGTAATTCATTACGTGCATTGATTAAGTATTTAGAGAATGTTTCTGATGAAGATATCGTTGGATATGAAATTAAAACAGGTGCACCATTAATATATGAACTTACAGATGACTTACAAGTTATAGACAAATATTACTTATAATTGAAAGTAATAGTAAATAGCCTTTAAAAAGCAAACCAGTCAGAAAAAATAATTTTAATAAGAGTTTGTAGTAATAGGGTACCAAGGATAGCTAATCAAATAGGTTATCTAAAGGAAGATAATTATTATGCATATGTTTAAAAGAGTCTGAGACAAAAATAAATGTCTTAGACTCTTTTAATTGTGGAAAAAATAGTTGGATATTAAAAATAACGTGGCATGTTTAAAATGATAGCGACATGCTATGAAGATAAATTATTTACTACGCTTATGTTGTTGAATAATTTTGCGTGCGCGTTTACGTGTTTTGATATTAGGACTATTTAAATTTCTACGTGCTGTTTGTAAGTCTAATTTCATACATAAAACCTCCTTTATAGAAATTGATTATGAATTAAAAAGTACGTTTTGTAAATAGTAATTATTACGATTTACGATTAATTTTTTATCTAATAACCTAATTTGTAAAAATTACCATTTTTTTGAGTTATTTTAATGTCAGATAAACATTTTATATGTATAATGCATAAATGCGACAAATAAATGTGCTAAAGACGAATGTGTAAATAGGAGATAAAAATGACTCAAAAAACAAAAATAATTATGATTCTAATGATGTTGTTTGGTGGTTTCTTTGGACTATTAAATGAAACACTGTTGACAACGGCATTACCGAGTATAATGAAAGATTTTGATATAGATTATACGCAAGTACAATGGCTTACAACTGCCTTTTTATTAACAAACGGCATTGTTGTTCCGTTATCAGCAATGATTATACAACGTTTTTCAACAAGACAAGTTTTCTTAACTGCAATTTTTATATTCTTTATCGGTACAATCATTGCAGGATTTAGTCCTAATTTTACGGTTTTATTATGTGCAAGAATTGTGCAGGCAATGGGATCAGGTATTATGATGCCATTAATGATGACTACAATTTTAGATATTTTCGAACCACATGAACGTGGTAAATACATGGGTACCTTTGGTTTAGTTATCGGTTTAGCGCCTGCCATTGGTCCAACGCTTTCAGGTTATTTAGTGGAGTATTTTGATTGGCGTTCACTATTTCATGTCGTTGCGCCGATTGCAGCGCTAACATTTCTTGGTGCGATAAAATTTGTGAAAAATGTTGGTACCAACAGGAAAGCGCCTATTGATATATTATCTATAGCCTTGTCAGTCTTAGGCTTTGGTGGTTTACTTTATGGGACAAGTTCTTTATCTCGAGATGGATGGAATGATCCTGTTGTACTGACAACAGTTATTGGCGGCTTAATATTAGTCGTGTTATTCATTTTCCGTCAAACAAGATTAGAAACCCCGTTACTTGATTTTTCAGTATTTAAAAATAGTCAATTTGCAGTGGGAATTGTTATCATGGCCTTTACGATGATTGCTATGATAGGTTCGGAAACAGTATTACCAATGTTTGTGCAAAATATTATGAAAGATACAGCATTACAGTCTGGTTTAATATTATTACCTGGTGCAATTGTGATGGGTATTATGTCAGTGGCTTCAGGTTTCCTATATGAAAAATATGGTGCAAAAATACTTGCATTTATAGGTATGCTGATTGTCGTTGTAACAAGTTCATACTTTATATTTATGGATGAAAACACATCATCAGCTATATTAGCGACAATTTACGCTATTAGAATGATTGGTATAGCACTTGGTTTAATGCCACTTATGACGCATACAATGAACCAATTGTCACGAGAGATGAATGCGCATGGCTCATCTATGACTAATACAGTTCAACAGATATCAGCTTCCATAGGGACGGCAGGTTTAATAACAATTATGAGTCAAGTAGCAAAAGACTTTTCACCTAATATGAGTGATTATAAAGGAATGGGTAAAAAAGAAATGGCAATGCAAATACAACATGAAGCATTGTTAAGCGGTTATCACGCAGCATTTTGGTTTGCTGTAATCATTTCTATTATCAGTTTAATCAGTGTATTTATGCTTAAAAGTAAACGTAAAATAAATCAAGAGCAACAAGAACTCGAACAACAACAAAGCAAATAATTATTAAAAGACCGAAACTGTCTGCAGCGTGTATGTTGCCGACAGTTTTTATATTATTATCGAGCAAGACGAATTTAGTGTTTTAAATGACAGGATTATGGTATTTTTAATGTTACATCATAAGATTTATAGGAAAAGGGTGAAAGGCTTTATAGAACATTCGATGGGCTTATATGAAGAACCATTTCGGTTAGTAAGTAATAGTACAAAAACTGTAGAAGTTAGATTGAATGATGAGAAAAGACAAGCAGTGCAAATAGGCGATTTCATAGAATTTACTAATTTAGCAACAGGTGAACAAGTGAAGGTGAAAGTGGATAATGTTAAAGTGTACGATTCGTTCCAAGCATTACTACAACATTATTCAAATAAAGAAGTAGGTTTTAGTGATGAGATGCAATTATCTCAAAAATTAGCATCTATCTATCAAATATATAATCAAACTGACGAACTTCATTTGGGTGCATTAGCAATTGAAATACATTTAGTTCCATAATAGAGAAATGTATTTTGTAAAAGCATAACTTAGTACATGAAAAAAGGTTTAGGACATCAAAACATGTCCTAAACCTTTTTTTATTTCATAGTTACACAATGAGGCTATAATTTTCCAATTCGTTTTCCTAGTTTGTAGAGTAATGGTTTGATTGGCTTAACAAAATCTCCAATATATTCTTCAACATCTGCATTGAAGCCTTTTTTGAACTGTTGAACGCCATAATCAATGGCGTCTTCACTAAAGTCACCAGTGATCCCGTAAAAATTATAACGATCGATATTGTGATTCTTTGCAAATTTAATCATTTCCCATTGCAGCTTATAAGCACCCATAAAGGCATTATAGTCTGGATTAGAACCACTAGATAAATAATATACTTCATAATCATTATAAATATAGATAGCAGCTGCTAAGTCTAAGACTGGGCCATCCGTCGTAATTGTCTTATTAGTATCATCAATTTTGCGTTGTGTACTGACAATTTGTTGATTAAGTTGTGTTTGTTTCGTTTTTTGTTTTTTAGAATTTGGACTTTCTTGTAATGCAGCTTCCACGTCTTTCATTTGATGATTTAATGTGTCTAGTTTTTGTTTAAGGCCGTTAACGTATTCGCTTAAATCAATATATGCTAATTGTATTGAAGCAAAGCTCTGATAATCTTTTTGTAATTGTTCAAAGTATGGTTCGTCACGGAAGCTGAAGCCATGTTTTTCTTCAGCCATCTTAAATAGTTTGAAAAAGCGATTGGTTTCTTCTATAGGAAGTTGACGTACTTTAACGCCCATTTCTTCAGTACGTTTGATATTACGTCGCGTTTGGTAATCCATTTCTTTAAGTAATTGTTGTTCTGATTTGTCTTTTAAATCTAAGACAGATAGCCAACGTATTTGGCTCGTTTTTGAATAACCTACAGGATAACCTTGATGTTTATAACCTAGTTTTTCTAAAGTGCTTATAAGCATACGATTATCGTAAGATTTCTTGATTTCGCCATCAGCATTTCTCAAGTTTTCTAAGATATATGGATCAAGTAATACGTATAGGCAATTATGTTGTTTAAGATATTTTGTTAATTCGCTAAAGTAAAAATCAACTAGTGACAAATTGGTATAGTCTAAGATAGGTCCACGTTGACTATAAAAATATTTAAAGAATTTTAGCGCGCGTGCTTCTGTAAACATACCAGCAGCAATGACTTCGCCATTGTCGTCTTTAACACCTAACAAGTGTGCATTGTATTGAGCTTCATAATTAACACGTGATTGTGTGTAATGTGAAAAGTGATTTTGTGTGAATGTTTGGAATTCTTCAGGGGTAAGATTCACAAAGAACATATATTTTGCCTCCTTAAATGGCAACGTTTATTTTGAAATTGAGTTGGACAACTTATAAGTAGTATACCAAATTTACTATTAAATACCATGTTTTACAAAAAAACAGATTGTAATATTAAAAATATTTTTATTAAATAGTGTATCACATTGGTAGGCTATATACTTTAAAAATACTATAGTACATTTTGCTAATTCAGTGTATGATATTACTTACGGTTATAATGTATATCAAAGTATTTAATTTAAAAAGAGGATTGTTTTAGGAGTGAAATAAAGTATGAAAAAGATTATAACGCTAATTGTCATCTCTACATTAATGATTGCTGGGTGTAGTAGTGGTAAATATGCAGATAAAATAGATAAAGCAGTAAATAAACAACAACATTATCAGAAAAAACTTGCAGAACAACACAAAGGTGATATTGAACGCAAATTTGACAAAAAAGATGCCAATATATATGTATATGAAAAAGGCAAATTTGTAATCATTGCCTATAAACCTATTAAGAATGATGAAGAGATTCATTATTATGCTTATGAATATAAAGATGGTAAAACAACATTTAAAAAAGATTTTAATTCAAAAGGCTATATACAGAAACATGACCCAGACTATAAAGAAGAAAATATGGATTTAGACGAATAACGAGTAAATGAAATTGAGGTGTAATAAATGAAAAAAGCATGGTTATCAATCGTGCTAGTGCTTACACTTGTATTAGCAACTGCTTGTACCAACCCAGAAGATACACATAAAGATGATAAAACAACGTCTGATGGGAAAATAAAGATTATTGAGTATGGAGATTTTAAGTGCCCATATTGTAAAAAAGTCGAAAAAAATGTAATGCCAAAATTGAAAAAGCACTATATTGATACAGATAAAGTGGACTATCAATTTGTTAATATGGCATTTTTAGGTGATGATTCTATTATTGGTTCAAGAGCAGGTCATGCTGTACAAAGGCTAGCACCAGAACAATATTTAAAATTTCAAGAATTAATGTTTAAACAACAACCTAATTCAGAAAAAGCATGGATTACAAATCAAATAGTTGATCAACAAATAGATAAACTTAAAATTAATACGACGCTTAAAAAAGAAATCAAAGACGACTATAAACAAGAAAACAGTAAATCTTGGGTAGCTGCAAAAAAGGATCAAAAGCAATATAAAGATAACCATATTGAAACAGCGCCTACTGTTTTCGTCCATGGCCAAAAAGTAGAAGATCCTTATGATTTTGAGAATTACAAAAAAATATTAGAAAAAGAGTAGAAATTTAACTAAAAGTTGAAATGAGCACAGACAAGTATAATCACATTTTTGATTTTACTTGTCTGTGTTTTTTCTCGGCATTAAATCGTAATAATTACGAAAATTTTATATTTAGTATTGTTTTTATGAGGAAGAAAGCATATAATTATAAATCGTAACAATTACTATTTAGGAGGTTTTAAAATTGAAACAAATTACATACATTAGTATTATGGTTCTGGCATTCATGGTAGTTCTAGCCGGTTGTGGAAAAGGAGAGTCCGATAATACAAAATCGAATGAAAAAATAAAAATAAATACAACTGTTTTCCCTTTGAAGTCATTTGCTGAACAAATAGGTGGTAAACACGTAGAGGTGAATTCTATCTACCCAGCTGGAACAGATTTACATAATTACGAACCTACACAAAAAGATATAATTAATGCATCAAAAGCCGACTTATTTCTATATACTGGTGATAATTTAGATCCAGTTGCTAAAAAAGTAGCAAGTACAATTAAAAAAGATGATAAAAAATTAGCACTTGAAGATAAATTAGATAAATCTCAATTGCTTACGGACCAACATAGTCATGAGGAAGAAGGACATGACCATGATGAACATCACCATCATGGCGGATACGATCCTCATGTTTGGTTAGATCCTAAATTTGATCAGACATTTGCTAAAGAGATTAAAGATGAACTAATTAAGAAGGATCCTAAACACAAGAAAACATATGAAAAAAACTATGAAAAATTAAATAAAGATTTAATAGCAATAGATAAAGATTTGAAATCTATTACTGAAAATAAAGAAGGTAATACGATATTTATATCTCATGAATCTATTGGATATCTTGCAGAAAGATATGATTTTGTTCAAAAAGGTGTACAAAATATGAATGCTGAAGATCCTTCACAAAAATCATTGTCGAACATTGTGAAAGAAATTAAAGATTCTGGAGCTAAATACATTTTTTATGAAGATAATGTATCAAATAAAGTGACAGACACAATACGTAAAGAAACAGAGGCAAAACCTTTAAAATTTTATAATATGGGATCTTTAAATAAATCGCAGCAACAAGATCATAAGTTGAGTTATCAATCATTGATGAAGAAAAATATTACAAATATGGATAAAGCATTGAGTGATTCTATTCAAACTGAAGACGATAAGGAACAGAGTAAATATGATAAAGCGATTTCTGACGGTTATTTTAAAGATAGCCAAGTTAAAGATAGAACATTGGGTGATTATAAAGGCAACTGGCAATCAGTTTATCCTTACTTAAAAGATGGTACTTTGGATGAAGTTATGGAACATAAAGCAGAAGATGATGATTCCATGTCTGCTAAAGCATATAAGTCATATTATGAAAAAGGTTATAAAACAGATATAAGTCATATTACTATTTCAAACGATACAATAACGTTTGAAAAAGATGGTAAAAAAGAAACTGGGAAATATGTATATGATGGCAAAGATATTTTAAAATATGAAAAAGGTAACAGAGGTGTGAGATATACTTTTAAATTAGTAGATCAAAATAGTCATTTACCTAAATATGTACAGTTCAGTGATCATAATATTGCACCGAAAAAAGCTGCACATTTCCATATTTTTATGGGCAATAATAAAGATAAGATTTTAAAAGAATTAGATAATTGGCCAACATATTATCCAAATTCGTTAAATAGCGAGGAAATTAAAGAGGAAATGTTAGCTCATTAAGAATGATAATTTTCAATAAACCTTCACAATTGTTTGAATCTTCAAATGAATACTTTATTCAGAAATGGGAATAATGAATTTAGAAGAAAATATTTAAGCTTTTTGTTTGATGTATTTTATATACTTGGTATAATAAATGTATCAACAAAACTTATAATACTTTGGAGGTATAGTGATAATGACAAAATTTAATTTCGATGCAGCACATTCAGTAGTAGAATTTTCAGTAAAACATTTAATGATTTCAAATATTAAAGGTAGATTTACAGAGTTTGATGCAAATATTGATGGCGACATTAATGATTTAAGTACAATTAAAGGTGATTTTACAATTAATGCGAGCTCTATTGATACACGTGTAGATGATCGTGATGCGCATTTACGTAGTGGAGATTTCTTAGATGTAGAAAATAATCCAGAAATCAAATTTGAAATTACTAAAGTAGATGAAAAATCAATCACAGGTAATGTAACAATTAAAGGCGAAACGAATGAAGAAACTTTTGACTTATCATATGAAGGCCAAAGTAAAAACCCAATGAACGGTGCAACAACGGTTGGATTTATTGTTAACGGTTCAATTAACCGCGAAAAATATGGTATCACGTTCAACCAAGCACTTGAAACTGGTGGCGTAATGATTGGTAAAGATGTGAAATTCCAAGTGAGTTTAGAATTCGCATTAGAAGACTAAACTATATAAAAAACTACTAGATTATCGAGTAGGTTCAGACTGCCGACAAAGTCTTTGGCTTTGTCGGCAGTTTTTTTGTGCACGCTTTCCGTTGGCACTGCCATAACCTGTAGTCTTCGGCTAGTGCTTTTCCCGTAGGAGTCGGTCCAAATAAATGCCAATACATTAAAAACATGAGAATATCTAAATTAAAAAGCCGTAATGTTTATTACATTGAATTACGCAAACGATATAAAAATAGACCAAACTAACACAAAATTAATGCAGTAGCTTGGTCTATATTTGAAACAAATTGTTAATCGAGTAGCTTTTTATATTTAATTATTGTCGGTTGATTTTTTGTCACGATAATATTGTACAACAATATAAGCAATGAAAGATAAAGAGATAATTGTTAATACAATAGATGAAATGATTAAGAAATTTTTATTAGAGTAATCGCCGCCAGTAAATATCCGGCTTATTATGTTAGGCAGACATAAGATTAAAATAAGACCAGCAAAATATTTTTTCTTTAATAGCAAGCAAATGGCCATTGTTAGTAATAAAAGTATTATGCCAATAATAAAATTAGTAGTTTGATTAGGTGACCAAAAAATAAATATTGGATAATGTCGTAATAAATACTCACTTAATATATAAATACCGAAGACGATAGCTGATGAAAAACCAACAGCAATATAAGTCTTTTTACTATCTCCCCATGTCATAATTAATTTTTTAATGACAAATAATATAAGTACGAAAGAACCTATAAATATAAATAGTATATAAAGCATGAGCGCTAACGTTAGTTAAAATGAGTTATCAAGCATCCTAGGAATGACTACCATAATAATCATGAAAGAAATGAAATAAAATATATATTTATAAATACCTTGTGTTAAATTTAGTTCCTTTGAAAATGTGTCGGCATAGTTTTTTATAGGTGTATTCAATAAGTCATCGACATTTTCGTTTTGTGCTTCAGCAGTGGTAATATGGTCACGTAATTCTTCTTCAATCGCGTTAACATCTTTTTCGTTTTTACCACGAAATAATAATTCGATACGCAGCTTTAGTAAAAAATCTTCAGCTTTTTTAGTTAACATCGTTTACACTCCTCATCAAATTATTCATACCATTATTCAAATAATGCCAATTTGCTTTAAATTGATTTAATTCATTTTTACCAGTATCAGTAATTGAGTAATATTTACGTTTAGGTCCACCAGTCATCGATTTTTTAGAAACACTTGTAACATAACCTTTTTTATTTAAGCGTAATAATACTGGATAAATACTGCCATCACTGATTTCTGGAAATTGTTGTGATTTTAATTTGTCTAATATTTCATAGCCATATGTTTCGCCTTGTGCAATTAAACCTAAAATAGCTCCATCTAACAATCCTTTCATCATTTGATCAGATATTGACATATAATCCCTCTTTTCACTATCTTATAATAAAAGATAGTATAAATTTTGATTAAGGTCAACTATCTTTCAATAAAAGATAGTTGTTTAAACATTAATCACTTTTTAAATTGGGTATAGTTATTAAAAAGAAGGGGTTGATAAAATGACGATAGATTTACCTAAAATAGGGAAACCAGCGACGAATGCATTACACCATATAGGGGTAAAAACATTAGAAGATGTTGCTGGATATGATAGAACGACATTATTAGCAATACATGGTGTAGGACCGAAAGCAATGGATATATTGGAAGATAACTTGAAAAAACATAACATGAATTTTAAAGAGGATATTGGATTTGATGTGCCATTTCACTTAACTGGTGATTTGAAATGTGATAACGCACCTAAGAGAAGAGTCATGCTAGATTTTTTAATTGGCTCAGCACTTGTGGATAAAGACAAATTGCAAGCGATCGTTGCAGAGGACTTTAAATGGGAAGTAGTAGACGCATTTCAATTAACTGGATTTGACGCATTTTATCAAGAGCTTGAAGACCACAAAGAAACTATTGTATCCATAGATGTGAAAATGAATATAAGTCACGGTAAATCTGGTGCATTGCATGGTACGCAGATTTTGGAAAATGGTACAACGATTTATTTTGCTGATATGTTTGAATTTACAAGTCACCGTAAAGATGCCAAAGTTAAATCAATAACATCATATATAATAATGAATGAAGGAGAATCATAAATGAGTGTAAAAATTGTAGAAAATAACATCATATTTACGAGGGAATTTAAAGCTACTGTAGAACAAATTTTTAAAGCATATACAGACCAAAATTTATTTGAAAAATGGTTTCACCCACAAGGTGCCACTACAGAAGTGTATGAATTTGATGTACAAACGGGTGGGAATGCCTTTTTTGCTATACGCGCACCACAAGGTACGAGCTATACTGTAACGCAATATAACGAAGTGATACAACCCACGCTGATTGATTATAATGATTATTTTGCAGATAAAGATGGTAATATTGATCAAAAAATGGCTGGTATGCACAATACGATTCATATTGAAGATAACGATAATGGTGTAGCAAAGCTTACTTCAGTTGCTGTATTACCCGACCCTAAAGCGGCACAACAATTATTAGATATGGGTGTCGAAGAAGGTATGAATAGTACGTTTGATAACTTAGAGACATTATTAGAAACTTTATAACAGTAAAACTTCAAAAAAATGTTGGAATTGGCATAGTAATCATTTAGCGTTTTTCGATATAATAGTATTGAAAAGAGGTGTGTGTATTGAATAAACGTTACATGAAAGTACTTGGTTTGTATTCATTTAGTACATTAATTCCTACACTATTATTAAATGAAAAAACCTTAAGTAGTCATACATTTAAATGGTTCTTACGTACATTAGCTGGATATGGTATTTTTGCCTATGGTCTACATTTTTTAAGTAAATTTAAACAATAATACTATAGTTGTTTAACCAAAAAGGGGAGGGGCAGAAATCAAATTTTCTAATAGAGATTTCGTACTCCCACCTATGCAATCAAGGCAACGATGACTTGTATAAAGGTTCACCTGAACTAATGCTCATGTATATGTCTTTCTAGAAATTTCATGTGGTATATAGGCTTTGGCTTATGCATTAGAGCGTCTCGTTTCCATGGGAATGGAAAAATCATTTCTTTAAACAAGTGAGTCTTTATATTTTAATTCAGTCATCTACTGCCTAATTGAAAACAGCCTGAGACATCTATTTTGTCTCAGGCTATTTTATTTATCATATTGATTGAGGAACTCACCATTTGTTTTAATCACATTACGGTACCAATCAAAGGAAGCTTTTTTCTTACGTTCTAAAGTACCATGTCCTTCATTATCTCTATCTACATAAATGAGACCATAACGTTTTTTCATTTCTCCAGTTGTAAATGAAATAATATCAATGATTCTCCATGGTGTATAACCCATTAAAAAGTAAGTTACGTAAGCATTTTTAAAAATGATCAATGACCGATTGGATTGTATACGTGTTTAGTTTATTAATTATGGTTGTATCAACTTCACTATAAATTTCATCTAGCGCATGGCTAATATTTTTACCTACATGACAATGTTGATTGGTATCTTTATGAATTTTTGCGAAATGCATTGTTTCTGAAAAGATAAGCTGGTATAGGTCGCCTAAGTGAATCTCATTTGCGGAAGAAGATAGACTGTATCCCGAGATACCTTGACTACTTTGAATATAATGACCTTCTCTTAAATAACGACATATTTTACGAACTAGTGTGGCATTACTGTTGATGCTATCTGCTATATATTGACTAGACACTGGTTCTTTTTCAGTGGCTAATAGTGTAAGAATGTGTATGGACACAGAAAATTGAGTGTTCAAGATTAAGACTCCTTTTGCTAGTGCTTGTGTAAATTTTAGTTACAAGTAGAGTTTACGATATATTATTTAAACGTGCAATGTATTAATTTAATAAAATGTTCTAAAACGACTATTAAGTATAGGTATAAACTCTTATAATAATATTGTTAGCAAAATTTGATTTTTTAAAAATTTATAAGGGGTGCGAATGATTTATGGTTGATAATGGCAAGTCTATAAACGATACATATACGTCAAAAGAAACAATTGAAAATATTAATAATCAAGTACAAATGAAAGAAGTCATGTTTAGCCAAACTCCAGAACGCTATGCACTAAAATCCATTATGTCAGGATTTCTATTAGCTATTGTTACAGTATTTATGCTAGGTATCAAAACACAATTTGCAGGAACGAATGAAGGTTTAGTGAATCTGATGGGCGCCATTTCTTTTAGTTTAGCATTGGTGTTGATTGTGTTAACTAATTCAGAATTATTAACTAGTAATTTTATGTATCTGACAGTGGGATGGTATTATAAAATCATTGGTATGAATAAAGCGTTAGGTATTATGTTGGTTTGTTTCTTATTTAATATAATCGGTGGTTTTATACTTTTTGCATTAATGAAATTTACACCTATTATGACACCAGAAATGATCAGTAGCTTAACTAGTATGGTCGACGGCAAAACCATTGATAGTAGTTGGTATGCGATTTTAGTAAAAGCGATTTTTTGTAATTTCTTTATTAATATCGGCATCTATGTATCAATTCAATTTAAAGATGGTTTATCCAAAGCATTTTTCATCGCTTGTGGAGTGATTGTATTTGTATTTATGGGATACGAGCATGTTGTGTTTAATGCTGGGTTGTATTCAGGTATGGTTTTTTATGATTTCGACGCGGTAGCATGGTTACATGTATTGAAAAATATTGTCTGCGCGTTTATTGGTAATTTTATCGGTGGAGGTATTTTCGTAGGGTTAGTTTATGCATATTTGAATGGTAGAAGAGATAGTTGGCATAGTAAATCATAAAATGAGCATCTATGAAAACAGTTAGTATCTCTAAAATTTAATCAATAGTGCTATAACTGATTGATTTACAAATACATAATGTATACACAATAGCTTTAACACTTGTGACGCTATAAACAGCAATTAATGTTGACGTAGATTCACGAAAACATGATAGCAAAGTGTGATTGTTTTGCCTTCACGTAAGTATTGGATCTATATTCTAAAACATATCAATTGACTCGATTATAAAGAAGACATATTGTATTTATATAATTTAAAAATAAGTTTTATGAAAATCATTTTATTTTAATGACTTAATAAGCTTGGGAATGATAGGAGTGACAACATGTCTGATTACAATATAAGAATTGCAACAGAGTCAGATGCAGAAGCGCTACAACAACTTATGCATGAGGCTTTTACACCATTAAGAGAATTGGGAATTGATTGGCCATCTGTCAATGCTGATTTAGCTTTGGTAAAAGATAATCTAACAAAAAATACTACATTTGTATTAGAAGATGATAAAGAAATCATTTCAACTATAACAGTGCGTTTTCCATGGGAAAGTAAACGACGTATTTCCATATATCCATTTGTGTGGTGGTTTGCAACTAAGCCTTCATATGATGGTAAAGGGATAGGTAGTAAATTGTTAAAATATGTAGAAGAAACATTTTTACGAGATACACTTAAAGTACCAGCTGTAACTTTAGGTACCTCAGCCCGTAAACACCCGTGGCTTCTAGATATTTATAAAAAACGTGGATATGAAATTTATAATGAACATGAAAGTGAAGATGGCGATTTAGGTGTTATCATGAGAAAAGTACTTATACCAGAAAGATTTGATGAAGATGTGTTGGGAAAACCACCATTCCATTAATAAATATATGAGTCAGGGAATCCTTTTATTAGTTGAATAAGAGGATTCCTTTTTTGATGATTTTATATAAGATAAAACTGATAAACACAACAAATGATATCGAAATCGCATTTAGGTTTACTTTTAATTTTATAAAGAAATAAACCTTAATTTTTCCAATGATTAGCAATTACATTTAACTATACAAAAGTTGCTTTTTAAATGAGATTTTAATAAATTATGCATTAAAGAAATGTATTAATAATAGAAATTAATTTACTTCAATATAAAATAAGTTGTCTTATATATATACAGTTATTTATAATTTTTGCAGAAATTATTAACAAAGGATGTAGTTTCACAAAAAATAATTTAGAGGTGATTTTTTGAAGAAAAACAATATCCAAAAAAATGGTAATTCGAGGCAAAGATTCAGTATAAGAAAATATTCTATCGGCACAGTATCTGTATTAGCGGCTACATTTTTTATTGCTAGCGGAAATGTGTCATTTGCAAGTGAATCTTCAAGTAATGAATTAAAGAATGAACAAACTTCAGCGAAAGACGAGTCAAATCGTGCAATATCGCCGTCAGTTACAAATGAAAACGCAAGTAATGCTACTGATGTCAAATCAACGGATGACCAAACAAAAAATCTTCAAGCACAACCACAAGATGAACCTCAAAATACAAACCAATCACAAGCTAACAATGATAGCTCAAATACGTCTACAAAAGTAGAGTCTAAATCTCAACAACCACCAATTAAACAAGAAAATTCGACCGAAGATATAAAGACGGAAAAAATTCCTGAATCAAACCAAAACAATGATAATCAAGAAAAGAAAGAAGATAGCAATAAAGTAGAAGATGAAAATTCAGAAAAAACAGAATTTAATCCATCAATAGAACAAAATCAAGCAAAAGATGATGAACAGGGTACTCCTAATGCATCTGATAAGCATTCATCAGATAATAAAGTTGATACAGGTAAACTAAATGAAAATACAGCAGATAAACAATCAACGGCTGATGAAAATGATAGTGAGATAGACCATTAAGCAAGTTCATCTAATTTAAGTGATGAACAAAAAGAAAAACGTCAATCATCGGAAGTTGAAACTCAAGAAGATTCAACAGAAACATCAAATGTTAAAAATGAAAAAGTAGATGATTAAGCAGACGTAAAAGCGAATCCAACTTCACCAGAAGATAAAGCTAAACCAGAAACTGCGCCTGATATTAATTCAAAAGAAGACACAAAAAATGAGCAACAAGACCATCAAAGCCTCACAGAAGATGAAATAACACAAGAACCACAACGTATAGAAAATAATGGTGATAAGAATAATTTAAAAACAAAAACAAAATTTGATACAGAAAAAGTAGATTTAGATCCAAACGCGAAAGATAGTCCTTATAAAGCAAAAGATAAAGTTGAAAATGAAACAGCTACACCTCGAAAACGTGCTGATGCTGAAGAAGTAGAAGCGGATAAGTTACTTAAAGATTCAAAAACTGCAAAACAAGGTGAATATAAAAACAAATACCCGCTGATTTTAGTACACGGTTTCTTTGGTGGCGTAGGTGAAAATAGACCTGTTTTTTACCCTAATTATTGGGTGAGGATAAATTCCATATCAAAGAGCAATTTGAAAAGTCAGGGTATGAAGTACATGAAGCTACAGTTGGTACTTTCAGTAGTAACCATGATAGAGAAACGGAGCTTTATTATTATATCAAAGGCGGTCGTGTAGATTATGGTCAAGCACATGCTGAAAAATATGGACATCACCGATATGGAAGAACTTATGAAGGCATTATGCCCAATTGGCAACCTGGTCAAAAAATACATTTGATTGGACATAGCATGGGTGGTCAAACCATTCGTCTACTTGAACAAATGTTACGTTACGGTAGTCCCGAAGAAATAGCTTATCAAAAGGAACATGGTGGAGAGATTTCACCACTTTTCAAAGAGCAAAAGGATAATATGATATCTTCTATAACCACTTTAGTAACACCTCATAATGGTTCGGCCGCATCTGATAATTTAGGTAATCGTGACTTTGCGAAAAAAATACTAAATGATATTGGTAAAGTCAGCGGTAATCGTTTTTCAAATTTAGATTTAGGTTTTAGTCAATGGGGATTCAAACAGCATCCAAATGAAAGTTATATCGAATACTCAAAACGTATAAAGAATAGTCCTTTATGGGATACAAAGGATAATGCATTAACTGACTTAACAGCCGAAGGTTCGGAACAATTAAATCAAAATACCTCACTGAATCCTAATATTGTTTATACGTCATATGCTGGGGAAGCTTCACATGCAACATTATCTGGCAAACATGTTCCAAATATTAGACAATATCCACTAATGGATTTAACAAGTCGGATCATTGGTAAAGATAAGAATCAGCAATTGAGATTAAATGATGGTATTGTACCTACTATTTCAGCCTTATATCCAAATGGACAAGCCTATAAAAATGTAACAGATATTAGTTCAGCTAATGAAAAAGGTATTTGGCAAGTCTTACCAGTTAAAAAGGATTGGGATCATATGGATTTTGTTGGTATGGATCCTACAGATTATAAACGCACTGGTGAAGAATTAGAACAATTTTATACCGGTATTGTTGATCACTTAATGCGCGTAGAGGAATCCGAAAATAGAAATCTAGCTGTCTAAACTACCAATAAGCTAAATAAAGTTATTGCCCATTTCCATAAATTTTGGAGATGGGTTTTCTAATATGCTTATATGTACTTACTTATTAGCCTATGTGTAGGTAGGGGAAACCCAATAAATCAACATAAAGAAAAACGGTAGAGTCACCAATAAAGTGACTCTACCGTTATGATTTTTACTATAAAAATTAACTCGTGTAAACGTTCATTATCGTTAGTCTATTTGAATATTAGATGAAGAACGTTCTTCTTGTGTTTTTTTAGGTAATGTTACATTTAACATGCCATTCTCATATAAAGCTTTAATAGCATTTTCATCAACATTTTCAAATGGGTATTGACGTTTGACGTTGCTCGTACTACGTTCTTGATGAATTAGACGACCTGCTTCATCTTCCTCATTGTTTTCAATAACTTGTTTTCCTTCAATAGTTAAAACATTGTTTTCAAACTGTAAACTAATATTTTCTTTTTGAAAACCAGGGAGTTCAGCTTCCACGACATAGGCATTATCTAGTTCTTTTACGTCTGATTTAATGCTTGTACTATCTGGGAATTGCTCAAAAAACTGACGTCCAAAATCTTTAAATAAATCTCCAGGATTTCCTTCAAAAAATGAATTGTTAAACGGTCTCATATCAAAAGCCATCGTACATCTCTCCTTTAAATATTATTTTATAAAAATTTAGTCTATTGAAATTTGTGTTTTTGTTTGTTTGATTGGTAGCATAACAGATAAAATGCCATCATCCATTGTGGCTTTAATAGCATTTGTATCGATGTTTTTGAATATAAATTGTCTGCTTTGTTCATCAGTACTACGCTCTTTGATAAGATATGTCATCTCATCTTGCTGTGCATCTGAATGTTTTGCAGTAATTGTTAGTGTTTTATCTTCATAATTGATTGAAATATGTTCTTTTTGATAACCAGGGAGCTCAGCTTCAACTGTGTATTGATTATCTGACTGATAAACGTTTACTTTGAATTCATGATGATCTGATAATAAACTTTCTAATAA
This sequence comes from Staphylococcus sp. Y174-1, assembly GCF_049897865.1. Taxonomy (NCBI): domain Bacteria; kingdom Bacillati; phylum Bacillota; class Bacilli; order Caryophanales; family Staphylococcaceae; genus Staphylococcus; species Staphylococcus sp. Y174-1. The sequence continues at coordinate 218,389 of NZ_JAFCXB010000002.1, read as the reverse complement.
ATCTTGTGGAAGATTACTGGTATTTTGTATCATCTCTAATCACCTCTCCTTTAACCTTACAACTACAGTATAATACTATAGTCAAAGAAAGTCAAAGTCAAAGCATTAGACATAAAAAAACACCACTTGTAATAGGGCGTTCATTAAATAAATATATGTAAATAGATTTATACAACTACATATGGCAAAAATAGTGAAATACAGTGGTAGTTAAAAAAAGATAAGTAAAGTCAAAAATAATTATAAAATGTACTTCTAACTTTAACTTATCCATCGTAAATTAAATATTTTGTTGGAAATGCTTGTTAACAAAATTTTGTAATGTTTCTTTTAAGTCAATCGCTTCATCAACTTCCATATCAAATTCGCTAAAGACTTGTTTAGATATATTAGAAAGTGGTTCTTTAATATCTTTACCTTTTGTTGTAAGCGCTATTTGTAAATTGCGCTCATCATCAATTTCACGTGTTCTAGTCACGTAACCTTTTTTCTCTAGTTTTTTTAATAATGGTGTAAGTGTACCTGAATCTAGAAAAACACGTGCACCTAGTGTTTTAATATTTAATTTTTCTTCCACTCCGATTGCCAATAAAACAATGTAGCCTGTATATGTTAAATCGAATTCTTTTAAATAAGATGTATATTTCTTAATTATCTCTTTAGAAGAAACATAAAAAAGAAAACATAGTTGTCGTTCTAACGTGTTGTCTTTTTCCTCCATTATAAATCACCCCTTATGAAAGTTAACCTTATTATGAACGTTGTCTATTGTCAAGCAACAGTTGTGCGCCTCTTTTACTCTCTCGTTATAATATTTTATATATAATACATAATGCAAAACAATATATAGAAAACCAACTCATTTGATAGGATTTATTCTTAACAAATGACAGGGCGTAATTTACTTATAATGAGTAATGAATTTAAGAAGATTTTGTTACAAAAGTGCTTTAATACTTTATTAATGAATTGTAATCAGTCATAATAATAACATTATGGATTTTAATATATACATATCGTTTTATGTATAAAAAAGTTACAACAATTATGATTAATCATTGTTTATAGAAGGTTATGTTTTAATAAAAGGAGTTTAATGATGAAAACATTTTTAAAAATCATAGGGCTATTGGTCATATCACTGATTATTGCTATCGTATTTTTCTTTGGTATGAGAACGTATCAAGGTCATAAAAATTTGGACTTAGTTGACCATTATATGGACGAAAAGCATTTAACAGAAAAAATTAAGACAGAAAAGACACTTTATAGTGCCAAAAAAGGATTGTATTATAAAAAAGTAGAGTTTAAGGATGATCCAAAATACACTTATGTTGTTCAACCGATTAGTACTTATAAAGGCATATTAGTTCAAGGTTTTGATAGTGAAACGAATAAAAATGTTAAAGATGCGAAGCACAATGCATTTAAACAAGATTACAAACCTAAGGATTAGCTCATAAAATAGCTGAAGTATGAAAGCCTTTAAAAATAGGAATAACACAGAAATCAAATGATTATATGAGTTACTTCTGTAGATTATCAAGCACGCTTAAAAGTTAATATTTAAAAAAGACGAATCCATTTATTATGGATTCGTCTTTTTTGTAAATATACTGTTTTGTTAGAATTTCTGGTTTTTAAATATATAAGAAGTATGATTTTTTATGTTACTCAAATATAAAATTAAATAGAAAAATTTCAATTCAATCGCATAATTACTATATATACTAAAAAGAGTTAAAGTTAAGAAAAAAACATGTTATTGTTAAAGCCTTTGTATTGATTGTCGTAAAGGTTTAATTATGTAACTTAAATAATAATTAAAAATGAATTAAGTTATTTTAAGTGTATAAAGTTTTAAAATGTAGAAAAAATAGATGTGTAAAAAAGATTTAATTTGGTATAATTAGTCGATATTATAAAAGGGGAGAAACATCATGACAATATTTAAGAAAATAAGTTTACCAATGCAAGTTATGATTGCTTTGGTATTAGGTGTCATAGTAGGTTTATTGCTCTATGGTCATAGTGACGTTGCTAATTATATTAAACCATTTGGGGACATCTTTTTAAATTTAATAAAAATGATAGTGATACCAGTAGTATTTTGTTCACTAGCTTTATCTATTTCTAATGTTGGTGAATCTAAAACAGTGGGTCGTTATGGTTTTAAAACAATTCTTTATTTTGAAATTATAACAACAATTGCTATTGGATTAGGCATTATATTTGCTAATATTTTTAAACCAGGCGCAGGCTTAGATCCAAATAAGTTACCTAAAGGGGATATAAGTCATTATGAAAGTTCAGCAAAAGCTGCAGAACAATCTACATATGGCAACCATTTTATAGATACGATTGTCAATATTGTACCGACCAATATTTTTGAAGCTTTGACAAGTGGTGAATTGTTACCAATTATATTCTTTGCAGTATTTTTTGGTATTGCTTTATCGACAATAGGTCAAAAAGCTAAACCTGTAAAACTCTTTTTATCAGGTACATTAGAAGCTGTTTTTTGGATGATAAACAAGATACTTAAACTTGCACCTATTGGTGTGTTTGCGTTTATTTGTACAACGATTATGACGTTTGGTGCATCAGCACTAATTCCATTGTTAAAATTATTATTAGTTGTTATAGGCGCTATGATATTTTTTGTAGTAGTCATATTAGGCATTGTTGCAAAAATATGTGGTGTCAGTATTTTTGCTTTAATGAAAATCTTGAAAAACGAATTAATCTTAGCTTTTTCAACTTCTAGTTCTGAATCAGTGCTACCTATTATAATGCAAAAAATGGAACGCTTTGGCTCACCGAAAGACATTACCTCTTTTGTCGTACCAATCGGCTATACATTTAACTTAGATGGATCAGCATTATATCAATCAATTGCAGCATTATTTGTAGCACAAATGTATGGTATCGATATGTCCATAGGGCAGCAAATCATGTTGATGGTTACTTTGATGGTAGCGTCTAAAGGTATGGCAGGTGTACCAGGGGTTTCTATAGTTGTATTGATAACAACATTGACATCTATGGGCTTACCAGCAGAAGGACTTGCGTTAATTATAGGTGTTGACCGTATATTAGATATGGTTAGAACATGCGTAAATGTCATGGGGAATGCATTGTCTACAATTGTTATAGCAAAATGGGAGAATGCTTATGATAAAGAAAAAGGACAAGCATATTTAAAATCGATTTAATTATAAAAAGCGGTTGTGGAAAACCATTTAGTTCCTAAACTGACTTTACTTCTCACGCTTTTATAATTAGTTTGAACGAGACATATTTCTATAAATGTAAAAATAGCTATGAAAAAATCTACTACTATAGATTTCTTCATAGCTATTTTAGTATATCGAATTTGATATGTGGAAAATATATTTACATACCCTTCATGCCGCCCATATCATGGATTTTCATCATTAAGCCATGTGGAATATCGTCATGATCTACAACTTCCATCTTACTATAAGTGTCGTCACCGTCAGCTTTTACTAATTTAACAAAGTCTCCTTTTTTAGGTGAAAAATCAGACTTTGATGGTAACTTAACATTCTTCTCAATTTTATGATCTTTTTCACTTATGACTTTATCAGCTGTCGTAGCATCTTTCATATATCCGTAATAAGTTTCTTTTTGTCCACTTGTGAACATCATTATAATCAATACAACAGCTATAACTAACATGATTACACTTAACGATATAGCAAATACTTTACTATTTTTCAATGTGCAACGCTCCTTTTCAAACTATTTGTTTCTGTTACAAATAACATTCTATAACATTGCCATTCAAAATGAAATGATTCAGATACCATGTTAATAATCTATAATTGTACAGATTCATTGGGATGTAAATTAAGTTAAGTTTAACATTAGTGTGATTCTAAGATGGTAAAATACGTATATATTTCAATTCATCATGATGTAAAGTGAAGTATAATGGTGAATCTGAACGAGAGAAGTGTCTTATTTCAGCTTTAGGAATTGTGGAATCTTCAATATAGCGTAATAATGATCTTTCAATATAAGTGTCATTAAATGAAGAAGGTAATGCATAATCAACAAATCCATGCTCTCTGTTCAATGTTTGAATGAACAACGTTGTTTTAGCTGGTAGATGTTTTTCTTTTAAAATGAATTTTTGAACATCTTGTGTTGATGATCTTTGATATGGTGCGTTAAACAATAAAAGATGAATAGAATGATCTTCATGCAGAATAATATAGTTTTGGTGAATGGCTGTATATTTACTAATGAAAGGTTTAACAAATTGATATAAGTACATTAATGGTTCATAAATACCATGGTTATTCATTAAGGCGATATCATATTTTTCTTTACGTATTAATTCATAGCCGACGCCACTACCGCTTTTTAACATGATAAGCATATGGCACATTAAATCTGTAATTTGTAAGGGATGTTTTCCGTCATAAAGTAAAAAACCTTTTTTAGATAATTTCGTATAAACAAATTTTGAAGCATCAATTTGTGTTTCTTCGATGAGTTTATTATAGTATTCAAAATGACTCATTGAGTTATTGAAATGCGTACTTTTTTTGTTAAGTAATGTTTGTACGTTGTCTTGCTCAATATCGATGAAATGAAAATCAAAATTAAACCGATTTAATAATTTTGACGCATTCTTTAATGAGTGTGTCTGCTCTATGACACCTTCAACTGTGATGCCAACTTTAATATTGAGCTTCACATTGAAATTTTTGATTTTAATGTATAAACGATTAATATCTGTTAGAGATAAATGTGTCGCATCTAGTAACAATAGGAAATTATAATCACGATTTTGTTTGACGTACTCAGGTTTATATTTTAAAAATTGAAAGATACTATCCTCGATGACATCAAACTGATTTAAGGATTTAATTCTTATGGCAATACCAACATAATTTGAAAATAAAGCATCGATAAAGTCAATCATACCTGTAAGACTTAGATTTTCTAATGCTAAATTACGACTATTATTTATTAAAATATAGGCATTCGTTAAATCTTTAAAGCTAAACTTTGTATTGTAGTCAGATTGCACAATATCCATCAAATTATCAACGTGTATAAAAACAGTAGGTGATTTAATAGCATCATTAAAAGTTAATTGATTTAACTCAATGTTGATTTGATTTATGGTCTGCGGTTTATCTGAGGTATAAGTATCTATAGCACTTTGATACTGGCTAATATCTTCATTAACAAGTTGAACAATCATTTTAGGATTAGATTGAACATTTTTTCTGAATTCATTTGGTGTCATTTGCATAAAATGTTTAAATTGTTGCGTATAGTTTGAATAATGATTAAAACCAAACTGTTCGGAAACCTGATAAATGGTTTGCTTATTCTGAACAAGTTCGGAAAGTGAAAGGGCAATTTTCAAGCTCGTAATATAATTTTTAAAACTCATGCCTAGATGTTTTTTGAACAGAATTGAAATATAAGATGCCGAGATATAGAATGATTTGGACACGTCTTTAGATAAAAGAGGTAGTGAAATATTAGCTTTAATAAATTCAGTAATTTTATTTAATAGACTATTTTCAGTGTCTATCGTTGGAATATAAGGCGTATCATATTCGACTCTGGCTTCTTTGTTTAATTTCGTGATAATTTCTGTTATTAGAGAAGTATCAATAGTAAATGATTGGTTTAATTGTTGCGCCATTGTCAAAATTTGATATTTTAAATATGGTTCAGAATTTAGTAATTTAAAATTATAATTGGAATTGAAAAAGTGTTTTTCTAATTTTATAAAATGTCTAATAGGTATGCATATTTCAACTACTTGTTGTGCATTCGATATTTGATATAAATCACTATGGTTAATGATAATAATGTTATTTCCAGCTGAGATTTTTCTTCCATTTAAAGTTATGTCTAAATGATTACTCAGTGAAAACAATAAGATCACTTGATTGATACAACGGCGTGTAATGGTGTTTAAATACTCATGAATACATAAAGTTGTATTATCCATCGTAAAAGCAACTCCTGATAATAAAATAACATGCTATAAATATATTGAACAAAATACATTATATTATAAAAAGTTGAAAATTTTAATCCTTTAAATATAAATAATTTTAAATCTTACAAAGTGATTTAAAGCTTAAAATTAAATTTACCACAATTTAATTTTAAGGTTGGATAATTTTTCCGAATGAAGAGAGTTAATTTTTAAAATGAATTCAAAAATACGAAGGAGGATTCACAATGGAACATATTTATTCTGAATTTTATAGACAAACAGAAAAGATCACAGAACCTAAATTACAAGTATTAGGCGTAGTACTTCATGATGATGCTGAAAATTATACAGCTAAAGCATACATTGAGTGGTTGAAGCGCAGAATAAATAGAAATGAATTAGAGAAAGGCTGGGCATGTCTCTATGTAGACGCTAATACGTGCTATTGGTTTCATCCATCTGAATATATAGAATGGCACTGTGGTAACGCATTTGCTAATTCACATTATGTAGGTATAGAACGTTGCCAATCTAAAATAAATGGTGTTTTAGATGATGAGGCATTTATGAGAAATGAAGAAGCTAGTTTCAAAATGGCTGCACTTATATTGAACAAATATCATTTACCTATAAACCGTGAAACAGTGAGATTGCATAAGGAATTTTTTGACACTGAATGTCCTGCACGAGCGTGGAAAATTCATTTAGGTAACGTAGAAACAAATCAGCAAACGATACAAAAATTACAAGATTATTTTATTGAAAGAATTAAGTCCTATGCTAGTTATATATCAGATGAAGAATTAAAAACGGTAGGGTAATATGTTGTAGTTGCCATAGATGTAATAATAAATAATTAAAGTAGGATATTGCATTCTTAGTTGGAACCGGTTACAATAAGGATAAAGATTTTTGGTACCGGTTCCATTTAATGAGGAGGGATTTAATTGAATTATAAAAAGTCTGCGGAAGAACTATTAAATGCAATAGGAGGAGAAGACAATCTAGACGCAATGGCGCATTGTGCTACGCGTTTACGACTTGTTCTTAAGGATGAAAGTTTAGTTGATGAGAAAGTATTGAATGATATGGATGTCGTTAAGGGAACGTTTTCAACAGGTGGTCAATATCAAATTATTATTGGCTCTGGTACTGTCAATAAAGTGTTTAATGAATTAGAAAACATAACAGGTAAAGAAGCTTCTACAACTTCTGAAGTGAAAGCACAAGGTAATAAAAATATGAATCCATTTCAGCGATTTGTCAAAATGTTATCGGACATTTTTGTACCAATCATACCGGCAATTGTAGCTGGTGGTCTATTAATGGGTATTAATAATATTTTAACAGCACCAGGTATTTTTTATGATGGTCAATCATTAATTGACGTACATAACCAGTTTAAAGGGCTAGCTGAGATGATCAATGTCTTTGCTAATGCACCATTTACATTGTTACCTATATTAATAGGTTTTAGTGCTGCGAAGCGGTTTGGAGGCAACGCCTTTCTTGGTGCAGCTTTAGGGATGATATTGGTACATCCCGATTTAATGAATGCCTATGATTATCCGAAAGCTGTAGAAGAAGGTAAGGCAATCCCTCACTGGAATCTCTTTGGTTTAGACATTAACCAAGTTGGTTATCAGGGGCAAGTGCTTCCTATGTTAGTGGCTGCATATATTCTTGCGACAATTGAAAAAGCACTACGTAAAGTAGTACCAACTGTCTTAGATAATTTACTTACGCCATTATTATCTATATTAGTTACTGCATTTGTTACATTTTCATTTGTAGGACCAATTACACGGACATTAGGCTATTGGTTGTCAGATGGTTTAACATGGCTGTATGAATTTGGTGGTGCGATTGGCGGTCTGATTTTCGGATTATTATATGCGCCTATTGTAATTACTGGTATGCATCATAGCTTTATTGCGATTGAAACACAGTTGATTGCAGATAGTGCTTCAACAGGTGGGTCATTTATTTTCCCAATTGCGACAATGTCGAATATTGCGCAAGGTGCAGCAGCACTAGCAGCTTTCTTTATTGTTAAAGAAAATAAAAAACTTAAAGGCGTCGCATCTGCAGCGGGTATATCAGCATTATTAGGTATTACCGAACCAGCTATGTTTGGTGTTAACTTAAAACTTAGATATCCTTTTATTGGTGCGATAGTAGGTTCAGGTATAGGAGCAGCCTATATATCTTTCTTTAAAGTGAAAGCAATCGCGTTAGGTACGGCAGGAATCCCTGGTTTTATTTCTATAAGTGGCCAACATAATGGCTGGTTACATTATGGGATAGGCATGTTAATCGCCTTTATCGTAGCATTTGGATTAACATATGGGCTATCTTATAGAAAAGGGAATAAAGCCATTTCAAAATAGCTAAAAGTTGTTATAGATTACAAGTTGAAAACATTGTCAGTTTTGGAGTTATATGGCACAAATTTTGTTCTTTAAATGGCATAAATAATATTAAATAAATTAATATTGTCTATAGTGTTTAGTTTATAAAGTTATAAAAGGAGCCTGGGATTTATGTCCCAGACTCGTATAGAATATAAGTATTTTAATTATTGTTTATATTCATTGATTTATATTAATAAAATAAAACACCTAAAATAATACCTATCAAAACAATAGCCCAAGAAGGTAATTTAAAATACATTAATAATATGAACAATGAGCTGGCTAAAGCAAAATCTAATTCTGATTTAATCGTTGAAGTCCAAATTGGGTTATAAAAAGCAGCAATAAGAATACCGACTACGCCTGCACTTATCCCTTTTAAAAATCCTTCAGCATAAATATTAGATTTAATATTATCCCAGAATGGCAAAATTCCAAATAACAAAAGAAATGCTGGTAGGAAAATAGCAATAGTAGCCAAAATTGCTCCTCCAATCCCTTCCATAGACATACCAATGTATGAAGCAAACGTAAATAACGGTCCGGGTACAGCTTGAGCAGCAGCATAACCCGTTATGAAGTTATCGGGTGATATTAATCCTGATGGTACAAACTCATTTTTCAATAAAGGTAAGACAACATGTCCTCCTCCAAAAACTAAAGAACCTGATCTATAAAAACTATCAAACATTTTTAACCATAGATTATTTGTCATAGAACTAGCGATAGGTAATACAATTAATAGTAAAAAGAATAATAATAATGAAACAAAACCTAATTTTTTAGGTAACTTAAATGATTTGTTTTTTATTTTGGTTCTATCTGTTGATGTTTGTTTTAGAAAGATGAGACCATATACACCAGTTATTGATAGTGCAATGACTTGTATATAAAGATTATTTATTACTAACGATAATATAAGAACAAATAATGCTAATGCAATAGTGGTTTTGGTATTTGTTAATTTTTTGCCCATTCCTATAATAGCTTGGCCTACAATAGCAACAGCTACTAGTTTTAAACCTTGCATCCAAGTGAAACTTACATCACTATTTGTAAATAGCGCTGAAAAAATCATTAGTATAATTACAGATGGGAGCGTAAATCCGATAAATGAGATAATACCTCCTCCGATGCCGGCTCTTATAGTTCCTATACCAATACCTACTTGGCTACTTGCAGGGCCAGGTAAAAACTGGCATAGTGCTACCAAATCAGAATACTCTTTTTCATCAAGCCATTTTCTTTTTTTTACATATTCATCATAAAAATAGCCTAAATGGGCAGTAGGTCCACCGAATGATAATAAACCAAGTTTTAATGCAACAAAAAAAATATTTATATATTTATACATAAAGGTCTCCTTATATTTCGTTGGTTAACTCTTTTAATTTTTCTCTAGATTCTTCTAAAAACTTTTCACCTTCTGGAGTTATTGAATAGTATTTTCTATTTTTTCCATTTACAGTTTTCGTGGTACTTTTTAAAAGGTTCTCGTTTTCTAGTGTATGGAATATTGGATAAAGGGTACCAGGACTCATATTATAACCATGTTCTTCTAATTCTTTAATCATCCAAGCCCCATATATTTTATCTTCTTTTGCATGATGTAATATATGGATATAGATAAATCCTAAAAATAGTTTTCGTTGTATTTTACTTTTCAATATATCTCTCCTTACTTAAAATCGAATTACGATATCGCAATTCGATTTTAATATGTGTAAATACTCTTGTCAATTAATTTATTAAGTTTGAAATCAGTGAAGTAGTAGTAAAAAACATCAAGTATCTACTTGATGTTTTTACTAAAATCTTTAATTGTATTACCTATTTCATCTCTAACACGTTGGTGCCACTTTACTTGATATATGAGAATATTTTTACTTAATAAATAAGAAAGAGAAATGCAATTTGAACATTGCAATTCTCTTCTCTCTATTTTGGACTATTTAGTTTAAGTGACGAATACTATACTTATGAATCATATTTTTTATTGGTTCCAGATTTTGAACATCAGTAGTTACAGACACATAACAATCTGGACGTACCAGAAAGGCCGAATTTTCTTTAATACCTTTTACAAATATCTTTTACTGATATTTCATCAAAGTTATATGTATTCAATAAGCTTACTAAAGCACTTTCTATCTTTTCTCTTGATTTTATTATACGTATATCTGTTATTTTTTCATCCAAAGTATTCCACTCCTCGGGTATTAAAATTATTCAACTAACATAATTAACAAGATATCTTTTAATAAATATTATACATTATTATAGAGAGTGTACAGAAAATAACCATTTTCTGTACACTCTCTTTTTATATCTATATATATGTCAGTTTTGGAGTTATATGGCACAAATTTTGTTCTTTAAATGGCAAAACACCTCTTATTAACTAAATAAGAGGTGTTTATGATTATCTCAATTTAAACTTTTCTATAGCTAATTTAATCTCGTCTCTAACACGTTGGAATTCTGACCATTCTTTACCTGCTGGATCATCAAAACCCCAATGCTCTTTTTTAACGTTTGGTGGTAAAATAGGACAATTATCGTCTGCATCACTACATAACGTTACGACCAAATCTGATTGTTTTAAAATATCATTATCAATCAAGTCTGACGTATGGTTTGATATATCAATATCTACTTCTTTCATAGCTTCTATTGCTTTAGGATTAACACCATGTGTTTCAATACCAGCAGAATAGACATTCCAACCTTCACCCAATATTTCCTTTCCCCAACCTTCAGCCATTTGGCTACGACAAGAGTTTCCTGTACATATAAAATAAATTGTTTTCTTATCCATAATTAAAGCCCCTTTTCTTAAAATATGATTAGTGTAAGGTATAAACCTAAGAGTGTTACAAATAGGACTGGAATAGTGATGATAATTCCAGTTTTAAAGTATGTTCCCCACGAAATCTTCACACCTTTTTGTGTTAAGACATGTAGCCACAATAATGTTGCTAAAGAACCAATTGGCGTAATTTTAGGTCCTAAATCAGAACCTATGACATTCGCATAAACCATGCCTTCTTTTAATATTCCTGTAGCACTGGATTGGCCAATCGCTATTGCATCTATTAAAACAGTTGGCATGTTGTTCATAATCGAAGATAAGAAAGCAGCTATAAAGCCCATACCCATGATGTTGCTAAATAACCCATAATTTGAAATGTTTGTTAAAACATCCCCAAGGATCGTTGTAATACCTACATTTTTTAGTCCAAACACAACAAGATACATACCAATAGAGAATACAACGATATTCCATGGTGCACCTTTAATCACTTGTTTTGTATGAACTGCTTTAGATTTACGAGCTAATATTACAAAGATAAAAGCAATAATACCAGCAATAATTGATACAGGAATTTGGATAAACTCGCTAACAAGATATCCAACGAGTAGTACTGCTAATACTATCCATGAAAGCTTAAATAACTTAGAATCTTTAATTGCACTTTTAGGATCTGATAGATTTTCTGTATCGAACGTTTTAGGTATGGATTTTCTGAAATATAACCATAAAACGAGAATACTAGCAATCAGAGAGAATATATTAGGAATGATCATTCGGCTAAAATATTCAATAAATCCAATATCGAAGTAATCTGCAGAAACGATATTAACTAAGTTACTTACAATTAAGGGAAGTGATGTAGTATCAGCAATAAAACCACTGGCAATAATAAAGGGGAAAATCACTTTTTGATTAAATCCTAGATTCCTTACCATCGCTAATACAATAGGCGTTAAGATTAAAGCTGCACCATCATTTGCGAAAAATGCTGCTACAATTGCCCCAAGTAACATAATAAAAACAAACATTTTTAAGCCATTACCGTTTGAAGCCTTGACCATATGTATCGCAGACCATTCAAAAAAACCAATTTCATCTAATATTAATGAAATAAGAATAACAGCCACAAAAGTTAAAGTTGCATTCCAAACAATACCTGTTACTTCTAATACATCAGAAAGACTTACGACTCCTGTAATGATGGCAACAACAGCTCCAATTAAAGCTGTAATACCAATATCTAAACCTTTTGGTTGCCAAATCACAAAGGTTAAAGTTAAAAGAAAAATTACAATTGCTAAAATAGTCATCAACAGTCACCTGATTTCACATTTTTACATACACATCTTTGATTAGATGTATTAATGATGTTCAAGTTTTGGATAATATCATCTAAAATAGCATGATTAAGTTGATACCAATGTTTATTGCCGTCTTTTCGTGTTGTAACTAATTCATTATCTACTAATGACTTCATATGATGACTTAGTGTAGGTTGTGAGAATTGAAAGTGTTCTAATAAGTCACAAGCGCATAGCTCACCACAAGAAAGTAAATCTAATATTTCTAACCTACTTGGATCTGATAAAATTTTTAATATTGTTGATAGTTCTTTATAAGACATGAATAAACCTCCTAGACATTAAATAGATTAACATCTATATAGATTATTGTCTATGTTATTTTATTTACTATTTTTTATTCTATATATAGTTTGACGTGTAATACCAACTTCTTTAGCTATAGTACTTATAGATTTACCCTGTTCAAGTAATTCAACAACTCGGTAATAAACTAAACGCTTTTGTGGGTCTTTAGCATTGGGAGAATACAGAACAGGTCTCCCTTTATATATACCTTTTTCTTTGGCGACTTGAATCCCTTGAGCTTGTCGACGTTTACTTTCATTTCTTTCTTGTTCTGAAATCATTGCTAAAATTTGAATAATTAAATCTTTCATAAATTTATCTAGTAGTGGATTTCCAATGACTTCATTCATCATAGGTAAACTCGTTATCATGAGCTGAACTTCTTTATCTTTTAAGTAATTAACTGTTTGAATTATTTCCTCGTAATTTCTTCCTAGTCTATCAATAGATTCAACAATTAAACGATCTCCCATTCTTAAAAAATTTAATACTTCTTGAAAAACAGGTCTGTTTTCTATAGATTTACCTGATTGTTTTTCTGTGAAAATTTTCTCAGCACCAAAAGATTGCAAATTTTCAATTTGCCTATCTAAATTTTGATCAATGGTCGAAACTCTTGCATAACCAACTATCATTTTTAGCACCCCTTTTTCATACACCCTAATCATACAAACGAAAATAGCATTTTACAAGTATTTTTTATTGTTCGATTAGGGTAAACCCTAAATAACAGAATTTAATAACTTGCAAAAGTTGCATTAATAATTTATAGTTAATACATCAAAAAAAATTGATGTATTGTTTTAGTATTTTATAAAGGAGTTCGATTTTATGAGAATAAATCATGCAGGTACATTATCTGTTGATTATTTTGTTAGCTACTTAAATCTAATTATGATATCAAGAGAAGTTTCTTTAAAAGAAGCTATATCATATATGAAAAATGAGTTCTTTAAAGGTGAACCTGACATGTATGGTAAAATAACAAAAACTCATTTTAATCAAGCAATACAAGAACTCAAACAAAAATAGAAATATCTATATATAAGAGAGGTGATTATTTAATGGAAATTATTCAGTCCAGTCCTAATAGAACTGAGGAAGAACAATTAGACTTTTATGAACAGATGTTTAATGCGCTAGCTGATAAAATCAGACTTAAAATTCTACATTCAATACGTCAAAGTGATTCAAAATCTTTATGTGTTTGTGATCTAGAAGAATTATTAGCATTAAAACAATCTAAACTTTCCTATCATTTAAAAAAATTAGTAGATGCAAATATTCTTATTGCTGAAAAGCATGGCACATGGAATTATTATAAAATTAATGAGCAACAAATACAGGTGGTTTTAAAAGAAGATACTTGCTGTAAGATACTTTAAGTATCTTCTTTTTAACATAGAATTAATCAATTTTTTTTGATTATTATATCAAGAAAAGTTGATTAAATAAATTCGGAGGCGTTATACTAATGGTAGATTCAATTATGGAATTCATAAAAACATTTCTGATGTTATTTTTTGAATTATTATTACTATTTATAGTAGTGAGTTTTATAGTAAGTCTGATTCAACAAGTTGTTTCAGAAGAAAAAATTAAAAAGCTTTTGAGCAAACCTAATAAAGCCGTCAATTATATATTAGGTATGATATTTGGTGCTGTTACACCATTTTGCTCTTGTTCAACTATTCCAATACTTGCAGGTCTATTAAATTCCAAAGTTCCTTTTGGTCCAGCAATGAGTTTCTTAATTGCTTCACCGTTAATGAATCCATTAATGATATTTATGTTATGGGCATTATTAGGGTGGAAAGTAGCTGTTGTTTATTTTGTAGTACTAGCAATTTTCAGTATTTTAACAGGTTTAGTGTTTTCAAAAATGAATTTAGCTGAAAGTTATAAAGGGGTCAATGTTAAAGGTGATGGCTTTTTTGCTAATAAATCAGGATCTCGTTTTAAACAAGCATTAAACGATGCGTGGGCATTTTTATACCCAATGTTACCTTATCTATTTATTGGTGTATTTATTGGCGCCTTTATATACGGATTCATACCTGAAGAATTTATAACTAAGTATGCAAGTGGTGATGGTTTTATATCGGTCTTTATTGCTTCTGTTATCGGTATCCCTATGTATATCAGACCAGAAACAATGTTACCTATAGCCGAAGCATTAGTATCAAAAGGTATGTCGCTAGGAACAGTAGTAGCATTAATAATTGGTGGTGCTGGCGCAAGTATTCCAGAAGTCGTATTGCTATCTAAGTTATTCAAGAAAAAATTTGTAATATCATTCGTTATCGCAATTTTAGTTGTAGCCATTGCTACAGGACTAATTGTTAATATGATTATTTAAATTTAAGGGGGATAAATTAATGAATCCAGAAACGTCAGTAATTAATAGATATGGAAATGCTGCAAAAAATCATGAAGAAAATTTATGTTGTCCAGTAGAGTATGATACGAAATACTTAAAAATCATACCCGATGAAATCATAGAAAAAGATTATGGCTGTGGCGATCCTTTAGGTAAGATTCAAGAAGGAGATACCGTTTTGGATTTAGGTTCTGGCGGAGGAAAAGTTCCTTATATAGTTTCTCAAATTGTCGGTGAAACAGGTAAAGTTATTGGCGTAGATATGAATGATGATATGTTAAATCTTGCTAAAAAATATCAAAATCAAATGATTGAAAAAATTGGTTATGACAATGTAAGTTTTTATAAATGAAAGATTCAAAATTTAAAATTAGATTTAGAAGTATTAGATAAATATTTACAAGAGCACCCTGCTAGAGATTTAGGTACTTATCAATCTATCAATCAATATATTAATTACTTAGAAAACGAAATGACTATGATAAAAGATAATAGCATAGACGTGGTTATATCTAACTGTGTTCTAAACTTAGTTTCAACTGAAGAAAAAGAGGAACTTTTCAAGGAAATTTATCGTGTTTTAAAAGATGGTGGAAAAGCCGTTATCTCAGATATTGTTTCTAGCGTAGAAGTACCAGAACAATTGAGACAAGATGAAGACTTGTGGAGTGGTTGTTATTCAGGCGCTATTGAAGAAAAATCTTTTATTGAAGCTTTCGAAAATGTAGGATTTTACGGTGTAGAAATAGATAAACGTGAAAGTACATGGACTACTATAGAAGGTATTGATTTTAGAAGCATGACGATTATAGCTCATAAAGGTAAAGAAGGTCCTTGTATTGATAAAGGACAATCTGTTATATATAAAGGTCCATTTAAACATATTGAAGATGATGATCATATATTTGAGCGTGGAGAAAGAACTTTTGTATGTGAAAAAACACTTAATATATTAAAACAGTCGCCTTATAAAGATGTTTTTGAATTTATCAATGAAAATGAAGAAGCTATTGATATAGAAGAATGTTGCGACACATCATGTGGTTGCTAAATAACAATTAAAGGAGGTGTTAAAATGGAAAAAAACGCATTTAAAAAAGCTATTTCTAAATTAAAACCTAAAGAGCAAGCTTGTTGTTCCGTTGAAATTGAAGAAAATAAAGAGAGTAAAAAAGAGAATACAAGTAAAGATCAACAGAATAATAAAGGCTGTTGTTAATGGCGTATCATTAACAATTAAATTAGGGAGCATAACAGTATGCTTCCTTTTTTTAATGGAGGTGCTGAAATGATTCAAAATTTAGCTGACTTTACAGAAGAAGAACGTAAAAAAGCTATGGAAAGATATCGTGTCCTTGAACCTTATTTAAAAAACTTAAAATCAGTTAGAACAGTTAGCAAATCAGCAAAAATACCAAAGCGTACGCTTTATAATTGGATTAATAGATACAAAAATGATGGATTAGCTGGCCTTACAGATAAAACGAGAAAAGATAAACATCGAATAAAGATAGATGGAGATATTATCAATTTTGTTCAGAACGAGTAATTTCAGTAACAGAGGAATTTCTATAGCTTCTATATATCGCAAAACAAAGCAGTGGTGTAACAATAAGAGGATTCCTGAACCTAGTTATTACCAAGTTTATAATATTATTAAGCGAATACCTGAAAACTTAAAAGCTTATTCAAATATGAACTCAAAAAAGTATGCTGAAAAATACGATGGTATATTTTTACGTGAGTGCCAACGTCCCAATGAAATTTGGCAAGCTGATCATACTATGTTGGATATAGAAGTATTAAATGAAAAGAATGAAATTGAAAGACCTTGGTTAACAATTGTTTTAGATGATTATAGCAGAGCAATTGCAGGTTTCAGAATAGAGTTTGGATCACCAGACACTGAAAGAACAGCACTTGTTCTAAGACAAGCAATATGGAAAAAAGGAAATTCAAATTGGCCAATTTGTGGCATACCAGAAAAATTCTATACTGATCATGGCAAAGATTATACCTCAGAACATATGCAACAAGTATCAGCTAACCTCAAAATAGAACTGATATATTCCAAAATAGGTATACCAAAAGGCAGAGGAAAAATAGAACGTTTTTTTCAAACAGTTAATTTAATGTTTCTTCAATTACTTCCTGGTTATACAAAAAGTAAAAAGTCAAGAAAACATCTTACTTTGGAAGAGTTTAATAATAAGTTTGAGCACTTTATAATAAACGAATATCATTATCGTAAACATGGAACAACAAAAGAAAAACCGATGCAGAAATGGAATCAACCAGACTTTCTCCCACAATTACCTGAATCTAGAGAATTATTAGATTTACTATTATTAACTACAAGCAAACCTAGAAAAATACACAAAGATGGTATCTATTTTAAAGGACTAAGGTATTTTTCTACTAACCTCATTGCTTATATAACAGAAGAAGTTTTTATAAGATATGATCCTCAAGATATTTCAGAAATTCGAGTCTATTTAAACAATCAATTTTTAAGTATTGCATATTGCAGTGATTTAGAAAACCAAAGTATAAGTATAAAAGAAATCGAAAGACTAAGAGCAAATAAAAAAAGAGAGTTAGGAAAAAGTATTACTCGTACACGTCACCTCGTTCAAAATCTTAATCGTCCCAAACTATCAAATGAAGAATTAAGTAATAACGCAAAACAAGTTAAAAAGTCAAAACTAAAGAGGTATAAAAATGACTAATAAAACTTTTGTTGAAACAAAGCAGTACCGTCGATTTGAAGAATTTTGTGATAATTGCGCTAAGTATAAATATATGGGGGTTTGTTACGGAAATCCCGGTGTAGGTAAAACATTTTCTGCACAATATTATGCAAATTGGGACTATGTAAACCCAATCATTACTAATTATCAAAAAGCTGATGATAAAGGAAGTAATGTACATGATGATCAATTTCTAAATTGCAAAACCATTTTTTATACTGCCCCTCCTGTTAGACCTTCAAGAATTTATAAAGAATTATTAAACTTGGCTAGTGAATTAACATTAGGGAAAATTGGATATCGATCATTAAAAAGACAAGAGGAATTTAACGGATTAGAAGAACTTGTTAGATTACAACCAAGTAATTATGAAATTGATTTAATTATTATTGATGAAGTTGATAGACTAAATTATAAAACACTAGAGATTATTAGAGATATTTATGATCAACTTGATATTGGTGTTGTTTTAATCGGTATGCCAGGTATAGAAAAACGATTGTCAAGGTATCCTCAATTATATTCCCGTATTGGTTTTAGTCATCAATTTGAAAAATTAAGCAACGATGAATTAAAACACGTTTTAGAATATAGGTGGGAGGAGCTTTCCTTACCTTTAAGTTATGAGGATTTTGAAGATTATGAATCTATTAATACGGTAATAAAAATTACGAATGGTAATTTTAGATTAGTACAAAGATTATTTTCTCAAATTATACGAATTATGGAGATTAACGAATTGAATAAAATAAATGTTGAAGTGATAGAAACTGCTAGAGATGGCTTACTAATAGGAGAAAATGAGTAATTTGAAAGGGCTGTAGTATATGAGAAAAATAGGATATGCACGTGTACCTTATACTGACCAAAATTTAGATGTTGAGATAACTCATTTGTTAATCAATGGATGTGATTTAGTTTTTTCTGAGAAAGTAAATATTTATAGTAAAAACCAAATAGAACTTAAAAGTTGTTTAGAAGAATTAAAAGAGAATGATATTTTAGTTATAAATGACTTAAAAACTTTGGGATTAACGCCAAAACAGTTTATGGACTTCATAGATAACGAAATAATATCGAAAAACCTCCATTTAGAAGTACTTAATCTGAATATAAAGACTCAAAATGAATATGGGCAATACTTTATTAGAGTATTCCAAATGTTGCTAGAATCCGAAAAAGTTCTAGTGCAAGAGAGAACGTCAAATGGTTTGAAAGCCGCTAGAGAAAAAGGTCGAAAAGGAGGACGACCTCAAAAAGTTGAAAAAAGCCAAAGGTATTATATTAAACAACTATATGATAGTGATAAATATACAGGTGAAGAAATTGCTCAAATGACGGGATTAAGTAGGAGTTCCATTTATAGAATAATTAAAGAAATGTTATAAAAGAAAGCAGGTAAACAGTTATATAATTGTCTACCTGCTTTGCGCCATTTAAAGCACAAAATTTGTGCCATATAACTCCAAAACTGACAACATAAACTAAGAAAACGGTAATTTCTATTGAAATAAAATAGAAACTACCGTTTTCTTTATTACTCTAAAAATGAACGAACCTTTTTGATCATATAAGTACTTAAATATTCATATGAAATCATATTTGAAAATGAGGATTGTGTATTTAATTACTACATTTTAATTAAGAATCATAACTTTTGTTTTCGCCATAAAAATGCGCCGACAATTGATACAATGATAAGTGAAATGCCGATCACAATAATCCATGAGATGTAACTGTGATCATTGATTGGTAAGGGGACGTTCATCCCAAAAAAGCTAAATACTAATGTTGGTAAAGTTAAAAATACTGTGAAAAGCGTTAACGTCTTCATGGTATTGTTCATTTCATTTGAAAGTAAGGAAGCATATGATGTTGTAATACTTTCTAAGATATCTGTATAAAGTCTTGTTGTTTCTAATGCTTGGTTATTTTCTATAACTAAATCTTCTAATATATCCTCGTCTTCATCAAAACGTTTAATGGCTGGCAACCTAAATAATTTTTTGATTATGCTTTCGTTTCCTTTTAGCGCGGCTAAAAAATAGACTAAACTTTTTTCTACTTCCATTAAATTATATAACTGTTTGTTTGTGACGTTATTTTTTAGGTCACGTTCTATACGTAGACGCGTTTTATTAAGTAATCTCAAGTTTCTGTTATAGTGATTTGAAATGGTCAATAATATATTTAATGCAAAACGACTGTGAAAATGTAAGTTAATATTTTGGCGTGCAAAATTATCAAGAAATTCATTTTCTACATTACAAACAGTAATAATCTTTTTATTACCGATAATAATACCTAAAGGAATCGTAATAAATGACAATACTTTCAAGTTTGTGTCATTAACAACAGGTAAATCTAGTATGATAAGCGAGTAGCGTGTATCGTCATCGTAATCTACACGGGCGCTTTCTTCTGAATCTAGTGGATCGCGAATGAAATCTTCAGGAATATCATAACGATTGATTAAAGTTTCTATTTCTTCCCAATTTGGATCAACAACATTTATCCATGAAGCGGTTTGATCTAATTCAGTATGAACAATTTCTTGGGTTTGTGAATGCTTGTAAGCAGTTATCATAAGACAATGATGTCCTTTCTTTGAAATTCTTTTTAATGTTAGCGAAGAAACATGATATTGACAAGCATACAATTCATTATTTTAATTGTCCGTTTGCCATTAAGCGCAATGGACCATTAAAAATAATTTTAAATAAGTAGCCAACGACAATGTCAGGTTCCTTTCTATTTGTATCTTGAACCCAGTGTTTAATAAAAGAAATCGTAGCACCAAAAACATAACTATGAAAGTAATCTAACGGTATACCAGAAATGCTATGGTCATCATTAACATTCTTAGACATATTCTCAAACATGAGTTCTGATATTTTTTCTTCTATATGACTCTTTCGCTCTAATTTAAAAATAATTTGATAAAACTCGATATTTTTATTGATATAAATCATGATATTTTTTAGCACTTTCTCTGAAAAGACTTTAGCGAAAGCTTCAATGTTGAGCCCTCTTGTCATATCTTTGTAGAAAAGCATATCATCTGCTAAATCACTGATATACTCATCTTCCATATCTGAAAGTAAAATATATTTATCTTCATAATGTAAATAAAAAGTGCCACGGTTAATATCTGCTAATTCTGTGATATCTTGTATCGTGATTTTTTCTAAATCTTTTTTATTTAATAATTGAATGAATGCATTTTTAATTGCTTGTTTCGTTTTACGAACACGTCGATCTTCAATCATATATTGTCAACTCCTTGTACGTTAATAGACAATTTAAGTAAAAATGTTCAAAAACGGACATAATGGCTATCATTGCATATTGTTTATTGAAACAATCTCATTATAATAAACAAAGTAGTTATTAATCAACAAGGTGTTTAAGAAGGAGGTAAGTTAATATGAATATTTTTAAAAGTAAATTATTATGGATTGCACCTATAGCAATTCTAATCATACTTGCAATTTTTTCAATTGCATTTTATCCAGCATATAATCCAAAACCTAAGGAATTACCAATAGCAATCGTTAATCATGATGAAGGTACTTCTATACAAAATAAAGATATTAATATCGGGAAAAATTTAGAGGATAAACTCTTAGATAGTGATTCTGATACAGTAAAATGGGTAAAGGTTGATAATGAAAAAGACGTACGAAAAGGACTAGACGAACGAAAATATTATGGCGCAGCGATTTTCGAAAAAGATTTTTCAAAACATGCTATGAGTCAAACTCAAAAAGTAGTGATGGATAGCAAAAAACAAGAAATGCAAGATAAAGTTAAATCAGGTGAAATACCACCAGAACAAGCCAAACAAATGCAAAGTCAAATGGCTAAATCAGGTGCTTCTCAAGATATTATAGTTAAACGTGCAGAGTTTAAAACGATAACTAATAAGGGTGCAAATATGCAGGCATCTCAAATTTCATCTAATGTACTAAAAGGTATTGGTGACAATTTAAATAAACAAATCACGCAACAAAGTTTAGATACTTTAGAAAAGCAAGATGTAAAAGTGAGTGCTAATGAAATTGAAGCACTGACAAATCCTGTAAAAGTAGCTGATAAACAAGTGCACAAAGTGAAAGATCATCAAGGTAATGGTAATGCTTCTTTCTTAATGTTTATGCCAGTGTGGATCAGTTCAATTGTGGCATCAATCTTGTTATTCTTTGCCTTTAGAACATCTGACAATATTAAAATTTCTCACCGTTTAATTGCATCTTTAGGTCAATTAGGTGTGGGTGTACTTACAGCATTTATTGGTGGCTTTGGCTATGTTTACTTTATGTCCGCCGTACAAGGGTTTGATTTCCCTGACATTAATAAAATAGCCGTATTTGTCTCAATTGCACTGTTAGGATTTATTGGACTTATTTTAGGTGTAATGACTTGGTTAGGTATGAAATCTATACCAATATTCTTTATTGCAATGTTCTTTAGTATGCAATTAGTTATGTTCCCTAAACAAATGCTACCTAAGTTCTATCAAGATTATATTGTAAGTTGGAATCCATTTACACACTATGGTGAGTACTTAAGAGAATTACTTTATATGAATCAACCGTTAGAAATGAATGCTACAATGTGGATGTTTGTAGGATTTATCATCTTTGGTATTGTATCTTCTATTAGTGCTGCTATGATAAGAAAACATAGTGGTAAACGTACTGAAATTCCGTCATAAAAATAAATATAATAAATTTTTGAGTCTGAGACATCTATTGATACCCAGGCTCTTTTTTTTGTTTACGTAAAAAATTGGAGAAAGCACTTATCATTATGTGTCACTTCAATTGATAACATGATGACAGTCATAAACGTAAAGCGGCATCAATAAAAATAAGCAAGTTTTAAATTTGAGTCGATACTAAAAAAATCGATTAGGATTTTTAATATTAATTAAAATAATCAATAAGGTAAAGTTCGATTGCGCCAGTCTTTTAAGGAAATTTATTATCTCCTTGCAATATGATTACAAATTTATTGACTAACTTACCTTATATTTTAATATTTGTTTAACATTGACTTAACAAAAATTAGATACAATTAACATGGTTTACAAATAATTCAAAGAGGTGTAATGATGGATTCTTCAGTAATGGAGATTATTTTTACTTTTATAGGTGGTTTAGGTATATTTTTATACGGAATTAAACAAATGGGTGATGGTCTACAGGCAGCTGCGGGTGATCGTCTTAGAAACATTTTAAATACATTTACAAGTAATCCAATCATGGGTGTACTTGCCGGTATGATTGTAACGATTTTAATTCAAAGTAGCTCGGGAACTACTGTAATTACAATTGGGCTAGTAAGTGCAGGGTTTATGACCATGCGTCAAGCAATAGGAGTAATCATGGGTGCCAATATAGGTACGACGGTTACAGCATTTATTATAGGTATAGACATTGGTGCTTATGCGCTTCCTATTTTAGCTATTGGTGCATTTTTAATGTTCTTTATTCAAAAACGTAAAGTGAAAAATATAGGGATGATCCTATTTGGTTTTGGTGCATTGTTTTATGGCTTAGAACTGATGAGTGGCGCAGTTAAACCTTTAGCTGATTTAGAAGGTTTTAAACAATTGATGTTGGATATGTCTTCTAATCCAATTTATGGCCTTATCGCAGGAACAATATTGACTGTAGTTATTCAGAGTTCAAGTGCAACAATCGGTATTTTACAAGGCTTTTTTGCAAATGACTTGATTAGTTTACATGGCGCATTACCAGTTTTACTTGGTGATAATATAGGTACGACGATCACTGCAGTATTAGCGAGTCTTGCTGGCTCACTGGCAGCTAAACGTGTTGCAGCGGTGCACGTCATGTTTAATGTTATAGGCGCATCTATATTCTTAATTATACTGCCACTATATCAAATGGCTATTGAATGGATGCAAAGTCTGCTCAACTTAAAACCGGAAATGGTTATTGCTTTTGCACATGGTACATTCAACGTTACCAATACATTAATACAATTACCGTTTATTTTTGTACTCGCATGGGTAGTGACTAAAATTGTTCCAGGTGAAGATTTAAATGAAAAATATAAACCTAGAAATTTAGACAGAAATCTTATTAATAGAGCACCGAGCATTGCTCTCCAAGAGGCTCAAGAAGAAATTCAAAATATTGGGCACATGACATTTTCTATGCTTAAGAATGTAAATGAATATGATGATAAAAAAGAAAGAGACATCATGCATAAACACGCGGCTATAGATAATATGAATGATAATGTACGTCAATATTTAACTAAGATATCTGAAAAGAAATTATCTAAAAAAGATGCGGAAAGAATGACGGTACTTCAAGATGTAAACCGAACAATATTGAAAGTGGCAGGATTATCTGAAGCTTATTTATTAGATAAGAAAAAAGAACAAACGAATCAAGTTCAAATTTCTGAAAAAGCAGAAGCGAGTATCAATCGATTGTATGATCATGTAACGACATCTTTTGACAAAACAATCGATATGTTTGATGTCTATGACAGGGTCAAACGAGATGAAATTGTGAAAATAAGTAATGAGTCTTATCGTTTAGAGCATGATTTAAGGAAAAAACATATTAAGAGACTAAGTTCAGGTGAGTGTACACCAGAAGGTGGTTTATTATATCTTGATATGATAGGTATATTAGAACGTATCGGTTATCATTCGAGAAATATTTCAGAATCAATGATAGACATCGATGAAATTGAGACAAATGAAGAGACGGAACATGCATTAGAATGGTCACATTAAATTACGTTTAATGAGGTGAATGTGGGACTGGAATCACTTTTAGAAACTGTGATGCCGGTCTCACTTTATTATTTTTAAATTTAGTAAGCGTTTGCACTATCTTAATTAATTATTTTATCCTACAATTAGTAATAACATAAGGAAATAATGGAGGTTACAATATGAGTGTTTTCGATAAGTTTAAATTAGATAACCAAGTGGCAATTGTTACGGGTGGTGCTTCTGGATTAGGTAAAGCTATGGGTAAAGGGTTAGCCGAAGCGGGCGCAAACTTAGTCATTGCTGACATAAATTTAGAATTGGCCAAGGAGACAGCTGCTGAATTTGAAAATGAAACAGGTAACAAAGCAATCGCATGTAAAGTAGACGTTACAAGCATATCGGATGTTGAACAAATGGTTACAGATGTCGTGGATACATTTGGCCGTATTGATATTTTATTTAATAATGCAGGTATTAATGAACATGTTAAATTTGAAGATATGCCATACGATCGTTGGGTAAAAAATATGGATGTAAATATTAACAGTATGGTATTAGTCTCACAAGTAGTTGGTAAAGTGATGATAGAACAGAAAAAAGGATCAATTATTAATACATCTTCAATGTCAGGTATTATAGTGAATACGCCACAACCTCAAGCTGCCTATAATACATCGAAAGGTGCTGTCATTATGTTTACGAAAAGTTTAGCAAGTGAATGGGCTGAACATGGTATTCGTGTAAATTCTATTGCACCAGGATACATGAAGACAGAACTTACAAAAGATTATTTCGCACAAGGCGGAGATATGATTGATACATGGATGAAATTCACACCACTTGGTAGACCAGGTGTTCCAGAAGAATTACAAGGTGCTGCATTATATTTAGCGTCTGATGCTTCATCGTTTGTGACTGGAAGTGTTGTTACAATCGACGGCGGTTATACAGCGTTATAGTATAGATTATTTAAATTCATATATGCGAGTGTTGGTAAGGTCTATTCAATATACCAACCAACAATATTTATAAATAAATGAAACTATATAAGACAGGTCATTAATCAGATATGAACGTGAATTAATGACCTGTCATTATTGTTATTTTAAATCCTTATTAAAACGATAGGAATACTTGACAAATATGCGAGACAGGCATAGTATTACTATTAATATAATATTCAGAAAATTGATTGGGAGGGTTCATGTATGACATCAATGAGTATTTTAGATCAAAGTCCAATAGATACTGATGAAACTGTTAGGGATGGTATCGCACGTACAGTTGAATTAGCTCAACTTGCCGATACAGAAAATTACACAAGATACTTTGTTGCAGAGCATCACAATATACCTGAAGTCGCTGGAACGAGTCCAGAAATATTAGTGACACATTTACTAAATCAAACGAAACGTATTCGAGTGGGATCGGGCGGCGTTATGTTACAACACTATAGTCCGTTTAAAGTGATTGAGCAATTTCATTTGATTAGCAATATTGCACCTGGAAGAGTGGATTTAGGTATAGGAAAAGCGCCGGGTGGTTTTCCTTTAGCAACTCAAGCATTACAATCTGAATTAAAATCTCCGCAAACAACTTTTAACGAAAAATTTCACTTATTAAATCGTTTTAATAAAAATGATTTCACAGATGAAGAAGCATATAGTCAGCTACAAACATCTATACGTAATAATGAAATTCCGTCACCAGAACTTTACTTACTTGGAGGAAGTGAAAATTCAGCACAATTTGCTGCTGACGAAAAAGTAGGTTTTGTATATGCATTTTTTATTAATTCTAATATTGACGTGTTACATCAGTCGATTAAAGCATATAAAGCACAATATCCTGAGGGAAGAGTTATCGTGGGTGTAGCTACAGTAGTGACTGAAAGTGAATCAGATAAGGCTTTGGTAGAAGAAGGGCGCACAAATTATGCTCTTCATTTCAAAGACGGTCGGAAAATTACAGTCAATACGAAACAACAATTAGACACATTTACAGAACAAAGTACGGAAACATTTGAAGTTGAAACTAAAAAAATTGAAGTATTAGATGGTTCAGCAAGCGAAGTAAAACAACAATTGCAACAATTAAATGTCGATGGATTGATAGATGAATTTATGTTACACATACCGGTTCGAAATCATGAATTACGAATGAAAACAGTTAAACAAATGTCACCTGCAAAGCATGTGATTAACGAGAAAGAAGGGATAGTATGACTAAAGGAAAAATAGATTTTGGAATTATGCTTAACGGGCCAGGTAGTCATATGCATGCTTGGAAATCGAATGAAGTGCCTGATGATGCGAGTACAAATTTTGATTTTCAGTTGGAAATTGCTAAGAGAGCAGAAGCAGCAGGTTTTAGCTTTGTATTTGTTGCCGATGGGTTATATATACATGAGAAATCGATACCTCATTTTTTAGATCGACATGAACCACTTACATTGCTGGCTGCCCTTGCACCAGTTACAAAAAATATCGGTTTAGTAGGGACAATTTCAACGTCTTATAGTGAACCATTTACAGTAGCACGTCAGTTAGCAACAATAGATAGAATTAGCCATGGACGTGCAGGTTGGAATGTAGTTACATCACCACTTGCAGGTAGTGCAGATAATTATAGTAAAGGTGACCATCCGGAACACGATATTAGATATGATATTGCCGAAGAGCATATTCAAGTAGTTCAAGGCTTATGGGATTCATATGAGGACGATGCATTTACTTTTGATGTGGAAAAAGGTGAGTATTTTGATAAAGATAAAATGCATACTTTAGATTACAAAGGTAAGTATTTTCAGGTCAAAGGTCCACTAAATGCAAGCCGTTCTGAACAAGGTCAACCGGTCATTTTCCAAGCTGGTGCATCTCCGAAAGGTCAGGCTTACGCAGCTAAATATGCGGATGCAGTATTTACGTTAGGTGAATCCAAAGAAATCGCTCAAAGCAATTATGATAGTATCAAAGCGCAAGCAAAAGCATTTGGACGTAATCCTAATGAAGTGAAAGTATACCCTATATTAGCACCGATTATTGGTGAAACTGAAAATGAAGTTGAATCTCGATTTGAGGAAATAAAATCATTAGCTAATATTGATGAGGCGTTAGATTATTTAGGAAGATATTATGATCATCATGATTTTAGTCAATATGATTTAGACGCGCCATTCCCAGAGCTTGGCGAAGTTGGACAAAATAGTTTCCGTGCTACTGCAGATGCGATCGCAGCTCGCGCTAAGGAACATCAGCTTACTTTACGAGAAGTTGCCTTAGAAGAAACTGTCCGCCGTTCTCCATTCATGGGCACATATGAAAAGGTTGCCGATTTAATTATTGAATGGTTTGAAGATGGTGCAGCAGATGGCTTTATATTTGGACCACATATTTATGGTGCGGTTTATGATGAATTTATCAATCATGTCTTACCGATATTAGAACAAAAAGGTTATTATACTCAGGAGTATCAAGGTGATACATTACGTGATCACATAGGTATTCCATTTAAAGAAAATAGATATAGTCAGTCACATGTAACGCAATAATTAAATATACGTACTTATATAGATAGACACATCTATGTTATATACAGTTGTGTCTATTTTTTATTATAAAAGGAGTGAATCCGTATGTCAGAATCAAGCACAACATCATATCAAAATGGCAGTAATCAAAATGTAAATCAGACTTCTGATCATATAGCAGTAAAGACTAAGAAAAAATTCGAATTTCCTCACGTTTTATTAATCATGTTAATCATGATGATGTTTGCTTGTTTCTTGACCTATATTATTCCTGCAGGTGCATTTGATACTAATAAAGATGGTTCAATTATTCAAGGCACATATCATGCTATTGATCAAAATCCAGTGAATCCAATTTATGCTATAACACTCATTTTAAACGGCGGTATTCAATCAGCACAAACAGTAACCTTATTACTGTTTATCGGTGGTGCAATGGGAGGTATATTATATCTTGATTCTGTAAAAAAATTAACGAATTATATGATTTATCGCTTTGAACATGCCGGCGCATTGCCACTTATTATTGGCTTATTTTCATTAATGGCATTTATTGGTTTCTTTATTGGTGGAGATCAAATGATTGTATTTGTAACATTAGGTGTCATTTTAGTGAATCGATTGAAACTAGATCCAATCATGGCATTAGCGATTACCTTTTTACCATTGTACATGGCTTTTTCAGTATCTCCATCCGGTATGGCAAAGATAGGACAAATTGTATATCCTGAGGTTGCATTATATTCGGGTTATGGTGGAAGAGCAATTATGTATGGCGTATTCTTAATTGTTACTTTATTGTATGTTATTTGGTATGCAAGAAGAGTAATAAAAGATCCCAGTAAAAGTGTGATGAATACAAGTGAATGGCGACAAGATATAACTCAAACAGCGCATCATGAAATGGCTACCGAGGATAGACAAGTCAATTGGAGAGACAGTATCGTCGTTGCATTAGTTGTCTTAACGCCAATTGTCTTAGCTTTAGGAAATGGTTTGTTTAGCTGGACAGAAAAGTACGGAAATGGTGTATTTATTACTATATTCGGAATAAGTTTTGTATTGGCTTATATTGTAAAAAGCAAAACGCCTAGCGAAATGGTCGACGGATTTTTAGAAGGTGCAAAGCCAATGTTGGTCGTTGCGTTTGCTATTATCATGGCGAATACGATAAGTGTTATTTTGGAAAAAGGACAAATTCTTAGCACGATTGTTCACACACTTACAACACAACTTGATGGTGCATCTTCAGGTATTGTTTCTGTAATCGTATTTTTAGTGGCAACGGTCTTTAACTTCTTAGTTCCATCAGGTTCAGGTCTTATGAGTGTCATGGTACCGATATTACAACCGGTAACAGACACATTAGGTGTTAATGATCAAATTTTATTAACTTCTTTATCTTTTGGTGGTGGGCTAGGAAACTTAATTACGCCTACTTTAGGTGCTACGATAGGTGCCATTGCGATTGCTAAAGCAAACTTTGGCTCATGGTTCAAATTTATGATACCACTATTCATCGTATGGCTAGTAGTTGGTTCCATCGTACTTTATATATTTACAGCTGTTGGTTGGTCAGGTGGCGTATAACTGAAAATTGAATCATATGGATTATAGAAATGAAAAGCGCCCTACAAAGTTTGCATTTATGCATGTCTACTTTGTAGGGCGTTTTATATGTCGCGAATTATTTAGTGATCACGTTTGTAAGATGTTGAAATTAAAAATATACCATATGCATGTGCGATTCAGTGAAACTTCATTATTGTTATTGTGCAACGGTTACTGAAAACGGAACATGTTTAAGCCATTTATGTTCTGGCTTTTCATCCGTAATGACTTCATTAATATCAGATATTTTCGCAAAGGAAAGTGTTGAAGAAACACCAAATTTACTTTTATCAATGAGAGCGATGACGTTTTCACTTTCTTGTACCATTTGTTTTTTTAATTGTACTTCAGGTAATGAAAAATCAGTTAATCCATTTTCTAACGTAAAACCATTTGCAGATAAAAAGAAATAGTCAATGTGGTACATTTCTAGAATTTGAGAATCGATATTCCCAGTTATCGCGTTTGAATCTTGTGAAACAAAACCACCAACTACGAGAACGGTTAAATGTGGATTTTCTTTTAATAGTACGGCATTTTCTAGACCATTTGTAATAATTGTCAGTTCCATCGTAGTTTCTGCAAGTAATTTGGCGAGTTCATAAGTAGTCGAACTTGCATCAATCATAATACATTGTTGCGGTTTGATTTTTTTTAAGGCGGACTTACTTATTTTATATTTTTCACCGTGTTTTTGTGTTAAACGATAAGAAAAGTTAAATTTAGAGCCTACATTTTCTGTGACTTTAGCGCCACCATGTGTACGTGTTAATTTATTTTCACTTTCTAGTCTCCGTAAATCACTTCTTACTGTTGCTTCAGTAACACTTAAGTAATCAGATAGTTGTTTTACTGTTGCGCGTTTATGAGATTTAATATACGAATATATATGTTCTCTGCGTTCATCTGCATACATTTTCATGTGCTTCACATCCTTTTTAGTATCACTTTTATATTAACATAAATTCGATATAAGAAAATAAAAAGAAAACAAAACGAAAATAAATGAAAAAATATTTGTGATAAATGAAAAAGTATATTAGAATTACACATATAGATGAAAGCGTTTTCTAAAAATGATAAGGGAGCTGTTAATGATGAGTAAGAAAAATTATCCTGAAACAATGAACGCAGTAGTCGCATACGCGCCTGGAGAATATAAATATGAAACAGTTGAAACGCCAACGATAGAACATCCTAAAGAAATTGTTGTGAAAGTTGAAGCATGTGGTATATGTGCTGGTGATATAAAGGCTTATGGCGGTGCACCAAGTTTTTGGGGTGATGAAAAGCAACCTTCATACATTAAAGCACCTATGATTCCGGGACATGAATTTATAGCACGCATTGTAGAAAAAGGAGAAGATGTTACAGATTTTGAAATTGGAGATCGTGTGATTTCAGAACAAATCGTACCTTGTTGGAATTGTAGATTCTGTAACCGCGGCGAATATTGGATGTGTGAAAAACATGATCTTTATGGATTCCAAAGCAATGTTAACGGTGGTATGGCGGAATATATGAAATTTACTAAAGAGGCTATTAATTACAAAGTACCAGAAGATATGCCTATTGAAAAAGCCATTTTAATTGAACCATATGCATGTAGCTTGCATGCCGTTCAACGTGCCAATATTAAATTAGGTGACTTTGTTGTCTTATCTGGTGCCGGTACACTAGGTTTAGGTATGGTTGGCGCAGCTAAAAAAGCGGGTGCGGAAACATTAGTCGTCTTAGATATGAAAGATGATCGATTAGAATTAGCTAAAGCATTTGGTGCTGATATTGTTATGAACCCATCAAAAGTGGATGTAGTAAAAGAAATTAAAGATATGACGGAAGGATATGGTTGTGATACGTATATTGAAGCAACTGGCCATCCTAAGTCTGTAGAACAAGGTTTAAGTGCAATTAGAAAATTAGGTCGTTTTGTAGAATTTTCTGTTTTTGGAGATCCAGTCACGGTGGATTGGAGTATTATCTCTGACCGTAAAGAATTAGATTTAATGGGTAGTCACTTAGGACCTTATTGTTATCCATTGGTTATAGATGGTATTCAAAAAGACGACTTCCCTACAGATGGCGTTGTCACACATCAACTACCTTTAAAAAATTTTGAAGAAGGATTTGAATTGATGAAAAAAGGAGATCAATCGCTAAAAGTGGTTCTAGTACCATAAATTAATATTGTCAAACACAACGTCGTAAAAGGAGCGTTTTAAAATGAAAAAAATGATTAATAACCCAGATAATGTGATTGAGGAACTAATGTCTGGTTATCTAATTGCTTATCCAGAATATATTAGACGTTCTGAACTCCATAAGAGAGCTTTAATAGGCAAAAAGAGAAATGACAAAAGAAAAGTTAGCATATTGATAGGTGGCGGTTCGGGTCATGAACCAGCGTTCTTAGGATATGTTGGTAAAGGTATGGCAGATGGTGTAGCCGTTGGAAATATTTTTGCTTCACCTTCGCCAATACCTATACAGGCAGTTACAAGAGAAATAAATCGTGACCATGGCGTACTTTATATCTATGGAAACTACGCAGGAGATTTAATGAATTTTGAAATGGCGAGTGAAATGACGGAAATTGAAGATGATATTGTGACTAAGGCAGTGATTGGTAATGATGACGTCGCTTCTTCCAAAGATATAGATGATCGCAGGGGGATTGCAGGAGAATTATTACTTTATAAAGCGGCTGGTGCGGCTGCAGACTTTGGTTATGATTTAGAAGAAGTTAGACGTATTGCGCAATTGGCAAACGATCAAACGCGTTCAATGGGTATTGGTTTGAGTCCATGTTATTTGCCGCAAACAGGTAAACCAAGCTTTGATTTAAAAGATAATGAGATGGAAATCGGTTTAGGTCATCACGGTGAACCTGGTATTGAAAAAACAACAATTCGCACAGCTAAAGAAACGGTTCAAGTTATTATGCAAAATATTTTAAAAGAAGACATCTATCACGCTGAAGATGATGTTGTTGTTTTAATCAATGGTTTGGGCGCCACTTCACAAATGGAACTTTATATTATCAATAAAGAAGTAGATGCAATTTTAAAAGATAATCATATCAACACATACCGAACATTTATAGGGAATTTCATTACTTCAATGGAAATGGGTGGCTTTTCAATTACATTGATGAAAGTTGATGATACATTGAAGCGCTGTATAGATCATCCTATAGATTGTCCAAATTTCAAAGTCATTTAGGAGGAGCGCATTATGACATTAACAAATGAATCATTTAAAGTGTATATTTTAGCTTTAACCGAACTTTTTGAAAATAAAAAAGATGAACTTTGCGAATTGGATAGAAAAATTGGTGACGGTGACCATGGCGTAACGATGGATATCGGTTATCAAGCTGTTAAAGAAACAATTCAAAATGAATTGGCAGACCAAGATGATATTTCAAAAATTAGTGTAGCAGTTGGTAAGCGTTTCTTAGATGCTGTCGGTTCATCTGTCGGACCATTGTACGCTTCAGGCTATTTAAAAGGTGCCGTTGCTGTTAAAAATGAGACATCTTTAGATGATGAAGGTCTCTATCAATATTGGATTGCTTTTTGTAAAGGAATCCAGGATAGAGGTAAAGCTAAAATAGGTGATAAAACGATGATAGATACACTTGAACCTTTTTACAAATCATTAGAACATGCACAACAATCAGGTGAATCGTTTGCTGATGCATTTCAAGTAGCGTTAGGTGAAGCAAAACATGGTATGGAAAGTACTAAAGATATTGTATCGAATAAAGGAAGATCAAAACGTTTAGGATATCGTTCCCAAGGACATGTAGATCCTGGCGCAATGTCTGCCTATTTGATGCTAGATACATTTAAACCATTTATATAAGGTATGAAGAAAATTTAAGGAGGAATTTTAATGAAAATAGCAATTGGTGCAGACCATAATGGATATGATTTAAAAGAAGCGGTCAAAGCGCATGTTGAGCATTTAGGACATGTAGTTGAAGATTTTGGTTGTCATCAATGTGCTGAAACGGACTACCCTGATGTAGCGGCTGAAGTTGGAAAAAGCATTCAACAAGGTGAAAACGAACGCGGTATTTTGATTTGTGGTACGGGTATTGGTGTAGCAATTACTGCAAACAAAATAAAAGGCATACGTGCAGCATTAGCACACGATTATTATTCTGCAGAACGTGCACAATTAAGCAATAATGCACAGATTTTAACTATGGGGGCACAAATTATAGGTGTTGAAGTTGCTAAAAAAAATGTTGAAGCTTATCTTAATGTGAGTTGGGAAGGTGGTTCACAGCGCAAAGTTGATAAGATCGATAAAGTGGAAGAAAGTGAAAATAAGTAAAACATAACTGGATTAATAATATAAAGGCTAAGCATCCTATACTAGCGCTAAAAATAGGATGCTTAGTTTTTAATTTGTAGTTATGTGATAAACAAGACGTGGTTATATATAAGGTAAAGCAAAGACGTCGTAGTATTTCTATATGTTTGAAGAATTGTCACTGTAATTTTAAGATAATTGTCATATAATATGCTTGAGGAGGATTATCTATGCGTAGAGTATTATATGCTTTTTTAATTTATACAGTTTTAGGCTTACTCAGTGGTTTCTATTATCGTGAATTGACGCTTGCACATCATTTCACTGGTGATACACAACTCGTTGTAGTACATACTCATACCCTTATATTAGGGATGTTTATGCATTTGATTTTATTGCCTGTTGTAAAAGTATTTAAACTAAGTAGTTATTATTTATTTAATTGGTTCTTTATTGTTTATAATATTGGCGTATTAACGACAATAGGTATGATGTTTACCAAAGGTACATACCAAGTCATTGGAATGACTGTGCCTGAATCTTTTGCGGGATATGCAGGTATAGGTCATACGATTTTAACTGCTGGCTTTATACTATTATTCTTCTTATTAAGAAATGCAATAGTGAAAGACCCAAGGGATTAATTAAAAAGCTGCTAACAATGCGTAAACCATTGTTGGCAGCTTTTGCTTTTTTATAAATAATTTTTATCTACAGTATTAGTAAAAATGAAACGAGATGGTACTATATTATTTTTTTGATTTTAATGCTTTATAAAAAATATCACGTTGTTTTTCTAAAGAAATAGGGTCATTATACTGTGTTTCTGTACCATCAAATTTAATCACCTGATTATCTTTAACTGCTGGTAGATTATTCCAATAATTAGTATTTTCGAACGGTGCAGGTTGATCACCATTTGTCGCAATAACTGCAAAATCGCCTATATAATCTTTGAAATTTTCAGGATTAATAGGTGTGGCAAATTTGTCTTGAGTTGCGTTTTCTAGCGCTTTAGGTTGCTTCATACCATAACCATCATATAAGATTTCTGTGCCTCTACCTAAATGATCACTAAATGCCATAGTACCTTTTGGAGTTTGTTGCAATACTGACACAGTCTTGCCTTTAATTAATGGTGACAATTCTTTTTTATCGTCGGCCATTTGTTTATCCCAGTCTTTAATCCATTGTTTAGCTTTCGACTCTTCATTGACTAAAGCGGCAAGTTTTTTTGCATGGTCTTTATAAGTAGATTTTTCTGAATCAAAACTACGGTTGGAGCAATTTTCTGTAATTTTTTAATATTTTTATCTTGTATTGTCGTTACGATAAGGTCCGGTTTTTGATTAGTAACTTGTTCAACACTGGTATTATCAATACGCTTAATGCCTTTTGTAACATCATTTAATACTTTGTTTTTCTCTACAAATTCTGGTACGGCAATCGGCTTATGGCCAAATTTTACCAATGCGCCGATATAAGTTGGGTGTAAAACAGCAATTCTTTTAGGGTTTTTAGGAATTTTAACTTCTTTACCTGTATCATCCTTAAAAGATTTTTCAGTGGATTTATTTTCACTATCGTTCTTTTTACTTGAATCTTGTGTGCTGCAAGCGCCTACAAATAATGTCAAACAAATTAAAATTAATAACAATTTCTTCACAGATTAACAGCTCGTAAATTTTAAGAATTTTGAAAATTAAAAGGTTTTCATTGATAATCGTTATCAATTATAGCATAATGTAGGAAAGACACAAGCTGAATTTTGGGAGGATGCTTTATGGATGATGTTATTATAATTGGCGGAGGTCCTGCAGGATTATTTGCTAGTTTCTATTCAGGCTTAAGGGGTATGCGTGTGCGTATTATAGATATCCAGGATAAACTTGGTGGTAAAATGCATGTATATCCAGAAAAGATTATTTGGGATATTGGTGGATTAGCTCCAAAACCTTGTTTTGAAGTAATTCAAGATACAGTTAAGCAAGGTTTGCATTTTGAACCAGAAGTAAATTTAGAAGAACGTGTGATTGATATCAGGAAAATAGAACAACAACACTTTGAAGTTGAAACTGATAAAGGTAATGTATTTTCTAGTAAATCAGTTATTATTGCGATTGGTGGCGGCATCATTAATCCGAAGCAACTCGATATTAAGGATGCAGAGAGATACAAATTGACAAATTTACATTACGTCGTTCAGTCATTAAAAAAATTCAAAGACAAACATGTATTGATTTCAGGAGCTGGCAATTCAGCATTGGATTGGGCAAATGATTTAAGTGGCTATGCTAAAAGTGTAACGCTAATATATAGAAAAGCTGATATTAAAGGTTATGAAGTCATGAAAGAAAAATTGGAACAATTAAACGTTAAAAAATTACCGAATACACATATACATCAATTAATTGGTGATGAAACGCAAACGCAGATTGAGCAAGTCATCTTAGAGAATATTGAAACTGGGGAACATACTGTAAAATCATTTGATGATGTCATCATTAGTCATGGCTTTGATAGAGAGAATACATTACTTGAACAATCTTCTGCTAAAGTAGATATGTTTAATGAATATAGCATTAAGGGCTTTGGTAATACTGCTACAAGCATCGATGGTCTATATGCATGTGGTGACATTATTTATCATGAAGCTAAAGCACATTTAATTGCAAGTGCATTTAGTGACGCTGCGAATGCAGCTAACCTAGCTAAACTTTATATAGAACCAAAAGCAAAAGCAGAAGGCTATGTTTCTAGCCATAATGAGATTTTCAAAGAATCTAATAAGGTAGTTATGAAAAAATATTTATAGCTTACAGCACATGATGCTTTTTAAACGACAGCGGAAAAACCGTTGTCGATTTTTTTATACAAAAAGCATTATTTATATGAAGGATAGTTTGAGAATTATTACAGACTATATCATAATATAGAAAACATAAGTTATAGGAGATGTGGCACGATGATAGAGATAAAGCATGAAGCACCTAGTGTAGTTGATTATAGAAATTTGCGAAAAGTAGCAGGGTTAAGTGAGAAATCACAAAAAGCTGCGGAAAAGGGCATTAGCAATGCATGTTTTAATGTGACCATATATCATGGAACAGACTTGATAGGTATGGGACGTGTCATCGGTGATGGTGGTACAGCATTTCAAATTATTGATATTGCTGTAAACCCTGAGTTTCAAGGACAAGGTTATGGTAAAACGATTATGTCGCATATCATGTCATATGTAGAAAATGAAGCTGAAGAAGGTACTTATGTTAGTTTAATGGCTGATTATCCAGCAGATCAATTTTACGCACAATATGGATTTATCACTACAGAACCTCATTCTTGTGGTATGTATATCAAATTTTAAGCATAGTATGGCAATAAAAAAGGGTGAGTCGCATTATGGCGATTCACCCTTATGTGTGTCAGTTTATAAATTATTTTGATTCATGAATATTTGCATCTGTGGCATTTGTTCTAGAACGTAAATCAGCTTCAATTTCTTCTAAACTACGACCACGTGTTTCAGGTAAGTATTTGATGACAAATATTAGTGCACAAATCCCGATCACTGCAAAAATTAAAAATACTTGTTCTACAGGTAAGACTTCAGTCAATATTGGGAAGAATTGAGCAACTAATAAACTTCCGATTGACAATACTAATGCTGCGGCACCCGTTGCGGCACCACGTGCACGCATAGGGAATAACTCTGGTAACATTACCCATAATACAGGTCCCCAAGTAAAACCAAAGAATATAATGAATAACGTTAAACAAGCCACGATAATCCAAGCAGAAGATTGAATACCAATTGTCCAAATTAATACGGCCATAATAAGTAATGAAGCAACCATGCCAATATTACCAATGACTAATAAGCGTTTACGATCAATTTTATCAATAATCATAATTGCAACAATCGTAATGATAACGTTCACAGTACCAATACCAACAGTACCTAAAATAGAAGTAGCATCGCCTAATCCTGCTTTACTAAAGATAGAAGGTGCATAATATATAATGGCGTTAATACCGATAATCTGTTGTAGCAAAGCAAATATACAACCAATAATCAGTGTTGGACGTAACCATGGTGATTTTAAAACATTCCATGTACTTTCAGAGATACTATTAATTTCTTTCATATCTGCGATTTCTTTATCGATTTCGCTGTCTTTAAATGTTAATTTCATAACATCACGTGCTGCTTTTTCACTTCTATGTTCAAGTAACCATCTAGGACTTTCAGGCATAAATGCGACACCAATTAATAAAATAAGTGACGGTACAACTGCAAGACCTAACATCCATCTCCAACCTTCGATAGGTGTGAAAGCATAGTTGATTAAATATGAAGATAAGATACCAATCGTAATCATTAATTGGTTTAAAGAACTTAAAGAACCACGTTGTTCCGTAGGTGCCATTTCAGATAAATAAACTGGAACAATGGCAGTAGAGCCACCAACAGCCAATCCGATAACTAAACGACCTATAACTAATACGGGCATTGAAGGTGCTAATGCTAAGATAAGTGCACCAACAATATAAACAATAGCTATCACAAATACCACACGTCTACGGCCAAGTCTGTCAGATAATGGCCCACTTGCACCAGAACCAAAGATGGCACCGACAAGCATAGATGCAACAACCAATCCTTCTGTAACACTATTCAATGGTATATCATCTTTTATAAATAATAGAGCACCCGATATTACTCCCATGTCGTAACCATAGAGTAAACCTCCCAATGCACCAAGGAAAAAGATGAGTTTTTTATCTACTTTAATTTCCATAAAAACCCTCCTGATAAGTTTCGATATCAATAAGTATACGCTTTCATATTTTGGTTGTAAATATTAAAATATAAGATTTTTATTTATTCATATCTATTTATATTAGATATCATTTTATTCATATACGAATAAAAAAGGGACGCTTTTAAATCAATAAAAAAATAAACCTTAATTTCCTTTTTAAAAGAAAATTAAGGTTTATGTTAAGGATTAAGCATTAAGCATTAAAATCAATGACGATTCTACCTGAATTATTATCTTCAAGTACTTGTTTAATATTATCTTCAATATCATTAAAGTGGATTACTTTTTTAATATCATGTAAGTTATCTGGTTTTAAATCTTTAGCTAAACGGCGCCAGATATGTTTGCGTTGTCTCATTTCAGTATAAACTGAATCAATACCTATAATACTTACGCCTCTCAAGATAAATGGAAATACTGAGCTATCAAATTTTGCACCTGCTGTCATACCAATAACAGCAACCATACCATTGTAATCCAATTGTTTCACGATTTGTGATAAACTCTCTCCGCCAACTGGGTCAATGACACCTTGCCAAGTTCGTTTGCCAAGTGCTTTTTGATCGCTATTAGCAATGCGGGAAATAACTTCTTTAGCACCAAGCGCTTTTAGTTTGTCCTCTGCACCTTTTTTGCCAGTACTAGCAATAACATCAAATCCAATTGAATCTAACATCATAATCGCTAATGTACCAACACCTCCGGTAGCACCACGTACGAGTATATCTTTCTTTTCGATAGAAAGGCCGTTATGTTCTAACTTTTCAATAGCTAATCCAGCTGTATATCCAGCTGTACCATAAATCATTGCTTCTTCTAATGTTAAATCCTTTGGTAATGGTACAATCCATTCTTCTTTAACACGTGCATATTCACTAAAACCACCAAAATGGCTAGTCCCTAAGTCATAACCCGTAACGATGACTTCATCGCCTTTTTCGAAAGCATGTGTATCTGAATGTTCTACAACACCAGCTAAATCAATACCTGGAATCATTGGATAAGAAGAAACAATTCTTGAATTTTCTACTGTAGCAAGCGCATCTTTATAATTGATTCCAGAATATTTTACTTTAATAAGTACATCGCCTTCTGGTAGATCATCTACTGAAATATCTTTATATTGATTCACGACTTTGCCGTCTTGTTCATCGACTACAAAGGCTTTGAATGTGTTAGTCATTACTGAATGGCACTCCCTTATGTATAAAAATTACGAACAATTAAAAAACAAGACCTACTTTATCATGTAATTGAATATTACACAATAAGCCAAACCTAGAGTATTTATAAGAAAGCGTTTTAATTTAAAAAAACTTTTAAATTACATAAAATTCGTAGATTTATTCTATACAAAGTGAATAAGTTAGAACTGAGTCAGGTGCTTTTTAAAATAGTAACCTGTCTTCGACTTTAGTATAATGACAATAAAATATAATGTGGGGTGAAAGCGGAATGGATCAATCTATAGAAATGGTTAAACTAGATGAAGTTAAAGTATTAAGAGAATTAAGTATCACTACGTTTAGGACGACGTTTGAGCATGGTGAATATACAGATGAAGATTTCGACGCATACTTTGATGAGGCTTATGCAGAAGATCAATTACTACAAGAGTTAAAAGATGACAATTCATTCACTTATTTCTATAAGGAAAATCGCGACATTGTTGGATATTTTAAATTAAACATTAATGAAGCACAAACTGAACCAAAGGGGGATGCGTATCTTGAGATTCAACGTATCTACTTTTTACCACATGCCCAAGGTGGTGGGCGGGGCAAACAAGTAATTGAGTTTGCCACTGCGAAAGCGCGTGAATTAAATAAAAAGAAAATATGGTTAGGCGTGTGGGAACATAATGCACAGGCTTTTAATTTTTATAAAAAGCAAGGATTGTCGGTGACAGGTGAACATCAATTTTATACAGGGAATGTTGTAGATACCGACTTGATAATGGAGAGAGACATCTGACCTAGGTATGTTAATTTGACATGTGTAACGATTTAAATTGTCGAAGATGTGTAATCTATCAATATAAACTTAAAAATTCTTTTGATTTTGTTAAATTTATATTTTCTTTTGAAAGAATTTTGATGAAAGATGTTCATTTTTGAATTTATAGTGAATAACATAATAATTCTCATCAACCCTAAATGGTAGCGTGATACATACTAAGTAACCTTTGGGTCATGAGTATTATAAATTCAAGGAGGTTTTCATATATGAAAAAATTATTAGCAGGGTTTTTGACATTATCATTAGCACTAGTTGCTTGTTCAAATGGTAGTGATGATGACAGCAGTAAAAAGGATGATAGTTCAAAAGACAATCAATCTTCTGAGGATAAGTCCAAAGATTCTAAGAACGATGACAAAAAGAACAATGATTCTGATAAAGACAAAGATAACAATTCAGATTCAGACAAAAATTCAGATAGTAAATCTGATGACAGTAGTTCAAGTGATCGCAATAATGCAGATGATGAAAACAGCTCGGATAATGCGTCAGTTTCAGATAGTTCATCAAGTAACAATGACAATAACGCAAATAGTGATGGCTCAAGTTCAAATGCTGATGGAGATAATTCATCAGGAAACAATGACAATGCTAACAATGCCACATCTTCAGAAAGTAATGGCAACGAGAATGGTACTATGAATGATACTAATGGTAGTAATTCAAATGATAATGCAAGTGCAGATGCAAATAATGGTGCTTCTAGTGCCAACACATCGCAATACGTAGCGCCGTATCAAGGTCAAAATGCAGTGCCAGTAGCACAAAATATTACATCTGGTACACCTGATTCACAAGCTGCATTACAAAACTTACCGAATTTCCAAAATGCTTTAGATAATGCTACAACTGAAGTGAATGGTTTAAATGGACAATCTAATCCATATAATGATTATGCAATTGAAGGTAGCGAAGGAAATTATAGCTATATCTTCAGTTTCCAAAATCAAGCGCAACCTGGAACATATACAATAGCTACAGTTGATCAACAAGGTACTGTTAGAGTAGTGGACCCTGCTTATCAACAATAATATTGAATTTAGGTTTAGAAAAAGTGAGCCAGTCTTTTAATGAAGTCTGGCTCACTTTTTTGTTTGTTATTTAGTTATGACATAGTCTCAATTACTTAGATTTAATACATTTATGAATGATGTGAGAAATTGTTTCAAAGGCATGATTATCTTTATTAATAAATTCAGTATGATGAACATCTTTCATTTGATGACTGATTAAATCATTTAACAATGCTTTTGAATCACTATAACGTACAGTTGATAATGCGTGCATCACGTCATCATATACACCACGTTCTGTTACATATTTTTCATGATCTGGTGTATATTGACATACAACTTTATCTATCGATAGGGCATCAAATATAATCGATGAATAATCAGTCAATACAATATCAGATACTAACAATAAATCTTGAACTTCAATATGCGTAGGTGCAATGATTGCATTTTCAGGCATATAATCTGATTGATCTTCAATATGTCCTTTGAATATCACATTATATTTGTTAAGTAACCCGTCACTTATAGGCAATAAATCAACTTCATCAAAATGTGAGTGCCAAGTTGGAACATATAATAGTGTTTCTTTGTCAGGATCCAATTTAAGTTCTTGTTTGATGAAAGAAATATAATGTTTATCAGATTGTTTGTCCATTAAATATCTAACT
This sequence comes from Staphylococcus sp. Y174-1, assembly GCF_049897865.1. NCBI lineage: Bacteria > Bacillati > Bacillota > Bacilli > Caryophanales > Staphylococcaceae > Staphylococcus > Staphylococcus sp. Y174-1. The sequence continues at coordinate 175,628 of NZ_JAFCXB010000002.1, read as the reverse complement.
CTTGGATAGCCACAATTTAAAATATGAGTTTGTTGTTGTGGAAAAGCAGATTTAAAGTGTTCAATAATTGGGGCACAGTCACTGATAAAATAATCTTGCTGTAACCATTTATTATATTTACGTGCTCGATAATTGTAAATGTTAAGATTTTGCGTCGGTTCCATACTGTCTAAAAACAATTTTTTTATAGGTGTGCCATGCCATAGTTGGATAATGGTACCATTTGGTTTTAAATTGTCTGGAATATAGCTTTCCAAAATAACAACCTGGGCACTTTCTATGAGAGACTTGGTTTTAGGGTCATCTGGTTTTATAAAATTGGGTCCATTTACATCATTCGTAATGAAATATATGGGTAACTTAGAAAAATGTTTTGCAAAGTGATTGAACAAATAGCGAGAATTACCTCTGAAACCATAATCAAAACCTAAGAATACAATATGGTCTTTAATGTTTGATTTATCTTTTTCATATATATAGCTCATATTTTGGTGTTTCTTTACAAAGTGATTTTGAATCATTTTAAATAACCAATGTGGTAATTTAAAATGCGTGCGATTTAAACATTTGTCAGTAAAACGCATTTGATCAGGAGCCAATATTTCGTTGTTTTTAAAGGGCAACGGGTGATTATGCGTATAAGCTAATTTGTTTAAATTGAATTTTGTAGTATTTAATGGCGTTAGATTTTTAATATCATGCCAAATGCGCTTACTTGTTATAAATTCAGAATTAAAGTTAAAAACGACATGACTATCTGTTATGACATCATCTTGCATTAAAGATATCAAAGCCAAATCGAATATATTATTAATATCGTAATTATTTAAGATAGATTGTGTTGTTTCTATATGATATATCACATTTGGAAAATGATTAATATTTTCTATCCAATCATTAAATGTAATGTCTGATTTACCGAAGTATGTGCAATCGTTGATATATTGATTTTTCACTGTATAGTCCGCTACAATCGTACACGGTTTTAATGATACAGCCTCAAGCATGGGTTGATATATGTCTATGCTGTCATTTATTAAGACAAAGTGTGTACAGTCTTCGTGTCTAGCTTTCTCCAGCTCAGATTCTAAATCATGAACTGCAGTAATTTCAATTTGTTTTATCATGAATATCCCTCTACTTAATAGTTAATAATCTTATTTTACCATGTTGCGTACGTGAGACAAAAGATATCCGTGAATAAAAAACCCCGAGCAAAACTCACTATATTTAAATTTATTCTTTACAGCAATGTAAATTAAATGTAATTATAGGGTATGAGTTGTAGCATTTAAAAATAATATTTTAAATTTTTATTGAATTTGGTAGAAAAAATGCTATAATTTAATTGTGAAAAAAATCACAATAAGGAATCGTTTTTATACACAATCATAAATATATGTAGAAAGTAGAAGTGAGTCAAAATGTTTGTAGATACGTTTAACCCCTTTGATAACGTCCTGTTATCATCAATTGTTGCAGCAGTGCCGATTGTTTTATTTCTTTTATGTTTAACTATTTTTAAAATGAAAGGCATTTATGCATCAATCACAACTGTTGTTGTTACAGTTATTATTGCTATCGTCTTCTTTAAACTACCTGTAAATATTGCATCAGGTGCTGTTGTAGAAGGATTTTTCCAAGGGATTATACCCATTGGTTATATCGTTGTAATGGCAGTTTTACTTTATAAGATTACGAATGAAACTGGTCAATTCGATACGATTCAAGATAGTATATCGAGCATTTCTCAGGACCAACGTATTCAATTGCTATTAATTGGATTCGCATTTAATGGATTTTTAGAAGGTGCTGCTGGATTTGGTGTACCTATCGCTATTTGTGCTTTATTACTTACACAATTAGGATTTGCGCCATTGCAAGCTGCCATGTTGTGTTTGATTGCAAACGCTTCAGCAGGTGCTTTTGGTGCCATTGGTTTACCAGTTACAGTTATAGACACATTAGGTTTACACGATAGTGTGACAGGTATGGCAGTTTCTTCTATGTCTGCTTTAACACTTGTGCTTATGAATATGCTTATTCCATTTTTATTAATATGGATTATAGACGGATTTAAAGGTATTAAAGAAACACTACCAGCGATACTTGTAGTTGCGATTACTTTCACTGTTTTACAAGCAATCATTACGGTGTTTATAGGCCCAGAATTAGCAGATATCATACCACCATTAGGTGCAATGATGGCACTTGCAATATTTTCTAAAAAATTCCAGCCAAAACATATCTTTAGAATTAATAAAGATGAAGAACCTCCAAAAATCAGCAAACATCAACCTAAAGAGATTATTTATGCATGGAGTCCATTCGTCATTTTAACAGTAGTTGTAATGATTTGGAGTGCATCTTTCTTTAAAGCGTTGTTTGTTCCAGGTGGTGCGCTAGAATCATTCGTGTTCAACATTGCACTACCAGGTACATATAGTGAAATCGCTAATAAGGCGATCACATTACCGTTAAACATCATAGGTCAAACAGGAACAGCTATTTTAATCGTTATTGTTATTACAATTTTGATGTCCAATAAAGTACATTTTAAAGATGGTGTGCGTTTATTCAAGAACGCATTTAAAGAGTTATGGTTACCAATCATTACGATTTGTTTTATTTTAGTTATTTCTAAATTAATGACTTATGCAGGTTTGAGTAATGCAGTAGGTGAGGGAATTGCGAAAACAGGTAGTATTTTCCCATTATTATCACCAATTTTAGGTTGGATTGGTGTATTCTTAACTGGTTCAGTTACGAATAACAATACTTTATTTGCGCCAATTCAAGCCGCGGTAGCAAGCAATATTGGTGCAAGTGGTGCGTTACTTGTTTCTGCAAATACCGTGGGTGGTGTTGCAGCAAAATTAATTTCACCTCAATCAATCGCTATTGCAACAGCCTCTGTACAACAAGTAGGTAAAGAATCAGAATTACTTAAAATGACACTTCGTTATAGTGTGGCTTTACTGGTTTTCGTATGTATTTGGACTTTCTTATTAAATATATTTATATAGAAAAAACAGATATTAATTTCAAATGGATTTATTTTTAATAGCTTATTATAAAACAAACGCCTACAAAGTAGTCATATGTATGTCTACTTTGTAGGCGTTTTTGCATTGTGTAAGGTGAAAATCCTATGATTGTCGGTTTATCTAATGTCTAAGTATCAAGCATATGTCTAAAAGAAAGATAGATTGCATTTGGCCCATAAGTCTCAACCGTTTGATAACCATTTTCGATAATAACTTGATCCTTAAATTCTTGGTTAATGAGACGGCGTAGTTTGTTTGCTAAAGCGTCTACATTGCCATGTTCAATTAAATAGCCATTTACATTATTTTGAATAATTGATTCAGGACCAGCATTTCCGTCAAAGCTTACTACGACACTGCCTTGATTCATTGCTTCTAATATAACCATGCCAAACCCTTCATTGCGGGATGGAATAACTGTCAGTTCGCTTTTAGCTAATTTTTCATTTAATTGATGTGTTGCGCCTTGAAGAAAAACAATATCCTCTAAGTTATTTTTACGGATCAACTTGGATAAGTTGTCTCGTTCTTTACCATCACCATATATGTGGACCTGATATCCAAATTGCCTCATATTTTCTTGAATTAGATTAATACTGTCAATCAATAAATCAAAGCCTTTTTCGTATTCTAAACGTCCGGCGGCACTAATATTTTTAACTTTTTGTTCTTGTAAGCGTGTTTCATTGATAATATTTGGGATTACAAAAGTAGGGATGTGTATGTAATCTTGATATTTTACTTTATCAGTTTCAGTTAATGTTGTTAATTTGTCTAGATTTTTATAGGCATTAATGATTTCTTGTTGATATGCTTCTGGATGCGCATCAAAATTCATGTGCTCCATACCAATTTTTTCACATTTCATAGGCGCATGTTGAGCAATAAGTATATTAAAACTTGCGCGTGTCCCAATTAGGACATCGGTATTAACGTGTTTAATTGCTTTAATCATTTTCTTTTCTATATAATGTGAAAATTGATTAAGACCAGGTTCGTGTTGGGAAATATACTTGGGTTTCGATAAGGATGTCCATTTAGTAATACGATTAAATAAGATATCTTTAAAATTAAAGGGATGTAATTGGTAGTTAACTAAGGGCTTAACTTTAATGGATGGATTGATATCAAAATAAGGTGATGTGTCTCCTTTAAAAACGGAAATAATTTCCACGTGATGTCCTTTTTCAGCTAGAACATTAGCGATTTGGGAAATCGATTTTACCGTTCCACCCATCGCATAAATATTATGCATAAAAAAAGTGATTGATTTCATAAAAACCTCCAAGCGTACTTTACTTAAATTGAAATCCATTATATCACGAAATGTGTGGTGGATTTCTTTATTTTCTTTGTTTATAAAACGTTGTGATAAATAAAGTATACCTCGTTTTAATAAGTATAATCATCAAAATATGATATATTCTAGTTAACACTTATTAACAAAATTTGTGTAAAATTACTGAAACCCCTTTTTTCATGCGATAATTACGTATATAATTAGAGAGGTATGAAGTAATTGTGTTATTGCGTTAAATACATAAATGGCAATAAGACGAATTTTTTATTTTTAAGTTATAGAAAACGCTTTACTAAATTAGTGAACGTATTATAAAAGTAAAGATAACGTTTCTATTAAACACATATAAAAGGGGGACTGTATTTGTTATGAGTACACAACATAGCAAAACAGATGTCATCTTAATTGGTGGCGGTATCATGAGCGCAACACTAGGGACGATTTTAAAAGAAATCGCTCCTGAGAAAGAAATTAAGATGTATGAAAGGTTATCAACACCTGCTGAAGAAAGTTCGAATGCATGGAATAATGCGGGCACAGGGCACTCTGCATTATGTGAATTGAACTATACGAGCGAAAATAAAGACGGCACAATTGATATCAAAAAAGCGGTTAAAATCAATGAACAATTTCAAGTTTCCAAACAGTTTTGGAGCTATCTAGTGAAACAAGGGCAACTCGATTATCCAGAAGCATTTATTAAACCAGTGCCTCACATGAGCTTTGTTCAAGGGATTAAAAATGTAGACTTTTTGAAAAGACGTGTAGAAAGACTAAATAAAAACATTTTATTTAGTAATATGGAAATCACGGACGATAAAGATAAGATAACTGAATGGACGCCTTTAATTATGGAAGGACGTACGTCTAATATCCCCATGGCGATTAGTTATGATAAAACAGGTACAGATGTTAACTTCAGTGCATTGACTAAAAAATTATTTGAAAATTTAGAAGATAAAGATGTAGCATTAAATTATAAACACGAAGTTGAAGACATTAAACAGCGTAAAGACGGTGTTTGGGAAGTGAAAGTTAAAAATCTTGATACAAACACTATAGAAATTGTAGAAAGCGACTTTGTATTTATCGGTGCAGGTGGCGCAAGTTTACCATTATTACAAAAAACAGGCATCAAAGAATCTAAACATATAGGAGGATTCCCAGTTAGTGGGCTCTTCTTAGTGTGTAGAGATGAAGCGATTACCAAAAAACATTTAGCTAAAGTATACGGTAAGGCACCAGTCGGCGCGCCGCCAATGTCTGTACCACATTTAGATACACGCTATATAGATGGTAAACGCACAATTTTATTTGGACCTTTTGCTGGTTTTTCACCGAAGTTTTTAAAAACAGGTTCAAATATGGATTTAATCAAGTCTGTTAAACCTAATAACATAATTACCATGCTTTCTGCGGGAATTAAAGAGATGAATTTAACGAAATATCTTATTTCACAACTTACCTTATCCAACGAAGAACGTATGGAAGATTTACGTCAATTTGTACCGAACGCAAAGAGTGAGGATTGGGAAGTTGTTGTTGCAGGACAAAGAGTACAAGTAATCAAAGATACTGATCAAGGTAAAGGTACCTTACAATTCGGTACAGAAGTCATCACTTCTGAAGATGGCTCATTATCTGCATTACTTGGTGCTTCACCTGGCGCTTCTACGGCGGTAGATATTATGTTAGATTTATTGAAACGTTGCTATAAAGATGAATTTGAAGGTTGGGAAGAAAAAATTAAAGAAATGGTTCCTTCTTTCGGTATGAAATTATCTGAGAATGAAGCACTTTATACGCAATTAAACAAAGAGATTACGAAATATCTTAAAATTAACTAGAGTTATTGGTGATTAAGGATGACAAATAAATAAGCCATGAACTAATGAAGTAGAAATTGTGCATTGTATATCTTTTATTCATATTAAATTAGGCCGAGACATCAAAATGTGTCTCGGCCTAATTCATTGTATGGGTTGTAAATGTAGGGCATCGTTTTATCGAATTAACTTATTGTCTTAGGCACCTTTTTGAATGTGATTGTAAAGGTCGTTCCAGCATTTTTTTCACTATCTACCGTTATTGTGCCATGGTGCAGTTCAAATATTGCTTTTGCTATCGCTAAACCGAGGCCATTACTATTATCATGATTACTTGACTTGTAGAATCGTTCAAATATACGAGCTTGTGTTTCGGCTGACATGCCTTGGCCGTCATCTGTAATTGTACATGTAATTGTCTCTAAGTTTTGTGAAAGTGTGACGTCAACCATGCCACCCGTTGTTGAGTATTTTATCGCATTGGTAATCAAATTTTGAAAGGCTTGATGTAATAAACGTTCGTTACCATTCATACTAATTGTTTCTAAGTCTGACATTAAAATTAAATCTTTTTCATTGGCAGAAAATTGCTCATGTCTAATTATTTTTTTAATCAACTGATTTAATTGAATATCATCATCAAAGTCTAAATGCGCGCCATTATCTATCTCTGATAACAGTAACAATGCTTTTGTTAATTCACTAAGTTGTGTTGTGACTTCATATATTTCTTCAATATATTGCTCACGTGCATCATCCGTTTTAGCAAACTTTAATAAATCAAGTAGATGATGAATATGAGTTAGCGGTGTTTTAATTTCATGCGATACATTTTGAACAAAATGTTGTCTCATATCGTCTAATTGTTTGAGAGATAGGCGCATTTTATCAAAACGATATTGTAATGTACCAAATTCATCTTTACGTGTTACATGAATGACCTCATCAAAGTTACCATGCATCAATCGTTCTGTAGCACGTTTCAACTGTTGTATCGGTTTGATAATCGCATAAGTAGATGAAATAACCAATATAATTGAGAAAAGTAGTAATAATGTGATTAGAATCGCAAGAAATATTCTAAATTCACTAAATGTTTTGCCAATGTCAGGACGCATAAAAACAGCATATGTATGTTCTTTAGATTGATAAGCTATACCAACGGTATTTTTCGTTGTATTCTCAAAAAAACCAGTGATAATAGGGTTATAGGGTAAATTTTTAATACCATGATAATCCTTACCATGTAATACAGATTCAGCTGTTTTTTTGCTAATATTATCTTTTCTGAATTCAGTGCCATAATATGTACGATGGCCATCTTCAGAAATTGTCATCACTTGATAATTCATCTCTCCCAAGTGTTTGAAAAAGGGTGCAGATGCTTCAATCCTTGATTCTTTTTGATATTGAATTGAATCCTTTAATGTGCGCATGATTTTAGCGTCGTTATTTTCTTTTAAGTAGTTATGATAAATAATATTAGTACAGAGAAAACTAGCAACTGCAGAGAATATCATAACAGTGATAGTGTAAATGGCTATTCGTGTATAGAGTGATTTAAACATGATCATCCACCTTATAGCCCAATCCTCTTACAGTATGAATCGTTACAGAAGCATCTATTTTTTCAAGTCGTTTTCTCAAACGCTTAATATGAACATCCACTGTACGTTCATCACCTTCATAATCAAAGCCCCATATTTTTTCAATTAATGCATCACGATTAAAGACTTGCCTTGGATTAGAAGCAAGTAAAAAAAGTAACTGAAATTCTTTATTAGGTAAATTCATTGATTTTGATGAAGATTGAATTTCTAAATAGGATTGGTTTAATGTCAGATTACCGATTGAAACTTCGTTATTTATATTAACATTATAACGTTTAAGTACCGCTTTAATTCTGAACATCAATTCCTTACCTTCAAAAGGTTTTGTAACATAATCGTCTGTACCTGTTAAATAAGCTTGTTCTTTATCACTTAAAGCATCTCGTGCAGTTAACATAATGACCGGAATATCGAAATCTTCTTTAAGTATTTTACATAATTCAAATCCACTCATTTTTCCCATCATCACATCTACAATTGCAATATCAACTTGATGTGTTTCAAGATAAGATAAAGCATTTTCTGCACTAGATTGGACAATTGTTTCGAAATGCTCTCGTTCAATATATTTCGAAACATATTCTAATATTTTTGGGTCATCATCGACAATTAGACAGGTTGTCATACGCAAGGTCTCCTTATTAAGTATTATGATTATTATAAATGTAACACTTCGACGATACAATTTATAATAATGAAATAATTTAGATGCGTTCATATTGAGTTCACATTGATAGCATAAACTCCAAATATAAGTTTTAAAGAAGGAGTTGGAAATAATGAAATTAGCATGGCAAGAAATCAAATATTATAAGTTTCGCTATATTTTAATCATGCTCATCATATTATTGTTAGGTATTATGGTGTTATTTATAAGTGGATTAGCTCAAGGATTAGCAAGAGAAAATATCTCAATGTTAGACAACATGAAATCCGAAAAGTATGTTTTACAAGATAATAAGCAACCACAAATTGAGAAGTCGATTATTAAACCAGAACAACAAAATAAAATTGAAGATATTACAGGTCAAGAACCATTAAAAATGGCACCTCAAACATTAAAGATTGATAAAAATGAAGAAGACGTCTTAATGATCAATACGGTTAAAAACGAAAAGCCTGAATTAAAAGCAGGGCATTATCCTACTAAAGACAATGAAGTGGCAATTAATAATAAACTTACTGCTGATGGCATTAACGTAGGAGATAAAATTAAACTTAAAGATGGTAAAGTATTAAAAGTATCAGGTGTACTCAATGATACGATGTATTCACATAGTTCAGTTGTGATGATGAGTGATAATGGATTTAACACATTAAATAAACAAGCTAGCACTATTTATCCAGTTAAAGATTTATCAAAATCAGAGCAAGGGAAAGTGAATGATATTTCTGGCGTGAAAGTATTTACAGAAAATGACATAACAAGTGAAATTCCAAGTTATCAAGCAGAACAAGCGCCATTAAATATGATGATTGTAAGTTTGTTTGTTATTTCAGCGATTGTACTTAGTGCATTCTTCTATGTTATGACAATTCAAAAAATACCAGAAATTGGAATATTAAAAGCGATTGGTATGAAAACAAAACACTTATTAAGTGCATTAATTATTCAAATATTAATTACGACGATGATAGGCGTGATTATATCAGTTGCTATTATTACGGGATTGTCATTCTTAATGCCAGTATCTATGCCATTCCATGTCACAACATCAAATCTACTGTTAGTTGTAGGTGTATTTATTATTGTTGCTATAATTGGAGCAATATTATCATTTATCAAATTATTTAAAGTAGATCCTATCGAAGCAATTGGAGGTGGAGAATAATGAGTTTACAAGTTAAAGATATTAAAAAATCATTTGGTAATGGCCAATCAGAAACTCCTGTATTAAAAGGTATCAATTTCAATGTGAATGAAGGCGAATTTGTTATTCTTAATGGTGCATCTGGATCTGGTAAAACGACATTATTAACTATTTTAGGTGGTTTACTTTCACAAAGTAGTGGAGATATTTTGTATAATAATCAACCTTTATTTACTAGAGATAGAAAGGCTTCAGAATTAAGGTTAAATGAGATTGGCTTTATCTTTCAATCGTCTCACTTAGTACCATATTTAAAAGTAAAAGCACAATTGGCAACGATTGGTAAAGAGGCAGGAATGACTATGAAAGAAGCTAATCAAAGGGCAGAAACTTTACTAAAACAAATAGGACTAAACCATCGCTTGACTGCCTTTCCTCATATGCTGTCTGGTGGGGAGAAACAACGTGTGGCAATTGTGAGAGCACTAATGAATCATCCTAAAATTATCTTAGCTGATGAACCGACTGCAAGTTTAGATGCGGAACGTGCGACGGAAGTTATTGAAATGATCAAAAATCAAATTAAAAGTAAAAAAATGATTGGCATCATGATTACTCATGATAAACGTTTATTTGAATATGCTGACAAAGTCATTGAATTAGATGATGGCGTTATTCCCAATGCCTAAATGATAGATGTGTTATTTTAGATGCAATGCAATAGGGCGTTAAGATAAAACGGAATGTATACTTAAAGTATTTAATTTATTACATCCGCAAATAGTATAAATAAAAATCTGAGACACTTAGTGATGTCTCAGATTTTTTATTCACTCAATGACGCGTAGCGATACAGTGTTCATATTTAAAATATGTTATAAAGGGATACTTGGAATAAACCAATATGCGATTATGCATATGAAAAACAAAGCTGCAAAATAAACCGTTAATAATAATTTATATTGATACATTAATGCTAAGAAATCACGAATTAATGCAATTTCAAAAAAATGATAAGGTGTATGACTTCCAACTCCAGTTAATTTTAAATTGAATTTTTGTCCAAAGCGTAAAGCACGCATAATATGAAATTGACTTGTGACACAGACAATTTTAGGGACACATTCGAAGTGGCTCTCAATGAGTGATTTAGAGAATTGGATATTCTCTGACGTACTTGTGGATTGATCTTCTAACATAATACGATTTGATTCAACACCATGATGTATTAAATAGCGCTTCATGGCTAGCGCTTCGGAGATGGGTTCATCGGGACCTTGTCCGCCGCTCACAATAAACTTAGCATTTGGTTGTTGTATATATAAAGTTAAAGCACGATCCAAACGGCTAGCTAACATAGGCGTTACATTTTCTGTAAATATACCAGCACCTAGGACAAGTATGACATTGAAGTCAGGTTTAATATTCAGATTTAAAAAGTTCGACGAACACATCATGTAGCAAATAAAAGTGAAAAGCCCGCTAAAAGATATAGCTGAAATCCATAGAAAGATAACGTTAATACCAATAGGAATCAAACTAATGTAAAAGCATGCAAGCGTGAAAACAACGAGTTTAAAAGCCACATAATAGAGACGTTTTAAGAAAAGGGCACTCATGCGATTTTGCATTAAATGCTTATGTTTGATGTGTAATAATAGAGCGCCTAAGGACATGACAACAAGAATATCTATAGGTAGCGTATGCTCACCAATATGTATAATAATGACAACATAACCTAATATTACCTGGGAAATATATATTGAAAGATGTGCCGAATATTTGAAGTTAAAAAACATACACAAATATGTAAATAATATCATAATACATAAAGCCAAAGTTAACATACCCAATGCCTCACTTCCGATTTTTATAGTATATTAAATGTAGTGTAATCTTTCGAAATAAGCAAATTTAATTATTAATACTAAGGTAACCAAGTAAAAATATGAATTAATATAAGTATAAGTTGCGAGTTTTAACTTTTATACATAATAAAATATTGATATCATTAACATAATATAAAAAAACAAAAATTAAATGATTTTTAATGGAACATTGAGGTGGCAGGTATGGTAAAAAATTTAGGTAATCATATTGAGTTTATGGGAGAGTTCATTGATGATGTGAATACATTGATGGCGAAGTTACTGAAAGCATTGAGAGAAGAATATAAAATTTCAAAAGAACAAGCTAACGTGATTTTGATGTTAGAAAATGAAAAAGCAATGACTTTGACAGCAATTACAGAGAAACAAGGGGTTAATAAAGCAGCAGTAAGTCGAAGAATAAAAAAATTGATACAAGCTGAAGTTGTAGAATGGGATAAAGCCGAAGCACATACAGATCAGCGTTTAAAATATATTAAGTTAACGGAAAAAGGTAAGCAATTTAATCGAGAAAGTAAATCTATCATCAACGATATCGTAAGTGACATGTTGCATGATTTGTCAGATGAAGAAATCGAACAGGCGAGATATGTGCTCGAGATTATTGATCGTCGACTAAAGAATTTTAATTTAAAAAACCACGCATAAATTTAGTTGACGTAACATACGATGAGTAAAAAGCAATCTTAAATATTGATTATTGACGTTATTGTGTCAATGCTACTTTAATCGTGTTATTGGACTAACGATGTATATCATTTTTAGCATGCGTTACATATAATAAGGTAAGTAGAATAAAATAGGCAATTTATGTTTGCATATTGGATTAATTAAAGTAGCAACAGCAAGCTTACATATGGTTTCATTTTAATGTGTGTTAAAATAATGTGATGATGTATGAATTTAGAGATAAAGAGGTGATAGAATGCGAAAATGTCCTAAATGTGGGGGGAATATGAGAGATAAACAAAGTAAGTGTGGCCATTGTGGTTATGAAGTCACTGACAATCACTCAGAACAACTCACGCGTTCATTAAAAGATAATAAAAAAAGCGCAAATATAAAAGCACGTAAAATTATCCCCTGGGGAATTGCATTCTTTATCATTATCTTACTTATTATTATTTTCTTCTTATTAAAAAACTTCAATTCGCCTGAAGCACAATCAGAGTTGCTTATAAATGCAGTCGATAATAATGATACACAAAAGCTTTCCACAATCCTAAGTACACAAAACAATAGTGTGGATGAGACAGAAGCAACCGCTTATATTAAATATATAAAAAATGAGGTTGGGATGGACAACTTTGTAAAAGATGTGAATCAAAAAATCAAGAAGTTAAATGAGAGCGAGACCAAAGAAGCGGATTTTGTCACTGCTAAAAATGGAGAAAATGTATTGAGAGTTAGTAAAAATGGAAGACGTTATTTAATTTTTGATAACATGAGTTTTACGGCTCCTACTAAAGAAGCTATCGTCAAACCTAAATATGATGCGACATATAAATTTAAATCTGATGATAAACAAAAAACAGTCACTGCTGAAAAAAATAAAACGACAGCAATAGGTAAATTTATTCCAGGTGATTACTTACTAGAAACTAAAAAAGAAACGGCTAATGGCCAATTTGATGGTCAGTTAAAGTTTAATTTTAATAATAGTAATAATGAAACGATAGATGTCAGCGAAGATTTTAACGAGGCATATATTCAAGTTGAATTAAGTGGCGCATCAGAAATAGATAAAGACACTGTAAAAGTAAAAATCAACGATAAAACTTACGATTATGCTAAAGCAAAAGAGATTGGTCCATATCCAAAAACAAATGATATTACTGTTTCTGCTGAAGGCGAAGCTAAGAAGAAAACATTTAAGTCAGCTGAAACGACAGTGAAAACAGATAATCTAAAAGATAAAACAAAAGTAACATTAAATTTTGATGATGATGAAATACAATCCTATGTAGATAAAAAAGAAAAAGAAGAGAATAGCTTTAGAAATAAGGTGACTAATTTTTTCGGTAATTTCACTACAGCGATGAATAGTGCACATAGTCAAAGTGATTTTTCTTTAGTATCATCTTATTTGAAGAAAAACACAGATAACTATAAGTCGACTAAAAGTGATGTGAATTCAAACCGTTTATTCTTTATACAACAACCACAAATAACAGAAATCATTAAACAAGGTAATACATTTTATGTAACTGGACAAGCTTTGAAAGAGAATGGTCAATATGGAGAAGTTGACTATCAATTACAAGGTGATGGAGATGCAGATAATTTAAAAGTAGTTAAATATTCAGAGTAATTAATAAAGGTATTTAATTGGTCTATATTATTGTAAGACCATATAATATTAAATAATTGGAATGAGGAAGAACGAGGTGCTTTTAACCTCGTTCTTTTTGTATAGAGAAATGAATATACAAGCAAGTATTTAAAAGTGGTAAGGTTAAAGCTATAATGGTGTTAATATGTATAAAATGATAAGAATAGAATTATTTTTAGGAGAACTTAAATGACTAATAAACAAACGCAGCACAAACAATCATTACTGTTTGTCATTATTTTAGGGGCTTTAACAGCAATCGGCGCTTTATCTATTGATATGTTCTTGCCTGGCTTACCTCAAATACAATCAGATTTTAGTACAACAACTTCAAATTCACAATTAACATTATCTCTATTTATGATTGGTCTCGCTTTAGGTAATTTATTTGTTGGTCCAATCTCTGATGCGATAGGTAGAAAAACGCCACTTGTTGTAGCCATGTCATTATTTACATTGGCAAGTATAGGTATTATTTTCGTCGATAATATTTGGCTCATGATTGCTCTAAGATTTGTTCAAGGTTTCTGTGGCGGTGCAGGTGCAGTTATATCACGCGCGATATCTAGTGATTTATATAGTGGAAAGCAATTAACAAAATTCTTAGCTTTACTTATGCTAGTAAATGGTGTGGCGCCGGTCATAGCACCTGCTCTAGGTGGCGTTATATTATCGTTCGCTACTTGGCGTATGGTCTTTGTTATTTTAACGTTGTTCGGTGTTTCAATGGTCATTGGCTCACTATTTAAAGTACCAGAATCTTTGGAATTAGAAGAACGAGACAGTCCACATCTTGGTAGTATATTTAAAAATTTCAAGCAATTATTAATTACGCCCAGATTTGTATTACCAATGTTGATTCAAGGTGTAACATTTATTATGTTGTTTAGTTACATATCTGCTTCGCCATTTATTACGCAAAGTATTTATCAAATGTCGGCGCAACAATTTAGTATTATGTTTGCAGTCATAGGTATCAGTTTGATTATTTCTAGCCAATTGACTGGTAAAATGGTTGATTATATAGATCGACTAACTTTGTTAAGAATTTTAACCATAATACAAATTATTGGTGTAGCAGTCGTATCGATGACGCTAGTCATGCATTTATCAATGTGGTTGTTATTTATTGGTTTTGTTATTCTCGTAGCACCAGTTACTGGTGTGGCGACATTAGGCTTTTCAATTGCAATGGATGAACGCACTGGTGGTAACGGCAGTGCATCTAGTTTATTAGGATTAGTTCAATCCTTATTAGGTGGACTTGTTTCGCCTTTAGTCGGCATGATGGGTGAAGACAGTTATATACCATATATTACCATTATTATGATAGCTGGTATTTTGCTCATTATTTTGCAATGTATCAATTATTTTGTGTTTAAGTATATACCATCTAAAAATAGTATTGAATAATTAAAGCGGTCGAGACACGTCTCATGTCTCGACCGCTTTAATTATTTTAAAATGTTATGCTTATGCGCAATAACTCATATGATATTAGCGTCTAAGTTTTATAGCGTTTGCTAGTAAAATTTGTGCCAGTTCATTAGGTGTTTCGATACACTCTTCACGTATCCAAAAGTATATAATACCAATTTGTCCGCCAATAGCATATGTGACAAATTGTTTTTTCTTCAATACTGTCGTGTAATCGACAAGCATATTCGTATACGTCTCTTTAGTGATTTTTACATAATCCGTAAACAAATCTCGATTAGGGTGTGAGACAAATATGGCATGGAAAAATCCATAGTGACGTTTAATATAAGTTAATATGACTTTGAAAAATTGATAGAGTTTAAAATGATTAATTTCATTTTTATCGAAACTGAAGTATAGTGCATTTAATAATTTTTTATATTTTTGAAGATGATATGTTTGAATCGTAGATAAAAGATCATACTTATCTACAAAGTAATCGTAGAAGGTCGTTCGATTAATGCCACTATAAGCACAGATCATTTTAATAGTAATGTCTTCAAAAGGATGTTCTTCTAGCAAAGTAATCATATTTCGAATAATTTTTTCTTTAGCTTTCTGTTTCATTATATCTCCTTCAAAAATTGCATACAATAACTTACCCGACACATTTTATAGAAGTGTCGGTGTTTTTTTAAATGTTATGTATCTATAATATATAAAGTGAATTTTAAAAGCAAATAGGAGGAAAGAGTAATGAAAAAAATGGTATTAATCAACATCGTTACCATTGTAGTTCTTGTGATTATAGGAGTAGTCGGTTTCCATTTTTATAATCAAGCTACAGGATTTGTAAGTACTGATAATGCGAAAGTAGATGGAGAACAAATTAAAATATCTGCACCAGCATCAGGTGAAATCAAATCATTCGATGTAAAAAACAATGAAAAATTAAATAAAGGTGATAAAGTTGCAGAAATTGCAGCTAAAGGTGAAGATGGCCAATCACAAAACATGGACGTTAAAATGCCACAAGATGGTACAATCGTAAAAACAGATGGTATGGAAGGTTCAATGGCGCAAGCAGGGACTCCAATTGCTTATGCTTATAATTTAGATGATTCTTACATTACTGCAAATGTTGATGAAAAAGATATTGCAGATGTTGAAGAAGGCAAAGATGTAAATGTAAAACTTGACGGCGAAGACGCTGAACTTAAAGGTAAAGTAGAAGAAGTTGGTAAAGCTACAGCTTCAAGTTTCTCAATGATGCCTTCATCAAACACTGATGGTAATTATACAAAAGTATCTCAAGTTGTACCTGTGAAAATTTCACTCGATTCAAAACCATCTAAAAATGTTGTTCCAGGAATGAACGCTGAAGTTAAAATTCATAAAAATTAAGGGGGTCTTTAAATGACAATGACCTTCATTATAATTTACGTAGTCATAGCGCTCATTTTAGTTGGGTTACTTAATGTTTTTCTAACTAAAAGAAAACATAATAAAGTAAATCAACAAGTGGAACAAACAAAGCATGAAAGTCATGTTTCTAATGAAAATTATCAATCTAAATTTAAAGTGAACGATACGGAAGATTCTCAGGAATCATCCAAGGAGTCAAAAGCAACGAACGAAGATGTTCGTGAAAATAAAGATGAGAATGATGAATTAAACACATTTTCTACTGATATCAATGATACAGAAGTAGAACAACAAGATGATTCAGATCATGAAGCGATCAATCCTAATTCAGAAGAAGCTAAAGTAAATGAAAAATTAAAAGAAAAGCATAGTACATTTATGTTTGGTAAAGGTACGACCCAAGGTAAAGTATTAATTGCGATGATCTTTGGTATGTTTATAGCTATATTAAACCAAACTTTACTTAATGTAGCGTTACCGAAGATAAACACAGATTTCAATATTTCAGCTAATACGGGTCAATGGCTAATGACAGGATTTATGCTAGTAAATGGTATCTTAATTCCAGTCAGCGCCTACTTATTTAATAAATATTCGTATCGTAAGCTATTCTTAGTTGCGATGACATTATTTACGATTGGTTCTTTAGTCTGTGGACTGTCTGAATCATTTACAATCATGATGGTAGGTCGTGTATTACAAGCTATTGGTGCCGGTATATTAATGCCGTTAGGTACAAATGTATTTATGACAATTTTCCCACCTGAAAGACGTGGGGCAGCGATGGGTACGCTTGGTATCGCTATGATTTTAGCACCAGCGATTGGTCCAACATTATCTGGTTATATTGTTGAAAATTATCATTGGAATGTTATGTTCTATGGTATGTTCATCATTGGTTTGGTATCTTTAGCCATTGCTTATATTTGGTTTAGAGTATATCAAGTAACAACAAATCCAAAAGCCGATGTACCAGGAATTATCTTTAGTACGATTGGTTTCGGTGCGTTACTTTACGGATTCAGTGAAGCAGGTAACAATAGTTGGAGTTCACCTATCGTAGTCATTTCCTTAATATTAGGTGTTATCTTTATTATTGCATTTGTCATCAGAGAACTTACAATGCGGGTGCCTATGTTAAGTATGGAAGTATTAAAATACTCAGGATTTACGTTAACAACAGTCATCAATATGATCGTTACAATGAGTTTATTTGGTGGTATGATTCTTTTACCACTTTACTTGCAAAACTTAAGAGGCTTTACCCCAATTCAATCAGGTCTGTTATTACTACCTGGTGCCTTGATTATGGGTGTTATGGGTCCAATTGCTGGTAAATTATTAGACACAATTGGTATCAAACCATTGGCATTAGTAGGTACTGCAATCATGACTTATGCTACTTGGGAATTAACGAAATTAAATATGAATACGACTTATGGTCATTTAATGCTTATTTATATTATTCGTTCTTTTGGTATGAGTTTTATTATGATGCCAATTATGACAGCTGGTATGAATGCATTACCACAGAGATTAATTGCACATGGTAATGCCTTATCAAATACATTAAGACAACTTGCAGGTTCAATTGGTACGGCGTTATTAGTGACAGTGATGTCTACACAAACAACGCAATATGCTGCAGGTTACGCACAAGATTTAGATAAAACGAACCCATTTATTAAAGATCGTTTACAAGAAATGGCGCAAGCGTTAGGCGGCGAACAAATGGCAACTTCACAAGTGCTAGAATTTGTTCAAAAACTAGCTTCTATCAATGGTGTCAATAGTGCATTCTTAATTGCAACAGCGCTAAGTGCACTTGCATTTATTTTAAGTTTATTCTTAAAAGGTAAAGATCACTATATGTCTAAAGAAAATTAAATCATATTTTTTGATTAACATAAAAGCCGCCTCCAACTTAAATGTTGGAAGCGGCTTTTTCTTTTACAGTATGTTTTTAAATAGATGACGATAAGCTTATTTACGCACTATACGATTTCTGAAAAACATGCTAATTAATACGAGCGCGATACTACATCCTAACAATGTAAAAGCATTATGAATTGCATCAGCTTCAGTTAAGATTTGGGTAGGTTTAACTGAAATATAATATTGATTCATTGAGTCTGAAATTCTAGAAGCAATATTTTTAATTAGATAAGAAAAACCAAATGTAATGACTAACATAATCGCGATGACAAACATATTTACTACTTTTAATACGGTTCTGTTAAATAGTAAAGTAAAGAAAGTTAAGACTAAACTTAAAATACAGGCGATAAAGAACACGTAAAATACTAGGATTAATCGATCGATACTCGTTTGTAAATTATCGATTGAGGCGACATTAATATTTAAGTTAGAAATATCATTTATAGTAGTTTGGAAATTAGTGAGTTTATGAAAATTGATTGTCTCTTGCGCGAAGACTAAATTAAAAATAGGTTCCTTAAACATGCTATAACCCGTTATGGCCATTAAAATAAGGACAATAATCTGGATAAGCATACTTACCCAAGACTTTTTCTTTTTTTCAAAACGCATCCCACGTTGCATGGGTTCACTTGTTAGGGTATGTTCAAAATCTTTAAATTGATGGTTCTGTTCTGCCATAGGATACTCCTTTCATTACTGTAGAATGCTACATCTAAATATTTTATGACTTTTGTTTCTATTTTGTTATAATATGCAATAACTGTGATAACTAGTTATTGATAGATTCGATTATTAGGGAACTCAAATTATATTATAACTGTATTTTTATGTCATTGTATTAATTTTACCATACTATGAATTTTGATTAGTAAGTAAAATGAAATATTCTAAATACTTGGAGAATAAACTTAGATTGGATGGATTATAAATGAAATCAAGACTGACAACTAAATTTGTGAATAAGTACCTCTTACCTCATAGATCTATTATTTTTAGTTCAGATGAAGCTTTTGAGCAATTTTTAAATAATCGCGAGAAAATTAATGAAAAAAAACATAAACAACCTGAAACATTGAATGTTAAATCTGATTTAGATAAACAAATGCTAGGGGATATGCAAGTCTTTAGATTTCGTTTTAGACATAGCCACGAAAGAAAAATACTCTATATACACGGTGGTTATAATACATTGCAGCCATCTGCTTTTCATTGGAGATTTATGGATAAGCTTTCATTAAGTACATTAAGTGAAGTTGTCATGCCAATCTATCCAAAGACACCTGAGTTTCATATAGAAGATACTTATAATGCTATATTTGAGATGTACAATAAATTGCTAACTGAAGTGGATAGTGATGCTATTGTCATTATGGGAGATGGCACTGGTGCTGCTTTAGCACTAAGTTTTGTGCAACAACTGAAGAAAAAAAAACACCCTTTACCAAGTAAATTATATTTGTTTTCACCGTTACTAGATGCCCAATTGGATAATGAAGGTATCACGGAATCACTAGATAAAAAAGATGTCATCGTTAATAAAGATGGCGTACAACGCATTTTAAACATATGGTCTCATAATCTGCCATTAGACGATGCACGTGTGTCACCAATTTATGGAGAACTGACAGATTTGCCACCGATATATATGTTTGGCGGTGCATACGAAATTTACCTCCCAGACATGCAAAGATTTGCACATATTTTAGCAGATAAATCACAAGAAATACATTTTTATGAATATAAAAGAATGATTCATGCTTTCCCCTTATTACCTATAAGAGAGTCTCATAAAGTGGTTAAGCAAATCGTAGAAACGTTAAAAGATGAATGAACAGATAACTAAATATTTTAAAACAAGCTGAAACATGGATGTCAAAGCTTGTTTTTTTATAATCATTAATAAAATGCATATATGGTTGTCATACAACGACCTGTGATTAGGTTGTGATTATAGTTTTATAGCTTTACGCTACATTAGGTTTGTTGCACATGTCATTAAAATGTTTGGTTTAATATCGTTGTGTGAACTGTGTCGATAATTAATTTTTGACCCATTAATGAATAATGATGTGCAAGTACTACATCATAGTCTTCGGTGGGTAGCGCAAGGCTTTTAAACTTAGCTGCAGATGATTCGAATGATTTGATGACTTGAGTGCTAAATTCCGTAAAATTAAGCTTGAAAGCTGCATCGTCAGAATCATTTTTTAATATTGAATCTATGGCATCAATCGCTTTCTTCTGACCTTGTAAATAACTGATATCTAAACCACGTTTAATTAATTTATTGTCTGGTCCGTTTAATACAAGTTGCTTACTTTGATTTAATTCGCTTAATTCATATTTAGTATCATCGAATAAATCATACAATTTTGATGCTACTGCTGAATGTATATGATTTGTCATAGTAATATCTAAACTCCTTTTCTTGAAATCCGAATACGATGGCCTAATTGTTTTGGCCATTCAATTAATTGTTGATTATCATAATAATTGATAATTGCTTGTGCAAATTGTTCTGGGAAAGGTGCAGTTTTATTAGTTGCACGATTAATACCTAACATGAGTGCTTCATTCGTAGCAACTTTTGAACCATGTTCATTTGTCATTATGGAAAAGAAATGGACGCTTTTTTCATTATAATCATATAAATAGATGGTAATGTGATAGCGTTCGTTTTTCTTTAATTCAGAAAGGTAGGCCGTGTGTTCTTCAACTGTAAATAGTGTATAGTTTAAGGCTTCACGCTCCTCCAAGGATAATCCGTGTTGATAATTGAATTGGTTAATGGCATCGCTAAAGACCATATTATAATGAGCATCATGCATGTGACCATTGTGATCAATCATATCTTCGTTCACTTGCTGAATCACTGTGAAAGGATTTTTCATGAATACAACTCCTCAAAGTTTGAAAATATATAATTAAAGTTTAACATGTTTTAAAGTATGCTTAACGAAATAAATCTAAAACATACACACATACTATTTCATGGTAAAATAAAGGAAACGATTTCGGGAGGGGAATAATGAGTATAACGATTAAATATCAAACTTCTGAACAACCTTTCGTTCAGGTAGCTCACTATAATGAAATACCAAAAGAAGCTACGCTGATTTGGTATGATTTTAATGACCCAACGGAAACTGAAAACGAAGTATTACAATCACAATTTAAATTTAATAAACTTGAAATTGAAGATACGATAAAAGGGACACCGAGAGC
Source organism: Staphylococcus sp. Y174-1 (assembly GCF_049897865.1). Taxonomy (NCBI): domain Bacteria; kingdom Bacillati; phylum Bacillota; class Bacilli; order Caryophanales; family Staphylococcaceae; genus Staphylococcus; species Staphylococcus sp. Y174-1. The sequence continues at coordinate 153,803 of NZ_JAFCXB010000002.1, read as the reverse complement.
AAAATATAAGGCCTATGAAACATATCAATATCTCGTCTTTCATAGTATGGATACCCCTTTTAATAGGGATAAAGCGTTAAATTTGTTTATCAAAGATAATATTTTGATTACATACCATCACAAACCATTTTCAATATTAGAAGATGTAGAACAAATGATTAAACATCAATTTAATAAAGATTTAGATACGTCTGATGTGGCACTGTATATTTTAGATAAATTGGTAGATGATTATTTTAAACACATTTATGACATCGAAGATAGAGTGTTTGAATTCGAAGACCAAAATTTAAACAGTCAATCTATTAAAGGTATCATGGAAGATGTATTTAAAATTCGTGGTGACATTATTAAATTGAAACGCATTATATACCCTATGAACGAATTAATAGATAATATTAAAGAAAGTAAGCTATTACTTGTAGATAGTAAAAATCATATGTATATTCAACATATAGAGGATCATATTATTAAACAACAAAGTATTTTAAAAACTGCACAAGAAGTGACAACTGAAATAAGAGATAATTATTCGTCCTATACCTCATTTAAAATGAATAGTGTGATGCAAATACTGACCCTAGTATCTGTGATATTCTTACCATTAACGTTAATTACAGGTATATATGGCATGAACTTTATCAATATGCCTGAGTTAAAGTGGCATTATGGTTACTATATTGTATTAGGTATTATGTTGGCGATTAGTGCAGGATGTATTTATTATTTTAAAAAAGAAAAATGGTTTTAGTATGTAATTTAAGACATTATTTAATATATCAAAGCATTATAAAATGATTGAAAGTAGGAGCAAAAGATGAGCGATAATAAAAGAGAACAAAGAAAAAATGAACATGTAGAAATTGCGATGGCACAAGGAGATGCCACGATTTCTGATTTTGACGAAATACGATTTGTACATCATTCAATTCCTAATGTCGATGTCGATGATATTGATTTAACAAGTCAGTTAAAAGACTTCACACTAGATCAACCTTTATATATCAATGCTATGACTGGTGGTAGTGAATGGACGAAGCAAATCAATGAAAAATTGGCTGTAATAGCACGTGAAACTGGTATCGCTATGGCAGTTGGTTCTACACATGCTGCATTAAGAAATAGTAAAATGGCATCATCTTTCAGTATTGTCAGAGATACGAATCCGGATGGTATTATTTTCAGTAATGTTGGTGCAGATGTCCCTGTAGATAAAGCGGTTGAATCTGTAAAATTACTCGATGCTCAAGCACTGCAGGTTCATGTGAACGCTCCACAAGAACTTGTAATGCCAGAAGGTAATAGAACGTTTTCTACTTGGATGGAAAACTTAGCACAAATCGTTTCACGCGTAGACGTGCCAGTGATTGTAAAAGAAGTAGGATTTGGTATGAGTAAGGAAACTATTAAGAGCCTCAATGAAATCGGTGTACGTTACGTCGATGTTAGCGGTAGAGGTGGCACAAATTTCGTGGATATTGAGAATGAAAGACGCACATACAAAGATATGGATTATTTAGGATTATGGGGACAAACAACAGTTGAATCACTGTTGGAAAGTGCTTCATATCAACAAGATATGGATATTTTAGCCAGTGGTGGTGTAAGAACACCTTTAGATGCAGTTAAATGTTTGGCATTGGGTGCAAGCGCAGTCGGGATGTCACGCCCATTTTTAAATCAAGTTGAAAACTATGGTATTACTGAAACACTTAATTATACTGAACAATTTACAGATCATATGAAGAAGATTATGACCATGCTTGATGTCAAAACAATAAAAGATTTAAAACAAACGCAAATGGTATTTAGTCCTAAATTACAGTCATGGATTGAACAAAGAGGTTTAGACATCAGATAATTTGAAAAGTTCAAAATAATAGAATAAAACGAAATTAAGCAAGCCACGGCAAAAATGCTCGGCTTGCTTAAATGTGTGATAAGGGATTGGTGTATAAATGACAAGTACTTATACAAACACTTAAATTACTTGATACAAACTGTCGACAAAATCTTTGATTTTGTTGGCAGTTTTTTTACCCATAATTTTCACGGATACTGTCTTAGCATATAATCTTCAACAAGTACTATACTCACAATTTCGGCATAAATCACTATCAATGTAATAGTATATAAAATAAACATGATTGGTATTTATTGTATTAAATAAAGCAAATAATAAAAGCGCTCAATACAAAATAATTGTCATTTCTAAAAATATTTCAAAAAAGCTTAATAAGTGCTACTAAAATTTATTTGTAAGTTATCTATTTAAAGGCATTGATAAATATAGTCACTATTGGTACACCAAGTAGGTCAATTAAGAATGCACCGACAATTGGTACTACGAGATATGCTTTAGGAGATGCGCCATATTTTTTAGTGATAACATCTAAGTTTGCCATAGCATTTGGAGTTGCACCTAAACCATGACCAATAAAACCGCCTACCATAACTGCAGCATCGTAATTCTTGCCTAAGCCACGGAATAATACGATGACTGAGAACAGAATAATAAATAAAACTTGAACTAGTACGATGATGATTAACGGTATTGCTAATTGATATATTTCAGTAAGTTGAATACTCATTAAAGCAATGGATAAGAATAGACTAAGTGATACATCACTGATACGATCAACGATTTTCATATCAATTATTTTTAGATTATTGTATTCTGAGATATTTCTGATTATGACAGCGACAAACATTGCACCAACATAAATAGGGATATTGATACCTGTTAAATCGGTAAATGTGTTTCCTAAATAGGATCCAATGGCCATACAAATAGCTACAATTGTAAATTGTAGTAAAAATACGGTAGTAGGCGCCATTCGATTGTGTAAGTATTCGTTTCTATCACTTTCAGAATAATCTTGCGTAGTTTCTTCTGCTTGTTCAGGCTTTAAGTTATATTTATTAATTAAAAATTTCACTACAGGGCCACCAATTAACCCACCTGCGACAAGACCCAGTGTTGCTGCGGCTAATGCTGCCGTTAATGCTGAATCGACACCTATGCCTTGTAACGTTTGTCCATATGCAGCTGCATTGCCATGACCGCCTTCCATTGACATAGAACCCGCAGTTAAGCCAAGTAATGGCGAAATATTGAGTACTTTTGCTAACGAAACACTTATTAAATTCTGACAAATTGCTAATATGCCACAGAAGATAAAGTAAAATATAAGTATTTTACCACCCAATTTTAGTAGTTTAAGCGAAGCGCCTAAGCCAATCGTTGTGAAAAATGCGAGCATAAAGAAATTCTGTATAAATTCTGAATCTAATTTGATTGTTAACAAACTTGCTGACTTCAAAATTGCGACAACAATTGCAAATAATAGTCCTCCGATTACCGGCGCTGGTATACATAATCTTTTCAAAATATTTACATGATTGACGATGTATACACCAAGTAAGTATAAAATACTTGCAAGTGCTAAAGTGGTAATTGCATCTAACTCTAGCATTAATAGACCCCCTTTATTTCATTAACTTTATGTAATTATTTAAATATGATTTCATATTAAGTAAACGTTTACAAAAATATACAAGCATCATTATACATTCTTTAAAACTAGAATGATAGTTTGACCTATAATAAAACAATAGTTGCCAATTTAAACAACCTATATAGTAAAGGAGAAAAAACATAGATCAGTACCTTGCAATGTACAGTAGTGTGTTATATTTTTAGCGTAAACTACTGTACTATACATAGTACTGGTTTTCCGATGAGGAGGGCTTCAATGAACAGTCAATTTAAAAAAGGTGCGCTCGAACTAATTGTCTTATTAATCATTAAACGAGATGATCAGTACGGTTATTCGCTTGTACAAAATATTTCAAGATATATGACGATAGCTGAGGGCACCGTGTATCCATTGCTCAGAAGATTAGTGAAAAGTGGAGAACTAGCAACTTATTATAACCATCGACGGAAGGTCCAGCAAGAAAATACTATCAAATCACTAACCAAGGTGAACAACGATTAAATCTGCTGTTAGATGAATGGCAAGCTTTTTCAGGTGCTGTTAATCAATTTATAAGGGAGAGTGAATCAAATGAATAGAGTAGCATACCTTAAACAGTTAAATAAACATTTGAAAAATTTAGATGATACAGAACGACAGGATATTATTAATGAATATGACACGCATTTTTATAGTGGATTACAAGAAGGAAAAACCGAAGAATAAATCGCTGATGAATTAGGCAATCCGAGACAATTAGCGAAAGAATTAAATGCAAATGCTGCGATAGTCAAGGCTGAAAAAAGTAATAAATTAGGGGATGTGGGTCATGCTACATTAGCTGTTATGGGTTTAAGTATATTAAACTTTTTCGTCATAACGATTCCTTTTATCATATTATTAAGTGTGGTTATTTCATTAATCATTACGACGATATCTCTCATACTCTCACCGATAGGTATTATAATTAAAGGTGCTATAGAAGGGTTTGAAGCAGTTGTCTTATTAGATGTTTTTGTGACAGGCACGATGTTTGGTTTAGGACTCATACTATTCGTCATTACTTATCTTATTACAAAAGGATTTTATGTACTTTGTGTTAAATATCTAAAATGGAATATCCATGTAGTGAAAGGAAGTGCTACGAGATGAAAAAATCATTGATATGGATATTTGTTATTGGTTTAGTCATAACAGTGATTTGTGCAGTAGGTGCAGTTCAACAATTTAAAATTGAACATAAAAAAGCAAATCAAATTACAACGAATTTTAATGAAACTTATAATAATAAAAGTATTAAAGGATTAGATTTAGATTTAAAACATAGTAATGTGAAAATAAAAGAAGGTAAAACGTTTAAGGTATTATCAAAAGGTTCTAATGAAAAAATCAAGATTCATGCAAAAGTTAAAAAGGCAACTTAACGGTAAGTGACCACAAAGGACAATCAAATGTGGATATTTCGTTTTTAGACATGCGATATAATGATATGACTATATATGTTCCTCAAGATTTAGGAAATTTAAAGGTACATTCAGATGATGGTAGTACAACTTTAAATGATATCAATGCGGATAAAGCACAGTTGAATACAGATGTAATGAATTTGACCATCAATGATAGTAAGTTCAATCAATTGGTTGCGTCTGGTGATACATCAGACATTAAACTGAACAAAACGCAATTTCAACACGGTGATTTCAAAACGGATACCGGTGATATTTTAATGAAAGATACACCAGCGGATAAACCTATGCAAATTAAAACAGATACTGGTAATGTAGAGTTAATATATGGTAAGGATAAACCTAAAAACAGTCAAATTGAGTATAGTAGTGATACTGGTAATTTAAATATTGAAGACAAACAATTTGAAAATAAAAAAGTCGGTAACGACCATCATGTGATCATGATTAAGACAGATACGGGTGATGCGTTAATTAAATAAATAATATGCTTATTTTAAAGGGATAATGTCAATTCAATGACATTGTTCCTTTTTTGATTTACTATATATCGTATGAAAATACTAGGTTATAAGGAGTATATATATGGAACAGTCGTTACGAAGTGAAAAACAATATGGGGCGTTAGCCTTATTGCCGTTGCTAATATTCTTAATTTTATATATTGGCGTAGGGATTACTTTCACGATAATGGGTAAAGAGGATGCGTTCGATCAGTTACCGAGACATGTGGCAATCATGATAGGTATTGTGATTGCGTGGACTTGCTATGATAGGAAAACAGCATTCACAAAAAAAGTACAAATTTTTACTGAACATGCTGGTAATTCAGGCATAGTAAATTTAGGATTAATCTTACTACTCGCGGGTGCATTTTCTACTGTGACTTCAGAAATGGGTGGCAAGGCTGCGATGGTTAATATGGGTCTGTCTGTTATTCCACCAAGTTTACTCATCCCCGGCATATTTATCATGAGTGGTTTTGCGGCCTTAACATTAGGGACTTCAACTGGTGCACAGGCAGCATTCATTCCTGTTGGTGTTGCAGTCGCACAAGCTGCAGATTTAAGTGTTGCAGCGGCGGGTGCAGCGGTGATCGCAGGTGCATATTTTGGAGATAATTTATCTATTATATCTGATACGACGATCGCAGCAACAAATGGTGTCGGTGCGAAAATGAAAGATAAATTTAAGATGAATGTCTTAATTGCTTTACCGGCAGCTATTATTACAGCTATTTTTTATGCTGTTGTAGGAGGAACAGGTAAAGTAGAAGGAGATTTAAGTTTTAATTTTATCAATATTTTGCCTTATATTTTCGTCTTGATAGCAGCGATTGCTGGTCTTGATGTAATACTTGTATTAATTATTGGTATCGTTATGGCTGGCGTACTTGGCATGGTGCAAGGTCAAATGGGCGTATTTCAATTTACAAAAGCAATAGGTGATGGTATGGAAAGTATGTTCACTATTTTCCTCGTTGCTTTCTTAGTATCAGGTCTTGTGGCATTAATTCGTTACTACGGTGGTATAGATTGGATTATTACAGCTATGAAGGCAAAAGCAAAAGGGCGCAAGAGTGCTGAGTATGTTATCAGTTTAATGTCTGGGGTGCTTTCAGCAGCTTTATCACACAATACATTGGCTATTATTATTTCTGCGCCAATTGCAAAAGAAATCGGTGACGAGTATAAAGTACCACCAAAACGTATGGCAAGTTTACTAGATATTTTCGCGTGTTGTGCATTAATGGTATTACCACATGACTCAGGGATGTTAATGGTAGAACAATACGGTGATGTATCTTACTTAGAAGTTTTAAAATATTCATTTTATCCTGTGATTTTTGTAATTTGTACAATCATTACAATTCAATTTGGACTATTGGATCGAGATAAAAAGCAAAAATAGCATAAATATATCTGTTTCTCATTAGACACTTACTTTATGTTTTGGAAAAGAACTATATAAGTAAAGGACATTCAATATGCGTTTTAAAAACGTATTCTGAATGTCCTTTATTTTTTTATATGCGCCAAGTATATTCTGGTTGTCGCATGTCTGATTTCTTCATTCGTGAAATATATGGGTTTCCTTTTACAGTGAATCTTAATGGCTTGTGTGTCCATTCCCCTTTGTTAGGTATGCCAATACGGCCACTTGCTTCAATTTCTTTAGGATACTTACGATTTTTTGTATCAATTTTTAGCCGACCTTCATTCAATTTGGATCCGTCTAAATGTCTAGGTATGTTAAACGCCTTAGTCCATTTACCTGGGCCGTTAGTCAGTTCGAAACCGTTCTTTCCTCGATTAATAGCCATTAACTCTATACCTTCTTCGGGTTCTATTGCCCTAATTAATACCCCTTCAGGTTGGCCTTCCAATTGGGTAACGAAATTAATGAGTAGATGTGTATGCATGACATGGGCATAAATAGTGCCGCCTTGTTTATACAATGATTCAACTTTAGGTGTTCTCTTTCCGTTATAACCATGGGCAGCACGATCTTTTGTTCCTATATATGCCTCTGTTTCTACAATATAACCTGTAAAGGTTTGTAGTTCATCGTGGTAGATGATTCTTACGCCGAGTAAGTCTTTAGCAATTGTTACGGTATCGCGTTGTAAAAAATCCATTAGATGCCCTCCACTTTTAATTATATGAAATTAATTTTTTTTAGATGTTTTTAAAATATTTGTAAAATTGTGTTACTATGTACATGATTATTTGTTACACTAATTATTATAAGATTAATAGGAATTAGCATATGCTTTTGGTTAAAGTCTAGTATATGACAAAACTTATTGAAAACAAAATGAATATGAAATGATGGGAAAGTATGGAACGAAGCATTGGATTTGGTCAGGCACTCAAATTATTTTAGAAAAACTATGTTAATTTCAAAGGGCGTTTACGTCGTAGCGAGTACTGGTTCATGGCATTATGGAACATCATCTTTATGATGCCAGCATTGATTTTGTATATCATCGGTTTAATAATGACTGTATCAGGCGCATCATCAAGTTCTGAAGAATTGGTTGCTATAGGAGTTATATTATTATTCTTATCGATTTGTTACGCATTAATATACAGTTTGGCAACATTAATTCCAGGATGGGCACTATTAATCAGAAGATTTCATGATACGGGAAGAACCATGCTCATGCCATTAATATATCTAGGTGTTATTGTTATAAGTTATCCGGTGCTATTTGTAGTGAATATTCAAGATCCTGAATATAATAATCCCGTATATATCATATTTTTTGCTATTATTTTCCTTGTCTATATAGCACTTGGCATCTACATGCTAGTGATTTGTTGTCTTGATAGTGAAAGAAAAATGAATAAATATGGTGCTAGTCATAAATATGGCAATCATATTCAATCATCTACTAACACATATGCAAATCAAGACGCACCTATACACGAAGACACAAATGTGAAACACGTGAATAGTGAAGAGAATGCTTTCAGTGAAGAAGTTAACACTAGTGATGAGAACGCTACTAAAAAAGACGATAATTTTAAATATTAAATGCCATAAATTATAAAGAGGGTTGTTTCATATAATTGAAACAGCCCTCTTTATAATTTAATTAATGTAAGATAATTGTGGATATTCTTTACCAAGCAAATCATGCAAGGCTTTATAACGATCAAATAAAAGCGCATACTGTTTAACTTTTTTAGCTTCTGGTTGTTTACGATAATAAACAGGTTGCTTCATATGTTTGACAGTTTCTTTTAAGGTTGGATAAGCGCCACCAACATTTGCACCCAACATAGCTGCACCAAGCGCTGTAGCGTTACTTGAATCAATAACGACCACTTCTTTATTTAGCACATTAGCATAAATATCAACTAAAAGTTCACTTTTTATAGGAATACCACCGGCAGCATATACTGTTTCTACGGGAATGTGGTTGTTTTCAAATTGTTGCATAATCATTTTTGTTCCGAACGCTGTAGACTCTAAATAAGCTTTGTGTATCATTTCAAATGGTGTTTGCAGTGTTAAACCAAAGATACTACCTGTTAGCTTACTATCACTTAAGATACTACGGTTACCATTATGCCAATCGAGTACGGTTACATGCTGTTTATCTATTGATATATCAGCAGCCAGTTTCTCTAAGTATTCAAGGATAGAAAGGCCTTGTTTTTCAGCTTGGTCTACATAAGATTTTGGTGCGAGGCTGGCAGAATAATTAAATAAATCACCAACAGCAGCTTGTCCAGCTTCATATGCATAAAGACCTGGAATGATAGCATCTTTAACTGAACCAGTAATTGCAGGTATGGGTTCTTGTTTTGGATCGAGCATCAGATGGCATGTACTTGTACCGATAACAGGCGTGAATTCACCTTGTTCAATTGCGCCGACACCGAGTACACCGGAGTGCGCATCAATGATATACGGAGAAATTTGTACTTGTTCTGTAAGGCCCCATAGATTTTGATAATATGGGCTCAAACTACCAGCGCTTTCACCGATATTGACTACGGGTGCTTCGCATTTTGTTTTAACAATTTCTGGTAATTTCTGATCGATAGCTTCAAAAAAGGAATAATTAAAGCCATCTGTTTCGTTATAAAAGCCTTTAAATCCAATGCCACAATTAGAGCGAATATTTTTATCAGTTAATAAACTGACTAAATAATCTCCAGCTTCCATGATATAGGCACTACGTTCTAAAACTTCTGGTGCTTTGTTTTTAACTTCTAATATTTTAGGAATCATCCATTCACTGTTTACGTTATGACCATAAAAATTTAACCAGGATGGGTTTACCTTATCACTTACTTGTTTCATGTAGGTTGCTTCATCTTGAGCGCCATGATGCTTCCACAGTTTCACATAAGCATGCGGTTGATCTTCTAAATCTGGATGTAAATGTAAAGGTTTGAAGTCATCATCTAAGAACACGATGGTACAACTGGTGAAATCTATACCAATGCCGATGATGGACTTAGGATCGACTTGACTATCTTTTAAGACGTACTGAACGCCTTCCTCCAATATAGAAGTGTAGTCTGCTGCATGTTGTAAAAAATAATTGTGCGGTAATTCGGCACCATTTAATGATTCTGAAATGGTGCCATGTGGATATTCTTTTATATATGTAGAAATAATTTCACCATTTGTTGTATCTACTAAAAATACGCGCCCTGAAGCAGTACCATAGTCGATGCCGATACTATATGTCATGATTGCATTGCCCCCTAATCAGTTTGTGGAAAAAGCCTAGAGACTTCATTTATCTTTATGATAGTGCTTACATATTATAATGTAAAGTTAAGATCATTGTGATATTGGATTATTGAGAAATACAGTCTTATTAATATAAATATGTGTGATTTATTTAAAAATGTATATTTCAAAAGACAAATGGTATCATCAGAATAGAGGATTTATATAAGAAGGGTGGCGAAATGGTATGTCATTAATAATTGACCATGTAACAAAAAAGTATAAAAATTTTACTGCTGTAAACGATATGTCACTTTCCTTAGAAAAAGGAAAGATGCTAGGATTTTTAGGAAGAAATGGCGCTGGGAAAACAACCACATTTAGAATGATATTAGGATTGACACCCATTACAAAGGGAAGCATCACATATAATGATAAAGTAATCGATCGCTCGTTATATAATCGTATTGGTTATTTACCAGAAGAACGTGGCTTACATCCTAAGATGAAAGTAGAAGACGAATTACGTTATTTAGCTACATTAAAAGGCATGGCATCTAAAGATATTACAAAAGCAATTGATTACTGGTTAAAACTATTTGATATTACAGAAAATAGAGAAAAGAAAATCGAATCACTTTCTAAAGGGAATCAACAGAAAATTCAATTACTAGCAAGTATGCTACATGATCCTGAGTTGCTTATTCTTGATGAACCATTTAGTGGTTTGGATCCAGTGAATGTTGAATTGCTAAAGTCGGCGGTTCAAGACTTAAACAATGCAGGTACGACAATTATATATAGCTCTCATAGAATGGAACATGTTGAGGAACTATGCGATAACGTATGTATTTTAAATAAGGGGGAGCTTGTTGTATCGGGGCCAATTGATGAAGTGAAAACGAATCATGGCAACAAACGTGTAGTCATTGAAACAGATCACGAAATGCCAGAAATTGATAAAGTAGATGGGGTCCTAGAGGTAGACAGAAATAAGAGAGAGATTAAAGCAATGATAGAGACAGAATCCGTCGCAGAACAAATTTATGACATAGTGAAGCAATATGGCTTTGTGAAACGATTCCAGGTAGTAGAACCTTCACTAAATGAAATATTTATAGACAAAGTAGGTGACGTTAATGGATAAATTTTTAGTAACATTTTCACTGACGTACAAGAACAAAGTCAAGACGAAATCATTTATGATTTTTACTGGATTGGTTATTGTCTTAATGCTCTTAGCAGCTAATATGAATAAGATTATTGATTTGTTTGATGATGGTCCTGATAAAGTCGGCGTTGTTTCATCTGACAATGAAATTTATAAAGTAATAAAAAGTCAAGGTGATCAACTGGACGAGGGGGCTACATTTAAAAAAGTTTCAGAGAAGCAAGCTAAAACGCAAGTTCAAAACGAAAAATTAGATAAAGCATACATTATCAAAATGACAGATGATAATAAACTTTCTGGAAAAATTTTAAGTAAAGATACAGTTTCAGAACAACAAAAACAAAAATTAAAAGCTTCTTTATCAACAATTCAAACACAACTCGTCGCAGCGAACTTGAATTTGTCCCAAGGGGAACTGAAACAATTGCAATCACAAAGTAAAGTTACGTCAGAAGTCATTGCTGATAAAGCAAGCAATTCAAATTTAAGTGAAGCGCAAAAAGGCTTTAACACAATAATGGTATACGCAGGACTGATGTTGATATTCTTTATTGTCTTTAATTATGCAAGTCAAGTAGCGATGGAAATTGCTACAGAAAAAACGTCACGCGTTATCGAAATGATTATTACGAGTGTGAGTCCAGTCACACATATTTTAGCTAAGATTTCCGGTGTGATTGCTGTGGCATTTACACAGATTATCATATTTGTAGCGGCAGGCTTAATATGTTTCTTCGTATTTGATATAAGTGATATGTTGAAAGGATTTAAAATTGAACCAAACGAGTTAACGATGCAAATATCTATTGTAGGTATCGTTTCACTAATTATTGGTATCCTTTCATATATTATATTAGCAGCTATTTTGGGATCCATTACGGCACGTATTGAAGATATCAACCAAGCGTTGATGCCGATGACACTATTCAGTATGATTGCATTTTATATCTCGTTATTCAGTGTGATGAATCCAGATACAATGCTTACAAAAATCACTAGTTTTATCCCGCTATTGTCTCCGTTCGTAATGTTTGTACGTTCAGCGTCACCTGATGTTGCAGTTTGGGAGATTGTTGTGAGTGTTATTTTATCCATTATTACCATTTTTATTTTATTATGGATTGCTGTAAGAAGTTACAAAAATACGATTTTGAGTTTTGATAAAGGCTTTATGAATGCAATGAAACGTATTTTTAAAAGAAGTTAAACGCATGAATACCTAATAGAGTGAGATAGAAAATTATTTTTTTCTAAGCAAATGTCGTTGCGTGATCTCTAGATAACATGACTAGATTGTGAAATGGGCTGAGGCATGATAGACGTCTCAGCTCGTTTTTTTGTTATTAATTCATATAATTATTGATTGGAAGATGATGAATTTGTTGGGAATTAGGTAAAAATAGAAAAATGTATAACAATTTTCTATATAGTTTGATAGAATTTATGATTAGTATAGATAAATATTTGAATAAATTGTTACAATATAAGTGAGTAATATGAAGATATAAAAAATGATTGAATGTATTCAAATGTTACATAATTATTTTTAATTAAACATCTAAGCATATTTTATGATTGAGGGACCATAAATATATGTTTTAGAGATCATTTGTGTGCACCAATTCAGTGTTTTAATGATGAAATTATGATTATCTTATATTCGTAAACGAAATCTATATTAGATAATTGCCTTCACACTTATTTAAAACCCCTTGAATCAAGTATAACGAAGGCGACATTTATGATTGAATTTTATTCATGGAAAAACCTATTATTAAAGTGTAGGTTTGAAAGGGAGTCATTAATGATGTTTGCAAAAGTAGAAAGTCAAAGCAATGGTATCGATTTGATTAAAATTGATAATGAAGAAACAAAAATTGTTTTTACAAATTATGGTGCGAGAATTGTATCGTGGAAATACGACGATAATAATATTGTACTGGGTAATGTCGTTGAAGCAGATGAGTTTTATGAATCGAATCCTTATAATTTTGGTGCAACCGTAGGTCGATATGGCGGAAGAATTGCAAATGCAACATTTGAGTTAGATGGTAAAAAATATGAGTTAGATGCCAATAATGGTGTACATAATATTCATGGTGGACCCAATGGTATAGACAGACGTTTCTTTGATTATAAAATTGAAGAACAAGTCGGACAAGTGAAAGTTATTTTTACTACTACAATTCAAAGTGCAGATGATCACTTTCCAGGTGATATTGATTTAGAAGTGATTCACACTTATAATGTCGACCATAAGTGGACGATAGAATATAAAGCGAAATCAACTGAAAAAACATTGTTTAATCCGATGAATCATGTATATTTTAACTTGAACAGAGACAACAATGTGATTGATAATCACAGCATTTCAAGTTCAAAATTGGATATGTATTTATTAGGGGAAGACAATATCGTGAAAAGTATGGAACCTTTAAGTTTGGTAAATACCTTCCAAGAACAAAATATCCAGTTCAAAGATATTTTTGATAGTGAAGACGCAATTGTTAAAGAACAAATGCAACGCTTTGGTGGTATTGATCATCCATTTGATATTGGTGGTAATGAAATGACTGTGGAAAATAAACATTTTATATTAAAAGTAAACACAGACATGCCAAACATTGTCATTTACACATTTAATGATACAACTGGTTGGAAAAGTGATTTCAATATTTATAAAGCTCACTCAGGTTTTACATTAGAAACGCAATGTATTCCAAACGATATTAATTTATTAGGCAATCAAGCACCATCCATTTTAAAAGCTAACGAGCCTTTTTACTCTAAAACGTCATATAAAATTTCTGAAAAGCAATTATAAAAATGAACGAATCAATACTTATGACACCATTTGGGAGAGTGGTTAGTTATTAAGTATAGACTATATGAAAGGCGGGTATCTTAAATGAGATACCCGCCTTTCATTTTAATTTAATTACAGCAAACGCTATTATTTTTGAGCACGTTTTAAGAAGCGTTCAAATTTGCTAATCCTGTCGCTTGTTAAATATGGATTTTTTAAAACATAGGTTAAGCGATTAATATTTTTATTATCATTGTAATAGATGTCATTGAGCTCATACACAGAAAGACGTGTTGATGCATCCGCAGATTTGATAAGTTTTAAATGATTGGAGTCGTGTACGTAGCCTTCTTGTAACACACGAAAATAGAAGCCAGTTTTACAAGAAGATGACATTCTCTTAATCAAATCAGGGATTTTATACTTTTCTTGTATTTTCCAACAAGGTTCTCTGATTTCTGAAACTTCTAAAATAGCTTCACCAAGCTGGAATTGATCACCAAAATAGACATGCGCTTCATCTAAATCAGTTGCTGTTAAATTTTCACCAAACATCGCATAGGGTGGTAACGCTGGTAGGTCATGTTTCCAAAGTTCGTAATTTTTCTTACTGTACAGGCAAACGGCTTTATTTGGCCCGCCATGTCCTTTATATTCTTGTTCATCTTCAGCAAATCCAGTATGTGTAAGCCACATTTTTCCTGAATATTTTTCTTTATTTAATGCAGAACGCATAGGTCTTTTGGTACTATATGGTAAATCTTGTATTTTGCCAGTAGAAATGGCTTCTAATTTATAAATCATATTTTTGTACCTCCAACAATAGATTGATTATTATTTTAAAACAATGTGTTAATTATGCAAGTATATGTATAAATTCATTTTGAAAATCAGTTTTCTGTCTAGGTATTTTAATAAATCTCATGTACAATAAAGATAAAAGTACAGTATAAAAGGGGAAGCATGATGGATAAGAAACAGTTAAAAATGAGAACATTTAATGATGCATTAGACCAGATTAAAGATGGTATGATTGTTGGTATTGGCTCTGGATCAACGATTGAATTGCTTGTCCCAAAAATAGCAGAGAAACTGGAACAAGAACAAATAAAAATCACAGGTGTCTGTACCTCTAATAAAACGGCATTTATAGCCAAAGAGTTAGGTATCCATATCATTGATGTGAATGATGTGGATCATATCGATATTGCAATAGATGGCGCAGATGAAATTGATAACGACTTAAACTTAATTAAAGGCGGTGGTGGCGCGCTATTTAGAGAAAAAGTAATAGATGCCATGGCCGAAAGATTTGTTGTCTTAGCTGACGATAGTAAATGTGTAGACTATCTTGGACAAACGTTTAAGTTGCCTGTTGAAGTGGACAAATTTAATTGGTTACTTGTAGCTAAACGAATTAAAGCATACGATGATTTAAAAGTAACACGTCGCATGGTTGATGATGTGCCATTTATTACAGATAACGGTAATTATATCTTAGATGTTGTATTAAATGAAGGTATCAACGCAGCAGATATGCATGAATTTTTGATTCACCTTATCGGTGTACTAGAAACAGGTTATTTTTTAAATGTTGCAGACCAAGCCATTATTGGTACAACGAATGGAGTAAAGATTAAAAATAAAGCATCATTGATAGATTAAAAAAGGCATTGTGCTTATTCATTGGAGCACAATGTCTTTTTGTATCGTTTGAAAATATCATATCGCTACATGCTACAGTAATAAAACAAAAAACCAATACTAAAGCTATCAGTCATGAAACATAGCTTAGCATTGGTTTTTAAAATTCATAAAATCAGTTGAATCATTTTATGGTGAGTATGAT
Organism: Staphylococcus sp. Y174-1; assembly: GCF_049897865.1. NCBI lineage: Bacteria > Bacillati > Bacillota > Bacilli > Caryophanales > Staphylococcaceae > Staphylococcus > Staphylococcus sp. Y174-1. The sequence continues at coordinate 137,836 of NZ_JAFCXB010000002.1, read as the reverse complement.
TAGCGACGGTGTCCACGTTTACTTTTCAAATCAAAAGGTGAGCGTTCGTAATCATTATTAGATGAATCAGCTGTATCTAAAGCTTGATCATCTTGTTGCGTTACATCGTTACTTTCTGAACTTAAATGACTTGACGATTCATCACTTTCTTCATCGATTGATGTACGTGCATCAGATACGACAGATGACTGTCAATTTGAAGAATAGCGAGAACTTGCTTTCAATTCATCTTGGTCTGATTCTGGATGTGCCTTCTCAGTAGATGCTTCTACTGCACTATTCGCACGTGAATCTGAGTGTGTAGTGTCCACTTTCGTTGAATCATTTGATGATGGACTTGGTGTATTCTCTGAGATTATATTCGCTCGACTGTCGTCCTCATGTGCAGTATCTTCTGTCGAATTGTATTGATTAGCTTGGTCTGATGCACTTGATTCATGCTGACGATCAGTTACATCTTGTTCATCTTGAACTTCTGAAGACGTCTCAGCTGTAGCGGCATTTACATTCGCTGAATGATGCGTTTCGTCTGTTTCTGACGCGTTATATTCATCACCAGCATCTGTCTGATCTTCATCAGTATCATTAACGTGATCAAGATAATTATTTTCCTCTACTTCGTCTAAATTACGTTTTGTAAAGAAATAAAGGATTGTACGAATAATTAAACTAATTAAAATATAAAGTATAGCAACGGCTGCAGTTGATAAGGCGATGACTTTCATAGCAAATACTTCGCCTAATTCTTCATTAAATAAGAATACAAGTCCAAATGACATTGCGAAATGGAATAAAGTTGCAATGTATATTGTACGGCCTTTCGTTGCACGTATTAATTCCCCAATAATCATTGAAAAAGCAAATGAATATAGGAAACTATATATTGCAAAGTCAAAACTAAAGGCGATGTTTACATTCCATATTGCATACATAAAACCAACAATAATAGACGCGAAGAACGTGTTCATCTTAGTTTCAACAATATGTTGTAGATAAGAACGGAAACCGAGTTCTACTAAAAAAGCCATGACAATTTGTCCTATAATAATAGATGAAATTGAAACAGATAAATCTTTTGTTTGTAAAAGAACAAAACTATCAGAAAAAATATTAAAGCATACCATAGCTATAATAAAAATAATTAATGGTAAAATAAGCGCTAAAATTGCACGCTCAATCACTTTTAAGCTAATAGTCAATTTTAAACTAGCTAATTGAGTACCTCTGTGTGAAAATATAGCAATACAGATAAAAGCTGCTATGAATGGTGCAAGTGTACTCATATCAAAGACGAAATCTTTAAATGGAACGGAACTCTGTAAATCTTTAAGTATAATAGGTAATGCATAAGCAACAATAAAGAAGATAAAAATCATCATTGCCCATTGAAAACCTGGTATACGTTTTGTATTCATTTATGTAACCTCCAATAGGGTTCAAAAAATCATTTGTACCTAATTATACATATTTATGAGATAGAAATAAATTAAATTCCCAATTTATCATTGAAATGTAATAGTTTGAGTTAATCTAACATGAAATTGAAATATTTATTACGAATTTTTGAATTTATAATGATGCGAATTGGGTAAATATTATTATAAATTGAATTGAGGAAAATGTAAGCGTACACTTTTAAATGACCGTAAGTATTTAAAGGAGGAGAATTATGTATAAATTAGCACAACGTGATCTTTGGACTGGAAGAATTGATAGTGAAACAGATGAATCACAATTTAGGCACTTTCAAACTATAAATTTTCGCAATATTGAAGATGATAAAAATGAATCACGTCATGGTGTAGGTATACTAGGGTACGCGGTAGATAAAGGTGTTGAATTGAATAAAGGGCGTATTGGTGCAAAAGAAGGCCCGAATGCAATTAAAAAAACGTTTGCCAATTTACCAGTTATTAGACAATGTAATGTATATGACTATGGCAACGTTGAACACAATCATGATAGATTAGAAGAAACGCAACAAGAATTTGCGCATTACGTTGCCAAATCTATAAAAAAACATAATCAAACATTCTTACTTGGTGGTGGTCACGATATTGCATATGCACAATATCTAGGCACGAGAGAGGCATATCCTGACGCTTCTATTGGTGTCATTAATATTGATGCACACTTTGATACACGAGAAGAATCAGGTTCAACATCTGGCACGAGTTTTAGACAAATACTAGAAGAAGATGAAAACACAGATTATCTTGTATTAGGTATACAACAGGGTGGCAATACTCGAGCACTATTTGACTATGCAGAAACTAAAGGCATCGGTTATGTTTATTCAGAAGAATTGCTTCACCAAATTTCTCCTCCAATCAAAGATAAGGTGGAACGTTTTGTACATGATCATGATGTCATCATGTTTACAATATGTATGGATGTTATTGACAGCGCGTTTGCACCAGGTGTGAGTGCTAATGGTGTGCTTGGATTATCACCACACATCGTACTTGAATTAGCTAAACGCATCATTCCGAATGAAAAAGTCCCAACAATTAGCATTGCTGAAACAAATCCTAAGTATGATGTAGATAACAGAACTGCAAAATTATCAGCTAATTTCTTATATCATTTTATTCTTTAAAATTCCAATAGTTAACACATTGTTCGATGAAAGAAAGCACACGTGATGAGTGCTTTCTTTTTTTTAGGTAGTTAATATATATAGAACGACCTAACTTAGGTTGAATATCTAAGACATCTAAATCCTTAGCATTAAATGATTGATAATAAACTCTAGGTATCACAGCATATCCCAAACCTCTATGCACAAAGTTCGTGGCAGCTTCAAATCGATCCGCTTCAATAATGATATTAGGATGCAAGTTCATACGGTTAAAGTAGTCATCTAGATGTTTGCGAACTTGGGATCCTTTGGTTGGCAATATTAATGGCAAGGATGCAATAGAAGTAGTATGTGAATGTGGAAAAGCATTTTTAGGAGTGATCAACACATAGGACTCCTCATAGAGCGGTATAGATTCAATATCATCATGCTTCATTTGTTCGTTAGTGAAAGCAACATGATTCTCAAAGTTAACGAGCAATTCAAAAATTTTATTTTGATCATGAATTTCAGATACAAGGTAAGTTTGATCTGGAAATTGTTTAGCATGTGTCGATAATACTTGAGAAAGCCATTGGTTTGTCGATTCTAAAATAGATATTTTAATTTTAGGTACATGTCCCATATTGAGATCGTACATTTTTTCGATAGTTTGATGATATTGATGTATCAGTTGTCGTGCGTAATTGTAAAAATGAATGCCTTTTTCAGTAATTTTAATATCTTTAGTCGTACGCATAAATAGATCATAACCTAGATCAGCTTCCATTTTTTTAATTGTTGTCGTCAGAGAAGGTTGACTAATATGTAAAAAGTTAGCGGCTTTAGTAAAACTATTATATTTAACAACAGCAACAAAGTATTCTAATTGTATAATTTTCATAGGAAAGCTCCTTTAATTAGTTATTTATAGTTTAAAGCTATCAATAATTAGTTTATTTATATTGGTAGTCTATATAATAACATATTATACTGGCCCATATAGAGAAAGGTGTGCTTTTGTGTAAGTATCGTGCTTACATTGCTTATTACCATACCATTTGTACTATGGATTTTTTAGTTATTGTTAAACAAAGGATAAGTTTATTAAAAACAAGGAGTGATTTTTCATGAGAAAAATAGAAGCAAAAAGAGGGTTAGACATTGAATGTAAAGGTTGGGAACAAGAAGCAGTACTGAGAATGTTATATAACAACCTTGACCCGGAAGTAGCTGAACGCCCTGAAGACTTAGTTGTTTATGGAGGTATAGGTAAAGCTGCACGTAATTGGGAAGCATTTGAAGCCATTGAAGATACATTACGTTCATTAGAAGCTGATGAAACAATGTTAGTTCAGTCTGGTAAACCCGTTGCTGTATTTAAAACACATGAAGAAGCGCCACGTGTATTAATATCTAATTCAGTATTAGTTCCAGAATGGGCAAATTGGGATCATTTCAATGAATTAGATAAAAAAGGTTTAATGATGTATGGTCAAATGACAGCTGGTAGTTGGATATATATTGGTTCACAAGGTATTGTTCAAGGTACTTATGAAACATTTGGAGAAATTGCGAATCAACATTTTAATGGCAAATTAAATGGCACGGTCACTTTGACAGCTGGTCTAGGTGGTATGGGTGGTGCGCAACCACTAGCCGTTACAATGAACGGTGGCGTTGTTATCGGCGTAGACGTCGATGAAACACGCATTGATAAACGTATTGAGACGCGTTATTGTGACGTTAAAACACACGAATTATACGAAGCGTTACGTTTGGCTGATGAAGCTCGTGAAAAGGGTGAACCATTATCAATTGGTTTAGTCGGTAATGCGGTTGACACACATAAAGCAATCTTAGATAAAGGTTTTAAAATTGATATTGTGACAGACCAAACAAGTGCACATGATCCGCTAAATGGTTATGTACCTCAAGCGTATTCGTTAGAAGAAGCGAAAGCAATACGCCAAAAAGATCCAAAACAATATGTTAAAGAAGCACAAACTTCTATGAGAAAACATGTAGAACTCATGCTTGAATTTCAGAAAAATGGTGCTGTTGCATTTGATTATGGTAATAATATCAGACAGGTTGCATTTAATGATGGATTAGAAAATGCATTTGATTTCCCTGGATTTGTGCCTGCTTATATTCGTCCATTGTTCTGTGAAGGTAAAGGCCCATTCCGTTTTGCAGCATTGAGTGGAGATCCGAAAGATATTGAGCGTGCAGATGAAGAAATGAGAAAGATTTTCCCAGATAATGAAAAATTAATTCGTTGGTTAGATTTAGCGCAAGAAAAAATCGCCTTCCAAGGTTTACCGTCACGTATTGCGTGGTTAGGTTATGAAGAGCGTGCGAAAATGGGCTTAGCATTGAATAAATTAGTAAGAGATGGTGAAATTTCTGCACCAATTGTCATTGGTCGTGATCATCTTGATTCTGGTTCTGTCGCTAGTCCAAACCGTGAAACTGAAGGTATGAAAGATGGTTCTGATGCTGTTGGTGATTGGCCAATCTTAAACGCATTAATTAATACAGCAGCAGGCGGTTCATGGATTTCATTCCACCATGGCGGCGGCGTTGGTATGGGTTACTCTTTACATGCAGGTATGGTTGTTGTAGCAGATGGATCAGAACGTGCTGATAGAAGATTAGGACGTGTATTAACGACAGATCCGGGTATGGGTGTTGTGAGACATGCGGATGCTGGATATGAATCTGCGATTAAAGTTGCAAAAGAAAAAGGTATCAAAATCCCAATGATTACAGGTAAAGGAGACAAATAATGAACGATTTAATTATTCAAAACATTAAAGAACTAATTTTACCAAAATCTACTGAACGTCCATTAAAAGGAAAAGAGTTAGACGAACTTAACATTATTGAAAATGGAACGGTTGTCGTTAAAAACGGCAAAATTGTCTACGCAGGAGAGCACTCAGATGCCTATGAAGCAACTGAAACAATTGATGTAACAGATAAAGTGGTTTCACCAGCTTTGGTTGAAGCACATACACATCTTGTTCATGGTGGTTCACGTGAACATGAAATGTCACTTAAAAGACAAGGTGTTTCTTATTTAGAAATTCTTGAACAAGGTGGCGGCATTTTATCTACAGTTGAAGCTACACGTAAAGCTACTGAAGAAGCATTATTTAAAAAGGCAGAAAAGAATTTGTTGACGATGATGGAACATGGCGTTTTAGCTGTTGAGAGTAAAAGTGGCTATGGTCTAGATAAAGAAAATGAACTAAAACAATTACGTGTATCTAATCGTTTGGCTGAAAAATATAACTTAGACATGAAACACACATTCCTTGGTCCGCATGCCGTACCTAAAGATGCTGAGTCTAATCAAGCTTTTCTTCAAGAGATGATTGATTTGTTACCAGAAGTTAAGCCGTATGCTGATTTTGCAGATATATTCTGTGAAACTGGTGTGTTTACGGTTGAAGAATCGAAAAAATATATGGAAGCGGCAAAAGCATTAGGTTTTGATGTGAAAATCCATGCAGATGAAATTGATCCATTGGGTGGTTTAGAGTTAGCTATCGACGAAAATGCAATCTCTGCAGATCATCTTGTAGCATCAAGTACAGAAGGTAAAGAAAAACTAAAAAATAGTGACACTGTCGCGGTGTTATTGCCTGGTACGACTTTCTATTTAGGCAAGGAATCTTATGCAGATGCGCGAGGTATGTTAGACAATGATGGCGCAATCGCGATTGCGACAGATTTTAACCCAGGTAGTTGTGTCACAAACAACTTACAACTTGTGATGTCGATTGCTGCCTTGAAATTGAAATTATCTCCAAATGAAATTTGGAACGCAGTGACTGTTAATGCGGCTAAAGCCATTGACATTGATGCTGGTACCATTAATCAAGGAGATAAAGCTAATATTGTTATTTGGGATGCGCCTAACCATGAATATATTCCATATCACTATGGTATTAACCACGCTGAAAAAGTCATTAAAGATGGTAAAGTGTTGATTGATAATCGTATCAAATTAGAACAATAATTTGAATAGTTAAAGCTGAGTCAAATTGACTTGGCTTTTTTTGTATTATTTTAGGCAGAGTTGATTAAATATTTCGACAATTATGATACCATATGGTTAAAGCAATTTGGAGGTGACAATGAATGTGCGTCACATAAGTTATTTTAATCAGTGGCACGGGGCATTAGTCACCAATATGCTTGCAGGTATTTTGTTGGCACTCGCGTTACTACCCGGTGCAATTGCTTTTTCCTTTATTGCAGGTGTAAGTCCAACCATAGGTATGCTAAGTACTGGACTTATGATGTTAGTTATAAGTTTGACCGGCAATCGAACATTAATGGTGTCAGCACCAAGTAGTGGTGTTTCTTTAGTTGTCGCACCGCTTATGTCTAGCCACGGTATGCCCGCTGTAATATTGGCTACGTTAATTATGGGAATAATACAAATTTTGATGGGTATTTGCCGAATCAATAAATTATTAGATTATATTCCCACAGGTGTTGTTATAGGTTTTATGAATGCATTAGGTGTATTGTTATTTACATCGCAACTAAAAAATATACTAAATATTTCAAACGCGACCTATGTCATAGCGGTGGCATCTTTTTTAATTATTTGGTTAGCACAAAGATATATCAGATTTATGCCGGCACCATTGATTGCGATTATTATTTTAACGATATGTGCATGGTGGCTTAAACCAGATATTGTCTATGTACACCATTTAGCATCATTGCATATTCATGTACCGATGCTGTCATTTCCAGATGCAATGTATGATATGCATATCGTTGGTATTTCAAGCATGTATGGAGTGACAATGGCAATTGTTGCTGTTGTACAAACGACATTAACAGCGCGGATGATGGATGCAGTTACTACCACTAAAAGTGATAAAAATAAAGAAACGATAGGGCAAGGTATTGCTAATACAATTGTCGCTTTATTTGGTGGCTATGGTGGTAGCGCACTTGTGGGTCAATCGCGATTTAATGCAACGATGGGAGCTACATCGAGGGTATCAACATTGATCACGGGTGCTTTTTTACTCATTAGCTTATTCGTTTTTGGAGATATTATCGGTCAAATACCAATGGCAGTGCTAGCAACTGTATTAATAACGATTTCCCTTAATACATTTGATAGGAGAACGATTTCATTTGTTAAGGTATCTCCAATAAAGCATGGGGCGATCGTTGTACTTACAATGTTGATTATTTTAAGTACGAATAACCTAGCGGCCGGGGTTGTGCTTGTTAGTTTACTATACTATTTGATTCAAGGGTTTAATAAAAGGAAAGGACGTGACATATAATGCCACAATACGAAGACTACATAAATTGGAGAAGAACATTTCATCAATATCCAGAGCTATCAGATGCAGAATATGAAACAACAAAACGTATCAAACGCATCTTAGCATCATATGATATTAAAGTTTTAGATTTACCATTAGAAACAGGACTAGTTGCAGAGGTTGGACAAGGTGATCAATTCGTTGCAGTTAGAACAGATATTGATGCACTACCAATAGATGAGCAAGTGAAACATGAATTCACTTCGACCAATGAAGGTGCGATGCATGCATGTGGACATGATATTCATATGGCTAGTGTGCTAGGGGTCGCAGTGAGATTAAAAGAAATAGAAAATCAACTCAACGGACGCGTGCGCATTATTTTTCAAGCTGCAGAAGAATTGGGCTATGGCGCAGTGAAAGTTGCTAATACAGGTGCAATTGACGGTGCGAAAGCCGTGTTAGGTTATCATAATTATCCAACGTTAGATATTGGAGAATTTGCGGTTAAATCGGGGGTTATCACATCTTCTGTAGACCGTTTCGAATTTAAAATTAAAGGTAAAGGTGCGCATGCTGCTAAACCAGAACAAGGTAACGACCCAATGATTGTATTGGGACAGTTGATTAATAGTGTTCAGTCTATTGTGAGTAGAAATTTATCAGCATTTGATAATGCAGTTGTTACAATTGGAGAAGTATCATGTGGGAATACATGGAATGTTATTGCAGACGAAGCCTATGTGCAAGGTACTGTGAGAAGTTTTGATGAAGATAAACGTGTACTGATTGAAGAAAGATTAAGAGCCATTGGAAGCGGACTTGCTGAAGTATTTGGCGTAGACATTGAAACGTCTTATCACCGCTTGCCTGGTGCTGTGGTTAATGATGAGCAATTAACAAATGATGCAATAGCAATTGCCAAAGAAGTTGGATACAATGTCAGTGTTATGGATAAACCGTTGACGATTGGCGAAGATTTTTCTGGTTTTTCTAATAAGTATCCAAGTGTATTTGTCTTTATTGGTTCTAATAGTGAATATGATTTGCACCATCCAAAATATGACCCAGATGAACGTATTTTAGAAAAAGTACCTGACTATTTTGTTACTTTTGTACAAAAATTATTGAATGAAAATTAAGGCAATATACTTAAATTATGATTAGACAATAGAAATGTTGGGTATTTAATAACTAGTTCATAATTTAAGGAGTGTTCTTAATGGCAGGTCAAGATCCAAGAACTAAATTTTCAAATAAAGATTTTCCAAAACAAGAACAACCAGTTCCAGGTTTACAAAGTAAGTTAGATCCAAAGCCTGATTGTGGTGAAACATCCTATACTGGTTATGGTCGTTTAAATGATTATAAAATGTTAGTTACTGGTGGAGACTCAGCTATAGGCAGAGCAGCAGCTATTGCTTACGCTAAGGAAGGCGCTGATGTAGCAATTAATTATCTTCCAGCAGAACAACAAGATGCAGAAGAAGTACAACAAGTCATTGAAGCAGCAGGAAGAAAAGCTGTCTTAATTCCAGGTGACATTAGAGATGAACAATTTAATTACGATTTAGTTGAAACAGCTTACAACGAACTTGGCGGGTTAGACAATGTAACCATTGTCGCCGGTCATCAACAATATAGAGAAAGCATAAAAGGTTTTGACACAGCTTCGTTTTCAGAAACATTTGAGACGAATGTTTATCCAATATTTTGGACAGTTCAAAAAGCAGTAGATTATTTACAAGCTGGTGCAACCATTACGCTGACCTCTTCAGTTCAAGGTTACAATCCAAGCCCAATTTTACATGATTATGCTGCTTCAAAAGCTGCGATTATTTCATTAACGAAAAGTCTATCCGAAGAACTCGGTGCGAAAGGCATTCGTGTGAATTGTGTTGCGCCAGGACCATTTTGGTCACCATTACAAATTTCTGGTGGTCAACCGCAATCTAAAATTCCGAGCTTTGGACAAAAGGAAGTCTTGGGCAGAGCAGGTCAACCTGTAGAATTATCAGGCACATATGTACACTTGGCAGCTGAAGAATCCAGTTATACAACAGGTCAAGTATATGGTGTGACAGGTGGTACTCAGTTAGACTAGGTTATATGAAACGTCACAGCTAATGTGGAGATGATTCAATCACATTAAAGTTGTATCATCTAAACCCTGTGACTTCTAGCTTGATAAGCGAATATTACAATGAGTCATATAGCCGACGTTATATGGGCGAGATTGAGAAATCAAATTCAATGTTTGGTTTCTGTCTCGCTTTTTTATTATTTTTAAAAGGAGTATAAATGTGGATGAAACAATATAACGCAAACACATTAACGAAACAACAGAATTATAAATTACTAAGTGGTAGTGTTATTCCAAGACCAGTTGCATTTGTGACAACACAGGATAAAGATGGGAATTTAAATGCTGCACCGTTCAGTTTTTTTAATGTTGTATGCAGCGCACCTCCTATGATTATGATTTCTACTGCACGTTCACAAGGAAAGCGCAAAGATACATCGTTAAATATTGAAGAAACAGGCTCATTTGTAGTTCATATTACAGATGAAATGACTGTAGAACAAATAAATAAAACGGCTGCACCTATAGACAGAACACTAAATGAATTAGAAAGAACGCAGTTGACATGTGTGAAATCAGAAGTCGTGCCTGTACCAGGTGTGGAACAAGCCAAAATTCGAATGGAATGCAAACTAAATCAAATCGTTACATTAGGCGATGCTCAAGAAGGATCAGATTTAATCATTGGTGAGGTTGTGATGTATCACATTGATGAGGCAGTTTACTTTGATGATAGTAAAATAGATGCACAAGCATTAGCGCCTGTGGCACGTTTAGCTGGAAATGATTATGCTGCATTAGGACAATCATTTACGATTAATCGACCAACAGAGTAATTTATAAATGATAAGACTGAAGTCATTAGCTCATCAGCTAATTGTTAAGATTTGTTAAAGTTTAAGCAAGAATTTAAAACAGTAATTGACGAAACTAATTTAATATTGTACTGTGAAAAATAAATTAAATAACTTATCAAGAGAAGTGGAGGGACTGGCCTGTGGATACTTCGGCAACATGATTATGCGTGTGCCAATTCCAGTAGCATCATTTATGCTAGAAGATAAGAATAAATGTACAAAGTTTACTCTTTCTTCAATTGGAAAGAGTTTTTTATTTGAGTAAGTTTATTTAATGGTAGAAAAATTGATGTTCTGTTTGAACTTAAAGGAAAGTTGGTTTTGTATGGAGGAGACAAAGAAAGGTAATGCATGGGCACTGATACCTTTAATTATTTTTGTGGGTATGTTTTTAGGTGTTGGTATCATTACCGGCGATTTCACTACAATGCCCCTAAATGTTGCGATACTAGTAGCGACAATTGTGGGACTTGTATTAAATAGAAAAGAATCATTTCAAAAGAAAGTTGAAATTTTTACTAAGGGTGCAGGACATTCCAATATTATACTAATGATGCTCATTTTCTTATTAGCAGGAGCGTTTTCGCAAACAACTGAAGATATGGGTGGCGTAAAATCTACAGTGAATTTGGGACTATCTTTGATTCCTGAGAATTTAATCATTGTAGGTTTATTCGTGATATGTATGTTCGTGTCACTTTCTATGGGTACATCCGTGGGCACTGTAGCAGCTATAGCGCCTGTTGGCTTTGGACTAAGCCAAGCAACGGATGTCTCTGCAGCCATCACTATGGCGACGGTCGTAGGTGGGGCGATGTTTGGTGATAATTTATCAATGATTTCAGATACAACGATAGCTGCGGTAAGAACTCAAAAAACAAAAATGAGTGATAAGTTTAAGGTGAATATCAAAATCGTGTTACCTGGTGCCATATTTACTGTCATTGTACTTTGGTTTTTAACAAATGGAGCACAAATTGATGCATCTAAGAGCTACGATTATGATCTTATAAAAGTAGTACCTTATTTATTTGTACTCATACTCGCATTATTCGGCGTCAACGTTATTATTGTACTTATTGGCGGTATTATACTTTCGGCAATTATAGGTTTATTTTATGGTACCTTTGATTGGATTGGGTTATTAAGCTCTATTTCTAAAGGGATTATTGGCATGGAGGATATTGCCATTATTGCACTATTAATTGGTGGTCTAGTGGCATTGATACAACACAATGGTGGTATTACATGGTTACTTAATTTTGTGCGTAATAGAGTGAAATCTAAGCGTGGCGCAGAACTAGGAATTGCTGGCTTAGTGAGTGTGGCCGATATTTCAACTGCTAATAATACGATTTCTATATTAATGGCAGGGTCATTAGCTAAAGACATTTCAGATGAATATGGTGTAGATCCGCGTAAATCAGCAAGTATTCTAGATATGTTTGCAAGCTGTTTCCAAGGACTATTACCGTATAGTCCACAGCTTATTGCAGCAGCAGGTGTGGCATCTATATCACCGTTTGAATTGGTACCGTATGCGATTTATCCGATGATATTAGGGATTTGTGGTCTGATTGCTATCGCCTTTAGATTGCCGAGATTGGACAAGAAATAAACCCTAACAATCATGTGAAGTGAATATTTCATATGTATGGATGATTAACAGTCGTCATGCAAAATTGTTAAGTTTAATATAAATTGAGAGAGTGGGGAATCTTATGTATTATTTGATTTCTGACTCTCTTTTTTAAGTATAGACTAACGGCGTAGTACACGATGCTTTATTAAGTTTAATCCTAATTGTTAAAGATTTAAGAATGCAAAATTTTGACGTTTACTGACTATTAACGATAAAATAAAGTTGTTGAAAGTTTGATAAAATCATACAAACCACTCATATTTCGTATGATTATAGTTTAGAAGTCTTGTATAATGCGTTAGAATAGAAATAAGAGTGAAAGTAGGTGAACAATCCATCGTGGCTAAATATAATGTAGAGAATGAAAATGTTGAGATACGTCTTGAACGATTATTTAAAGTTGAACCAGAATTGTTATATCAAGCGTGGACAGATGAACGTTTTCTTAAACAATGGTTTATGACAACAGAAAGAACAAATAAATCAATACAAGTAGATGCTGAACAAAATGGAAACTATACGATTATTGATGTAAGAAAAGGCAAAGAAAATAAAATTCAAGGATCATATCGTACGTTAACGCCTTTTGAATATATTGTAATGACCATAGGTATGCCAGAGCTAAGTGATTCTGAAGATACGATAGAAGTTGAAATATTCGAAAGAGCACCTGGCATCACACAAATGATTTTCAATTATATTGCGTATGTTCCTAGAGAACGTAGACTTACAACATTAGAATATAAGCAAAAGAAAAAAGAATACCATGATTCTACTGCACATGGTTTTGAAATGTTATTTGATAAACTACAAATTGCATTAGAAACATTTGAAGCGGAATTATAATTATAAAAAACGACAAAATATCATTTTAATACAAATAAAAAAAGGACTTACAAGCATGCTAAATGAATTGATTGCTTGTAAGTCCTTTTTTTAGTGTGTGTTGAGTTCGCCTTTTTCTTGGCGTTCATTATATTTCCGTAGCAATGTTTCGAAAAAGATATGATAACTGATAAAGCTAGAGTAATCTATACCATCTACGAGATAAAACGTATTACTCGAAACATAGATATTATAATTTGCTTTTTGTGCTAGCGTGTTATCTTTCAATGTAGTTACTGAGAAAAAGTATTTTTGACGCAGTTGCAGTAAATTAGTGATATCTGAAAGTTGCGTTGTTTCTCCGGAAAGCGAAATGATAAAAAAGATATCTTTCGGTGTTGCTTTATTTAAGACCATTTTAAATTCATGAACATCATGTAGGACAATAATATTCTTATGAATTGTTAATAAAATCCGTTGTGCTTCTTGAGCAACATTCATCTGAGCTAAACCTGTACCGTATAGATAGACCGTTTCGGCTTGGTTAATTTTATCGGTAATCAGTTCATAATCAATGCGCTCTAAATAAGTGAACGTATTTTCAATTTCTTGTTTAAATCCTTCAATAGAGTCGGAAGGTAGCTGATGTGATTGTTCTGTTTCAAATTTTAAATAAGATTTAAAATCACTGTATCCGTCAAACCCAAGCTTACGTGTAAAACGATGGATCGTCGCATTGGATGCATGGGTATTCGCAGCTAATTCTTGTATTTTCATCGTTTTACATTGATTAATATGTGTATTAATAAAATGTGCTATATGTAAATCATTTTCGTTTAATTTATTAAAGTTATTATTGACGCGTTCATCTAAAAACAATGGTAATCACCTCACACTTCATGAAAATATTTTCGACTTTTGAAAATATAATCTGATTATACAAAATTATTCCAAATGACGTCAAACTATTGTTTTTATGTAAGCGTTTCCTTTAATATTAAGCATAAGCAATGAATACGATTGAATATAATAATAAAGTATAGATGTTTTAAATTTTTGAAAATTGAACTGATAGGAAATGAGGGAACATAGTTATGAACGCAATTAAAAGGTTTGGCAGTGCAATGATCGTACCTGTATTAATGTTTGCTTTCTTCGGTATTGTACTTGGGTTTGCAACACTATTTAAAAATCCATCAATTATGGGGAGTATTGCAGAAGAAGGAACGAATTGGTTTAAGATTTGGTCTGTGATTGAATCAGGTGGTTGGACGATATTTAATCACATGGAAATCGTCTTTGTAGTAGGTTTACCTTTATCATTAGCTAAGAAAGCACCAGGACACGCTGCCTTAGCTGCATTAATGGGTTACTTAATGTTTAATACATTTATCAATGCAATACTTACGCAATGGCCACATACATTTGGCGCAAATTTGGAAAAAGGTGTTGAAAATGTAACAGGCCTTAAAGCGATTGCTGGTATTGAAACGCTCGATACAAACATATTAGGCGGTATTATCATCTCCAGTATCATAACTTGGATACATAATCGCTATTACAGTAAACGTCTTCCTGAAATGTTAGGTGTATTCCAAGGATTGACATTTGTTGTTACGATTTCATTCTTTGTTATGTTGCCAGTTGCATTAATTACTTGTATTATTTGGCCAACTGTACAAGGAGGCATTTCATCATTACAAGGATTTATCATAGGTTCAGGTTATATTGGTGTATGGTTGTACCATTTCTTAGAGAGAGTGCTTATTCCAACTGGCCTACATCATTTCATTTATGCACCAATTGAAGTCGGCCCAGTAGTGGTTAATCACGGTTTGAAAGCCGAATGGTTCGAACATGTCAATGAGTTTGCTAAGAGTACGAAACCATTAAAAGAACAATTTCCTTATGGCTTTATGCTACAAGGTAATGGTAAAGTATTTGGTGCTATTGGTATTGCTTTAGCAATGTACTCTACGACACCTAAAGAAAATAAAAAGAAAATTGCAGCATTACTTATACCAGCAACATTAACTGCAGTCGTTGTAGGTATTACGGAACCATTAGAATTTACATTCTTATTTATTGCACCTTATTTATTTGTATTACATGCATTATTAGCTGCTACAATGGATACATTAATGTATGGATTTGGTCTTGTCGGTAATTTTGGCGGGGGACTTTTAGACTTCTTCGCAACAAACTGGATTCCTTTAGCACAAAACCATTGGCTAACATACGTATTCCAAATAATTATTGGTCTTATATTTACAGCAATATATTACTTCTTATTTAGATTTTTAATTTTAAAATTCAATATTCCACTTCCTGGTCGTAAAAAAGATGAAGAAGATGTGAAATTGTATAGTAAACATGATTATAAAGATAAAAAAGGAGAAACAAAAACAACTGCATCTACTGGAAATGAGTATGAAGATAAAGCAATTTATTATTTAGAGGGCTTAGGTGGTAAGGAAAATATTAAAGATGTTACTAATTGTACGACACGTTTGAGATTGACTGTTAATGATCCAGAGAAAGTAGAAGATAGTGGGTATTTTACGCATAACCAAATGTCGCATGGATTAGTTAAGAGTGGTAAGAACGTACAAGTCGTTGTGGGTATGTCTGTGCCACAAGTAAGAGAGGCTTTTGAAAATATAGTCAATGAATCGCAGTAAAGTATAGTGGATTTTAGGGAGTGGGACAGAAATCATATTTTCTAATAGAGCTTTCGTGGTCCCACCCCGGCAAGGATGACTAGGATTGAAAATAGCTTGATATAAGCGCATTTTCACTTCAGTCATCTACTGCCTAAATTAAAAAGAACCTGAGACATCTATTTATGCCTGAGGCTCTTTACATTTTCACTTCAGTCATCTACTGCCTAAATGAAAAAGGGTCTGAGACATCTATTTTTGTCTCAGACTCTACTTAGTTATATTGGAATTATTTCATGTCAATGCTATTTTAGAAAAAACGATATGTCATCCTTATTCCAAATTTATGTGAAGTTTATGAAATTCTTACTTTATGCATCAGTCTTGGTTGGTATACTGCTCCGAGTACATCTATATTATGCGTTGCAACTAAATATATTAATTTTGCAAATATAGAAGGTGAACATGAAACATTTATCTTGTTTCTATTGAAGGTATAAGAGATATAGTCAGTTTGATTGATTAAATTCATGATGTCGATGACTTTATCTTTTATAAATGCATCGTGTAGACCATCTACGACTAATTCAAAACGTTTCGATGATAATAATAAGTGATCTAATGCTAACAGTTCATCTGAATGTGCACTTTCTAGTATTTGATAGATGGCATAATTATGAAAACTTAAAAAGCTAATCAAATATGGTAGCTGTTGTTTCGGTAAATTTATCTCTAAAGCATATAAATTATTTTTCTTGAAAATAGTGAATTTAAAAGAATTACAAAAGTGAATTTGTTTTAAAAGTTTTGTTAAGTGCTTTCTCGTCACGCGCTTACCAAGACCTTCAATATTTAACACAAACGTTTCAGTTTTATCTAAAAACATATTATACCCCCAATATCTATATAAAGTGTTTTATCGTTATTAATCATAATATTCTATTACACTTAAATTTTTACATATTTATATTTCTATTAGATTGTACCACTCTTTTTTACAGTAAGCACTAGGTCTATAGAATGAAGTTGAAAAAAATTTAAACACTAGTATTTTAAAAATTAGAATATTTAGAAAATTCAGTTGTTTAAGGGCTTAAAGTATGATACATTTTTCTTTGTTAATACATAGAGGGAAGTGTTTAGGATGTTATCAAAAGTTAGTAGATTTGCCACCAACACATTCTTAGTATGGATGTTAATTGCTGCAATTATTGGATTTATTTTTCCAGCACAGTTAGCTACATTGAGCGGATGGGTACCATATTTATTGGGTATTGTGATGTTGGGGATGGGGTTAACAATTAATCCCAAAGACTTTAAAATTGTATTTCAGTCGCCACGTTCAGTTATTATTGGCGTCATTTTACAATATACGATTATGCCATTAACGGCATTTTTAATAGCAAAATTATTTCATTTACCACCAGAAGTTGCAATTGGTGTTATATTAGTAGGCTGTTGTCCAGGAGGGACATCAAGTAACGTTATGAGTTACTTAGCTAATGCGAATGTTGCGCTATCAGTTGCCATCACAAGTGTTTCAACTTTACTTGCGCCAATTATGACACCAGCATTAATATATTTATTTGCGCATGAATGGCTACAAGTTTCATTCATGAGTATGTTTTGGTCAGTCATTCAAGTTATATTGATACCGATATTGATTGGTTTTATATTACAAAAGGTATTCAAGAATTTTGCGGCCAAATCTGCTACGGCATTGCCAATTGTATCTGTAGTTGCTATTTCATTAATTTTAGCATCAGTCGTTGGAGGGAGTAAATCACAGATTCTTGAAACTGGTTTATTAATCTTTGCTGTTGTTATCTTGCATAATATAGTAGGTTATACACTTGGTTATACGCTAGCACGTATATTTAAACTAGAGAAAGCAGACAAGAAAGCAGTATCTATTGAAGTTGGGATGCAAAATTCTGGTCTGGCAGTATCGTTAGCGACTGTGCATTTTAGTCCGCTAGCAGCTGTTCCGGGTGCAGTATTTAGTTTAGTACATAATATTACAGGTCCAATTTTAGCAAAATACTGGAATAAACGTTAAAATCTTAATCAACAGTGGGTACACAAATGACACTACGACTTTAAGTAGTGAATTTAGGTACCCACTTTTTTTGGTGTGAAATTGATAAGATAAAGAAGATTAATTACACTTGAAATTATGATAAGCTAGTACTAAATAGAAACGATTAAATTATTGAATTGTGAAGCAATTATTGGAGGCATATTCATGTATAAAGCAGTGGTATTTGATTTTGATGGTACGATGATTGATACAGAAAAACATCTATTTGAAATCATCAATAAACATTTAAAACAGCATAAGCAAAATGAAATTAGCTTAGACTATTATCGACAATCAATTGGTGGTGCTGCAACCGCATTACATAATTATTTAGAGGAAGTACTTGGTATTGACAATAAAAATAAAATTTATGAAGAGCATCATGAAACAAGTGTGGATTTACCGATTATTGAATCTGTACAAAAGTTAATGGATTATTGTAAACAACGCCATATATCAATGGCAATCGCAACAAGTAGTTATCGAGAAGATATTCTGCCAACATTTAAAAACTTAGGTTTAGATGCTTATATAGATATTATTGTAGGACGTGAGGATGTTGCAGCAATTAAACCGAATCCAGATCCATATTTAACAGCAGTGCAAAAACTAAATTACAATCCTACGAATTGTCTTGCGTTAGAAGACTCTGTTAATGGTGCCACGGCTGCTGTTACCGCAGGATTAGATGTCATTGTTAATACAAACGAGATGACAGAATTACAAGATTTTAATGAGGTTGCTTATATAGGAAAAGATTTATCTGCAGAAGAGATTATAAAATTATGTTTTGAAAATAATAGGGGTTAATACTATGAATGGTTATTTGATATTGTTTTTCTTAGGTGGACCTATCGTATTAGCGATTGGTAATTTAGTACTAGGACCTATTTTTAATAAAAAGATACCGTTTCATATTCATTTCCGTTCGTTTATGGTGGGTACTTTAGTTTATTTATTAGGCGCAGCAGCGCTTTATTATTTTGTCTTACAAAATCAATTTTGATATTAAAAAAGGCTGTCGTGTTAAAACACGGCAGCCTTTTTATGTTTCTATGATAAAAATTTAAATAGAAGTGTTACGATAACAAGAATAAGTAGAATCGCATCGATTCCCACCATAATGGCAAAACGAGGATTCTTTTCACCTGTTTCTTTTGATTTTTTAACAGCTTTAAGGTTGGGTATCAAACTTACGATTAACAAAATCATAACAACAACGCCTAAGATAATACTCATGATTTGTCACCACCATTTTTATTTTTTGCAATAAATTCCCATACATAACCAGCAATAATCCCGAGAATTAAGCCAATGACAATACCTACTTTCAGAGCGGAGAATATCGCACTAATGAGTATTGCAATAAGTAATGCGATTGGAATGGTTATTCCAAATTTATATTTTCTTTCAGGTGAATTTACTATAGAGAAAAGCACAAAATATAAAATGCCAAAGACAACGATGACAAGTATACTTTTTAATATGAGTTGCCCAATGGAACTATCGGAACCACTAAAATAATTTAATACGAAAAATAACACACCAAAAATGATGGAAATCGTAATTGTACGTTTCAGTAAGTGTTGATTCATATAAAACTCCTTTGTAATCAAATCTAATAAAGAGTATACCATACAACGTATTTAAGTTAATGTTTCACTGGTTTAGTTGATACTTCGTGATCATATTGATGGTGATCATTTAAATATGCATAGAATAAACCTATAATTAAACCACCCCCGATATAATTCCCAATACCTGCACCAATCAGATTGATAACTGCAGGAGTTAAAGCTAATACGTTACTATGATAAATGAGACCGCCTGCGAAAAGGACAGTGTTGTATACGACATGTTCATAACCCATAAATGCAAAAATTGACACACCAAACATCATGACAAACATTTTAGCTAAAATATCATCTATTTGCATCGCAATGACTAAAGAAATATTAATGAAGAAATTTGCAAAAATACCTTTAATTAATATCGCTATCAAACTTGAAGATAATGTTTTATGTTCAATGGTTGCCTCTAATTGCGTAAACATATCAACTGTCATAACATCAGAGCCTTTTAATATAAGAAAGAAAACTAGGCCACCTAAGGCATTCCCAATGAAGCAAAGCATGAAGATTTTTAAAATACGAGTTGGACTGATAACGCGATAATATAAACCAACAGTAAAATACATAAAGTTGCTTGTCAGTAGCTCTGAATTTGTAAATAGTATTAAAACAAGCGCAAAACTAAATGCGACAGCAGCCACTAAATTGATAACACCTGTGGGAACATGTGTATCAAGAGAAGCTTTAATAAGTAATACAAATACTGTGATGACACCTAATATAAATCCAGCCATGATGGCGCGAAGTAAATAACGTTTGAAATAAAAACTTTGAAGTATATCCTTTGTTCTTATTGTATCTACTACATGATTTATCCAAGATTTACCGTAAAAGACTTTATCCCATTTAACATTTTTTTCGTTCACTTTATTATCCTCACTTTCTTTAATTAAGCATAGTATACTACGAAGTGATTAAATTGTGAATATTTTCACAAAATATATTTTGATAAGCTATAAAGTATTTAAGCGATGTTTGAATAAAATGAATTTTCCTTATGAACCTCAATCATTGAATATCATGCGCAAAGTACTGATGGATAGTGATATGGTGCTTTCTTTAAAACCTATTTATATAGGTGTTTAAAACCTATATTTAAAAAATGTAGGATTGAAGTAATAAAATAATAAAAAAAGACTTTGCTTTTTTTACTAAAATCGCATACAATTAATGACGGTAAATGTAAGCCCTTACATAATTCAAAATAATTGTTTAAATTTTTTGAATTTATAGTATAATAGCGACATAATAAGTGAAATGAAATTTACTTATATTTGAAAGAGATGGGGTTTGAATGATGGAAGAAAATAATGAATTACAAAGGGGATTAGGTGCTCGTCAAATGCGTATGATCGCTCTTGGCGGAACAATCGGTGTTGGATTGTTTATGGGGGCAACCAGCACTATAAAATGGACAGGTCCTTCTGTGATATTCGCATATTTAATTGCAGGTATCTTTTTATTCTTAGTAATGAGAGCAATGGGAGAAATGGTTTACTTACATCCAACTTCTGGTTCTTTTGCTAACTTTGCAAGTGATTACATACATCCAGTGGCAGGGTACTTAACAGCTTGGAGTAATATATTCCAATGGGTTGTTGTAGGAATGAGTGAGGTCATTGCCGTTGGAGAATATATGAACTACTGGTTCCCAGATTTACCACAGTGGATTCCTGGTGTTATTGTGGTTGCACTATTAGCAGGTGCAAACCTTGTATCTGTTAAGGCGTTCGGTGAATTTGAATTCTGGTTTGCAATGATTAAAGTTGTAACAATTATATTAATGATTGTTGCTGGCTTTGGATTAATTTTCTTTGGACTTGGTAATGGTGGAGAAGCGATCGGCTTATCTAATTTATGGTCACATGGTGGTTTCATGCCTAATGGTTGGATTGGATTCTTCTTTGCGCTATCAATTGTTATTGGTTCATATCAAGGTGTGGAATTAATTGGTATTACAGCTGGTGAGACGAAAGATCCGCAGAAAAATATTAAAAGTGCGGTTAATGGTGTTATCTGGCGTATATTAATTTTCTATATTGGTGCAATTTTTGTGATTGTTACTGTTTATCCATGGGATGAATTAGGAAACATAGGTAGTCCTTTTGTAGCAACATTTGCGAAAGTAGGTATTACCTTTGCAGCTGGTTTAATTAACTTTGTTGTATTGACTGCAGCAATGTCAGGTTGTAACTCAGGTATATTCAGTGCTAGTCGTATGACATTGAACTTATCTCAAAAAGGCATGTTACCTAAATTCTTTGGTAAAGTTATGAAAAATGGTGTTCCAATTTGGACTGTACTTGCCATTGCAATGGGTATTTTAATTGGTGCATTATTAAATGTTATCTTACCTTTATTCATTAAAGGTGCAGACAGTATTTTTGTTTACGTATATAGTGCGTCAATCTTACCTGGTATGGTACCGTGGTTTATGATTTTAATTAGTCATTTAAGATTTAGAAAAAATCATCCTGACGAATTAGATGGTCACCCGTTCAAGATGCCTGGTGGTGCTATAACAAACTATATTACGATGGCATTCTTTATAATGGTATTGATCGGTATGTTGTTTAATAAAGAAACCGTCGTTTCAGTTGTAATTGGTATTATATTCTTATTATTTATGACATTATTCTTTTTCTTAAAAGGCTATCATAAATTGAGTAAAGACAAACTGATATAAGTAAAGTAAATATCAGAAATAGCTTGAATGCTTATTGAAGTATAACGAGTCTGAGACAAAAATAGATGTCTCAGGCTCTGTTTGTTTTTTTATTAAAATAATTTCAACATAAAAGGTTTCATATTTATTAATAAGCTATTTATATTCATAATATAGTTAATTTACAGAAAATTAACTATATTAAAATGTTCACTCAAAACTAGTGTTTTAAACTGAATGTGTAGCACGATAATACATATTAAAGGAGTTATTAATTTATGAAAATCTTCAATAGGTTAGCAACTATTTCTGTAGCAAGTGCAATTGTGGCTAGTACAGCATTGGGGAGTGCACAACCAACTTATGCATCAAGCGGAGGACAAGATTCAAATCAAAATGATGAAGTTTCATATATGGGAAATACTAAAAATCCTAAAAGTGTGATTTTCCTTGTGGGCGATGGTATGGGACCTTCATATAACTCTGCATACCGTTATTTTGCAGATAATCCTGAAACAAAAGAAATGGATAAAACAGCATTTGATCATTATTTAGCAGGCAACCAACGTACAAATTCAGATGATCCAAAAGAAAATGTAACGGATTCAGCTGCAGGGGCAACTGCTTTTAGTTCTGGTCATAAAACATTTAATGGTGCAATTGGTGTTGATGAAAATAAAAAGGATGTTAAAACTGTTTTAGAACAAGCTAAAGAAAATGGTAAGTCAACTGGACTTGTGTCTACTGCTGAACTTACGGATGCTACACCAGCAGCTTATGCGGCACATGTTGATGATCGTGATAAAAAAGACGAAATTGCGCAACAATTTTATAATGCTAAAATAAATGGCCAACACAAAGTGGACGTGCTACTTGGTGGCGGTGCTGAATATTTCGGAAAAGAGAATGGTAACCTCACAGATAAATTCAAAAAAGATGGTTATGATATTGTGAAGAATAAATCGCAAATGCAAAACTCTAATAGCAAGCAAATACTAGGTTTATTTGCAGATAATGATATGCCTTTACAAATTGATGCATCAAAACAAAATCCAAAACTTGTTGATATGACAGATACTGCTGTTAATAAATTGAAACAAAATGATAAAGGATTCTTCTTAATGGTAGAGGGTGCTTCAATTGATAAATCTGGTCATCCTAATGATGTTACTGGCGTAATGTCTGAAATGCAAGGTTTTGAAAAAGCATTTGACTATGCAACACAATACGCTAAAGCAAATCCAGATACGCTAGTCGTTGCGACTGCTGACCATTCAACAGGTGGTTTATCCATTGCTAAGGGTAAAGACTACGTTTGGAATCCAGATGCCATTCACTCAATGAAACATTCAGGTTCTTATATGACAAAGCAAATTGCTAGTGGTAAAGACGCTGCGAAAGTCATTAAAGAGGGTTATGGATTTGATGTAAAACAAAATCAAATTGATAAAATTAATGAAGAAGCTAAAAAATTAAAAGATCTTGATGAAGATGACGAAAAATATAAAGATCAATTACAAAAACTACAAGATGCAGTACAAAAACCAATTAACGATAAGTCTAACACTGGATGGACAACGTATGGTCATACTGGTGAAGATGTAAATACTTATGCATTTGGTGCAGGTAGTGACCGATTCCAAGGTAACATTGATAATACAGATAATGCCAAAAACATCTTTGATTTTTTCAAAAATGATCAATCATCTTAATTCAATTTCATAACTAAGAAAACAAATAAAACACTTTCTCTAAGTTCACAATACAATGTGATCATTAGGGAAAGTGTTTTATTTGTAAAAAGTAATTAGTGTTTAAACCGAATGGTAGATAAATGCTTACGATAATTATCTAAAGCCATTTTAGATTGTGTAATTGAATCCAGTGCACTTTGGTAATTTAAGGCAATATAGCGATAATATAAAATATCAACAGTAAACAATTGTGCGAATAGAGATGTCGTGGCAGCCATGCGCAATTCATTTTCATCTGTTTGACCATAAATAATGGTGTAATCTGATATTTTAGCAACTGGATTATCATTTGAACTAGAAATTGTAATAATAGGTATCGTATAATCTTTAGCGACTTTTGCCATGGATTGCATTTCGCTATGACTACCTTGATTCGTAACAAAAATAATACAGTCACGTTCATCATGGGTAGCTAGCGTCGACATGAATAAATGCGTCTCTTGAAGTAGACGAACATTAAGTCCTATGCGCGATAATTTTTGGAAAAGGTCAGTCACTATCACGAGAGAGGCACCATAGCCAAATAGAAAGATTGTACGTGCACGCTTCATCGTATCACATATGTAATCTATCATTTGGTCATCAATATGATTAGATACATAATTCATCGTATCAGTGACACGAGATAACATTTTGTTTTTAAGTGTATCTACAGATTCATTATCTACAAGTTCTAGATGATTATTGTTAATTGCATTATTAGGTAAATAACGAGATATAGCGATTTTAAGCTCTTGAAATCCTTTTCCAGTTATTTTCTTACTAAATCTAACAATGGATGCTGTACTTGTATCAATTTCATTTGATAAATCTTGGACAGACATATTTATCATTTTATGCGGTGTATTTAGTATGAAGTCAGCGATTTTTTTCTCGCTTTTAGTTAATTGATTATAATTGCTATCAATTTTATAAAGTACGTTGGTCATTTTAATCACCTAGTGTATCAGATTCTCGCATAGCTTTCGTTGTACCAAAGAAATAGGTGAATATGAAACCACCTGCATATGCTGCGAGTAGTCCTGCAATGTAACCTAAATACATATGATCTGAAATCAAAGGTAATAAAGAAATACCACTTGGTCCAATTGCAGTTGCGCCTATGTGACCAATACCACCTATGACTGCACCGCCAATACCGCCACCAATACAAGCAGTAATGAATGGCTTGCCTAGTGGTAATGTCACACCATAAATTAATGGCTCTCCAATGCCTAAAAATCCTACTGGCAAAGCACCTTTCAGTGTGTCTCTTAAGGTTGTATTTTTACGACATCTTACCCAAAGTGCAAGCGCTGCACCAACTTGTCCAGCACCTGCCATTGCTGCAATAGGAAGTAAATAAGTAGCACCTGTTTGATTAATCATTTCAATGTGAATAGGCGTAAACATATGATGTAATCCTAACATAACTAATGGTAGGAAGAATGCACCGATAATAAAGCCGCTAAAGACGCCGCCAATATCGATGATGCCGTTAATCACAGTAACAAGTCCGTCAGAAACGAACCCAGCTAAAGGCATAAATATAAAGATTGTTAACAAACCAATGATAAATAAAGTGATTGTAGGCGTAACAATAATGTCGATTGAATTAGGGACGATTTTATGTAGACGTTTCTCTATAATACTGAGTAACCAAACTGCAAAGATTACGCCAATAATACCACCTTGGCCAGGTTGAAGGGGTTCACCAGTAAAAATATTAGTAATCATATTTTTGTCTGTTAATCCCGTCAATAATGTTGTACCACCGATGACGCCACCTAAACCAGGTGTAGCACCAAATTCTTTTGCAGCATTGATGCCAGTGAAGATAGCGAGGTAAGCTAACATACCATCTTTGATAACGTTAAATACCGTAACAAGTTGAGTTACCCACTCGCCAGAAATTTGTCCTGCTGCTAATAAGTTACTTAATACAGCGGCGATACCACCAATTAAACCCGCACCAATAAATGCAGGAATTAAAGGTATGAAAATATTAGCTATGGTCTTTAATAATTTATTGAATTTACCACGTTTTTGTTTACTTTGGAATTCAGATTTATTTGCTTGGGCTTGTGCTTCGGCATTTGCACGGTAGTCTTTCGATTTATGTTTGATTGTTTCTCCTAAAGGGGCACCGCTTAATTCGGACATGTGAGATGCCACTTTATTAACCGTTCCTGGCCCTACAACGACTTGTACACGGTCATCTTTAACTACGCCCATAACACCTTTAATTGATTTTAGTTGTTCGTAATCAATTTTATCTTCATCGAGTACTTTAATTCTAACGCGAGTCATACAATTAATGATATTATCCATATTATCGATGCCACCAACCGCGTCAATGATATGTTCTGCTAATATTTGCTCTTTTGTCATAATATAACCTCCTCTTATATTGAATACAGGTAATCATTCTTGAATAAATTTGCTTAGTGATATCGTGGTGAATTAATTCTGTATTGCTTTTTTAATGATATGATTATTATCGTTAAGTCGAGTAACGGCTTCAGATTTATTAATATCGCAGAGATGCATGACGACGGCTACTTTTAAGTTTTGATCAGCGGATTCATAAAGTGATTGCGCTTGATCATATGAAATGTCACATATGTCTTGAATAATCCGTATGGAACGATCTATTAACTTTTGGTTTGTTGCTTTTACATCTACCATGAGGTTATCGTAAACTTTACCAACACCTACCATTGTAATTGTGGAAATCATATTCAATATTAACTTTTGCGCTGTTCCAGATTTCAATCTTGTTGAGCCAGTTAACACTTCTGGTCCTACATTCACTTCGATTGGATATTGTGCTAGGTCACTTATTTTGGTGTTTGTGTTACAAGATATAGCGACTGTGTGTGCTCCAATCTCTGTAGCACATTTGAGTCCGCCCATAACATAGGGCGTGCTGCCGCTAGCTGCAATACCAATAACAACATCTTTTTCATTTAGATGTATATGTTTTAAGTCTTCACGCGCAAGCGACTCACTATCTTCTGCACCTTCAACTGCTACTGTCATTGCACGTTGTCCACCAGCTATGAGTCCAATAACTTCATTAGTTGAAGTATTAAAAGTCGGTACACATTCTGCTGCATCGAGGACACCTAAACGACCACTGGTTCCAGCCCCGATATAAATGATGCGACCACCTTGTTTAAATTGTTCCGTTGTAACTTTAATTACTTCTGCTAATTTTGGTAATATATCATGAATTTGTTGGGGTACTTTTTGATCTTCAGCATTCATAGTTTCTAAGGCTTGTATAATGGACATTTCATCTAAATGCATGGTTGCTTCATTTCTTGCTTCAGTCATAGAATTATTCATAAATTTCAGCTCCTTGTTTGTATAATAAATTCAAAGGTATCATTAGGACGTAAGCAATCAATGAGCGGTATATCATCGTCAATAATTTGACCAACAACATTGATATGTTCGTGAGGTTGTAAATCTGTCTTGATAATTTGCAGTTCTCCTTGATAGCGACCATTGAGTTGGTTGTCTACGGTAATAGCGCCTGTTTTTCGGATATGATTAAATTGAGGTTTTATATCTGATTGACAATAATGACGTGCTTCTTGTGAGCGCAGTACATTTGCTGGGTTATCGATACGGACGCTATGTCGTTTTGATAATATGGATTCAACTTGTAAGTCTTTTAATGTGATAGATAAAGTGAAATGTCTTTGTGTTAAAAGTGATATGAGTTTATGAGCGTATCGTTGTGTTATTTGTGTATCGCCAACCATGATATGGTTTACTGATTGATCTAGTAATAGTTGAGCACTTTTAAGGGGGTGCATATATCTCGAGCATTCGAGTGTTGGTAATCCTCTATAAAGTGGGCCACGTTTTGTAGTTCCAACTATAAAGCCATAGATATTGGCATTAGGATTAAATTTCAAAATTAATTTATTTTGAGCGTTAACAAAATCTGTCGTTAATCCAGTATCTGGACGAGGATAATAGTTATGACAATAGCATATATAACTAAAATCATTTAACTGAGTATATAACTGTTGCAACAATTGTTCGGATACAATACTGGCATTGAGACAACATTGGAATCCATTTTCAATAATTTCATTAACAATATCAATAGAAGTACTATGATCTACGCGAATAATAAAATGCGCCTGCTGATATTGCTTCAAGAATTGATAGAAAGATTGATTCAGCAATGAAGGATTGATATCAATCATATAAGTCAGCTGATCGTTTGATAGATAGTCTAAAAGTTCTCCCAAATAGCGATATTTAGTATTCTCATTGTCTTCAGGAATTTGAACTGAAGTGAAAATAGTCGTGTATCCTAAATCAACCATGCGTCTTATATATGATTTATCGATGGATTGACCAAGATAAATAGAAAAACCATGCATTTTTACCACTCCTTTAATGCTGTAATCGGTTTCATTGTACAACATATGAAAAAGTATTACAATTTGAATTTCTATTTTTATTTAAAATGAAATTTTATTACAAATAATAGGAAAGTACTTGATGGATATGCATTAAACGTTGTTGGATAAGTTCGATATGTTTCGTGGTATTGCCGATCGTTAATTCGTCGAGCGGTTGTTCCATTTGATTGCTTAAAAAAGTAAAGTAATTATAATGAAAAAGGGATAATTGATACAAAGCATCTTGTTTAAATTCAGTATATTCTTGCTCTATAAAATCATGAACATCCTGTTTATATTGAAGTTTCTTTTTATGATTGGTAACATAAGCAAATTTATATATCTCGATTAAATTGAGTAACTTGGTTATACGTTTTTCTAAGTTGTGAAATTCTAGGTGATACATAGAATCATCCTTTCGTTAAATTGTGGCATAATAAACAATAAATAAGCGAAGGGTTTTTAAAATTTTACAATGCGATGGCAGAATTATAGATGAAGTTTTTAGTAGTGTCTAAAAGTAGGTTAATTAGAAGAAGTAGAGTACAGAATTAACTGAGTAGTGGAGGTATAGATAATTATATTTTATTAAATATATGGATAAAGAAAATCCAACTGAACATTAGGACTCAGTTGGATTTAAAAATTGTTGATAATTATTGACGGTAATATCTTGTGTTTTGATTGTTTTGCCAAAAGAATACGAAATATCATGAATATCAACAATCGGTATTTCATTTGTTTTACCAAGTCCAATTTCAAAAATGACAGCCTTCCAAAGTCCTTCATCACAAAGTAATCCAATGAAAATAACATTTTCAGTTACAATATCAGTACGATTATTATATTCCACGGCCATCACATTTCTTTCTGTACAGTAGATGAGTACCTCTGAGAATATATGGGGTAAATTGAGATGTTCACTATGATCAAATTTAATATAACGATCTAATTTTTTTAAATAACGTCTCATTTTTGTATAAGGTAAATTTAAGCATTTTTTAATAATTGCATTTATTTCTTCTTTATAAGGCAGTGTTGAATAAGATTGACTTTCATTCAAAACTAGGAATAAAGCAGATAATTGGTTTTCAGTTAGCTCAATTTCATAACTATTTGGTGTTTCTTGCAATTGGTAACCACCCAACTTACCATGTTTTGCCAAAATCTTAACACCTTGATCTTCTAAATCTTGAATGTCTCTTAAAATCGTCCTTTTAGATACATTTAAATCCGTCGCTAATTCTGAAGCAGTAATCTGTCTATTCTCTTGAATAGCTAGAACAAGTTTATTTTGTCTTTCGCGTTTATTCATTAGAAAGTTACCTCCCAAATGATTACATATTACATTTATTATATCACAAAAGTGACAATGACGACATTTAGAAAAATTTTTTCGAGAAATTTAAAGAAAACGCTTACATTTATGAGGAGGTTATGTTAGTATATAATTAGTAACAAAGGGGTAGCGAATAGATGGCAAAGGGGTAGGCTATTACATATAGTTTTGTTAACATCTATTTGTTCGAGTTACTAATCAAACATCTTCAATATTTATTACTTACTTTCCTTTCTATTTAACCGGCTAGCGACGCTAGTCGGTTTTATTTTGTAATTATTGAGTATATAAATGGTATTTTGATTAACTGTATTTTAATCGTAGCCAAATAACATGTATTTCAATGCGGATTCTGTGATAAAATAAAACAATTATATAGCGTATATAGGTTCGGTTTATATTATTTAAATGAAGAGGTGTATCTCATATGGAAAAAGAACAACTTATTAAAATAGATGATTCAATTCATGCTTGGTTTAATACGTTAGATGACATTATTCCAAAGTTAATCAATGATATGGTTACAAGTACTAAAAAAAACAGGTTTGATTTAGTGACCAATGTAGATAAATCCATTCAACAAAAGTTCGAGTCATTTTTAAAAGAACATTATCCTAGTCATCAGTTATTTGCAGAAGAGAAGTCTAATAGTGAAATCAATGCTAAAGAAGGTCATGTTTGGATTATGGATCCAATCGATGGTACAACCAACTTAGTTAAGCAACAAGAAGATTATTGTATTATCTTAGGGTATTTTGTAGAAGGTGAGCCTATGCTGTCATATATTTATGATTATCCACATGGCAAACTTTATAAAGCAGTCAAAGGATTCGGAGCTTATGTAAATAGCGAGCCATTATCATCGCCAGAAGATATCGAGTTAAAAGATGCGATTATTTCTTATAATCCATTAGTAATTAATGATGAAACGATTCAAGATTTGAACGAGGCATCATTTGGATACCGTTGTATTGGCTCATGTGGACTAGATTCAATACGTGTAATTAAAGGTCAGTTTGGTGCACATGTCAACACGAATCCGAAGCCATGGGACATAGCAGCACAATTTTTATTTGCAAGTGAACTTGGCTTGAAAATGACCACATTGGATAATACAAAGTTAGATTTTTCAACAGCAGGTCCGTTTATTATTAGTAATAAAGCTTGTCATACACATATGTTAGATGTACTTAATTCAGGTAATGGATATAAAAATTAGGAAATCACAAAAAATGTTTTAGTTTTATTATTTATTAAATAAATAATAGGTCTAAAGAACTATGTCTTATTTATTATATTACTATATAATGTATTATTAAATAGAGTAGAAAATTGACATAGAAATGGAGAATGATAAGAGTGAATCGTTCTGAAAAAAATAAAAAAATGGGCTTACCGACAAAAGTTTTCTTGTGGTTTATAGGCATATTAGTGATGCTAGCATTAATTGCAGTCATATATCTTGGCTATAAAATATTTTCTGTTGGAGGATCTATCCATAACCCTCTTGATAGAGATAAATCATCATTAAGAGATAAAAATGTGAATTTGGATGATGGAGATCCATTTACTATTGCATTATTTGGCGTAGATTCTAATGCCGAAAGAAATGCTAACGGCGGTGGACAACGTAGTGACACGATTATGGTACTATCCGTTAATCCAGAAAAGAAAACAACTGAAATCGTTAGTATACCTAGAGATACACAAGCAGATATTGTTGGTAAAGGGACAACTGAAAAAATTAACCACGCATATGCATATGGTGGGCCTGACATGGCAGTGAAGTCTCTAGAAAAATTATTAAATGTACCGATTGACCATTACGCAACAATTGATATGGATGGTATGCAAGATATGATTGACACTGTTGGTGGTATTACAGTAACAAGTAACGCAACTTTCTCTTATGACGGTTATCAATTTACTGAAGGTGAACGGTCTAAAATGGATGGTAAAGAAGCCATGGCGTTTATCAGAAGTCGTAAAGAAGATGGAGCTGGTGGCGATTTTGGACGTCAAGAACGTCAACAACTCGTTATTCAAGGCCTTGCCAATAAACTTACAAGTGTGAGTTCTATTACGCATTTTAATTCTTTAATGAATCATGTTGAAGATAATGTGAAGACAGATTTATCAGTCGGTGAATTAAATAAAGTAAGAAGTAATTATAAAGATGCAAATGACAATGTAAATAGACATCAATTAGAAGGCCAAGGTGGCATTCAAGATGACGGACTATATTACTTTGTACCTAGTGAAAATTCATTAAATGAAATTGAGACAAACATAAAAGATAATTTAGGTATTTAATATAAGAATAGCGCGTGAGAAATCAAATCTGATTTAAAAATCAGAGTGGTTTTTCACGCGTTTTTAATTGAGTACAAAAAAGCTATTTTAATAATCAATGAGATTGTAGATTGAATAGAATCTGATGCATAGCGCTGTTAAACATTGTGCTATTTAATAAAAAAATAAAGAATATAATGAAATACCTTAACAATTGAGAAAAATACCTATACAATAGTATTAACATTATTTTAAAAAGTGTGGGGCTTTTAGATGTAATGTTACAAAACATCTTATGAAGTTAAATACATGGGCGAAAATATATAATAGGGGTGAAGACTATGCAAGAACATTTGATTGTCTCGTTAGACGGCAAAGATTATCTTGTTGAACCTGGAACCAATTTACTACAGTTTATTAAATCACAAGATACATTTGTGCCTTCAATATGTTACAACGAATCATTAGGTCCTATCCAAACATGTGATACCTGTACTGTAGAAATCGACGGTAAAATGGAACGTGCTTGTAGTACCACAATTGATAGACCAATGATTGTTAATACGCAAAATGACAAAGTACAAGCCAGCCAAAAAGAAGCATTAGATCGCATTTTAGAAAAACATATGCTTTATTGTACGGTGTGTGATTACAACAATGGTGATTGTGAAATTCATAATACGATGGACCAATGGGGTCTTGAACATCAAACATATGAATATAAAGAGAAGCCATACGAAAAAGATTATGGCCCATTCTACCGTTATGATCCAAATCAATGTATCCTGTGTGGACGTTGTGTGGAAGTATGTCAAGACGTACAAGTAAATGAAACTTTAACAATTGACTGGGAACGTCAACAACCGCGCGTTATATGGGATAACGATACTTCTATAAATGATTCTTCTTGCGTGGGATGTGGACAATGTGCAACAGTTTGTCCATGTAACGCGATGTTGGAAGTTAATATGGAAGGTAATGCAGGTTATATGACTGACCTAGAACCTGGTTCATTAGCGGCAATGATTGATTTAACGAAAAAAGCAGAACCAGGATACGGTCCATTATTTGCTGTTTCAGATTCAGAAGCGGCAATGCGTGAGGAACGCATCGAAAAAACTAAAACTGTATGTACATATTGCGGTGTAGGTTGTTCTTTCGATGTTTGGACAAAAGATCGTGAAGTATTAAAAGTGCAACCACAACATGAATCACCAGCAAATAAAATCTCTTCTTGTGTTAAAGGTAAATTTGGTTGGGATTATGTTGATTCTGATGAACGTTTAACAAAGCCATTAGTGCGTAAAAATGGTCAGTTTGAAGAAGTGGAATGGGAAGAAGCACTCGCAGTAGTAGCTGAAAACTTTAATAAAGTAAAAGGAACTCATGGTTCAGATGGTTTAGCATTTATTTCATCATCCAAAGCAACGAACGAAGAGTCATATTTAATGCAAAAATTAGCTAGACAAGTCATTGGTACGAATAATGTGGATAACTGTTCACGTTATTGCCAAGCGCCTGCTACTAAAGGTTTATTTAGAACAGTCGGTCATGGTGGTGACTCTGGTTCAATTGAAGATCTTGAAATAGCTGATATGGTCGTCTTGATAGGTACAAATACAGCTGAAGCACATCCAGTTATCGCGTCACGAATTAAACGTGGTCATAAACTTTATAATAATACATTAAATGTATTTGATATTCGTAAGCATGAAATGGCGGAACGTGCTGATAATTTCTATCAACCAAAACCAGGTACAGACTTAGTATGGTTATCAGCAGTGACAAAATATATTATCGATGAAGATTTACATGACAAAGCATTCATTAATGAATGGGTAAATCATTTTGATGAATATTACAAATCATTAGCGCCATACACAATGGAATTTGCGGAAGAAACAACAGGTATCTCTAAAGATGCGTTAATTGATTTTGCACATCAAGTTGCAGATGCTAAATCTGTCTCTATAGCATGGGCTATGGGTGTTACACAACAAGATATCGGTAGTGATACATCGACTGCGATTTCTAACTTGTTATTAGCGACAGGTAACTACAGAAAACCAGGTTCAGGTGCGTATCCTTTACGTGGACATAATAACGTACAAGGATGTAGTGATATGGGAAGCATGCCAGACCAATTCCCTGGCTATCAAAAAGTGACTGATGATGAAATTAGAGCTAAATTCGAACGTGAATATGGTGAAACATTACCAAAACAAGTAGGAAAAGATAACCATCAAATGATGGAAGGTATCCACAATGGCGAAATTGATTCATTATATTTATATGGTGAAGATACGGGTATTGTTGATTCTAATATTAACTTTGTACAAGCTGCTTTAGAGAAAGTTGGTTTCCTAGTTGTACAAGATGAGTTCTTTACATTCACTGCTACTTATGCAGATGTCGTATTACCAGCAAGCCCATCATTAGAAAAAACAGGTACTTTTACGAATACGGAACGCCGTATCCAACGTTTGTTCCAAGCACTAGAACAAAAAGGTGATTCAAAACCAGATTGGCAAATTATACAAGCAGTTGCTAAGGCAATGGGATATGATTGGAATTATACACATCCAAGTCAAATCATGGACGAGATTGCACGTCTAACACCACTTTATTCTGGTGTGAATTATGATAGATTAGAAGGATACAATAGTTTACAATGGCCAGTAGCTGAAGATGGTACGGATGAGCCAATACTTTATCTTGAAGGGTTTAATTTTGAAGATAAGAAAGCTAATTTCTATCCATTAACATTTGATAATTTCTTTAAAGTGAATGAAGAATATGATTTGCATGTAAATAATGGTAGATTATTAGAACATTTCCATGAAGGTAATATGACTTATAAAGTACCTGGACTTGAATATAAAGTACCTAATGCTTTCGTTGAAGTCTCACCAGAGCTTGCAGAGGATAGAGGTATCCATGAAGGTGCAAAAATTAAATTGATTTCTGAAACGGGTGAAGTTGAGCTTGTAGCACATGTCACAGATAGAGTAAAAGGCAAAGAAATTTATATTCCGTTAAATAACAATGCAATGGCACATGGTGATCATGGTGCGATTAATCTATTAACTAATAGTGATGTTGATAAAGATACAGATACACCATCATATAAACGTACAAGTTGTCGTATGGAAGTGAAGACACGTAGAGGTAAATCACCATTGAATCCTACGAACTTCCGTGTTAATAAGCAACGTCAACCGCAATATAGTGTTCGTGTTCAAGATAAATGGAAGCGTGAAGATTATACTTTCCCAGGAAGTCAGGTGGATAGATAATGGCTGAGAGAATCACACAGATTAAACGCATGCAAAAATCAGAAGCAGAACTCAAGGAAGAAAGTTTAACTGAAGTGACAGATGCAATTGTTGCTAATAAGGATAGTATTTTAAAAGCAATCAATATCATTAGTACACTAGACGATGCTAAGCTATTAGATGCAATGTCTGGTGCGGTTAAGAGTAGAGGTGTGATTGCCAATAAATTCGCTGTAGAATTAAATAAAGAGCAATACACTGGTTTAATTTCAAACATGGCATCACTTGTATTTTTACTTGGTGATTTAAATGTGGATGATTTAACAACAATGTTAAATAAAGTAAACAAAGGATTAAGTGTTGCTAATAAGGCAAATCCAAATCAAAAAACGTCAATTACTGGATTGATGGGTATCTTGAAAGACGATGAAATGAACCGTAGTTTAACGTATATGTTAAATATGTTAAGAGGTATGTCTAGAGATTAACCATGGGCCTTGTAAAGCATAATTCATTAGATATTTAATGAGCGTTACAATTTATAAGTTCAATAATGAGGAATGTGCATAAGAGATCAAATAATCATTTTGGTTTCTAGCACGTTCCTTTTTTTTGTTTTATAAAATGACATATTGAAACAAAGCTAAATGTGATACAATTTCTAATGTCGGTATTAATTTTTAATCAATTATTTATAGCAAGGAGTGGAAGTCTTATCAGCCCGAAAATGGTAAAAATCTTAGCTATTATTTCAAATGTATTATTAGTGATTGGTATAGTATTTTTGATCACTTTAAATATAGCAATGGCAATAACCATGTTTGTTGCGTCTCTTGCAATAAGCTTAACCATATTTAATACATTATTTAGAGAGCGAACAGCGATGAAAATTATAATCAATATTTCATTTGTAATAGTTTTAATTGCTATTATATTTGCTTATGTTACATTAACAAAATAAGTGCAAGATGAGGAGTTTTTCACGAAATGAATGACAACATAAAGGGTAAAATACCTATGTTTATTATAATTTTAATATTAGTTGTTTTTGCAATCTTATTTATTGTTAATGAAACCCGTTTATTTGATGACGAAAAAACACATACTTTTGATGAAGCGGTTGAAAAACAAGTAGGTGCTGGTACATTAAATATGACAGAGAAAAATGGGCGATTTGTTGAAGCGTCTAAAAAAGATGTAGAAAAAGCAATGGATGTAAATAGTGACAAAGATAACTTAAATCATATGGATATTTCTGAAAAAGTGTCCATGTCTGAAGAAGAACTCAATAGTATTTTAAAAGATAAAGGTATTTTAAAAAATAAAGGGCAAGCATTTTTAGATGCTCAAGATAAATATGAAGTGAATGTCTTGTACCTTGTAAGTCATGCACTTGTTGAGACAGGAAATGGCAAATCAGAGCTTGCTAAGGGCATTGAAGATGATGGTAAAACATATTTTAATTTTTACGGCATTGGTGCTTTTGATGAGAATGCAGTTCATACAGGTAGCAGTTTTGCAAAAAAACAAAAATGGACATCACCTGAAAAGGCAATTATGGGTGGTGCGCGCTTTGTGAGAGGTAACTACTTTGAAAATAATCAACTCTCCTTGTACCAAATGCGCTGGAATCCTAAGTCACCAGGAGAACATCAATATGCAAGTGATATTGAATGGGATGAGAACATTGCTACGTTTATGAAACATTATTATCATCAACTAGGTATAAAAAAAGATCATATTAATAAAGACTACTATCTATAAATGAAGATATAACAAAACATTTGAAAGAGAGTCATATTAATAATGAAGAAATTGGGAAATTTGGAGTGAATTAAAAGATGAAAATAGCTATAGTGGGTGCTGGAATCGGTGGATTAACAGCTGCAGCATTATTGTGTGAACAAGGACACGAAGTTAAAGTTTTTGAAAAAAATAGCACTATTACAGAAGTCGGTGCAGGCATTGGTATCGGTGGTAATGTCATTGACAAACTTGGGAAACATGATTTAGCAAAAGGTATTAAAAACATAGGTCAAGTTATCAATGTTATGGAAATATTAGATGATAAAGATAATGTGTTAAGTAAAGCAAAATTGAAGAAAAACACAGTGAATTTAACAATGACGCGTCAAAGTTTAATTGATGTAATTAAATCATACGTTCCTGAATCTGCTATTTATACTAATCACCATGTTACGCATGTTGATAATAATGCTTTAAAAGTTGTGATGCATTTTGAAGCACAAGAAGCAGAAGCATTTGATTTATGTATTGGTGCTGATGGACTTCATTCGAACATAAGACATACTGTAGCACCTAATAGTAAAACACAGTATCAAGGATATACGGTGTTTAGAGGTCTTGTAGAAGATATCGATATTAAGTCTGATAATGTTGCAAAAGAGTATTGGTCTGCAAAAGGTAGAGTAGGTGTCGTACCGTTAATAAATAATCAAGCTTATTGGTTTATTTCAATCAATGCGAAAGAAAATGATGCGACAATGCAATCCTATGGTAAGCCACATTTACAAGCTAGATTTAATCATTTTCCAAATGAAGTTAGAAAAGTGTTAGATAAACAAAGTGAAACAGATATTCTATTACATGATATTTATGATTTACAACCACTAAAAACTTTCGTCTATCAGCGCGTGATTTTATTAGGCGATGCGGCACATGCAACAACGCCAAATATGGGACAAGGCGCTGGTCAAGCAATGGAAGATGCTATCGTACTAGCTAATTGTTTACAAGCTTATCCATTTGAAGCAGCATTACAAAGATACGATAAAATCCGTGTGGAGCATACCAAAAAAGTCATTAAGCGATCTAGAAAAATTGGCAAATTAGCTCAAAGAAGCAATAAAATCGTTATTTCATTAAGAAATAGCATAGCTAAAATCATGCCTAATCGTCTTGTTGCAGCGCAAACTAAGTTTATATACAAATCGAAAAACAAATAAAAATAAAACCCCGAAACACAGTTTGACTGTTGTTTCGGGGTTTTTTGTGATTGAAGTATTTTAGTTCACAATAAATTTAGGTTGGTCATTGTTCAATTTACTAATTGTATCATTAGCTACGATTTTAGACATCATATCACGTGATTCAAATGTAGCATTACCTATGTGCGGAGTGATAACGACATTATCTAATGTTTTAAGTTCATCATTAATCTCCGGTTCGAATTCGAAGACATCTAAAGCGGCACCTTCAATTTCTTTATCTTTCAATGCTTGTACTAAAGCTTTTTCGTGAACAATAGGTCCTCTTGAAGCATTAATTAGGTAACTCGTTGGTTTCATCATTTCAAATTGCGCTTTGTCAATTTGGTGATGAAGGCTTGGATTATAAGCAGCATTAATTGTAACAAAGTCTGCATTTTTTAATAATGTTTCTAAATCAACATATTTAGCACCAATCTCTCGCTCTTTATCAACTTTTTGATGTGGTCCAGTATATAAAATGTTCATGTCGAAAGCTTTGGCACGTCTAGCAACAGCACTACCTATTTCACCTAGACCGATGATACCAATTGTTTTTCCAGAAACTTCTCTACCGCGGAAAAATAGTGGCGCCCATCCATCAAAACCAGTTGTTCGACATAACTTGTCGCCTTCTGGAATTCTTCTTGCCACTGCGAGTACAAGTGCAAAAGTTAACTCGGCTGTAGAATTGGTAGATGCTTTAGGTGTATTGGTAACATCGATATTTTGTTGTCGTGCATAATCAATATCAACATTATTGAAACCCGCACCATAATTTGTGATGATTTTTAGGTTGTTAGCTGCATCAATCACTTCTTTGTCTACAGAAGTAGACAGCAAGCTAATTAATGCGTCAGCATCTTTAACACCTTGTTTAAGTGTTTCTTTATCAATGATACCTGTTCCTTCATACATATCTACCTCAAAGCCTTGGTCTTTCAATAAGTTAAGACCCACTTCAGGTATTGGACCTGCAATATAAACTTTTACCATGTATAATCACTTCCTTTACACTCAAGTATAGTAAAATTCTATTGTGCAAACAAATAATAATATTGTGAATTATAAAAAAGTCGACTTTAAATAGAAAAAATCGCTTAATAATAGGGGTGTTAAAGTACATTTTAATAAATAAAAAAGAGTGTCAGTTAGGACTAAAATATAATTAGACCTTAACTTACCACTCTAAATAGTTAAAAACTGTCAAATTGTACAGGACTGAGAATAGTGCTATACCACGGTTGTTGAAAGATTTAACTAACGATTTTTAAACCGACAATAGATAGGATGATTAAAGCAATAAAGAAGATTCTTTTTGCGTTTTTTGACTCATTATATAAAAACATCCCTACCAAAGTACCGCCACCAGTACCAATGCCGCTCCAAATAGCATAAGCGGTGCCCATAGGTATATCATTCATAGCAAGCTTCAAAGTACTGAAACTACAGATAAATGCAACTGCTAATAGAATGACAAGCCATTTCTTTTTGGTGCGTGAAATTTCATTTAATATAACTACGCCAACAACTTCTAATAGTCCGGCGATTAATAAAATAATCCATGCCATTAGCCATCAGCCTCCTCTGTAGTTAATTTCAACCCTATGATGCCAATAATTAATATGATAATTAAGCTGATTTTTACTAAATCGAATGGATCACCAAAAAAGATCATGTCTACAAGTACTGTACCTACTGCACCGATACCAACGAATACAGCGTATACGGTACCAACGGGTAAGTATTTACAAGCAGATATAACAAGAAAGAAACTGATAATAATTACAATAAACGTTCCTGTCCAACTAAGTAATGAGTCGGCAGTATTTAAACCAGTCACCCATACAATTTCAATGAGTCCAGCTAAGATCACTTTGAACCACTGCATTTGATGTGCCTCCTTATAATCACTAAATTATTATATTTTCTCAAATATTTGGATAGAGTTCAATGTTATAAGATGTGAAAGCAGAATTGTATTACAATCATATTATTAGAAAAATATATTTCTTGAATTGACGCATTTATCCGCAATACTAAAATAAGAGCCCGAAACAAAATGTCCCGGGCTCTTACATCATTCAATATTATATTTTAAAATCATTTAAAGACTTAGTTTAAGTGGATATAGTTGTAAGAACTTGCTTCACCAGCAGAAATAGTACGTTCACTAACTGAGAATGGTCCACCGTTGTAGTTCATTTCTGAAACTTCTACAGAACCGTCGCTATTTACATTTTCAACGTATGCTACGTGACCATAACCACCAGCAGTAGATTGTAAAATTGAACCAGCTTCAGGTGAGTTGTTTACAGTGTAACCTGCTGAAGATGCTGCTGAAGCCCAGTTGTTCGCATTGCCCCAAGTTGAACCAATGTTTCCGCCTACTTTATCGTATACGTACCAAGTACATTGACCAGCTGTATATAAGTTAGCACTTGAACCTGAAGTAGATTGTGTTGTGCTTTGGTTAGTTGGTTGTGTTTGTTCTGCTGCGTCTGCTTCATTTCCGTGATCTAAACCTACGATTGCTGCGCCAATACCTGCTGTTAAAGTTGTTGCTGTTACTAATTTTTTCATAATTAAAAAATCCTCCCAAAGATTATAAATAGTTATATGTGATTCAATTCATTTGTGTTGAATTTGAATGTTGATTAATTTTGCGTTTTGCTTTCAACGACAAGTAATACTCTAACAGATGAATCAAGCTTTGTGTGGATTGTTACGCTTTTGTAAAACAATTAAAAAAACCTCACATATCGTTGTAATAAACGAGATGTAAGGTTACAGAATCGTATCAAGTCGTAATACGAAATAAAACGCGTTAATATAAGGTTTTTACAAATTTTTTGTATTTCAAAAAGCTATCATTATTACAGTAGCTGTAAAGAATCACAAAATTGTGTTTAGATTATTTAAAGAATCTTATAGATAGTGGCGGTAAATAATCTTCTCCATTATACGCTTTTACTGCAGCTACAATTGTAAAAATAAAGTTCAGTATTACAATAATTGGTAGTAATACAAAGCCTATTAATATCAACATCGTGATAGTTCCAATTATTGACCAAATAACGTATGAAAGTAAGAAGTTGAAATAATTTTTACCTGCTCTATCGACAAACGGTGAATCCTCGCGTTTAATTAACCAAATAATTAATGGTGCGATTAAAGAAGTAAAGAAACTTAATACATAAATTAATGTTGCCATTAATCTAGCATCTGAATTAGGCTCTTGGTTTACATTTGTATAAGTTTGTTGATTATAATCTGTTTCTGCCATATTAGTTAAACCTCCTTTATCCTAAGACTTATAGATAGATTAACTATATCAAATTTTGAAAAATAATAGTATATCGCTTGAGTTTTTCATTTAATTTTAAATATGACTGTAACGCAATGTGTATACTTGTTAAAATAAGATAATGTGATTTATCGCATCCTTATTTAACTATAACCGGAAATTTAAATTGTAAACCAGTGTTTATTAAATTTCCTTATAGGCTATAGTTGTAAGTAATGACTAAAATGGACAGTATTCAAAAATAAAAAGAAAGAAGGTAAATTATGAAAATAGCTATCGTGGGTTCAGGTAATGGTGCAGTGACGGCTGCATTAGATATGATTAGTAAGGGACATGAAGTTAAGCTATATTGTAGAAACCAATCAATCAATAAATTTGATAAAGCATTTGAACAGGGTGGATTCACTTTTAATAATGAAGGTGAAGAGAGCTTTGTTGAATTTACGGATATTAGTGATGATATGGAATATGTCCTTCAGGATGCTGAAGTGATCCAAATTGTGATTCCATCTTCATTCATTGAACACTATGCACAAACAATGGCACCTTTTGTTAAAAAAGAACAACTTATTTTCTTTAATATTGCAGCTTCTATGGGGTCTATTCGATTTATGAATGTACTTGAAGATATGCATATAGACGTGTTACCTCATTTTGCAGAAGTAAATACATTAACTTATGGTACGCGAGTTAATTTTGAAGAAGCACGTGTAGATTTATCACTAAATGTTAGAAAAGTACATTTTTCAACCTATGATAAAGAGTATTTGAGTGAGTGTTTCGATAAAATTGAAAAATTATATCCAAATATCGTCAAAGAAGAAAGTTTATGGAAAACAAATTTAGAGAATGGTAACCCAGAGGTACATCCGGGACCAACTTTATTAAATATTGGTCGCATCGATTATGCGGATAGTTTTGCTTTATATGAAGAAGGTATTACGAAGCATACGGTTAGATTATTACATGCAGTTGAATTAGAAAGACTAACTTTAGGGCGTAAGCTAGGTTTTGAATTATCTACTGCAAAAGAGGCACGTATTGAAAGAGGTTATCTAGAAAGACAAGATGAAGACGAACCATTGAATAGGTTATTTAATACGAGTCCTGTATTTTCACAGATTAAAGGCCCAAATCATGTGAAAAATCGTTATTTAACTGAAGACATTGCATTTGGATTAGTATTGTGGTCTAGCCTAGGGCGTGAAATTGACGTTGCAACACCTAATATTGATGCGATCATTGTGCTTGCATCAACAATATTAGAGCGTGACTTTTTTGAAGAAGGTCTAACAATCGATGAATTAGGTAAAGATAAACTAGGGTTTGAATAATGAATCATATGACAAAGGGGACTTGTGTATGAAAAGACAACCAACATTTTTGGAATCAATTTCAACGATACTAGTAATGATTATTATCGTTATTACAGGTTTTGTAGTATTTGATATACCGATACAACCACTATTGATACTTTCATCTGCTTATGCTGCTTTAATAGCTAGAAGAGTAGGATTAAAATGGCAGGATTTAGAAGAAGGAATAACGAAGCGTTTATCTACTGCAATGCCAGCATTATTCATTATCTTAGCAGTGGGTATTATTGTTGGTACATGGATGTATTCTGGCACTGTTCCGGCATTAATTTATTATGGTCTAGAGTTTTTAAATCCTAACTACTTTTTAGTTTCAGCATTTATTATTTGCGCTGTTACTTCAGTTGCGACTGGAACAGCATGGGGTTCTGCCTCTACTGCGGGTATTGCATTGATGGCCATCGCAACACAATTACATATCACACCC
Source organism: Staphylococcus sp. Y174-1 (assembly GCF_049897865.1). NCBI lineage: Bacteria > Bacillati > Bacillota > Bacilli > Caryophanales > Staphylococcaceae > Staphylococcus > Staphylococcus sp. Y174-1. The sequence goes on along the minus strand of NZ_JAFCXB010000002.1, from coordinate 94,361 downwards.
GGTATGGCAGCTGGTGCAATTATTGCTGGCGCAGTATTCGGTGACAAAATGTCGCCTTTATCTGATACAACCAATCTGGCAGCTTTAGTTACGAAAGTGAATATCTTTTCTCATATAAGAGCCATGATTTGGACAACTGTACCAGCTTCTATTATAGGTCTTGTCGTATGGTTCTTTGCTGGAAGACAATTTGGAGGTAATACGAACAAAGCTCAAGTTAACGCATTGTTAAAAGAGTTGTCACAAATATACAATATTAATTTCTTTGTATGGATTCCATTAATTGTAATCATTATTTGTTTGCTGATGAAAATGTCAACTGTACCAGCGATGCTCATTTCAGCATTAAGTGCCATCATTGTTGGTGCTTTTAACAATGGATTTAAAATTGTCGACGGTTTCAAAGCAACATTTGATGGGTTTAATAAAGAAATGGTGTCAGTGAATAGTGGGGATTTAACGAATAGTGCAGTGAGTTTAATAGAACAAGGCGGCATTATGAGTATGACCGAAATTATCGTTACCATATTTTGTGGTTATGCATTTGCTGGTATTGTCGAAAGGGCAGGTTGTTTAGATGTCATTTTACAAAAAATATCTAAAAATATTAATACAGTCGGCCAATTAGTGCTTGCAACTGTTTTAGGTGGACTTATGATGGTACTTGCTGCAGGCGTAGCATCTGTAGTGATTATCATGGTCGGTGTATTAATGATGGAAATGTATAATAAAATGGGACTTGATAGATCTAATTTATCTAGAACATTAGAGGACTCAGGTACAATGATTATACCTTTAATTCCATGGGGAACATCAGGTATTTATTATACCCAACAATTAGGTGTTACAGTTGATCAATTCTTTATATGGACAGTACCATGTTATCTATGTATCGTATTTGCGATATTCTATGGATTTAGTGGAATAGGAATTAAAAAAGCACAGCCAAATGAATAATGTAATATGAGTATGGTAATTAAAATGCAATGATTTAAAGCAGTTCGATGTCATATTGTGAGTCATCGAGCTGTTTTTTTATTATAAATAAGTAGCCATATGATACTTGCTGTATGAAAGTAATAACTTTTAAATAAAGTTATTTAATTAAAAATTAATGAAGGGTATAAAAAGACAGCTTTTAATAAAACATGAACAATTATTTATATGAATCTTAAATAAGAGGTTTAAAAATATATAATTAGGCTATACATAAATAAGGATGAGATGAGTCCGAATTGTACATAGTAATCATTGTAGCGATATTACTTATATACAAAGGGCATCGTTAATCCTACTAATGTAGATAAAGATTTTAAATATCCTTCTATTATCTATTTTATAATCGGTTTTGTTCTGTATATTGTAGCGATATTACATTATAGAAGCGATTTATTAACGCGACCATATATTTAAGTTTCTAGTTTAGAAATCCTAATTTCAAATTTAGTTAATATGGATTGATGATTATAGAAAATATAGTTTTAATTTATTATAAATATGATGGCAACTGCGTCAACATAAAGACTTGAATAAAATATAATGAAAACGAGAGTCTGGGACATAAATAGATGTTTTAGACTCTTTTTCAATCCTAGTCATTCTTGAGGGGCAGGTAGGACTACGAAATCTTTATTAGAAGATTTGATTTCTGTTCACTTTATATTAAAAAAGTACTGTTGAATGTGGTTGAGATAAAAAACAATTAAAGTTCAAGGTTTAATGGATAACAAAAAAAGACAATCCATATGGATTGTCTTTTTGATGACACTAAAATTAGTGAATGTAGTTGTAACCTGAAGCTTCGCTTGCAGAGATTGTACGTGAAGTAACAACTCCAGCACCTTGGCCATAGTTCATTTCAGAAACGTTGATTGAACCGTCGCTGTTTACATTTTCAACGTATGCTACGTGGCCATATCCACCAGCAGTTGATTGTAAGATTGAACCTGAAGCAGGTGAGTTGTTTACTGTGTAACCTGAAGCAGCAGCTGCGCTTGCCCAGTTGTTAGCGTTACCCCAAGTTGAACCAATTTTACCGCCAACTTTGTCATATACATAATATGTACATTGTCCAGCTGTGTATAAGTTGTTTGAAGAACCTGAAGTATTAGAAATTGAGTTTGAACCATTTGAATTTGATGGCGCGCTAGTTGTACTTACTTTAACATTGCTGTTTGAAGTAGAGTGAGAAACTGCACCTTTACCACCAGTACCTTGGTTATTAGTTGTATATGATTGAGTTGCATTATTGTTAGTTGAGTTAGCATTGCTGTAACCGTTGCTAGTGTGACCTTGGTCACTGTTGCTTGGGTTCCAGTTACCTTGCCAAGTGTAGTGGTATTGACCTTGTTGATCTATAGTATAAGAATAGCTATATGAACTTGGGTCATTTGGGTTGTACCCACTATTGTTGTTTTCTGCTGCATCTGCATCATGTTGTGCAAAAGCAAAAGTAGCGATTCCTGCAGTAGCGATAGTAGCTGTAGCGATTTTTTTCATTGTTAAATATCCTCCTAAGAATAGTAAATAATTTAAAATTTAGTTTTAATTTTATCCCAGTCTCTAAACGACAATTTTTATAATTTTTATTCGCTGTTTCAACGACAAGAATTACTTTACCAAAAAATAAGTGATTTGTGTGCGTTGTTATCATTTTGTAATTTAGTTCTAATAATTAACCCCTTTATGTAACAAATAAATCGAGGTGTGACATAGGACTAAAGACCGGTGGTATCATGTTTTAGTATAATAAAGTGTAAAATAGCACTTTATTATATTACAAAGCTGTAAAATAACAGAAAATTACAAATGGGAGAATATGAGACTATTTATATATTTAAAATAACAAAAAATTACTTTGCGACCATTTTATGATTTACTAATTATATTAAGTTAAATGTAATTTGTACCTAAATAAATGTTTTAATTTTGTTTGAGCAATGATATTGACACTTAATGGAGAAGAGATTATGATATTGAGTATAAAAATTATACTAATTTGAGAGGTGAATGAATGAAAATAGAATTAGGTTTAACTTCTTTTGCAGATAATATGGATTTGCACACAGAAGTAGGTACTCAACCTGGTATATCAAATGCGCAAAGAATTCGTAACATAATAGAAGAAGTTGAAACCGCTGATCAATATGGACTTGATGTTTATGGCTTAGGAGAGCATCATAGACCAGATTACGCTGTATCAGATCCAGTTACTGTGTTAGCAGCTGCTGCAACAAATACACATCATATTAAACTGAGTAGTGCTGTAACTGTATTGTCATCGGATGACCCAGTACGTGTATATGAACGTTTTTCTACATTAGATGCAGTTTCTAATGGACGTGCTGAAATAATGGTAGGTAGAGGTTCATTTATAGAGTCTTTTCCATTATTTGGTTATAATTTGAAAGATTATGAAAAGCTCTTTAATGAGAAGATTGATTTATTAATGCACATTAATCGTAATGAAATTGTTAATTGGGAAGGACAAATCCGACCGTCTATAGAAAATCTAGGTGTTTATCCAAGGGCAGAACATCGACCCCTACCAATTACAATAGCAACAGGTGGTACACCAGAATCTTCATTAAAAGCAGGAGCGTTAGGTTTACCAATAACTTATGCTATAATTGGTGGTGATCCAAAAAGGTTCAAAAGAAATATAGATATGTATAAATCTATAGCAGAATCTTATGGACATGATATTAAAGCTTTACCTATTGCAACACATTCATGGGGTTATATTGCTGAAACCGATGAACAAGCTAAACGTGAATTCTTCCCATCAGTAAAGGCAAGTCATGATATATTGGCAAAAGAACGTGGTTGGCCAATGTATGATGAAAATAGTTTTGAACGTGAGGCTGGATCACAAGGTGCATTGTATGTTGGCAGTCCAGAAACTGTAGCAAATAAAATCATTGAAACAGTTGAAGCATTAGGCATTACACGTTTTATGTTGCATACCCCAGTGGGATCTATTCCTCATGAAAGAACAATCAATACGATTAAATTATTGGCTGAACGTGTAAAACCTATTGTAGATAAATATTTTGAAAACAAATAAAAGGAGATTTTGTAATGATATTACGTTATTTAACAAATTTAAAATTAGCTAAAGAATTATATGATGCGGCAAAACCTAAAATAAAAGGTGACCAATCTATGAAAGATACGTTTGTTGAAGTATTCAACTTACCAGCAAATGCAGTACCATTAGCAGGTGCTGTTGAAGCGTTAAGTGCAGTATTCTTCGTATTAAGTTTTGCAAGTAAAAGATTATCACGTCTTGGTTCATTGCTAACAATCGCAGTATTAGGTGTAGCAGCATATAAACACTTTGAAGCAGGTCATGGTAAAGCAGGCGCTAAACATGCTTTAGATTTAACTGGATTAGCAGCATTAAGCTTCTTAGACACATTTGACTGTAAGAAAAAATAAGTTGCTTCATTTTTGACTATAAAGTGAAGGATGTAACCATACATTGGTATATCTAGATACTAGAAGTTACTTACTTTTTTAATGAAAGATAAATAACCTAAGACTGCCAACAAAGTCTCCGACCTTGTTGGCAGTTTTTTTATGGCCATTTTCCGAAGGTACGGTCTTAGCCAACAGTCTTCGGCTAATGCTTTTCTCACTAGAGTCAATTTAAATTGCTGTCGATAGGATATGAAAAATAGGATGTTTGATAAATTAAAAAGCAATTCAGTCATTTAGCGCATCATTAGTATGTCGCTAATAAATTATAATTTGAGTTAAGCATATTGAGTATTACAGAAAAATTTTTTAGATCGTTTATTGATGACACATGCATATAAAGAAAAATATAAAAATAGGCAAATTCACTACAAATTTATTTAGTGTTTTTCTCTATATGCTAATGGCTATTTGCGTTTTTAACGAAAAGTAAATAGCCTTTTTTTATTGAAAAATTTTCATACAAAAACACTATGCATTTTGTAAGTTAGAAGATTTGATATTTACAATGGATAACACATTCTTTTTTTAGTAATAAAAAGAATGAATAGCTTAATAAAATTTGAAAATGAAAAGTAAATATTAAAAAAATAGTATGAAATTTTAATATTTCACATAGTTGGTCATATTGAATTCGTTTTAGAAAATGGGATAAAATTAATGTATTAATATTGTTAAGCATCACTAAAACAGATATTAACATCAAGAAAAAACATAAGGAGTGGTTGTATGAATTCACAAACATTTAAATCATTAAATGAGCTTATATCTACGTATCAACAGGGGAAAAAATTTTTTAAGTTCAGTAAACGAGAGTATAAATTAAATTATGAAGAAATATTTATCTTAAATTATATTTATAATTGTGAAGATAATGAAATTACTGCAAAAGATATTGCAAAACACTCAGAACTACAACCGTATTATTTAACGAAAGCTTTGCAAAAATTAATAAAAATGAATTTCTTAAGTAAAAAAAGAAGTGAAATAGACGAAAGAACAGTTGTAGTTTATGTGAATGAGCAACAACGTAAAAGCATTAATGAAATGATTGAAGCATTACAACGCTCATTATAATCATGATAGAATCCCTATAAAATGAAAAATTTTGCGTAAGCCATAACAAGACTAATATTTTGAAAATGCAATTTTATATTATTAGTTATATATTGTACTATAATATGTTTTTGAAAACAAATTAACTGTGGTATACTTATATTTGTTAAATGAAAGCGCATGCATAAAAGCGGGAAAGGTGTTATTATGAATTTACTTATAGGGATTATATTCTTGGGCATCGTGTTATGCTTATTTACATTATTCACAAGCAAAGCACCAAATGGTAGTAAAGCGATGGGGGCACTTGCAAATGCTGCCATTGCATCATTTTTAGTTGAAGCATTTCACAAATATGTCGGCGGTGATTTAATTGGGTTACCTTTTTTAGGTCAACTTGGTGAAGCGGCAGGTGGGCTTGGTGGTGTTGCAGCAGCAGGGTTAGTAGCACTAGTTATGGGTGTGTCTCCTGTTTATGCATTTGTTATTGCAGTTTCATGTGGCAATATGGACTTGTTAACAGGTTTTGTTGCGGCTTATATTGCAAGTTTTGGTATGAAATGGGTGGAAGAAAAGTTACCTGATGGGCTTGATTTAATAGCGGCAATCATTGTCATCGCACCTATTACAAGATTGATTGCAACGGGTATGACGCCAGTTGTAGATGCTTCTTTAATGCAAATCGGTAATATCATTAAAGAGTCTACAACTTCGAGTCCAATACTAATGGGTGTGGTATTAGGTAGTATTATCACGGTTGTAGCTACTGCACCATTAAGTTCAATGGCATTAACTGCTTTATTTGGATTAACTGGTACACCTATGGCTATCGGAGCATTAGCAGTGTTTGGTTCGTCATTCATGAATTTGTATTATTCAAAAGAATGAAGTTTGGTGATCGCAAAACAACCATTTCAGTTGCAATTGAACCTTTGTCACAAGCAGATATCGTAACTGCAAACCCAGTACCTGTTTATATTACAAATTTTGTTGGTGGCGCAATATCAGGCGTAATCATTGCTTCATTTGGTTTGGTGAATGAAGCAACTGGAACAGCTACGCCAATTGCAGGACTGATGTTAATGTTTGGGTTTAACAATGCACTTACTGTGATTACAGTGGCATTGATGTGTGCATTAAGCAGTGCAATTTGTGGTTATTTAGGGTCACTCGTATTTAAAAACTATCCAATTATTACAAAGTACGAATTGCAAAATGGTACAATGCCCAAAAAACTTAAACAATATTATAAATTAAAAAAAACAATGTGCAGAAAGCTTAGCATAATAAAACAGGGATTGAAATCACGAAATTATTATAGAAAAATGAGACGACGCCCTATGGGTCTGTCATAATTCATAAAAAATTGATCTTCTATGATTATTGTTGAAGGACAAAAAAATCTAGTTTCTTCCTATTTAACTAGTAATCATTCATCTGTAACAAGTAGTAGATAATTATTGACGAAAATCTAGCATTTGTTATGTATACTTATAAAATAAAAACGCGCCGGTTGAATGTTCGAATTTCAACTGGCGCGTTTTAATATAACTTCTGGAATAAAAATTTTATGACGCATTCGTTTGCATATAACGTAATGAGCTTGTTTCCATTTTATTAAATATATATTCTAAAATCATTGCTAATAACCAATAAAACATTGCAGCAACAGTGTAGACTGTTATGAAACGGTATCCTTCATTGGCAATAATGTGACTGACTGCCATAATTTCAGTGACTTGAACTGCAAACGCTAGGGAAGTTCCTTTGATTAACATGATGAATTGATTTTCAATATTAGGTAACGCATAAGCAAATGCTTGAGGTAGCACGATTTCTTTATATATATGAAATCTCGTAAGCCCTACAGATTGTGCAGCTTCTATTTGTTCATAATCGACAGATTGCAATCCGCTTTTAATAGATTCTGAAAGGTAGGCAACAGCATGTAATGAAAATACAATAAATGCAATGATTAATGGAGAAAAAATATCAGGATTTATATGCCATTGCAAATGCTCGTTTAAGAATAAAATAAAGGCTGGTAGACCATAATAGACAATGAATAACTGAACGATCAGCGGTGTACTTCTGAAAAAAGAATTGTATATTATAATGAACTGAGATAATACAGGTATACGTTTTAAGCGAATCATTGCGAAGATTAATCCAATGAACAGACCAATGATAATGGCAACAAGTGAAATCATGATTGTATTTGGCACGCCTTTGAGTACTTCAAATATAGTATAAAAAATAAATGACATAGGTCTGTCCTCCTTAAATTTGGTATGGTTTTTGGGCACGTTTATCAATGATTGTAAATACGCCTTGGATAATTAAAGCGATGAGCCAATAAACAACAGAAATGACAATATATACTTCTAACATACCTAAACCATAATTATTACCAATAATTAATTTGACTTGTCCCATCATGTCGATGATTCCGATAGTAAAAGCCAAAGAAGTATCTTTTACAAGTTCGATGATTTGTGTTGTTAAATTTGGAATACTATTGCGCAGCGCTTGTGGTAAGATGATCTCTTTTAATATTCTAGGGTATGTTAAACCTATGGATAAACCTGCTTCAATTTGTCGGTAGTCTACAGATTGGTAACCTGCGCGAATAATTTCAGATAAATAAGCACCAGTGTGTAATGTGAAAGCTAAAATCACAAAAAATAATCTACTGAAATGATTGATATCAATATGTACAAACAACAATAACTGAGGTAAAGCAAAATAAACTAAGAAAAGTTGTAATAGTAAAGGTGTGCTACGAATAAAAGAAATATAGACTTTGACGACAGGTGACAATAATTTAATTTTTTGTATTCGTATGGTTGCTAAAATAAAACCGAGTATCAGTGCAAAAATGAGCGATAAAACAATCATCAATAATGTCAAAGGTAATTGTTGCAAGACTTGATATAATAAATCCAACCAATTTACTGATTGCATTAGCGATGCACCTCCAATTGTGATTTTTTCTTATTAATATCATCTAAATCTTCAAAGACATTAATATCAAAATATTTTTTTGAAAGCGCTTGTAGTTTGCCTTCTTTCTTCAATTCAATCGTAGCCTGGTCAATGTCATCATGTAATTGTTGATGCTTTTTATTGTAAACGATGTGTAATGGTTCTTTTTTAACAATACCACCGATTTTTACATCTTCTTTGACTTGAGATTGTATGGCTTTATAAGTGTTCCAATTCAAAAGCATGGCGTCTCGACGTTGCTGACTAACCATTTTTAAATTATCGCCATTCGAAGGTTCTTGTATCGTATTGACTTGAATCTTATCTGTATGATTTTTATTATATTCAGATAAGATAGAATACAAGCCACCACTAGGAGCCATTGGTGTAATATTTTTCCCTGGTAAATCATCTAAATGATGTATGTCGTTGTTATCACGGTTAACAACGAGCAAAGGTAAAGCATAACTATATGGCTCATCTTGATATAGAAATTGTTTTTCACGTTCAGGTGTTTTGAAGAACCAGTTAATCCCCATATCAAACTTTCCAGCACCAATGCCTACCAAGTTGGATTCTTCTTCGCCTACTTCATATTTGAAATCATATTGTGGTAATTTTTTTTCAAGTAATTTCATATATTCCATATCGAGTCCAATAAATTCGTTGTTTTTCGTAGTGTATAAGTAGGGTGGATTAACTTCTGCTGACAATGCGACTTTAATTTCCTTTTTGTGTGATGAAGTATCATCATTATGAGTAGCATTACAAGCAGACAATAAGAAACATAAAGCGCATAACATCATGAAGAAATATTTTTTGTGTCGTAGCATTAAACATCACGCTCCGTGCCAACATGATTTAAGAAACGCTGGATTCTTTTTGACTTAGTGTTTTCCAATACTTCATGTGGTGTACCACGATGAATAATGTGTCCATCATCAATAAATAGCACTTGGTCAGCGATTGCTTTTGCAAATTGTATTTCGTGAGTAACTAAGACCATTGTCATACCTTCTTGGGCAATCGATTTGATTAGAGAGAGTACGCTTTGTATAGATTCTGGATCCAAGGCTGAGGTTGGTTCATCAAGCAGTAGTACATCAGGATTTAAGGCAAGTGCACGAATGATTCCGATACGTTGACTTTGCCCACCAGATAATTGACTTGGATATTTATCTTTTTGTTTTAATAAATCAATTCTATTTAAATAAGACAGTGCGATGTCATTGGCTTCAGCATGGCTATAATTTTTCCCATATTTTAAACCGACAGTAATATTTTCTAATATTGTTTTATTTTTAAAAAGATTATAATTTTGAAAAACCATCGCGGATTTTTGACGTAATTTGAATATATCTTTTTTATTATGTTTAGAAGCATCAAAGCTTGTATCCCCAATAGTAATAGTCCCTGATTTCGCTAAAGCAAGTGCATTTAGTGTGCGTAAGAGTGTTGTTTTACCAGAACCACTGGGTCCGATAATAGCTGTGACTGTACCTTTATCCTGTGAGAAACTGACGTCATTCAGTATCGTATTCTCATTGTATTTATGTATAAGATGATTAACTGTAATCATATGTGTCCCCCCAATATAGCAATAATTATAAATTATCATAATAAATCTTATCGGTAAAGTAAGGATTTGGGGTAGAAACCTTTATTTAAGCCATATCGAGTGTTAAACTTATACTTATATAGAAAGAAATATAATGGACGAGGTGGAAAAAATGGAAGATTCTGCATTAATACATACAGATATTCAAGAAAAATGGATAGCAAAATTGAATACAGTAAAAGATAAATTTAGATCACATGCAGTCTATAATGATCAACATTCTAGGTTTCCATATGAAAATATTGAGTGGTTAGTTAATGAAGGTTATACATTATTAACTTTACCTAAAGCATACGGTGGCGAAGGTGCCTCAGTTGAAGATATGGTTATTATTCAAACCTATTTAGGCTCTATTGATGGTGCAACGGCACTTTCAATTGGCTGGCATCTTAGTGTTGTGGGTCAATTATATGAACAAAAGATGTGGGATGAATCCATGTTAAATCAATTTGCGGAATCTATCAGAAAAGGTGCACTGGTTAATAGAGCTGTAAGTGAAGCGGAAACAGGGAGTCCTACACGAGGTGGTAGACCTGCTACGAATGCAATTAAAAATGAAAATGGCTATATATTAAATGGTGTTAAAACATTTACTTCTATGAGTAAGGGGCTCACGCATTTTATTGTGAGTGCATATGATGAAACGATTGAGCAAGTAGGATTTTATCTTATAGAAAAGGATACACCAGGCGTAGAAATTGCAGATAATTGGAATATGGTAGGAATGAGAGCTACAGAAAGTCACGATTTAATATTAAATGATGTTCAAATACCAGAACAGAATTTTGTAGAAATTAGAGGCGCTGGTGGTAAAAAACCAAACGGCTGGATTCTACATATCCCAAGTACTTATTTAGGCATTGCGCAAGCAGCACGAGATTATGCTGTTGACTTTGCTAAAACTTATAGCCCTAATAGTATAGAAGGTACGATAGGAGATATAACAACCGTTCAGCAAAATATTGGCAAAATGGAATCCTTGCTATTATCTGCGCGTCACTTTTTATGGAGTACAGCATCATTATATTCAAATACCCATTCAGATAAAGCTATATGGAATGAAACATCTGCTAGTAAGGTGTTAGTCATGAATCAAGGACTCGAAGTAATTGATATTGCCATGCGTATTGTCGGTGCTAAGAGCCTTGAAATGGAACGTCCGTTACAACGTTATTATCGAGATATGAGAGCAGGTTTACACAATCCACCAATGGAAGATATGGCATATACTAATATTGCTAAGAGTGTATTAGATAGATTTTAGAAAGTATAAAGACTTGAGAAAGTTTCATTTAATAGTTGTAATTAAAATGCATTTAGACATAGTGTCTGAATGCATTTTTTTAATAACTTAAAAAGCTAAAAATTGACTTTTTACTATTGTAAAATTACTAGAGTCATTATATAATCAATTGGTACTGATAATCATTTTCAATGGAGGAGAATTATGAAAAAATTATTGTTTCCGTTACTTGCTTTAATGCTTATTTTAGCCGCATGTGGTAATAAATCAGATAGTGACTCAAATAGCGACAAAAAGGAAGAAACAAAATCATATAAATTAGATAGTGGAAAAAGTATCGATATTCCTAAAAATCCAGAGCGTATTGCCGTTGTGGCGCCTACATATGCCGGTGGTATTAAATATCTTGGTGGTAAGATTGTGGCAGTAAATGAACAAGTCGATAACAGCAAATTACTTAAAGATAAATTTAAAGGTGTAGAAAAAATTGGGGAAAATGATGTAGAAAAGGTTGCAAAAACAAAACCTGATTTAATCGTTGTTTATTCAACAGATAAAAATATTAAAAAATATGAAAAAATTGCACCTACAGTTGTGTATGACTATGGTAAACATAAGTATTTAGATCAACAAAGAGAATTAGGGAAATTATTAGGTAAAGAAGATGAAGTAAAATCTTGGGAAGATAAATGGAAATCACAAACTAAAAAAGATGGACAAGAAATAAAAGATAAAATAGGCTAAGATGCTACTGTTTCAATCTTTGATGAATTTGATAAAAAACTATATAGCTATGGTCCTAACTGGGGTCGTGGTGGCGAAGTATTATATCAAGCATTTGGTCTGAAGATACCTGATAAACTAAATGATTTAGTTAAAAAAGAAGGATGGGCAGAAGTTAAACAAGAAAAAATTGCTTATTATGCCGGCGACTATATTGTTTCAACAAGTGAAGGTAAATCAACACCTGCTTATGAAAAAACAGACTTATGGAATAATATTCCAGCGGTACAACAAGATCATGTAATTAAAGTTCAAGCTGAGACATATTGGTACAATGATCCATACACATTAGAATTTATGAGAAAAGATTTAAAAGAAAAATTTTTAAACAATTAAACTAAATTATCAGTACGCTAAATCAATTTGATTGTATGTAGTAAATAATAAGTGCTTTAGGACAGAAAGACTCATTTTTAAAACATTCTAAGATTAGCTATGAAGAAATCTTTACAATAGATTTTTTCATAGCTATTTTTATAGTTTCAAAGAGGAAGGCGCTGCATGTATATGCTAAGGGTAAGGTATAAATATGTAGTTTTTCATTCATAATATGATATTAAACATCAGCATGTTATAAAATGGGTGCAATATATTTATTTTATTAAAGAGTTTATGTGGTCTTATGCTTGTGATGATTTAATGGTTAAAATACTAAAAATGCAACCTAATGTAAACTTTTTATTTTTTAAAGTTTACATTCGTGATATAATTTCTTCATCGAGGAGGAATAACTATGACAACAAAAAGATTAGTATATACAGCATTGATGACAGCAATGATAGCGGTACTAGGCTTTGTGCCTGCGATACCATTGCCGGTAATGCCAGTACCCATTGTTTTACAAAATATAGGTATATTTCTAGCAGCGATACTTCTTGGACGTAAATATGGGACTTTAAGTGTCATTGTTTTACTATTACTAGTAGCAACAGGTCTACCATTATTATCTGGCGGCCGTGGCGGTATTGGTGTATTTGCAGGACCTTCAGCAGGTTTTTTATTTATGTATCCAGTGATTACATACCTGATTGGTTTAGTGAGAGATTTATATTTTAATAAAATGAATTTTGTTGTATTATTAGGTACAACAATTGTGTTCGGTGTATTACTGTTGGATATTGTAGGCACTATCATTATGGGGTGGATAACACATTTACCAATATCTAAGTCAGTAATGCTTTCATTCGTCTTTATGCCTGGAGATTTATTAAAAGCGATTATTGCGAGTTTAATAGGCAATACAATGTTAAACCATAGTCAATTCAAACAATTAATGAAGTAAAAACATATAGGGAAGGTGTATAAATTGGTCATTTCTATGAATGATATTTTTCAACAAGGCACGGTTTATCAAGATGATAATAGTAAAACCATTTATTTAACACCTGAGGAACCGTTAGTATATGATACAAACAAATGGATATATAAGCGAATGCCTACGCTTAATTCTTGGAAATTAGATATGGCTTACCAACAATTTATGCATAAACAACAAGGATCTTCCCACCTTGCATTTACTTTTCCTGAAAATGAGCACCTAGATCAACAATGGTTGGATGAAATAAAAGCATTAGAATTTGAGTTAGGGATTATGGAGCTTTACGCTATCGAACCTCAGCATATCCATCAAGCTATAAACTCAGAAATAGATGTTACAATCGTGAACGATGAAACACTTGAAGATTATATAGCTATTTATCGTAGGTTTGCTGAACCGTATGGGCTAGCATATGCACAAGAAAGTATACAGATGATTCGTAATCAATTTCCACAAGAAAATAAATTGAGAATATTAGCATATAAGGGTGAAGTCCCAGTAGGTATATTAGATTTAATTGTGTCCGCATCGGCGATGGAAATAGATGGATTTGGCGTGTTGGATGAATATCAAAGGCAAGGCATAGGCAGTGTGATGCAATCATTTGTAGCACAGATTGCGAAAGACAAAACGATAATATTGATAGCTGATGGTGAGGATAGCGCGAAAGATATGTATATAAAGCAAGGTTATATCTTTATTAGCTACTGTTATCAAATACTAAAAGAGCATATTTAAAATAATATCAAACGATACTATTATAATAGGAGTAAAGCGGAGACGTAGTTTGTTGATTTATCAACTAATTACATCTCCGCTATTTTTATGCGTTCAGGGTGACTATAAATATTAAAATTTCCTTCTCTAATAAAACCAATGGCTGTAATATTTAAATCTTGTGCGAGTGTTATGGCTAGCGTGGTTGGCGCGGATTTAGAAAGAATAACGCCCACACCGATTTTAGCGGCTTTAATTAATATTTCAGAAGAGATTCTACCACTAAATATAAGTACTTTATTACGTACTGGTATATGTCTTTCGATACAGTAACCATAAAGTTTATCCAGTGCGTTGTGGCGTCCGATATCTTGACGATGTTCGAAAAACGTATCTCCATCACTAATGGCTGCATTGTGTAAACCACCTGTTTGTTTGAATACTTCACTAGCGCTTTGTAAACGTGTCATCATATTCAGTACTTGTTGAGGATTTAATTCAATATTTGACATTGACGTCTTTGCTACTGCTGCATCATTTTGAAAATAAAATTCTCTACTTTTACCACAACAGGATGCAATCATGCGTTTAGTAGAATACTCGAAGCGTTCTCCTAAGGATTTTGTTAACTCAACGTGCGCAAACCCCTTACTATCATCTATTTGAATAGACTTTAAATCATCGCTTCTTAATATAGCACCTTCAGAAGCTAAAAAACCAAGTGTAAGTTCTTCCATATGATTTGGACTACAAATAACTGTAGCAAATTCTTCACCATTCACCATAATAGTTAATGGAAATTCAGTAACATAGTGATCTTTTTTTTCTATCAGTTTACCATCTTCAAAGCGTACAATTGTTTGATTTGTCAAAACATCTTCATGCATACAAGCACCTCATTTCATATTCTATTATTATTTTAGCTTATTTTTAGTTGTAAAAAAATGATTCGGTTTATAAAGGTATTATCATTACACGATTCTGTTTATAAGTTGCTTTTAACGATTAATCAGATTTAGTTACGTCACAATTGATTTAACATAAAGTGAGAAGTAAACTTAAGGTAAACAATACTAATAGAGGTGATACATGAATGGCAAGTATTAGGGATATTGCACGTCAAGCTGAAGTAAGTCCAGGTACTGTTTCACGTGTTTTAAACAATGATCCAACTTTATCCGTTGCTAAAGAAACGCGGACACGCATAAATCAAATCGCACAAGCGTTACAATACGAAAAAGTTACTAGAAAAAATAAACGTATCCAAATTATTACATACGCTTCTCGAGAGAAAGAAATGTCGGATCCATATTATAGAGAAATCCGATTAGCGATAGAAGCAGAAGTTAAAAGATTAAACTTATCCCTTAAGCGAACAATTAGAATTGATGGGCAACAAGATCATATCGATTTAAACAAAATTGAAAATGCAGGCGCCATTATTGTAATTGGGAATTTTTCTGTAGATGCATTGAACAAATTGAAAACGCACAACGCTAACATGGTGGTCATTAATAATCCAAATACACCTAAATCTATTGATGCTGTGTATTCTGATTTGGATGATGCAATGACAGAACTGCTTAATCGCATTTTAGATAAAGGTCTAACGAAAATTGCATATATTGGTGGGCACCATACAATACGAGAGTTGAATGGTATAACAACTACTAACGCAGCAGATGTTAGATACCAAGCATATCAATCATGGTGTGAAAAACATGACGTCGAAGAAATAGTGTTACTCAATGGATGGGGAAAAACACAGGGAGAGGATGCAGTGAAAGTTTATTTAGAAAGTGATCATGCGTTTCCTCAAGTATTTATTGCTGGCAACGATATGATTGCAATCGGTATTTTACAACAATTGCAACTAAATAAAAAAGCAATCCCTGAAGAAGTGAAATTAATTAGTTTTAATGATTTAGAAGTGATTCAATATGCAGTGCCTTCAATTAGTAGCGTGCATATTCCTGTCGATGAATTTGGGAGAACTGCTGTCAGAATGGCAGAAGAACGTATCAATAACACAAGGCAAATCGCAATTCATGTTGTTGTAGAAGCGCAACTCAAAGCAAGAAACACATTTAAAGTATAGTTAACTTTATTGACAAAACATTTAGTAAACAAGTAAACTTTAATTGTGTTTACTAAAGGGCCGATAGGTATGTGAGATGGTTTAGAAAAAGGAGTGGCAAGCTTATGTTACAGGAAATGCACAAAAAGTTTGAATCTTTATTTGATGTAAAAGCAGATGTGAGGGCGTTTGCACCGGGACGAATTAATCTAATTGGGGAACATACTGATTATAACGGTGGTTATGTATTTCCAGCTGCAATAGAACTGGGGACATATGGTTTAGCATCTAAAAGAACGGATCGTATCATTCAATTATATTCAAATAATTTTGAAGATACAGGTATTGTATCTTTTACATTAGATGAACTTGAATTTAATGAGCAACACGATTGGGCAAACTACCCTAAGGGTGTCGTTAAATATTTAAAAGAAGAATTTAATGATATCAATCAAGGATTCAATATTTTAGTTGAAGGAAATATACCGAATGGTGCGAGTTTATCGTCATCAGCTTCTATTGAATTACTAACTGGCTGGCTAATTAAACAATTATTTAATTTGCATTTAGAGCGCTTACAGTTAATTAAATTAGGACAAGTCGTTGAAAATAAATTTATGGGTGTGAATTCAGGTATAATGGACCAATTTATTATTGGTATGGGTAAAGCAGAGCATGCCATATTATTAGACACCGCTACACTTGATTTTGACTATGTACCTGCTAAATTTGGAGATTATGTCATCTCAATTATGAATACAAATAAAAGACGTTCACTAACTGAAAGTAAATATAATGAACGTAGATCTGAGTGTGAAAACGCACTCTCACAATTACAGCAGCAATTAGAAATCACATCTTTAGGTGAATTATCTTTAGCGCAATTTGAGAAGTACCAATCACTTATTACTGATGAGGTCGTATGTAGACGTGCCAAACACGCGATTTCAGAAAATGAGAGAACGAAGCTTGCACATAAAGCATTGGCTGATAATAACTTTGAACAATTTGGGCAATTACTCAATGCATCACACAAATCATTAAAAGAAGACTACGAAGTTACAGGTATTGAATTAGATACCTTAGCTGAAACAGCTCAGCAAGTAGAGGGTGTATTAGGCGCAAGAATGACAGGTGCTGGTTTTGCAGGATGTGCCATTGCTTTAGTGGATAAAAATAGTATACAGAAGTTAGAAGATGAAGTATCAAAAGCATATATTGATAAAATTGGTTATGCACCTTCGTTTTATCATGTGGGTATAAGTGATGGCGTTAAGGCTTTGTAAGCAATACAAAATGATTAAAAGAAAGGATTTTGAATATGTCTGTTTTAGTATTAGGTGGCGCTGGATATATTGGTAGTCATGCGGTGGATCAATTAATAAGTAGAGGTTACGACGTCGTTGTTGTAGATAATTTAGGGACAGGTCATCGTGCAGCTGTAAATAAAGATGCACGATTTTATGAAGGCGATATACGTGATAAGCCATTTTTAGATCAGGTGTTTACAACTGAAACAATAGAAGGTGTCTTCCATTTCTGTGCATATTCGTTAGTAGGTGAATCTGTTGAGAAACCGTTAGCGTATTTCAACAATAATGTGAATGGTTTACAAGTGTTATTAGAAGTCATGTATGATCATCAAGTAAAACATATTATCTTTTCCTCAACTGCAGCAGTATATGGAGAACCAGATACAGTGCCTATTACTGAAGCAGATTCTAAAACACCGACGAGTCCTTATGGTGAAAGTAAGTTAATGATGGAAAAAATGATGCATTGGAGTCACAATGCTTACGGTGTTAATTATGCAGCCTTGCGTTACTTTAATGTAGCGGGTGCAAAAGAAGAGGGCACTATAGGTGAAGACCACCGTCCAGAGACGCATTTAGTGCCAATTGTATTACAAGTTGCATTGGGACAAAGAGAAGCATTAACGATATTTGGTGATGACTATGATACGGAAGATGGTTCATGTATTCGTGACTACCTTCACGTTGTCGACTTAATAGATGCACATATTTTAGCTTACCAACATTTACAAAATGGTGGGGAATCTGGCGCATTTAATTTAGGAAGTAGTCAAGGGTACTCAGTATTTGAGATATTAGAAGCGGCTCGAAAGGTGACAAACAAACCAATTGAAGCGAAGGTTGGACCTAGAAGAGCTGGAGACCCTAGTAAATTAGTTGCATCAAGTGATAAAGCACAATCAATACTTGGTTGGAAACCAAAACATGATAATATACATGACATTATTGATTCAGCTTGGCGCTGGCATAATCAACATCCAAACGGTTATCAAGAAGATACGGAGGTATAAGGCATGTTATTAAATCAACAATTAGTACAGCAATTTGTCACACAGGCAATTGCATTTGGTGATTATGAACAAGAAGATAACATTTATATTCAAAATCAACTGCTCCGAATTTTAAATGCAATAGGTATTGATGTTGATAATGAATCACCACTAAACCAAGATGCCACTGCAAATGCGATTGCTCAGTATTGGATTGAACAAGCAGTTAATGAAAACTGCCTAGAAGATGCATTATATAAAAAAGAAATCGTTGAAGCACAAATATTAGATTTAATAACACCTCGACCTTCAGTTATTAATCGAAATTTTGTAGAAGCCTATAAAAAATCACCGGAAACAGCTACTAATTATTTTTATGAAATAACTAAACGGAATCATTATGTAAAAGAAGATGCTATTGCTAATAATATTAATTATGAAGTAGAAACAGAATACGGTGATATTGAAATTACAATCAATTTATCTAAACCTGAAAAAGATGCAAAGCAAATTGCGAAAGCTAAAGCTGAACCAGCTAAACATTATCCTAAATGTGCACTATGTATTGAAAATGAAGGCTACCAAGGTTCGGTTACACAAGCAGCTCGTACGAATCATCGTATTATACGATTGAAATTAGACGGAAAGTCGTGGGGATTCCAATATTCACCATATGCTTATTTTCCAGAGCATAGCATTGTGTTATCTGAACATCATGTGCCTATGGAAATTAATAAACAAACATTTGTTAATTTGTTAGCGTTTATTGAACAATTTCCACATTATTTTATTGGATCTAATGCAGACATTCCATTAGTTGGTGGATCGATTTTATCACATAATCATTATCAGGCTGGCAAACATGTATTTCCTATGGATAATGCGGCAGAAATAGAGCGGTTTACAATGAATGAATTTTCATCGGTAACAGCGAGTACATTGAATTGGCCAATGAGTGTGATTCGATTAAAAAGCGAAAATCGCGATGAATTAATTAATGCAGCAACATATGTGATGAATACGTGGAATCAATACTCAGATGAAACGATAGATGTAAGGGCATTTAGTAATGATGGTGAAAGACATCATACTGTAACACCGATTGCACGTTATAGACAATCACAATATGAATTAGATATCGTTTTAAGAGATAATCAAACTTCCGAAGCATTTCCAGATGGCATATTCCATCCACATGAGGATGTACAACATATTAAAAAAGAGAACATCGGTTTAATAGAAGTGATGGGTACGGCGATATTACCAGGGCGCTTAAAAGAGGAATTACAACAAGTAAAAACGTATCTTGTGGGTGATAACCAATTAGATTTAGGTATGCACCAACAATGGGCTGAAAATATGAAGCGCACTTATGATATCAATAAACAAAATGTTGACGACATCGTTGATAAAGAAGTCGGTTATAAATTTAAACGTGTGTTAGAAGATGCAGGTGTTTTTAAAAATACCGATACTGGACGCCAAGCATTTAAACGCTTTATCAAACATTTATAATAAAAGCAGCGCATGTCGAATTGATTAGGCTATGTTTAAAAACGCGCTATATTTTATGACATGTTATAAACTGAAAATATTTTTGTCTCAAGGCGGAGTGAAGAAATCAAACTGGACTCATTGATTTCTTCACTCCGCTCTTTTATTTTCTTGATTACAAGCATATAATAAAAGAAAATAGGAGTGATTATTTTGAAAATTAAATTTAAATATTTAATTATTTCATTTATTGTTTTATGTCTTGTGTTAGCAGGATGTTCAAATGGTGATAATAAGGATAATAGTAAAACGAAAAGCGATGAAAAAGCAAAACAAGAATTACATGTTTCTGCAGCAGCAAGTCTAACGGATGTCACTAAGGATTTAGAAAAAGCTTTTAAAAAAGATCATAAAGATGTAGACGTTTCTTTTAATTATGGTGGTTCAGGTGCTTTAAGACAACAAATAGAAAAAGGTGCACCAGTAGATGTATTTATGTCTGCAAATACAAAAGATGTGGACGGACTAGTTGATAAAGACAAAGCACAAAATACATATGAGTATGCTAAAAACCAACTAGTATTAATTGGTGAAAAAGATAGCAACTATCATTCGGTAACTGATATACAAGGCGATGATAAGTTAGCCATTGGTGAAGCAAAATCAGTACCTGCAGGTAAATATGCTGAGCAATATTTAAAAGATAATCATTTATTCGATAAAGTGAAACCAAATTTAGTTTATGCCAAAGATGTGCGTCAAGTATTAAACTATGTTGAAAAAGGTAATGCACAATTAGGTTATGTGTATAAAACAGATTTATTTCAATCACAACAAAATGGTAGTAGTAAAGTGAAAGAAATCAATACAGCCGATTTGAAAAAACCAATTACTTATAAAGCAGCTACTACAACAGATAAAAAGTTAGCGAAAGAATGGATAGATTTCTTAAAAACAGATAAGGCCAAAGATATTTTGAAAAAATATCAATTTGATGCATAGGAGGATTTAGCAATGCCAGATATTACACCATTTTGGATATCACTTAAAGTAGCCGTTATAAGTACTATCATAGTAACTTTAATTGGCGTAGTCATTTCAAAATGGTTATATAGACGCCATGGTATCATTGCTAGAATCTTAGAAAGTATCATAGTCTTACCTATTGTTTTACCACCGACTGTGATGGGGTTCATCTTGCTCATAGTGCTTTCACCAAGAAGTTATATTGGGGCATTTTTTGTTAATGTATTACACTTACCCGTAGTGTTTACATTGACTGGTGCAGTCATTGCCTCTGTGATCGTCAGTTTTCCATTGATGTACCAACACACTGTACAAGGTTTCCGCAGTATAGATCATAAGATGCTAAATACAGCTAGGACAATGGGAGCCAGTGAAAGTAAAATATTTTTTAAATTAATTCTACCGCTATCTAAACGTGCAATATTATCTGGTGTAATGATGAGCTTTGCAAGAGCAATTGGTGAATTTGGCGCTACGCTTATGGTGGCTGGCTATATTCCAAACAAGACAAATACATTACCATTAGAGATTTATTTCTTGGTTGAACAAGGTAAGGAAAATCAAGCATGGTTATGGGTGATTGTATTGGTAGCATTTGCGATAACTGTTATAGGTACAATTAATTTATTAAATAAAGATCGTTATCGGGAGGTAGATTAATTGTTACATATACATCTGACACATCAGCTTAAAGCAACACCATTAAGCATACAAATTAATGATGATAAACCAAAGATATATGCAATTAAAGGGCCCTCCGGTATTGGCAAGACGACAATATTAAATATGATAGCGGGTTTAAGGCAACCTGACAACGCATTTATACAAGTGAATAAACGTATTATTTCAGATTCAGCACATGCGATTGATGTGAAAATTCAAAAAAGAAATATTGGCTATCTTTTCCAAGATTACCAACTTTTTCCTAACATGAATGTCTATCAAAATATTACTTTCATGGCACAACCTTCTGATCATATTGATAAATTGATGAAACAACTAAATATTGATCACCTAAAAGATCAATATCCTATGCGTTTATCAGGTGGAGAAGCACAACGCGTGGCTTTAGCTAGAACACTGAGTACAAAGCCAGACTTGATTCTGTTAGATGAACCATTTTCAAGTCTAGACGATTCGACTAAGCATGAAAGTATCCAACTTGTGCAACGTATATTTGAAAAGTGGCAAATTTCTATTATCTTTGTTACACATTCAAATTATGAGGCCACCTCACTAGCGCATGAAATCATCACTATTGGCTAAAATCATTTTCCAAATATAAACTTCAATACTTAAAAACCTGTATGACATAGATAATAGCTATACAGGTTTTTTTAAAAGTATAAGACAAATATCTATAATATGAATGTATTTTTTGATAAATTCAAATGATAATAAGCATCATTTTATTTTAGAAGGGGTGTATATATGAAGATAGAATTTTTAGGAACAGCAGGTGGGTTTCCGTCACTTTATAAGTCCCATTCGCAACATTCACAAGCAATACATAGAACTGGACCAGCTATTTATATACATGACCTCCAATTATTAATTGATACTTCTGAGGATATATTTTATCAATTACGCCGTTCAGAAATTTATGATATAAAATATGGCATATATTCGCATTGGCATCCTGATCATACGATGGGTATAAGAATTTGGGAAACATTAAATTTTGATTTTATAAATAAAGTACCACAATCCAAAAATTCGAAAATAATCCTTACAGAGCAACATGTAAATGATTTTAAAAAATATTTTGGTCATTGGGATCATTTAAACTATCTAGGTGATTTAGGTGTAATTGAAAAAGAGATTATTCCTAACAATGGTCAAATAAAGATAGGTGAAACGACTATAGAGTGGATTCAGCTAGCAGAAGACATTGCATTTGGATTTTATATTACGACATCTACATTACGCATTTTAATTATCCCGGATGAAATTAAAGGTTATCACCCAATAGAAAAATTGAAGAACGTTGATGTTGCGATTTTACCATTTGGTAGTAATGAAGTTAATCCAGTTACCAAAGAACGAATTCACGAAAATGGTATGCTAGCAGCGTTAGGTGAAATTACTTTTCAAGAAAGTGTGACTATCGCGCGTGAAATCAATGCAACACACACTTACTTTACACACATAGAAGCAACGGAAAACTTAAATGAAACACACATTGAACAATTAGAACAGCAATTAAAAGAGGAAGGATTGTTGACTACCATTGCTTACGATGGTTTACAAATTACAATAGAATAAATATGGCAACAACCATTAATAAAGTACCCTTCAAAGCCGACACAACAAAGTGAAATGGAGAAGGATACTTTTTTAGTTAAATATTGATCAGCTTTGTGAAGCGCTAGTTTGATTTGGAATAGGAAAATAATCAAAAATTTCTCCGGAATGTAGTGCTTCGGAAAGTGTAGATAGCCAAGCATAATAGACTTTGGAATGTTCAATTTGTTCTAACATTTTATTGGCATCTTCAATCCATTCTGGTTCTGCATCTTCAGAATCAATAATAGGGAAGAGTAATTTTTCTGCTCGTTGAATTGCTTCTAAATTTAATTTGATTTCACGATTCCATTTTTGCGAGAAAAAATTACCGAAAAACGTAAAGAAATCTTTTTCTGCTGTAAAGTGTTGTTTTCTGCTACCTCTAATAAATTGTTGCTTTACACCATCAAATTCTTGTAGTCGTTTAACACCGGCACTCATACTTGGTTTACTCATTTGTAACTCATAACGCATTTCATCTAATGTCATGCTTTTTTGTTCGAAAACCATCGTGCCATAAAGATTACCTACACTCCGATTGACACCGTAAAGATCCATTGTTTCTCCAATAGAGTTAATTACGATATCTTTCGCTTCTTCTAATAGTTGTTCAAAGTTTTTTGATCGCGCCATGAATTCACCTCAAAATAATATTTGATTCATTGTACCATGAAGTTAAGATAATAGGATACGTTCAGAATGTTGAAAATACTTGTCTATATTAATGAAAGATAAAATAAAAACACGCATTAGAGCTGAATAAAGATAAGGGGAAACACTACTTTATAACAATATTAATTTTAAACCGTTGTTACATTGGAGACCAAGATTTATAATAGAAATAATGATGTGAAGAGAGGGTTATTCGTGTGACACAGGATCGATATTCAAGACAAATGTTATTTAAACATATTGGATCAGACGGACAGGATAAAATTAAGAGACAGCATGTACTTATTGTTGGTATGGGTGCTTTAGGTACACATCTTGCAGAGGGTTTAGTGCGCTCTGGCATAGGTGAACTTACGATTGTGGATAGAGATTATATTGAATACAGTAATCTTCAAAGGCAAACATTATTTTCAGAAGCGGATGCAGATGCAGCATTGCCTAAGGTCATTGCTGCAGAAACAAAATTATTAGCAATTCGTAAAGATGTCGTCATACACAGTCATATCGCACATGTTGATCGTCAATTTTTAGAAGCGCATGCTACAAATATTTCTTTGATTTTAGATGCTACAGATAATTTTGAAACGCGGCAATTAATTAATGACTATGCGTATCAACAGAATATACCATGGATTTATGGTGGTGTAGTGCAAAGTACTTATATAGAAGCTGCATTTATACCTGGCACAACACCGTGCTTTAATTGCATGGTACCACAATTGCCAACCATCAATATGACGTGTGATACGGTAGGTGTTATACAACCCGCTGTAACGATGACGACAAGTTTACAAGTACGCGATGCATTGAAACTATTGATAGAACATACGCCTGATACTAAATTGACTTATGGTGATTTATGGGAAGGTACACATTTTAGCTTTGGATTTAGTAAATTATATAGAACAAATTGTCCAACTTGTGGTCAAAATCCAACATATCCCCATTTAAATGAAACCAAACGTCAGTATGTTAGTTTGTGTGGAAGAGATACGGTGCAATATGAAAACCCTAATATTTCCCAGGAAATGCTAGGTGTATTTTTAAATCAACACAAAATCGCATTTAAACGTAACCCTTATATCATTCAATTTCAATATAAAGGTTATCGTATCGTCAGTTTTAAAGGTGGACGTATGCTGATACATGGCATGAAGCAACCACAAGAAGCAATTAAATTAATAAATCAATTATTTGGATAAATGAGGTGGGCATCGTGCATACAAATGTGCAATTAGACAAAGATATAAAATGTGCTATTTTAACCGTTTCTGATACAAGAGATTATGAAACGGATAGGGGGGGCCAATTGGCTCAATCACTACTTTCTGAATTGAATGTAAGTATTGCTACTGAGCATTATCGAATTGTTAAAGATGAACAAGACTTAATTCAAAAACAACTACAAGAATGGTTAAAGGAAGATATAGATGTCATTATTACAACTGGTGGTACAGGGATTGCTCAGAGGGACGTTACAATAGAAGCTGTATCAGCACTAATCACAAAAGAAATTGAGGGTTTTGGTGAATTATTTAGATATTTGAGTTATACCGAAGATGTTGGAACACGTGCACTTTTATCAAGAGCGATTGCAGGCGCAGTTGGAGATAAGTTGATTTTTAGCATTCCTGGTTCAACAGGCGCTGTTAAATTAGCGTTGAACAAGTTGATAAAACCAGAATTAAATCACCTAGTGAATGAAATCACTAAATAACAAAAGCGCCAAGTGTAGCTTGAATTCTGATTTATTTAACAGAATTGCGACACTTCGCGCTCAGTTTATATAGTTGCTACTAAAAAATGATGGTCATGACTTCAGTTTACTTTGGGTAATTCAAGGAGTCATTATCTTTAATTATCTTGGCGCTGATAGTCGCCTGATTTCCCACCTGATTTGGATAACAGATAGGTTTCACCGATTACCATACTTTTATCTAATGCTTTTGTCATGTCATATACGGTAAGGGCAACAGCAGTAGCAGCTGTTAGTGCTTCCATTTCAACGCCAGTTTTACCTGTAGTAGAGACAATCGTCTGTATATTAAGTGTGTATGATTGTTCATTTTCTTGCCAATCAAATGTTACATCTATGCCAGTTAGTGGTAATGGGTGACACATAGGAATAATATCTGCAGTATTTTTAGCGGCCATAATCCCCGCAATTTGAGCAGTATTTAAAACATTCCCTTTTTGATTTGTATGTTCGACAATTTGTTTATAAATTTCCGAGTTAACTGTGATACTTGAATGTGCAATTGCAGTACGTTTAGAAATGTTTTTTTCTGAAACATCTACCATTTTAGCATTGCCTTGGTGATTTATATGCGTAAATTCAGACAAAATATCCCTCCTAATCGTTTCTTAGTATATCACGAAATTAATTTATGTAAGGAGTAGATTTAAAATGCCAGTAGAAAAAAGAACGCCAATTCCTGTAAGTGAAGCAATTGAACGTGTAGTCAATCAATCGATTTATACGCAACAAGTAGAAGTTCCATTAAATGAGAGTATCCATCATATTTTAGCCGAAGATATCATTGCGACATATGAAATTCCACGGTTTAATAAATCTCCCTATGATGGCTTTGCTATTCGCAGTAAGGATACGGTAGGTGCTAGTGGTGAACAACGTGTAAGCTTTAATGTGATTGATCATATTGGTGCAGGATCTGTTTCTGATAAAACGGTAGGCGCTTTCGAGGCGGTTCGGATTATGACAGGGGCTGCTCTACCAGAAGGTACAGATGCAGTGGTTATGTTAGAACAAACTGTTGAAAACGGACATAGTTTTACTTTGAGAAAACCTTTTGAGCCAAATGAAAATGTTTCTTTAAAGGGTGAGGAAACAGAGATAGGAGATATCGTACTGCAAAAGGGACAATTAATTAATTCCGGTGCCATTGCTGTATTAGCAACTTACGGTTATACACAAGTAAAAGTAAATAAAAAGCCAAGTGTAGGTGTTATAGCTACTGGTAGTGAGTTATTGGATGTGAATGATGCTTTAGAATCAGGGAAAATTAGGAATTCAAATGGTCCTATGATTACAGCCTTATCGCAAAAATTAGGGTTAAGTGCTATTGCATATCAAATTCAAGAAGATGATTTGGACAGTAGTATTCAAGTCGTAAAAGAAGCAATGGCTAAACATGATATTGTCATTACGACTGGTGGCGTATCGGTGGGTGATTTCGATTATCTGCCACAAATATATGAAGCATTAAATGCAGAAGTACTATTCAATAAAATAGCGATGCGACCAGGTAGTGTTACGACTGTAGCAGTTGCAAATGAAACCTATCTATTTGGATTATCTGGGAATCCATCGGCTTGCTATACTGGTTTTGAGTTATATGTTAAACCGGCAGTACTTCATATGATGGGTGCTAATGCAATATATCCTCAAGTAATACAAGCGACATTAATGGAAGATTTTAAAAAGGCGAACCCATTTACAAGATTTATACGTGCCACAGCGACGTTGAATGGAAAAGAAATGACGGTAGTACCATCAGGGTTTAATAAATCAGGCGCTGTAGTTGCGATAGCCCATAGTAATGCTATGATTATGCTTCCAGGTGGAACGAGAGGCTATAGTCAAGGACATACGGTTAACGTCATATTGACGGAATCACAAACATACGAAAAGACATGTTTTATATGATTTTACAAATTGTGGGTTATAAAAACGCTGGAAAAACGACGTTAATGTCACATACAATCCAATTTTTAAAATCACATTTGTTAACAGTGGCAACTGTTAAACATCACGGATTTAACCAATTAGTTAATCAAGAAGCGGATATCACATTACAAAATGATCAAGTTGACCATATGAAACATTTTAATGCAGGCGCTGATCAGAGTATTGTACAAGGTAAGTCTTATCAACAGTCGGTAACAAGAAAAGAAAATCAAAGTCTTGAGGAAATTATCAGCGAATCTGTTACAATAGATTGTGACGTGATACTCGTAGAAGGCTTTAAATCTGCACGATTCGATAAAGTAGTTGTTTATCAAGATGAGAAAGAACGTCAAAGTCTAAGCCATTTAACGAATGTAAAATACTATGTGAATTTGGCCGAAACAGATGCATTGACGCTTTATAATCAATGGCTATTTCATTATTTTAAAATAGAAGGAATGCATTAAATGAAGCAATTCGAAGTGAAGTGTGACCCGATACAAACTGAGCCATATAGAGATTATGTCTTGGATGAAAATCAAGGCGCGGTAGTTGTTTTTACAGGTCATGTAAGAGAGTGGACGAAAGGTGTTAAAACAGAATACTTAGAATATGAAGCATATATTCCTATGGCTGAGAAGAAGCTCGCTCAAATTGGAGACGAAATATCACAGAAATGGCCTGGAACAAAAACAGCAATTGTTCATAGAATTGGACCACTGAATATATCTGATATTGCTGTACTTATCAGTGTATCCTCGCCACATCGAAAGGATGCATATCGCGCAAATGAATATGCCATCGAACGAATCAAAGCAATTGTGCCTATATGGAAAAAGGAAATATGGGAAGATGGCGCTCAATGGCAAGGGCATCAGCATGGGAATCACAATGATGCAGTTGAGGGGGAATAGTAATTATGAAAATACTATACTTTGCAGAATTAAAAGAAATTTTAGCTAAACAGACTGAAACAATTGATTTAAGTTATGATATTACGGTAGATGATTTTACTAAAGATTTATTTGAACGTTATCCTCAAATCAAGGATAAGCAATTTCAAATTGCAGTAAATGAAGAATTCGTCAAAAGTGATGACATCGTACATCAAGATGATACAGTGGCATTAATTCCACCAGTTAGCGGAGGGTAAAAAAACATGAAAGCAATTATACTTGCCGGAGGACAATCAGAAAGATTCGGCGAACCAAAGGCTTTTGCTCAAATAAATGCGCAACCATTTTATAAGCGTATTATTGACGTTTTAGAGGGTACAAATATGTTTAATCAAGTTATTATCAGTACAAATGAGAGATTAGCATCTCAATTTGATCATTCTGATATTATTATTGATGAAGATCAAAATAAGGATAAAGGTCCTTTGGCAGGTATTCAGTCAGTCATTCAGCATTATGAAAGTGAGGAACTGTTCTTTGTTGTGTCGGTTGATACACCTATGATTTCTCAAAAAGCTGTGAGTAAACTATATCAATTCATGGTAGAACACCTTATAGAAGACCAATTAGATATCGCTGGGTTTAAGGAAAAGGGCAGACCCATACCGACTATTGCTTTTTATAGTCCGCACACATTGCCATATATTGATGATGCATTAAATTCAAACGATTATAGTTTGAAAAGTGTTTATAATAAAGTGAAAAGTGATTGGTTAGATGTAAATTTAATTGAATCACCAGATTATTGGTACAAAAATATTAATTATCAACAAGATTTGGACTCTTTACAACAAGATATATTAAATAGATAAGGGGACCTAATGTTATGGTAGAGCAAATAACTGATAAACTTGGACGTCCGATTCGTGATTTAAGACTGTCAGTTACAGATCGTTGCAATTTCCGTTGTGATTATTGCATGCCGAAAGAAATATTTGGTGATGACTTTGTATTCTTACCTAAAGATGAGTTGCTTACCTTTGATGAAATGGTACGTATTGCACAGGTATACACGCAATTAGGCGTGAAAAAAATAAGAATTACAGGTGGGGAACCATTACTAAGACGTGATTTAGATAAATTGATATACCAGTTAAATCAATTAGAAGGTGTAGAAGATATTGGTTTAACGACAAATGGTTTATTATTAAAAAAACACGGTCAAAAATTATACGATGCTGGCTTGAGACGTATCAATGTCAGCCTAGATGCAATAGACGATGCTGTGTTCCAAGCCATAAACAATAGAAATATTAAGGCTTCTACGATTTTACAACAAATTGATTATGCAGTTGCTATAGGATTTCAAGTGAAAGTAAATGTAGTGGTACAAAAAGGTGTAAATGATGACCAGATCGTACCTATGGTGCAATACTTTAAAGATAAAGATGTACAAATTCGATTTATTGAATTTATGGACGTTGGTAATGATAATGGTTGGGACTTTAGTAAAGTTGTGTCAAAAGACGAAATGCTTGAAATGATAGAGCAGAATTTTGATATTGAGCCAGTGGCACCGAAATATTATGGTGAAGTTGCAAAATATTATCAGCATAAAGATAATAAAGCACAATTTGGTTTGATAACAAGTGTTTCTCAGTCATTCTGTTCTACTTGTACACGTGCACGTCTTTCATCAGATGGTAAGTTTTATGGATGTTTATTTAGTACTGTAGATGGATTTAATGTTAAGTCATTTATGCGCAATGGCGCAACTGATAATGAATTATTCGAACAATTTAAAGCATTATGGAATATCAGAGATGACCGCTATTCTGATGAACGAACTGAACAAACAGTTGCAAATAGAAAACGTAAAAAAATAAACATGAATTATATAGGTGGATAATAAAAAATGAAATGAGTCTGGGACAAAATAGATGTCTCAGATTTTTTTCATTTAGGCAGTAGATGACTGAATTGAAAATGGAAAGATGCCTAATTTTAATTGCCTTTTAATAAATTTCAAGGTCAAAATGATAGGATGCTTAACCTTTAATGATATTTAATTTCGCAAAATATAAAATAGATAAAATTTGTTAATATATGTCTAAAGATATTGAGTAATACAAATTTTTTAAGATGTTCATTTGAGATTATATAAATTATATTCAATTGAAGATAATATTTATCTGTTTCAATAAAAATAATAGATTAAATGAAGAAAGTGTTATATAATACTTTTGAAGCTTATTCATTAAATAAAGCCATAGAACACAACGAGAGTAGTCAATAAGGAGGCCATTTTTTATGGAAAGTAAAGTATCATATTTTATAAATTCTGAAAGAGCATTAAGTCAATTAAAACATTGGTTAAAATCTGTACATCGCTTATCAATAGAAGAATTTGTCATATTGTATAAAGTGTATGAAGCAAAGAAAATGAGCGGTAAAGAGTTAAGAGATACCTTGCATTTTGAAATGCTTTGGGATACGAGTAAAATTGACGTTATTATTAGAAAAATTTATAAAAAAGAGCTCATTTCTAAAGTGCGTTCAGAAACGGATGAAAGACAAGTTTTTTATTATTATAATGATATACAGAGTAAATTATTAGATGATATTATCAATGAAATTGAAAAAATTCAAATAGCACAATAGTGTGATATACATAAATTAAAACAATCAGATAGGATTACAATCAAATATCCATAAAAGTTCTGTGGGTTTATATTCGATAAGGAATGGCTAGGAGTGGATTACCTTAACTGATCCAGAAAATCTACTAACTTAATATCGTAGGGGAATATACTTTATAGTTATTTACTGTCGAACTAAAAAGAGTCTGAGACATCAAGCGGTGTCTCAGACTCTAATTTTTTAATTAAAATGAACTTAAATTTTTAACTTTTCTGCCGTGTACAAAGTAGTAAATGATCGCTGTGATTAAAACGATGATTGCCATTATTGCATAAAGTTGTGCGTAGCTCACAGCTGATGTAAAGAACCCTAATACATAAGGTCCAAATCCTAAACCTAAATCAAGACCAATAAAGTAAGTAGAAGTCGCAATACCATATTTAGCCGGCGGTGAGACTTTAATCGCAATGGCTTGCATACAAGATGAAATATTGCCGTAACCAGCACCTAAGCATAAACCAGCAATTATGAGTAACCAACCATTGTTTGTAATACTTAAAGTAAGGAAAGTAATGATTAAGAATATGAATGCTGGATAAGCTACTACATTTTCGTTTTTTTGATCCATTAATCGACCAGCAACTGGGCGTGTAATAAGTGAAGCAATTGCATAGAATATAAAGAAGTAACTTGATATTGTTACAAGATTAATTTCTTGGGCAAAAAATTGAAGAAATGTAAGAATTGATGAATAGGTTAAACCGGAAATCAACATGATAATTGCAACGGGTACAGCCTCTTTTGCAATATAATTGTTAATATTGAATTTTTTAGATTGAGTCGTTTGCTTTTTAGACTCTGTGTTACTTTCTACTTCAAATTGTAATTTAACAAAGAAAGAAATAATAAAGCTGATAATGCCACAGAGTAAGCAGATTGTGAATAATAATTTAATAGGGAAGCTATTGATTAGTAATAAACCGAAGAATGGTCCGATTGCTGCACCTATGACCAAACTTAAGGAGAATAAGCTAATGCCTTCACTCTTTCTGTCATTTGGTGTGACATAAGCTGCAATTGTTCCTGTAGCAGTTGTAGTAATACCTGTAGCAATACCATTAAAGAGTCTAGTTACCATTAAGAAAGCTAAAGAACCTTCTATAAAATAAAATAATTGTGTAACTAATAAAAAGCCTAAACCAATGAGTAATATACGTTTAGGACCAATTTTATTAACATATTTACCAGTCGTAAATCTACCTATTAATGAGCCGATAATAAATAGCCCTGTAACTAGTCCAGCAACACTATCTGAGGCGTGGTACTCTGATTTTGTATAACTAGCAATAATAACAATCAGTAGATACATACATAGATTAATTAAAAAATTAGTAAAAAAGTTAATGTTAAAACTTTTTGTCCAAATCGGTGATTTCAGAGAAGTGGATTGATTCATTTGACTATTCCTCCATATTGATAATTTGTTCATGGATCTTTTGAATGACTTGTATTGCATAGTTAAGTTCATCATCTGATAAACCAGTATTTTCAATAATTTTATCCTGTACATCACATATACGTGTATTGATTGCACCATAAAGTTGCTGTCCTTTTTCAGAAAAAGATAATAATTTTTCTCTTTTATCTTCTCCAAGTTCAATCGTAAGTAATGATTTATCAGAAAGTACTTTTAAAATCTTTCTTGTAGTTGGTTTTTCAATTGCTCGACGCTTTGAAATTTGAACGAGTGTCGTTGGTGCGTTTTGAGCAATATCTTTTAATACCAACCATTGTGCGGGATAAACATCAAATTCCTCAAATACCGGTTGGAAAAATTTAGTGTAGGGTCTATAAATAGCTGTTAGATGATTGAATATACTTTGTGAGTCCATAAGATCCTCCTTAATAGTTAGCTAGGCTAACCTATTTAACAACAAACAATATTGTAAACCTTTTTGTAGGATAAAGCAATAGTATTTTATTTTTAAAATCAAGTTATAACCTGTTTGATGTTAAAAAGACTTAAGCGAACATAAAAAATCATGCATTGATAATAAATGAAGAAATAGTGATTGAAATGAGGGCAAGCTGGTGGGAATTTCAGAAAATTTGTCATTTCTCACATTTGTAATTGAGTCAATGTATAAATAGTTGAGGAAAAGTGACAATAAGCGCCGACATTTGGTGAGTTTAATATGAAAGAAAGTTGTATGGATGTGTTATGAGAAGTAAAGTCGTATGCAATTTGTTATGATGAAGCTAAAGGAAGCTTAGGGGAGAGAAATTAATGCAATATTTGAAATTAGATCATATTATCCATTATATTCATCAGTTAGAGAACTTTAAATTTCCAGGTCATTTATTAACTTTGAACCAAGGTGGACAACATGAGCGTTTTGGTACATTTAATAGATTAGCTTATTTAGAAAATGCTTACGTAGAATTGTTGGATGTTTATAAACCGGAAGTTTTGCAAAAAATAGTGAAATCGGATGAAGGGCGTGTATCATTCCCATCTAAAATTGTGCAAGACCAATATAGTCAAGGAATGAAGACATTAGCTTTAAGTACGGCTGACATCAATCAACTTAAGGAAGATTTAGAAGAAAAAGGTATAGATGTTATCGGTCCGATTGAAATGCACAGAGAAAACATTAAAGGTGATAAAACATCCTGGAAATTATTATATATTGCAGATCCAGACTATAGAGTGAAGCCACCGTTCTTTATACAGTGGGATGAGAACGAGCAAAAAAGGAATGAAAAATTAGAAGCACTTCGCCAAAAAGAATTTATGATTAAATCCATTAATTTGCATAGTACCGAACGCGCACATACTGTGAAAAAATGGCAACATTGGTTTGATATGGACATAGTTAGTGAAGATGAGAAAGTCACAATACTTAAATTAAAACATGATGATTTGATATTTAAAATAAGTGATGGTCCTAACTCAGGATATAAATCAATAACAATTAAAGATAGTAAAACGACTTCTCCATATACTTTAATTATAAGAGGGTTAAGTTATATATTTGAGGCAGATTAATAAATGTAAATATAAGCACTATGAGCGATAATGAATATGTGTATCAATGAAATAATAAGTGTTAAAATAGTTAAATAAGTGGAAAACTTATTAGTACGCAATAACAGTAAGTAAATAGATATAACAAAAGTTAATGCTGCTAAAATAATTCTTAGACTTAAATATGAAATTGTCAGTGGTTCAATAAAAGCTTGAATAACGAAAACTAAATTAATAATTAAAAACAATCCAATAATAATACTACGCATAGTTACACCTCATTTCTAAATTTATTATAGTATATCAAATGAGTGAATTCTATGTGAAAGTTTGCTAAAAGCATTGTATAATACCAAAGTATTGAATTGATAAAGGAGACATCAGTTTTTATGGAAAAAATGAATATTACAGATCAAGCACATGATGCATTTGTTAAAGCACACCCACAAGGTGACTTATTACAATTAACGCAGTGGGCAGAAACTAAAACATTAACTGGATGGTACTCAAGACGTATCGCAGTTGGAGAAGACGATGAAATTGTAGGGGTAGCACAACTACTATTTAAAAAAGTACCTAAACTACCTTATACACTGTGCTATATTTCAAGAGGATTTGTAACAGATTATAGTAACAAGTTGGCATTAGAAACTTTACTTGAAGCTGCAATGCAAATTGCCAAAGAAGAAAAAGCATATGCTATTAAAATTGATCCAGATGTTGAAGTAGATAAAGGTGCAGACGCTTTGTCTAATATAAGAGCGCTTGGGTTTAAACATAAAGGGTTTAAAGAGGGCTTATCTAAAGATTATATTCAACCAAGAATGACTATGATTACACCAATAGAAAAAACGGATGAAGCATTAATTCAAAGTTTTGAACGTAGAAATCGTTCAAAAGTGAGATTAGCTTTAAAACGTGGTACTACAGTTGAACGTTCAAATAGAGAAGGTTTGAAAACATTTGCTAAT
Source organism: Staphylococcus sp. Y174-1 (assembly GCF_049897865.1). NCBI lineage: Bacteria > Bacillati > Bacillota > Bacilli > Caryophanales > Staphylococcaceae > Staphylococcus > Staphylococcus sp. Y174-1. The sequence continues at coordinate 59,082 of NZ_JAFCXB010000002.1, read as the reverse complement.
TTAATGCAAATAACAGGCGAAAGAGATGGTTTTTTAACTAGAGATATTAGTTATTTTGAAAATATATATGATGCATTACACCCTGATGGGGATGCTGAGTTGTTTTTAGTGAAGTTAGAACCTAAACCTGTTTTAGAAGATCTAAGACAAGAATTGCATGAACTAGAAGTTGAAAAAGCAAAACTTGCAGATAAAAAGCAGGATAAGAAGACACTTAATAAAATAAATGATGCTGATAATAAAATAACCAAAACTCAAGAACTCATTGATGAAATGGTTACTTTAGAATCAACGCATCCAGAAGGCATTTATTTATCAGGTGCTTTATTAATGTTTGCTGGTAAAAAATCTTACTACTTATATGGGGCTTCATCAAATGAGTATCGTAACTTCTTACCAAACCACCATATGCAATTTGCTATGATGCAATATGCAAGAGAACATGGTGCAACGTCATACGACTTTGGTGGAACTGATAATAATCCTGATAAAGATTCAGACCATTATGGTTTATGGACATTTAAAAAAGTTTGGGGCACATATTTAAGTGAAAAAATTGGTGAATTCGACTATGTGTTAAATGCACCTTTATATCAAATTATCGAGAATATTAAACCAAAACTTACAAAAGCCAAAATTAAACTGTCTCGAAAATTAAAAAAATAAAGCATTTCAGAATAAATAGACGCGTGCTATATAGAGCTAGAATACATTGATTCAACTTTATAGCACGCATTTTTTATGATTGCCATGGAATAATGATACGTATAGTGATGTTGAAATTTAAAAGTTCAACTAAATGTCACAGGACAAATTGTCTATAATTAATAAACTACATATTTTCAGGACCATACTTGTGGTAAATTAGAACTGTTAAAGGGATATGTGAGAGGAGAAAAACACATGATAAAAAAATTATTGCAGTTTTCATTAGGAAATAAATTTGCAATATTTTTAATGGTTTTGTTAGTTATATTGGGCGGTGTTTATGCCAGTAGCAAAATGAAATTAGAATTATTACCTGACGTTGAGCCACCAATGATTACCGTACAAACCTCCATGCCAGGTGCTACACCAGAAACAGTAAAAGAAGATGTAAGTGATAAGATTGATGATCAAATTAGATCGATGGCAGGTGTTAAGAATGTTAATGCTCAATCTATACAGAATGCATCAATGGTTACGGTTGAATATAATGAAGGTACTAATTTAGATAAAGCAGAGAACGACCTCAAAAAAGAGTTAGATAAAATAAAATTTGGGGAGAATGTTGAAGAGCCGGAGTTAACAAGAAGCTCTATAGATGCTTTTCCAATAGTTGCTTATTCATTTACTACCAATGATAATGATTTAAAAGATACAACACGAAAAATTAATAATCAGTTATTACCAAAACTTCAAACAATTGATGGGGTCCAAAATGCGCAACTTAATGGGCAGACGTCACGAGAAGTATCAATAAAATTTGACCAAGATAAATTAGAAGCAAGTGGGTTAACTAAAGAGCGTGTTCAACAGTATTTGAAAAGTGCTACAAGTGAAACACCACTAGGCCTATTTCAATTTAATGATACTGAGAAATCTGTCGTTATTGATGGTCAATTTACATCCGTTAAAGCACTTGAAAATTTAGACATTCCGTTATCTGCAGCAGCAGGAGATAGTCAATCTCAAGGTGATGACGGAGCGTCAAGTCAAGGTGCTGAGCAACAAGCTTCTGCTTCCCAATCTGCAACTACAGCATCGAGTAGCCAATCAAGTGATTCTGAAGTACCATCCGTAAAATTAAAAGAAATTGCACAAGTATCTGCAGGCGATGAGCGGGCATCTATATCTAAAACAAACGGTAAAGATGCAGTTAATGTTCAAATTACAAAAGCACAAGATGCAAACACTGTTCAAGTTGCCAAAGATACAAAAAAAGAAATTGATCAATTTATAAAAGACAATCCGAAAATGGTTGCTACAAAAGTGATGGATACAGCAAAACCAATAGAAGATGCATTGTATACAATGATTGAGAAAGCTGCACTAGGTACCATTGTAGCGATTATCGTAATTCTATTATTTTTAAGAAATATCAGAACGACTGCCATTTCAATTGTATCTATACCCATGTCCATTTTAATTGCAATGGTTGCGTTGAAATTATCAGATGTTTCATTGAATATTTTAACGTTAGGAGCATTAACTGTTGCGATAGGTCGTGTTATTGATGATTCTATCGTTGTTGTTGAAAATATTTACCGACGATTATCTGATAAATCAGAAGCACTTAAAGGTGATCAACTCATTGTAAGTGCTACAAGCGAAGTATTTAAACCAATCATGTCATCGACGATTGTTACAATTGTCGTGTTCTTGCCATTAGCTTTTGTAAGTGGCTCTGTAGGAGAAATGTTTAGACCATTTGCACTGGCAATCGCATTTAGTTTACTAGCTTCATTACTTGTATCTATTACGATTGTTCCTGCATTAAGTGCTACTTTCTTTAAAAAAGGTGTAATACAGCATAAACAGGAAACATCGTTAGGATTTATCGGTAGAAAGTATAAATCCGTTTTGAACTGGTCATTAAATCACAAATGGATAGTCATTATTATCAGTACAATTATATTAATTGCAAGTATTGGACTTGGGGCTGCTAAACTAGGAACTAGCTTTATTTCTACGGGTGAAGATAAATATATGGCATTAACTTATACGCCTAAACCTGGAGAAACGCAAAAAGGGGTATTAGACCATGCAGAGCAAGTACAAAAATATCTGAATAGTAAAGATAAAGTGCGTACAGTTCAATACTCAGTTGGCGGTCCAACACCTAATGATCCAACTGGTAACTCTAATAGTATGGCGATTATGGTTGAGTACGATTCGAACACACCTCATTTTGATGAAGAACCCGATAAGGTGTTACAGCATATTGAAACATACAAACATCCTGGTGAGTGGTCAAATCAAGATATGGGTACTGGTGGCAGTAATAATGCTTTAGAAATTACTGTTAGTGGTCCATCATTAGAATCAATTAAAGGTTCAGTGAAGAAAGTTGAAGATGAAATAAAAGATGTCAGTGGGACTGCAAATGTTAAATCAGATTTAACACAAACCTATGATCAATATAATATTAAAATAGATCAGAATAAGGCAGCAAGTTATGGATTATCTGCTTCACAGTTAGCAATGACCTTGAATCAGAATACACCTGAGGAAAGTGTGACAACTGTTAAAGAAAAAGGGAAGTCCATAGATGTTAAAATTAAGGAAGATAAGCAAACAGATTGGTCAAAAGATAAGTTAGAAAACACAGAGTTGCAATCTCCTACAGGTCAGTCTGTGGAATTAAGTGATATTGCTGAGTTAGAAGAATCGACAACGCCAAACAAAATTGAAACGAAGGCTGGAGATGAAATCGCAACCGTTTCAGCTAAAATTACAAATGATGACGTAGGTGGTACATCACAGAAAATAATGTCGAAAGTAAATCATATCGATACACCAAGCAATGTAAAAGTTAACGTTGGTGGTGCAAATGAAGATATTAGCAATGCCATAACACAATTAGCGATGGCTATGTTAGCCGCTATTATCATTGTATATCTAGTGCTTGTATTGACATTTAAAGGTGCACTGGCACCTTTCACAATTCTATTTTCATTACCATATACCATTATAGGTGTAGTAGTGGCTTTAGTTATAACGGGAGAGACAATATCGGTAACAAGTATGATAGGTATGTTAATGCTGATTGGGATCGTAGTAACGAACGCGATTGTATTGATTGATAGAGTGATTAATAAGGAAAAACAAGGGCTTGAAATGAAAGCAGCGTTATTAGAAGCGGGTGGCACGCGTATCAGACCAATTTTAATGACGGCACTTGCAACAATCGGTGCTCTAGCCCCAATGCTATTTGGTGAAGATAGTTCAATCATTATTTCAAAAGGTATGGCTGCAACGGTTGTAGGTGGATTAATTTCATCTACATTGCTAACATTGATTGTTGTTCCGGTTATATATGAAATATTGTTTACCCTTAAACGTAAAATAGTGAATCGACAAAAACATAATAAATAAAAAATAAGGGAATGGGACAGAAATCAAATTTTTAAATAGAGATTTCGTAGTCCCACGTATGCAATCAAGGCAAGGATGACTAGGATTGAAATGTTTACCTGAGCTAAAGCTCATGCATAAGTCTCACTAGCATTTTTATGTGACATACCTCATATATTTTTGCATAAGAACTACTTTTTCAATTTATGAAAATGAGTAGTTCTTTAAATCAGTGATACTTTACATTTTCAATTCAGTCATTTACTGCCTAAACGAAAAAGAGTCTGAGACAACTAATTTATGTCCCAGACTCTTTTAATTAAACAGCGTATAGCTAAAATATTTTTGAGTATCAGAATTACCAATTAATATAAAACTAATGTTAAAATAGCATAGATTATAAATAATATAATACTGATGATATTTAAGATTTGAACCGCTTTTGGGTCTTTCTTACTATGTTTGAAAGCAGTGATTTCAACATTACCAACTAATAACAATAATATGATGAAAACCAACCAATTAATTGCAGGGAATGATAATGTCGTAATTGCAACAACAAATAATAAGAGCAAGGCCATTATAATACGCAAAATACGCGTGATAATCGTATCCATTCTAAATATGCTTATGTAACACACGATTAGATAGAGTACTGGTAAAAAGATAAGATAGAGTAGCATATTGTTACATCCTTTCTATGTTCGCCTTTAATCTTAGCATGTAAAAAAAATATTTACTAGGATGTTATTTATGTTCTTTTTGACTAATTTCTGAACGTACAGATGCAATTTCTTTTTCTATTTCTTCAAGTTGCTTTACTAAAGGGTCGACTTGTTGATTAACAGATTCTCTTTTTTCTAAGTCACCTTGTAATCGAACATAATCATATTTTAGTTCAGCTAATTTTTCATTCAAATCCATTATCGCACACTCCTTTGCGGGTAGAAAACGCCTACACCAGTTTGAATTGAATTATAACATGAAATTGAAAGCTTCTAAAATAACCAATTTATATGTTAAGGTATGAAAATAGAATGAAAACGAAATAACTTAGTGAAAGAAGGATTATTGTGACACAACAATTTATCATAATTATTTTACTCATTGCATTAGGTTATACGCTTAAAAGAATCAATTACTTTAAAGCAAATGATAGCCAAGTACTGTCGACATTAGTATTAAATGTCACGTTGCCTTCTTTAGTTATCGTGAATTTGAATGAAGCTAAATTGGATGTCTCGTTATCTATTTTACCTATTATGATGATTTTATATGGTGTCATTACAAAAGTAATAATTGTATGGTTCTTTATAAAATATGATAATCAAATTCGTGGTGCAACAGGTATGATGATGGCTTCTTTAAATATTGGCTTATTTGCTTACCCTCTGGTTGAGGCGATTTGGCCAGAAACTGGTATGATTTATTTTGGTATGGCCGATATTGGTGGCGCAATCATTATGTTTGGTGTGACTTATTTTGTAGGAAGCTATTTTAGCAGTGGTGGAGACAGTTTTGATTTTAAATATTTAGGAAAAAATTTATTGAAGTCTGTACCACTTATGACATATATTATTATGTTTATTTTAAATATGATGAATATTCATTTTCCAGACCCAGTCATTGATTTCTTTTCTGTATTATCAGGTGCAAATATGCCATTATCAATGATACTTCTAGGGTTAATGTTGAATTTTAGTATAGATAAACGCTTTTTACCAATTGCTATTAAGTATTTAGTAGCGCATTATGGTCTTGGTATCATTGCTGGCTTACTTGTTCACTTTTTCTTGCCAGTGAATGATGAAATGATAAAGACTACATTACAAGTAGCATGGCTCTTACCAGTAGGTGTAGCGATTATACCTTATTCAATTCAGTTTAAATATAAAACATTGCCTCTAGTAGGGATGGTTACTAATTTAACAATCGTGATTAGTATTATTATCTTGTATATTTATCAGATGTTGTTTGTTTAAAGTGCTCTAAAATTTAATAATAAAAAGAAACATGATCAATATAAAACGATTATTGGTCATGTTTTGTTTCTTAATAAGTATTAATTTATGCAATTAATATATAGATAAATAAAAAGACAGAAAGCGCGTGATAGCATTCGCTTTCTGTCTTTTGTTGATAGCAATGAGATTAGCCTTTACCACCCATAAATGCAGGATAGTTTGTCATACCACCATCAACATATATTGTTGTACCGTGAATATAGTCTGCTAAATCTGAAGCAAGGAATCTTGCAACATTAGCCACTTGTTGTGCGTCGCCTATAACTTTGGCTGGAATCATTTCAAGTGTTTCTGCACGCGTTTGCGGATCTGAGAATTTTTCTTTTGTATGTTCTGTTACGATAGCACCAGGAGATATATTGTTAATGCGAATGCCATACTGTGCATATTCCATTGACATTGTTTCCATCATTAATTTTAAACCGCCTTTACTTGCAGCATAATTCACATAGTTTGGCCATGGAATTTTATCGTGAACACTTGATGTATTAATGATAATACCTGGTTTATCTTCTTTTAAAAATTGATTAACAGCGGCCTTAGCACCTATGAATGCACCGGTTAAATTAATATCAATGACTTTTTGCCACTCATCTAAGGGCATTTCGTGCGTAGGAATTGGTTTTTCAAAACCAGCATTGTTAATCATGATATCTAAAGTACCAAATGTATCAACTGCAATTTTGACTAATTGTTCGACGTCTGCCTCTTTAGAAACATCAGCATATGCTTTAATCGCTTTACCACCAGCGTCTTCTATTAGTTTTATAGATTCGGCAACAGCATCTAAGCTACTTTCTGAACGATAGTTAATGACAACATTTGCTTTTTCTTTACCGAATTGTTCTGCCATTGCTTTACCAATACCGCTACTACCACCTGTAATCACAACTACTTTATTTTCTAAATCTGTAAACATATATTGAAGCCTCCTTAAAAGTTATTCCTACAAAAAGGTTTAGAACAGACGTGTTGTTAATTTGGAATAGTATAATTAACGTTGAACGCTATGTCGATGTTCTAAACTTAATGATGTGTAATATATTAAATGATGCCTAACCTTTTAAATTACCTAATATAAAGGCTGCAATGATTATTAATACAATCCCAGCCCAAATACCAATCATTTGGCGTTTGTCTTTTCTTTCTCCTAGTAAGAAGATACCACCAAGTGTAGATACAATTACTAATAATTGTGAAAATGAGAAACTTGTTGCTACACCAACTTTAGGTTGTGAATAGAACATAAATAAATTACCAATTCCCCAAATGACACCTGGGATAATATTCCACATAGTACTTTTTACTGATGTCTCATGTTTAGCAGAAAGTATTAAACCGCCAATAGCCATACCTATTGATTGGAAGAAGAGGGCATTCATTCCATCTACACCAAATATTTGTGCTACGACTACATAAACAACGTAACCTACTGTAGAAATAATCAATATAGGAATTGCTTTGCCGAATTTATTGTTACCGCCTGAAGCTTCATTTTTACCTTTAATTGAAGTTAATGCGATACCAATTACTAATAACACCATAGCAACTAAACCTAATGTAACTTGAATTCCTGTACTCCATTCTCCAAGAAAAATAGCACTGAATAATGTCGTACCAACTAATTGTAAACCAGTAGAGATTGGCATCGTTTTTGAAACACCAATTAGACTAATTGATTTAAGTTGATAACCCTGACCAAGCGCCCAAAATGCACCTGAGATTAAACCAACAATAATGACGGCGAGGTCATCAAATTTTGTATTACCTGTAAGTAGTAAAATAATTCCGATAATTAATGTACCTAATGTTGTCCCTCTAATTTGATTATATGGGCCACCACCAACAAGCACGTTAATTAAAACAACACTACCCCAGAATAATGCAGGCAATAACGCAATTAACAAATCCATATATATACTCACTCTTTCTATTATATTGTCCCTCGAGAATAACCATCTTTGGTTGTTCCTGAACTTCTAGTTTAAAACAAAATATTACGTTAGTAAAAAATATTAAATTAAAAAGAACGATTTCTTTGTTTATTATGTTTTAAACATACATTTTATATGTGTATTAACGAACTTGTTTTGCTTGCTTCTTAATTAAAAATCAGCCAATATGTGCAGCAACGTATTTGAATTTTTTATATTCATAATTGATGTTGAAGCCTAATTCATGAAATCGTTCCACGAGTGTATTATTTTTACTGCGAATTTTGAAATAAATCTTATCAACATCATAATTTGAAAATGTATATTGAAGCGCGTAAGATAATAAATCAAAAGCAATACCCATAAATCTATAGTCAGTGTGTGAAGAAAAATATTTGATTTCAGCTTTTTTCGTATTTTCAAAAACTTGTAAATAAAGATAACCTTTTAATAAGCCTTCAGACATAAATATAAATAATTTATTGTGACTATCTAACGATTCAATGATTTCTTCTGCAGTCATCACATCGTGTTTAAAGGTATCATGGTGTAACTTCTCGAATAGTCGATAATAAGCAGGTTGGTAGGTGGTAATGTTTTGAGCATGATCAATTTTGCCTATATCTTGTGTAGATATGAGATGATAATCCGTAAAACTATAGGAAGCTTCAATTTCTTTCATAAAAGGCATGTAATCTTGTTCCGTTTCCTCGAATGAAAAATTAAAATTCGCAGTCTCCGGTTTGCTTTGAACCAAAGCTTCAAATAAAGTTTTAAAATTTTCTTCAGTGAGTGAAAGTGATTTCCTGACAAAAGGACCGAGCACTTTATATTTATTTTCTTCATATTTAAATGCAAGCATGAGCATTTCAATTTGTGCTTGGTCATCAACTTGTGCAAATACGCCTGGATCCTCTAAGGATTGTCTAATCGTTGCTTCAACATCATCGTGTGCTTGTGGCAGCTTGTATAAGTACGATGTGTAGTGGTAATCGGCTTCATTTATAAACTTTACAATTTGATCATAGTTATTTAATTGAACAATTTTCATAACAATACCTCCGTATAATGATCTATTAAGTTAATTATAAGAATTTTTCGATGTAAATGGAAGTTTTGATGTGCTACATACATGTTACAATAAATATAATACTGAATTTGAAAGGGCGAAATTATGAAATCACTGATTATAGCTGAAAAACCTTCAGTTGGTAGAGACATTGCCAATACGCTAAACATTAATGAAAAACGTAATGGATATTTTGAAAATAATAAATATATTGTTACATGGGCATTAGGGCATTTAGTAACAAATGCGACACCAGAACAATATGATGCAAGTTATAAAGAATGGAAATTGAATGATTTACCGATTATACCCAATAAAATGAAAACAATTGTGATAAGTAAAACGAGAAAACAATTTTCGACAGTGCAATCATTAATTAATAATAATAAAGTAAAAGATATTATTATTGCGACAGATGCAGGACGAGAAGGAGAACTGGTTGCTCGTTTGATATTGGATAAAGCGCATAATAAAAAACCGATCAAGCGTTTATGGATTAGTTCTGTAACCAATAAAGCAATCAAAGAAGGTTTCAATAAACTGCAAGATGGACGTAAGTTTAATAATCTATATCATGCTGCCTTAGCACGAAGTGAAGCAGATTGGATAGTTGGTATTAATGCTACACGTGCACTGACTACAAAATATGATGCACAACTCTCATTGGGTCGTGTACAGACTCCGACCATACAATTAGTTCAAATGAGACAAAATGAAATCAATCACTTTAAACCTCAGACCTATTATACAATAAAACTCAATGCGGCTGGTTTAACTTTCCATTGTACTAAGCCACAGTCGCATCCTGATAAAACTGTTTTGGAAATTATAAAAAAAGCAATCGATGGGCAATCCGGGCACATTGCATCGATTAGCAAGACACATAAAAAAGCATATCCACAACAATTATATAATTTAACGGATTTACAACAAGATGCTTATAAACGATTTCATCTTGGACCAAAAGAAACTTTGAATACCTTGCAAACGTTGTATGAACGTCATAAGTTAGTAACTTACCCACGTACTGATTCTAACTATTTAACAGATGATATGGTTGATACGCTTAAAGATAGATTGAAAGCGATTATGGCCACTTCATTAAAAGATATGGCTAAAGCACAAATGTCACAAACATTTTCATCAAAACAAAGATTTGTTAATAATAATAAAGTATCTGATCACCATGCAATTATTCCCACAGAAGTGCGTCCAGATATCAATCAACTTAGACAAAGGGAATCTAAAATTTATATGATGATTGCTCAGAGATATTTAGAAAACCTAATGCCACCACATGAATACGAAGCGATCGCCATTGAACTCAAAGTAGGGCAGCATACATTTACTTTTAAGGACAAAGTAACTACTAAATTAGGGTTTAAAGCAATTTATGAAAATAAAGAAAGTATAAATACTCAGATAGATCAGTTACAGAAGGGTACAAAGCTTAATGTAACTAAAATTCTAATAGAAGAACATGAGACAACGGCACCACCTTATTTTAATGAAGGATCACTTTTGAAAGCGATGGAAAGCCCACAAAAATTCTTTGATTTAAGCGATAAAAAACACGATAAAACATTAAAAGATACTGGCGGTATAGGTACGGTTGCAACGAGAGCGGATATCATAGAAAAGCTATTTAATATGAACGCTATTGAAGCTCGTGATGGTAAAATAAAAGTTACGTCAAAAGGGAAACAAATATTGGAATTAGCGCCACAAAAACTCACTTCTCCATTATTAACAGCAGAATGGGAAGAAAAACTTCTACTCATAGAACAAGGGAAATATAATGCGAGCCAATTCATCTCTGAAATGAAAGCTTTTACAAATCAGGTAGTCAATGAGATTAAAGAAAGTGAACAAAATTATAAACATGACAACCTAACAACGACTGAATGTCCTACGTGCGGCAAATTTATGATTAAAGTCAAGACGAAAAACGGCCAAATGTTAGTGTGTCAGGATCCACAGTGTAAAACTAAAAAAAATGTACAACGTAAAACAAACGCACGTTGTCCAAACTGTCATAAAAAAATGACGCTGTTTGGTCGAGGCAAAGACGCAGTATATCGTTGTGTTTGTGGACATACTGAAACACAAGCTCAAATGGATAAACGACACAAAAATAAAAAATCAGATAAAGTAAATAAAAAAGATCTGAAAAAATATATGAATAATGATGAAGGTATTGAAAATAACCCGTTTCAAGATGCTTTGAAGGGTTTAAAGTTCTAAATAATTCGAACAAATAGTTAAAAATTTTAAGTAAGGTTCGTGTTTGCTATTGTAAAATAGTTCGTTTGGTATTAAAATATGTAAGTATTTTAAAAAAAGGAGAACTAACCGTGAAAAAGTACTTCAAGTTTGATAAACACGAAACAAACTATAAGAAAGAGATACTTGGCGGGCTTACAACATTCTTGTCGATGGCTTATATTTTAGCTGTTAACCCTCAAGTACTTAGTTTAGCCGGCGTCGATGGTGTTTCTGAAAATATGAAAATGGATCAAGGCGCAATATTTGTAGCTACAGCATTAGCGGCGTTTGTAGGCTCGTTATTTATGGGATTAATAGCAAGGTATCCGATTGCATTAGCACCTGGTATGGGATTAAATGCATTTTTCGCATTTACTGTTGTTTTAACAATGGGTATACCATGGCAAGTCGGACTTACAGGCGTATTATTTTCAGGATTAGTTTTCGCAGTGTTAACGATGACGGGGCTTCGAGAGGTCATCATCAATGCCATACCTTATCAAATGAAAATGGCTGTCTCGGCTGGGATTGGATTATTTATTACCTTTGTCGGCTTACAAAGTTCAGGTATAATTGTTAAAAATGATTCTACACTAGTTACATTAGGACATATCACAGACGGACCTGTATTACTTACTATTTTCGGTATCGTTGTGACAGTAATACTTTATGCTATTAGAGTACCTGGCGCGATTTTTATAGGAATGGTTTTAACATCTATCGTAGGTATGTTCACAGGGCTGATACATACACCTAGTGGTATCGTTGGACAAGTACCTAGTATTGAACCGACGTTTGGCGCTGCGTTTGAAGCATTTAAGGATCCTAGTCAATTATTAACGGTTCAATTTTTAATCGTTATATTAACTTTCCTATTCATTGATTTCTTTGATACAGCTGGTACACTCGTTGCTGTGGCAACTCAAGCTGGGATTATGAAAAATAATAAATTACCACGAGCAGGACGTGCGTTGTTCTCTGACTCACTAGCAACAATCGTTGGTGCAATCTTTGGTACAACTACGACGACTTCATACATTGAATCAAGCTCAGGTGTGGCAGTAGGTGCAAGAACCGGCTTTGCGAGTGTGGTTACAGGTTTCTGCTTCTTGTTAGCTATTTTCTTTAGTCCATTGATGGAGGTAGTAACCAGTGCGGTGACTACGCCTGCGTTAGTAGTAGTAGGTGTCTTAATGGCAGCTAACTTTGCTGAAATTGATTGGAAAAAATTCGAAGTAGCAGTTCCAGCATTTGTAACGATTATTATGATGCCTTTATCTTATTCTATTGCAACAGGTATTGCTTGTGGATTTATCTTTTATCCAATTACAATGTTAATTTCAAAACGTCATAAAGAAGTACATCCAATAATGTATGCACTGATGATTTTATTTATATTGTACTTTATCTTTGTTCACGGATAACAAAACGAAATAAAAGCACATTGTTCTGTCATTTAGACATTGAACAATGTGCTTTTAATTTTATTATTTGAATGAAAGTATAAGTGTTTAGGAATTAGTTTTGTTCTTACATAAATAACTAAAATCGAGTTTCTTCATTATATATATTTTAAAGTTATAGTAGTTTAAGCGGATAACCAGATCAAAATGCTTAGAAGAATTTATGACACATACCGTTGGATTGCGCTAATTACATTTGAGTTGGGCAGGTATCCTACGATAATAATTAATGATCCTTACGTCGATCTTCCGTATAAATTACCTTTGCGTATTTGTTTGGTACATATAGTGGTGTAGATAATAAAATGAAAATGAAAAATAGCATTAAAAAGAATAAAATCCAATGGATAACCATACCAACAAGTGGAATGAAAGCCAAGAAAGAACCAATCACACCTAATAAAGGAATAAACATCATTGGCTTAATAGAATTTTGTTTATCTACTATTAATATAATCATCATTATAAAGTAGAGTAGCGCGTTAATAAGTAAAGGTTGCCAACCAAAACTTAAAACAATGCTTCCACCTAAGAATGGAATTCCGTAAACCAATTCACTAACTATGAGTAAGACAGATAATACTAACAATGTCATACGTATACCACGTTTCATATAATTCACCACCTAACTGTTTTTAATTATAAAGGAAAGTAAACTATTAGAATAATAATATGAAGAGAGATTAATAAAAATTTTACAAAGAACTAAAAAAAATACAAAAGAGGTTGAAGTGCGTTTCCTAATAAAGTACAATAACAAAGTATGTGTTAGACAAAAAGTTTCAAAACTTTTGCAGAAAAGCTTGATAAATCACTGTTTATCATGTATCATATCTAATGTTGGACTTTAAGAACACGCGATGAAGCGAAAGGTTACTGACACACCCGGCCGCTTTGCCATGGCGCTGTGTGAGATAGTTTTCGTGGAGAAGTCTATCACTTAAATGTAGACGATATAAGGAGGGAAAATTATGGCAAAACAAAAAATCAGAATCAGATTAAAAGCTTATGATCACAGAGTAATCGATCAATCAGCAGAAAAAATTGTTGAAACAGCGAAACGTTCTGGTGCAGATGTTTCTGGACCAATTCCGTTACCGACTGAAAGATCAGTTTATACTGTTATTCGTGCCGTGCATAAGTATAAAGATTCACGTGAGCAATTCGAACAACGTACTCATAAACGTTTAATCGATATTGTTAACCCTACACCAAAAACAGTTGATGCTCTTATGGGCTTAAACTTACCATCTGGCGTAGACATCGAAATCAAATTATAATAGAAAAAATTAGGAGGTGGACTTTCGATGACCAAAGGAATCTTAGGAAGAAAAATCGGGATGACACAAGTTTTCGGAGAAAACGGTGATTTAATCCCTGTAACAGTAGTAGAAGCAAGCCAAAACGTTGTATTACAAAAGAAATCTGAAGAGATTGATGGGTACAACGCTATCCAAGTAGGCTATGAAGACAAACAAGCTTATAAAAAAGATAGCAGATCAAGCAAATATGCTAACAAACCAGCTGAAGGACATGCTAAAAAAGCAGGCACAGCACCTAAGCGCTTCATTCGTGAATTCAGAAACGTTAATGTTGATGAATACGAAGTAGGTCAAGAAGTCTCAGTTAATACATTTGAAGCTGGAGACGTAATTGATGTAACAGGCGTATCTAAAGGTAAAGGTTTCCAAGGTGCCATTAAACGTCATAATCAAGCACGTGGTCCAATGTCACATGGTTCTCATTTCCACAGAGCCCCAGGTTCTGTAGGTATGGCATCAGATGCTTCAAGAGTCTTTAAAGGACAAAAAATGCCTGGACGTATGGGCGGTAACACTGTAACAGTTCAAAACTTAGAGGTTGTACAAATTGACGCTGAAAACAATGTTATTTTAGTAAAAGGTAATGTACCTGGTCCTAAAAAAGGATTTGTAGAAATCACATCATCAATCAAAGGTAATAAATAATATACAACGAAAGGAGGAATTGCATAATGGCTAATTATGATGTATTAAAAGTAGATGGAACTAAATCAGGTTCAGTTGAACTAAGCGATGCAGTATTTGCAATCGAACCAAACAACAACGTTCTTTTTGAAGCAATTAACTTACAACGTGCTTCATTACGCCAAGGTACTCACGCTGTTAAGAACCGTTCAGCAGTACGTGGTGGTGGACGTAAACCATGGAGACAAAAAGGTACAGGACGTGCGCGTCAAGGTACAATCCGTGCTCCACAATGGCGTGGTGGTGGTATCGTATTCGGACCAACACCAAGAAGCTACTCATACAAAATGCCTAAGAAAATGCGCCGTTTAGCATTACGCTCAGCATTATCTTTCAAAGTACAAGAGAAAGGCTTAACTGTTGTTGATGCATTAAACCTAGATGCTCCAAAAACAAAAGAGTTCAAAACTGTACTTTCTAATTTAGAACAACCTAAAAAAGTATTAGTAGTAACAGAATCTGAAGATGTGAATGTTGCTTTATCAGCACGTAACATCCCTGGTGTTCAAGTAACTACAGCTCAAGGTTTAAACGTTCTAGATATCACAAGCGCTGACAGTGTAGTAATTACAGAATCAGCTGCTAAAAAAGTTGAGGAGGTGCTCGGATAATGGAAGCAAGAGACGTTCTTAAGCGCCCCGTAATCACTGAAAAATCTTCAGCTGCTATGGCTGAAGACAAATACACATTCGACGTTGATACTCGTGCTAATAAAACACAAGTTAAAATCGCTGTTGAAGAAATCTTTGATGTAAAAGTTGATAATGTAAACATCATTAACTACAAACCAAAGAAAAAACGTATGGGCCGTTACCAAGGCTATACAAACAAAAGACGCGTAGCAATCGTTAAATTAAAAGAAGGATCAATCGATCTTTTCAACTAAAAAACATTACCAATAAGGAGGTAAACGACAATGGCTCTAAAAAAATATAAGCCAATTACTAATGGTCGTCGTAATATGACTAGTTTAGATTTCGCTGAAATCACGAAAACTACACCTGAAAAGTCATTATTACAACCGCTACCGAAAAAAGCGGGACGAAATAACCAAGGTAAATTGACAGTTCGCCACCACGGTGGAGGACACAAACGTCAATACCGTGTTATTGACTTCAAACGTAATAAAGATGGGATCAATGCTAAAGTTGATTCAATACAATATGATCCAAACCGTTCAGCAAACATTGCGTTATTAGTTTATGCTGATGGTGAAAAACGCTATATCATCGCTCCAAAAAACCTAAAAGTAGGTCAAGTTCTTGAAAGCGGTGAAGAAGCAGATATTAAAGTAGGTAATGCATTACCATTACAATTCATTCCAGTAGGTACAGTAATCCATAACATCGAGTTAAAACCTGGTAAAGGTGGACAAATTGCTCGTTCAGCTGGTGCTAGTGCACAAGTACTTGGTAAAGAAGGTAAATATGTATTAATCAGATTAAGATCTGGCGAAGTACGTATGATTCTTTCAACTTGCCGTGCTACTATTGGTCAAGTTGGTAACATCCAACATGAACTTGTAAACGTTGGTAAAGCAGGACGTTCTAGATGGAAAGGCATTCGCCCAACAGTTCGTGGTTCTGTAATGAACCCTAACGATCACCCACACGGTGGTGGTGAAGGTCGTGCACCTATCGGTAGACCATCTCCAATGTCACCTTGGGGTAAACCTACGCTTGGTAAGAAAACTCGTCGTGGTAAAAAATCTTCAGACAAACTTATCGTTCGTGGACGTAAGAAAAAATAAAAATAACTTATTTGCGTGTGCGGCTTAATAGCTGCACGCACACAATAAGAAGGGAGGCGCCACTATGGCTCGTAGTATTAAAAAAGGACCTTTCGCTGACGATCATCTAAAGAAAAAAGTTGAAGCTCAAAGCGGAAGCGAGAAAAAACAAGTAATCAAAACTTGGTCACGTCGTTCAACTATTTTCCCTGATTTTATCGGACATACATTCGCTGTATATGATGGACGTAAACATGTGCCTGTATTCGTAACAGAAGATATGGTTGGTCATAAATTAGGAGAATTCGCACCAACTCGTACTTTCAAAGGACACGCTGCAGACGACAAAAAAACTAGAAGATAATTTCTAACAGGTAGAGGAGGAAATTCGAATGGAAGCAAAAGCGGTTGCTAAAACAATAAGAATCGCACCTCGTAAAGTTAGATTAGTATTAGATCTAATTAGAGGTAAGAGCGCTGGAGAAGCTATTGCAATTTTAAAATTAAAAAACAAAGCTTCATCACCAGTAGTAGAAAAATTATTAATGTCCGCTTTAGCTAATGCTGAACATAACTATGACATGAACACTGATGAATTAATAGTTAAAGAAGCTTATGCTAATGAAGGACCAACATTAAAACGTTTCCGTCCACGTGCACAAGGTCGTGCAAGTGCAATTAACAAACGTACAAGCCACATTACAATCGTCGTAAGTGACGGTAAAGAAGAAGCTAAAGAAGCTTAATATATTTTTTAAGGAGGGTACACTGTGGGTCAAAAAATTAATCCAATCGGACTTCGTGTTGGTGTAATCCGTGATTGGGAAGCTAAATGGTATGCAGAAAAAGACTTCGCATCATTATTACACGAAGATTTAAAAATCCGTAAGTATATTGATAACGCATTACAAGAAGCATCAGTTTCACACGTTGAAATTGAACGTGCTGCTAATCGTATCAACATCGCTATTCATACTGGTAAACCAGGTATGGTTATCGGTAAAGGCGGTTCAGAAATTGAAAAATTACGTAACAAATTAAACTCATTAACAAACAAAAAAGTACACATCAACGTTATCGAAATCAAAAAAGTTGATTTAGATGCTAAATTAGTTGCTGAGAATATTGCACGCCAATTAGAAAACCGTGCTTCATTCCGTCGTGTACAAAAACAAGCTATTACAAGAGCAATGAAAATTGGTGCCAAAGGTATCAAAACACAAGTTTCAGGTCGTTTAGGCGGAGCTGACATCGCTCGTGCTGAACAATATTCAGAAGGAACTGTTCCACTTCATACACTACGTGCTGACATTGGTTATGCACATGCAGAAGCTGACACTACTTACGGTAAATTAGGTGTCAAAGTATGGATTTATCGTGGAGAAGTTCTTCCTACTAAGAACACTAGTGAAGGAGGAAAATAGTAATGTTACTACCAAAACGTGTAAAATATCGTCGTCAACATCGTCCTAAAACTACTGGTCGTTCTAAAGGCGGTAACTATGTAACATTTGGTGAGTATGGTTTACAAGCAACTACAACGTCTTGGATCACATCTCGTCAAATCGAATCAGCTCGTATTGCAATGACTCGTTTCATGAAACGTGGCGGGAAAGTTTGGATTAAAATCTTCCCACATACACCTTACACTCAAAAACCTTTAGAAGTACGTATGGGTGCTGGTAAAGGTGCAGTAGAAGGTTGGATTGCAGTAGCAAAACCAGGTAGAATTTTATTTGAAATCGCAGGCGTAAACGAAGAAGTTGCGCGTGAAGCATTACGTTTAGCAAGTCACAAACTTCCAGTTAAAACTAAGTTTGTAAAACGTGAAGAATTGGGTGGTGAAACAAATGAAAGCTAAGGAAATTAGAGACTTAACCACTTCAGAAATCGAAGAACAAATCAAATCTTCAAAAGAAGAGCTTTTTAACCTACGCTTTCAGTTAGCTACAGGTCAATTAGAGGAAACTGCACGTATTCGCACAGTAAGAAAAACGATTGCACGTCTAAAAACTGTTGCTCGTGAAAGAGAAATTGAACAAGGTAAAGGGAATCAATAATTCAATTGAAAGAGGAGGTTACTAAAGTGAGCGAAAGAAATGATCGTAAAGTTTATGTAGGTAGAGTCGTTTCCGATAAAATGGATAAAACGATAACTGTACTTGTTGAAACATACAAAACACACAAGTTATATGGTAAACGAGTAAAATACTCTAAAAAATACAAAACTCATGATGAAAACAACTCAGCTAAATTAGGGGACACAGTTAAGATACAAGAGACTCGTCCTTTATCAGCAACTAAACGTTTCCGTTTGGTAGAAATTGTTGAAGAATCAGTAATTATTTAATTAAATAGTGAAGATAAAGGAGGTTTAACTCATGATCCAACAAGAAACACGATTAAAAGTAGCAGATAACTCTGGTGCGCGTGAAGTTCTTACAATTAAAGTATTAGGTGGATCTGGTCGTAAAACAGCTAACATTGGTGACGTTATCGTTGTAAGTGTTAAAAATGCTACACCAGGTGGCGTTGTCAAAAAAGGTGAAGTAGTAAAAGCTGTTGTAGTTCGTACTAAATCAGGTGTACGCCGTAACGATGGTTCATATATCAAATTTGATGAAAATGCATGTGTCATCATTCGTGACGACAAAGGCCCACGTGGTACTCGTATTTTTGGACCTGTTGCTCGTGAATTACGTGAAGGCAACTTCATGAAAATTGTATCATTAGCTCCAGAAGTACTTTAATAAAACATTTATAAATATATAAATTTAAGGAGGTGCCACACATGCATATCAAAAAAGGTGACAACGTAAAAGTTATCGCAGGTAAAGACAAAGGTAAAGAAGGTAAAGTTGTTTCAACTGAACCTAAAAAAGACCGTGTCGTTGTGGAAGGTGTCAATATAATTAAAAAGCACCAAAAACCAACTCAATTTAATCCTGAAGGTGGAATCTTAGAAACAGAGGCAGCAATCCATGTTTCTAATGTACAGTTATTAGACCCTAAAACGAATGAACCAACACGCGTAGGTCATAAATTCGTAGATGGTAAAAAAGTTCGTATCGCTAAAAAATCTGGCGAAGAAATCAAATCTAATAATTAATAATTAATTGAAAGGAGGATCCACTGTGAACCGTTTAAAAGAAAAATTCAATTCTGAAGTTACTCAAAACTTAGTTAAGCAATTTGACTACAGTTCAGTAATGGAAGTTCCAAAAATAGAAAAAATCGTTGTAAATATGGGTGTCGGTGACGCTGTTCAAAATACTAAAGTATTAGATGATGCTGTAGAAGAATTACAAGCTATCACTGGTCAAAAACCATTAATTACAAAAGCTAAAAAATCAGTAGCAACATTCCGTTTACGTGAAGGTATGCCTATCGGTGCGAAAGTAACACTACGTGGTGAAAGAATGTATGACTTTTTAGATAAATTAATTGCTGTTTCACTACCACGTGTACGTGACTTCCAAGGTGTATCTAAAACTGCATTCGATGGTAGAGGTAACTACACTTTAGGTGTTAAAGAACAATTAATTTTCCCAGAAATTGACTATGACCGAGTAAATAAAGTACGAGGAATGGATATCGTTATCGTAACGACTGCTAACACTGACGAGGAAGCTCGTGAATTGTTATCACAATTCGGTATGCCATTTCACAAATAATCTCTAAAGGAGGCTAATTAAGTGGCTAAAACTTCAATGGTTGCTAAGCAACAAAAAAAACAAAAGTTCCAAGTACGTGAGTATACTCGTTGTGAACGCTGTGGTCGTCCACATTCTGTATATCGTAAATTTAAATTATGCCGTATTTGTTTCCGTGAATTAGCTTATAAAGGCCAAATCCCTGGCGTTCGTAAAGCTAGCTGGTAATAGAAAATAGTCTGAAAGGAGGCAACAATCAATGACAATCAACGATCCAATTGCAGATATGCTAACTCGTGTAAGAAACGCAAACATGGTGCGTCACGATAAGTTAGAATTACCTGCTTCAAACATTAAAAAAGAAATTGCTGAAATTTTAAAAAGTGAAGGTTTCATTAAAAACGTAGAATACGTTGAAGACGATAAACAAGGGGTTATCCGTTTATTCCTTAAATATGGTCAAAACAATGAACGTGTTATCACTGGTTTAAAACGTATTTCAAAACCTGGTTTACGTGTATATGCTAAAGCTAACGAAGTACCTAAAGTACTTAATGGTTTAGGTATTGCATTAGTTTCAACTTCTGAAGGTGTTGTAACTGATAAAGAAGCTAGAAAACGTAACATCGGTGGAGAAATCCTAGGTTACATTTGGTAATAATAAATAATAAGGAGGTGCGATAACATGAGTCGTGTTGGTAAAAAAATTATTGACATCCCTAGCGACGTAACAGTAAGTGTTGAAGGTAACACAATCACTGTTAAAGGTCCTAAAGGTGAATTATCAAGAACAATGAATGAAAGAATGACATATAAACAAGACGAAAGCACTTTAGAAGTTGTAAGACCAACTGATTCTAAAGATGATAGAACAGTACATGGTACAACTCGTGCTTTAATTAACAATATGATACAAGGTGTTAAAGAAGGATACCAAAAAACACTTGAACTTGTTGGTGTTGGTTACCGTGCTCAAATGCAAGGTAATGACTTAATTTTAAACGTTGGTTACTCTCACCCAGTTGAAATTAAAGCTGATGATGGTATTACTTTCGGTGTTGAGAAAAACACAACAGTAACTGTTGCTGGTATTTCTAAAGAACAAGTTGGAGCAATCGCTTCAAACATTCGTTCAGTAAGACCTCCAGAACCTTATAAAGGTAAAGGAATTCGTTACCAAGGTGAATACGTTCGCCGTAAAGAAGGTAAAACTGGTAAATAATAAATAACTTTCAGAAGAAAGGAGTATTAAGATGATCAGCAAAATTGATAAAAACAAAGTGCGTCTTAAAAGACATGCGCGTGTACGTAATAAATTAGCTGGCACAGCAGAAAAACCACGTTTGAACATCTATCGTTCAAATAAACACATCTATGCACAAGTCATTGATGATGTAAATGGTAAAACATTAGCACAAGCTTCAACTCAAGAAAAAGATTTAGCAAATGAATCTGGATCAAAAGTTGAATTATCAGCTAAAGTTGGCGAAACTGTAGCTAAAAGAGCTAGCGAAAAAGGCGTAAAAACAATTGTATTTGACCGTGGAGGATATTTATACCATGGCCGTGTTAAAGCCTTAGCAGATGCAGCTCGTGAAAATGGTTTAGAATTTTAATTTAAAGGAGGGACATTTACATGGCTCGTAGAGAAGAAGCGAAAGAATTTGAAGAACGCGTTGTTACAATTAACCGTGTTGCGAAAGTTGTAAAAGGTGGTCGTCGTTTCCGTTTCACTGCATTAGTAGTAGTTGGAGATAAGAACGGTCGCGTTGGTTTCGGTACTGGTAAAGCACAAGAGGTACCTGAAGCAATCAAAAAAGCAGTTGAAGCAGCTAAAAAAGATTTAGTTGTAGTTCCACGTGTTGAAGGTACAACACCTCACACAATTACTGGACGTTTCAGTTCAGGCAGTGTATTTATGAAACCAGCTGCACCAGGTACTGGTGTAATCGCAGGTGGCCCTGTTCGTGCGGTATTAGAATTAGCGGGTATCACTGATATCTTAAGTAAATCTTTAGGTTCAAATACACCAATTAACATGGTTCGTGCTACAATCAATGGATTAAAAAACCTTAAAAATGCTGAAGATGTTGCGAAATTACGCGGCAAATCAGTAGAAGAATTATACAATTAAGGAGGGAAAATAAGTTATGGCTAAATTACAAATTACCCTCACTCGTAGTGTTATAGGTCGTCCAGAAACACAACGTAAAACTGTTGAAGCTTTAGGTTTGAAAAAAACAAACTCTTCAGTAGTTGTTGAAGATAACCCTGCTATTCGTGGGCAAATCAACAAAGTAAGTCACTTAGTGACAGTAGAAGAAAAATAATTTTAAGGAGGTGCCGATATGAAATTACATGAGTTAAAACCAGCAGAAGGTTCTCGTAAAGTTCGTAACCGCGTTGGACGTGGTGCAGCTACTGGTAACGGTAAAACTAGTGGTCGTGGACAAAAAGGACAAAAAGCGCGTTCAGGTGGTAGTGTAAGACCAGGCTTCGAAGGTGGACAATTACCATTATTCCGTCGCTTACCAAAACGAGGTTTTACTAACATCAACCGTAAAGAATATGCTATTGTTAACTTAGACCAACTTAATAAATTTGAAGATGGTACTGAAGTAACTCCTGCTTTATTAGTAGAATCTGGTGTAGTTAAGAGTGAAAAATCTGGTATTAAAATACTAGGTACTGGTTCTCTTGATAAAAAACTAACAGTTAAAGCTAGCAAATTCTCTGCATCTGCAGCAGAAGCTATTGATGCAAAAGGCGGAGCACACGAGGTGATCTAATGTTTGAAACGCTTGTGAGCTTCTTTAAAACAAAAGAAGTTCGTAACAAGATCTTTTTTACTCTCGCAATGTTAGTTATTTTTAAAATAGGTACTTATATTCCAGCACCTGGTGTTAACCCAGCTGCTTTTGACAGTCAACAAGGTTCTCAAGGTGTCACTGACTTGTTAAATACATTTGGTGGCGGAGCCTTGAAGAACTTTTCTATCTTTGCCATGGGTATAATGCCTTATATTACTGCGTCAATCGTAATGCAGTTATTACAAATGGATATTGTTCCGAAGTTTTCAGAGTGGGCAAAACAAGGTGATGCAGGTAGAAAGAAACTTAATAACGTAACGCGTTATTTTGCTATTGTACTTGCTTTTATCCAATCTATTGGGATGGCTTTCCAATTTAATAATTATTTAAAAGGTCAATTGATCATGGATCAATCGATTCTTAGTTATTTATTAATCGCTGTTGTTTTAACAGCTGGAACAGCATTCTTAATATGGTTAGGTGAACAAATCACTCAATTCGGTGTTGGTAATGGTATTTCCATTATCATCTTCGCTGGTATTTTGTCTTCATTACCTTCATCACTAATCCAGTTTTATCAACAGGCCTTTGTTGGCCAAGATGATACTTCTATGGCTTGGTTGAAAGTAATTGGCTTAATTATTGGAATGATATTATTAACGGTTGGTGCAATATATGTACTACAAGCTATTCGTAAAATTCCAATTCAATATGCGAAGAAACAATCAGCACAACGATTAGGTTCACAAGCAACATATTTACCTTTGAAAGTTAACTCTGCAGGTGTTATCCCAGTTATCTTTGCAATGGCATTCTTCTTGTTACCAAGAACATTGACATTGTTTTTCCCTGACGCAAGTTGGGCGCAAAAGGTATCAGACGTGGCAAATCCATCGAATAACATTGGTATGATTGTATACGTTGTACTCATCATAGCATTTGCTTACTTCTATGCATTTGTACAAGTTAATCCTGAAAAGATGGCAGATAACCTGAAGAAACAAGGAAGTTATGTTCCAGGTATTAGACCTGGCGAACAAACCAAAAAATATATTACTAGAGTTCTCTATCGTTTAACTTTTGTCGGATCAATATTCTTAGCTGTAATAGCGATTCTGCCAATTATTGCAACGAAAGTAATGAGCTTACCACAGTCTATTCAGGTTGGTGGTACGAGCTTACTAATTGTAATTGGTGTAGCGATTGAAACAATGAAAAGTCTAGAAGCTCAAGTGAGCCAAAAAGATTATAGAGGCTTTGGTGGTAGATAAATTGTAGGAGGGCATTTATGAATATCATTTTAATGGGTTTACCTGGTGCAGGTAAAGGAACTCAAGCGAGTGAAATTGTTAAGAAATTCCCAATTCCACACATATCTACTGGTGACATGTTCAGAAAAGCGATTAAAGATGAAACGGATTTAGGTAAAGAAGCTAAATCGTACATGGATCGTGGAGAATTAGTCCCTGATGAAGTTACTGTGGGTATCGTTAAAGATAGAATATCTGAAGACGATGCGAAAAAAGGATTCTTACTTGACGGCTTTCCTCGTACTATTGAACAAGCTGAAGCATTAAGTAATATCATGAAAGAATTAGATAGAGAAATTGATGCTGTTATCAATATAGAGGTACCTGAAGAAGAATTAATGAACCGCCTCACTGGTCGTAGAATCTGTGAGAAATGCGGAACAACTTATCATCTTGTATTCAATCCTCCAAAAGTTGATGGTATTTGTGATCTTGACGGTGGTAAATTATATCAACGTGAAGATGACAACCCAGAAACAGTTGCTAATCGTTTAAACGTCAATGTAAAACAATCTAAACCTATCTTAGAATTCTATGATAATAAAAATGTTTTGAAAAACATTGATGGTTCTAGAGATATTAAAGTCGTTACAAACGACGTCATTGATATCTTAGAAGATTTAAAATAAGATCAACTTTGTACGGTCTATGTAATGTCAAAGGTATAATTAAATAAGAGTGACAATGCGATTACGTAATTCATTATATTTGTTAAACTGATTAACAACACTTATAGACACGTATGGTTAGAGTTGATTTTTGACGATAACCGACTATTTCATAAAGGGGGAAGTTAATTAATGGCTAAACAAGATGTAATTGAATTAGAAGGTACTGTATTAGATACTTTACCAAATGCAATGTTTAAAGTAGAATTAGAAAATGGTCATGAAATTTTAGCTCACGTAAGTGGTAAAATTAGAATGAATTATATTCGTATTCTACCTGGCGACAAAGTAACAGTAGAAATGTCTCCGTATGATTTAACACGCGGAAGAATTACGTATCGTTATAAATAATCGTCACTCCATAATATAGGGAGGTTTAAAAATGAAAGTAAGACCATCAGTAAAACCAATTTGCGAAAAATGTAAAGTCATTAAACGTAAAGGTAAAGTAATGGTAATTTGTAGCAACCCAAAACATAAACAAAGACAAGGTTAATAAAGAGAGGTGTAAATAATTATGGCACGTATTGCAGGAGTAGATATTCCACGTGAAAAACGTATTGTTATTTCATTAACTTATGTGTACGGTATCGGTACTACTACAGCTAACAAAATTGCTGAAGAAGCTAACGTATCACCAGAAACACGCGTTAAAGATTTAACTGATGATGAATTAGGTCGTATCCGTGAAGTTGTTGACAACTATAAAGTAGAAGGTGACTTACGTCGTGAGCAAAACTTAAACATTAAACGTTTAATGGAAATCTCATCATACCGTGGTATCCGTCACCGTCGTGGATTACCAGTTCGCGGACAAAAAACAAAAAACAATGCTCGTACTCGTAAAGGCCCAGTTAAAACTGTAGCTAACAAGAAAAAATAATAGGTAAAGGAGGCAAAATTTAAATGGCACGTAAACAAGTATCTCGTAAACGTAGAGTGAAAAAGAATATTGAAAATGGTGTGGCACACATCCGTTCAACATTTAATAATACAATCGTAACTATTACTGATGAATTTGGTAATGCGTTATCATGGTCATCAGCAGGTGCATTAGGATTTAAAGGTTCAAAAAAATCAACTCCATTTGCAGCTCAAATGGCATCAGAAACTGCTTCAAAAACAGCTATGGAACATGGTTTAAAATCTGTTGAAGTTACTGTAAAAGGTCCAGGTCCTGGTCGTGAATCAGCTATCCGTGCGTTACAATCAGCTGGATTAGAAGTAACTGCAATCCGTGACGTTACTCCAGTACCACATAATGGTTGTCGTCCGCCGAAACGTCGTCGCGTATAATTTTATTGTTATTGTCGCAGGTCACTGAGAAATACAGTAAAAATCAATCGACGTAAACAAGGAGGATATTTGTAAATGATTGAAATCGAAAAACCTAGAATTGAAACAATTGAAATTAGTGAAGATGCTAAATTCGGTAAGTTCGTTGTTGAACCACTAGAACGTGGCTACGGTACTACACTAGGAAACTCCTTACGTCGTATCCTACTATCTTCATTACCAGGTGCAGCCGTTAAGTACATTGAGATCGAAGGCGTATTACACGAATTCTCAGCAATAGACAATGTCGTTGAAGATGTATCTACAATTATTATGAACATCAAAAAACTAGCATTGAAAATCTATTCTGAAGAAGATAAAACTTTAGAAATTGATGTTAAAGATGAAGGCGATGTAACTGCAAGTGACATTACTCATGATAGTGATGTTGAAATTTTAAATCCTGAGATTAAAATTGCAACAGTTTCAAAAGGTGGACATTTAAAAATCCGTCTAGTTGCTAACAAGGGTAGAGGTTACGCATTAGCAGAACAAAACAAAACTAGTGATTTACCAATTGGTGTAATTCCAGTCGACTCACTTTATTCTCCAGTTGAACGTGTTAACTACACTGTAGAAAACACACGTGTGGGTCAAAGTAGTGATTTTGATAAATTGACATTGGATGTTTGGACAAATGGTTCAATCACACCACAAGAGTCAGTTTCATTAGCTGCAAAAATCTTAACTGAACACTTGAATATCTTCGTTGGATTAACTGATCAAGCACAAAATGCTGAAATCATGATTGAAAAAGAAGAGGATCAAAAAGAAAAAGTACTTGAAATGTCTATTGAAGAATTAGACTTATCAGTACGTTCATACAATTGCTTAAAACGTGCAGGTATCAACTCTGTTCAAGAATTAGCTGATAAATCTGAAGCAGATATGATGAAAGTACGTAATTTAGGTCGTAAATCTTTAGAAGAAGTTAAGTATAAACTTGAAGACCTAGGTTTAGGTTTAAGAAAAGAAGATTAATATAAAGGAGGTTAACTCATGGGTTACAGAAAATTAGGTCGTACTTCTGATCAACGTAAAGCGATGTTACGTGACTTAGCTACTTCACTTATCGTTAGTGAACGTGTTGAAACTACAGAAGCGCGTGCAAAAGAATTACGTAGTGTTGTTGAAAAATTAATCACTTTAGGTAAAAAAGGCGATTTAGCTTCACGTCGTCAAGCAGCTAAAACTTTACGTAATGTTGAAATCTTAAACGAAGATGAAACAGTACAAACTGCATTACAAAAATTATTCGGTGAAGTTGCTGAACGTTATACAGAACGTCAAGGCGGTTACACTCGTATTCTTAAAGTAGGTCCTCGTCGCGGCGATGGTGCTGAATCAGTAATTATTGAATTAGTTTAATTTAAATACATGTACTACTATATATAAAGCAAATGAGTGCAACGATAATGTTTGCCACATACAAATATTGTCTAGCTCAGAGTACCCCATCAAAACTAAATAAAACTTTAAAGCGTGAACTCAAAAATGATGATGGGGTGCGCGCTTTTTTATATTATAAGACCCCCTTAATTCCAAAGGAATTTAGGGGGTCTTATGCAATTGCGGAGCAATAGTAATCGACTGAACCATAATTCCAAAGGAATTTAGGAGGTCTTATGCAATTGCGGAGCAATAGTAATCGACTGAACCTTAATTCCAAAGGAATTTAGGGGGTCTTATGCAATTGCGGAGCAATAGTAATCGACTGAACCATAATTCCAAAGGAATTTAGGGGGTCTTATGCAATTGCGGAGCAATAGTAATCGACTGAACCATAATTCCAAAGGAATTTAGGGGGTCTTATGCAATTGCGGAGCAATAGTAAACATTAATTATTGGAACATAAACACGTTTTTAAATTAGAATACGGATTGATTTTGTCACAATGATTAACTATCTAAACTTTCTTTAGATTACCTTTTCATGTAAAATAGATAAAGTATATAAAAAACGTTATGATTATTTGGGAGGCTAGAGATATGGATACGCATGACAATATTATTACATTTAACCATGTTAGATTTAAATATAATAGTGATGAGCCACTTGCGTTAAATGATGTATCTTTTGGCATTCCAAAAGGGAAATGGACTTCAATTGTTGGTCATAATGGTTCTGGTAAATCTACGATAGCAAAATTAATGGTCGGTATTGAAAAACCTATTGATGGGCATATTTATTTTCGTAATCAATGTATTAACCAACAAAATTTGAGTGATTTGAGACAGCATATAGGCATTGTCTTTCAAAATCCAGAAAATCAGTTTGTGGGTTCTACAGTAGCGTTCGATGTCGCTTTTGGACTTGAAAATAATAGCGTCTCATATGACGATATGCAACGTATAGTGCCCAAAGCGTTGGAAGACGTTGAAATGTTAGATAGAGCAGATTATGAGCCACAGTCACTCTCTGGTGGTCAAAAACAACGGGTTGCAATTGCTGGTGTTCTTGCATTAAATACAGATGTAATTATATTGGATGAGGCAACGTCTATGTTAGATCCAGCAGGAAGAAAAGAACTTATTAGTTTAATTCATCGCTTGAAAGAAGAAAAAGAGGTTACAATCATTTCTATTACACATGACTTAACTGAAGCTGCAGAAGCAGATCATTTAGTTGTCTTAAATGATGGTGAAGTATATCAAACAGGTAAGCCGCAACATGTATTTAATGATGGAGACGGTCTGACGGAAATTGGATTAGATTTACCTTTTTCTATTCGCATGGCACGTACTTTGTTGGGGAGCACGGATTTTATAACTTATGAAGGGCTGGTAAAAAAAATATGACAGTCAAATTTAATCAAGTAAGTTATGTATATCAAAAGGGCACCCCATTTGAACATGTAGCTTTAAGGGATATTGAAACTACATTTCAACAAGGGAAATATTACGCAGTCATAGGTCAAACTGGTTCTGGTAAATCGACATTAATCCAGCATTTTAATGGTTTACTTAAACCTTCTACCGGTAAATTGCAAATCGATGATATAACCATTACCCATAAAACTAAGGATAAAGTATTGAAACAAATTCGTAAGCGTATCGGTGTTGTGTTCCAATTTCCTGAATCACAACTCTTTGAAGATTCAGTAGAAAGAGAAATATTGTTTGGTCCAAAAAACTTTAATATGCCTATAGATGAAGTAAAAGCACGTGCATATAAGCTATTAATCGATTTTGGTTTTAGTAGAGATATATTGCAGCAATCACCTTTTCAGATGTCTGGTGGTCAGATGCGAAAAATTGCTATAACATCTATATTGGCTATGGATCCAGATATCGTTATATTAGATGAACCTACGGCTGGACTTGATCCAAAAAGTAGAGATCAAATAATGAAAATGATTAAAAAACTGCAAGTAGAACAAAATAAAACAATCATACTTGTGACACACGAAATGAATGATGTTGCAAAATATGTGGATGAAATAAAAATAATGAAACAAGGTCAACTCGTCGAAGCATGCTCACCTAGAAAGTTGTTTAGTGATACGAATTATGTTAATCAATTGCATTTAGATGTTCCAGATGTTGTAAAATTGCAAAGAGATATTGAGGATAAATATCAATATTATTTCAATAAAATAGCATTAACAGAAGATGAATTTATTGATATGTATAAGGAGTGGCAAGAAGATGAAAGATAAGTTTATAATTGGACGCTATCTTCCTTTAAATACAATTATCCATCATTTGGATCCTAGAGTTAAATTAATATTTGTATTTTTATTTATTGTGTTAATATTTTTTGCACACTCATTTGGAACATATTTATGGTTATTTATTTTGATAATTAGCATTATGAAATTAGCACATATAAAATTTTGGTTCTTAATTAAGGGATTAACACCAATATGGATATTTTTAATATTTACCTTTCTTATGCATTTATTTCTAACTAAAGGTGGTTCACGCATATTTGAAATAGGATTTATTTCTATAGATATACAGGGTATTCTAGAAGGTATCTATATTGTACTTAGACTGATGTTTATTATCATGATATCAACGATTATGACCTTAAGTACAAGTCCGATAGATTTGACTGATGCGTTTGAACGATTATTATCACCGCTTAAAATTGTTAAAATACCAGTACATCAATTGAGTATGATGATGTCCATTGCACTTAGATTTATACCAACATTAATGAATGAATTAGATAAAATTATTTTAGCGCAAAAATCACGTGGTTCAGAAATAAGTTCAGGTGGACTTATTAACAGAATCAAAGCATTTATACCCTTACTTATCCCATTATTTATTTCAGCTTTCCAAAGAGCAGAAGATTTAGCTATAGCCATGGAAGTAAGAGGGTACGATACTCAAAAAATACGTACCAGCTATCGCAGATTAGAGTGGCAGTTTAAGGATACAATTACATTAATTTTGATTATACCCATTGCCATTATATTATTTGGTTTAAAATATTTAGGAGTGTAATAACAGATGCGAGTCTTAGTTAATATTTCATACCAAGGGAGCCAGTTTCTTGGTTTCCAAATTCAGCAACACGGAAGAACCATTCAACAGCAATTTGAAAAGATATTAAAACGCATGCATAAGCATGAGGTAAGAATACATCCAAGTAGTAGAACCGACAGAGGCGTACATGCGATTGAACAGTATTTTCATTTTGATACAGAATTAAATATTCCAGAACAGCAATGGCAATATGCAATGAACCGTGCGCTACCAGATGATATTTATGTCAATGATGTTTCTTTTGTTAATGATGATTTTCATTGTAGATATGATTGCGTTGGAAAATCTTACCGTTATAAGATTTATCAATCAGCCCATAAAGATCCATTTCTTTGTGGATTAAAAACTTATGTGCCTGAACAGTTAGATATTGAAAAGATGAATATGGCAGCGCAACATTTTATAGGAACACATGATTTCACAGGCTTTTGTTCTCAGAAGACTGAGGTTGAAAGTAAGATAAGAACATTATATGAAAGTCGCATAGAAAAGACAGAAAGTGGCTTTGACTATATTGTCACAGGCTCTGGATTCCTATATAATATGGTACGTGTGTTAATTGCATTTTTAATAGAAGTGGGTAAAGGCAAGAGAGAACCACAAGAGGTCCCACAGTTATTAGAAGCAAGAGATCGTAATCAAGTTCCCTTTACCGCGCCGGCTGAAGGATTGTACTTAGAGAAGATTTATTTAACACCCAATGAATTAATTCAAGACTTTGGTAATAATATAAAAATACATCAAAAAAAATCATCACAAAATCTTTAAATTAGATTGACAAAACGACAGAAAAATTATACGATTACTAACGGTATTGTTTTATATCACCCACGATAAGCCCCGGAATCTTATTGTGTAACACGATATAGAAGCACGTAGAAACAAACAATTAATAAAATAAATGAAATCTAAGTTTTAAAAAGTATAAACTATTAAACGAGAAACATTTATTCATTCTAGGAGGACAATTATATGCGTCAAACATTTATGGCTAATGAATCAAACATTGAGCGCAAATGGTATGTTATTGATGCTGAAGGTAAAACATTTGGTCGTTTATCATCAGAAGTAGCAGCTATTTTACGCGGTAAAAATAAAGTAACTTATACACCACACGTTGATACAGGTGATTACGTAATCGTCATCAACGCTTCAAAAATCCATTTCACTGGTAATAAAGAGCGCGATAAAATGTACTATCGTCACTCTAACCACCCAGGCGGAATTAAATCAATTTCAGCTGGTGAGTTAAAAGCGAATAACCCAGAACGTTTACTTGAAAATTCAATTAAAGGAATGTTACCAAGCACTCGTTTAGGTGAAAAACAAGGTAAAAAATTATTTGTATATGGTGGCGCTGAACATCCACACGCTGCACAACAACCAGAAAACTACGAGTTACGTGGTTAATTAAAAGGAGGAAATTACATTGGCACAAGTTGAATATAGAGGCACAGGCCGTCGTAAAAACTCAGTAGCACGTGTACGTTTAGTACCAGGCGAAGGTAATATTACTGTAAACGGTCGCGATGTACGTAGCTATTTACCATTCGAATCATTAATTTTAGACATTAACCAAGCATTCGATGTAACAGAAACTAAAGGTAACTATGATGTATTAGTTAACGTTCAAGGTGGAGGATTTACTGGACAAGCTCAAGCAATCCGTCACGGAATTTCTCGTGCATTATTAGAAGCTGATCCTGAATACAGAGGTTCTTTAAAACGCGCTGGATTACTTACTCGTGACCCACGTATGAAAGAACGTAAAAAACCAGGTCTTAAAAAAGCTCGTCGTTCACCACAATTCTCAAAACGTTAATATTACCGAAACTGTTGCGAATCTATTGTTCGCTTACAGATTTGCTACACGAGTTGCAACAGCAATTTGTGTTCAAATTAATCATCGTTTTAAAGCTCCAGCATAAGCTGGAGCTTTTTTTATTTATTATAGATATCACAATGACTACTAAATGATGCTTATTTGAGTCATTTAATCTATAATAGTAGTACACAATTTTTTAATTTGGAGTACGAATATGAAAAAGAGAACAGCGATATATACAACTATCGTAATGATGATTATTTTATTTGTCATCATTACAATTTCAATTTTTAAATTTAACGACAATAGAAAAATTAGTCATAACGATCGTAGTCATATACCCACGTTTTATTTACATGGTTATGCAGGTACAGGAAACTCAATGAAGTTATTAGTGAACGCTGCTTACCAATTAGATAATGAAAAAGATGTTGTTAGTGCAAGGGTATCTCGAAATGGAATGGTGACATTTGAAGGGGATTTAAATTTTAATGCGAAAAATCCAATCATTGACATTATTTTAGAAGATAATACAAATAAAGATTTAAACAAAAATGCACAGTGGATTCGAAATGTCATCATTGCGACCATGACACAGTATCATTTTAATAAATTTAATTTTGTAGCACACTCCATGGGTAATCAATCTTTCAGTTATTATATGTTGAATTATGGCGATGATCTGCATTTACCAAAACTAAATAAACAAGTTAGTTTAGCAGGAAATTTTAACGGCGAAGTAGACATCAATGGTTTAGATTTAAATATAACATTGAACAATCAAGGAAAACCTAATTTAATGTTAAAAGATTATAAAGATATATTACCAATGAAGCATGAATATCCTAAAGATGCTCATGTGTTAAATATTTATGGTGATATTGGCGATGGCACACATTCAGATGGACGTGTAACAAATGTATCTTCAAAATCGTTGGAATATTTACTAGGAGATCACATAGCAAGTTATGAAACCTTTAAAGTGACGGGTCCTCAAGCAGAACATAGTGAATTACATGATAATCAAACTGTCATAGATAAAATCAACACATTTTTATGGGGAAATGAAAAGCATTAACAAAATAAGCCAGTGTCTACCCAATCATCATGTTGGTAGCACTGGCTTATTTAAGCATTAGCTTGAGATAATAAATTTAATAATGATTTACGATTTTCTTCACCAAATACGTGTGGTTGAAGCATGATTTCGTCAATATCAAAATCTGTCATCATTAATTTTAATTTTGAGATGACTTCATCTGGAGAACCTACGATAACTCTATTTTGATGTTGTTCTATTTTTTCTAATTCGCGGGACGAATATTTTCGTTGTGCTGCATAAGAGGTCGACGGATAAAATTTAGGTTGATCCAAGTAGTTAATTCGCAATAACCATAGATGAAAAGCATGTGCTAATGACTCACGCTGACTTGCGTCGGTAGCTGTTATGACGAAAGAAGACATAATTACATATGACTGTTTTGCTGGGTGATATTGTTTGAACAACCAACGATAATGATTAATCACTGATTGTATTTGATTTTTATTTTGCCCCATGTTCGCAATGACAAAAGAGAGCCCTTGTTTAGCCGCAAGTGTAGCGCTTGTTTTACTTGTACCTAAGATGAACATATCCGGTTTGGTTTCTATTATCGGTGTGGCACGTAAATCCTTATAACGGTGGTTACTATCTGTGTCATCATTAAAATAATGTATTAAATCTTTAATTTGCGTTAAGTAGTCAGGTTGCTCTGATTTAAATTCATTTAGTGCTTGATTGACATTATTATAACTTGGAGAATGACCAGTACCTATGTTTACACGGTTTGGATGGCGTGCTTCCATAACTTTAAATATTTCAGCGACTTTATAGGCACTATAGTGAGGTAACATGATACCGCCACTGCCAATTTTAATCGATGTCGTATTTTCTAATAAAGACATCATTAGCATTTCAGGTGCGCTAGAAGCCACAGACAATACTTGGTGATGTTCTGCAATCCAATAACGTTGATAACCTAATTGTTCGGATAATTGTGCTAAAGCTACAGCGTGATTGATTGCGTCTGTTGCACTACGTCCTTCAAATATTGGAACATAATCTAATATACTTAGTTTCACAATAGATTTCCCCAATCTTCAATATTAAGTTTAATTTGTGTAATATAGCCAAATCATAACATGAGCGGATAAGGTTAAATAAGCGATTTGATTGATAGAACAAAACTATCTCTATAGAATATAAGAAAAGAGTGAATGGAGGCAATATAATGAAAACAGAAAGAATCGTATTAGCCAAAAGACCAGAAGGTATTCCTTCTAATGATGTATTCAAGTATGAAACAGTTGAAGTTGGTATGCCAGATAGTGAAGAAATACAAATTGAGACGCTCTATATTTCAGTAGATCCATACATGAGAGGTCGAATGGATGATAGTAAATCATATATTACACCATTCCAATTAAATGAAGCAATGAATGGTCACATCGTTGGTAAAGTAACTGAATCCAATGCGGATGGGTTCAATAAAGGTGACATTGTTACAGGTACTTTCCCTTGGCAAAAAGTTGTGAATGTAAAAGCAAAGCATGCCATTAAGGTTACGCAAACGAATATCCCTTTATATTTATATCTAAGTGTACTAGGTATGACGGGACAAACGGCATATCATGGTTTATTAAAAATTGGACAACCCCAAGAAGGAGAAACGGTTGTAGTATCAGCCGCTTCAGGTGCGGTAGGTTCAGTAGTGGGTCAGATAGCTAAATTAAAAGGCGCACACGTAGTGGGGATTGCTGGTGGCAAAGAAAAAACGAACTACTTAACTGACTCTTTAGGATTTGATGAGGCTGTTGACTATAAAGCAGATAACTTTTCAGAAGCACTGTCCAAAGCAGTACCTAATGGTGTAGATGTTTACTTTGAAAATGTTGGCGGTACTGTCGGAGATGAAGTAATGAAACACTTAAATCAATTTGCACGTATACCTGTGTGCGGTGCTATTTCAGGTTACAATAATACAGAAATAGAATATGGCCCACGTATTCAGCCAATTATTATTAAATCACAGGCCTTAATGCAAGGCTTTATCGTGGCAAATTATGCCGATGATTTTGCTAATGCAAGTAAAAAACTTGCGCAATGGGTACAAGAAGATAAGATTAAAACAAAAACTTCAGTAATGGAAGGATTCGACAATGTACCAGAAGCCTTTAGAAACTTATTTACAGGTGATAACTTTGGTAAACAAGTCGTTCAAGTTTCGGATAATAACTAATTATTAAGGAGATGCATGTTATGAAAGCGATCGGTGCAGATAAAAATTTTAATTTAGATGAAGGTAATTTATTTTACGAGTTTGATACTGAAACGCCACAACCAAAGCAATATGAATTACTGGTTCGTGTTAAAACAATCAGTGTGAATCCGGTAGATACAAAAATAAGAAAAACACCAGTAGAGCATGCACCACGCATATTGGGCTATGATGGTGTAGGTATTGTTGAGGCGGTAGGACCAGATGTAAGCCATTTTAATGTTGGTGATGAGGTATATTATTCTGGATCTCCAAAATATCAAGGGTCTAACCAAGTTTTGCAATTAGTAGATGAACGATTAGTTGCTAAAAAACCAAAGAATATATCAAATGTGGAAGCGGCAAGCTTGCCTTTAACAGGACTTACAGCATATGAAACATTATTTGATGCTTTTAAAATTTCATTTAATCCAGAAGAAAACAAAGGTAAATCTATCTTAATTATTAATGGTGCAGGCGGTGTAGGAAGTATCGCTACGCAAATCGCAAAGCATTACGGTTTAAATGTTATTACAACAGCATCACGTGAAGAAACAATTAATTGGTCCAAAGATATGGGTGCAGACATTGTACTTAACCATAAAAATGATTTAGCTGAAGAATTCAAGAAATATGAAATAAGTGAAGTAGATTATATCTTCTGTACATTTGATACGGATATGTACTATGAAAAGATGATTGAATTAGTAAAACCTAGAGGCACGATAGTTACGATTGTAGCCTTTAACAATAAGCAAGATTTAAACTTACTCAAACCTAAAAGTATTACATTCACACATGAATTCATGTCAGCCCGTCCAATTCATGAAACAGAAGATATGCAAATACATCGTGATTATTTAACAGATATAACTGAAAAAATCGAAGCGGGTATTTATAAACCAACTGTTACAGAAGTGATTGAAGGTTTAACTGTCGATCATTTATACGAGGCGCATGTTAAACTTGAAAACCAAGGAATGATAGGCAAACTGGTTATTAAACTATAAGTGTAAACAAAGTCATTTTATTTAAACATGCAATATAAACGTATTATAAACATCTTTTAAATTAGGCCACTTAGCAATGGTTAATTTAAAAGATGTTTTTTTAATTTTGAAGCGTGATTATTAATGTTTAATTATCTGTAACACTTTTCGCTGTATACGAATATATGCAAAAAGATAGGGTATGTATCATACATAAAGTATAGGGAGTGTGTAAATTTGATATGCGTCTAAATAAATTAACTGTGGTATTTTGGGTAGCATTGCTAATCTGTACGCTATTTGTGGTGTATGGTGCAGTTTTACCTAAGCAACTTGAAATGGTTACGCAAAATATTACGAATTTTATTGCAGTCAATTTTGGCTGGTATTATTTATTACTTGTATTATTTATTTTGATTGTTTGTGTTTATTTATTATTTTCAAGGTATTCATCTATTACTTTAGGGAAAGAAGGAGAAGATCCTGAATTCTCTTTAAAATCATGGTTTGCCATGTTATTTAGTGCGGGTATGGGTATCGGTTTAGTATTTTGGACAACTGCAGAACCTATTAGCCATGCATTCACTTTAACACCGTTACATAAGGCAGGTACACAAACCGCCATAAATGAAGCTATGCAATTCTCATTTTTCCATTGGGGCGTTCATGCTTGGGCTGTATATGGCATAGTTGGACTTGTATTTGCTTATTTTAATTTTCATAAAGGTTATCCAGGTTTAGTAAGTGCTACACTAACACCTATTTTAGGAACTAAAATGATGAGAGGACCTATAGGTGGTTCGATAGATGTCTTAGCTATCATTGCCACAGTTACAGGTGTTGCAGCAACATTGGGATTTGGTGCTTTACAAATCAATGAAGGCTTGCATTTCTTATTCGATATTCCGTCGAATTTTGCAACACAAGTCATTATTATTGTGATAGCAACCGTATTATTCACATGCTCAGCGTGGTCTGGTATTGATAAAGGGATCAAAAATCTAAGTAATATCAATATGATTTTAGCTTTTATTGTATTACTTGTTCTATTTTGTGTTGGACCAACATTGAATATTTTAAATACGTTTACCAATTCATTGGGAGACTACATTGCGAATTTCTTTAATATGAGTTTACGTATCCCACAAGCAGGCGGAGAAAAATTCCAATGGCTACAACAATGGACGATATTCTATTGGGCATGGTGGATTTCATGGGCACCATTTGTAGGTATATTTATTGCACGTGTTTCTAGAGGTAGAACGATTAAAGAATTTGTACTGGGGGTACTATTTGTACCAGCAGTTGTTTGTTTCTTATTTTTTGCAGTCTTTGGTGCGTCTGCCATCTATTTACAACAAAATGGAATTGCTAATATTGCAAAAGAAGCAACCGAAACAGCGACATTTGCGACGTTAGAACATTTTCCATTAGGGTTTGTACTCAGTATAGTGACATTAGTCGTTATTATGATTTTCTTTGTAACTTCAGCTGACTCAGCTACGTATGTTTTAGGTATGCTTAGTTCGAAGGGCAGTATCAATCCTTCAGGTTTTGTTAAATTAAGTTGGGGCATTATTTTAGCATTATTCGCTATGATTATGATCTATACTGGCGGCACGCAATCTATTCAGAACTTATTAATCATCGCAGCCTTGCCATTCTCGATTGTTATTATATTTATGATTTGGTCACTTTTTAAATCATTATCTATTGAAAAACCAAGGCCTAGTAATAAATTAATGATTTCAGATGATAAGCTTTTACAATATCGTAAAGCAAATCAGGAAGATAAATTTGAACAAAATAGTAAATAAGCAAAATTTAATAGTGAGTCTCAATTTGTTTTGTCAAAATTGTTAAAAATAAAATTCAATAAAAATGTTTTAAGAATTTTTTTAAGGGTATGTATTCTGTATGACAAGTACATATTATCAAAGCATAGGAGGTGTCATACGAGGTGAAACGACTTAAGAATTTTATCCTTGGTCTTTTAATCGTAGTAATTGTTGGCTTTTTACTCTTTATGTATATAAAAGATTCCAGAATAACTCAGTATCAAGATTATTTTACTCAGTTTAACTGGTTTGAACCAACACTTATTGGATTAGCCGCATTACTTATTATTATTGGTCTCATTTTAGTATTCAGCTTGTTTAAACCTACGTATAGAAAACCTGGACTTTATAAAGATTTTGAAGATGGTCATATTTATGTATCTAGAAAAGCGGTTGAAAAATCAGCTTACGATACACTTACACAATATGATCAAATACGTCAACCAAACGTCATTGCAAAACTTTATAACAAGAAGAAGAAATCTCACATTGCTTTAAAAGCAGATTTCTTTGTTCCTGGTGATGTTCAGGTTAAATCTTTAACAGAAGAAATTAGAAATGACATCAAGCAAAATGTTGAGCATTTTACAGAATTACCTGTTTCAAAATTAGAGGTTAACGTTAGAGATCAAAAAACTTCAGGCAAACGTGTGTTGTAAGGGAGGGTTATCATGGCTAACAATAATAACCAAAATGGACAAGATTCTACACAAGAAGTGGTTGATTTTTTCAAAACTTTTAAATGGAGAATTATCGGCTTCTTGACATTCTTAATCATTGCGATTTTATTCCTAACTTTAGGTTTTTGGAGTACAATTTTAATTTTAGTATTATGTTTGATTGGAATAGGAATCGGGTACACTAAAGACCGTAAGCAAGACTTTTTAAATTTCCTTAATCGATGGAGTTAATCTATTAAAATGATGTAACAAAGTAGTAGTGATTATTAAGTATTTATAAAATAAATTTTATTTAACAAAGTAGTAGTGATTATTAAGTATTTATAAAATAAATTTTATTTAACAAAGGAGAATGTATTATGGCAGTAGATAACAACAAAGCTAAACAAGCTTATGACAACCAAACAGGTGTAAATGAGAAAGAACAAGAACAAAGACAAGAGCAACAAAATCAACAACCTGAGTTCACTAATAAATTATCATTTTCTGATGAAGTAATTGAAAAAATTGCTGGTATTGCAGCACGTGAAGTTAGTGGTATTTTAGAAATGAAAGGCGGATTTGTCGACAACATTTCTAGCTCATTCGGTAGCAGCAACAATGTAACACAAGGTGTTAGTGTTGAAGTTGGTGAAAAACAAGCTGCTGTTGACTTAAAAGTTGTTTTAGAATATGGCGAATCAGCTCCAAAAATCTTCCGTAAAGTAACTGACTTAGTTAAAGAACAAGTTAAATATATTACTGGTCTTGACGTAGTTGAAGTTAATATGCGCGTTGAAGATGTAATGACTAAAAAAGAATGGTCTCAAAAAAATGAAAAAAACCAAAGTTCAAACAATGAGGACAAAGGTTTACAATAATTAATTGAGAATCTAATAAAAGTACCGATAAAGCCTAGGCTTTATCGGTACTTTTTTCGTATTTAAAATTAATATAAACGCATTCATTCAATCTATTTTTACTTTAATCTAGCGGACGGTAAAGTGGGTTATCGACTTTGATGTACGTATAATAGTCTGCTTCATCTTCTAATCTCATTGTCGTTACGCATTTATAATCAATTTTCGAAGCAAATAAAATGGATTTAATTGATTTGATTCTAGTCGTATCATCCATAGTTTGTGAGATTACTTGAAGTTTTTCATGAAGCATATTGCTAATCATAGACCAAATTGAAGTCTCCAAGTCTTTACTTTCACTAGCCTGAGCTATGGATACGATGAGTTCACCGAGATGATTTTGGATACTTGAATAGAAGACTTTGTTAAATACGGTTTGAGATTGATCAGTTAATATTAATGACTTTTCATGAAATGTATCGGTAGAATAACCCATGCTATTTAGATAGTGCTCATCAATACGTAATCCCTCAAAATCCCTAATGTAGAGCTTATCTATAGAACCATCATGTTTAAATGTCGCAATTGAATTTTGTAAGTGAGCTTCTAAAGCGATGCCATATTTTACATATAACGGTAATGCTAAATCTATTAATGCTTGAGCATACGATTGCATCCATTGGATACTCGCCTCATCATAACTCTCGAATTGATGTGCTTTTTTGTATTTTTTAATTAATGTCCATATAGGTGTTTCACTATTATTGATATAGTTAGCAACAAGACTTGATGGAATCATCGGTATGGTATTGCTTTGAATAGATTTATAAATGTTTTCACGAAATAGTGTACCTAATTGTTCACTTTTAATGGTTTGTATCGATTCGGCGTCTTGCGGATTATAAAAATGTATACTTGCGAGCTCATCAATCGTATCTGCCTTAATATTTTTAAAGAGACTATCTGTGGTTTTAATATTATTTAATATTCTTGTAACTTGTGGCCCATTAATTGTTGTCTGTTCAGATAAAGTACGAATTTCACCAGTAATGTGAACATTAGTGGATAACTTGATATGTGGTAATGTTTCTGGTAATTCAGGCATCAGCGTCCTAAATGATAAACCTGCAAAATAATCTAATTCGTAGTCAACAGGGATAATGAGTCCTTTTTCAAGTTCTTGAATATAATCTTGTTTTAAAATTTCATCATATTGCCATGGATGTACAGCCATCGCGTAGTAATTATCAACTTTGTCATTACCGAGTATTTTAACTGCTGAATCATGTAAACCATCAAAGCAATTGTAGACTAAGTCATTATAATTATTATTTAAAGCATGTGTTTTAGCGATATTTTTATGAATTAATATAAATTGCAATTTGATGTTATTTGCAAATTCAGAAGAATAAGCAATTGCAGTTTCAGGTGTCATACCTTTACGTAATTTGGCACCTGGATGTAATGGATGACCTTCGACAACTGCTTGCTCAGACCTTAAATACGGATCGGCCGATGCGTAAATGAGTTCACACAATGGTTCGCTATCATCAGTCAGTGTATACGCCTGATAACTTAATGCTATGGCCATATTAGCTACGCTATTATCCATATCTTCTTTGAACTGCATACTTGCCTCATTATCTAAGTGAGGTGCTTCTAATAAAATACACGATAATATTTCACTTGGATGTAATATACGATGATATTCATTATTTTGTTCAAAATAAAATGGCCCTGTCACATTAATTCTGTCGAAGGCATGTTGTCCTAAAATAGGCGCATATAACTTTCTTTGTGCATGTGGGAATGAAATTGTTAATACTTTCGTATGTGGTGTAGCTATTGTGAAAGATAACTGTTTAGTATCAATGATTTCACTGTAATCTCGGCAATTAACTAAATTCTCCCGATGCATTGAAGTTATCAATCTTTGTGAAATTTTATCTCGACTTTCTAATAATATAGAATTAAATGCCTCTGCCCAAGTAGGGTTTACAGATTGTATATAAGACAGCGCGTATTGTTCATCATTAGTAAGTTTATTAATTAAATTGTTGTCGTTTATTTTGGAATTCATAATGCACCTCTAAAAAAATTATTTTACAAACGTATAAGATATTTGTATAATCCATATTATCGATAATGATAATTATTATCAATTAAAAAAACAGGAGGAATTACATGGCAAAGTATTTTTTTCCAAGTTCATTCTTACTGTTTTTAGGGAACTGGATTGGACAAATTACGCTGAATTGGTATGTATTTACTTTATATCATAACGCAATTTATCTCGGATTAATTAATTTTTTCCGACTCGTACCCATTTTGCTCATAAGTGTATGGGCGGGCAGTTTGGCAGATAAATATGAAAAAGGTAATCTTTTAAAAAAAACTGTATCAGCGTCTTGCATATTAACTACTATACTATGTATTTTAACATTTCAACATGCAAAACTACCTATTGTTGTATTTTTAATTTATGCGCTTGGGCGGGGAATAATGAGTGCTATAGAAACACCAGTACGTCAAGCAGTGCTACCAGATTTAACTCAAAGATTAACGACGACTCAGGCTGTTGCTTATCACTCATTTATTATTAATATTTGTAGATCGATTGGACCCGCCATCGCAGGTTTTATCATGGCTACTTACAATGCAGAAATAAGTTTTGGCGTTCAAGCGTTTTGCTATCTTGTATCACTCATACTTTGTTTGCCATTGAACTTTAGTGAGCATATAATAGCTAAGGAAAATACAGATGTAAGCATAAAGTATGTGATGACATATTTTAAAGAAAATTTAGAAGGATCTAGAATCTTTGTGACGTCATTATTGATTATGGCAACTGGATTTACCTATACAACGTTATTACCAGTATTAACGGATAAAACATTTCCCAACCAAGTGACTATTTTTGGGAGTGCTATGACGTGTTGTGCGATAGGTGGTATTATTGCAACCATGATTTTACCTAATATTTTAGAGAAAGTATCAATGGTGAAAATGTATTACGTGAGTTCGATTTTATTCGGAGTATCACTGCTTTGTACAATTAGCAGTCAAACTTGGTTGTTATTTACATCTATATTCTTTATAGGTCTTTTTAGCCAATGGGCACGCACTACAAATAGAATTTACTTCCAACATCGAGTGAAAGCAGAACATAGAGGTAAAATACTCAGCGTCGTAATGATGGACAGAGGAATGATTCCTTTAGGCGCAATGGTCATGAGTTTCTTGGCAGAATTTATCGGGATTATTGAAACTTTCGTCATCATGGGTATAAGTACATTTATCATCGCATTCGTATTTAGTGTGATTAGTAGACAAAGAAAAAATGGAGGCAGTATTGTATGATGCATCAAACGTGGCAGTTAGCAGATAGAAATGTACAATATCGTATTTTTAATGCAATTATTAAAGAACAAATTTTTCCTGAAAACATGTTTTTTAACGAGTATGAGCATTTTGTTGAATTGCAAATTCATGGCCAAGTGTTGAAATTACAAAAATCTAGAAAGAGTGCTATGGAAAGATATGAATTTTATGGTGCTATCTCCTATATCAAAGGTAAAGTAGAGACTGAGATTGCTTCATTAGAACAACTTTTAACTGTACTGGATACTCATTTTGATATTCCAATTAGTCAAAGATTAACTGAAGAATTGCTATCCAGTAGAGAAGGGTTCGCATTAACGTATGAACACTTTAATCATAGACAATCGCTAATTCATGCAACACTTAAATTTTCAAAAATGCCTGAAACAATTAATTTCTTTTCATGGCTTCAACATATGGCAGATACTGAACAAATTAATGACTTAAGTTATTCAGAAAGTCTTGTCATCGAAGGTCATCCAACACACCCTTTATCAAAGACGAAGTTACCTTTATCAGAAGCAGAGATTAAACAATATGCACCAGAATTTGAAAAAATAATTGGTTTGCCAATCATGCTTATACATAAACAACATTGTGTCATAACATCTATGGAAAACGATACGGACTTCATTTTAGATGAGATTGTTCCTGAATATCGTTATAAATTAAAAGCCTTCTTGGATGTTCACGACTTGGAATTAAATGATTATAGTTTAATGTTTGTACACCCTTGGCAGTATGAAAAGGTTATTCCGCATCAATTTGCAGAATGGATTGAATCTAAGTATTTATTACCAACACCTTTTGAAGTTGAAGCAAAAGCAACACTATCATTTAGAACGATGCAATTAATAGGGAAACCTTACCATATCAAGTTACCAGTTGATGTACAAGCCACAAGTGCAGTACGTACAGTGTCTAGTGTGACAACGGTAGATGGGCCTAAACTCAGTTATGAATTACAGGATATGCTAGATATATATCCTCAACTGCATGTTTCTATGGAGCCGTTTGGTATTCATGCTAAGACGGAGCCTGATATTGCACGTCATTTGGCTTGTATTGTCAGACATCAACCCTATTTGGCTGATAATGGTACAACTATAGTGACAGCGAGTTTAGTCAATAGAAATCCAGTTGATAACCAAATAACAGTAGATAGTTATTTGAATTGGATTAATGATGAAATTACAGAGGGTACGATTAAGAAATTTCTCAGTGTTTATACCAAAACATTGATTGATCCTTTAGTAGCCTATATACAAGA
Organism: Staphylococcus sp. Y174-1; assembly: GCF_049897865.1. NCBI lineage: Bacteria > Bacillati > Bacillota > Bacilli > Caryophanales > Staphylococcaceae > Staphylococcus > Staphylococcus sp. Y174-1. The sequence goes on along the minus strand of NZ_JAFCXB010000002.1, from coordinate 14,146 downwards.
TTATGGTATTGCGTTAGAAGCACATATGCAAAATACAATTGTTAATTTAGGTCCTAATTATCAAATGCAATTTATTATTAGAGATTTAGGTGGTTCAAGAATTGATTTATCAACATTACAACAAAAATTGCCCAATATCACGCTTACAAATAAAAGTTTAATAGCAGAAAATATAGAATCAGTCATTGCTAAATTTCAACATGCTGTAATTCAAAATCAAATTGCGGAACTGATTCATCATTTTTCTCAATATGATGGGGTTGAAGAAACACAGCTATTTGAGATTGTAAGTGAAATTGTAGAACAAGCAATTGATCCCCATAAACCACATGCCCAAAAATTAAGAAATGTGCTATTTGGGCCGACAATTACTGTTAAAGCTTTATTAAGAATGAGAATGGAAAGCAAAGTGAAACAATATGTAACAATAGATTTGAGGAATCCGATATATAAAGAGGTGTAACGTATGGCGCAAGTAAAAATAAATTTATCAAAAATAAAATACAATGCTCAAGTGCTATCGTCTATTTTTAATCAAAATCATATACGATTTACACCCGTAATTAAGTGTGTTGGTGGTGATAATAGAATTGTAGAAACACTCAAAGAAATCGGATTGACACACTTTGCAGATGCCCGTATTGAGAACATTACTAAAAGTAAAAATGAAGATCTATCTTTTATGATGATTAGGACGCCAAGTCGAAGCGAATTAAACGATGTCGTGCAGCAAACGGATATCAGTATCCAAACTGAAATAACAACGATTCGACGATTAAATGATATCGCTAGGGAAAAAGGTACAAAACATAAAATATTGTTGATGGTAGATTGGAAAGACGGTCGAGAGGGCATTCTTACCTATGACATCATTGATTATATTAATGAAATTTTGTACATGCACCATGTGTTAATCGTTGGTCTTGCGTTTAATTTTATGTGTTTTCAATCAGTCATACCTACAGAAGAAGATGTGGCTTTAATCAATCAATTTGTAGATTCAGTGGAACGTGAGACAAATATGAAATTTTCAATTATTTCAGGTGGCAATTCGAGTATGATTCCCCAAATGCTTTATAGAGATTTTGGCAGAATTAATGAGTTAAGAATAGGTGAAACTTTATTTAGAGGTGTAGAAACAACAACAAATCAATCCATAGCTTCTTTATATCAAAATGCAATAACCTTAGAAGCGGAAATTGTAGAAATTAAACCTCGAATGAATATTGCTACCGGACATCAATACTTACAAGCGATTGTGGATATAGGAAATTTAGATACAGCTGTTGAAGATATCCAACCGTTACATCACCATATAAGCATTGCAGGTGCTACGAGTGATCATGTCATGCTTGATTTATTGAATCAAGATTACTATCAAGTAGGTGATAAAATACAATTCAGTTTAGGTTATAAAGCATTAGCCCATAGTATGTATATGGTTAATTTAAAAAAAGCTTATCATCACGATGAGATCATAGAAAATTTGTGTAACAATTTTAATGTTGAAAAATCAAATCGTTTTAAGCTTTAATAAAAAGACTAAAAGTTTTTATTGACACCGATAATCATTATCAATAGAATTAAATATGTAATTATACATATCTAAGGAGTGAAAACGATGAAACATAGTTATAAAATTATGGGTATCCTGTTTTTAACTTTAACACTAGTCATACTGGCTGCCTGTGGTAGTGTCAGTGATAATGATTCGAGTAAATCGGATAAAGGTGATGACAATAAAGAGGGTGTGACGATTAAACATGATGGAGGTACTACTAAAGTTGCCAAAGATCCTAAACGTGTTGTTGCACTTGAATTCTCATTTGTTGATGCATTAGCTGCTTTAAATGTGAAACCAGTAGGCGTAGCTGATGATGGTGACAAGAATAGAATTTTGGAACCAATACGAAAAGAAATTGGTGATTATACATCTGTAGGCGCACGTAAACAACCAAACTTAGAAGAAATCAGCAACCAAAAACCGGATGTCATTATTGCAGATACGAATAGACATAAAGGTATTCAAAAAGATTTAGAAAAAATTGCACCAACGATTATGTTACCAAGCTTTGATAGTGATTATAAAGATAATATAGAAGCCTTTAAAACAATTGCTAAAGCAGTCGGTAAAGAAGATAAAGGTAAAGAAAGACTTAAAGAACACGATGAATTAATGGATAAATATAGTAAAGAAATTACTATGGATAAAAAACAATCCGTGTTACCTGCAGTAGTAGCGAAATCAGGACTACTTGCACATCCTGAAAACACATACGTAGGTCAATTATTAAAAGAATTAGGCTTTAATAATGCATTAAATAAAACAAAAACAGATAACTTATCTAAATACTTAAAAGGACCTTACTTACAATTAAATGCCGAAGTACTGTCAGATATTAATCCTGGACGTATGTTTATTATGGCAGACAAAGGTGAAAACGATCCAAATCTTAAAAAACAAGAAAACGATCCAGTTTGGCAAGATTTAGATGCAGTGAAAAATAATCGTGTTTCTGTAGTAGATCGAAATACATGGGCACGTGCACGTGGCATTATTTCTTCTGAGGAAATTGCTAAGCAACTAGTAGATATTTCTAAAGAGGAAAAAAAGGATAATCAACAAAAGTAGGGTGACAGGTAAATGACTAAATCAAATAGCATTGACCCAACCAAATTAATAGAGAAAAAAACAAGAAAACGCACAGCACTCACATTTATTGTGAGTGTGTGTGCGCTTTTTGTCATTATATACTTCAATTTAAGTGTTGGGTCGTCGCATATTACGTTTAACGATTTCATGGATTACATATGGCATCATACCGACACGAAACAAACATTTTTAATACATAATGTGCGTATGCCACGCATGTTGGCAGCCTTATTCATTGGTGCTGCCCTGGGTGTAGCAGGTCTGTTAATGCAGGCAATGACGAGAAACCCATTGGCATCACCTCAAATTTTTGGTGTGAATGCCGGTGCTTCATTTGTTATCGTCTTTATCACTATGATTGTACCTGCTTTATCTGAATTCGCAACAATACTTGCATTTATAGGCGCATTTATAGGCGGACTTACAGTATATTTTCTATCTGGATCCACTAAGGGCATGACGCCAGTTAAACTAGCACTAGCTGGTATGGCAATCCATCTATTTTTTTCTAGCTTGACTCAAGGCATTATCCTTTTAAATGAAGATGCAACTTCAACGGTAATGTTTTGGCTTGTGGGTTCATTATCTACAATACAATGGCCACAAATTATAGGTGTCATACCATGGTTTGTGCTCGCATTTATAGGGGCCATTGCGATTGCTAAGCAACTAACAATCATGGAACTTGGTGAAGATTTAGCTACGTCTTTAGGACAAAATGTTAAATTAGTAAGAATAGCCACTGGTTTATTGGTCATTGTACTTGCAGGTGCATCCGTTTCAATTGCAGGACCAATTGGATTTGTAGGATTAATTGTACCTCATATTGTAAAACACTATATACGTGCAGATTATAGATTAATGGTTCCACTGACAATGGTGATTGGTGCAGATTTACTATTGTTATCTGATGTTTTAAGTCGATTAATTGCTTTTCCATTTGAATCACCAGTTGGTATCGTGACTTCATTTGTAGGCGCACTATACTTCTTATTAATAACAATTAAAGGAGTTGATAGATTATGATGGGTAAATTAACTTTGCGTTATAGCATCGTAACAGTTTTGTTAATAATTTCTGCAATCGCATCATTGTCTATCGGTGCTGTATTTATGAATCCAATTGAAGCGGTTAAAAGTTTATTTAATCATGATAACTTTATTTTAAATGAATATAGAATACCTCGAATGTTTCTAGCAATAATTGTTGGTAGTAGTTTAGCAATATCTGGCTCATTGATACAAGGTGTCGTGAGAAATGCCCTAGCGTCTCCAGATGTTATTGGTATTACAAAAGGTGCCAGTTTATCTGCTGTAACAATTATTATGTTGTTTCCTTCTGCACCGTTGTTTATACTACCTTTTGGTTCGTTTGCAGGAGCATTGTGTATTAGTATCATATTAACTGTATTGATATCTAAGTTTAATGTTCAAGGCTCAAAACTTGCACTTATAGGTTTAGCAATTGGTGCGATTTGTACAGCAATTGTGCAATATTTATTAATTCGAAATCCAATGGATGCAAATACGGCATTAGTTTGGTTAACAGGTAGTTTGTATGGTCACAGTATGATGAATGTTTGGGTTATTTTGCCTTGGTTTATCATCGCACTTCCGATTATTCTATATTATTGTCATCAACTCGATATTTTGTCATTAGGTGATGATATTGCAACGGCATTAGGGACAAAAGTGAAAAAAATTAAAATGATTCTTCTATTATTAGCTGTCATTTTAGCCGGTGCATCTATTTCAATTGTGGGTGGATTGAGTTTTCTAGGATTGATAGCGCCGCATATTGCAAGAAGAATTGTAGGTCATAAACACATTCATATTACGCTAATGTCAGGGTTGATTGGGGCTTTACTCCTTTCAATCAGTGATTGCATTGCAAGAGGCGTCCATCCGCCCCTTGATATTCCAGTAGGGGTGATTGTGGCAATTGTAGGTGTACCATACTTTTTATTTTTATTAAGAAAAATTTAATTTAAATTAAGTAAAGAAATAGGATGTAAATTGCAAAAGTAATCGCTTTCATTTAAAGTAGAATTAATTCTATGCTTATAGAATCGATTCTACTTTTTTAAAATGACAGTAAATAGACAAAAATTACCGATTTACATATTTATACATTATACGTTATAATTATAGCTGTTGTTTTTTAAAAATAAAATCAAATTAATACACCTAAGGGGTGAATAGAGTGAATCAATATAGTAAAGCCCAGATTGTACGTGGTCGACTTAAGTTTATTATCATGTCTTTAATTGGCATAATTTTATTCTTAATGCCAATAAGCGTGACTGAAGATGGTGAAAAACAAACAACTTTACCTGTTGCATTTTTAGCTGGACTTTTGAAAGACACTATCGGAGGTGCAATGCCTTTAATTATTGTGATTATTATTACACTATCAGGTATTTTATCTGTATTATGTTCTACAGTACTGAAAAATAAATTAGCACCGGAAGGATTAATGTACAACGCATTTAATGTTAAAATCGGATGGCTCATTTTGAGAATATTAGCAGTTGTATTTGTATGGATTACATATTTAAAAGTCGGCACTGAAGTCATATATTCTGCAGACACAGGTGGTCTTGTATTTGAAAGTTTACTACCGACGTTGGTTACGGTATTTTTCTTTGCTGCACTATTCTTACCATTGCTTATGGAATATGGATTATTGGAATTACTAGGACCAGTATTTAGACCTATTATGAGACCATTATTCACATTGCCGGGTCGTTCTACAGTAGATAATTTAGCATCTTTTATTGGTGATGGTACGGTAGGTGTCTTAATTACAAGTAGACAATATGAAGAAGGATTCTACTCAAGACGTGAAGCAACAGTGATTGCAACTACATTTAGTGTTGTATCTCTTACCTTTGCAATTGTTGTTGCAGAAACTGTGCACATGCAAAACCATTTCTTTTATTTTTATTTAACGGTTATTATTTCTTGTTTAGTGTGTGCATTTATTTTACCAAGGATTTGGCCTTTAAAATCTATTAAAGATGAATATGCAAAAGAAGTTTCTGAGGAAATGAGAACTGAGCAGCTACCAGAAAACAAAACGCCATTAAGACATGGATTTGACATGGCTACAGAAACTGGTATTAAAGCACCTGGTTTTAGATTATTTTTCAAATCAGGTTTTAAAACAGTGATTGATATGTGGTTCGTTATTTTGCCAGTAGTCATGAGTGTAGGGACATTAGCTACAATTATCGCGACATATACGCCTTTATTTTCAATTATTGGTAAACCATTTGTACCATTTTTAGAATTACTACAAATTCCTGAAGCTGTACAAGCCTCAGAGACTGTATTAATTGGATTTGCCGATATGTTTTTACCATCTATTTTAATTGAAGGTGTAGGTAATGATATTACTTTATTTGTAGTTGGTGCATTAAGTATTACTCAATTAATATACTTATCAGAAGTAGGCGGTGTGATCTTAGGATCAAAGATACCTGTGAGTATTTTTAAGCTTTTCGTTATTTTCTTAATTAGAACGATCATTGCGTTACCTATTATTTCATTGATGGCACATTTATATTTCAATTAATAGGCGCCTTTACAGATTAAATATCACATTGTATTACTAAAGTATTGTCATACAAAAAGCCATAAAGCAATCTATCAATATAGATACTTTATGGCTATTTTTAATTTGTCATATAATGTATGAACTGTAAAAACTACCGGTACTGGTATCGCTAATATAACGTCAGAGTTATGAGAGCTCTGAAATCACATTTGCTTTAACTACTTTATTACCTAGGATAGGTGAATCGTCACTTTTAGTTTTTGATTTACCTTCATGTGCTTCTTTGAAAGCATCGCTCTTCAACCAACCTTTAAAGTCATCTTCAGAATCCCACCAAGTATTGATATACATTTGATCGTAATCTGCTTCATCATCAATAAGCCAAACTTCAACTTTTTGGAAGCCTTCTAATTCTTGGATTTTACCACCTTGAGTAAACTTTGATGCCATTTTTTCTGCGAAGCCTTTTTTAACATCGATTCGATTTGTTACAACGTACATGCTGCACACCTTCTTTCATTAATATAAATATATTATAGCATTGTTGATTTAAGAAGGTAATTGAGAACGCTTATTAATTAGCGAGCAGATTACAATTGAAAGGCGGTAAATGGTTCAAGCTATTTATAGCAAAGTGAAAATCTCATTAGGTCATTTGTTATAGAAGAAAAGAGGTATAACGAGTAAAATTTAAATTTACTCGTTATACCTCTTTTTATTAATTTTATTTAAGTGAAGTTATTATATGAATTACTTGGTAACTTCATTATAAACTTTTTGATCATTTTGCGTATAAATAATGTATTCATGGTCATCAGTATCGATGATAACGCGGTTCGTTTTTCCAAATGTAGAACCGATTCTCGAAACTTTATCTCTATCGAGTTTTGGTACTTCATGGATATTTTGATCTTGTGAAATGTTCTTAATTTCACTTGTTGGAATTTTGATATCTGCAACTCTCCACTGAATTCTTACTTCATTATTATCTTTTTTTACTGTCATTGCCATAACTCGAACACATCCTTTAAATAATTTGTAGATATATCATACAATATATTGCAATCGTTTTCAAGCTATTGTGTGATACTTTTTCGAAAAAGGTTATACTCATATGTTTTTACGAAAGTATGTTCGCATTAATCGTGTGATTATGCTAAAATATTAATGATAAGGAGAAGTGAAAATGACAGGTAAAACACATGCATCATGCGGCTTATTAGTCGGGGCTTTAACTATAGAATATTTTCATACAGATTTGTTTACTTCGATTACAGTTATTACGCTTGCAGTCATATCAAGTTTAGTACCTGATATTTGTCATACCCAAAGCAAGATAGGAAGACGATTTAAACTGATTAGTTTTTTCATTAGAATGATATTTGGGCACAGGACATTCACACATTCATTGTTATTCATCGCAATTATTGTTTGTTTACTATATGTCATACAAACGCCATCATACTATTTAGTTACGATTATTCTAGGATTGCTTTCACATGTTATACTAGATATGCTAACGCCAAGAGGTGTTAAGTTATTTTATCCGATACCAATTAATGTGAAATTCCTAGTTGTATTTAAAACTGGTGGGCTAGTTGATATCTCATTGGCAAGTGCATTGACCATTGGCGCAATTTATGTGATTTTTCATCCATTTTTTAATAATCTATTCTTGAATTGGTTATAATTATGGTTGTCCTAAGAATCATAATAATATAAAGTACATATAGTGAAATGATATATCCATATTATAAAAAAGGTATAAATTATATCTGATTAAATGGATATTAAGGAGAGAGAGCATGTTAGATAAGAAAACGCTAGAAAAGTTTAATCAAGAACATCTCATTGAGTTTGAAAAATTAATGAGTTCAAATGAGAAAGAACACTTATCTGAAAAACTTGAATCATTAAATTTAGCTGATATTAGAAATTTATATAATGATTTATACTTGAATAAAAAGGTAATTGATGATGTTTCTTCTGTTAATGAAGTCAAATATGACGTGAAAAGCGAATTTACAGTTGATGAAATCGAACAATATGAAAAAATTGGACTTGATGCGATTAAAAAAGGCAAATTTGCAGTTTTATTAATGGCTGGTGGTCAAGGGACAAGGTTAGGCTACAAAGGTCCAAAAGGTTCATTTGAAATTGAAGATACGAGTTTGTTTGAAATTCAAGCGAAACAATTATTGGCATTAAAAGAACAAACAGGTCAGTATATCGACTGGTATATTATGACAAGTAAAATTAATGATAAAGAAACACAACTATATTTCGAGTCGAAAAATTATTTTGGTTACGACAGAGATCATGTACACTTCTTTATGCAAGATAATATTGTCGCTTTGTCAGAAGAGGGTAAACTGGTATTGGATGTGGATAGTAATATTCTTGAAACGCCAAACGGTAATGGTGGTGTATTTAAATCATTAGCAAAATCAGGTTATTTAGATGAAATGACTGAAAATGGCGTCGAATATATTTTCTTAAATAATATTGATAATGTGTTAGTTAAAGTATTAGATCCATTATTTGCAGGATACACATTTCAGAAAAGTATGGACATCACTACTAAGTCCATACAACCCAAGGATGGGGAAAGTGTTGGTAGGTTAGTCAATGCGAATCAAAAAGACACGGTTCTAGAATATTCAGAATTAGATCCAGAAATAGCTAATGAGTTTAACAATGCTAATATTGGAATCCACTCATTTAAACTGGCGTTTATCAATAATGTTGTTGATTACGACTTACCATATCATTTAGCGATTAAAAACTTAAAACAATTAGATGAAGACTTTGGTGTAATTGAACTACCGACATTAAAGTTTGAACTATTTTATTTTGATATCTTCCAATATGCGCATAGTTTTGTAACATTACAGGTACCTAGAGAGGAAGAATTCTCTCCACTTAAGAATAAAGAAGGTAAAGATAGTGTTGAAACGGCTACGGCTGATTTAAAACGCATGAATATGATATAAAAAGGTGGTTACACTCATGTCTCATTCAGTAGAAGCTGAAGATAATAAACTGGTTAAAACATTTAAAGATATTATTCCCCTGACTTTTGGGGAAGAAATTGGCAACTCAGTATCACATGGAGTGGCTGCTTTTATAGCATTATGTGCATTGCCTTATGCAGCGATACATAGTTTTCTTGAATATGGTGTGTTAGGTGCCTTTAGTGTCTCTGTTTATGTAATAAGTATTTTTTTAATGTTTATCTCATCAACGGTATATCATGCCATGCCAAATCAATCATCACATAAATTCATATTAAGAATAATCGATCATAGTATGATTTATGTCGCGATTGCAGGTACTTATACACCGATATGTCTTACTTTGGTCGGTGGTTGGATTGGCTGGTCTAGCATGGTTGTCTTGTGGGGCATTACAATCTGGGGCATTCTTTACAAATCGTTAGCAAAAAATGTTAATCATAAGTTAAGTTTGATTATGTATTTAGTTATGGGATGGATTGGTGTACTATTTTTGCCAACAATTATTTTTGATTCATCTTTACTATTTATGTTATTTATATTGTTTGGTGGACTTGCCTATACAATAGGAGCTTGGTTTTATGCTCAAAAAAACCGTCCGTATTTTCATATGATATGGCATTTCTTCATTGTAGTTGCATCCGTATTTCACTTTGTAGCTATCATGTATTTTATGTAAGATAATTAAAGTTGTTAACAGTGTTCATTGACATTGTTAGCAGCTTTTTTTATGGCATGTTTAAATGTTGTATGCACTGAAGAGCGTTTTTGAAAAATGTGTTGAACTTATAAATAAATAATGGTTAAGTAGATATTGATATTGTTAGAAAATTTAAGGGTTAGGAAGTTATATATGAATATAAAATCATTAGGCATTATTATTGCGTTAATATTAATTATGTTTATGTCTGCAATAGAAACTTCAATCGTTTCCTTAGCATTGCCAACTATAAAAAATGATTTAAACGTAACGTCATCTATTTCATTGATATTTGCTGTGTATTTTATTGCAATTGTTATTGCAAACCCGATTGTTGGGGAATTGTTAGATCGTACTAAAATTATATATATTACATTATTAGGGCTTATGTTATTTACAATAGGAAGTTTATTTTCAGGGCTAAGTGACACATTTACCATGTTAATCATCTCTCGCTTTATTCAAGGATTGGGTGCAGGTGTCATGATGGCATTAAGCCAAATTGTCCCAAAACTGGCATTTGAGATACCTTTACGCTATAAAATCATGGGAATCGTTGGAAGTGTATGGGGGATATCCAGTATTATAGGACCTGTTTTAGGTGGCGGTATTTTAGAGTTTGCTACATGGCATTGGCTATTCTTCGTGAATATTCCAATTTCAATTATTGCAATCATACTTGTAGTGATTACATTTCATTTCGAGAATGAAAGTACATCAACTAGTGCTAAATTAGATGTAAAAGGCTTATCGTTATTTTATACTTTTGTATTCTTTTTAATATTTGCAGTGATGTATACAGCCAATATTTATTTAAATATCATTTCAATCATATTAGCTACGGTTGTCGGTGTTGTGTTATATAGAAATGAAAAGACAATAAAAACACCTTTTATACCAGTGCAAGAATTTAATAAAACAATTGTTTTAATATTTTTTACTGATTTTGCATATGCAACTATACTTATGGGTTATAACCTCTATATGCCAATTTATTTACAAGAAGATCTTGGCTTATCTCCATTACAAAGTGGGTTTGTTATTTTTCCAATTTCGTTTGCGTGGCTAGTATTGAATTTTAATTTAGATAAAATAGAAGCAAAAATGACTAGGAAGGCATTATATATATTTGCATTTACATGTTTAATGCTTTGTGGCATTTTAGTATTTATAGGAACTAACTCTCCAATTTTTATTGCTTGTAGTTTGTTATTAGCAGGTATAAGCTTTGGTACAGTTTATACTAAAAATAGTGTTATCACACAAGAAGAAACCTCTCCTAAAAATATGAAGCGTATGATGTCATTATACACTTTGACTAAGAGCCTGGGTAATTCAGTCGGATCGACAATTATGGGCTATGTCTATGCGTTATCTATTCCAATTATTGGTTTGCATATTCATAACATTGTAATTTTGAGCTTTGTCATCTTGTTTATACTTATAATATTATGGTCCATCACATATCGAAAACAAGATACATTAACTTAACATGTTTTAACATTGCTAAGTGTTTTTGTTTAAAATGAATAACAAATGATAATATAGTAGGTTGAATTTCTGTCGTTTGGTCATATAAAGTTATAATGGTAAGATATATAATGCATTCATATCACATATAAGAAAATATATGTTTATATAGTCAATGATTGATTAAGAAAGGGAGGACAGTAAGCTATGAAATATTTAAGATATTTATTAACAACGCTTATTGTGCTTTCTGTATTTATTATTTCTGGTGCGATTTTTTTAACTTTTTTAGGATTTGGTTTATACGGATTAAGTAGAATTTTAATCTACTTTCATCTTGCATATTTTGGTTATAATAAAAGTTTTTACGATAACTTGATATATTACGGTAGTTATATTGTATTAGGCTATTTCAATTTATTCATTGTAGAAAATTTAATGGATTATTTTAGAAAAAAATTACCTGAAAATCCTTACTTTCAAGGACTTACCTTTCAATTAATTACGTTTTCAGTAACTACATTGTTGTTTTATTTTATAGTGCACATACATTATACCTATATCGACATCGACTTTTGGGTAATTGTATTAATTATTGGCGTATTATTCATCTGTAAAGAAATATTTTATCCGGATAGTAAAAATTTAAATCAAAAAAATAAATAATGTAAGTGAACATTATATTCTTAAACATAAGGAAGATATTGCATATTTTGAATTCCAAACAACTTAAATACATTGATCTAAAGTGAAAGTAGTTAGCTTATTATTCTAATATTAAGAATAGATTGAGCTAACTGCTTTTTTATTGAACAAATTATATTTATACTTAAATTAAGCTATTTAAAGCAAATGTTAGTTTTGTTTGTTAAAATATAATTGATATTTAAATAAGAGGGGGACGCTTTGTGTTAACGATAGCGCAAGTTAAAGAACTTGTTGGAGAATTAAAAGATCCAATAATAGATGTACCATTAAAAGAAACAGATGGAATAGTAGAAGTTACTATTAAAGAAGAGATAGAACACGTTAGTGTTAAAGTAGCAATGGCGCAATTAGGTGGACAACCGCAATTAGATTTGCAAATGGCTATTGTAGAAGTATTAAAGGAAAATGGAGCAAACACGGTTGGCATCAGATTTGAAGAATTGCCGAGTGATGTTGTTGAGCAATATCGTGGCTCTGGCGAAAACGAAAATCAAACCATTGAAGGATTACTTTCAAAAGATAATCCAGTAGAATTTATCGCTATTGCTTCTGGTAAAGGGGGCGTTGGTAAATCAACAGTCGCTGTTAATCTAGCAGTATCATTAGCGCGTGAAGGTAAAAAAGTAGGCTTAGTAGATGCTGATATCTACGGTTTTAGTGTTCCAGATATGATGGGAATTGATGAGAAACCAGGTGTACAAGGCAAAGAAATCATTCCCGTAGAACGTCATGGTGTGAAAGTGATCTCAATGGCATTCTTTGTAGAAGAGAATGCACCAGTGATTTGGAGAGGACCCATGCTAGGTAAAATGTTAACTAATTTCTTTGTAGAAGTTAGATGGGGAGATTTAGACTACCTTATCTTAGATCTACCTCCAGGCACAGGAGATATTGCATTAGATGTTCATACGATGCTACCTTCAAGTAAGGAAATTATAGTGACAACGCCACATCCAACAGCAGCATTTGTCGCAGCCCGTGCTGGCGCAATGGCTAAACATACAGAACATTCTATTCTAGGTGTAATCGAAAATATGTCTTATTTCCAAAGTAAAGAAACAGGGAATAAAGAATATGTATTCGGTACTGGTGGCGGAGAAAAACTTGCAGAAGAACTACAAACTGACTTGCTAGGACATCTCCCGTTAGAACAACCATCTTGGAATCCAAAAGACTTTGCACCTTCAATTTATCAAGCTGATGATCGACTCGGTGAAATCTATCAATCCATGGCACAACAAATCATTGATAAAACGACAAAATAAGTCATTTCAGTAATGGATAGAGATTATTTTAATTTCTATCCATTTTTTTATTGCAATTTTTTAAAATGGTGGTAGAATAGTTTCTTGTGGCAAACAATTGCTACTAAATAAGCGAACGAAAGAAATCACAAAATCTTAAATTAAATATTGACTTTCCATTGAGGAATTGATATTATTTAAAAGTCGTCAAAAACGGCAACAACATTATTTAAAGAAATTATAAAAAGTGTAAAAAATATACTTGAAATAATCTTAATAATAATTTAATATTATTAAAGTAATGTTAATTACTCATTTAAAAAATATTAATTTTTTGTTGACAAGTTGTCAACAAAAATGATATAGTAATGAAGCAACTATTTAAATGAACATTGAAAACTGAATTGCAATATGTCAACGTTAATTCCGAACGCAACATTAAATTGTTGGTTCAAAACAAGTGTTAGAGATAACACAAATTAGTATTTTATGAGCTAATCAAACATCATAATTCATTTATGGAGAGTTTGATCCTGGCTCAGGATGAACGCTGGCGGCGTGCCTAATACATGCAAGTCGAGCGAACAGATAAGGAGCTTGCTCCTTTGACGTTAGCGGCGGACGGGTGAGTAACACGTGGGTAACCTACCTATAAGACTGGGATAACTTCGGGAAACCGAAGCTAATACCGGATAACATTTGGAACCGCATGGTTCTAAAGTGAAAGATGGTTTTGCTATCACTTATAGATGGACCCGCGCCGTATTAGCTAGTTGGTAAGGTAACGGCTTACCAAGGC